>CAIZNI010000001.1 GCA_903934295.1 uncultured beta proteobacterium
CGGTGGACTTGCCGGTTCCGCGGTCGCCCAGCACCAGCACCCCGCCAACGGTCGGGTCGACCGCGGCGATCAGGATGGCCAGCTTCATGTCGTCCTGGCCGACGATCGCGGAAAAGGGAAAGTGGACAGCCATATGCGTGCAAGCCTCAGCGAGTCGTGCGGAACAGGCCTGATTCTATTCGCATGCCCGCTGGTAGCATCGCCCGATCGCCAACCCCGCCCTGATCGAGCCGCCATGACCCGCTCCGCCGACACCCTGACCGGACTGCAACAGGCGCTCGCCGCCGGCCGCACCACCAGCCGCGAACTCACCGAGCGCGCGCTCGCCGCCGCCACCGGCTCGAGCGAGGCCGCCGCCACCTTCGTGACGGTGCACGCGGCGCAGGCCCGCGCCAGCGCCGACGCCATCGATGCGCAGCGCGCCGCCGGCCTGGCGTTGCCGCCACTGGCCGGCATCCCGATCTCGATCAAGGACCTGTTCGACGAGGCCGGCCAGGTCACCCGCGCCGGCTCGCGGGTGCTGGACGACGCCGCGCCCGCCGAGCGGGACTGCCCGGTGGTCGCACGCCTTCGCGGGGCCGGGGCGGTGATCATCGGGCGCACCAATATGACCGAGTTCGCCTACTCGGGTCTGGGCATCAACCCGCACCACGGCACGCCGCGCAACCCCTGGGATCGCGCCACCGGGCGCATCCCGGGGGGATCGTCCTCGGGGGCAGCGGTATCGGTCACCGATGGCATGGCGGCGGCCGCCATCGGCAGCGACACCGGCGGCTCGGTGCGCATTCCGGCCGCGCTGTGCGGCCTCACCGGCTTCAAGCCGACCGCGCGGCGCGTACCCCTCGAGGGCGTGCTGCCGCTGTCGGGCAGCCTGGATTCGATCGGCCCGCTGGCGCGCAGCGTCGACTGTTGCGCGCAGCTCGACGCGATCATGGCCGGCCAGACCCCGACCTCGCTCACACCGGCACCCCTGGCGGGCAAGCGGTTCTGGCTGCCGCGAACCGTGATGTTCGACGGGGTCGACGACGCGGTGGGCCAGGCGATCGAGCGCGCGTTGCAGCGCCTGTCGCAGGCCGGCGCGCGCCTGGTCGAGATCGAGATGCCGGCGTTCGCCGATCTGGCGCGCATCAACCGGGCGGGCGGATTCACCGCGGCTGAGGCCTGGTGGTGGCACGCCGAGCTGATCGGACGGCACGCGGCCGGCTATGACCCCCGCGTGCTGGTGCGCATCCGCCGCGGCGCGGCCATGAGCGCGGCCGACTACCTGTCGCTGCGGGTCGAGCGCCAGCGCTGGATCGCCACGGTCAGCGCATCGCTGGACGGGGACCTGATGCTGATGCCCACCCTGCCGATCGTCGCGCCGGCGATCGCGCCGCTGCGCGACAGCGACACCGAGTACGACAGGACCAATCAGCTGGTGCTGCGCAACGCCGCGCCGATCAACTTCCTGGACGGCTGCGCGCTGACCCTGCCCTGCCACCGGGAAGGCGAGGCGCCGGCCGGCCTGATGCTGGCGGGCTGCGGCGGGCAGGATGCGGCGGTTCTGCGGGCGGGCGCGGCGATCGAGGCCGTGCTGGGCGCCGGGAACTCTCAGCTGTAGCGGTACAACGACCGGTCGTCGCGAAACGGCTGATCGTCAAACACGTGGCGCAATCGACCCGCGCGCATCAGCTGCGCGCCCCACTGCAGCGCGACCGCCTGCGGCACCGCATAGCGCGCCATCATCCAGGCGGTGATCGCGCGCCCGCTGACACAGCGCCGATGCAGCGCGACGCCGCTCGGGTGATCGCCTGGCGGCACACCGCCCGGACCGCGCAGGCTGGCAGCCAGGTCCGGGGGCAGCGGCGCGGTGATCGCCGCCCCCGCATCCCCCGGTGACACCAGCCGGTAGAACAGGTTGCGGTCCTCGAAGTCATGCTCGCCGGCAACGTGCTGGATCAGGCCGAAGGCCGCCAGACGCCGACCGAGCTGCACTGCGCGACGGCGACCGACCCCCTGCGTGCGCCCGATCCAGGTCACCGCGTCGGTGCCGACGAAGCACTGCGGCCAGGTCCGCGCGCGCCAGGTGCGGTCACGCACGTCCAGCCCGCCGTCGGCACGCATCGCCCCCCAGAGGGCGCGAACATCGGCATCGAGCGCATCGAGCGCCGCGCCGCCGGCCAGCGGGGTCTCGGTGCCTGCCACGCCAGCGACCAGCCAGCGCTCGAACTCGGCGATCGGCATGGGCCGCGCGAACAGGTAGCCCTGCGCGTTCTGGACCCCGCGCGCCGCGAGATAGTCGCGCTGGGTCATCGTCTCGACGCCCTCGGCCACCAGCGGCAGGTTCAGGCTGTGCGCCAGCGCGATGATGGTGTCGAGCACCGGCCGGCTGACGGTCTGCTCATCGATCGTGCGCACGAAGGCCTGATCGATCTTGAGCTTGTGAACCCGCATCCGCTCGAGAACCGCCAGGCTCGAATGGCCCGTCCCGAAGTCATCGATCGCCACCTGCCATCCGGCGGCGCTCAGGGCGGTCAGCGCATCCTGGGCGAGGGGGTCGACAAAGTCGCGCTCGGTCAGCTCGAGCACCACCTGCTCGCGCGGGATCGTCTCGGCATGGAAGGTCGCGGCGAGGATCGCGGCGAAGCCCTCCTGGCGCAGGTCGGCCGGGGTGATGTTGAACGCGAACTGCAGGCGTCTGTCGGCGCGGGCGACCGCAGCCAGCCGTTGCGCCGCCCGGTCGATCACCAGTCGGGTCATCGGCACGATCAGGCCGGTGCGCTCGGCCTCGTCGATGAACTCCGCCGGCGAGAGGGTGCCGCGCACGGGGTGGTTCCAGCGCATGAGCACCTCGCCACCGACACAGCGGCCGCTGGCGAGATCGACCAGCGGCTGCACGAAGGGCTCGAACTGTCGCTTGTGAACGGCGCGCGCGATGCGATCCCGCAAGCGGACCTGGCTGACCGTGCGACGCCAGGCCCAGAAGGCGACGAAGCACATCAGCAGCAACCCGCCCAGCGCCCCGCCCAGAGCGGCGAGGCTCTGCGCCCGCCAGGACGAGACCGCGTCGAGGCTGACCACCACCTTCAGCGGATGCTCGGCCGAGCGCCACTCGACCGCGATGCGTGCGTCGGGCGCGCCACCGGACGGCGCGTCCGCCGCACGACTGAGGACCGCGAGCGGCGCGTCCTCGGGCGACAGCAGGCGGGTCTGCAGCATCATCTCGCCGGCCATTGCCTGGTCGCGAATCGCGTGCTGCAGCCGCTCGCGATCGAGTTCGGCATGGATTCGCATCCCGGGCGCCAGCTGCCGGGTGGCCATCAGGCCCCACGACGGCATCGGGGTCAGGGTCACCGCTGCCGACCCCATGGGCCCCGATGCGCCGGGACGGACGGCGCCAGGCCGATCGGACCACGGCAGGGAGGGCAAGGACTGACCGCCGAGCGGACCGCAGACCCGGCCCTCCTGCTCGAGCAGAAAGACACGCACCAGGTCGGCATCCAGACTGCGGCGCGCGAGCAGGCGGGTGAGGTCGGCCGGGCAGGCATCGCCTTTCGGACCCGGCACCGGGTCCCCGACGAGACGCTGCGCCTGCCCGGCCATCGCACCCAGGTCCTCGCCAATGCTGGCGAGCATCCGATCGACCTGGCCGCCGACCAGACGGGCATGGTCGGCAAGCGCTGCCTCCTGAGCCGTGCGTTCGAGCATCGACGAGCCAGCCCCGCCCACCAGCGCGGCCAGCGTCGCCGCCAGCACCACCCCGCGCCAATGCACCCCCAGCAGCGAGCGGCCCGGGAGCGGCACACGGCCGAGGTGCAGAAACTGGCGCGACACAGTCCACGCCCGCGCCGACCAGGCACGCCAGACCGGCGCGACAGGCGCGGGGGCGTCGGACAAGGGCGTGGCGCGGGTAATCGGGTCCATCGCCCGTTAACGGCGCCCGGCGGGTCGAATTGAGCGAAAGTCCGGCAATCTCGAGGCGAAACCGATAAATGGTCACACCCGCCGGATGCCGGCTGGTGTCGCGATCACCACCCCTCCCAACAGCGGGTCCGCCGGGCCAGCGCGGCTTCCCCGGCCGATCGGCCGGCCGTGTATCCTGCCCGCTCCTGCGGCCGCCGCGCCGACCGACACAGACCGCCCATGACCGACGCCGCTCCGCAGTCCCCCATGCCTGACCGCCTGTCCACCGACCCGCGCAGCCCGCACCACATCGCGGCGCTGTTCGAGCACGACATCGGCATCCGGTTCAACGGCAAGGAGCGTTTCGACGTGGCCGAGTACTGCATCAGCGAAGGCTGGATCAAGATCAGCGCCGGCAAGGCGGTCGACCGCAAGGGCCAGCCCCTGATGATCAAGCTCAAGGGCCAGGTCGAGGCCTTTCTGCGCCAGGCCGACGACACGCAATAGCGGCACCGCCCGCTGCCACCCCGTGTGTCCACGGGATGCCCGGACAGGGTGAGACAGACCCGGGCGACCATCGCTGCGCCCTTAACTAAGCACTGCTCAAATATTTCTGGACAATCGGTTCGTGGAGATCTAAGCTGTGCTCACATTAACCCGATGGAGATCCTCATGACCGCTCTGAACACCCCCCGCCTCTGCCAACTGCTGGCCACCTCCGCCCTGCTCGGCGCGCTCCTCGCACCGGCGGCCAGCGCCTTTGCCGCCGACGCCACGGTGCGCCTGGAGATCTCCGGGCTGCGCAACGACAAGGGCGATGTCGGCTGCCTGCTGTTCAGCGCCGCCGACGGCTACCCGGAAGACCACGCCAAGGCGCACCGCGAGATCCGCGTGCCGATCGCGGCCGAGCGCGCCAGCTGCGTGTTCAGCGAGCTGAAGCCGGGCACCTACGCAGCCATCGCCTTCCATGACGAGAACCGCAGCGGCAAGATGGACAAGAACTTCGTGGGCATGCCGACCGAGGGCTACATGGCCTCCAACAGCGTGCGCCCGAAGTTGTCGGCTCCCGGGTTCAAGGAAGCCTCTTTCGTCGTCAAGCCCGGTGCGGTGACGACCCAATCCCTCACGATCGGCTACTGAGCCGCCATGACCATGAACGGAAAGACCGCCCTCATCACCGGCGCCTCTTCGGGCATCGGCGCCGCCATCGCCATCCGCCTTGCCGCCGAAGGCGCGGGCCTGGTGCTGGTGGCCCGCTCGGAAGACAAACTGCAGGCACTGGCCACGCTGATCGGCAGCCAGCACGGCAGACGCCCGACGGTGATCGCCGCCGACCTGAGCCGGCCGGACTGCGCCACCACACTGGAAAGCCAGGTCCAGGCCAAGGGCCTCGAGGTGGACATCCTGGTCAACAACGCCGGCTTCGGCACCTACGGCGCCTTCGAGGACCTGCCGGCGGCGGGCGATCAGGAACAGATCGCGGTGAACATCGCCGCGGTGGTCGCCCTGTCGCACGCCTTTTTGCCGGGGATGCTCGCGCGCGGGCATGGCGCGATCCTGAACACCGCCTCCACCGCCGCGTTCCAGCCCGCGCCCTACATGGCCGTCTATGCAGCCACCAAGGCCTTCGTGCTCAGCTTCAGCGAGGCGCTCTGGGCCGAGTACCGGCACCGCGGCATCCAGGTGGCGGCCTTGTGTCCGGGCGCGGTCGACACCGGGTTCATCGACCGGCTGGGCAGCGCGTCGGTGCGCCAGACCGCCGTCTTCGCCAGCACGCTCGACGCGCAGACGGTCGCGCAGCACGCCGTCAAGGCGCTCAACAGCCGCGCGCCCACCCACATCGTCGGCCTGAAGAACTGGCTCATGGCGCAATCGGTGCGGTTTTCCCCGCGCAGCATGGTCTCGCTGATGGGGGCGGCGATGCTGCGACCGCCGGCCGCAGCTCCCCAGCCCCGACCGCGCTGAATTTCGCGTTGCCTGCACCCCGCGGTTGTTGGACACTCGGGACGCGATGCGAATCCAGAAAAAGAGCGGCTACCACCACGGGGATCTGAAGCAGACCCTGATCGACGTCAGTGTCGACGTGATCAACCGGGCGGGCCTCGAAGCCCTGAGCCTGCGCGCGCTGGCCACCCAGGCCGGCGTGTCGTCCGGCGCCCCGTACCACCACTTCACCGACCGCAACGACCTGCTGGCCACCATCGCACTGCAGGGCTTCGAGCTGCTCGGGCAGGCGATGGTCAGCCGGCGCGACGCCGCGCCACCCGATGCCGGCGCCCGCCTGGACGCGATCGGGCAGGCCTATGTGAATTTCGCCGTCACCCATCCCGGCCACTTCCGCGTCATGTTCCGGGACAACAGCCCGGCCGCCCGAAATCCCGCCCTGAGCGCGGCCAGTCAGCAGGCCTTCCGGCTGCTGTTCGCGGTGATCGAGGAATGCCAGCGGGCCGGCGCAGCGCCCGCCGGCAATCCCGCGACCCTGGTGTATTCCGCCTGGTCGCTGGTGCACGGCCTGGCGACACTCTGGGTGGATGGGGCGCTGCCGACCGCGCGCGTCGACCCGGCGACACTGGCGCCCGAGGTGACCCGGCTGCTCAGCCGCATGCTGGCCGCCCTGGCCACGCAAGAGGTCGCCGGCCGCCCCTGAGCAGAGCGGCTGGAGCGCCAGTCACGCCACCGGCCGGCTCAGAACAGGGGCCCGCTCGGCCCACCGGGCGGCTCAGACCACCGGGCCAGTCAGGCCACCCGCCGGCTCAGACCACCTGGCGATCGCGTCCGGCCCAGTAGGGCTTGCGCAGTTCGCGCTTGAGGATCTTGCCGGTCGGATTGCGCGGCAGCTCGGCCACCACATCGGCGGTCTTCGGGCACTTGTAGGTCGCGAGCCGCTCGCGGCACCAGGCCACCAGATCGTCCGGATCCAGTTGGGCACCGGCGCGCAGCACCACCACCGCGCGCGGCACCTCGCCCCAGCGCTCGTCGGGCACGCCGATCACCGCCACATCGGCGATCGCCGGGTGCTCGGCCAGCACCCGCTCGATCTCGGCGGGGTAGATGTTCTCGCCGCCGCTGATGATCATGTCCTTGATGCGGTCGGTCACATACACATAGCCGTCGGCGTCCAGGTGACCGCCATCGCCCGAGCGGTACCAGCCGTCGACGGTGATCGCCGCGGTGGTGGCCTCGGGCTTGCCCCAGTAGCCGCCCATCACCTGCTCGCTGCGCACCCAGATCTCGCCGGGCTGACCGGTGGGCACCGGCTCGCCGCTGGCGGGGTCACGCACCTCGATCTCCACGCCGGCGATCGCCTTGCCGGCCGACACCAGCCGGTGCGCCACCGCCGGGTTCTCGTGGTCCTCGGCGCCCAGGACGGTGACCACGCCGCTTTGCTCGGTCATGCCGTAGACCTGCTGCATCACGCCCGGGAACAGCTTCACGCAGGCCCGCATCACCGGCAGCGGCATGGGCGAGGCGCCATAGGCAAGCGCCTGCAGCGCCGAGTAGTCGCGATCCCCGGCGCCCGGCACCTGGGCCATCGCCGCCATCAGCGCCGGCACATAAAAGGTGTGGGTGATGCGCTCGCGCTCGAGCATCGCCAGCACCGCCGAGGGCTCGGGCACGCGCATCAGGTAGATGGGCGCGCCGCCCGCCCACGCCACCAGCGCGTAACTGGTGCCGCCCACATGGAAGAGCGGCATCGCCACCTGGACCCGCGACTCGCCGCCCATCGTCTGCATCGCCGCCACGTTGCGCGCGTGCGCCAGCATGCCGCCGTGGGTGAGCATCGCGCCCTTCGGAAACCCGGTGGTGCCGGAGGTGTAGAGCTGCAGGAAGCTGTCGCCGCGCGCGGCCGGGTGCACGCGGGTGTCGGGTGCGTGCGCGGTCAGCCAGGGCTCGAACTCGTCCTCGGGCCCGCCCACGCGAATCACGCGCTCGACGCTGGACAGCCGCTCGCGCAGCTGCGCGGCCACGCCGGCGAACTCGGGTCCGACGAAGAGCAGACGGGCGCTGGCGTCGTTGATCACGTATTCGATCTCGGGCGGCGCCAGGCGGAAGTTGACCACCGCATTCGCCGTGCCGACCTGCGCGCAGGCCAGCGTGAGCTCCAGGCACGACGGATGGTTCAGGTCGAGCACGGCGATGCGCTCACCGGGCTGCAGGCCCGCGGCCCGCAGCGCCGCCGCCAGCCGGTGCACCCGGTCGGCCAGGCGCGACCAGCTCAGGCGCGTCTCGCCGAAGACCAGGGCATCGGCATCGGGGCGCTGCGCCGCCCAGTGGGCGAGCATGTCGCTGAAATCAGTGTGGTCGGGAATCATGGTGTCTCCTTGGGACAGGGTGCGCCGCGTTGTCGGATCCGTCGGTGGCCGGGGCTGCGGCGGTATTCTCACTCGAAACCGGCCTCGCTACGCCAGCCACCCTCACGTCCAGCGTCACGTCCGCCCGGACGCTCACCCTCACGTCCACCCTGACGCTCACCCGACCATTCCCCCGCAAGGTACCCTGCGCGGCATGACATCCCCTACCCCCCAGACCGCCGCGGCACCCGATGCGCCACCGGCCGACGCCTGCGTCTACTTCGACGGCGGCTGCACGCTGTGCGCCCGCGAGATCGCCACTTACCGCAGCGCGCGCGGCGGCGATCAGTTGCAGTGGGTCGACGCGGCGGTCTGCGCCGACCCGGCGCTGGGCACGGCCCTGTCGCGCGAGGCGGCGCTGCGCCGGTTGCATGTGCGGCTGCCCGACGGCCGACTGCTCAGCGGCGCCAGCGCCTTCGTGGCGATCTGGCAGCGGTTGCCGGCCTTTCGGGGCCTGGCACTGCTGGCCCGGATTCCCGGTGTGCTGTGGGTGATGGAGGGCCTGTACCGCGCCTTCCTGCGGCTGCGGCCCCTGTGGCGGGCGGCGCCGGTGACGGCGGCGCAGGCCGAGGCCCGGGACCGGTGGCAGGACTGGCCGCTGGCGCTGCGCCGCGAGCTGCGCACCGACCACGCCGGCGAGGCGGGCGCGGTGATGATCTACCGCGGTGTACTGGCGCTCGCACGCGACGCCGGGTTGCGCGCCTTCGCGCAGCACCACCTGGACACCGAAGCCCGGCACCTGGCGCTCATCGAGACGCGCGTCCCCCGCGCCGGCCGCAGCCGCCTGCTGCCGCTGTGGCGCGTGGCCGGCTGGCTCACCGGCGCGCTGCCCGCCTGCCTGGGCCCGCGCGCGGTCTACGCCACCATCGAGGCGGTGGAGACCTTCGTCGACCACCACTACGCGGTGCAGCTCACGCAGATCGACACCCTGCTGCCCACCGCGCCGGCCGCCACACAGGCCTCGCTGGTCGAGCTGCGCGCACTGCTGGCCGACTGCCAGCGCGACGAAGTGGCGCATCGCGATGACGCCCGGGCGCGGCTCGGCGAATCGCCGCCCCGCGGCGCGGTGGCCTGGCTCACCGCCGCCTGGACCACCGTGGTGGGCGCGGGCTCGGCCGGGGCGGTGCGGGTGAGCCGCTGGATCTGACGCCGGCGGGGCTGTCGCCGGCACCGGCGGGCAAGCGGGTCTCGCGCCTACAATCGCGCCATACCCCTGTCCCCTGAAAAGAGACCGCCGATGGCCCGCTCCCAGCCGCAACGCAACCGCCTCCTCGCCCCCCTCGCGCCGTGGGCGCTGGCCACCGCGGCCGGCACCCGGGGCGGCCTCGCGCACGCCCAGGACGTCTGGCCGTCACGCCCGGTGACCATCGTGGTGCCACAGGCAGTGGGCGGCGCCAACGACACGGTGACCCGCGCCTTCGCGCAGCGCCTGGCGCAGGTCATCGGCCAGCCGGTCGTGATTGAAAACCGGGTGGGCGCCGGCGGCAGCGTCGGCACCGCGTACGTGGCGCGCGCCCCGCGCGACGGCCACACCCTGATGCTGACCGCGCAGAGCGCACAAACCATCAACCCGTGGCTCTACAAGAACACCGGCTTCGACCCGATCAAGGACTTCGAACCGGTGATGTCGGTGGCCACCGCCCCCTACCTGCTGGTCGCGAACCCGAAGTTCCCGGCCAGCGACCTGAAGGGGCTGATCGAGTACGCGAAGACCCGCCCCGGCCGGATCGACTACGCCTCGGCGGGCAACGGCACGCTGAACCACCTGCTCGGCGTGATGCTCAACCAGCGCGCCCGGCTGCACCTGGTGCACATCCCCTACCGCGGCGCAGCGGCCGCGGCCGCCGACGTCGTCGCGGGCCAGGTGCCGATCACCTTCGGCAGCTTTCCTGGCGTGTTCCCCTTCGTGAAGAACGGCCAGCTGAAAGTGATCGGCGTGGCCACCGAGCGGCGCACGAAGCTCGCCCCCGAGATCCCCACGCTGGCCGAGACCCTGCCGGGTTTCCACGCGAACTCCTGGTACGGGCTGTTCGCCCCGGCCGGCACGCCGAAAGCGGTGATCGAGCGCATCGCCGCCGAAGGCGCGAAGGTGCTGGCCGAACCGGCCGTCATCGAGCGCCTCGCCAGCCAGGGCGCCGAGCCGGCGCCGAGTTCACCCGCGGAGCTCGCGCGACTCACCCGCGACGATCTCGAGCGGTGGGGGAAGATCGTGAAAAGCTCGGGCGCGACGGTCGATTGAGCCCACCCTCACCCAACGGAGACTTCCTTGCACCCCTCGACCCTGCTTCGCTCGGCCTGCCTCGCTTCGATCCTGCTGCTGTCCGCGTGCGCGTCGACCGCGCCCCAGTCGCCGGGATCGGCGTCGGTCAAGACCCCGCCCACCACCACCCGTGCCGGGACCGACAACCCGCCGCGCTCGATCCTGTATGTGGGCAACAGCTTCATGTACTACAACAACAGCCTGCACGGCCATGTGCGGTCCCTGACAGCCGGCGTGCCGGCGGGCGAGCGCAAGCGGACGGAATCGCGCGGCGTGTCGGTCACCATCAGCGGCTCCGGTCTCGACTGGCATGACGTGGGGTCGTATTTCCGGCCGGACGGGATCGGTCGCTACTCGTTCGTCGGCGACAACGAGATCCGCATCAATCCGCCCGGGCGTCAGTTCGACGCGGTGCTGATGATGGACTGCAGCCAGTGCCCGGTGCATCCCGAGCTGTCGGTCACCTTCTTCCAGTTCGCCCGGCAGCACAGCGAGACGGTGCGCGCCAACGGTGCCGAACCGATGTTCCTGATGACCTGGGCCTACCAGGACAAGCCCGAGATGACCCAAAGTCTGGCCGCCGCCTACACCGAGGCCGGGCGGCGCAACGGCGCGCACGTCGTGCCCGCCGGGCTGGCCTTCGGCCACTCGATGCAGAGCCGTCCGGACATCAACCTGTACGTGGCCGACAAGCGGCACCCGAGCCTGGCCGGCACCTACCTCGCGGCCTGCACGGTGATGGCGTCGATCTACGGCGTGTCACCGGTGGGCAACAGCTACACCGCGGGCCTGCCGCCGGCGGTGGCGAAGCATCTGCAGGAGACCGCCTGGCAGACGGTGCGCGCTTACCACGGGCGGTGAGGGACGGAGAGGGAAGGGCCACTCTTTCTGGTCGCGAAGCGCATCAACACGACCTTAGGCGTCACGCCACTCGGCGCCTGGGATGATGCGCTTCATGAACTCGTCGAACATCGGGACCGTGAAGGCTGTGTCGCCGTGGTTCGGGCTCCAGATCATCCCCTTGGCGATCAGCGAACTGCGCGTCGGTGCAAGCGACGTGACTTTGGCTGAGTAGCACGCCGCGATATCGCCGGAGCGGTGTGGGCCAGGTCCCAGCTCGGCCATCGTGCGCAGGTAGCGCTTTTCCTTCGGCGTCAGCCGATCGAATCGCACGCGAAAGAAGCTTTCGTCGAGCGCCGCCACGGCGCTGCCCGACGCACGCTGTACGGCGTCGATGCCGATCGGCGAGTGCGCCGCCTGCTCCCAGGTATGAAAACCCCATTGCTGCAGGAAGTACGCATAGCCGCGCGTGACCTCGACCAGCCGATTCAGCGCGGCTTCGTCGATGTCGACCCCCTCCTTCTGCAGTGGCACGCGAATCGCCCGTTCGGCCGCTGGCCCCGGGAGGGCGCCGATCTGCGGAAAGTTGAACAGCCGCTCGGCATAGGACTTCGCGTTGCCCATCCGGCCGCGAAGCTGTGGCAGGCCTGCCCCCACGAGCACGACCGGCAGCTGCTGCTGCTCGACGCGGTGCATCGCCGTGATGAGCACCGCCAGCTGGTCCTCCGCCACGTACTGCAGTTCGTCGATGAAGATTGCCTCGGCGGTACCAGCGGCCTTGGCCGCGCGACCGACCTGCTCAAAAAGCGCCTGCAAGTCGTGCTCGAGGTCGCCATTGTCGGCCAGGCCGGGCTCGGGCTCGTAGTCCAGGCCGACCTCGAGATCCTGATACTTGATCTTCATCTTGCCGGCGAAGCCGGCGAGTGCACGCAGGCCACGGACGGCATAGTCCCTGGCTGCGGCGACGTTGCTCAGCCGCAGCAATGCCTGACGCAGCTGGGGCGCGAGGATCGCAGGCAGTGACCGCCCCTCCGGTGCCTCGATGCGGATGGTGTGGATGCCTGCCGCCTCGGCATCGCCCCGGATTCGATCGAGCAGGACGGTCTTCCCGACCCCGCGCAGGCCAACCAGCATCGCGCTTTTCGCGTGCCGGCCGATCCGGGCACGCTGGAGGGCGACACGCATCTCTTCGAGAAGCGGATCGCGGCCCGCGAGTTCGACCGGTGGTGAGCCTGCCCCTGGCACAAACGGGTTTTGGATGGAGTTCATGTTGCCGCTGGATTATTGCAATATTAGGAAGTTTATCTTAACTGAATAAACCTTCTAATATCAGTATAAATGCCCCCGATGGGCGCTGGCCAGCGCGGCGCGCTCCACCGCCACATGCGTCACTGAAGCCGGCAATTACGCGCAAACCTGCGGCTGACACCGAGTACCCTTAGCGGCCTTTGGTCAGCGACCGCTTCTGGCCGCTCGGCGACAAACGTCATTGGCCTCGGCGCGTCGCGCAGGCGCCCGCTGGCTTTCGCAGACTTGCTTCAGTGCCGGTAGTCTTCTTCCCGCTGGTGGCGAACCGCGCCCACGACAACGTTGTCGCCGACGATCTCGAAGAGAACGATGTAGCCCGTGCCGCCGAATGGAACGATCAATTCGCGCGAACGACCATTGCCCAGTTCTGCTCGACGGCATGAGTAGGGCGACCAGGACAGCAGGCGCATGCCCTCGCGGATGGCGTCCAGTGCGCGTTGGGGTGTGGTCCAGTCCGGTGTCTCGCTCGCAAGCTCGCGCTCGATGGCGAAGTCCTCCAGACGTCGCAGGTCCCCTACCGCTTCCTGCAGCAGCGTGACCGTGTATCTGGTCGTCACCGGCCTGCGCGCTGAGCCGCCTGGCGCTTGGCGTCATCGAGGCGCGCCTGGAGGTCGGCCATGACCTCGTCGACCGCGTGCCCGCCGCCTTCTTGCTTCCACCGCTCGATCGCCGCCTCGCCGCGAGTGATGAACTCGGACTGCACGCGACGCCAAGCCGCGGCCGCGACGACCGCCTCCTCGATGAACTGGGTCAGCGACTCGCCCTCGCGCAAGACAGCCTCGACTTCTGCACGAACCTCGGGTTCGACGCGAATGGGCGGGAAGGTGGCGGAGCGCATGACTGAAATGTATAGCAAGCGTGCTACGAGAGCAATTCCGGCAGCGCTCTCGCCTCATCGCGCCTCGACCCTCTCCTGAATAGCCTGCCACGCAGACGCCAGGAGCACCAGCGGACAGCCCGAAAGCCGACCGCTGCGACCGACAGGAAGTGACCGCAGCTCGGCGAACAGGGCCAGCGCCTGCGGCGACAGGTACACGATTCGAGTCCATCACCGCCTTCAGGAACACGCGGATCTCCTGCGGCGCGAGCGCCCGGTCGCGTGAGCGCGCGCGGTGCACATGCCGCATCGGCAGGGCCATCACCGGATTGGTCGCCGTCAGGCCGGCGTTCATCGCGTAGTCGAACAGCCGCTTGAGCAGACCACGGATCACGCCGGCGGCTACGTCGAAGCCCTCGTCCTTCTTTCGCCAGATGATGGCGCGCACATCCTCGGTGGTCACCTCGATCACCAGGCCGCGCTCGTCGGTCCGGCTGTAGCGCCTACTTCCCGATGCAGAACTAAACGATCGCGCGCAAACCCTTGTAATTGCGATGTTTTAACGGTTAGAGGGGGTCGTGTGTACGCGAGCATGTACACGACCTCGGTCACGGTGCTTCATCCCCCTGCGTCCGCGACAGCATCTGCGCAGCCAAGTCGGCCTTGCCAATGTCCTTCAGGTAGGCCGTGATCTCGTCCGCGTCGACAGGGCCAAAGTGAACATTGGCAAGAGCCTCCGGTGAGTCCCCCTCTAGCCAAAGGCCGCACTTGAAGCAGGACAGCGCCTGGACGAAGACCTGCGGAGGAGACCTCTCCTCGTCCAGCTCGAGCGAGACGAGAAGGCTGTAGTTGCCGCAGATGTTGCACGTGCCAGTAAAGTCGTGATGCCGCTCGCCGTCTTCGAACTCTCGCTTGGCCTGCTCGCCAAGTCTGAAGTCTCGATCGCCCTCGTCCTCAAGATAGCCGTCGCGGTCCCAGAACTCGGCGACGTAGGTCCGGTTGAAGACGATCAGACGAGAGAGGCACCCAAGAACACTCACTGGGATTGGAAGCTCACGCGACTCGCGCCTGAAGTGCTCCGCCACGTTCTGCGCGACCTCGAACTCCCGATACACCCTCCGCATCACGAGCGCTTCAACGGTCGTGCCCTCCGGGAGTACAGATCCAAGGAACGTCTTCAGGAACGGGAACGCGACAAGCACGATAGCCTCGACCTCGCCCATCGGCGCCGCCCCTCGACGGCCAGCATGCACGATGTCGTTCCTCAGTGCATGGAAGGCTTCCAGACGCTTCCGCCAGGGCTGGATGACCTCCCGATACAGATCGGCAACCCGGTCCACCGCCTCCAGAAAGGTGATGGTCTTGTCGATATCGAACGCCGGAATGCTGAGCGCCTGTCCTCTCGGATGTGCAGCGAATTCTTCTCGCAGGATCCGCTTCAGGTCGTTGTACTCGAGGCTCCTTCTGTCAGCGATCAGGGCGCGATGGACCCTGTCGAGCTCGGCCTTGAGACTCAGTTCGATGGCCGTGTGGAACACGCTGACCGCCTGCGCGTGGCTGCCACCCGCCATGACCCAGATCGCCGCGTCCAGAGTTTCGATCGCCGACGCGAGAAGGGGGGATCGCTCGCGCCGGATCGCCTCCATCGCCTCACTCTTCCAGTGCACCTCTTCTGAATCGAATGGCATTCGCTGTCGCTCCCGTTGACCCTCGGCCCTCAGACTTGCCCGGGAACCGCCCCGGCACTACCCGCACCCCGATCCGGATTCCGCTCATACACATGCTCGAACACCGCCGCGCACTTCTCGTTGTAGAGCTCGGGCGTGTAGGCGCGCGGCAGGCCGCTGTCGAGGGTGTCCTTGATGGCGTTCGTGATCTGTGAACGCGCCGCGGTCTTCTGCCGCCAGCTGAGCACCAGCAACTGCTTGAGTCGAGCGAGCAGGTCGCGGGCGACCTTCTTCACCTCGGTACGCTCCTCCGTCGAGAGCTCTGGCGAAGGCCGCGTGAGGATGTCGAAGATCACGAGCTCTTCCTCGCTGAGGTTCTCGCGCACGTGGCGCTGCTCCTCTTCGTCGAGGCTGCCGGAAAGCTTGACCAACTCCTGAAACAGCTCCTCGATGCTGCGGCTGCCGGCGTTGTAGCTTTCGATCAGCGCCTCGAACTTCTCGGCGAAGTCGGCTCTCAGCGGGTTTGCCGCGATCATCTTCTCCAGGTGCGCGCGCACGACCGCCTTCAGCACCTCGATGTCGGTCTTGTGGTGTTTGGACTGCTTGAACTTGCTGGCCAGCGCCTCGAAGTTGATCTTCGAGAGATCGAGCGCTGGCACCGTGCCCTCGCGGATCTCATGGCCGGTGATCGACGCATCGAGCAACGCATTGATGCCCGCCATCACGCTGCCGATGTCGGGCGGATTGGGGTTGAGCTTGGCGCGGATGGCCTCGGCCAGCGTGGCCAGACAGGCCACGCGACCCGTGTGCGCAAGGGCCGACAGGTCCGGCTTCACCGCGCGGTACAGCGTGCCAACCAGCCGCTCGTGACCGAAGAAATCGCGGCGCAGCGCGTCAGGCGAGATCAGCTCATTCACGCCATCGTCGATCTTCTTCAGCCGCTGGAAGTCACCCAGCGGCAGCGCCTCGATGCCGGCGAGGTCCACGCCCTTGTTCGCGCAATACGCACTCGCGTCCTCCACCGCGCGGGCCAGGGCCTGCGCGAGCTCAGCCTTGTCGCGCACCGGGTTGGCGCTGCCACCGCCCTTGCCGTAGATGGCGAGCGCCTTCTCCAGCGACGCGAAGACATTCGCATAGTCCACGATCACGCCGCTGTGCTTGCCGGGGAACACGCGGTTGGCACGCGCGATGGTCTGCATCAGCGTGTGGTTGCGCATCGGCTTGTCGAGATACACCGTGGAACAGCTCGGCGCATCGAAGCCGGTGAGCCACATCGCGCAGACGAACACCAGCCGCAAGGGGTCTGTGGTGTCCTTGAACTTCTCGTCCAGCCCGGGCTGCGAGTCGTTCATGCGCTTGCGGTGCGGCTCGATGTCCAGGCCCAGCGTGGCCATCTGCGCGATCTCGTTCTGGCCCGGCGACACGATTACCGCCATGTCGGTGGTGTTCAGCGCATCCAGCCGGCGCGTGAGCTCAGCCTTGCGCGCATCGCGCACTGCCTGCTTGGCTGATCGTTCGTCCCCCAGCGGCAGCAGGGCCAGCTCGCCCAGCTCGGTCTGCACCCGTTTCGTCTCACCCGCCCAGTGCTGGCGCACCTTGTCGTGCATGCGCAGCGCGGTGGCCTTGTCGATGGACACCACCATCGCTTTGCCAAAAAAACCGCGGTCAAGGAAGTGGCGCACGATGTCGCTGGCCACCGCTTCGAGCCGGTCGTCGCGGGTGATCAGGTGGTACTGCCGGCCCAGCTCACGCTCGAGCCGGGCCTCCTGGTCGGGGTCGAGGGCAGCGTTCTCGATGAGTTCGTAGATCTCGTCGTTCAGCTCCGCATTGACCAGCTGCAGCTCGGGCGTGCGGTTCTCGTAGAACAGCGGCACCGTGGCGCCGTCCTCGATGGACTGTTGGAAATCGTAGACCGACACATAGTCGCCGAAGACCTCACGCGTGCGCTCCTCGCCCGCGATCAGCGGCGTGCCGGTGAAGGCCAGAAAGGTGGCGCGCGGCAGCGCGGCGCGCATGTTCAGTGCGAGCGTGTCGTACTGGCTGCGGTGCGCCTCGTCGGTCAGCACGATCACGTCAGACCGGTCGCACAGCACCTCGGTGGTCTGGAACTTGTGCACCAGCGTGAAGACATAGCGCTGGTTGCCCGCGAGCAGCTCGCGCAGGTGCGCGCCGCTTACGGCATGGCTGTCGGCGGCATCGCCCACCGCACCCGTGGCCTTGAAGGTCTTGGCGATCTGCTCGTCGAGCTCCACCCGATCGGTCACGACCACGAAGGTCCAGTTGCCTGGCAGCGTACGCAACACCTTCTGGGCGAAGAACACCATCGAGAAACTCTTGCCGCTGCCCTGCGTCTGCCAGAACACGCCACCGCGACCATGGCCCATGGAGCGCGCCTGCAGCATCGAGGCGATCGCGTTGTTCACGCCCAGGAACTGGTGGTTCTGCGCCAGCACCTTCACCAGCGACGCCTTGTGCTCCGAGAACAGGGTGAAGTTCTCCACCAGGTCGAGCAGCCGGGCGGGTTGGCAGGTCCCGCGCAGCATCACCTCCAGCGACACGCGGCGCGGTTCGTCCTCGCGCTCGATACGCTTCCACTCCACCCAGCGCTCCCAGTCGGCGGTGAGCGAGCCCACCCGGCTGTCGGTGCCGTTGCTCGCGATCATCAGCGCGTTGAAAACGAAGAGCGCCGGGATCTGCTCCTTGTAGTGCGTGAGGTTCTCGTCAAAGGCCGCGCGCGCGGGCACGCCGGGCTTCTTCAGTTCGATCACCACCCAGGGCAGGCCGTTCACGAAACCCACCAGGTCGGGCCGGCAGGTGTAGAGCGCACCCGTCACGCTGAACTGGCTCACGAGCAGGAAGTCGTTGCCCGCCGGGTTCGTCCAGTCGATCACGCGCACGCGCTCGGTCTTCTGCCCGCCGTGCACCGGATCGGGCACCGAAACGGCCACGCCATCCTTGAGCAGCGCGTAGACCTCGCGGTTGGCAGCAGTCAGGCTCATGGCCGAGCGATCGCGGCTGAGCTCGTCGACGACCCGGGTGAGCGCCTCGGCCGCCGCGGCCGGGTTCAGTCGTTCGAGTGCCGCGCGCAGCCGGCCTGTCAGCACCACCTCGCCCTTGGTCTCGCGGCCCAGCGTCGACGCTGAATTGCTGCCTGACCCGAAGGTCTCCTCCAGCGCCGACACCGTCTGCCAACCGAGAACGCCGAAGAGCCCGATGGCGGGCTGTTCGACGAGCTGGTCTTCGGTGTAAGCGTGGGCGGTCATGACGACTGGTCGTCGGATTCGCTCGCCAGCGCCTGCTCGATGGCCTCGATGCTGGGCAGGCTGCTTTGCAGCTCGGTAGGCAGCTGGCGGGTCAGCTCGAAGCCGGCGATGCCGATCGGCTTGTCCATGCCGCGCAGCGCGTACTCAGCCAGCACCTGGTTGGGCTGCTGGCAGAGGATCAGGCCGATGGTGGGCTTGTCGCTCTCGTGGCGCAGCTGGTCATCGACGACATTGCAGTAGAAGTTGATCTTGCCTGCGTACTCGGGCTTGAAGCCGCCGCGCTTGAGGTCGATCACCACAAAGCACCGCAGCTTCAAGTGGTAGAAGAGCAGGTCGACATAGAAGTCCTGATCGCCCAGATCGAGCCGGACCTGCCGCCCGACGAAGGCGAATCCCTGGCCCAACTCCAGCAGGAACTTCTCGAGATGGCGGATGAGGCCGGTCTCGAGCTCCCGCTCGTGGAAGCCGGCCTCCAGCGTCAGGAAGTCGAAGATGTAGGGGTCCTTGAGCGTCTGCTGGACGAGATCGGATTCCGCGGGCGGCAGCCGAACCGCAAAGTTGCTGACCGCCTTGCCTTGCCGGCGGTGGGCGGCGGATTCGATCTGCATCAGCAGCACATTGCGGCTCCAGCCGTGCTGCACCGTGGCCTGCATGTACCAGTGGCGCGTGGCCGGGTCCTTCACCTTGGTCATCAGTTCGGCGTGGTGCCCCCACGGCACAGCCAGGAGCAGGTCCGACGGAAAAAGTGCCACAGGCTGTGGCCCTTTCTCACCGGCGGGCATTTGTGCCACAGGCTGTGGCACAAATTCGAGCTGCGGATATTCCCGGTAGAAGGCCAACATCCGCTTGATGTTCCGCTCAGAGAAGCCCTTCTCCTCCGGCAGTTCGTTGTGCAGGTCCCGCCCAAGACGCGGGATGACACCCGCGCCCCAGCCTTCACGGGATTGGCGTTCGTGGATCAGGGCACCGATGTCCCAGTACAGCCGGATGAGCTCGGCGTTGACCGCCAGCACCGCGCGGGTCTGCGCATTGCGGACACGCTGCCGGATGTCCTTGAGCAGGCCGGCGTAGTCGGCGGGCAGGGGCTCGATGTCTGTCACGGCAACCCCTTCACCACCGGCCGCAGCACCTGGTCCATCTTCACCAGCCGCTGGGTGAGCCAGGCCAGATACTCGTCCCAGCGGCTCTCATCCTCGATCGACGCGTCCGGGTACCAGACCGCGATACGGCAGGCGATCGCATCGGGCAGCTCCTGCCAGTCCAGCTGAAAGCCCAGCGCAGATTCGATAGCCTGCTTCTGCGACGACAGGTGGGCGAAGTGCTGCTTGGCCTGCGGGCCCGGCATCCACAACTCCACGCCCAACCGCTCCTCCCGCGTGTTGGCCGTCGGGTTGAGGGCGAAGCCGGAACGGCCAATCGAGTTATTCAGCCAGTGCTGGGGGCGCGGCTTCTGCGGGCGAATCTGCGGCGCGTCCCTGGCCAGGCGCTCGATCAGCGCTGACCAGAACTTGAGCTGCAGCTGCTTGGTGGGCGAGGCGCTGGACGCGGCGCGCGCCTGCTCGCGGCCGGCCTTGGCCCAGTCGTTGGGCTTGACCACCACCTCGAACTTCGGCGCCGGGGGCGAGTCGCCGATGCGCCAGAGCTCGATCTGCACACCGAAGAAGCTCAGGTCGTCGGTGGTGTTCTCATTCAGGAACTGCAGCGCGGCCACATGCTCGGGGCGGAAGGACTCCGCCACCCAGATCACCTTGCGCGCGTCCACGCCCGCCGCATAGGCGAGGATCTGGCCGAGGTGCTTGTGATCGGTCTCCGCGAGCTGGTTCTCGATGACCACCTGCTGGTCGCCGTCGGTGCACAGGATGTCGAGCTTGAAGTCACCCACCCAGTGCTCGGTGGCCACCGCTTCCAGCTCGCTCAGGCCCAGGGCCTGCGCCAGCGCGTCGAGGTTGGCGGCCTCGGCCAGCCAGGGCGTGAAGTCGCTCGCCTCGTGCTTCCAGGCTTCGCGCAGCGGTACGCGTTCGAGCTTGCTGAGGGGCTTGGCGGGAGGCATGGCTCAGGCGGCCTCTAGTTCGTCCAGCGCGATCTGGCCGGAGAGGAGCCGGGGGAGGAGGAGGTCGCGGGTACGGCGGAGGTTTTGAACTTGGCGCTGCAGCGACAGCACCTGTTCCGCCAGCGGCGCAACCGTAGATTCAAATTTAAGTACCACTCTCCCTGGCGGTTGAAGGAAATCTATCGTCTTGAACACGCCTCGACTGATCTCTTTGAATGTTGCGCCTGACGCCATTCGCTGGAAGGTCGGGACATTCTCAGTGACCCAGTGAAACACGAAGTAGAGCGGGACATGCTCGTTCGGCAGGCAGGTGATGAAGCCCTGGTTGGTGCAGGCTTGTTGAGTATTGATCGCAATCGCGCCGATCGTGGCACGGCTCGTGAGCATCACGCTTCGAGCGGGGAACAGCCGAGCAGAACTCTCAGCCAAGCCAAGCTCAGTGATGTGGTCGCCTGAGTCATCCATGAACATGGTGCCGGCGCCGGTGAGATCGCTGGGAGAGAACCACTGGATCGTTCCGCATTCCCAATACCGCTCGTCCTTTCTTGAAGGCGTGCCACCCCCTGAAATCTCGAACGAGTTGGCAACCGCTTTCACCTCCCACCCCTCCGGAATCTCCCCCAACGGCGACGCGACGCGCGGATGGTTCTCGTGGCCGGGGAAGCGGAAGTGGACGAACCACTCGCGGTAGAGGGCGCGGGCCATCGACTCCAGGATCTTGATGCGCCGCTGGCTGTTTTCGATCAGGTCGTCATAAGCGGAGAGGATACTGGCGATGCGGCGTTGGACAGGGAGGGGCGGGAGGCACACCGCCATCGCATGCAGGTGGTTCCGGTTCACCCCGGGGACCGCTCCAGCCGCGTTCTGTGATCCAAAACTCAGAGTACCCAAGAAATAGGCAATGAATCTTGGGTCATTGCCCTTGAAATCCTGAACATAGAGGCTGGTGTTTAGCGGCCAGAAGTCTTGCTCGATGAAAAATACCTGCCCGAGTGTGCCGTATCGGCCGGTTACGACTCCTGGCGCTCTGACCTTTGCTTCCACGTGGTAATCGGTAATCCCCGAAGACGAAACAACAGGGAAGGGTCCAACAGACCGCGTACTGTGAGGAAGGTCGTAACCACGCTTTAGGTTTACGACGTCGCCGAGTAGGCACTCGCGCCAAGCCGCCATCTTCACGCCCCCAAAATCCCCGAGACATTCGCCGCAATCGTCCGCTCCAGTTCCCTCGCCTGCGCGTTCAGCACCTCCAGTTCCTCGTTCAAGCCCTGCAACTGCGTCCGGAAGTCCTCGTCGCTGACCTCCTCCCCAGGCGCCACGCCCACATAGCGGCCCGGGTTCAGCGACCAGCCCTGCGCCTCAATATCGGCCAGCGTCGCGGCCTTGCACAGGCCGGGCACATCGGCATAAGCGGCCTGTGCGCCGAACACCTCCTTCAGTTTCGCCTCGGCCTCGGCCCCGCCCTGGGTGTAGTCCGGCACCTCGCCTCGGTACAGCCGCACCAGGTTGGCGATGAAGCCGATCTGCGCGGGCGTCCAGTCGCGGTGTGCGCGATCTACCTGGCGATAGATGTGGCGCGCGTCGATGAAAAGCACATGGTCGGCGTGGTGCGCGCGCTGGGCCTTGCCCCGGTCCAGGAACCACAGCGTGCAAGGCAGCGTGACCGTATAGAACATGTTGGGGCCTACGGCCACCATCACATCCACCGAGCGCGCCTCGACGAGCTTCTGGCGGATGTCCTGCTCGCTCGATCGCGCGTCCGAGGCTGAGTTGGCCATCACGAAGCCGGCACGACCTTTCGCATTCAGCGCCGAGTGGAAGAGCTGGATCCACAGGTAGTTGGCGTTGTCGGTGCGCGGCAGCCCGAACGGAAAGCGCCGCGCCGGGCCGACCATGTCCTTCAGCCGCTCCTTGTCCACCGCGTTCACGTTGAAGGGCGGGTTGGCGAGCACGAAGTCGAACGCGCCGGTGGCCGCGTGCGGGTCGTCGTAGTAGCTGTTGACGTTGCCGCCGTGCCGGATGTCGCCCTCCAGCCCGTGCACCGCGAGGTTTAGGCGGCACAGGCGGCCGGTCTCGTCGGTCTTCTCCACGCCGCAGATGGCGAGTTCGGCGGCCGGATTCTTCTGGTGCTCGGCCACGAAGCGGGCCGACTGGACGAACATGCCGCCCGAGCCGCAGGCCGGGTCGAAGATGCGGCCGTGGAAGGGTTCGATCACCTCGGTGAGCAGCTTGACGATGCTGGAGGGCGTGTAGAACTCGCCGCCGCCCTGGCCCTCGCTCATCGCGAATTCGCCGAGGAAGTATTCGTAGATCCGGCCGAAGGCGTCGAAGTCCAGCGACACCGGAATCTCCGAGACCTTCTTCAGTAGGTCCTTCAGCAGCGTGGGCGCGAAGAGGTAATAGGTCTTGGGCAGCACGCCCGCGAGCTGCGGGTTGTGCTTCTCGATGGCCCGCATCGCGTCGTTGACCTTGGCACCGATATCGGCCACCTCGGGCAGCGCCAGCAGCGCGTCGTAGCGTGCTTCGGGCGCGAGGTAGAGCACGCCCTCGGCCTGGTAGGCGGCGGGGTCATCCACCCGGCTGCCGCGGCGTGAGCTGCTGCTGGCGGCCTGCAACTTGTCGCGCAGCGCCGCAAAGCGTGCCTCGGCAAAGCGCATAAAGATCAAGCCGAGGAGGGGCCCCGAATACTCCTGGGCCTTCAGGCCCGAGTTGGCGCGGAACTGGTCGGCGGCATCCCAGAGGCGTTTTTCCAGGGTGACAGAGGCGGCGTCTTTTTCGGAGGGGGCTATCCAGCGCATCAGGCAGGCATCGGGTTGTGTGCGAGGAAGACCCGCCGTGGTCATCACGGCCCGCCTCCCTGCGCGTTGAGTTTTCGCGCAGTCTACGGGGCGCGATGTATTCGCGCATCAAGTCTTCGGCAAGGCGGCAGTGGTGATCGCGCTCATGGCATTCGGGTAGTGATGCTCCTGGCTACGGGATGGGTCAGCTTGCTGTCGTCGGTGTCGTTCATTCAGGTAAGTGTTTCTGTCCGTCCCGATCGCCTGAGCGAATCGGGACCCACTGCGGACGCGGGACACCACTCCCGCTCTTGTGCCGACTTCCTCCTTCCTGGCCTGCCCGGCACGGCCCTGGCCTCGGTGACGCTCGCTGTAGCGAGTCGGCCCACCGATCGAGCCCCTGCCGCGTGAGCGGCGCCCCGGGGCTCGGGGGGTTGCGCCAGGTCGATCAGACCGTTGGGCGCTTGCATGACGAATCCCGCTTGTGGCGAGGTCATCAGGAACAGCTTGCCGGGGATGCCGGCTGCGGCGGGGAGCCCGTCACTTGGGTCCGTCACTTGCGCCTGCTCCCCGCAATTGCTTGCTGGGCGCAGTTTTGGACGCGCCGTCACTACCGGCACGCCGCATAGTGACGGCGCGCATCGCTGGCGCAGCGGCGGGCCGCTGAGGGGTTGCCGCAGCCGGCCGATGGGCTTGGCAGCTGGCGCAGGGGTCGACGCGTTCTCCTGCCTTGCGGCGGCCGGCTCTCGGGAGACTTGCCGGCTCGGGTGCCCGAACTTCGGGCGGGCAATGCGTGACGGGCATCAAGCGGGCTGACTCAGCCAACGGGAATTGCTGCAGAGGCTACCGCCCTCGCCGACCGCGCGCATCCGCAGTGCGGACATCGCCGCCGCCCGCTGGTCTGCGAGATGACCCGCCCCTTCCGACATCTGCCGATGGGCACCGCCTTGTGCGACCGGCTCCCGAAAAGTTGCACGGAGTCCCGACACTTTCGCGCCGAAATCCGTATGCCTATGGAGGTCCGCCGCTTTTCGACGGCAGCCGTCACGGCGGGCCTCCCTCAACTACGGGAGCACACACCCATGAAACACGGAAGCACGAGCACCCCCGTCATCCTCCGCCGGCCGCAGGTCGAAGCGCGCACCGGCCTGTCGCGCAGCACGCTGTACCAGTACATCCAGGACGGCCTCTTTCCGCGGCCGGTATCGCTGGGCGCCCGCGCGGTGGGCTGGCTGGAATCCGAGGTGAACACCTGGATCGCGGCGCGGGCCAAGGCCGTGCGGCCCGGCACGGCCCCGGGCCGCTGAGGTGGCGCCATGGCCACCCCGTTGCCGCCGCAGCGCGGCCTGCCCTCATCGGTACCCGACGTCGCCCGGGTGCTCGACCAGTTCCGCGCCGCACTGCGCGCCCGCGACATCGTACCGCCCGAGCCGATCGTGGCCGACGGTCGCCTGCACCGCTGCCATGCCGCTGGCCGGCATGGCCGGGGCGACGCGGCGTACCTGCTGCACCTGGACGGCATCCCCGCCGGCGGGCTGGAGAACTGGCGTGACGGGATCGGATGGCAGGCCTGGCGATGCGAGCTTGCGCGAGCGCTCACTGACAACGAACGCCATACGCTGCATGAACGTGCCCGCGCAGCTCGGGCAGAAAGAGACCGCGACACGGCAGACCGCCACGCCGCCGCCCGCGCAACTACAGCCCGTTTGTGGGCCGCCGCCGGGCCGGCTCCGGCCGGCCACCCCTACCTCGCCCGCAAAGGAGTGCAGCCCTTCGGGCTACGAGTCTGGCGCGGCGTGCTGCTCGTGCCGGTGTGCGACCTGGCCGGCGGGCTGCACAGCCTGCAGTTCATCGGCGCCGACGGCGGCAAGCGGTTCCTGCGCGGCGGTCGGGTCCAAGGGCTGGGGTGCTGGCTCGGCTCGGCACCCGATTCGGACGACACGCAGTCGCCCATCCTCATCGCCGAGGGCTTCGCCACCGCTGCCAGCCTGCACGAAGCTACCGACCAGCCGGTGGCCGTGGCCTTCAACGCCGGCAACCTCGAACCCCTGGCCTGCGCCGTCCGCGACCGGTGGCGCAGCACGCCGATCATCGTCTGCGCCGACGACGACCACCACACAGCCGGCAACCCGGGGCTCACCCATGCCCGTACCGCCGCGCGAGCCGTCGCCGGCCGACTGGCCGTGCCTGATTTCGGCGATGCCCGCCCGCCGGACGCCACCGACTTCAACGATCTGCACCAGCTCCGCGGGGTGTCCGCAGTGCTGACATCCCTCGCCAATGCTGCACCCCCCGCGCCCGACGAAGTCGCCGCTCCGAAAAATGCTGCGCCCTCGTCGCCTGACGACTGGCCCGAGCCCGAACCGCTCACCACGCCGCTCGACCCCTTGCCCTATCCGGTGAACGCGCTGCCGCCAATGCTGCGCGAGGCCGTGCTCGAGGTGCAGGCCTTCGTCCAGGCGCCGGCCGCGCTGGTCGCATGCTCAGCCCTGTCCACGCTGTCGGTCGCCGCGCAGGGGCTGGTCAACGTGCGGCGCGACGCGCAGCTCGTCGGCCCGGTGTCGCTATATGTATTGGCGGTGGCCGAGTCTGGCGAGCGCAAGACCACCTGCGACCGCATCCTCGGCGCGGCCCTGCGCGAGTGGGAGCGCGACCGCACCCGCGCCGCCGCCCCGGAGCAGGCCGCACACGCCTCGGCCACCGCCGTGCTGCAGGCCAAGCGCGACGGCCTGCTCGAAGCCATCCGCCGCAAGCGGCGCGACGGGCACGACACCGCCAAAGACGAAGCCGCCCTGAACGAACTCGTAGCCGACACGCCACAGGCCGCGCCAGTGCCCCGGCTGCTGTACGCCGACGCCACCCCTGAAGCCCTCTCGCACGCCCTGGCCAGCGGATGGCCGAGCGGCGCGGTGATGTCGGCCGAGGCCGGCGCCGTCTTCGGCGCCCACGGGATGGGCTACGAGACCATCATGCGCAACCTCGCGCTGCTCAACGTGCTGTGGGACGGCGGCGAGATCGCGGTCGACCGCCGCAGCAAGCCGTCGTTCCGCCTGCGCGACCGCCGCCTCACCTTCGGGCTGATGGTGCAGCCCGAGGCGCTGCGCGGCTTTCTCGAACGGGCGGGGACGCTGCCCCGAGGTAGCGGATTTATCGCGCGGTTCCTGATCGCCTGGCCGGCGAGCACGCAGGGTACTCGCAGCTACCGGGTGGCGCCGGAGTCGATGCCAGCGGTGGATCGGTTCGGGCTGCGGATCCGGGAGTTGCTGGACACGCCACTGACCACGCATGCCGATGGTGGACTGCAGCCGATCGAGCTGGCGCTCTCGTCCATGGCGCATGCTGCGTGGGTTCAGGCGCATGACCGCATCGAGCGCGCGCTGGCAACGGGTGGGGACTTCGCCGACATCCGGGATGTGGCCGCCAAGGCGGCGGAGAACGTCGCACGCCTGGCGGCGCTCTTCCATGTGCTGGCGCACGGGCCCGGCGGAATGGTCGACGCGGGGGCGGTCCAAGCTGCCGCGACCGTCATCGGCTGGCATTTGCATGAAGCCCGCCGCCTGCTTTCCGACCTCGACACCCCGACCGACCTTGTCGCGGCCATTCGCCTCGATGCTTGGCTGATCGCCGAGGCCCGCCGTAGCGGCGACCACCGCATCCCGACTCCGCGCGTCTACCAGTTCGGCCCGGGCTGCGTGCGGGACGCGAAGGCCATGAAGGCGGCGCTCGCGACGCTGGCCGAGCGCGGCCGAGCTCGGATCGAGGAGAACGAAAAACGGAGGTTCGTAGCGGTGAACCCGGCGCTCGCGTAAGCGGATGATCAGTTGAGTCGGCACCCCGGGGTAGGCCTGTCGCAGCAGGCCCTGGGGCCTTGCTATTGCTGCTATTCCTGCTAGCGATCTGGAGCCTTCGCGCATGAGTCAGTAGCGGGAATAGCAGCAATAGCAAGGGCGACAAGGGTTCGAGTCAACCCCTGAAGGCCGGGAACGACTTGACGCCCGAAGGCACCTGCCGCAACGACATACGATCGGTAATGACAACTCTGCAGCGGTTGCCGCCCATCGCCCGCGGCAACCGAATGAGCTGTTTCGGGCCTATCACGTTCATTGCGGCATTTGGCACTGCGCCCTCTGACTGGGCTGCTGCCGGTTTCCCGGACACATTCGATGGCACGATGTGTCTAGGAGAGATCGATGGCAACGAGAAGAAAGTTCAGCGATGAGTTCAAGCGTGAGGCGGTCAAGCTGGCGACGCAACCAGGTTCGACCGTGACGAC
>CAIZNI010000002.1 GCA_903934295.1 uncultured beta proteobacterium
CGAGGTCGCCGCGCGCTACGGCAAGACGCCGGCGCAGATCGCGCTGGCCTGGCTGCTGGGCAAGCCCGGGGTCACCGCGCCGGTGGTCGGGGTGTCGCGACTGGAACAGCTCGACCAGCTGGTGGAAGCCACCCGCATCGTCCTGGAGCCCGAGGATGTGGCCTACCTGGAGGCCCTGTACCGGCCGGTCGAGAACTTGCTGTCGATCGGCACTTCCTGAGGCCCGGGCGATGTCGGCAGCAGTGGGATGGCGCCGCGCCGCAGCGGCGCTGACGGTCGCGGCGGCGGGGCTGGCCAGCGTCGGCTGCGCCAGCGGGCCCGGGGGCGCGACGCCAGCGCAGCAGGCGACGGCGCCATCCGCCGTGACCCGCCCCGGCGGCCCGGATCTGGCGCTGTACACCGAGGCGGGCGGCGCGTTCCCGAGGGCCGACCGCTCGAACTGGTGGGCAACCCGCTACAGCGTCGACAGCTTTTCGCGACTGGACGAGATCCTGCCGGCGAGCCGCTCGGGGGCACCGGTCGCGCCGCGACCCTGGCAGACGGGCGTTGCGGGCGGCGCGGCACCCGCCCTGTCGGGTGCGGTGGACGCCTACCTGGCCCGCAACCCGACCACCGGGCTGCTGATCGCACGCGACGACAACGTGCTGGTGGAGCGCTACCAGTACGGACGCACCGACACCCATCGGCTGACCTCGTTCTCGATGGCCAAGACGCTGGTGGCGATGATGATCGGCATCGCGCTCTCCGAAGGCCACATCCGCTCGCTGGACGACCCGGCCCAGACCTACGACGCCGGCCTGCTGGGCAGCGCCTACGGTGCCACCCCGATCCGTCACCTGCTGACCATGTCCTCGGGCGTGCGGTTTCGCGAGGACTATGACGGCACCGACGATTCGGCCCGGCTGTCGCAGGCCACGGTGCGCGGCGCGAGCCCCGGTGGCGCGCAGGCGGCGCGCCTGTTCGACGACCGGATCGCGGCGCCCGGACAACGCTGGTCATACGCTTCGGGCGAAACCTTCGTGCTGGCGCTGGTGCTGCGCGGGGCCACCGGCCGCCCGCTGGCCGAGTATTTCGCCGAGCGGATCTGGCGCCCGCTCGGGGCGCAGGCCGATGCCACCTGGCTGATCGACCGCTCGGGCCAGGCCGTGGGCTACATGGGCTTCAACGCGGTGCTGCGCGACTATGGGCGACTGGCGCTGCTGCTGGCGCGCCACGGCCGGGTCGATGATCGCCAGCTGATCCCTGCCGACTGGGTGCGCGAGGCGAGCCGGGCCCACTTCAGCGCCCGTCAGACCGGGCGCTGGTACGGCTACGGCTACCAGACCTGGGTCTTCCCGGAGAACGACGGCAGCTTCGCGCTGCTGGGCGTGCGCGGTCAGGCGATCTTCGTCGATCCGGCAACCCGGCTGGTGATGGTGCACACCGCGGTGCGGCCCGGCGCGCGCGATCCGGGCGGCGCGCAGACGGTCGCGTTGTGGCGCGAGCTGCGGCGCGCGATGTCGCGCTGATCGCAGGGGTCAGGACACCGCGCCCCTGAGCAGGTAGTCGAGCACGTTGTCCAGGGTCACCAGCCGCGCGTAGTGCGATTCGGGAATCGACACGCCAGTGCGCTGGTTCAGCGCGACCAGGAAGTGCAGCCAGTCCATCGAATCGAGATCGACCTGCTGACGCAGCGAGCGCGCCGGATCGATGTCGCCGGGCGCCACTTCCGGCGCGATGGCGCACAGCTCGGCCAGCGCCATCTGCTTGAGCGATTCGCGATCGTGACTCATCCGAACCTCATCCTTGGCTCGCGGGTTGAGGGCGCTCGGGTGCCGCCGCCGGCGTGCTGCGCGGCGCATCCAGCGTGTCGGGCTGCTGCAGGCGATCGCGCAGTTCGGCCAGGAACAGCGCGCCCCGGTGGCCGTCGGAGACGCGGTGATCGGCCGCCAGGCTCGCGGTGACCACCGGCATCGGCGTGAGCCAGCCGTCCTGGGCCCACGCGCGCTGAGTGATGCGACCAAAGCCCACCAGCGCGACCTGCGGCGGGTAGATGACCCCGAAGGCGCTCTCCACGCCCTGATCGCCCAGATTGGTCACGGTGATGGTCGGGTCCGACATCTCGGAGCTGCGCAGCGATCCGGCGCGGGCGCGCCGCACCAGATCGGAGAGGCAGACCATCAGCGCCTCGAGCGGCGTGGTCGCGACATCGTGCAGCGCCGGCGCGACCAGCCCGCCGCCGCGCAGCGAGATCGCGACGCCAGCGTGCACCGCGGCACTGGGGGTGAACTCGCCGTCGCGGTACAGGCCGTTGAGCTCAGGCGTGCGGCGCAGCGCCACGGCCACCGCCTTGAGCAGCAGCGCCGCCGGCAGCACCCGCGCGGTGATCGGCAGCCCGGCGTTGCGCTGCTGCAGCCAGGCGAGCGCGACGGCCATCGGGATCGGTTCGGCCAGGTAGTAGTGGGGAATCTCGCGCTTGGAGCGGCTCATCGCGGCGGCGATCGCCTTGCGCATCGCGGGGCGGCGGTCAGGGGTCGCGGGGGTCGCGGGGGTCGCGGGGGTCGCGCCGGGGCCGGCGGTGCCGGCGGGAACGGCGGCGGCGGCG
>CAIZNI010000003.1 GCA_903934295.1 uncultured beta proteobacterium
ACCTACGGATTAACAGTCCGAAAATACATCCAATTCATCACCGTTTCTTTGAGTTGAGTTTTGGCCGAATTTCAATGAAATCAAGTACTTGTGAATTCCTGTTGGCCTAGTAGAATTCGCTTGAGTTGATTGCGGTAGGGTTTTCGTGGCTACAAGGTGGCTACACGGCTGGCTACAACATGGCTACACGAACCCGACCCGCCCACCTAGCGACACATAAGGACCGCCATGCCTCGATTGCAAGCCATGACAATGGAGTTCACGCGAGCGTCCGTGGCTTCGGCGAAGTGCCACGCCGAGCGGGCGCAGACGTTCTATTGGGACACCGTGACGCCGGTGTTGGGGCTCCGTGTGACGCGGGCCGGCGCGAAGTCGTTCGTCTTTGAATCAAAGCTGGGCGGCAAAACTATCCGCATCACCATCGGGCCGGCGACCCTGCAAATTCGGGGGGTCAAGGCGCCGTATCGATTTGGCGCCGACCTTGAGGCCGCAAGGCTGGCCGGCCTAGTGGCACAGGGCATCGACCCCCGCGCAGAAAAGGCCGACCGCGTTGCGGCTCAGGAGGCCGACCGCGAGACCGTGCGGCAGGAGCGAGCGAAGCGGGATGTCTCGGGGCTGGATGCTTGGTTCGTGTACTGCGAGGACCGCCGGCCGCATTGGGGTGAGCGCCACCATGATGACCACCTGTTAATGGTTCAGCCAGGCGGGGCGCCGCGCCAGCGCGCCAAGGGCAAGGCGACGAAGCCGGGTCTGCTGCTTGCGCTGCTGGACCGGCCGCTCGCGCAGGTTGACGCACGGGCCGTCGATGAGTGGGTGTCACGCGAGACGAAGGTGCGGCCGACTCGCACGGCGCTTGGGTTTCGGATGGTGCGGGCATTCTTGAATTGGGCCGGTGAGCATCCCGAGTTCGGGGACATTGCTAAGGCTGATGCGCATCGACCGAAGCGGACTCGCGAGAAGCTGGCCCGCAAGGCTGCGAAGTCCGATGTATTGCAGCGCGAGATGTTGAAGGGTTGGTTTGCCGAGGTGGGCAAGCTTTCGCCATCCATGTCGGCGGTGCTGCAATTCATGCTCTTGACTGGCTGCCGGCCGGGGGAGGCGCTGGATATGCGTTGGAAGGATGTCGACTTCGTGTGGCAGAGCCTGACCCTGCGCGATAAGGTGGTGGGCGAGCGCATCGTCCCGTTGACGCAGCACGTCGCGAAGTTGCTTTTCGAACTGCGCCGGGTGAACTCAATCCGTCCGAACCTGCCGCGCCGGCTGGATGGCGACGCTGCCGCCCAAGCCGAGCACGAGAAGTGGGAGCCGAGCCCGTGGGTATTCGTTTCGCGGGTGCGGACTGGCGAGCGAGTGACTGTTCCGAGGAATGCCCACGGCCAAGCGTTAACCGCTGCCGGTTTGCCTCACGTGAGCTTGCATGGCTTGCGCCGTAGTTTTGGAACGCTTTCCGAGTGGTGTGAGACGCCCATCGGCATCGTGGCGCAGATTCAGGGTCATGCGCCAAGCGCCATCGCCGAACGACATTACCGCGTTCGTCCGCTCGACTTGCTGCGGCAATGGCATCAGCGAATCGAGGTCTTCATCCTCGCCGAAGCCGGCATCGAACCTGCCGCTGCACATGAGCCGAATCGGCCTGCACTCGCGCTGGTGCACAAAAACCCCGAAATCGCCTGTTTTAGTGCACAAATGGGCGGAATCGCGGCCGCTTGATAATCGCCGCTCGGGGCGCCTAGTTAACCTTCATCGTCCGGCTCATATAATAGGATGCCCGCGCCTAAATCGACGGATTGAACACCGGACCTTCACCGGCTGGCGCGGGCTCTTATCCTGAAGGCCGCCTGAAGGGGCGCCATGTCTCACCTACTAGTATTCCCGGAACTCGGCTGCCGCGAATTCGGTTCGGGCCTGATTCTCACCGAGAGTTTCCTTCGGTTGGCTGCTGAAAAGGGTTGGCGCCTGCCGCCCGAGTGTCGGCTCGAAGGTTTCGACCTGTTGCATATCGAGAGCGCGCTGAACAGCCTGACCGTTGCACAGCCGGCGGTAAGCCGCGAAGTTGCCGTGATGTTGCTCGCGGGCAGTGCTGCAGCCGAGCACGAACTGGCCGAGAAACTGCCGCAGTGGGTGCTGAGGGCCGCTTACGGCAACCTCTGGCGCCGTCGCATCCGGGACTTGCTCGCGACCGGCGAGCTCGCATTGGTAGACCCTATCAGCCGCGAAGAAGTCCAGGCCGTGCCAGCGGGGGCGCCTGATGCAGCATCAGCACCTGTACCTGCACCGACTCGACCCGACGAAGGATGGCGTGCCGTCTTTGAGGACGAGGGTGCAGATTGGCGCGAGCGTGCCCGGGCCCGGGCGTCGGCATGGTGGACGGAAGGCTCGATTGGTGAGATACGAAACCGCAGTCAGGCCGCCGAGTTTATTTCCCGCTGGTGCCGTCAAAACGATGTTCGAGGGAGAGACGGACCCCCCGGCAAGCTCTATCTGCGGAACCACATCCTCGACGTCAAACATTGGATGCCACCTAGTGTTGACGCTTAACATCGCTTAACACTGAGGAAAATATTCGGACTTAACATCAGCTCCGCGTCGATTTCCGCTCTGAGGAAGCGGTTTCGATGCCGCCTTGATGATTCGAATTTGTTAAATAAAGGATTGGTTCTGGCCTGACGCGAACGCCACCCGGTAATCGCTGTCGCAGGCCGGAGACTACCTTGAGCAAATCCTTGAGTTTGACGCCGCTGGACATCGAGACGCGCACCACGCTGCCGACCAACGAAACAGCCGCGCATATTAATCGCCGACCGCAGACCCTGCGGGCGTGGGCCTGCATGGGCGGCGGCCTGCTGCAACCGGTGCGCATCGGCAACAGGCTTGCTTGGCGAGTCGCCGACATTCGCCGATTGGTGGCCGGCGAATGAGCGCCGCGCTGCAGAAACCGAAATTCGTTTTCGGGGGGAACCCGCGCGAGCACCGCGCGCTGCTGGCCCTGCTGGTCCGCCCGCAGCCCCGGGAACACATCGACCGGACCGCCGGGTGCAGTAATGGGCCTGCGCTAGTCGCGGACCTGCGGGCGCGCGGTCTAGACCTGCCGTGCTCGCGAGCGGTCTGCATTGACCGCGATGGGCGCGAGGTGCGGCGGGGTGTGTATCACCTGACCGTGGCCGACCGGCGCCGCGTGTACCGGGCGTTCCGGGCGTTTGCCGAGCGAGGTGGACGATGACCGGCCGCGCACTGCAGGCGCTGCAGGCGCTCGACCCGGGCGTGCCGCGCTCGGAATGGGTTCGGCTCGCGATGGCCGCGCGGGCTGAAGGCGTTTCGCTGCATGACTTCACCGAATGGTCGGCGCAGGCGGGCAATTTCAAGTCGTCGGGCGATTGTGCCGCGACATGGCGTTCGTTCTCCGACGGCGCTGTTACGGGCGCAACCTTGTACGCCGCTGCCCACGCTGCCGGCTGGCGCGACGGCCACCCGGGCCGAGTCATTCGCCGGCCGCTGCTGGTGCACCCGCGCCGTGCTGTGCCACCGGTTGCACGGTTTGACTTTGCTGGCGTTTGGGCTGGCGCAGCGCCCGCCGATGCCGAGCATCCTTATGTGGTCAAGAAGGACGGGCTTGCCGACGACCTGCGGGTCTACACGGGGCCGTTGCGAGTCGCTGGTCGCCCCCTTGACGGCGCGCTGCTGGTGCCCGCCTACGATGGAACCGGCGCACTGCAGGCATGGCAGGCCATCCTGCCCGGCTCGAGCAAGCTGAACGCACCCGGCGCTCGGATGGCAGGCGGACGCTTCATCGTGGGCGCAGGCCTGGCAGACAGCGAACAGGTGTTCGTTTGTGAAGGCATCGGTGCCGCATGGTCGGCGCATCGGGCGACCGGCTCGCCTGCAGTGTGTGCATTCGGTTTCGGCAACGTGGCTGTCGTCGCCGCTGACGTGCACCAGCAGTACCCCGACGTGCACGTGGTCGTCGTGGCCGACCGTGGCAAGGAAAGCGACTGCGAGGCCATCGCCCGGACCGTTAGCGGCGCATCGGTCGGTCTACCTGCCGAATGGCCGGCTGGTGCTGACATCAACGACCTGCACATCCGCGACGGACTCGACGCGCTCGCGCAGCTGCTGGCGAAGCCGGTTGAACCCGCCCGGCGATTCCGCGTGATGACCGGAGCTGATGTCGCCGCCCTGCCGCCGGTGCAGTGGCTGGTGCAAGGCGTGTTGCCGACCGAGGGGCTGGCCTGCGTTTTCGGAGCGCCCGGTAGTGGCAAGAGCTTCATCGTGCTCGACCTGCTCGCCGCCGTTGCCGCCGGCCGCCCGTGGTTCGGGCTGCGCACGATGACCGCACCGACAACCCTTTTGTCGCTCGAGGGTGCCGGTGGTATTGCTCAACGGGTGCAGGCGTTCCGTTCGCGACATGGCGAGGTGCCGTCCGACCTGCGTTTCGTGACGCAGGCGTTCGAGCTACTCGGCGGCGACGATGTCGATGAACTCGCGGCTGCCGTTCGGGCTGCAGGCGGTGCTGGCGGGGTCATCGTGCTGGATACCTTGAACGCTGCCGCCCCCGGGAAGGAGGAAAATTCGGGCGCCGATATGGGCCTGTTAGTGCAGGCCGCCAAGCGCCTGCAAGGGCTGCTCGGCGGACTGGTGCTGCTGGTGCATCACAGTGGCAAGGATATTTCGAAGGGCATGCGCGGGCATTCGTCGCTGCTGGCCGCGCTTGATGCCGCCATCGAGGTGCTGCGCGACGGCTCGGCGAGGCGGTGGAGGGTCGTGAAATCGAAAGACGGCCAGGATGGCGACGAGCACCCCTTCCGACTCGATGTCGTCGAGCTTGGCATTGACCAGCACGGCGAGGGCATCACGTCCTGCGTCGTCGTGCCAGCAGAACCCGCAGGCGATGCAGTGCGCCGGGCACGGCTGCCGGCCGGTGGCAATCAGCGGGTTGTCTTTGACGCGCTCGGCGAGGCTTTCAGAGGTGCGGGCGACTTCGGGCAGGCAGGCGCACCAGCTGGACGCCCTTGCATTCGAGTTGAGGCGGCCGTCGAAAACTGCAGGGGACGACTCACCTGCCCGCCTGACCGGCAGGGGGAACGTGCCAGAAGTGCTATTACCGGGCTGGTTTCGCGCGGGGTGCTGGTTCTGCGTGACGGTTGGCTCTATCTGCCCTGAACCCCGAAATTCCCCGAAAGTCCCCGTTTCGGTGCTTCCGAGGCCCGAAATTCCCCACCCCCTCTATAAGAGGGGGGGGAAAACGGGGCGGGAGTGGGGAAATTCAACACCTGTTGATTTTTTGCTACCGGCAATTCGACACCTGTAGATTTTCGGGGTTGGCGTTGCTGAAACCGGCCTGTTTGGCGCAGTCGATGCCACTTTCCGGGCCGTTGTCATGCTGCCGGCTGCTCGACTGCTGGTGCTGCAGACTTGGCGAACCTGCTAGCGCTTTGCTAGCGCCATGCCTGCACCATGCTGGCCTGCTGGCAGTCGTCGCCGGTGCTGCCCGCCGGTGCCTGCGTCGCCGCTGGTGCCTGCCCTCGCTTGGCGGCTGCTGCCGGGTGCATGGCCTGCCCGGCCGCTGTGTATGTCGTGCTGGCGGCCGACATCGAGCGGCTCGATAGCGAGCGACGGCGCACCGACAACCCGCGACGGGCTGCGCTGCTGCTGCGCGTGTCGGAGTCATTGACGCGGCAATCAATCGCACTGAGCCGCTGCATCGGGCTGGCACCGGGTGCGCGCCACCGGCTGGCCGGTGTGCAGGCTGGGCGCCTCGCGGAGAGGCAGGCGCGCGAGGTGGCGCAGTCGCTGCACGAACTCTGACGCTGGCGCGGCCTGCATCGTTTGCACCTGGGCGAGGGCAACGGTTGCGGGTGGGCTGCGAATCTGCGAGACGGTGTTCGCCCAGGTGCATCAATTGGTGCAGCTAACGTCACCCAATCGCAAGCCGCCGCGTTTCTCAATGTCGGCGCCGTCGGTGAAGTGAGGGCGCGCCAATTGGCGCATCCTGCCGAAACCTAAGCACAAGATGCTAGTCAGCATGCCCCAATTGGGGCATCCGCCATCGGGCGACGGTTGCGAGGCGGATTGCGAATCTTCCCAAGGGCGTGCGCTCAGGTGCGCCAATTGGCGCACCTGCCGGCTGAAAATGCATCAATTGGTGCAGTTACTCAAGACGCCGCCGCTGAAATGCTCAACGTGGGCCGGCGCATCGTCCAGCGCGCGCGAGCCGTCCTAGACCACGGTGCGCCCTAATCTTTCGCACGGTGTTCGTTCAGGTACGCAAATTTGCGTATCTGCCGTCTGCGCCGCTCACGGTCAGGGGCGCCAGCCGCCGTTGATGTCACGGGTGTTGCTGTCGCGCATGGTCCCGGTGTTCGTGCACGCGGGCAAATCAGCATGCGCAAATTTGCGCATCCTCCGCCGCTCAATCGCAGGCCGCCGCATTGCTGAACACCAGCCGACCGCCCGCCCGTTCAGGGGCCGCCAAGGGCACTAGCGGCCGTTGACGCCATCGGGGCGGGGGTTGCAGGGCATCAGGCATGCACGCCTACGGTGGCCGCTGCGGGGCTGCTGGGGGCGTCTGTGAGGCTCTGCCGGTGAGGCTGCTTTGAGGCCATCTTGAGGCTACTTTGAGGCCATGCTGAGGCATTGGTGAGGCCATGCTGAGGCAGCCGCTCGCCCTCTTGCTGCAGGCGCACCTGCCGGCGAGAAACTAAAAACTATCCCTTTTCCCCTGCAGCAGCCTCGGGGCTAATTTCGCGTGGGCGACATTTTCGGAAGGGGAGTGCCTATTTTTTAGGCAGACGGGTAAGGCGGGGGTTGATGTCCCGTGGCTACAAGGCGGCTACACGGAAACCCGGAAAGCAAAACGCCACCCGGGAAGGTGGCGTAAGTGCTTGATTCGTTTGGCTCCTCGACCTGGGCTCGAACCAGGGACCTACGGATTAACAGTCCGGCGCTCTACCAACTGAGCTATCGAGGAGCAGAGCCTGTGATTATAGCGGGCACTCCCCCCGCCGGCAAGTTGGCGCAGGCAGTGTTGCATCCGCCGGGCCGCGGCGACCAGGGTCGGCGACCGATTCCTGTCTCAGTCCTTCAGCACCGCCGCCATCGCGTCGGCCACGTAGTCGATGTTGCGGCTGTTGAGCGCCGCCAGGCAGATCCGCCCGGTGCTGACCGCGTAGATGCCGTACTCGGCCCGCAGGCGCTCGACCTGTGCCGCGGTCAGCCCCGAGTACGAGAACATGCCCCGCTGGCGCGCCACGAACGAGAAGTCGCGGGCGACCCCGCGCGACTGGAGCTTGGCCACCAGGCTGGTGCGCATCTCGCGGATGCGCTCGCGCATGCCGGCGAGTTCGGTCTCCCACTGCTGGCGCAGCGCCGGCGTGGCCAGCACCGCCGCCACCACCGAGGCGCCGTGGGTGGGCGGGTTCGAATAGTTGGTGCGGATCACCCGCTTGACCTGACTGATGACGCGCGCGGTCTCGTCGCGCTCGGCGGTGACCACCGACAGGGCACCGACCCGCTCGCCGTACAGCGAGAAGCTCTTGGAGAACGAGCTCGAGACGAAGAAGGACAGGCCCGAGGCGCCGAACAGGCGCAGTGCCGAGGCATCGGCCTCGATGCCGTCGCCGAAACCCTGGTAGGCGCAATCCAGGAACGCGATCAGCCCGCGGTCGCGCACCGCCGTCAGGATGCGGGCCCACTGCGCGTCATCGAGGTCGACGCCGGTCGGGTTGTGACAGCAGGCGTGCAGCACCACGATGTCGTTGGCCGGCAGGCTGTTCAGGCAGGCGAGCAGGGCGTCGATGTTCACGCCGTGGCTGGCGGCATCGTAATAGGGATAGTTGTTTACCTGGAACCCGGCCGCCTCGAACAGGGCCCGGTGGTTTTCCCAGCTGGGGTCGCTGATCCAGACTTTCGCGCCGGGCTGCAGGCGCTTGAGGAAGTCGGCGCCGATCTTCAGGCCACCGGTGCCGCCCAGGGCCTCGAAGGTGGCCACTCGGCCGTCGGCCAGCAGCGGCGAGTCGCTGCCGAACAGCAGTTTCTGCACCGCAGCATTGTAGGCGGGCACCCCTTCGATCGGCAGGTAGCCGCGCGCCGGCGCGCCTTCCAGCCGCACCTTTTCGGCTTCACGGACCGCGCCCAGCAGGGGGATCTTGCCGTTGTCGTCGTAGTAGACGCCGACGCCGAGGTTGACCTTGTTCGCACGGGTATCGGCATTGAACGCTTCGGTCAGGCCCAGGATGGGGTCACGGGGGGCGAGTTCGACTGCCGCGAACAGGGTCTGCGTCATCTTTTCTTTCAACCTATTGAATTATTTGATGAAAAACACGGTGTTACATCTGGGCCTGCACAATTATTGTGCATTGCACTAGCTTTTTGAGGGGGGGCGAGCGATAATCCACGCTTGCGCCAGCCGCCATCCGACAGCACCGTCGGCGGAGTCTGCTTCCAGCCACCGGGCGACCGGATGACAGGTCCCAGGCCACCGTCCGACTCAGCCAGCAAGGGTCGGTCAGCCATGGCGCTCGCGGGTTCTGCCCGACGACCCCTTTGTCCGACGACTCAAAACTTTACCACGCACGCCACCCCTGACTCATCCTGCCATGGCCGATCTGGCGCTCGACGCCTCGAAATTCCTGAGCTTCCCCGGAAGCCCGTTCCAGCTGTTCCAGCCGTTTCCGCCGGCCGGTGACCAGCCGGCGGCGATCGATCGCCTGATCGAAGGGATTGCCGACGGCCTGAGCTACCAGACCCTGCTGGGCGTGACTGGGTCTGGCAAGACCTTCACCATGGCCAACGTCATCGCCCGCACCGGGCGCCCGGCGCTGGTGCTGGCGCCGAACAAGACGCTGGCCGCGCAGTTGTACTCTGAGATGCGCGAGTTCTTTCCGAACAACGCGGTCGAGTACTTCGTCTCTTATTACGACTACTACCAGCCTGAGGCCTATGTGCCGCAGCGCGACCTGTTCATCGAGAAAGACTCGTCCATCAACGAGCACATCGAGCAGATGCGCCTGTCGGCCACCAAGTCGCTGCTCGAGCGGCGCGACACCATCATCGTCGCCACCGTGTCGTGCATCTACGGCATCGGCAACCCGTCCGACTACCATGAAATGATTCTGGTGCTGCGGGTGCGCGACAAGCTCTCGCAGCGCGACGTCCTGCAGCGCCTGGTGGCGATGCAGTACACCCGCAACGAGACCGAGTTCGTGCGCGGCACTTTCCGGGTGCGCGGCGACACCATCGACATCTTCCCGGCCGAGCACGCCGAGCTTGCGGTGCGGGTCGAGCTCTTCGACGACGAGATCGAGAGCATCCAGCTGTTCGATCCGCTCACCGGTCGGGTGCGCCAGAAGATCCCGCGCTTCACCGTCTACCCGTCTTCCCATTACGTGACCCCGCGCGGCACGGTGATGCGGGCGATCGAGACCATCAAGGAAGAGCTCGCCGAGCGGCTGAAGTTCTTCTACGAGCAGGGCAAGCTCATCGAGGCCCAGCGCCTCGAGCAGCGCACCCGGTTCGACATCGAGATGCTCCAGGAGCTGGGCTTCTGCAAAGGCATCGAGAACTACACCCGTCACCTGTCGGGCGCCAGCCCGGGCGATCCGCCGCCCACGCTGGTCGACTACCTGCCGCGCGATGCGCTGATGATCATCGACGAGAGCCACGTCACCATCGGCCAACTGGGCGGCATGTACCGCGGCGACCGCTCGCGCAAGGAAACCCTGGTCACCTACGGGTTCCGGCTGCCCTCGGCGCTGGACAACCGGCCGCTGAAGTTCGACGAGTTCGAGGGCAAGCTGCAGCAGTGCATCTTCGTGTCGGCCACGCCGGCCGACTACGAGGCCACGCATTCCGGCCAGGTGGTCGAGCAGGTGGTGCGTCCGACCGGGCTCATCGACCCGGAAGTCACGGTTCGTCCGGCGGCCAATCAGGTCGACGATGTCCTGTCCGAGATCGGGCTGCGGGTGAAGGTGGGCGAGCGCGTGCTGGTGACCACCCTCACCAAGCGGATGTCGGAAGACCTCACCGACTACCTCGCCGAGCACGGCGTCAAGGTGCGCTACCTGCACTCCGACATCGACACTGTCGAGCGCGTCGAGATCATCCGCGATCTGCGGCTGGGCGTCTTTGACGTGCTGGTCGGCATCAACCTGCTGCGCGAGGGGCTCGACCTGCCCGAGGTGTCGCTGGTGGCGATCCTCGACGCCGACAAGGAAGGCTTCCTGCGCTCCGAGCGCAGCCTGATCCAGACCATCGGCCGGGCAGCGCGCAATCTGCACGGCGCGGCGATCCTGTACGGCGATCGGGTGACCGCCTCGATGCAGAAGGCGATCGACGAGACCGGCCGCCGGCGCGAGCGCCAGGTCGCCTTCAACACGCTGCACGGGATCGTGCCGCGCGGGGTGATCAAGCAGGTGAAGGAACTCATCGACGGCGTCTTCGACCCGCAGCAGGCGCGCCAGGAGCAGAAGGCGGCCGAGCAGCAGGCCCAGTACGACACCATGACCGAAAAGGGCGTGGCGCGAGAGATCAAGCGGCTCGAGAAGCTGATGCTCGATCACGCCCGCAACCTCGAATTCGAGCAGGCCGCGCGCGTTCGCGACCAGCTCGCCACCCTCAAGCAGCAGATCTTCGGAGCGAACGGCAATGCGAACGTGGTTCCGATCATGGCTGACCGCGCGGCATAGAGACCAAGCCGCCGCACCCCACTACAACTCAATTTCCTCGTCGGATAAAGAAATGGCAAAGAAGGAACCGATCTCCCTGGCAATGAACACCCGGGTCCTGTTCGTGTGCATGGGCAACATCTGCCGCTCGCCGATGGCCGAAGGGGTGTTTCGTCACCTTGTCCGGCAGGCGGGTCTGGACGACATCGTCAAGGTCGCCTCGGCCGGTACGCATGCCTTTCACACGGGCGAGACGCCGGACAAGCGCGGGCAGGCCGCGGCGGGCAAGCGCGGGTTCGACATCTCCGATCTTCGCGCCAAGCGGGTCAAGGAGTCTGACTTTGACGACTTCGACCTGATCCTGGCGATGGACTGGGACAACCTGTCGGCCTTGCAGCAGATCGCCCCCAAGCGGGCGCACCACAAACTGCAACTGCTGATGCGCTTTGCCACCGAACACGAGACCGCCACCATCCCCGATCCCTACTACGGCAACGTCCAGGGTTTCGAGCAGGTCCTCGATTACATCGAGGATGCCTGCGCGGGACTGCTCGAGCTGGCCAAGCGTCGGGCCACCCAGGTGGCCGCCGCCTGAGGCTGGCGAGCGGTCGCGGTGCGCCAGTCCCGGCGGCAGTGGCATTTCGTCGCCGGCGGGGGCGTGTTTTTCCGACGGGTAAACGGACGATCGGGTCGCGTTTGACCCGGCCGTTCGCGGTGTGACTAAAAGTTCACAAACAGGTGGCCGCAGGCGCCACAGACGCATTTCAGCGGGCTATACTGGGTTTGTTTTGTCCTGGACAAAACACCCTTTTGCCCTCGGGGATACTTGACAGATTTAGTCGGATAAGGCTAAATCCGGAACACAAACCCGGCTTTCTCCCAAGGAAACTGCCATGCGTCTGACCACCAAAGGTCGCTTTGCCGTCACCGCCATGATCGATCTGGCCATGCGCCAGCATCAGGGTCCCGTCACGCTGGCCGGTATCAGCCAGCGCCAGAAGATCTCGCTGTCCTACCTCGAACAGTTGTTCGGCAAATTGCGCCGCCACGAACTGGTCGAGAGCACCCGGGGACCCGGGGGCGGATACACCCTGGCGCGTGGCGCCAAGGACGTCACCGTCGCGGACATCATCTTCGCGGTCGACGAACCGATCGACGCGACTCAGTGCGGCGGCAAGGAGAACTGCTCCGAGGACGGTCAGTGCATGACCCACGAGCTCTGGTCAACGCTGAACAAGAAGATCGTCGAGTTTCTCGATTCGGTTTCCCTGGCCGAGATGGTCGAGCAGCAGCGCTCGCGCGAGACCCGCCAGGCACCGCGTCAGATCTCGGTGCTGCGCGAGCATCGCGCCGCGCTCGAGTTCCCGACCTCGACCCTGCAGCCGATCCGTCTCGACGGCACCCGTTCCACGAATTCCTGACAGTGGCCCCCGCCCGGAGAACCCAGTGATTCACCTGCCGATCTATCTCGATTACTCCGCGACGACTCCGGTCGATCCCCGGGTCGTCGACAAGATGATCCCTTACCTTCGTGAAGATTTCGGCAACCCGGCGTCGCGCAGTCACTCGTACGGCTGGAGCGCCGAGAAGGCGGTCGAACAGGCGCGCGAGGAAGTCGCCGCGCTGGTGAACTGCGACCCGCGTGAAATCGTCTGGACCTCCGGTGCGACCGAGTCGATCAACCTGGCGGTGAAGGGCGCCGCGCAGTTCTACAAAGAGCGCGGCCGCCACCTCATCACCGTCAAGACCGAGCACAAGGCCACCCTGGACACGATGCGCGAACTCGAGCGCCAGGGTTTCCAGGTCACCTATCTCGACGTCCTCGAAAACGGGCTGCTCGATCTCGATCAGTTCAAGGCAGCGTTGCGTCCCGACACCATCGTGGTCTCGGTCATGCTGGTGAACAACGAGATCGGCGTCATCCAGGACATTCCGGCCATCGGTGACATCACTCGCGAGCGCGGGATCATTCTGCATGTGGATGCGGCCCAGGCGACCGGCAAGATGCCCATCGACCTGGCGGCCCTGAAGGTCGACCTGATGTCGTTCTCGGCTCACAAGACCTACGGCCCCAAGGGCATGGGGGCGCTGTATGTGCGCCGCAAGCCCCGGGTCCGGATCGAGGCCCAGATCCATGGGGGCGGTCACGAGCGCGGTTTCCGCTCGGGCACGCTGGCGACCCACCAGATCGTCGGGATGGGCGAGGCGTTTCGTCTCGCGCGCCTCGAGATGCAGGCCGAGAACGAACGCATCCGCGTGTTGCGCGACCGGCTCTACAACGGTCTGAACCGCATGGAGGAGGTGTTCCTGAACGGAGACATGGAACGCCGGGTTCCGCATAACCTGAACCTGAGTTTCAATTATGTCGAAGGCGAGTCCATGATCATGGCGATCAAGGACCTTGCGGTGTCCAGCGGTTCGGCCTGCACCTCGGCCAGCCTCGAGCCCTCCTACGTGCTGCGGGCGCTCGGTCGCAGCGACGAACTCGCCCACAGCTCGATCCGGTTCTCGATCGGGCGGTTCACCACCGAGGCAGAGGTCGATTACGCGATCGAGTTGCTCGGGCGCAAGGTCGGCAAGCTGCGCGACATGTCGCCGCTGTGGGAAATGGTCAAGGAAGGCATCGATCTCAATTCGGTGCAATGGGCAGCGCACTGACGCCTGCGCCTGCGTTTCAATTCCGATTCTGTCGTACGGAGCACTGACATGGCATACAGCGAAAAGGTCATCGATCACTATGAGAACCCCCGCAATGTGGGCGGCTTCGACAAGGGTGACGACAGCGTGGGCACCGGCATGGTCGGCGCACCTGCATGCGGCGACGTGATGAAGCTTCAGATCAAGGTCAACGAGCAGGGCGTCATCGAAGACGCGCGCTTCAAGACCTACGGCTGCGGGTCGGCGATTGCCTCCAGTTCGCTGGTCACCGAGTGGGTCAAGGGCAAGACCCTCGACCAGGCGATGGACATCCGCAACACCCAGATCGCCGAAGAGCTCGCGCTGCCTCCGGTCAAGATCCATTGCTCGATCCTGGCCGAGGACGCCATCAAGGCGGCGGTCGAGGATTACCGCAGCAAGCATGGAACGGGGGTTGCCGATCCCGTCACCCGTCAGGCGGCCTGAGTCGTGGAGACGGCCATGGGGGTCAGCCTGACGGAAAGCGCGGCCCGTCACATCTCGCGCTACATCGAGAAACGGGGCAAGGGCATCGGCTTGCGGCTCGGGGTGCGCACCACCGGCTGTTCGGGCATGGCCTACAAGCTGGAATACGCCGATCAGCCCAAACCCGAGGACCTGAGCTTCGAGAGCCACGGTGTCACGGTGTTCGTCGACCCCAAGAGCCTGTCCTACATCGACGGTACCGAACTCGATTTCGTGCGCGAGGGGCTCAACGAGGGGTTCAAGTTCAACAACCCCAACGTCAAGAGCGAATGCGGTTGCGGAGAGTCGTTCCAGGTCTGATGCCCGCCCCCGGGTACAGGCGACCAGAGGCGGCCCAGGGCCGCCTCTTTCTTTGGCGCAAAAAGCGTGTCTGATCGCAGTCATTTCGCCCTGCTGGGGCTGCCCGAGGCCTTCGCGATCGATTCGGTCGCACTCGAGTCGGCGTGGCGGCGACTGCAGGCTGCGGTGCATCCCGACCGCCATGTCCAGGGCGCGCCCGGCGACCGGCGACTGGCGCTGCAACTGGCCACGCAGGTCAATGAGGCCTACCGCGTGCTGCGTGACGCCCAGCGTCGCGCCGCTTATCTGTGCGGCCTGCGCGGGGTCGATCTGCAGGTCGAGTCGAACACCTCGATGCCGGGGGCGTTCCTGATGCAGCAGATGCAGTGGCGCGAGGCGCTCGACGAGGCCCGCGAGGCGCGCGACATCGCGGCGCTCACGTCGCTGCAAGAGCAGATCGAGTCGGTCCGGCAGGCGCTGATCGGACAGATCGCGATGCTGCTCGACGAGTCGGGCGATGCGCCTGCTGCAGGTGGCTGCGTGCGGCAACTGATGTTTCTGGATCGACTGGCCGAGGAGGTCGATTTCGCCGAGCAGGACCTGTCCGGCGTCTGACCCCTCTTTCATGCGGCGCCCGCGGGCGCTCTTCTCACTGGATTGTCGATGGCGCTCCTGCAGATCTCCGAACCGGACATGACCCCCGAGCCGCACCAGCGCCGGCTCGCGGTGGGCATCGACCTGGGCACCACCAACTCGCTGGTGGCCGCGGTGCGTCACGGCGTGGCCGAGGTGCTTGGCGACGAGCAGGGTCACGCGCTGCTGCCGTCGGTGGTGCGCTATCGGGACGACGGCACCATCGATGTCGGGGCGGTGGCGGCGGCCCAGGCGGCCGTCGATCCCCGCAACACCATCGTGTCGGTGAAGCGCTTCATGGGCCGCGGCCTCGCTGATGCGGCGCGGTTGCACACCCCTTATGAATTCGTTGATGCGCCCGGCATGGTGAAGCTGCGCACCCGGGCCGGCGACCTGAGCCCGGTCGAGGTCTCGGCCCAGATCCTGCGGGCGCTGCGCGAGCGCGCCGAGCAGACACTGGGGGGCGAACTGGTGGGCGCAGTGATCACCGTGCCGGCGTACTTCGACGACGCCCAACGTCAGGCCACCAAGGACGCGGCGCGGCTGGCCGGCCTGACGGTGCTGCGACTGCTCAACGAGCCGACCGCCGCCGCGGTCGCCTACGGGCTCGACAATGGCGCCGAGGGGTTGTACGCGGTCTACGACCTGGGCGGGGGCACTTTCGACATCTCGATCCTGCGCCTGTCGCGCGGCGTCTTCGAAGTGATCGCCACTGGCGGCGATTCGGCGCTGGGCGGCGACGATTTCGACCAGCGCATCGTCGAGTGGGCGCTGCGCGAGACCGGTTTGGCTGGCAAAGAAGCCGATGAGCACCCGATCGCCAGCGCGCTGGCGGCGGGCAGCCTCGGCGCCCATGACCTGCGGGCGATGCTCGATGCGGCCCGGCGGGCCAAGGAGGCGCTGAGCCTGCAGGACGCGACCACTTTCTCGGTGCAGCTGACCGATGCCACCCGGGTGAGTCTGCCGCTGAGCCGGGAGCGTTTCGAGGCGCTGACCCGCGATCTGCTTGATCGCACGCTGGCGGCCACCCGACGGGTGCTGCGTGATGCGAAGCTGCACGCCGCCGAGATTGTCGGCACGGTGCTGGTGGGCGGCTCGACCCGCATGCCGCAGGTGCGTCGGGCGGTGGGCGAACTGTTCGGCAAGCCGGCGCTCATCGATCTCGATCCGGACCAGGTGGTGGCGCTGGGCGCGGCGGTCCAGGCCAACGCACTGGCCGGCAACCGGTCGTCCGACGACGACTGGCTGCTGCTCGATGTGATCGCGCTGTCGCTCGGCCTGGAGACCATGGGCGGGCTGGTCGAGCGGATCGTCGCGCGCAACTCGACGATTCCGGTGGCGCGCGCCCAGGAGTTCACCACGTTTCGCGATGGCCAGACCGCGATGGCGATCCACATCGTCCAGGGGGAGCGCGAGCTGGTGTCGGACTGCCGCTCGCTGGCCCGTTTCGAGCTGCGGGGGATTCCGCCGATGGTGGCGGGTGCTGCCCGCATCCGCGTCACTTTCCAGATCGATGCCGACGGGCTGTTGTCGGTGAGCGCCCGAGAGATCGGCAGCGGCGTCGAGGCCTCGATCGTGGTCAAGCCGTCGTACGGCCTGGGCGACGATGAAATCGCCGACATGCTTCAGTCGTCGTTCAGCAGCGCCGAAGAGGACATGCGTGCGCGGGCGTTGCGCGAGCAGCAGGTCGATGCGCGCCGTCTGCTCGAGGCCACCCAGGCCGCGATCCACACCGACGCCAGTCTGCTGACTGCCGACGAGCGTCTCGCGCTGGAAGCGCTGGTGGCGCGGCTGGCCGGCGTGATCGAGGACACCGACCTGGCGGCGATCCGCTCGGCGGTCGAAGCCCTGTCGCGCGGCACCGAAGTCTTTGCCGCCCGTCGGATGGATCGCTCGATCGCGTTGGCCCTGACCGGCCGGCGGATCGAGGACATGGGGTCCTGACCCCGCTGCGCTCAGATTCCACTGTCCACCGATCCCATCGACCACCGATCCTCTACTCTCACCACGGACCGCCTCGCCGCATCGCCATGCCTGTCGTCAAAGTGCTTCCCCATGAACAACTGTGCCCCAAGGGCGCACAATTCGAGGTGCCCACCGGTACCGTCCTCTGTCGGGCGCTGCTGCAGCAGGGCATCGAGATCGAGCACGCCTGCGAACTCTCGCTGGCCTGCACCACCTGCCATGTGGTGATCCGCGAGGGCGGCGCGGCCATCGAGCCATCGTCGGAAGAGGAAGACGACCTGCTCGACAAGGCCTGGGGGCTGACCGCGTCGTCGCGGCTGTCGTGCCAGGTGAAGCTGGCGCAGGCCGATCTCGTGGTCGAGATTCCGCGCTACACCATCAACCATGCCCGTGAGGATCACTGACCATGCAATGGACCGATGTGCTCGAGATCGCGATCGCCCTCGATGAAGTTCATCCGGCGGTCGATCCCGCCCGCCTCCGCTTCACCGACCTGCACCAGTGGGTGATGGCGCTGCCCGGCTTCGCCGATCAGCCGGGTCGCTCCAACGAGAAGATTCTGGAAGCCATCCAGCAGGCCTGGATCGACGAGCGCGACTGACCGGAGCCTCGGATGTCGCTGGATCCGGTCGTCCTCTTTTTCCTGCTCGGGCTGGTCGCTCGGCTGTCGCGCTCCGATCTGCGCCTGCCCGAGCCGCTCTACGAGGCGCTGTCGATCTATCTGCTGCTGGCCATCGGCCTGAAGGGCGGGGCCGAACTCGCGCGTCAGCCGCTGCTCGGGATTGCACCGCTGGCGCTGACCGGGATCGCGCTGTCGGCGCTGCTGCCGCTGCTGGCGTATCCGGTGCTGCGGCGGCTGGGGCGTTTCGCGCAAGCCGACGCGGCCTCGATTGCCGCGCATTACGGGTCGGTGTCGGTGGTGACCTTTGCGGTCGCCCAGAGCTTTCTGACCCGGCGCGGTCTCGAGCCCGAGCCGCAGATGTCGGTGCTGGTCGCGCTGATGGAGGCGCCCGGGCTGATCGTGGGCATCCTGCTGGCCCGGCGCGATTCGCTGCACACCGTGAGCTGGCGCCACCTCGCCCACGAGACGCTGTTCGGCAAGGCGGTCTTCCTGCTGCTGGGCGGACTGCTCATCGGCGCGCTGATCGGCCCGCAGGGTCTGGCGCCGATGAAGCCGCTGTTCGGCGACCTGTTCAAGGGCGTGCTGTGTCTGTTTCTGCTCGAGATGGGGCTGGTGGCCGGCGCGCGGCTGCCCGAGCTGCGCCGCGCGGGACCGTTCCTGATCGGTTTCGGCCTGGTGGCGCCGCTGGTCTTCGGCGCGATTGGCCTGGGCGCCGGGCAGCTGCTGGGTCTGTCGGTAGGCGGTTGCGCACTGCTGGCCACGCTGTGCGCCAGCGCGTCCTACATCGCGGCCCCGACCGCGATGCGGATCGCGGTGCCGCAGGCCGATCCGGCGCTGTCGATCGGCGCGGCGCTGGGCGTGACCTTTCCGTTCAATGTCACGCTGGGCATCCCGCTGTATGCCTGGGCCGCCGGCTGGCTGGCCTGAACGCGTTTTCTCCCGGAGTTCCCGCATGGTGCAGACCCATCCCCGCAAGCTGCTGGTCGTGATCAGCGAGGCCGTGATCGAACGCCAGCTGGTGGCCGACGCGCGCTCGCTCGGTGCCCTGGGGTACACCGTGGTCGATGTCCGGGGCGGCGGCGTGCATGGCGACCACGATGGCGAATGGGATGTCGATCGGTCGATCGAGTTGCAGCTGGTGTGTACCGCCGAGGTCGCCGATCGCATCGCCGAGCACGTGCTGCAGCGCTACGCCCGCCACTATCGGGTCACGCTCTATCTGTCCGATGTGGGCGTGTTCCGGGCCGAGCGGTTCTGAATCCAGGTCAGTCGCCACATGCCGGCGAATCCGAGGCATGAGATGACGGTGAGCATCGCCAGCGCCCAATGGTGGCCCAGATGCTCGATCGCGGCCGCATACGACATCGGCGCCAGAGCCCCGGCGATCAGGCCCGGTGCGGCGATTCGCCCCAGGGTGGCACCGTAGCCGGCGTGCCCGAACAGTTGCAGCGTCACCGCGCCGCGCACGATGGTGATCAGACCGTTGGACGCACCGTAGACCAGGCAGCCCACCGACACCAGCAGCACATTGGGCGCGGCGATGTCGAGCAGCAGCAGGCCCACCGGCAGCAGCCCGGTGGAGATCATGCCCACCGTCATTGCGCCCAGATACCGTTGCAGCGACAGCTCGACGAATCGGGCGGCGACCTGCGCGACGCCCTTCATCGACGCCATGGTCACCGCGGCGGCTGCGGCCAGTCCGAGGGCCTGCAGAACGGTGAGGACATGGGCGGCCAGCGACGAGAAGACGAAGCTGTGGGCGGCCAGCAGCGCCGACAGGATCAGCAGCGCGCGGTCGCGCTCGGCCGGCGGCAGCGAGCCTCGGGCCAGGGCCTGTGCCTGCGCATCGCCCGACCCCGGCGCGGTCGCCGCGGCCCGCTCGTCGCCGGGACGCGGCAGAAAAAAATGATGCAGCGGCACGCAGATCAGCAGGTTGCAGACGGCGTAGGCGAGAAACGCACCCCGCCAGCCCCATTGCGCCGCCATCCAGTGGCCCAGCGGCCAGAACAGCGTCGAGGCCAGACCGCCATACAGCGTGAGGATCGAGATCGCCCGGCGCGCGCCGGCGCCCGCCATGCGCGCCAGCGCCGAGAAGGCGGTCTCGTAGAGCGCAGCCCGCATCGCCACGCCAAGCAGCGTCCAGGCGACGAACAACTGCACCGGGTGGTGGGCGGTGGCCACCGCCAGCAGCCCGGCCGCGATGCCCAGCGAGCCCGCCGTCATCACCCGGCGCTCGCCGATCGACTCGACCAGCGCGCCCATCCAACGCGACACCAGACCCGACACCAGCATCGCCCAGGAGAAGGCGGCGTAGGCCAGCGTGAGCCCCCAGCCGGTGTCGGCAGCCATCACCGAGAACAGCACCGCGGTGCAGTAGTAGGTGGTGCCCCAGCCGACGATCTGGGTGATGCCCAGCGCGGTAGTCGCGCGTCCGATCACCGGCGCTACTCGTGCTTGAGGGCCGGGAATAGAATCACGTCGCGGATGTTGGCGCTGTCGGTGAGCAGCATCACCAGCCGGTCGATGCCGATCCCGCAACCGCCGGTGGGCGGCATCCCGTACTCGAGCGCGCGCACGAAGTCGGCGTCGTAGAACATCGCCTCCTCGTCACCGGCCTCCTTGGCCAGCACCTGCTGGCGAAAGCGCTCGGCCTGGTCCTCGGCGTCGTTCAACTCCGAGAATCCATTGGCGATCTCGCGCCCGGTGATGAACAGCTCGAAGCGCTCGGTGATGCCGGGGCGGGTGTCGGAGGCGCGCGCCAGCGGCGAGACTTCGACCGGATAGTCGATGATGAAGGTCGGCTGCCAGAGCTGGCTTTCGGCGACCTCCTCGAACAGCGTCAGCGCCAGCGCGCCGGCACCGGCCTTGCGGTGACGCACATCGTTGATGTTGACCCCCAGCCGGCCGAGTTCCTCGCGCAGCCAGCCGGCATCGTCGAAGGGCGATCCGGCGTAGTGCGGCGCGTACTTCACGATCGCCTGGGCGATGGTGAGCCGGTCGAAGGGCGCGCCCAGGTCGAGCTCGCGGCCCTGGTAGGTCAGGCAGGTGGCGCCGGCCGCCTGGGTCGCCGCGTCGCGGATCACCGCCTCGGTGAAGTCCATCAGCCACCGGTAGTCGGTGTAGGCCGCGTAGAACTCCATCATGGTGAATTCGGGGTTGTGCCGCGGGCTGATGCCTTCGTTGCGGAAATTGCGGTTCACCTCGAACACCCGCTCGAAGCCGCCGACGATCAGCCGCTTCAGGTACAGCTCGGGCGCGATGCGCAGGTACATGTCCTGGGACAGCGCGTTGTGGTGGGTGATGAAGGGCTTGGCCGCCGCGCCGCCGGGGATCGGATGGAGCATCGGTGTCTCGACCTCGAGAAAGCCGTTGCCGGTCATGTAGTTGCGGATCGCGGTGAGAGCGCGGCTGCGGGCCACGAAGGTGCGCCGGGTCTCCGGGTTGACGATCAGGTCGACGTAGCGCTGACGGTAGCGGGTTTCCTGATCGGCCAGCCCGTGGAACTTGTCGGGCAGCGGGCGCAGCGACTTGGCCAGCAGCTGCACGCCGGTGCAGCGAACCGACAGCTCGCCTTTCATGGTCTTGAACAGCACGCCCTGGGCGGCGACGATGTCGCCCAGGTCCCAGTGCTTGAAGGCCTCGTGGGCGGCGGCGCCCACCCCCTCGTCGTTCATCCAGAGCTGCAGCCGGCCGGTGGCGTCCTGCACCGTGCCGAAGCTGGCCTTGCCCTGGACCCGCTTGAGCATCAGCCGTCCGGCGATCGAGACCTCGATCGCCGCCTGCGCCAGTTCCTCGCGGGTTTTCCCGTCGTGCGCGGCGGTGAGCGGGTCGGCGCGGTCGGCGGGTCGCGCATCGTTCGGAAAGGCCGGCCCGGCCTCGCGCAGGCGTGCCAGCTTGGCGCGGCGCTCGGCGATGATCTGGTTCTCGTCGGCGCCCGCAATGGGTGCGCCCTCGGGCGCACCCGGATGGATCGGTTCGGTCATGACGGCCTGCGGTTCCTGTTACACGCCCTGCTTCAGGCTGGCAAAGATGAAGGGATCGAGATCGCCGTCGAGCACGCTCTTGGTGTTGCTGATTTCGACGTTGGTGCGCAGATCCTTGATCCGCGACTGGTCCAGGACGTAGGAGCGGATCTGGTGGCCCCAGCCGATGTCGGTCTTGCTGGCCTCGACCTTGTCCTGCTCGGCGCGCCGCTTGCGCAATTCGAGCTCGAACAGACGGGCGCGCAGCATCTTCATCGCCTCGTCCTTGTTGCGGTGCTGGGACCGGTCGTTCTGGCACTGCACCACGGTGTTGGTGGGCAGGTGGGTGATCCGGACCGCGGACTCGGTCTTGTTCACGTGCTGACCGCCGGCGCCCGAGGCCCGGTAGACATCGATCCGCAGGTCGGCCGGATTGATGTCGACCTGGATCGAGTCATCGACCTCGGGATACACGTAGACCGAGGCGAACGAGGTGTGGCGCCCGCCGCTGGAGTCGAAGGGCGACTTGCGCACCAGCCGGTGAACCCCGGTCTCGGTTCGCAGGTAGCCGTAGGCATAGTCGCCCACCACCTTGAGCGAGGCCCCCTTGATGCCGGCGGTGTCGCCTTCGGTCTCTTCGAGGACATCGGCCTTGAAGCCCTTGCGCTCGCAGTAGCGCAAGTACTGGCGCAGCAGCATCTGGGCCCAGTCCTGGGCCTCGGTGCCGCCGGCGCCGGCCTGGATTTCCATGAAGCAGTGACTCGGGTCGGCCGGATTGGCGAACATGCGGCGAAACTCGAGGTCGCCCACCATCTTTTCCAGGTGCGAGACGTCCTCTTCGACCGAGATCAGCGTGGAGTCGTCATCCTCGCTGCGGGCGATCTCGAAGAGCTCGTCGGCGTCGGACAGTCCGGACTCGAGTTCGAGGATGCGCTGCACCACCCCCTCGAGCATCTTCTTCTCGCGACCCAGTTCCTGGGCTCGCTTGGCGTCTTCCCAGACGTCTGGGGACTCGAGCGCGCGTTCGACTTCGATCAGGCGGGTTCTTTTGACATCGAAGTCAAAGATACCCCCGTAGTTCGAGTACCCGATTCCGGAGATCGGTGATCAGGGCGGCAAGGGCGTTCAGGCGTTCGGCTTCCATGGGGGTCCCGTCAGGCGTCGCGAAGGACGCAGCAATGCAAAACCCGTCATTATAGGGAGAGCGGGCCGTGCTGGCCCGCGCCGCTTCAGCGGTTGAACAGCCCCAGGCCCGATGGCGAGTTCGCGTAGTCGCGCGGCGAGGTCTGAACCGCGGGCGGAGCGGGGGCCTGCGCGGTCGACTCGATGGCGATCCAGTCGTAGCGCAACGCCGCCAGCGCCAGGCCCAGCGTGAGCACCACGCCGGCGACGAACCCGAGTCCGGCGGCCATGGTGAGCAGGCGGGTGGGGGCGTTGCCGGCTCGCACCCGTTCGAGCTTGATCTCGCGGGCGGCGGCGGCGATGTCGCGGCTGCGGATCTCGAATTTGTTCTCGAGAACCGCCATCATCATCGCCTTGTCGGCGAGCAGGTTCAGGCGCCGGGGGAGCCCGCGCGACAGCCCGCCGGCGAGCCGGATCGCGTTGTCGGAAAAGACCCGTGGGCCTTCGTAACCGGCCGCGCGCAGCCGGGTGTGCAGGTAGTCGCGGATGTCGTCCTGACTCAGGCGGCGCAGCCGCAGGCTGTGGACGATTCGGTCGCGCAGCGCTGCGTGGTCCTGGCGGGCCAGCTGCTGGTCGAGTTCGGGCGGGCCGAGCAGCACCAGTCGCAGCGCGCTGTCGCCGTCGCCCGCACCCTGGCCCAGCAGGCGCAGCCGCTCCAGTGTCTCCAGCGGCATGGCGTGGGCTTCGTCGACCAGCACCACCACCTGGATCTTCTGGCTGCGGGCACTGCGCAGCTTGGCCTCCAGCCGCATGCGCAGCCGGTCGGGGTCCTCGCGCGGCGCGTCGAGCCCCAGTCCTTCGGCCAGCGCGAAATCGAGCTGCTGGGCCGACAGCGTCGGGTCGGCCAGATGGACGATCCGGTACTGCTGGGATGGCAGGGTGCGCAGCAGCCAGCGGCACAGGGTGGTCTTGCCCGCGCCGACCTCGCCGGTGATCTTGAGGAAGCCCGTTTCGTGCTCGAGGATGTACAGCAGCGCCTTGGAGAACCGCGCGCGACTGCCGGCGATGAAGATCTTCGCCGGTTCCGTCGAGATACCGAAGGGGCGTTGCTTGAGTCCGAAGTGCGCGCAGTACATGGGATGCGATGGTGGGCGGCCGCGGGAATCCGGCAAAAGCAATTTGTCACAACCCGGCCGGATCGCGTGTGCCGGCCAGCGCGAAATCGCGCCCGGCGGGCGGGTGCCCGCTACCGCTGAAGCGCCTGCTCCACCAGCAGTTGCACTTCGGCGCGTCCGCCCCAGTCGTTGCGGTTGATCCGGTAGGCGATCCGCGCGTGCGCGGCGAGGGGCTCGGTGCGCCCGAACGCGATGGCGTTGAAGGGACGTCCGCCCACCCGCAGCTCGAGCTTGAGGTGGCGGTCCTTGAGCAGCCGCTGGCGCACCACCTCGACATCATCGACGAACAGCGGCGCGGGAAAGCCCTGTCCCCAGACCGCCTCGTCGATGGCGGCGATCAGGCTCAGGTCGATCGTCTCGCCGCTCAGCGAGCCGTCGGTCTGCAGTTCGGGATCGAAGGCGCCCGGGTCGGCCAGTTCGCGGACCGCCTGCTCGAAAGCCGCCTGGAAGGGCGCGAGCCGGTCGGCGACCAGCGTGAGTCCCGCGGCCATCGCGTGGCCGCCGAAGCGCAGGACCGCGCCCGGGGTTCGCTTGGCGGCCAGGTCGATCGCATCGCGCAGGTGCACGCCGGGGATCGAGCGCCCCGAGCCCTGCAGGCAGCCGGGGTCGGTGGTCGGCGCGAAGGCCAGCGTCGGGCGGTGATGACGATCCTTCAGCTTCGAGGCGACCAGTCCGATCACGCCGGTGTGCCAGTCGTGGCGAAACAACACCAGGGTGCTGGCCTCGGCCGCCGGCTCGCCGGCTGCTTCGATCGCTTCCTCGCGCATCCGCTCCTCGATGTCGCGGCGCGCCCGGTTGATGGTGTCCAGTTCGGCGGCGAGCGCGCGGGCCCGCTCGTCGTCATCGCACAGCAGACATTCGATCCCGACGGTGATGTCGGACAGCCGCCCGGCGGCGTTGATGCGCGGGCCGACCGCGAAACCGAGGTCGCTGCACGAGCCGGTTCGCCATTCGCGTCCGGCCGCCTCGAACAGCGCCCGAACACCCGCCTGCGCCTGACCCGCGCGGATGCGCCGCAGGCCGGCGGCCACCAGCAGCCGGTTGTTGCGATCCAGGCGCACCAGGTCGGCCACCGTGCCCAGCGCGACCAGGTCGAGCAGGGCCTGCAGGGCCGGCTCCGGCCGCCCGGCGAAGGCGCCGCGCTCGCGCAGCACCGCGCGCAGCGCCAGCAGCACATAGAACATCACGCCCACGCCGGCCAGGTGCTTGCTGGCGAAGCCGCAGCCGGGCTGGTTCGGGTTGACGATGGCCTGCGCGGCGGGGAGCGACTCGGCGGGCAGGTGGTGGTCGGTGACGATGACCGCGATGCCCAGTTCGCGTGCCCGGTCGACGCCTTCCAGGCTGGCGATGCCGTTGTCGACGGTGATGATGAGTTCGGGCCGGCCGATGCGCGGGTGCTGCGCGACCAGGTCGACGATCGTGGGCGTGAGGCCATAACCGTGCTCGAAGCGGTTCGGCACCAGGTAGTCGACACGGGCGCCCATCGCCTGCAGGCCCCGCATGCCGACCGCGCAGGCGGTGGCGCCGTCACAGTCGTAGTCCGCGACGATCACCATTCGATCGCCGCGCGCGATGGCGTCGGCCAACTGCGTTGCGGCCGCGGCGATGCCCAGCAGTCCGGCCGGCGCCAGCAGGTGGTTGAGCGAGGCGTCGAGCTCGGCGGGCGAGGCGATGCCCCGCGAGGCATAGATCCGGGCGAGCACCGGATGCACGCCGCTGGCAACGAGCTGGCGGCTGGCCTCGGCCGGCACCGCGCGCTCATGGGTCCGAATCGGGGACAGGCTCATCGGCGCTGGCGCGGCGCATCACGCCCAGCGGTTGACGCGGCTCGCGCGCCGGCGACGGGGCCGCGGGGGGGCGATGCCCGGCCCGCGGCGCTTGCCGGGGCGCCGCCGTTGATCGCCGAGCGGACATCGAGCCGCTCCCAGAAGCGCCAGCGGCTGGCCGGCGCGCTGTCCAGCGTCAGCAGGCGGCGTTCACCGGTAAGCACGACCCGCAGTCGCCGCTGGTCCGCCGCGCGCGCCAGCGGCGCCTGGCCGACCCGCAGCCAGTCCTCGAACGACTGCCAGGCCTGTTGCCAGGCCGGCGCATCGCCCAGGCGTCGCGGGGCGCGCCACCAGGGCAGATCGATGACGATCGGCCGGCTGGTGGCGTCGAATGCGGGCGCGAGCGCTTGCGCCGCGCCGGGTGCGTGGCGCGTGTCCCAACCGGCCGCCCGGGCCGCACCGGTCAGCACGGGCGATGCGCTGACCATGAGCCCGCTGCCGGGCGGCGGCGCCTCGGTGGCGAAGCCGTCGAGCCACAACGCGTTGACCGGCCGCTGGCCGGCCTGCTCGCGCGCCAGGTTGACCGGGTGTTCATACCAGAGCATCTGCACCTCGGTGAGCAGGCGCCGCCAGTCGCGCGCGCGCGCGCCGCGCGGCTCATAGGCGCTGATGTTGCGTCCGCTGGCCAGGGTCCAGGCAGCGGTTGTCAGCGGCCAGGGCGGGCCCGACGCGAACCAGACCTCGGGGCAGGGCGCGCGCAGCGTCAGCCCCATCGCCTCGAAGGCCGGTGCCGCGGCAGCGGCCAGGGCGGCGGACTCGTCCGCGGTCAATCGCAGCTGACCGGGGTCGATCAGCATCGCATGGTCCATGCCCAGGTGCACCTGGCAGGGGGTGAGCCGCCAGCAGGGCATCGGTACGTCATGGATGACGCATTCCAGCGCCTGGACCGACACCGCTGCGGGGATCGACAGCCGCTCGCGTAACCAGGCGTCCTCGGGCAGCTCGGCCACCGGATCGCCGCCGAGGCTGCGGTCCGAGGCGATTCGACCGCGTGCCAGCAGGGCGGTGAGGCCGGGCAGGGGCGGCACCGGCAGACCCGCGCGCGCACCCGCCGTGTCGTCGGTGGTGTCGGCGGCAGCGCCGGCGCACAGCAGGATCAGTTCATTCATGTGGGGCGGACCGTCCGGACAGGAGGGGCAGCGCGCATCGGGGGCGCGTCGGACAGACCCGGATTCTATGGCAAACTCGATCGCCGTCCCCGGGGCCGGCGCAGGGGGCGCGAGCGCCGCCCGGCTCGGCGCAGCAGGCACGACCGCCGCGCGTCGGCTGGCCTGGCCTTGGAGCGCGCCCGTCACGACCTTCAAACGGATTGCCTTGCCACTTCCCTTCGAATACCAGATCGGCCTGCGATACACCCGTGCCAGTCGCCGCGCGGGCCGGCGCAACGGTTTCATCTCCTTCATCTCCGCCCTGTCGGTCGCCGGCATCGGCCTCGGGGTGGCGGCGCTCATCACCGTGCTGTCGGTGATGAACGGTTTCCAGAAGGAGGTCACCGACCGGATGCTGTCGGTCCTGTCGCACATCGAGGTGCTGGGCCCCCCCGGCGGGCTCGCCGATCCGGCGCCGCTGCTCGCCCGGACCCGTGCCCATCCCCGGATCGCGGCGGCCGCGCCCTATGTGGCAGGCCAGGCGATGATCGCCCGCGACGATCTGGTGCGCGGGGTGCTGGTGCGCGGGATCGATCCGGCGCAGGAGCCCTCGGTCGCCGATTTCCTGGCCGGCCCCTCCGGGCGGCTGCTCGAGCGGCTGGTCCCGGGCGAGTTCGGCATCCTGGTGGGCAGTGAACTGGCGCGCCAGCTCCAGTTGCAGGCCGGCGACCGGCTCGCACTGATCGCGCCGCAGGGCACCACCACCCCGGCCGGGGTGGTGCCGCGTCTGCGCCAGTTCACCGTCAGCGGGATCTTCGATTCAGGTCACTACGAGTACGACAGCACGCTGGTCCTGGTGCATCTGCAGGATGCCGGCCGGCTCTTCCGGGTCGACGGGGCCAGCGGTGTCCGGCTCAAGACCACCGACATGCTCGCCGCGCCCGCCATCGGCCGCGAGCTGTCGCTGCTGTTGGGCCCCGACTACTATGTCCGCGACTGGTCGCGCGAGAACCGTAACTGGTTCGCCGCCGTCCAGATCGAAAAACGGATGATGTTCATCATCCTCACGCTGATCATCGCGGTGGCCGCCTTCAACCTGGTCTCGATGCTGGTCATGACCGTCACCGACAAGCAGTCGGACATCGCCATCCTGCGCACGCTGGGCGCGAGCCCTGGCAGCATCATGAAGGTCTTCATGGTGCAGGGTTCGGTGGTGGGTCTTCTGGGCACGCTGCTCGGGGTGGCCAGCGGCGTGGTGCTGGCGCTGAACATCGACCGGGTCGTGGGCGCGGTCGAAAACCTCTTCGGCTTCCAGGTGCTGCCCAAGGGCGTGTATTTCATCAGCCGCCTGCCCAGCGACCTGCGCTGGGACGATGTCGCGGTGATCGGCGCCGTCTCCTGCGTGCTGGCCCTGGCCTCCACGCTCTATCCGAGCTGGCGCGCCTCGCAGGTCCGCCCGGCCGAGGCTCTGCGCTATGAGTGACGCCCCCGCGCCCGGCAACGACACCGGCGCCCCCGCGCCCGGCGACGACACCGGCGCTCCCGCCGGCGAACTCGTGCTGGCCTGTCAGGGGCTGCGCAAGCGCTTCGACGAGGGCGTCAACCAGGTCTCGGTGCTCCAGGGCACCGACCTGCAGGTGCGCACCGGCGAGCGGGTGGCGATCATCGGTGCCTCGGGCTCGGGCAAGAGCACGCTGCTGCACCTGCTGGGCGGGCTCGACTCGCCCAGCGCCGGATCGGTCACCTGGCTGGGCCGTGACATCGTCGCGCTGAGCGAGTCCGAGCGGGGCCGCCTGCGCAACCGCATGCTGGGCTTCGTCTACCAGTTCCACCATCTGCTGCCCGAGTTCACCGCGCTCGAGAATGTCGCGATGCCGCTGCGCATCCGCCGGCTGGCCACCGGGCCGGCGCAGCAGGCGGCGGCCGAACTGCTGGGCCGGGTCGGCCTGTCGCAGCGCCTCACCCACCGTCCGGGCGAACTGTCGGGCGGCGAGCGCCAGCGGGTGGCGCTGGCCCGCGCGCTGGTCACCCAGCCGCGTTGCGTGCTGGCCGACGAGCCGACCGGCAATCTCGATCGCGCCACCGCGCGCCACATCTTCGAGCTGATCGAGTCGCTCAGCCACGAGTTCGGCGTGAGCTTCGTCATCGTCACCCACGATACCGAGCTCGCGGCGCGCGCCACCCGGGTGCTCGCGCTGCGCGACGGCGTGCTGACGCCGGCCTGATCCGGCGGCTCGAGCGCCGTCGCGACCGCGGGTTCATCGCATGCTCATCGACACCCATTGCCACCTCGATGCCGCGGAGTTCGAGGGCGAGGTGGACCGGATGCGGCGCGAGGCGCTGGAAAAGGGTGTCGGCCTGATCGTGGTGCCGGCAGTGTCCGCGGGCAATCTCGAGGCGGTCCGGGCGCTGGCGGCGGGTCGCGAAGGTGCCCGCTGCGTGTATGCGCTGGGCATCCACCCGATCGCCGTCCAGACGGCGGCCGATGAGGATCTGGCGCGGCTTCGCGCCGCGCTGACCGCCTGCATCGACGATCCCGATCTGGTGGCGGTGGGCGAGATCGGTCTGGACTTCTTCCTGCCCGGCCTGGACCGCCAGCGTCAGGAACACTTCTATGTCGAACAGCTCAAGATGGCCCGCGAGTTCGGTCTGCCGGTGATCCTGCATGTGCGTCGCTCGCAGGACACGCTGCTCAAGCACCTGCGCCGCCTGCGGGTGTCCGGGGGGATCGCCCATGCCTTCAATGGCAGCCGCCAGCAGGCGCAAGCCTTCGTCGGGCTCGGGTTCGCGCTGGGATTCGGCGGCGCGATGACCTTCACCCGGGCGCTGCAGATTCGCCGGCTCGCCGCCGAGCTCGATCCGCAGGCGGCGGTCCTCGAGACCGATGCGCCCGACATCGCGCCGGCCTGGCGCCATCCGGCGCGCAACGAGCCGGGCGAACTGCTTGGCATCGCGCAGGTGTTCGCACAACTGCGCGAGCGCCCGCTCGAGGAGTGCATCGCCCAGGTCCAGGAGAATGCGTGCCGGGTGTTGCCGCGCCTCGGACCGGTGCTTCGCAGCCTGGTGCCGATCCAGTAGTTCCGCCAGGGCAGGCCAGCGGTGGCGGGTGGCGGCGGGTACTGGCATCGGTCATGCACCCGCTTGCGCCAAGCCGTCCGGTCTAGTTCCCGAGGCTGCGCGACTGACCGTTCGACCGATCGCCAGCGCTGACCGGGGCGGCGATGATCGCTGATGCCCCCCTCGCGCCGATTCACCCGCCCCCGCGATCCGCTGCGAGCGTTGCCGGCGGGCGCGGTGGTCGTCGCGGCCTGCTGGTGGGTCCAGCAGTGGCGAGCGCTGCCGACCGCAGCATTTTGCATTTGCCTGATGGCGATCGGCCTGGCCGGCATGCTGCTGGCCCGTCCGATCGCCCTGCGCCGGTGGCGCCGGCGGGCCTGGTCTTGCCGGTGGGCCTGGTCCCGCCGGCGGATCCGGTCTCGCCCGCTTGGTGCGCGCGCCCTCGCGTCGCTGCTGCTGCTGTCGGGAATCGCCCTGCTGGCGACTGGCTGGGCGGGGTGGCGCGCCCAGCAAGGCCTCGCGCAGCGACTGTCCCCGGCGCTGGAAGGGGTCGAACTGACGGTGCTCGGATTCGTCGATGAAATGCCGATCGCCTCGCGCTTCGGCTGGCGGGCGCGCTTTCAGATCGAGTCCTGCGAGCCGGTCGGCGGGCCTTGTCCGGGGCCGGTGGCGGTGCGGCTGAACTGGCCGCTGACCCACGCCGCGTTCGATCGCGCGGGGTCGGCGGGTGGGCGCACACCGCTACCCGGGACGGCCCCGATCGCCCCCGGCGAGCGATGGCGCATCAGCGTTCGCCTGAAGCGCCCGCTGGCCGCGCAGAATCCGCTGCTCTTCGATGCCGAGTTGCGCTCGCTGCAGGAAGGCATCGCCGCCAGCGGCAGCGTGCGCAGCGGTCCGCGGGCGGCGCACGCGCCGCAGCGCCTCGAAGGATCGGGCGGGTGGCCGGGCAGTGGCGTCGAGCGCTTGCGCACACGTCTGCGCGATGCAATGGCGCTGGCGCTGCGGGGGGCCGCCGAGCCGGTTCGCGGGGTGCTGATTGCGCTGGTGGTGGGCGATCAGTCGGCGATACCGGGTCCGTTCTGGGAACTGTTCAACCGCACCGGTGTGGGCCACCTGATGAGCATTTCCGGTCTGCACATCACGATGCTGGCGGGCCTGGGTGCCTGGGCCGTGCGCCGGCTCTGGCGGGCGCCGATCGCGCTGCCGGCGTTTGGCCGGCAGCCCCGACGTCCGCTGGCCGCGTTGCTCAGCGCGCCCCACGCCGCCTGGTGCGCGGGCGTGGGCGTGGCCTTTGCCTACTCGGCGCTCGCCGGCTGGGGCCTGCCCGCGCAGCGCACCTGCTGGATGCTCGCCGCCGCCGGACTCGCGCTGGCCAGTGGCCGCGCTCGAAGCACCCGCGACGTCCTGTGCACCGCCGCCGCCATCGTCTGCGTGGCGGATCCGTGGGCGCCGATGGCGGCCGGTTTCTGGCTGTCGTTTGCCGCGGTGGCGGCGATTGTCTGGCACGGTTCCCGGTTCCAGCCGGTCTCGCCCGGGGCGGCGTCGGCGAGCCTCGCGCTTGCCCCCCGTGCGTCGTGGCTGCGCGTCTGGCTCGCGCCCCGGCTGGCCGAGGCCGGCCGCACGCAGGTGGCGGCCACCGTCTCGCTGCTGCCGCTGGGCATCCTGTTCTTTTCGTCGGTTTCCCTCATCAGTCCGCTGGCCAATGCCTTCGCGATTCCGCTGGTCTCCGGCGTCATCACGCCGCTGGCACTGGCGGGCGGTGTTCTGACGCTGCTGCCGTTGCCGCTGGGCAGCGGGCTGCTGATGCTCACCGCCGAGTGCACCGGCTGGCTGCTGCGCGCGCTGGCCGCGTGCGATGCCGGTTCCTGGGCGGCGGTCGGTGTGCCGGCGCCCGGGGTGGTGGCGGTGCTGATCGGGGCTGCTGCCTGTGCGGTGCTGCTGGCGCCCTGGCCGATACCCGGTCGGGCCTGGGCAGGGGCAGGGCTGCTGCCGCTGCTGCTCAGTCCGGTGGCGACGCCGCGCCCCGATGAGCTGTGGCTGACCGCACTCGATGTCGGTCAGGGCATGGCAGTGCTGGTCGAGACCGCCGAGGGCCGCCTGCTCTACGACACCGGTCCGTCCTATGGCCAAGACAACGACGCCGGGGCGCGGGTGCTCGCGCCCTATCTGCGGGCCCGCGGCATCACCCGTCTGCAGGCGATGGTGGTGTCGCACCGCGACACCGACCATTCCGGCGGCGCCCTGTCACTGCTGCGCCAGTGGCCGGTGGACTGGGTGGGCTCCTCGCTGGAGGCGGCGCATCCGGTGGTGCTGGCCGCGCCCCGCCATCACCCCTGCCAACGCGGGGAGCAATGGCAGTGGGGCGGTGTCGGTTTCGAATGGCTGCACCCGGGCGGGGAGCCTGCGCCCGCCCGTGCGCCCAGCGCCAACGCACGCAGCTGCGTGCTGCGCATCGTCGCGCCCGCGGCCACCGTCCTGCTGGCCGGTGACATCGAAGCCGCCCAGGAAAGCCGGCTGATGGCGCTGTTCGGACCCCGCACGCTGCGCGCCGATGTGCTGCTGGCGCCGCATCACGGCAGCGCCACCTCCTCATCGCCGGCCTTCCTTGCGGCGGTGGCACCGAGATGGGCGGTCTTCCAGGTCGGCTATCGAAACCGATTCGGGCATCCGGCGGCACGGGTGCTGCAGCGGTATCAGCAGGCCGGCGTCGGCATCTTGCGCAGCGACCATGACGGCGCGATCACGATTCGTCTGCGCGCGGGCCACGCGCCGGTGATCGAGCGTGCCCGGCGTGACAGCCTTCGCTACTGGCGGCTGGCGGGGAATCCCGGCCAGCCTGAGCCTTCCGACCCGACGGTGACTGCGTCACCGGAGCCGACCGACTCCGGCCCTGACCCAGGCGCCCGCCCGGATCCGGTGGCCGGCGAGCGCGCGCAGTCCGCTACTGGGCGGTCCAGCCGCCGTCCACCGTCCAGGCCGCGCCGCGCACCTGGGCGGCGGACTCCGAGCACAGGAACACCGCCAGATCGCCGAGCTGCTGAGGCGTCACGAAGTCCACCGAGGGCTGCTTCTCGGACAGCAGGGCCACCTTGGCCTCCTGCTCGCTCAGGCCGGCCTGGCTGGCGCGCGCATCGATCTGCTTTTGCACCAGCGGGGTCAGCACCCAACCCGGACAGATCGCGTTGCAGGTGATCGCGGTGCGCGCCGTTTCGAGCCCGACCACCTTGGTCAGACCGATGATGCCGTGCTTGGCCGCCACATAGGCGGCCTTGTCGACCGAGGCCACCAGACCGTGCACCGACGCGATGTTCAGGATGCGGCCCCAGCCGCGGGACTTCATGCCCGGCAGCGCGCAGCGAATGGTGTGGAAGGCCGCCGACAGGTTGAGCGCGATGATGGCGTCCCAGCGTTCGACCGGGAACTGCTCGACCGGGGCGACATGCTGGATGCCGGCGTTGTTGACCAGCACGTCGATGCCGATGCCGGCCTCGGCCAGGCGGGCGAACATCGCGTCGATGTCGGCGGCGCGTGACAGGTCGGCGGCCTGGTAGCTGACGCTGACGCCATGGGTGGCGGCCAGGCTCGCGCGCAGCCGCTCGATTTCGCCGGCGTCGCCGAAGCCGTTCAGGACGATGTCGGCGCCGCCCGCGGCCAGCGCGTTTGCGATGCCCAGGCCGATGCCGCTGGTCGAACCGGTCACAAGTGCCGTCTTGCCTTTCACGATGGAGCTCCCTGATAAGATCGGTCGATTGTACTAGCGGGGTCGCGGGGCCATCCCGGGCGCCGCTCGCCTCCCGCTTTTCTCAACAAACCCAAGGCACAGGAAACCCAGATGTCGATTCAACGCATGCATGTCGGACCCCGGATGTCCGAAGTGGCCGTCCACCAGGGGGTGGTCTATCTCGCGGGTCAGGTGGCCGATGATGCCAAGGCCGATGTCACCGGCCAGACCCGCCAGGTGCTGGCAGCCATCGATCGCCTGCTCGCCGAAGCGAACAGCGACAAGACCCGTGTGCTTCAAGCCACCATCTTCCTGAAGTCGATCAGTGATTTCCCGGCCATGAACGCCGTCTGGGATGCCTGGGTCGTCCCCGGCCAGACCCCGCCGCGCGCCACCGTCGAGGCCGGGCTCGCCCGCCCCGAGTTCCTCGTCGAAGTGAAGATCATCGCCGCGCAGCGCTGATCCGCGCCCGCGCTAGCGCCAGCCCGCCCGGTCGATGATCCGGGCGGCGTTGACCTGCGATCGGCCGATCTGCCCGATCGCCAGCGTGTCCTGGCGAAACTTCCCCAGTCGCTCCAGGGCCGGGTTGCGTACTTCGACCGACGCGACGACCGGCCATTCGTTGTTGCCGTCGGCGAAGTGGCGCTGCGCCTCGTCGCTGGCGAGGTATTCCAGGAAGCGCACCGCCGCGTCCCGATGGGGCGCATGGCGAGCCAGCCCGCCGCCCGATACATTCATGTGCGTGCCGCGGTTGCCCTGGTTCGGCATGACAATGCCGATCCGCGACATCAGTTCCTTGTCCTCCGGCTTGTCCGAGCGCATCAGCCGGGCCAGGTAATAGGTATTGGCCAGCGCGACTCCGCACTCGCCGCTGGCAACCGCCTTGATCTGGTCGGTGTCGCCGCCGCGCGGCGACCGGGCGAAATTCGCCACCATGCCGCGGGCCCACTTTTCGGCGCCGGCCTCGCCCAGGTGCTCGGCCATCGAGCCGATCAGCGACAGCATGTAGGGGTGGGTGCCGGAGCGGGTGCAGACCTTGCCCTTGAGCGCCGGGCTGGCGAGGTCCTCGTAGTCATTCACGGAGCCCGCCGGGACGCTCGCCTTGTGGTGGATGATCACCCGGGCACGAGTCGAGAAGGCGAACCACTCGCTTCCCTTGCCGTCGTCCTTGCCACGCAGATGGGCCGGTATGCGGGCCTCCAGAGTGGCCGAGCGCAGGGGCTGAAAAAGGCCCTCGATCTGCGCCTTCCAGAGCCGCGCGGCGTCGACCAGCAGCACCAGGTCGGCCGGGCTGTTGCGTCCCTCGGTGCGCAGACGCTCCAGCAACGCCTCGTCGCCGGCCTCGATGCGATTGATGCGGATGCCGGTCTGCCGGGTGAAGTTCCCGTACAGCGCCTCATCGGTCTGGTAATGGCGCGCGGAATACAGGTTGATCACCTTTTCCTGCGCCTGAGCCGACCGGACGAAGCCGCCGGTCAGTGTCGTGGCAGCGATGGCGATCGCGATGAATGCGCCTCGGACGGCGCGGCTGATCGACTGGCGCCTGGCCGACAGGGGAGGGTGGTCGCGCCGGACGGGTATCGGTGTCGGGGGCAGTGGTGCAGTCGCAGGGGTCATCGGGCGGACGGTGTCGTTGGAGAGGGATGCGGCGAGTGTAGGATTCTTTTCTTGGTAATGCAAACGAGAGTCGTTCGCATTCGTAATATTCCGAATGATGTGGCATCCCGGGTCTGGCGTCGCAGGCGCCGATCCGCACCCCGGTCCCCGCCGATCCGCCACCGATCGGGAAGCCGTACCCCGCCGGCATAGAATGCGACCCACCATGAATCCTTCCCCCAGTCCTTCGCAGCGTCGCAGGCTGCTGCGGCTGATGCCGCTGGCAGCGGCTGCCGCGGCCGCGTCCGGGTGTTCCGTGTGGCGCCGCCCTGACGCGGTGTTCCCCGCGTCGGCTTCAGCGCCGTCCGCAGCGGTGCCAGCGGCCCAGCGGTCCTTGCCCGCCGGTCAGCCCGCTGGTCAGCCCGCCGGTCAGCCCGGCGTTCGACCGCCTGCTGCCGATCTCCCGAGGCCCCCGCGCCTGGCGCTCGCCCTTGGCGGTGGGGCCGCGCGCGGCTTCGCTCATGTCGGTGTCATCGAAGTCCTGGAACAGGCGGGCATCCGACCCGATGTCGTCGTGGGCACCAGCGCGGGCAGCGTGGTCGGCGCCCTCTATGCGAGCGGCATGAATCCGCGCGCCCTGCGCGAAGCGGCACTGTCGCTCGAGGAAGGGATGCTGGGCGACTGGTCCCTTCAGGTGCGCGGCGTGCTGCGCGGCAAGGCGCTGCAGGACACCGTCAATCGCTGGGTCGGCGGGCGCGCGATCGAGCGCTTCGCCTTGCCCTATGCCGCGGTGATGACCGATCTTTACGACGGCTCGATGCGTCTGGCCCGAAGCGGCGATGCCGGTCTGGCGGTGCGCGCGTCCAGCGCGGTCCCGGGGGTGTTCGAGCCGGTTCGAATCGGCGAGCGCGAATACGTCGACGGCGGTCTGGTGAGCCCGGTGCCGGTGCGGGCCGCGCGCTCGATGGGTGCCGACCTGGTGCTGGCGGTGGACATCTCGTCGAAACCCCGTTTCCAGGAGACCGACACCCTGCCGCGCGTGCTGCTGCAGGCTTTCGCGATCATGTCGCAGCATCTGGCGGCGCGCGAACTGCTCGAAGCCGATCTGGTGGTCTCGCCATCGGTGGGCGATCGGGGCTCGGCGGATTTCTCGGATCGGGTCGGGGCGATCGCACTGGGCGCCCAGGCGATGCGCGCCGCCTTGCCGGGTCTTCAGTCGCGCATCCGGCAGTGGCGCCCGCCGGCTTGAGCCGGCACGACGCCCGGTCGATTCACCAACCGCTTCAGTTCGGCGACAGGGGCGGCGCCTGCAGCAGATCGGCAGCGTTGGTCCGGGGCAGCGCAGTCGCCGGCAGCGGCGCGGTGGCCGCGCTGAACGAAGCCGGCCCCGACAGGCGAGCGGGATCGCCACTCTTGTCCAGGCCCAGTCTTTCGGCCAGGACGCGCCGCGCGCCGTTGAAGCGCTGGCTCCAGTACTGTTTGCTCATCTGCTCGATGCGAACGCCCCCGCCGCTGGAGGGCGCGTGCACGAACTGGTCGTTGCCGATGTAGATCCCGACGTGCGAGAAGGTGCGGCGCAGCGTGTTGAAGAAAACCAGATCACCGGGACGCAGTTGCGAGGTGTCGATGTTTTCGCCCGAGCGGCTGATTTCTTCCGCCTTGCGCGGCAGCACCGTGCCGACCGTTTCGCGGAACACATGGCGCACCAGCCCGCTGCAATCCAGGCCAGTGTCGGGGGAACTGCCGCCGAACTTGTAGTTCACGCCCAGCAGCGACAGCGCGCGCAGCACCAGCTCGGCGCCCGAATGGTTCTCGGGCGCGGGCTCGGGGCCAGCGGCGCGGGCCGGCAGGCTTGCGCACAGGCAAGCCAGCAGCACGACAACCAGCATGCCGGTGTGGCCGAAGCCACGAAAATGGTTTTCAAACATGGGGTGAGGGTAAGAGAAAGCCCGGGCGGTGTCAAAATCGGCGCCGAACACCCCTGCGGGCAGGCCTTGACGGGCAGGGGCAACACATCCGTGCCGGTTTTATTCCGTTTGACGCGCATTCGCGGGAGACATGATGGATCTGACAGCGTTTCACCGGTGGTCGATCGACGATCCCGAATCCTTCTGGGCCGAGCAGGCGGCGCTCATCGACTGGCATCAGCCGTTCACCCGCGTCCTGGACCACCGCCATCCGCCGTTTGCCCGCTGGTTCATCGATGGTCAGACCAACCTGTGCCACAACGCGATCGATCGCCACCTGGCCACCCAGCCCGACCAGCCGGCGCTGATCTTCGTCTCCACCGAGACCGGCGAGGAACGCACCTACAGCTTCGCCCAGCTGCACCGCGAGGTCCAGCGAATGGCGGCGATCATGCTGACGCTGGGTGTGGGGCGCGGCGACCGGGTCCTCATCTATCTGCCGATGATTCCCGAGGCGGTGTTCGCGATGTTCGCCTGCGCGCGCATCGGCGCGATCCATTCGGTGGTGTTCGGCGGCTTCGCCTCGCACAGCCTCGCCACCCGGATCGACGATGCCGAGCCCGTGCTGGTGGTGAGTGCCGACGCCGGTTCGCGTGGCGGCAAGGTGGTGCCCTACAAGCCCCTGCTCGACGAGGCGATCGCCCTGGCGGCGCACAAGCCGGCCGCGGTGCTCATGGTCGATCGGGGTCTGGCTGCCTTCGACCGGGTGGCGGGCCGCGACCACGGCTACGCCGCGCTGCGCGAGACGCATCGGGAGGCCCAGGTGCCAGTGACCTGGCTGGAGTCCAACGAAATCAGCTACACGCTCTACACCTCCGGGACCACCGGCAAGCCCAAGGGTGTGCAGCGCGACGTCGGCGGCTACGCGGTGGCCCTGGCCGCCTCGATGAAGCACATCTTCTGCGGCAAACCGGGCGAGACCTATTTTTGCTCCAGCGACATCGGCTGGGTGGTCGGGCATTCCTACATCGTCTACGGCCCGCTGATCGCCGGCATGGCGACCATCCTGTATGAGGGCACGCCGGTGCGCCCCGATGCCGGCATTCTCTGGAAGCTGGTCGAGCAGCACCGCGTCTCGGTGATGTTCTCGGCGCCCACCGCCATCCGGGTCCTCAAGAAGCAGGATCCTGCCTACCTGACCCGCCACGACACCTCGTCGCTGCGGGCGCTGTTCCTGGCGGGCGAGCCGCTCGACGAACCGACCGCGCGCTGGATCGCCGATGGCCTGGGGCGCCCCATTATCGACAATTACTGGCAGACCGAGACCGGCTGGCCGATCCTGACGGTGGCACACGGCATCGACAAGACCCCGACCCGCTTCGGCAGTCCCGGGATGCCGATGTATGGCTTCGACGTGCAACTGCTCCATGAGCAGACCGGCGAAGCGGTGGGCAACAATGAAAAGGGCGTGGTCGCGATCGCCGCGCCCCTGCCCCCGGGCTGCCTGCAGACGGTGTGGCGCGACGACGAGCGTTTCGTGAAGACCTATTTTTCGAGCATCCCGGGACGTCAGGTCTATTCGACCTTCGACTGGGGCATCCGGGACGACGACGGCTATTACTTCATCCTGGGGCGCACCGACGACGTGATCAATGTCGCTGGCCACCGTCTGGGCACCCGCGAGATCGAGGAGTCGCTCTCCAGTCATGCCGCGGTTGCCGAGTGCGCGGTGGTCGGGGTGGCCGATTCGCTCAAGGGGCAGGTCGCGATGGCCTTCGTGGTGCTGCGCGATGCGTCAGCGGTCGACCTCCCGGCCGAGCGCCTGCGGCTCGAAGGCGAACTGATGGCCACCGTCGACCGGCGGCTCGGCGCGGTCGCCCGGCCCTCGCGCGTGCATTTCGTGACGGTGCTGCCCAAGACCCGCTCGGGCAAGGTGCTGCGCCGCTCGATCCAGGCGCTGTGCGAAGGGCGCGATCCGGGCGACCTGACCACCATCGAGGACCCGGCCGCGCTCGATCAGGTGCGCGCGGCGGTCAGCCCACCGCCAGCGGCTCCTCGCTCATAGCCGCCACCTGCTCGCGCAGTTCGAGGATCCGGTCCTGCCAGTAGCGGGCAGTGCCGAACCAGGGAAAGGCCGCCGGGAAGGCCGGGTCGCGCCAGCGCCGCGCGATCCAGGCGCTGTAGTGCAGCAGGCGCAGGGTGCGCAGCGGCTCGATCAGCGTCAGTTCCCGGCGATCGAAATCCTCGAAGGTCTCGTAGCCCTCGAGCACCTCGCGCATCTGGGCCGCCATCTCGGTCGGGGTCCCCGAGAGCAGCATCCACAGATCCTGGATCGCCGGCCCGCTGCGGCAGTCGTCCAGGTCGACGAAGTGCGGACCGTCATCGGTCCACAGGATGTTGCCCGCGTGGCAATCGCCGTGCAGACGGATCGTGCGCACGTCGCCGGCGCGCGCGAAGGCGGCGCGGGCGCTGTCGATCGCCATGTCGGCGACGCTGCGCCAGGCCGGCAGCAGTTCGGGCGGAATCCAGTCCCCCGCCAGCAGCGTCTCGCGCGAGGCTTCGCCGAGTTCGGCCACCCCGAGTCCTTCGCGGTGTTCGAAGCGGCGGACCGCGCCCACCCGATGCATCCGACCGAGGAGACGGCCGAGCCAGCGCAGCACCGCCGGGTCGTCGAGTTCGGGTGCCCGCCCGCCGCGGCGCGGATAGACGGCCAGCCGGGATTCCCGGTGCCGGGCCAGGGTGGTGCCGGCCAGTGACAGGGGCGCCACCACCGGCAGTTCATGACCGGCCAGCTCGAGCGCGAAGCCGTGTTCCTCGAGGATCTGCGCATCGCTCCAGCGCCCGGGGCGGTAGAACTTCGCCACGATCACCTCGCCGTCTTCCAGCCACAGCTGGTAGACCCGATTCTCGTAGCTGTTCAGCGCCAGCAGGCGCCCGTCGGGGCGCAGGCCGGTGGTCTCGATCGCATCGAGCAGCCGTTCGGGGGTGAGATCGGCATAGGGGGCCGGGTCAGCGGGGGGCGTCGGGAGATCGGCGGAATCGGTCATGCGAACCATCATAGACCGGGCGCAGGGCGCGGCGCCGTTCATCGGCGCATGGGTGCGGCCATCGCCGCAGCCGCATCGGGCATGGGCGGCACCGTGAGACAATTTCAGACATGGAATCCTTTTCTTTTCGCTGGACCGTGGAGATGCTGCTGCTGCCCCCGGGGGGGCCGCTGCTGCTCTCGCTCATCGCGTTGGCCGTCTTCTGGCGCCGGCGCAACACGCGGGCACTCGGCCTGGTGACGGCCGGCCTGGCGATGGCCTGGCTGTTTTCGTTGCCGGTGGTGGCCGGGCAACTGGCCGGCCTGGTCGAAGGCAGCGCCCTGCGCATGCTGACCGCAGAGCAGCTTCGTCTGACGACACGCACCACGGATGCACCGGGTGCCGTCGTGGTGCTGGGTGGCGGGATGAGGAAAACCCTGCATGTCGACCCCAAGACCTACCAGCCGAACCGTCGAACGCTCGAGCGGCTGAGTTACGGCGCCAGCGTGGCACGCGCCACCGGTCTGCCAATGCTGGTCTCGGGCGGTCCCGGCAGCCCGGTGGCCGATTCGGAAGCGCTGGTCATGGCGCGCACGCTCGAAACCGCATTCGGCATCAAGCCGAAGTGGATCGAGGACAAATCGCCGAACACCGCCGCCAATGCCACCGAATCCGCCCTGATCCTGGGCCAGGCCGGCGTCAAACGGGTCATTCTGGTGACCCACGCCCACCACATGCCTCGCGCTGCGGCCGCCTTCCGTGCTGCCGGCCTGAGCGTGCTGCCTGCTCCCCACGACTTCGTGTCGGGGGGCGATCTCGGCGTGGGCGACTTCATTCCTTCGCCCGCCGCCATCGAGTCGTCATGGCTGATGCTTCATGAACTGGTCGGGCTGGTCTGGTATCGCTGGCTGGACCGGGTCTGAGTCGGGCTAGAATCGCGGTCTTCGCCCGGCCGCCGGCCGGGCTCTGACACTGCCCGGCGCCTGGCCGGGCTTCGCGGAGACTGCCCCGATGATCAATCGCCCCTGCCTGGAATTCGCCGACGTCAAACGCATGGCTGCTGCCGCCGAGGCCGAAGCGGTTGCCAACCGCTGGGCGGTGACGATCGCCATCGTCGATGCCGGCGGCCATCTGCTGTCGTTGCAGCGGCTTGACGGGGCTGCGCCAATCGCCGCCCAGATCGCGCCGGCCAAGGCCCGCACCGCCGCGATCGGCCAGCGCGAATCGCGCATCTACGAGGAAATGATCAACAACGGCCGGGTGTCCTTCCTGTCGGCGCCCGATGTGGCCGGCCTGCTGGAGGGCGGCGTGCCGATCATCATCGACGGCCATTGCCTGGGCGCCATTGGTGTCTCGGGCGTGAAGTCGTCCGAGGACGCGCAGATCGCGCGCGCCGGCATCGCCGCGCTGACCGCCGCCTGAGTCCTGGCGGAGCAACGCCGATGGCCTTCTTCGACCGATCTGCGCTCAACGAAGGGGTCCGCCCGCGCGAGGTGTTCGCCTGGTCGATGTACGACTTCGCGAACTCCGGATACACCACGGTGGTGCTCACCGCGGTGTTCAATGCCTACTTCGTCGGCGCGGTCGCCGGTGGCGCCGTTTGGGCCACTTTCGCCTGGACGGCCGCGTTGTCGCTGTCCTGCCTGCTGGTGATCCTGACGGCCCCGGCGATCGGTGCCTGGGCCGATGCCCATGGCGCCAAGCGCCGGCTGCTCGCCATCGCCACCGTGGGCTGCGTGATCTCGACCGCGGCACTCGGCTGGGTCGGTCCGGGAGACATTGCGCTGGCGGTGGCGGCAATCGTCATCTCCAATTTCTTCTACAGCATCGCCGAGGGGCTGGTCGCCGCTTTCCTGCCCGAGCTCGCCAGGCCGCATGCGCTGGGCAAGGTCTCCGGCTGGGGGTGGAGCTTCGGTTACTTCGGCGGGATGCTCACCCTGGGCCTGAGCCTGGTGATCGTGCTGACCTTCCAGGCCAAGGGCCGCGGCGCCGACGAGTTCGTGCCGATGACGATGTGGGTGACCGCGCTCATCTATGCACTGGCCTGTCTGCCGACCTTTCTGTTCCTGCGCGAGCGGGCGCGCCCGACCGGCAGCACCCGGCCGTCCGCGCCCGCCTCGGCCGATGCGCCGGCCGGCGCCTGGGCCCGGCTCGCCCGGACCTGGCACGAGTCCGCCCGGTTCAGCGACTTCCGCCGACTGTTGTGGTGCGGCTGCCTCTACCAGGCTGGCATCTCGGTGGTGATCGCGCTGGCGGCGATCTACGCCGAGCAGGTGATGAGCTTCACTCAGCTGCAGACGATGGCGCTGGTCTTCGTGGTCAACATTGCGGCGGCGGCCGGCGCCTTCGGTTTCGGTTATGCCGAGGACTGGCTGGGCCACCGCCGCGCGCTGGCGGTCACGCTGTTCGGCTGGATTCTGATGGTCGCCATTGCCGCCCTGGGCAGCTCGGTCGATGCGTTCTGGGTCGCCGCCGGTATCGCCGGCGTGTGCATGGGCTCCAGCCAGTCCTGCGGCCGGGCGATGGTCGCCGCGATGGCACCTGCCGACCGGCTGGCCGAATTCTTCGGGCTTTGGACGCTGGCGGTCCGGGTGGCGGCCATCATCGGTCCGCTCACCTACGGCGCGGTCACCTGGGCCACCGCCGGCAACCATCGTCTGGCGATCGGGGTGACCGCGCTGTTCTTCGTGGCGGCGCTGGTGGTGCTGCGCGGAATCGATGTGGCGCGCGGGGTGCGCGCCGCCCAGCTCACGCCCCCTTGAACACCGGCCCGAGCGGGCGCAGGCGGATACCGCTGCGCAGCTTCTGCCAGGGGAAGTCGACCGGATCGGCCAGCGCCGGCCCCGGCGAGCGCACCACCAGCACCTCGCGCGAGATCGGCTGGAAGTCGGCCCGGAAGTGCACCGAGCTCTTCAGTGCGACGATGCGCTGGCGGGCCGGCTCCACCCCGAGGTGGCGGAACATCTCCTGATCGGCCGCCTGGCACTTGCGGGTGGCCAGCGCCACCCGCACGCCGGGCGCCTGTTCCGAGCGCAGCAGCGCCATCGGTCCGAGGGCCATCCGGAACCCGCTGTACATCGGGCCGGTGCACTGGAAGTTGCCGTCGCCCAGCCGTTCGACGGTGAATCGGCCGGCCAGCGGCTGATGACCCGGCACCCCCGAAACCGCCCCCAGGTGAAACTCGAGCGTCGCCCCCTGACCCGCGTCGTGGGCACGCCGCACCGATTCGCCATCGATCAGCAGGCCCAGCACCGCGTCGGGCGCGCGCTGGCGCAGCAACGCTTCGAGCAGACCCACCGTGTCGCCATTGCCGCCGGCACCCGGGTTGTCCTGGGTGTCGGCCAGGATCACCGGCGCGCCCGGCTCGCCGCGCGCCGCTGCCCGGCGCACCGCCTCATCGGGGTCCAGCAGCTCCAGCGCGAAGTCCTTTTCCGAGGCGGCGACCGCCTCGGCGAGCTCGGCCACCGCGGCCCGGGTGGCGCGCGCATCGTGGGAATAGCCCATCACCGACATCCCGCATTCGTCGAAATCGGCCATCGGAAAACCGGGGGCGAACGACAAGGCCACGCCGGTGCGCTCCTCGATCCGGCCCAGCAGTTCGTAGAGCCCCTTGCAGGGCTCGATGAAGGTGCTCTGGGACGGAATGCCGGTCAGGAAGTCGAAGGTCTGGAAGGCCTTCTCGAACCGCCTCCCCGAACTGATCAGGCGCATCAGCAGGCCGGCGGCGCGCGCACCGGTCTCGGCCATGTCGACATGCGGGTAGGTGCGGTAGATGCTCAGTGCATCCGCGTGGCGCACCATTTCGCGAGTGACGTTGGCGTGCAGGTCGAGGCTGGCCACCACCGGCACGTCGGGGCCCACCGTCTCGCGCACCCGCCGCAGCAGTTCGCCTTCGCCGTCGTCGTGGTGCTCGGTGACCATGGCGCCGTGCAGGTCGAGATAGACCCCGTCGACGCGCCCGGCCGCCTTCAGGCGCGCGATCATGTCGTCGGCGATCGTCTCGAACGCCTCGCGGGTCACGTGCGCCGAGGGCGACGCGGCGGCCCAGGTCAGCGGCACCGGCCGGTGGCCCGCCGCGCGCAGCGCGACGATCGCCCCCTGCACCGGAATGTTCGTGCCGGCCACCGCTTCGAACATCGGCTCGCCCTGCTGGATCGATGGCCATCCGCCCCCTTGCACGAAGGCCTGGTAGTCGGCTTTCGTGGGCGCGAAGGTATTGGTTTCATGCTGCATGCCGCCGACCGCGATCCGTGCCATTTGCCTGCTCCGTTGCATTCGATGCCGAGAAGGCTGGCACCTTAGCCGCGTTTGCGCAGCCGCGCCACTTCGCTTTACTGCATTGCAAAATCCCGACCGGCGTCGCTCTCGATTGGACGCGACGCGGTCCGCCGTTGTAGGCTCGCGACGCTGTCGTGCGCCGAATTTGCGCGGCGCGCACCGTCTTCGAGGGTTGTGCACTGCAACACTTCACGCATGCCTGCTTCGGGCGCATCGTCGGCCGCATCTCCCGGGCCGAGCCCGGGGCCTGCGGGATGTTGCTTGCGCTGGCGGCGCAGCCTCGTTATGTTCGTCTTTCATCGTCCACAAAAAATCTCGCAGGAGAAAGCCCGTGTCCGTTACCAGAATGATCAAGCGATCGGCGATTGCCGCGCTTCTCGCCGGGGCCGCCGCCCTCGCAGCGCCGCTGGCGGTGCATGCGCAGCAGAACACGCTGCGGGTGGTGATGCACTCGGACCTCAAGATCGTCGACCCGATCTGGACCACCGCCTACATCACCCGCAATCACGGGTACATGATCTACGACACCCTGTTCGCGATGGACGGCAAGGGGGACATCAAGCCCCAGATGGTCGACAAGTACTCGGTGTCGGCCGACAACCTGAACTGGACCTTCACGCTGCGCGAGGGCCTGTTCTTCCACGACGACAAGCCGGTTACCTCGGAAGACGTGATTGCCTCGCTCAAGCGCTGGGGCGCCAAGGACTCGCTGGGCCAGAAGCTCATGAGCTTCGTGAAGGAGTGGAAGGCGGTCGATTCCCGCACGTTCACCGCCAGCCTGAATGCGCCCACCGGCCTGATGCTGCTGGCGCTGGGCAAGCCCTCGTCGAACGTGCCGTTCATCATGCCCAAGCGGATTGCTGACACCAGTCCCAACGAGCAGATCAAGGAATACATCGGCTCGGGGCCCTTCGTCTTCAAGGTCGACGAGTGGAAACCGGGCGACAAGACCGTCTACCTGAAGTTCGGCAAGTACAAGCCGCGCGCCGAGCCGCCGTCCGGCATGGCCGGTGGCAAGGTGGTGAAGGTCGATCGCGTCGAATGGCGCGCCATTCCCGATGCCCAGACCGCCGCCAATGCGCTGGCCGCTGGCGAAGTCGACATCGTCGAGGACACCAAGAGCGACCTGCTGCCCACGCTGGCCAAGAACGCCAATCTGAAGTTCTTCGATGCCAATCCGCTGGGCAATCAGTACGTGTTCCGCTTCAACGTGATGCACAAGCCCTTCGACAACCCGAAAATCCGCCAGGCACTGTTCTATGCCTTCAACCAGGAAGATTTCCTGAAGGCGGTGCACGGCGATGCGAAGTACTACCAGGTCTGCAAGGCGCTGTTCATCTGCGGCACGCCGCTCGCGTCCACCAAGGGCATGGAGGACAAGCTCGAGTCCAACATGAAGAAGGCCCGCGAGATGCTGGCCGAGGCCAAGTACGACGGCACGCCGGTGGTTCTGCTGCATTCGACCGATCTCGAGGTCCTGACCAACCTCGCGCCGGTGGCCAAGTCGCTGATGGAGCGGGCCGGCTTCAAGGTCGACATGCAGTCGATGGACTGGCAGAGCGTGGTCGCGCGTCGGGCCAAGAAGGAAGCGCCGTCGGCCGGTGGCTGGAATGCGTTCATGACCTCCTGGGTGGCGGCCGACGTGCTCAACCCGGTGGGCACCGCGTTCCTGAACTCGAGCTGCGACAAGGCCCTGTTCGGCTGGCCCTGCGACGAGCAGCTGGAAAAGCTGCGTGACCAGTTCGCCCGCGAGTCGGACCCGGTCAAGCAGAAGGCGATCGCCGAGCAGGTGCAGCTGCGTTACCTCGAGTACCCGACCCATGTGCACCTGGGTCAGTGGAAGAAGCCGATGGTTCTGCGCAACAACATCTCGGGCAATGTGGTTGCCCCGGTGGTTGCGTTCTGGAACGTCGAGAAGAAGTAAGTCCCCCGTGCGGCCGGCCGCCCGGGGCGGCCGGCCGCACCCGAGCATTCCCCTCCCGGCTGGCGGTTTCACCGGTCCCGGACCGCCGCCAGGCGTCCGGGGCGCGGCGAGCTGTGTCGGGTTTCGGGTGATTATCCGGTCGGACCCGGCAACGGCCGTGTCCGCCTGACTTGAAGGAGCGCCCCATGTGGGGATACATCGGTCGCCGGATCCTGGCCACCATTCCGGTGCTGCTGATCGTTGCGCTGCTGGTTTTCATGATGCTGCGCTTCACGCCGGGCGATCCCGCAGCGGTGATCGCGGGTGATTCCGCGACCTCGGCGGACCTGGTGGAAATCCGCGCCAAGCTCGGGCTCGACCGCTCGGTGGTCACCCAGTTCGTCATCTGGTTCGGCAATGTCCTGCAGGGCGATTTCGGCGAGTCCTTCTTCTACAAGAAGACCGTCGCCTCGCTGATCGGCGACCGGCTCGAACCCACGCTCGCGCTGGCGGTGCTCACCATCGTCCTGGCCACCCTGATCGCGGTGCCGTTGGGCACCCTGGCCGCCTACCGCCAGGGATCGTGGATCGATCGCAGCGTGATGGGTCTGTCGGTGATGGGCTTCTCGGTGCCGGTGTTCGTGGTCGGCTATTTGCTCATCCTGGTCTTTTCGCTGCAGTTCGGCTGGTTTCCGGTGCAGGGCTACCAGCGGCTGTCCGAAGGTTTCTGGGGCTTCCTGCACCGGCTGCTGCTGCCCTCGTTCACGCTGGCCATCGTCTATGTCGCGCTGCTGGCCCGCATGACGCGCACCAGCGTGCTGGAGGTGCTCAACGAGGACTATGTGCGCACCGCGCGGGCCAAGGGCCTGCCCGAGATCAAGGTGCTGATGTTTCATGCGCTGCGCAATGCTGCGGTGCCGATCGTCACCGTGATCGGCATCGGCATCGCCGCGCTGCTGGGCGGCGTGGTGGTCACCGAGAGCGTCTTCAACATCCCGGGTCTGGGCCGTCTGACGGTCGACGCGGTGCTGGCCCGCGACTACCCCACCGTCCAGGCGGTGATCCTGCTGTTTTCCTTTGCCTACGTGCTCATCAATCTGCTGATCGACCTGCTGTACACGGTGCTCGATCCGCGCATTCGCTACTGAGGCTGCGCCCCCATGACCGCTCTTGCTCCGCCCGCCATCGAGGCGCCCGCCGTCGCCGCCAGCAAGCCCGGCGTGCTGCGCCGACTGCTGCGCAACACCAGTGTGCTGATCGGCGGCGTGCTGGTGCTGGTGATCGTTCTCACCGGCCTTGCGGCGCCGCTGCTCACTTCCGCCGATCCGGCGGCGATCAATCCCAGCAACCGCAACAAGATGCCGGGCTTCGAGACCACCTCGCGCGACGACGAGGGCAACAAGATCACCCGGATCGCGGTGATGGGTACCGACAGTCTGGGCCGCGACATCTACACACGGGTCGTCTATGGCGCCCGCGTGTCGCTGGTGGTCGGGGTGTCGGTTGCGGTGGTGTCGGTGGCCATCGGCCTGTTCATCGGCTTGCTGGCCGGCTATTTCCGCTGGCTCGACGGGGTGGTGATGCGGGTGATGGACGGCCTGATGGCCATCCCTGCCATCCTGCTGGCGATCGCGCTGGTGTCGCTGTCGGGGGCGAGCCTGCTCACCGTGATCCTGGCGGTCACCATTCCCGAGGTACCGCGGGTGGTGCGGCTGGTGCGCTCGATCGTGCTGTCGATCCGCGAGGAACCCTACGTGGAGGCGGCGATCTCGGTCGGTACGCCGGTGGCCAAGGTGCTGTGGCGCCACGTGCTGCCCAACACCATCGCGCCGCTGATCGTCCAGGCAACCTTCATTGCCGGCGCGGCGATCCTGCTCGAGGCGATCCTGTCGTTCCTGGGCGTGGGCATCCCGCCCGAGACCCCGACCTGGGGCAACATCATGGCCGAGGGCCGCAGCGTGTTCCAGATCTTCCCGCACAACATCCTCTATCCGGGCATGTTCCTCACCCTGACCGTGCTGGCCATCAATCTGCTGGGCGACGGTCTGCGCGACACGCTCGATCCCCGCATGTCCAAGAGGCTTTGAGATGAGCGCCGCACCCACCCCGGCCACTGGGCCGGTTCTCGAGATCAGCGGGCTGCGCATCGGGCTGCCCGCCGGTGGCGACCGCAGCGAAGCGGTTTCCGATGTCAGTTTCTCGGTCGCACCGGGCGAGATCGTCTGCCTGGTCGGCGAATCCGGTTCCGGCAAGTCGGTCATCGCGTTCTCGGCGATGGGCCTGCTGCCGCGCAACCTGCCGGTCAAGTCGGGCAGCATCTCCCTGCACGGCGAGAACCTGGTCGGCGCCAGCATCGAGCGGCTGCGTGAACTGCGCTGCACGCGGATGGGCATGATCTTCCAGGAGCCGATGACCGCGCTCAATCCGGTCATGCGCTGCGGCGACCAGATCGACGAGGTCCTGCGCGAGCACACCGGGCTGTCGCAGGCGGAACGCCGGCAGCGCATCATTGCGATGATCGAGCAGGTGCACCTGCCCGATCCGGTGCGCATGTTCGACTCCTACCCGCACCAGCTCTCGGGCGGGCAGCGCCAGCGGATCATGATCGCGATGGCGCTGATCCTCGAGCCGTCGCTGCTGATCGCCGACGAGCCGACCACCGCGCTCGATGTCACCACCCAGGCCCAGATCCTCAAGCTGATCAAGGAACTGCAGGTCGAGCGTGGCACCGGGGTGCTGTTCATCACCCACGACTTCGGGGTGGTGGCCGAGATCGCCGATCGGGTGGCGGTTCTGCGCAACGGCGAACTGGTGGAAATGGGGCCGACCCAGCAGATCCTGACCGCTCCCCGGCATCCGTACACCAAGATGCTGATTGCCTCGGTGCCCAGTCATGATCCACCGGCTCGCGCCGCGGTGGCCAGTGGCGATGACCGGGTGGTGCTGCGCGCCGAGGGCCTGTCCAAGACCTATGGCAGCAGCGGACTGTTCGGGCGCGGGCGCAAGGTGGCGGCGGTGCGCGATGTTGCCTTCGACATCCGGCGCGGCGAGACCCTGGGCATCGTCGGCGAGTCGGGGTCGGGCAAGTCGACCGTCGCGCGCTGTGTGGCGCGCCTGATCGACCCCTCGGCGGGTCGCATCCTGCTGGCCGACACCGACATCGCCACCATGCCGGCGGGCCGTTTGCGCGAATTGCGTCGCAAGATCCAGATCATCTTCCAGGATCCCTACCGGTCACTGAACCCCCGGCGCACCGTCGGTCAGGCGATTGTCGAGGGGCCGATGAATTACGGCGCGTCCGCGGCCGAAGCGCTGGGCCGCGCCCGCAAGCTGATGGAACTGGTGCGCCTGGATCCCGATTCGCTCGACCGCTACCCGCACCAGTTTTCCGGTGGCCAGCGTCAGCGCATCTGCATCGCCCGGGCGCTCGCGATGGAGCCTGAGGTGCTGATCGCCGACGAGGCGGTCTCCGCGCTCGATGTCTCGGTCCAGGCCCAGGTGCTCAAGCTGCTCGAGGAGATCCGCCATTCGCTGAATCTGGCGGTGCTGTTCATCACCCACGACCTGCGGGTGGCCGCGCAGATCTGCGACAAGGTGGCGGTGATGTCCAAGGGCGAGATTGTTGAATACGGGTCGGCGGCGCAGGTGTTCGGCGCGCCGGTTCACGAATACACCCGCGCGCTGTTCGAGGCGGCACCGGGTCGGCACTTCCATTTCGGGGGAACCGAGGCGGCGTTGCCCGCACAGGGCTGAGCCGCAGCCTGCCGGCCGCGGACGCCCGCCTTTCAGGAATGACCATGCGTGTTTTCGCCGCCGCCCTGGGCACCGAGACCAATACCTTCTCACCCCTGCCCACCGGGCTGGATTCTTTCCGGTCGACCTGTTACTACCCGGCCGGACAGCACCCCGACGCCCCGCAGTTCGTGGCTGGCCCGCTGTGGGCGGCCCGCCAGCAGGCATCGGCCCGCGGCTGGACCCTGATCGAAGGCCTGGTCGCCTTCGCCTCGCCCGCCGGTCCGACGACGCGGGTGGCCTACGAGACCCTGCGCGACGAACTGCTGGCCGATCTGCGCGCCGCGCTGCCGGTGGATCTGGTGCTGATCGGCATGCACGGGGCGATGGTGGCCGACGGCTATGACGACTGCGAGGGCGATCTGCTGACGCGGGTGCGCGAAATGGTCGGTCCGCAGGTGGTGATCGGGGTCGAGATCGATCCGCACACGCACCTGTCGGCGGCGATGGTGGCCAGCGCCAGCCTGATCGTGGCCTTCAAGGAGTATCCGCACACCGATGTGTTCGAGCGCGGCGCCGATCTGGTCGATCTGTGCGCGCGGATGCTGGCCGGCGAGATCCGGCCGGTGCCCGCGGTGTTCGACTGCCGGATGATCTCGGTGCTGCACACCAGCCGCGAACCGATGCGCGGGTTCGTCGACCGGATCCTCGCGCTCGAGGGGCGGGACGGCATCGTGTCGATCTCGCCGATTCATGGATTTCCCTGGGGCGACACGCCCGACATGGGCACCCGGGTGCTGGTCTACGCCGACGGCGATCCGGCGGTGGCCCGCGCGATGGCGCAGCGCCTGGGCGAGGAGATCATCGGGTTTCGCGATCGCCTGTCGCCCGATCCGCTGGGCATCGACGAGGCCATCAGTGCGGCGCTGGCGCAGGCCCGCGGCCCGGTCGTGCTGGCCGATGCCGCCGACAACTCCGGCGGTGGCGCGCCCAACGACTCCACCTTCGTGCTGCGCCGCCTGCTCGAGCGCGGTGTCGAGTCGGCGGCACTGGGCCCGCTGTGGGATCCGGTGGCGGTGTCGATCTGCTTCAACGCCGGGGAGGGCGCGCGGCTGGCGCTGCGCATCGGCGGCAAGATCAGTCCGATGTCGGGCGACCCGATCGACGCCGATGTGCAGGTGCTGCGCCTTCAGCGCTCGCTGATGATGACCGGACTGGGCGGGGCTCCGACCGGGCTGGGCGACTCGGCGCTGATCCAGGTGGGCGGCGTCCAGGTGCTGCTCACCACGCTGCGCCAGCAGGCGATGGGGGTCGACATGTTCACCCGGATGGGCTGCGATCTGACCAGCCGGCATCTGGTGGTGGTCAAGTCATCGCAGCACTTCCACGCGTCGTATTCGACGCTGGCCAGCCGGATCATCTACATCGACGGGCCGGGGACCCTGACCAGCGATCTGGGCTCGCTGCCCTTTCGCCGGGTGCAGCGGCCCAAGTGGGGCATCGGCTCGGATCTGCGCTAGCCGCCCGGACCGCAGCCTGCGCCGACCGCGCGGTCGGCGCCTGGGAACGGCCGGTTCCTAGACCGGCACCACCGGGATGCCGGCGATTCGCGCGCGCCATTCCTTCGGGCCGGTCTCGTGCACCGAGACCCCGTTGGAATCGACCGCCACCGTGACCGGCATGTCGCTGACCTCGAACTCGTAGATCGCTTCCATGCCCAGGTCGGCGAAGCCCACCACTTTCGCGCCGCGGATCGCCTTCGAGACCAGGTAGGCCGCGCCGCCCACCGCCATCAGGTAGGCGCTGCGGTGCCGGCGGATCGCCTCGATCGCGACCGGTCCGCGCTCGGCCTTGCCGATCATCGCGATCAGGCCGGTGCGGGCCAGCATCATCTCGGTGAACTTGTCCATGCGGGTGGCGGTGGTCGGGCCGGCGGGGCCGACGACCTCGTCACGCACCGGATCGACCGGGCCGACGTAGTAGATGACCCGGTTGGCAAACTCGACCGGCAGCGGTTCGCCGCGCGCGAGCATGTCCTGGATCCGGGCATGGGCCGCGTCGCGTCCGGTGAGCATCCGGCCCGACAGCAGCAGCGTCTGGCCCGGGGTCCATGAGGCGACTTCCTCGCGGGTGAGGGTGTCCAGATCGACCCGCCGGCTGCGCTCATAGTCCGGGGCCCAGTGAACATCGGGCCACTCGGACAGCGAAGGCGGCTCGACGAAGGCGGGGCCGGAACCGTCGAGCACGAAATGGGCGTGCCGGGTGGCCGCGCAGTTCGGGATCATCGCCAGCGGCTTGGAGGCGGCGTGCGTCGGGAACAGCGCGATCTTGACATCCAGAACAGTGCTCAGGCCGCCCAGGCCCTGGGCGCCGATGCCCAGCGCATTGACCTTCTGGTAGAGCTCGATGCGCATCTCTTCCAGCTTGCTCGACGGGCCGCGGGCGAGCAGCTCGTGCATGTCGAGCGGCTCCATCAGCGCCTCCTTGGCCATCATCATGGCCTTCTCGGCGGTGCCGCCGATGCCGATGCCCAGCATGCCGGGCGGGCACCATCCCGCGCCCATGGTGGGCACTGTCTTGAGCACCCAGTCGACCACCGAGTCCGACGGGTTGAGCATGACGAACTTGCTCTTGTTCTCGGAGCCGCCGCCCTTGGCGGCGACCGTCACTTCCACGGTGTTGCCCGGCACGATCTCCATGTGGATGACCGCCGGGGTGTTGTCGCGGGTGTTCTTGCGTTCGAACTCCGGATCGGCCACCACCGAGGCGCGCAGCACGTTGTCCGGGTTCAGGTAGCCGCGGCGCACGCCCTCGTTCACCGCATCGGTGAGCGAGCCGCTGAAGCCCTGCCAGCGCACATCCATGCCCACCTTGAGGTAGACGTTGACGATGCCGGTGTCCTGGCACAGCGGGCGCCGCCCCTCGGCGCACAGGCGCGAGTTGGTGAGGATCTGGGCGATCGCGTCGCGCGCGGCCGGGCTCTGCTCGGTTTCATAGGCGCGCGCCAGGTGACGGATGTAGTCGACCGGGTGGTAGTAGGAGATGTACTGCAACGCGGCGGAAACCGACTCGACGAGGTCGTCCTGCTTGATCACGGTCATGGCGTGTGCTTTCGGGAGAGGGGGCGGGCCGGGGCCCGGTTCAGTGATGAGGGCGATTGCGGGCGCCGTCGTTCTGCGTCTGCGTCATCACGCGGTCGATCATCGCGATAGCCAGCGCCGAGACGAGAAAGAGCGTGTGGATCACGCTTTGCCAGAGCAGGGTCTTGTCGGGCAGCGTGCCTGCCGAGATGAAGGTCTTGAGCAGGTGGATCGACGAGATGCCGATGATCGCGGTGCCCAGCTTGACCTTGAGCACATTGGCGTTCACATGCGAGAGCCATTCCGGCTGGTCGGGGTGGCCCTCCAGGCGCAGCCGCGACACGAAGGTCTCGTAACCGCCGATGATCACCATGATCAGCAGGTTGGAGATCATCACCACATCGATCAGCGACAAGACGACGATCATGATCACCGTCTCCTTGTTGCGCTCGACGATGCCCAGCCGGCTGATGGTGGCGTCCAGCGCGGCCGGATTCCACAGCAGTTCGACCAGGTGAATGAGTTCCTCGACGAACAGGAACACATAGACGACCTGGGCGACGATCAGGCCCAGGTAGAGCGGCAGTTGCAGCCAGCGGCTGGCGAAGATCAGCCGGGGCAGGAAGGTCAGGGGCTTTTTCTCATCGTTCATGCGGGCTGCCGGTGGGTAAGACGAACCGGGATTTTATCGGAATTGCATGACCGGGCCGTGAGCGTCGGCCACTGACCCGTGCCGACCCGCGCCGACCCGCGCCCGTAAGCCGGCTGTCAGCGAGCCCCGGTAATTTGAGACAATGACAAGCCGCCGTCGAGCGGATTTCATGACAACGGACATCAGGAGACGAACGTGGCCGGGCAGATCGAGACAGTGATGCAGGAATCCCGCGTGTTTGCGCCGCCGGAAGCGTTCATGCGCCAGGCAACGATCTCCGGCATGGCGCAGTACCAGGCGCTGTGCGACGAGGCCGGGCGTGATCACGATGGTTTCTGGTCACGCCTGGCGCGCGAGCAGGTGTTGTGGCACAAGCCCTTCACCCGCGGCCTCGACGACTCGCAGGCGCCGTTCTACAAGTGGTTCGAGGATGGCGAGCTCAATGTTTCGCACAACTGCCTCGATCGCCACCTCGGCACGCCGGTCGAGAACAAGGTCGCGATCCGCTTCGAAGCCGACGACGGCGCCCTCACCGAGGTCACCTACCGCGACCTCTATCACCAGGTCTGCCGCTTCGCCAACGGACTCAAGGCGCTCGGTTGCCGTCAGGGCGATCGCGTCATCATCTACATGCCGATGTCGGTCGAAGGCATCGTGGCGATGCAGGCCTGTGCGCGCCTGGGCCTGATCCACTCGGTGGTGTTCGGCGGCTTCTCGGCCAAGAGCCTGCAGGAACGCATCCAGGATGCCGGCGCCGCGTGGGTGATCTGCGCCGATGAGCAGGTGCGCGGCGGTCGCCACATTCCCCTGAAGCCAGCGGTCGACGAGGCGTTCACGCTGGGCGGCTGCGAGTCGGTGCAGCGGGTGGTGGTCTACCAGCGCACCGGCGCCGCGATGGACATGCACGCCGGGCGCGACATCACCTGGTCGCAGGTGATCGACGGTCAGCCCGACCACTGCGAACCGCAATGGGTCGGCGCCGAGCATCCGCTGTTCATCCTGTACACCTCGGGCTCGACCGGCAAGCCCAAGGGGGTCCAGCACTCGTCTGCCGGTTACATCCTGCACGCGATGCTCACCATGAAGTGGACCTTCGACATCAAGCCCGAAGACATCTTCTGGTGCACCGCCGACATCGGCTGGGTGACCGGCCACACCTACATCGCCTACGGTCCGCTGGCCTGCGGCGCCACCCAGATCGTGTTCGAGGGGGTGCCCACCTACCCGGATGCCGGACGGTTCTGGCGCATGATCGCCCGCCACAAGGCCACCATCTTCTACACCGCACCGACCGCGATCCGCGCGCTCATCAAGGCCTGCGACACCGTCGAGTCGACCCATCCGCGCCACTTCGACCTGTCGAGCCTGCGCCTGCTGGGATCGGTCGGCGAGCCGATCAACCCGGAAGCCTGGATGTGGTACTACAACCAGGTCGGCGGGGCGCGCTGCCCGATCGTCGACACCTTCTGGCAGACCGAGACCGGCGGTCACATGATCACGCCGCTGCCGGGCGCCACGCCGCTGGTGCCGGGTTCGTGCACGCTGCCGCTGCCGGGCATCGCTGCCGCGATCGTCGACGAGGCCGCCAACGACCTGCCCAACGGACAGGGCGGCATCCTGGTGGTCAAGAAGCCCTGGCCGTCGATGATCCGCACCATCTGGGGTGACCCGGAGCGCTTTCGCAAGAGCTATTTTCCCGACGAACTCAAGGGCTACTACCTGGCCGGCGACGGCGCGGTGCGTAACCGCGTGACCGGCTACTTCACCATCACCGGTCGGATCGACGATGTGCTCAATGTGTCGGGCCACCGGATGGGCACGATGGAGATCGAGTCGGCGCTGGTCGCCAATCCGCTGGTGGCGGAAGCCGCGGTGGTGGGGCGCCCCGACGACCTGACCGGTGAGGCGATCGCCGCGTTCGTGGTGCTCAAGCAGGCCCGTCCGGTCGGCGACGATGCCCGGCGAATTGCCAACGACCTGCGCAACTGGGTCGCCCATGAGATCGGCCCGATCGCCAAGCCCAAGGACATCCGCTTCGGCGACAACCTGCCCAAGACGCGCTCGGGCAAGATCATGCGCCGGTTGCTGCGGGCCATAGCCCGTGGCGAGGCGATCACCCAGGATGTTTCGACGCTCGAGAATCCAGCCATCCTGGACCAGTTGAAGCAGACCTTGTAAGGTAGACGATCGAGGGGCAGGAGCCGAAGAGTTCCGCGCCTTGGAGGGGGAGATGCAGGATGTTGGACTGGTTGGCGCTCCTGAAGGGGCTGGTCGAGTTTGCTGCTTTCCTGCTGCTCGCGCAGGGCGGCATCTATCTGCTCAGCTTTGGCGGGCACGAGAACAACGCCGTCTACCGGGCGGTGCGCTTTCTCACCTCGCCGGTCACGCGGGTGGTTCGCCTGATCACGCCGGCGCGGGTCGGCGACCGGCATCTGCCGCTGGTGGCCTTCTTCCTGCTGTTCTGGATCTGGATCCTGGTTTTCGACGGCATCCGTCTGATGCCCCGGGCACCCGGAGCCTGACGCCGTGATGCCTTTTCTCGCGGGCTGGTTCCATCGGCAGATGGCCATCTGGGCCTTCCTGCTGGGTCGTCGCGAGAGGGCGCTCGCGCACTGGGCCGCGGTTCGCCGCCTGCGCCCCCGTGACGCCGAGGTCCCTGCCACCATCGCCCATGTGCTCGCCGCCGGCGGCCGCCGGGATCTGGCCATTGCAGCGCTCGAGGAGTCGCTCGCGCTGAACCCCGATTCGGCGGCTGTCTGGTTCAACCTCGGTTTCCTGCAGCAGGAAGAGGGTCTGAACGAAGCGTCGGTGCTTGCCTTCGACCGGGCCCTGGCACTGGATGAAAAGCTCGATCGGGCCTGGTACGGCAAGGCCCTGTCGCTGATCCGGCTCGGTCGCGTCGAGGAGGCGATCCCGCTGCTCAAGCGCAACACCGAACTGCAGCCGATGAGTCCGTTCGGCTGGTATCAGCTCGGTCATGCCTATGTCCGGATCGGTCAGGCCGACCGGGCGCGACGGGTGATCCGCAAGCTGTTCGAGTTCGAGCCGCAGGTGGCCCGGCAACTCGAACGCGAGACCGGCCTGCAGGCAGCCGACTGAGTTTGACAGCGCTCCGGCGCCAAAGGCCCCAGGGCAGGAGGAGACGACGACAACGACAGGCCGACGCGATCCCGGACCGGCAAACGGTCATTCTTGAATTCCAAAGAGGAGGAGCCCATGCAGCTCACAGCGAGACATCAGGAGTACTGGAAAAAGACGCTGAACATCACCGCCATCCTGATGGTGGTCTGGTTCGTCGCGACTTTCGTGCTGGGCTATTACGCCCGCGATCTCAATTTCGATTTCTTCGGCTGGCCGTTTTCCTTCTACATGGCGGCCCAGGGTTCCCTGGTCATCTATGTCGTGATCATCTGGTTCTATGCACGCTACATGAACAACCTCGACCACGAATACGGTGTCGATGAAGGAGATGACGAATGAGCGCCGCCGTCCAATCCCAGAAGAGCTTCACCTCGCAGCTCAAGAAGGTCTACGCCTGGTACACCGGCGGCTTCGTGCTGTTCGTGTCCGTTCTCGCGGTTCTCGAGCAGATGGGCATGCCGCGGGCCACCATCGGCTATGTCTTCCTGGCGGCGACCGTGCTGCTGTATGCCGGCATCGGCATCATGAGCCGCACCAACGATGCGGCTGAGTACTATGTGGCGGGTCGTCGCGTGCCGGCGCTGTTCAACGGCATGGCGACCGGCGCCGACTGGATGAGCGCGGCGTCGTTCATCGGCATGGCGGGCGGCCTGTACCTGCAGGGCTTCAACGGACTGGCCTTCATCATGGGCTGGACCGGCGGCTACTGCCTGGTGGCGCTGTTCCTGGCGCCCTACCTGCGCAAGTTCGGGCAGTTCACCATTCCGGACTTCCTGGGGGCGCGCTACGGCGGTCATGTGCCGCGGCTGATCGGCATCGTCATCGCCATCCTGTGCTCGTTCACCTACGTGGTCGCGCAGATCTACGGTGTGGGTCTGATCACCACCCGGCTGTCGGGCGTCGACTTCACCGTCGGCATCTTCCTCGGCCTGGCGGGCATCCTGGTCTGCTCGTTCCTGGGCGGCATGAAGGCGGTGACCTGGACCCAGGTGGCGCAGTACATCATCCTGATCATCGCCTACATGATACCGGTCGTCTGGCTGTCGGTGAAGCAGACCGGCGTACCGGTTCCCCAGGTCGTCTACGGCAAGCAGCTCGAGAAGGTCACTCAGCTCGAGAAGAAGCTGATCGACGATCCGAAGGAAAAGGAAGTCCGCGAGATCTTCCGCAAGCGCGCGGCCGATGCCGATGCGAAGCTCAAGGACGCCAACGCCTTCAACGAGGGCAAGGTGGCGCTCGAGAAATCGGTGGCCGATGCCCGGGCCAGCAACGACCCCGACGCGGTGCGCAAGGCCGAAGAGGCCCTGGGCAAGTATCCGAAATCGGAAGCCGATGCCAAGGCGGCCTGGACGAAGGAGAAGGCGGTTGCGCCGCGGGCCAATCCGCCGCTGCGCCACGGCGAAGCCTTCCCGGGCAAGGATGAGAAGGCGCGCGACATCGCCCGGCGCAACTTCCTGGCGCTGGTGTTCTGCCTGATGGTGGGCACCGCCGCGCTGCCGCACATCCTGATGCGCTACTACACGACGCCCTCGGTCAAGCAGGCGCGCGACTCGGTCACCTGGTCGCTGTTCTTCATCTTCCTGCTCTACTTCACCGCGCCGGCCCTGGCGGTGCTGGTGAAGTTCGTGATCTACAACGATGTGGTGGGGTCGTCGTTCGCCAGTCTGCCGGCGTGGATACAGAGCTGGACCAAGGTCGATCCGACGCTGCTCTCGGTTGTCGATCTGAACAAGGACGGCATCGTGCAGCTGGCGGAAATCAGCATCGGCGGCGACATCGTGGTGCTGGCCACGCCCGAGATCGCGGGTCTGCCGTATGTGATCTCCGGTCTGGTGGCGGCCGGCGGTCTGGCGGCGGCGCTGTCGACTGCCGACGGTCTGCTGCTGACCATCGCCAATGCGCTGTCGCACGATCTCTATTACAAGATGATCGATCCGAACGCGCCCACCGCCCGCCGGGTCATGCTCTCGAAGATCCTGTTGCTGGTGGTGGCGGTGCTGGCGGCGCTGGTGGCCGCCCAGAAGCCGGCCGACATCCTGTTCCTGGTGTCGGCAGCCTTCTCGCTGGCCGCGGCCGGATTCTTCCCGGCGCTGGTGCTGGGGATCTTCTGGAAGCGCACCACCGGCATCGCGGCGTCGCTGGGGATGGTGGCCGGGGTGGCGATCACGTTCTACTACATGGCCCTGAACCAGCCCTGGCTGCGGGAGGTTTTCTACGGCATCCCGAAGGCGACGCCGATCACCTCCCTGTGGTGGGATATCCAGGCGATCTCGGCGGGCGTCTTCGGCGTGCCGCTCGGGTTCGCGGTGATCATCCTGGTGAGTCTGGTCACCCCGAAACCCTCGCGCGAGACCATGGAACTGGTCGAGCACGTCCGGTATCCGAGCCTGAAGGCCGCCTGATCGCGGTCTGATCAGCGAAAGTCCCGGCTGCGAGTCTGCAGCCGGCCCAGCAGTTCCGTGTGGTCGACCACGCGCCGCGCGACCAGGTGAGTCACCTGGCCGCCGGTGTGCTGGTCCGACTGCCAGATTCCATAGACGGTCATCAGCTGCGCGCCCATCACTTCGCGCCGATAGCGCTCGACCATGTCGGGCCAGACGATGATGTTGACCGTGCCGCTTTCATCCTCCAGCGTGACGAAGACGGTGCCGTTGGCGGTGCCGGGCCGCTGGCGGTGGGTGACCAGGCCGCTGGCGCGCGCCAGCCGCCCGTCGGGATAATCGCGCAGGGTGGCCGCGGGTTCGATCCGATAGCGCGACAGCAGCGGACGCAGCAGCGCCAGCGGGTGGGGGCCCATCGTCAGTCCCAGCGAACGGTAGTCGGCCAGCATGTCGCTGACGGTGCCTGGCTCGGGCAGCACCGGCGCGGGCTCGTCGAAGCCGGCATCGGCGAGCAGCGGGGGCAGCGTCTGGATCGCCGCCACTTCCCAATGGGCGGCGCCGCGATGCCCGGCCAGCTGCACCAGCGCGCCGCCCTCGGCCAGCGCCTGCAGGTCGTTCTGCGCCAGTCCGGCGGTGCGCGCCAGGTCCTCGACGCTGTCGAAGGCGAAGTGCTCGGGGCCGCGGCTGGCGAGACGGCGGGCCCGGCTGTCGACCAGGCGCCGGGCGCCCTGCGCCGACAGGCCGCGCACCCGGTTCAGCCCCAGGCGCACCGCCGGCTGGCCGCGCCGGTCGTGGGCGTGGCGCGGATCGAAGGTGGGCTGTCCGGGCGGCTCCTCGAGCGAGCAGTCAATGTCGCTCAGCAGCGCATCGACGGCGAGCACCTCGATGCCGTGTTCGCGCGCATCGCGCACCAGTTGGGCCGGCGCGTAGAAGCCCATCGGCTGGCTGTTGAGCAGCGCGGCCAGGAAGGCGGCCGGCTCATGGCGCTTGATCCAGCAGCTGACATAGACGAGCAGCGCGAAACTGGCTGCGTGCGACTCCGGGAAGCCGTACTCGCCGAAGCCCTGGATCTGGCGAAACAGGCTCTGGGCGAATTCCTCGGTGTAACCGCGCGCCAGCATGCCGTCGATCACCCGCGATTCGAATTTTTCCAGTCCGCCCTTGCGACGCCAGGCGGCCATCGCCCGTCGCAGCGCATCGGCCTCGCCCGCCGAGAAGCCCGCCGCCAGCATGGCGATCTGCATCACCTGCTCCTGGAAGATGGGGATGCCCAGCGTGCGCTCGAGCGCTGGCTTGATCTCCTCGCGCGGGTAGACCACCGGTTCCAGGCCCTGGCGGCGGCGCAGGTAGGGGTGGACCATGCCGCCCTGGATCGGGCCGGGGCGCACGATCGCGACCTCGATCACCAGGTCATAGAAGCAGCGCGGCTTCAGGCGCGGCAGCATCGTCATCTGGGCGCGCGATTCGATCTGGAACACCCCCACCGTGTCGGCGCGGCCGATCATCTCGTAGGTGGCCGGGTCTTCGGCCGGGACGTCCTGGATGCGAAACGGCTGGCCGCGGCGCTGGCCGATGAACGCGAGGGCGCGCCGGATCGCCGACAGCATGCCCAGCGCCAGCACATCGACCTTGAGCAGGCCGAGCGCGTCCAGGTCGTCCTTGTCCCACTGGATGACGCTGCGCTCGGCCATCGAGGCGTTCTCGACCGGCACCAGCCGGGTGAGCCGGTCGCGCGCAATGACGAAGCCGCCGGTGTGCTGAGAGAGGTGGCGCGGAAAGCCGGCGAGCACCTCGGTCATGGTGCTCCAGTGCTGCACCACCGGTGACCCGGAGTCGAAGCCGGCCTCGGCCAGCCGCTCGAGGTTCAGGCGCTGGCCGTCCCACCACTGGTGCGAGCGCGACAGCCGGTCGATGCGCTGTTCGTCGATGCCCAGCGCGCGCCCGACATCGCGCAGCGCCGAGCGCGCGCGATAGGTGATGACGGTGGCGGTCAGTGCCGCCCGGTGGCGGCCGTATTTGTCATAGAGGTACTGGATGACCTCCTCGCGGCGCTGGTGTTCGAAGTCGACGTCGATGTCGGGCGGCTCGTTGCGTTCGCGGCTGATGAATCGCTCGAACAGCACGCTCATGCGCGCGGGATCGACTTCGGTGATGCCCAGGCAGTAGCAGACCGCCGAGTTGGCGGCCGACCCGCGACCCTGGCACAGGATGGCGCGGCTGCGCGCAAAGCGCACGATGTCGGCCACCGTCAGGAAGTAGGGCTCGTAGCGCAGCTCGGCGATCAGAGCGAGTTCGTGCTCGATCTGCGCGCGCACCGCGGCGGGCATTCCCTCGGGGTAACGCAGCTGCGCGCCTTCCTCGGTCAGGGTGCGCAGCCACGAGCCCGGCGAGTGCTCGGGCGGCACGATCTCCTCGGGGTATTCATAGCGCAGTTCGTCCAGCGAGAAGGCGCAGCCGGCGGCCACTTCGAGCGTCTCCTCGAGCAGGGCCTGGGGATAGACCTGCGCCAGACGCAGGCGGCTGCGCAGGTGCTGTTCGGCATTGGGCGCCATCGCCAGACCGAGTTCGGCGAGCGGCCGGCGCAGCCGGATCGCGGTGAGCACGTCCTGCAGGCTCTTGCGCGAACGCAGGTGAAAGTGCACATCGCCGGCGGCCACCAGCGGCAACCCGGTGCGCTGGCCGGTGTCGCGCAGCCGCTCGAGCAGCGCGCCATCGTGGCCGCGCGCCAAGAGCTCCACCGCCAGCCAGGCGCGCTGCCCGAACCATTCGCGCACCCGCCGGGCCTGCTCGAGCAGCGGTGTCATGCCCGATTCGAAGGGGCTCTGGTCGGGTGCGCAGAAGGCGGTCAGCGGGGAGGGCACCAGCAGGGCCTGGCAGCCGGGCACGCCGTCGGCCAGGTCTTCGGGCAGCAGCTGGTAGTGGCCTTTCGGGGCGCGCAGGCGGGCCCGGGTGATCAGTTCGGACAGGTTGCCGTAGCCCTCGCGGCTGCGCGCCAGCAGCACCAGCCGCGCCGCCTGCCCGCCCGCCGCGCCGAAGACATCGCGCAGGGAGAACTCGGCGCCGATGAGCAGGGCCAGCCCGGTGCCGCGCGCCGCCAGATGGGCGCGCACCACGCCGGCCAGCGAGCACTCGTCGGTGATCGCCAGCGCGGCGTAACCCAGCGCCTGCGCCCGTTCGACCAGCTCCTGCGCGTGCGAGGCGCCGCGCAGGAACGAGAAATTGCTGATGCAGTGCAGTTCGGCGTAGGGGTGCATGGGGCAGCCGGGTTCATCCCGGTCGAATCATGATACTGGATAAATGAACAGTATCAATGGGCCTGTCTGGAACAGTCGGCTGGACTCGGCTTGAGCAGGCTCACCGGGGGGGCGGCCGGCTCACGCAACACTCGATCCGGTCATGGTCGGCTGTGCGATTGCGGTCTTTGCGGTCAGGCGGTTCGGCCGAATCCTTTTCCACGGGAGCTACCTTTGAGCCGTATCCTGGTCGTGTACTTTTCCCGCAGCGGCAATACCCGGCGTCTGGCGATCGAGATTGCCGAGGCCTGCGGAGCCGATCTCGAGGAACTCGTGCCGGCGGGTTCGCGCGAGGGGGTTCGCGGCTACCTGCGCGCCTCGCTCGAGGCGCTGCTGGGGCTGTCGCCGACGCTCCAGCCGCTCCACCATCGCCTGCAGGACTACGAGACGGTGATCATCGGCACGCCGATCTGGGTCTGGAACATCGCCAGTCCGGTGCGCAGCTTCGTTCGGGCCCATCGGGCCGCGCTGCAGCAGGTCACCCTGGCGCTGTTCTGCACCTGCGGGCGCTCGGGGCGCCACAAGGTCATCGAGGACCTGCACCGCTTGTGCGGTCGCGCACCGGTGGCTGCCCTCGCCCTGACTGCCGACGAGATCGCCTCGCGCGCCTACGATGCCCGGATGCTGCGCTTTCTGCGCGACCTGAAGCGCCGGCGCACCCCCTCGATGGTCGCACCGGGCGCGGTGCCCGCATGAACGCCCCCGAGTTGCGCGACCGGCTGCTGCCCGAGGGGGCCATTGCGCTGTTGCCGATGCGCAATGTCGTCCTGTTTCCCCATGTGCTGATGCCGATCAGCGCCGGCCGACCGCGCTCGATCGCCGCCTTGCAGTACGCGGTGAACAACGGCAGTCCGCTGGGCATCGTGATGCAGCGCGACCCGCGCGACGAGGAGCCCGGGCGCCAGGCCCTGCACGACATCGGCACCCTGGCGAAGGTGGTCCAGCATGCCGAGCCTGGGAGCCAGCTGCATCACGCCGTCTGCCAGGGCGTGCGCCGGTTCCGCATCGAGGGCCTGCTCGAGGGATATCCGTTCCTCGCGGCGCGGGTCCAGTTGCTCGAGGAGCCCGCTGCGGTCTCGATGCAGGCCGAGGCGCTGGCGATGCAGCTGCGCGAGCGGGCCACCGAAATCCTGGGACTGCTGCCCGGGGTGCCCGCCGAGCTCGCGCACACCTTGCAGGCGACCCGCTCGCCCGCCCAGCTGGCCGACATCGTGTCCGGTCTGCTCGATGCCGAAGTCGCCGAGAAGCAGACGCTGCTCGAGACGGTCGATCTCGAGGAGCGCCTGCAGCTGGTGCTGCAGATCCTGTCGCGCCGGCTCGAGGTGCTGCGCCTGTCGCAGGAGATCGGCGAGCGCACCAAGGAGCAGATCGACGATCGCGAGCGCAAGTTCCTGCTGCGCGAGCAGCTCAAGACGATCCAGAGGGAGCTGGGTGAGGGGGGAGGCAACGATGAAGACATCAGCCAGCTCGGTCAGGCGATCGAGCGCATCGGGATGCCGCCCGAGGTCCAGGTCCATGCGCTCAAGGAACTGGACCGGCTGCGCCGGATGCCGGACTCCTCCGGCGAGTATTCGATGCTGCGCACCTACCTCGACTGGCTGACCGAGCTGCCGTGGGCGACGCCGAAGGAAACCGTGATCGACATGGAGGCTGCGCGCCGGATCCTGGAGACCGATCACCACGGGCTGGAGCGCATCAAGCAGCGGATCATCGAGTTCCTGGCGGTGCGCAAGCTCAACCCGCTGGGGCGTGCGCCGATCCTGTGCTTCGTCGGTCCGCCGGGCGTGGGCAAGACCTCGCTGGGGCAGAGCATCGCACGCGCGCTCGATCGCCCCTTCGTGAGGGTGTCGCTGGGCGGGGTGCATGACGAGGCCGAGATTCGCGGTCATCGCCGAACCTACATCGGCGCCTTGCCAGGCAACATCGTGCAGGGGCTGCGCAAGGCCGGCGCGCGTGACTGCGTGATGATGCTCGACGAGGTCGACAAGGTGTCGGCCAGTGCACATGGCGACCCGTCGGCGGCGCTGCTCGAGGTGCTCGATCCGGAACAGAACTCGACCTTCCGCGACAACTACCTGGGCCAGCCCTTCGATCTGAGCCGGGTGGTGTTCATCGCTACCGCCAATGTGATCGACAACGTCGCGCCGGCAGTTCGCGACCGCATGGAGATCATCGACCTGCCGGGCTACACCCAGGAAGAGAAGATGCAGATCGCGCGCACCTACCTGCTGCGCCGCCAGCGCGAGGCCAACGGACTGGGGCAGACGCAATGCGAGGTGACCGATGCCGCGCTGCGCACCATCGTCGCCGACTACACCCGCGAGGCCGGTGTGCGCCAGCTCGAGCGCGAGATCGGCCGGGTGATGCGCCATGTCGCGATGCGGGTCGCGCAGGGCGACGCGACGCATGTCCGGATCGATCTCCCCGACCTCGACGCGATCCTGGGACCGGCGCGTTTCGAGCACGAGATCGCGCTGCGCAGCAGCCTGCCGGGCGTGGCCACCGGCCTGGCATGGACGCCGGTCGGCGGAGACATCCTGTTCATCGAGGTGACCCGCATCGCGGGCACCGGCCGCCTGATCCTGACCGGTCAGCTGGGCGAGGTCATGAAGGAGAGCGCGCAGGCGGCGCTCACGCTGGTGAAGTCGCGCGCGGTCGAGCTGCGCCTGCCGGCCCGGCTGTTCGAGGACATCGACGTCCATGTGCACGTGCCGGCCGGGGCGATACCGAAGGACGGCCCGAGCGCGGGTTTGGCGATGTTCATGGCCCTGGCCTCCCTGTTCACCGGTCGCGCGGTTCACCCGGACATGGCGATGACCGGCGAGATCAGCCTGCGCGGCCTGGTGATGGCGGTGGGCGGGATCAAGGAGAAGGTGCTCGCGGCTCAGCGCGCGGGCATCAGCCGGGTGATGCTGCCGGCCCGCAATGAAAAGGACCTGCGCGATGTGCCGGAGTCGACCCGCGCGGCGATGCAGTTCATCTGGCTGCGTTCGGTGGACGACGCGATCGAGGCCGGGCTCGCGGCGGCGGGTTCGCCGGAACGCGAACAGCCGTTCCTGCTGGTCTGAGCGAGCGAAACGGCCGCCGACGGATGATCGCCCCGAAACCAGGCGCGGCTGCGCAGCCTGTGCGGCCCGGCAACGAGATGCGGATCCTCGCGCTGTCGGGCGGCGGCTATCTGGGGCTGTTCACCGCGATCGTGCTCGCCGAGCTCGAATCACAGGCTGGCGAGCCGCTGGCGCGCTGTTTCGACCTGATCGCGGGCACCTCGGTGGGCGGCATCTTGGCGATCGGGCTGGCCTACGAGGTGCCGATGAGCCGGATGGTCGACCTGTTCATGAACCATGGCCGTGACGTGTTCTCCTCGCGCGCGCTGCCCACCGGGGCGGTCTCGCGGATGCTCGACATGAGCCGCTCGGTACTGGGACCCAAGTACACCGGCGACTCGCTGCGCGCCGAGCTCGCCACGGCGCTGGGCACGCAGACCCTGGGCGAGGCCCTGCACGACTTCGTGGTGCCCGCGGTCAATGTGACCCGCAGCCTGACCAAGGTCTTCAAGACGCCGCACGGGCCGTCGTCGATGGGCGACCAATCCGTGTTGGCGGTGGATGTGGCGATGGCCACCTGCGCGGCGCCGGCCTATTTCCCCGCGGTGCGCATCGGTGATGCCCTCTACGCCGACGGCGGCATGTTCGCGGTGGCGCCCGATCAGGTCGCACTGCACGAGGCCGAGCATTTCCTGGGGGTGGATGCGCAGCGGGTGCGCATGCTGTCGATCGGCACCGCCACCGCCGGCTACCGGCCGGTCGGGGGCACCGACAGCGGCGACGGTGCGGTGGCGTGGCTGCGCGACGGGCGGCTGCTGCTCACACTGGTGTCGGTCCAGCAGCAGCATGTGCAGGCGATGATGGAGGACCGGCTGCGCGATCGCTACCTGCGCATCGACGCCCCCTGGCCGCAGGACGCCGGGCTGGGCATCGATGTGGCGACCCGTGACGCCTCGCAGCGACTGGCCGGGCTGGCCCGGCAGGCGGTCGCCGGGGCTGACCGGGAACGGCTCGACACGTTCCTGGCGCGCTGAGCCCATGCCGCGTTTATTGGTGCCCTTCGACGGATCCGACAGCGCCCTGCGCGCGCTGCGTCACGGGATTGCGCTCGCGATGTTCGCCGGCGATGTCTCGGTTCACCTGGTGACGGTGTTGCGCGCACCGCCGGCCTCGCGCCCGCTCGCGCTGGCCGAGCGCCTGGTGCGCGAGGCCGGCGTCATCCACACCGGCGACGTCCTGGTCGGCGAGATCGTCCCGACCCTGCTGCGGCGGGCGACCGAGATCCGGTGCGATGCGATCCTGATGGGCAGCCGGGGCCTGGGGGAGTCGGGTTTCGCGGGTCCGGGGCGAGGTGTGGGCGGTGGTCCGGGCGGGAGGGGCGCCCCGGATCCGGTCCCCCGGCGCGGACTGGGGTCGGTGGCGGCCGGGGTTCTCGATCTCGCCTGGGTGCCGGTGACGCTGGTACGATGAATTCGCGCCCTTGCAGCGATCGCGCCCGGCGCAGGCGCTCGGGCGGCGCCCCGAGCACTCCAACCCCCGGTACCTGATGGCTCAGCTCTACGGTTTCGATGCGTTCTCACCCGACCAGATCGCTGGCCGGGTCCAGGCCATCGGCGTGGCCAAGGCGCGGTTGCCCTGGCTGTCCACGCTGCTGCTGGCCGTGCTCGCCGGCGCATTCATTGGCCTGGGGGCGATCGGCCATGTGCTGGTCCAGTCCGATCCGACGCTGGGTTACGCCACTCGCCAGTTGCTGGGCGGAGTCGTCTTCTCGCTGGGACTGGTGCTGGTGATCGTGGCCGGGGCGGAACTGTTCACCGGCAACAACCTGCTGGTGATGGCCTGGGCCGATCGCCAGATCGCCACCGGCGAGCTGCTGCGCAACTGGGCGCTGGTGCTCACCGGCAATCTGCTCGGCGCGGCCGGCCTGGCGGTTCTGGTCCTGCTCTCCGGCCATGCCGAGATGAACCAGGGGCGGATCGCCGAGCAGTACCTCCGGATCGCGGCGACCAAGGCCGAACTCCCCGTTCTGACGGCGTTCTTTCGCGCGGTGTTGTGCAATGTGCTGGTCTGCATGGCGGTCTGGATGGCGATCGCCGGCCGCAGCCTTGCCGACAAGGTGGTGGCCATCGTGTTCCCCGTCAGTGCCTTCGTGGCCGCGGGCTTCGAGCACAGCGTGGCGAACTTCTACCTGATGATCCTGGCGCGGCTGCTGCACGATTTTTCGGCGCAGGGCGCCGCCGCGCCGGCCATGGGCTGGGGCGTGCTGGCGGCGAGCCAGGTGCCGGTGATACTGGGCAATGTCGTCGGCGGGTCGGTGCTGGTCGGACTGATCTATCACCTGATCTATCGCCGCCCGGCGCGCGTCGCACCGGCGCCGCCCGATCCCTCAGAGAATCCGGTGGCGCCACCAGAGTGACAGCCCGGCTGCGGCCAGCGCGAGCAGCGCGGCCAGGGCGGCGAACAGGAAGCTGATCTCGGTGGTGGCGCTGTCCAGCGCCAGCCGCGAGCCCAGCCCCTGATAGACCTTGCGCAGGTCGGCGGCGGTGCCGGCATAGGCGTAGTCGCCGAGCGTGGTCTGGGCCATCGCCTTCAGCGCCTCTTCGTCCAGGCGCATGTACATCGACATCCCGCCGAAATCGACCTCGCCGCCAGCCACGGTGCCGATGCCCACGGTGTGCACCCGCACGCCGCGCTCGGCCGCCATCCGGGCGGCGATCGCCGGGTCGACGCCGCTGGTGCGCCGGCCGTCGCTCAGCAGGATGATCGCGGCCGAGGTGTACGAGCCCGGCTCGACCGGGGTGAAGGCCTTGCGCGGCGCCGCCTTGCCGCGCTCCCCCGATTCCCGGGGGGCGCCGCGCGCACCGGCGCCAAACAGCATCGACTCGATGTCGATCCCGTGATCCGGGAACAGGGTGGCCAGCGCCACCACCAGCGCGCTGCCGGTGGCGGTGCCGCGCTGCATCTCGAGGCGCTCGATCGCGGCCAGCACCTCCTCGCGGTTCAGGGTCGGTTTCTGGACCAGGGTGGCATTGCCGGCGAAGGCGACGATGCCGGTGCGGATGCCGCGCGGCAACTCTTCGACGAAGGCGCGCGCCGCGGCCTTGGCGGCGGTCATCCGGTTGGGCTCGACGTCGCGGGCGCGCATGCTCAGCGACACGTCGATCGCCAGCAGGATCGTCTGCTGCTGCGATGGGAGAACGATCGTCGCCCGCGGCCGGGCCGTGCCGATGATGGTCAGGGTGACGGCGCCCAGCAGCAGCGCGGCCGGCAGGTGACGGCGCAGGCGCGGCCAGGCGGGCGCGGTGCCGGGACCACCGTCGCGGCGCAGTCCGGCGTGTCGAGCTGACAGCGCTGCGCGCATGTGCATCAGCCGCAGCCACGCCACCCCCAGCAGCGGAACCAGCGTGAGCAGCCACAGCAGTCGGGGCCATTCGAAGGTCATGTCGGTGGGCATCCGGCGGGTGGGGACCAGGAAGTGACTTTAGCACCCGGTCCTGCCGCAGGGCGGTGTCCCACTGCGGTTATGCTTGCGTCAACCCGCGATCACCGTCGCCCACCAGGATTCCAATGACCGACGCCGCTGCGCCCGATTGGGAAATCTACGCCATCCGCTATGCCAGCCTGGCGCGCCAGCGCAGCCAGAACTTCATCGTTCGCGACGAGCACGACGGCCCGATGCCGATGGATTTCTTCGTGTGGCTGCTGCGCGCCCCGGGCCGGGTGATCCTGGTCGACACCGGTTTCGGCGAGGAGGCGGCGCGCCGGCGCGATCGCCGCCTGCGGCGCTGTCCGATCGCGGCCCTGTCGGTGCTGGGTGTGGCGCCCGAAGACGTGACCGATGTCGTCATTACCCATCTTCACTACGATCACGCCGGCAATCTGGGCAAGCTGCCCCGGGCGCGGTTTCACATCCAGGACAAGGAGGTCGGGTTCGCCACCGGCCGCTGCATGTGCCACGCCACGATGCGCCATGCCTACGAGGTTCAGGATGTCACCGACCTGGTCCGCCACGTTTATGCCGACCGGGTGGTGTTCCACGATGGCGATGCCGGCATCGCGCCCGGCGTGAATCTGATGCTGATCGGGGGCCACACCCAGGGCTTGCAGTCGGTGCGGGTGAAGACCGCCCGCGGCCAGGTGGTGCTGGCCTCCGATGCCAGCCATTACTACGAGAACATGGAAGCGTTTCGACCGTTTCCGATCGTCTACAACGTGGCCGACATGCTCGACGGCCACCGCCGCGTGCGGCGCGAAGCCGACTCGGCTGACCATGTGATCCCCGGACACGACCCGCTGGTGCTCCAGCGCTATCCGCTGGTGGCCGGCGACGAGCACGGCATCGCCTGCCTGCATCTGCCCCCGCTGGCCGTGCCTGTCCTGTGCGACAGTACGGCAACTTGAACGCCCAACCAGGAGCCCGCCCATGAAGGCCATCGTCCTCGGATCCGACGGACCGACATTCACCGATGCACCGGTGCCCGTCCCGAAGCCCAATGAAGTGCTGGTGCGGGTGCGCGCCTGCGCGCTCAATCGCGCCGATCTCGGGGTGGCTGCCGGCCACCGCCACGGGTCGGTCGGTGGCGCCGGCACGGTGGTGGGCATGGAGTTCGCCGGCGAGGTGGTCCAGACCGGTGCCGAGGTGCCCGGTCTGCGCGTGGGTGACCGGGTCATGTGCTCGGGCGCCGGCGGCTTCGCCGAATACGCGGTGGCCGATCGCGGCCGGGTGATGCCGATCCCGTCGGCGCAGATGTCGTTCGAGCAGGCGGCCACGCTGCCGGTCGCGCTGCAGACCATGCACGATGCGCTGGTGACCCACGGTCAGCTGGCGGCGGGCGGGTCGGTGATGATCCAGGGCGCCAGCTCGGGCGTGGGCCTGCTGGCGATGCAGATTGCCCGGCTGCGCGGCGCCGCGCTGGTGGTCGGGTCCTCGACCGATCCGGTGCGCCGCGCGCGGCTGGCCGAATTCGGTGCCCATCTGGCCGTCGACTCGCGCGATCCCGCCTGGGTCGACCAGGTCCTGCAGGCCACCGGCGGCCAGGGTGTCGACCTGATCGTCGACCAGGTCTCCAACGGCGTGGCCAACCAGAACATGAAGGCGACCCGCATCCTGGGGCGCATCGTCAATGTCGGCCGGCTGGGTGGCATGAAGGGCGAATTCGACTTCGATCTCCATGCGCTGCGCCGGATCAGCTACATCGGCGTCACCTTCCGCACCCGCTCCCTGGACGAGGTTCGCGAGATCAATTCGCGGATGCTCGCCGACCTGGGCCCGGCGCTGGCGGCCGGGCAGCTCGCGCTGCCGATCGACCGGGTTTTCGGGCTCGACGAGGCGGTCGCCGCGCTCGCGCACATGAAGGCGAACCTGCATTTCGGCAAGATCGTCCTTCGCACCTGAACCCACGCGGCGCGCCGGGTTCGCCCGGCCCCGCCGCAGGAGCCGCCATGACCGACTCGCCGATCCCCGGCATCGTCCTGAAGACGGTGACCGCCAACGGAATCACCCAGCGCTATGCCGAGTGCGGCGTGGGGCCCCTGGTGCTGTTCTGCCATGGCTGGCCCGAGAGCTGGTATTCCTGGCGGCACCAGATGCTCGCGCTGGCCGACGCCGGCTATCGCTGCGTCGCCCCCGACATGCGCGGCTACGGCGGCACCGATGCACCCGCCGACATCGAGCAGTTCACCCTGCTCGATCTGGTGGGCGACATGGTCGCGCTGGTGCGCGAACTCGGCGCCGAGCAGGCGGTGGTGGTCGGCCACGACTGGGGTGCCCCGGTCGCCTGGCACTGTGCGCTGCTGCGTCCCGACCTGTTTCGCGCGGTGGCCGGCATGAGCGTGCCGTGGGCGCCGCGCGGGGGCATCGACCTGCTGTCGGCGTTGCGCAAGCAGGGCATCACCCGCTTCTACATGCAGTACTTCCAGGAACCCGGCGTGGCCGAGGCCGAGTTCGAGCGCGATGTGCGCCAGTCGCTGCGCCGCATCTACTACACCGCCGGCGGCGAGATGGACCAGAAGGGCAAGGGCTTCTCGGTGCTGCCCGAGAGCGGCGGCTTCTTTGCCAACACCGTCGACCCGGATGTCTTGCCGCCCTGGCTCACTGAGGCCGATCTGGACTGGTTTGCCGGAGAGTTCGGCCGGGCGGGGTTTCGGGGCGGGCTGAACTGGTATCGCAACCTCACCCGCAACTGGCGGCTGCTGGCACCCTGGCACGGCCGGCCCATCGCGCAGCCGTCGCTGTTCATCGCCGGTGCGCGCGACGGGGTGCTGCGATTCCCGGCGTCGATGCAGCAGATCGAGGCGTTCCCCCGGACCCTGACCGGCATCCGCGGCTGCCACATTCTCGAGGGCGCCGGCCACTGGGTCCAGCAGGAGCGTCCGGCCGAGGTGAACCGCCTGCTGCTCGCGTTCCTGGCGGGACTCTAGCCGGCCGGCGGTGCACTGACACCGGCAGCGGGTGCCGGGGCATGGCGCTGCGCGCCGACTGCCCGCGACGAGATCACCCGCCCGACAGGCTGCTGCCGTCCTCGGCCAGCTTGCCGTCCAGGTGGGTGGCGCAGTTCAGCAGCGTGATCTCGTGCGGCGCCCGGTCCGAGAAGACCGTCACCGAGGTGTTGGCGACCCGCTCGGGAACCTCGATGCCCTCGGGCAGCCGGGCGTGGTGCGCCATGATCGCCTTGATCACCAGCCCGTGGCTCACGATCGCCAGCGGGCCCTTCAGGCTGTCGCGAAGCCGGATCGCCTGATCGAAGGCCTTGGCCACCCGGGCCAGGAAGTCGGGAATGGATTCACCGCCCGGGGGCGCATCCTGCATCTCGAAGGGGTTGAATCCCAGGTTGTCGTAGGACTTGCCGCGCAGGTCCCCGAAGTTGCGCTCGTGCAGCAGCGCGGTCGGCTGGATCGTCAGACCCCGGGCCTCGGCGATCGGGCGGGCGGTGTCGTAGGCGCGGCGCAGGTCGCTGCTCAGGATGCCGGCCAGCGGCACCGATCGCAGCCGCTCGGCCACCGCGAGCGCCTGCGCGCTGCCGCGTTCGCTCAGGGGCGTGTCGGGCGGTTGCATGACCCGTGCCGCGTTCAGAGGAGTCTCGCCGTGGCGCACCAGATAGATCGTCATGGTTCCTGCCCTGCCGGGTTGGTCGGCCGCCCCCGGCCGTTGCGCGCATCTTGGACCGGCCGGCGGAGCGCCGCAACCATTGTCGGCACGGGGCCCTCCCGAAACCCCGGATTCCGACAGCCGGCGGGCCGGTTCGCGGACCGGTCCCGCCCGATCGCTGTGCTATCTTCAACTGCAACTTCGGGATCAGGAACGAGACACGGCATGACGGCAGACGACCCGGTCGGGGTGACCCGCGAGGGTGCGGTAGCGGTGGTCGAAATGCGTCGGCCGCCCCACAATTTCTTCGATCTCGATCTGATCCGCGCCTTGGCCGATGCCATGGAAACGCTGGACCGCGATCCGGGCTGTCGCGCCATCGTGCTCGCTGCGCAGGGCACCGCATTTTGCGCCGGTGGCAACTTCAGCGAACGCGCCGACGGCGCGCTGCGAGATCCTGGCGCCGACGGCGGCCTCTATGCCGAGGCGGTCCGGCTGTTCCGGATCGGCAAACCGATCATCGGCGCGATTCATGGTGCGGCGATCGGCGGCGGCCTCGGCCTGGCGCTGGTGCCCGATTTCCGCGTCACCTGTCCCGAGGCCCGGTTCTCGGCCAACTTCACCCGGCTGGGCGTCCACCCCGGTTTCGGCCTGACCGTCACGCTGCCGCGCCTGATCGGCGCGCAGCAGGCGTCGCTGCTGTTTCTGACCGGCCGGCGCATCGGCGGCGCGCAGGCGGTGGCCATCGGCCTGGCCGACGAACTGGTCGAGCAGGCGCAGGTGCGCAGCGCCGCCTGCGCGCTGGCCGCCGAGGTGGCGGTGTCGGCGCCGCTGGCGGTCGTCTCCACCCGCAAGACCCTGCGCGCGGGGCTGGTCGAACAGATCCAGGCCGCCACTCGCCATGAAGCCGCCGAGCAGCGCTGGCTGTTTGCCAGCGCCGACTTCGCCGAAGGCGTCGCCGCCATGACCGCGCGTCGCGTGCCGGTCTTCCAGTCCCGCTGAGCCGGCGTGCGCAGCTTCTTTCCGGATACCCGATGACCCGTCCCGTCCCGTCCGTCGAACCCGCCACCGGCCCGCTGGCCGGCGTGCGGATTCTCGATCTCACCTCGGTGGTGCTCGGCCCGCTGGCCACCCAGATCCTGGGCGACTACGGCGCCGAGATCATCAAGGTGGAGGCGCTCGAGGGCGACCTCATGCGCGCCAACGGCGTGACCCGCGAGAAGGGCATGAGCTCGATCTTCCTCGCGCTGAACCGCAACAAGCGCTCGCTCTCGATCGACCTGAAGTCGGCCGCCGGTCGTGCGGTGCTCGAGCGGCTCATCCCGACCGTCGATGTGCTGGTGCACAACATCCGGGTGGCCGCCATCGAGCGGCTGGGGTTCGGCTACGCGCGCGTCGCCGAACTGAACCCGAAGATCGTCTACTGCGCGGCCACCGGCTTCGGCCAGGACGGCCCGGACCGCGACCGCCCGGCCTTTGACGACATCATCCAGGCGGCCTGCGGGCTGGTCGGGCTCAATGGAGTCCAGCAGTCGCTGCCCGACTATGTGCCCAGCCTGATCGCCGACAAGACCACCGGCATGGCGGTCGTCAATGCGGTGCTCGCGGCGCTCTTTCACCGCGAACGCCACGGTCGCGGCCAGGCGGTCGAGGTGCCGATGCTCGAGACCATGACCGCGTTCGTGCTGGCCGAGCACCTGGGCGGGCTGACCTTCGAGCCCTCCGACGTGCCGCCCGGCTACGCCCGCCTGCTCACCGGCGGACGCAAGCCCGCGCCCACCCGCGACGGCTTCATCGCGATGCTGCCCTACACCGGCGATCACTGGGAGGCGTTTTTCCGGCAGGCCGGCCGCGAGGACCTGATCGCGCGCTACGAGCTGCACGATCGGCACCGGCGCAACCAGCATGTGCGCGAGCTCTACGCCGAACTGGCGCTGATCTCCCGCGAACGCACCACCGCCGAATGGATGGCGATGTGCGATGAACTCGACGTGCCGGCCACGCCGATCTATCGGCTGGAGGACCTGCCCGAGCACCCGCACCTGAAGGCGGTCGATTTCCTGCAGCGCACCGAGATGCCTGGTCTGGGCACGGTGCGTTATGCGCGCCCGCCGACCCGCTTTCACGGCTCGCCGGCCCAGGTGCGCTGGCAGGCGCCGCGGCTGGGCGAGCACACCGATCCGATCCTGGCCGAGGCCGGCTATTCGGGCGCCGAGATCCAGGCCATGGTCGACGCCGGCGTGGTCTTGCGCGCGCCGGCCGTTGCCCGCTGACTCACCGGAAACCCACCATGTACCGCACCGATCTTCTCGCTGGCAAACGCATCCTCGTCACCGGTGGCGGCACCGGGCTGGGCGCAGCGATGGCCCGCCGTTTCGCCGAACTCGGCGCCGCCGTCCACCTGGCCGGGCGCCGGCTGGAAGTGCTGCAGGAAACCGCCGCCTCGATCGGCGAGGCCACCGGCCGCACGCCCGAGTCTCATCGCTGCGATGTCCGCGATGCCGATGCGGTCGAGGGGCTGATGATGGACGTGGCCCGCAGCGGGCCGCTCGATGTGCTGGTCAACAACGCCGCGGCCACCTTCGTGGCGCGCACCGAAAAGCTGTCGGCCCGCGCGGTCGACGCCATTCTCGGGCCCACGCTGCATGGTGCGATCCATTGCACGCTGGCGGCCGGCCGGCGCTGGATCGACGAGGAGCGCCGCGGCGTGGTGCTGAGCATCCTGTCGACCTCCACCATCACCGGTCGCGCGTTTACCGTGCCGTCGGCCATCGCCAAATCGGGCGTGCTGGCGATGACCCGCAGCCTCGCGGTCGAATGGGGGCCGCGCGGCATCCGCACGGTGGCGATCGCGCCGGGCCCGTTCCCCACGCCCGGCGCGTGGGCGCGGCTGCGCCCGGGCCAGCGCGAGCGCGGCGAGGGCCCGCAGGCGCGCAACCCGCTGGGTCGGGTGGGCGAACACATCGAACTGGCCAACCTCGCCAGCTTTCTGGTCAGCGACGAGGCGGGCTACATCAATGGTGAAATGGTGACGATCGACGGGGGGGCGCATCTGCGCACCTCGGGCGCCGAGGACCTGCTCGGATGGACCGATCAGGACTGGCTGGCATTGAAGCGTGGAGACTCAAGCAAATGAATTTCGAACTGCCGCACGAGCACCGGATGCTCGCCGACCTGGTGACTCGTTTTGTCGACGAGGAACTGATTCCGCTGGAAAAGACGGTGCTCGAGCGCGAAGCCGCCGGGCAGGGTCATGAGCTGACCCATGAGGAGCACGCGCGGATCGATGTCCGTTCGCGCGAGCTTGGTCTGTGGGGGCTGGATGCGCCCGAGGAACTGGGCGGCTCGAACCTGCCGGTGATGCCGATGGTCGCGGTCAACGAGGCGATCGGACGCACCATCGTCCCGTATCACCTGCCGCCCGATTCGCCGAATCTGCGCATGCTGATGCTCACCGCGACGCCGGCCCAGAAGGCCCGCTACCTGGAACCCTATGTGCGTGGCGAGATGGTGTCGGCCATCGCGATCAGCGAGCCCGGCGCCGGTGGCGATCCGGCGGCGATGCGCTCGCGCGCCGAGCGCCAGGGCGACGAGTGGGTGCTCAACGGCCGCAAGATCTGGATCAGCCGGGCGGCCGATGCCAACTTCACCATCGTGATGGCGGCGACCAATCGCGAGAAGGGCGCGCGCGGCGGCATCTCCGCCTTCATCGTCGATCGTGGCACGCCGGGCTTCAATGTGCTGCGCAAGATCCCGATGCTGGGCGGCCACTACACCTACGAGATCGCGCTCGAGGACTGCCGTGTGTCCGAAGGCTCGCTGCTGGGCGAGGAGGGCCGCGGGTTTGCGCCGATGCAGGAGCGCCTGTCGGTGCGCCGGGTCCAGATGGCCGCCTGGTGCATCGGGCGCGCCCAGCGCGCGCTCGACATGATGGTCGAGTACGCGCCGCAGCGCTCCACCTTCGGGGTGCCCCTGTCCGAGCGCCAGGCCATCCAGTGGTGGATCGCCGAAGCCGCCACCCGCATCCACGCCTGCCGCCTGATGACCTATGAGGCGGCCTGGCGGATCGACAACCAGCGCGATGCGCGCACCCAGGTGTCGATGATCAAGGCCTACGCCACCGAGATGGCCTGGGAGGTGATCGATCGCGCGATGCAGACCTTCGGGGCGATGGGCATGACCAAGGAGATGCCGTTGCAGCAGATGGCCAACGATGTGCGCCTGATGCGGGTCTACGAAGGGCCCACCGAGGTGCACCACTGGGTGGTGGCTCGCAACACGCTGGCGGGCCGCGCCTGAGTGTGCGCGCGGCGCGTGGTTCGAACGTATGCTTGTCATGTTGGCTTCCGATAATGACAAAACCAATATTCAGGAGAACTCGATGAAACCCATTGCACGACTGTCCGCTGTTTGCCTGGCGCTGATGGCGGTGTCCGCACCCGCGCTGGCCCAGACCGAGATCCAGTGGTGGCATTCGATGTCCGGCGCGCTGGGCGACCGGCTCAACGGCCTGGCCGAGCGCTTCAACAAGAGCCAGACCGACTACAAGGTGGTGCCGGTGTTCAAGGGCTCCTACCCGGAGTCGATGGCCGCTTCCATCGCCGCCTATCGCGCCGGCAACGCGCCGCACATCGTGCAGGTCTTCGAGGTCGGTACCGCCACCATGATGTCGGCCAAGGGCGCGGTGGTGCCGGTCGAGAAGATCATGAAGGACGCGGGCGAGAAATTCAGCAGCGCATCTTATGTGCCGGCAGTGGCGGGTTACTACACCACCCGCCAGGGCCAGATGATGTCCTTCCCGTTCAACAGCTCGACCTCGGTCTTCTACTACAACAAGGACGCCCTGGCCGCGGCCGGCGTCAACAAGGCGCCCGAGACCTGGCCCGAGGTCGCGGCAGCCGCCGCCAAGGTCAAGGCAGCCGGAGCGGCCAAGTGCGGCTATACCACCAGCTGGCCCAGCTGGGTCCACCTCGAGAATTTTTCGGCCTGGCACAACGTGCTGTTCGCCACCGAGAACAACGGTTTTGGCAGCCTGAAGGCCCGGCTGGCGATCGACACGCCGCTGCATGAAAAGCACCTGGCCAACCTGGCCGACTGGTCGCGCAAGGGCTACTTCTCGTATGCCGGACGCACCAGCGAGGGCGATGCCAAGTTCTTCAGCGGCGAGTGCGCGATGTTCACCGGCAGTTCGGCCGCCTACGCGAACATCAAGCGCAATGCGAAGTTCAACTTCGCGATCGCCAAGCTGCCCTACTACACCGATGTCGCCGGCGCGCCGCAGAACTCGATCATCGGCGGCGCCAGCCTGTGGGTGATGGCGGGCAAGAAGCCGGCCGAGTACAAGGGCATTGCGAAGTTCTTCACGTTCCTGTCCGAGCCGGTCCTGCAGGCCGAATGGCATCAGCAGACCGGCTATCTGCCGCTCACCATCGCCTCCTATGAACTGACGAAGAAATCCGGCTTCTACGAGAAGAACCCGGGGACCGACGTGTCGGTGCAGCAGATGATCGTCAAGACCACCGACAAGTCCCGCGGCGTTCGCCTGGGCAACTTCGTCCAGATCCGCGACGTGGTCCACGAGGAAATGGAAGGTCTGTTCGCCGGCAAGCAGGACGCCAAGCAGGCGCTGGCCAAGATGACCTCGCGTTCCGACGAACTGCTCACGCGTTTCGAGCGCACCGCCCGCGAGTAGGTCGGCTCAACCGGCGCCCGGCGTCGCGTCGCCCTGATCCTGCGGGTCGGGGCGCGCTTCGCCGGGCGTTCCCTTTTCAACTCCACCGCGGCGGGCACCATGGAAAAGCGCGTTGTCTTTCGATCCGGCTGGCTGCCCTGGGCGCTGCTCGGGCCGCAGCTGGCGATCGTGCTGGTGTTCTTCTACTGGCCGGCCGCGCAGGCGTTATTCCAGTCGGTGTTCATCCAGGACGCGTTCGGGGGCAACCTGGAATTCGTCGGGCTGGAGAATTTCGCGACGCTGTTCGCCGATCCGCTGTACCTGAATTCCATCAAGGTGACGGCGGTGTTCTCGCTGTCGGCATCGGTGCTCGGTCTGGTGTTGAGCCTGGTGCTGGCCTATTTCGCCGACCGCGCGGTGCGCGGAAAACTGCTGCTGCGAACGCTGCTGATCTGGCCCTATGCAGTGGCCTGGGCGATCGCCGGCGTGCTCTGGATGTTCCTGTTCAACCCCACGCTGGGCATCGTCACCCACTGGCTGCGCGGCGCGGGCATCACCTGGAACCATGTGCTCGACGGCGACCAGGCCATGATCCTGATCATTCTGGCGACCGTCTGGAAGCAGATCAGCTACAACTTCATCTTCTTCCTGGCGGGGCTGCAGTCGATACCGCGCTCGGTGATCGAGGCGGCCGCGATCGACGGGGCCGGCGCCTGGCGTACCTTCCGCTCGATCATCTTTCCGCTGCTCTCGCCCACCACGTTCTTTCTGTTCGTGGTGAACGTGGTCTACGTGTTCTTCGACACCTTCGCGATCGTCGACGCCGCCACCAGCGGCGGGCCGGCCAATGCCACCGAGATCCTCGTCTACAAGGTCTACAACGACGGGTTCAAGGGGCTCGATCTCGGCGGCTCGGCGGCGCAATCGGTGGTGCTGATGACGGTGGTCGTGCTGCTCACGTTCGTGCAGTTCCGGTACGTGGAAAAGAAAGTCCAGTACTGATCGGAGGATCGAATGGTCGAGCGCAATCGTTTTCTGGATGTGGTGACTTACCTGGTCCTGGCGGTCGGCGTCGCGGTGGTGATGCTGCCGCTGTATGTGGCTTTCATCGCGTCGACCCAGACGCAGGAGCAGGTGATGGCCGCGCCGATGTCGCTGCTGCCCGGCGACCGGTTCATCGAGAACTACCGCGATGTGCTGCGCACCGGCGCCGGCAACAGCCAGGCGGGCGTGGCCGCGATGCTGCTCAACAGCCTGATCATGGCGCTCACCATCGCCATCGGCAAGATCGTGATCTCGCTGACCTCGGCCTTCGCGCTGATCTACTTTCGCTTCCCCTTCCGGCAGACCTGCTTCTGGGTGATCTTCATCACGCTGATGCTGCCGATCGAGGTGCGCATCATGCCGACCTACCAGGTGATGGCCGATCTGAAGCTCATCGACACCTACACCGGTCTCACCTTGCCGCTGATCGCCTCGGCCACCGCCACCTTCCTGTTCCGGCAGTTCTTCCTGACGGTGCCCGAGGAACTCACCGAAGCGGCCCGCATCGACGGTGCCGGCCCGATGCGCTTCTTCTGGAGCATCCTGCTGCCGCTGTCGCGCACCAACATCGCGGCGCTGTTCGTGATCCTGTTCATCCTCGGCTGGAACCAGTATCTGTGGCCGCTGCTGATGACCACCCAGGAGTCGATGTACACCGTGGTGATCGGCATCCGCCGGATGATCTCGGGGGGCGATGCCGCCACGGAATGGAATCTGGTGATGGCCACCGCCATCCTCGCCATGCTGCCCCCGGTGCTGGTGGTGATGCTGATGCAGCACTGGTTCGTCAAGGGCCTGGTCGATACGGAGAAGTGAAGTGAGTCAGCCGCTGTGGTCCTATCCCTCGCACTGCGCCCACCGTGGCGCGGGCAAGCTGGCCCCCGAAAACACCCTGGCGGCGATCCGCCACGGCGCCGGTCTGGGCTACCGGATGTTCGAGTTCGATGTGAAGCTCTCGTCCGACGGCGCGCTGGTGCTGATGCACGATCCGATGGTCGACCGGACCACCGACGGCCGCGGCCGCGTCGCGTCGTTCACGCTGGGCGAACTCGCCCGGCTCGATGCCGGTGGCTGGCACTCGCCGGCCTATGCCGGCGAAGGGGTGCCGACGCTGGCGCGGGTCGCGCACTGGCTGCGCGCCAACGAGTGCCTGGCCAACATCGAGATCAAGCCTTGTCCGGGCCGTGAACGCGAGACCGGCGCCGCCGCTGCGCTCGAGGCGCGCGCGTTGTGGGCCGGGGCCGCGGTGCCGCCGCTGCTGTCGTCGTTTTCGCCGGAGGCGCTCGCCGCCGCGGCGGCGGTGGCGCCCGAGTTGCCCCGCGCGCTGCTGCTGCACACGCTGCCGCCCGACTGGCCCGAGCGCATCGCGGCGCTGGAGGCGGTGGCCATCGATGTCTTTCATGAGCGGCTCGACGCCGACGTCATCGCGGCGGCGCACTCGCGCGGGCTCAAGGTGCTGGCCTACACCGTCAATGAGCCGGCGCGCGCCGAGCGTCTGCTGGCCTGGGGCCTGGATGTGCTGATCACCGACGCACTGGATTGCATCGCGCCTGGCTGAAGCCGGGCCTGGTTGCGTTGTGTCAATGACAGCGGGCGTGCGCTGAGTAGGATTGCCGGTGAAGCCTCTACGCTGCTCACAGGAATCCGGATGACGATCAAACACGAAGATCTGCAGGCGCTGCTGCGGGCGCTCGAGGCACGCGCCCGCGTGCTGCGCGGCGAAGTCTCGGTCAAGCTGGCGCAAGCGGCTGATGACGCCGAGGACGGACACGGCAGCAGCGATACCGGCGACAAATCGTTCGCGGCGTCGGAGAGCCTGCTCGATCTCGCCGAGGCCGGGCGCGACATCAATGAACTGGCGGCGATCGACGCCACCCTGAGCGCCATCGAAGCCGGTACCTACGGCGTGTGCCAGCAGTGCGGGATCGAGATCTCGAGTGAGCGCCTCATGGCCCAACCGCTGGCGCTGCGCTGCACCGACTGCCAGACGCGAGACGAGGTCAGCCGCCGCGAGCATCACGCGCGGCTCTGACGGCCGGCCTTCAGGCGCTCACGCACCGCCGTGAAGGGTGGCTGCCGAGCCGCCCATGCTTTCTCCGGTCCGCCAACGCTTTCTCCGATCCGCCAACTTTTACGGGGTATTCATGACATCCAACCATGTGGTCATCTGGCTCGACCATCGCGAAGCCAAAGTGATCGGCTTCACCGCCGATGAGGCGCAACGGACGATGGTTCGCCACCATGGCGGCCATCGCCAGATCCATCATCTCGCCGGCAGTGTCGGTGCCGGTCATTCGGTCGGTGACGCGCAGTTCTTCGACGAGATCGTCGCCGCAGCGGGCGGTGCGCTGGAAGTGCTGGTGACCGGACCGGGACAGGCGAAGGTCGAGTTTCGGCGCCATGTCGATTCGCGTCATCCGCTGTTTGCCAAGCGGGTGCTGGGCGTCGAATCGCTGGACCATCCGAGCGAAGGGCAACTGCTCGCCTTTGCGCGTCAGTACTTCGTGAAGATCGACCAGATGCTGGGTCTGCCGCGCGGCTGACGCAGGGGGCCGGGCGGGCCCCGTGTGGTAGGGTCGGCTCCCCTCTCAAACCGGAATCCGCTGCCGATGACCGAACGCCAGAACGACACGAAGAGCATGGCGCTCTTTTGCGACTTCGAGAATGTCGCACTGGGTGTGCGCGATTCCCGGTATCAGCAGTTCGACATCAGCAAGGTGCTCGAGCGGCTGCTGCTCAAGGGCAGCATCGTGGTGAAGAAGGCGTATTGCGACTGGGAGCGCTATCGCGAGTTCAAGGCGGCGATGCACCAGGCCTCGTTTGAACTGATCGAGATTCCGCATCTGCGGATGTCGGGCAAGAACTCCGCCGACATCCGGCTGGTGGTCGATGCGCTGGACCTCTGCTACACGAAGTCGCACGTCGATACCTTTGTGATCATCAGCGGCGATTCGGACTTCTCGCCGCTGGTGAGCAAGCTGCGGGAGAACGCGAAGACGGTGATCGGGGTGGGGGTCAAGAACTCGACCTCCGAACTGCTGATCAACAACTGCGATGAATTCATCTATTACGACGACCTGGTGCGTGTCGCCAAGCCGGCGCGCCGACGTGTTGCAGCCGTGGTCGCACCGGCTGTGCCGGTGGCGTTGCCGGCGGTGGTCGCGCCGGTGGAAGAGGGCGCGCCAGCCGATCGACCGGTGCGAAAACGGCGTGGGTCGCGCCAGCCGGCGGAGGTGGCCGCGAGCGTCATCGAAGCCGTTGCCGGTGCGGCGCCCGCAGCGCCGGTCTGGCTCGTCGGCGAGTCATCCGCGACCGGGCTTGTTCCTTTGCCCGAGGCAGCTTCGCCTGAATCTGTCGC
>CAIZNI010000004.1 GCA_903934295.1 uncultured beta proteobacterium
CGATGTGTTCGACTACATCGAGCGCTTCTACAATCCCCGCAGAAGGCACTCGGTTCTCGGTTATCGCAGTCCGATCGAGTTCGAGGAATCCGTAGCTGTAACGTAGCTACGCAAACCGTCCGGGAAACCGGCAGCAGCCCAGACTGATCGGTTCTGAAGGAACAGCCGACTGATCCTGTACGCTCATCGAGCGGCTGAGAGCAAAAGTCAACATCCTCGGGCAACACCGCTGACAAGGAGGTAGCCGGTGACGATCCTTCAAGAGATTCATGCCTGGTCCAAGTGCCTGCCCGCTTGGCAGCACGACGCCATCGCGCGCATCTACGCCAACCGGGAACTGTCGGCCGCCGATGTTGAAGACCTTTACGCCCTGGCCAAGGCAGAAGCTGGCATCGAAGACCCGCAGAAGCGAGCCCCAAAGGCGCTCGACGATGCCCAGGTTGCCACCCCTGCCGACCCGACCCGGCTTGTGCGACTCCTGGCGATCAAGGAGCTCTCCAACGTCAACGCCCTTGCAGCAGGTGGCAGCCTTCCCATCGCTGAGACTGGCCTGACGGTCATTTATGGCGAGAACGGCGCGGGAAAGTCGGGCTACTCTCGAATCCTCAAGCACGCGTGCCGGGCCCGCGATCAACGCGAGGCCATCCTGCCCGACGCAAAGATCGACCCAGCGAAGGCCGGCACGCCATCGGCCAAGTTCGAAGTGGCCGTCGATGGCGCGAAATCCGATCTGGCATGGACGTTCGGGAGCCAGGCCCCTGAGCCACTCTCAGAGATCGCCATCTTCGACACCCACTGCGCCCGGGCCTACATCGACAACCACGGCGATTTCGCCTATCGGCCCTATGGCTTGGACATCCTCGAAAGCCTGGTGGCCCTTTGCGGCAAGCTCAGGGGGATGGCTGCCCAGGAAAAGGCGGCCAACGCTCCAAGCAATGCTGCCTATGCAGCTATCGCGAACGCCCAAACCGCCACGGGTAGGGCTTTGCTCGCCATCCCAGGCGCAACCAAGGCCAGCGACATCGAAGTTCTTGCCACGCTCACGGAGGCGGATCATGAGCGCCTTGAGCTGTTGACCAAGGCCCTGGCCGAAGCCGACCCCAAGCAGAAGGCCCAGGCTCTCCGGCAGCGCGCTGGCCGGCTTCTGGAGCTCAAGGGACGTATCGACTTGGCCGCCCCTTTGATCGACGATGCCAGGCTCGCGGCCCTGCGCGATCTGATCGAACAATCGAACGCAGCAAAAGCGGCGGCAGACCTGGCCGCATCCGACTTCAAGGCTGTTCCGGGCCAATTGGCGGGAACTGGCGGCGAGGATTGGAAGGCGCTCTTCGAGGCCGCCCGGACCTTTGCGAAGACTTCGCACCCCGAGCATGTGCTGGAGAAACTGCCGGGCGATACGCCTTGCCCGTTGTGCCAAAACCCGCTGGGCGGTGAAGGATCGGCGCGACTGGCCCGCTTCGACGCATTCATCCAGCAGGCCTCGGAAGCGCAAGCGAAGAAGGCGCGAGCCGACGCCGAAGTGGCCTACAAGGCGGTGCAGACTGCCAACCTGAATCTTCTGATCGGGGCCGCTCTTGCTGAGGAATTGAAAGAGATCGACGCGCCCCTCGCAGAAAAGTGCTCCGCCCTGCAAGCCGGCCTCACAGCAAGGCAGAAGCAAGCTCTGGAAGCTTCCGCCAGGAAGATGGCCTGGGATCAGATTGGGGCACTGCCCGATGACCCGCGAGCGAAGCTTGATGCCCACGCAACCGCCTTGATCGAACAGGCTAAGGCCCTTGAGGCAACAGCCGACGAAAAGGCCAAGGCCGCGATGACGCTGGAAAAGCTGGAACTCGAAGCCCGGAAGCGGCTTGGCGAAGTCAAGACCGCTGTCCTGGATGCCATCGCCAAGCATGAGCTGAGCCGCAAGCTGCAGGCGTGCATCGATGGCATGGACACCCGCGGCATTTCCCGGAAGTCCACGGAGCTCTCCCGTACTATGGCGAGCCAAGAACTTGCTGACGCCCTCAACGCCGAGCTGCGCAGCCTCAAGGTCCATGAGCTCTATGTCGGCATGAAGCCGGAGTCGCCTGGCGGAAAGACGCAGTTCAAGCTAACGCTTCAACTCCCTGGCGGAGGAACGCCCGCTGCCGTCCTAAGCGAGGGTGAGCAACGAGCGATTGCCATCGCATCGTTCTTGGCCGAAATCAGGCTTGGGAAGGGTCGCGGCGGCATCATCTTCGACGACCCTGTCTCCTCGCTGGACCATCGCCGCCGCTGGGAAGTGGCCGAGCGGCTGGCAGTGGAATCCAAGCAGCGGCAAGTGATCGTCTTCACTCACGACATCTACTTCCTGGCCATCCTGGAGCAAAAGGCCGAAGCCATCGGCGCGACCCTGGCCAAGAACTACATCCGCAGGGCCTCAAACGGCTTTGGTGTCCACTCGCAAGACCTTCCATTCGATGTCGTTAACACCAAGGCTCGGGTTGGCCAGCTCCGTCAAATGCTGGTGGAAGCGCAAAAAGCTAAGAAGGATGGCGATGACGACCGGCTTCGGATGGTGACGACCTCCGCCTACGGAAAAATACGTCTGGCTTGGGAGCGCTGCGTCGAAGAGGTCTTGCTCAATGGCGTCGTTCAACGCTTCGGCGAAGGCGTGTCTACGCAAAGGCTCAAGGCGGTCTTGGTGACTGACGACGACTACAAGCAAATCGAAGCAGGCATGTCCAAGAGCTCGAAGTTCGAGCACGATGCGGCTTCGCCTGTCGGCCGCCTGCCCATCCCCGATCCCGACGAGCTCTCCGCGGACATTGAACGCCTTGAAGAGTTCCGGGCGACCGTGGACAAGAGGAACAGGCAAGGAATCGCCGCGCGGGCGTGAGCCTGCCGCCAGGGAGGAGACATGAATCTCGGCATCTGCAACGACACAGGCCTTGTCTACGAAGGGATGGGCGCAGCCGAAGGCGAACGACCGGTAGTGGTGATCAACCGGTCAGTCGAGTCGCCCTCTGTTGAGTGGCCACTGACGGCAATCGCGGTCACTCGGATCCCGAGCATCAATGACCGGGCTCAGCCTATTCCGGTCAGCCGCCACCCGATCACCCCCCCTCCCCCAACCCCTCCACATACTCCCCCCAAAACCCCAGCATCTCCCTTCTCTGCCCCGCATACTCCGCCCGGTTGTACACCCCGCGCACCCCGCCGATCGTGTGGTTCAGCGCCTTCTCCACCACATCCGCCGGCCACCCATGCTCATGCAGCAGCGTCGAAGCCGTCCGCCGCAGATCATGAATCGTGAACGCCGGGATGTCCTGGCCGCGCAGCGCCACCTTCAGCGCATTGTTCATCGCGTTGTGCGCGAAGGGCTTGGTCAGCGACCCGCGGCCGGGCAGCACCAGCTCGCTGCCGCCGGCCAGTGAGCACAGTTCGGCAAACAGGGCCAGCGCCTGCGGCGACAGGTACACGATGTGCGGTTTGCCGGTCTTGGAGTTCTCGGCCGGGATGTGCCACTCGGCCTTCTCGACATCCACATGCTCCCAGCGCGCGAGCATCAGCTCCGACTTCCGCACCAGCGTCAGCAGGATGAGCCGCAACGCCACCTTGAACTGCCGACGCACGTTCGACGCCATCACCGCCTTCAGGAACACGCCGATCTCCTGCGGCGCCAGTGCCCGGTCGCGTGAGCGCGCCCGGTGCACATGCCGCATCGGCAAGGCCATCACCGGATTGGTCGCCGTCAGGCCGGCGGTCATCGCGTAGTCGAAGAGCCGCTTGAGCAGGCCGCGGATCACGCCGGCGGCCGCGTCGAAGCCCTCGTCCTTCTTGCGCCAGATGATGGCGCGCACATCCTCGGTGGTCACGTCGCCCACCGGCTTGCTGCCGATGGCCGGCACGATGGACTTGTCGAAGTAGCGCCGGGGGATAGTCGTGTCCTTGCGGTCGCGGTTGACGATCTCGCGGAAGAACCGCTCGCCGAACTCGGCGACCGTCACCTCGGGCCCCAGCCCCTGGCGGGTCAGCCGCTTCTGCTCCGCCGGCGATTGGCCCTGCGCCACCAGTGCTTCGCGCCGGTCACGCTCCAGCCGCGCCTGGCGCAGCGACAGCGCCGGGTAGCGGCCCAGGGTCACGCGCTCGGGCTTGCCGTTCACCCGGTAGCGGTAATGCCAGAGCATGCCGCCGGTGGGGAACACCTCGATCACCAGGCCGCGCTCGTCGGTGCGGCTGTAGCGCCTGGCCTCGGGCTTGAGGGAGCGGATGGCGATGTCGGTGAGCGGCATGGGCGGGCTTCCGTGTACACATGACAGGGTTTTGCCATGATACGCCGGATGTGTACTCATGCGTGTACACAAAATCGCTCGGCTCTTGCCGGAAACCAGCGGTACACTTTAGAAAACAACACATTATAAAACAACGGTTTATCTTCAAAACTCGGAAGCCGCCGGAACCCTCCGGAACCCCACCTACTTCCCAATGCAAAACCGCCCGAAAATCACCCCCAGCAAATCATCCGCCGTGAACTCCCCGGTGATCTGCGCCAGTTCCCCCTGCGCCAGCCGCAGTTCCTCAGCAAACAACTCCAGCTGCGCCGCCCGCGCCTGCGCATTGGCCTGCGCCTGCGCCAGGTGGGCCTGCGCCGCCCGCAGCGCGATCAGGTGGCGCTCGCGGGCGATGAACTGCGACTGGCCGGCGTCATGCCAGCCGACCCGTTCGAGCAGCGCGGCGCGCAACGCGTCGATGCCCTCGCCGGTCAGCGCCGACAGCCACACCGCGCTGGGCTGACCGCTGGCCGGATCGCGCTCGACGCGCGCCGGCTGGCCGTCCAGGTCGATCTTGTTGACCACGCGCACGATCGGCACCCCGCGCGGCAGGCGCGCCAGCAGGGCCGGTCCGATGTCGGTTGTTGCCGGGTCGCCGGCCTCGGGCGCGGCCACCAGGTGCAGCACCAGGTCGGCCTGCGCGAGCGCCTGCCAGGTGCGCTCGATGCCCAGGCGCTCGATCGTGTCGTCGGTGTCTCGCAGGCCGGCGGTGTCGATGATGTTCAGCGGCACGCCCTGGATCTGGATCGGCTGGGTGACGCGGTCGCGGGTGGTGCCGGCGATCGGGGTCACGATCGCCACCTCGGCGCCGGCCAGCGCGTTGAGCAGGCTCGACTTGCCCACATTCGGCTCGCCCGCCAGCACCACCTCCAGGCCCTCGCGCAGCAGCGCCCCCTGGCGGGCCTGCGCCAGCAGCGCGTCGAGCCGGGCGCGCAGCCGCGCGAGCTGGCCCAGCGCGTCGGCGCGCGCCAGGAAATCAATCTCTTCTTCGGGGAAATCCAGTGTCGCCTCGACCAGCATGCGCAGGTCGACCAGCGAGCCCACCAGCGCGTGCACCGCCTGCGAGAACACACCGGCCAGCGAACGGGTCGCCGAGCGCGCCGCCTGCTCGGTGCTGGCGTCGATCAGATCGGCCACCGCCTCGGCCTGGGCCAGGTCGAGCTTGTCGTTCAGGAAGGCGCGCTGGGTGAACTCGCCGGGTTCAGCCAGTCGCGCGCCCAGCGCCGCGCCGGCCTGCAGCACGCGCGCCAGCAGCATCTGCATGACCACCGGCCCGCCGTGGCCCTGCAGCTCCAGCACGTCTTCACCGGTGTAGGAATGCGGCGCCGGAAAATGCAGCGCCAGCCCACGGTCGATCTCGGTGCCCTGGTCGTCGAGAAAGACGCCGTAGCGGGCAGTGCGCGGCACGAGTGTCGCGGCGGCCGGCGCGCCCAGCACCGCCTCGATGATCGGCCCCAGGCCCGCGCCCGAGACCCGCACCACCCCGATGCCGCCACGCCCCGGTGCGGTGGCGATCGCGGCGATCGGCCGCGAATCGGGCAGCGCCATCGATATCAGGCCTTCTTCTTGGCGGCGGCCTTCTCGATCGTGCGGGTGATGTACCACTGCTGGGTGATCGAGTAGATGTTGTTCACCAGCCAGTACAGCACCAGGCCCGAGGGGAAGAAGAAGAACATCACCGAGAACACCAGCGGCATCGCCATCATGACCTTGGCCTGCACCGGATCGGGCGGGGTGGGGTTCAGCTTGACCTGGATGAACATGGTGGCCGCCATGATGAGCGGCAGGATGTAGAACGGATCGGGCAGTGCCAGGTCATGGATCCAGCCGATCCACGGCGCGTTGCGCATCTCGACCGACGCCAGCAGCACCCAGTAGAGCGCGATGAACACCGGAATCTGCACCACGATCGGCAGGCAGCCCCCCAGCGGATTGATCTTCTCCTGCTGGTAGAGCTCCATCATCGCCTGGTTCATCTTGGCGCGGTCGCCGACGTGACGCTCGCGGATCTGCATCATCCGCGGCGTGACCGCCTTCATGCGCGCCATCGACCGGTAGCTGGCCGCCTGCAGCGGGAAGAACATCGTCTTGATGATGATGGTGAGCAGCACGATCGCCCAGCCCCAGTTGCCCACCAGCCGGTGGCACATCTCGAGCAGCCAGTAGATCGGCTTGGCCACCGGCGTGAGCCACCCGTAGTCGACCGTCAGATCGAGGCCCGACGCCACGTTCTCCAGCATCCGCTGGTCCTGCGGCCCGAGCAGCAGCCGGGTCTCGGTGGTCGCGCTGGCCTTGGGCGCGATCTCGCCCATCGCCTGCAGTGCGCCGACCGCGTACAGGTTGTTGTCGACGCGGTTGGCGAAGTACTCGCGCGGCGCCTTGTCGGTGGGCAGCCAGGCCGACACGAAGTAGTGCTGGATCATGCCCAGCCAGCCGTCGCTGGCGGATTTCACGAACAGGTCGGGCTTCTTCTTTTCGATCTCGCTGAAGTCGACCTTCTGGAATTTCTTTTCTTCGGTGTAGATCACCGGGCCGCTGAAGGTGGCCGCGCCGCCGGTGAACATCGCGAACGCCTTGTTGCCCTTGGCCTTCTCGTCGGCTTCGCTGGTGAACTCGGCGTTGCGGGTGAGCTGCATGTACAGCGTCGGCTTGACCGGCGCATCGCCCAGGTTGGTGACCTCGTCGCGCATCGCGACCACATACGAGTCGCGGTCCAGGCGATAGGTGCGCAACAGGCGCACGCCACCTGACTCGGCGGCCAGCTTGAGTTCGACCGATTTCGCGCCGGGCGCGAGCGCCACCGGCGCCTGCACCACGGTGAACACGCTGCGGTGGGTGGGAAAGCCGTCCGCCGTGGCGGCGCCGACCAGACCCGACTGCGCCACATAGACGCGCCCGGGTTCGTCGTGCAGCAGCACCACATGACCGGTGTTGGGCCCGACGGTCTCCGAGCCGGCCCGGTGCTTGAGCAGCTCGGCCCGACGGATCTGGCCACCGACCGGGTCGATGTCCAGCAACAGCGTGTCGCTGCGCAGCTTGATCAGCGCCGCCGCCGGGCTGGCCGGCACCGCACCGCCAGTGGCCGCCGGCGCCGCGGCACTCGGCGCCGCACCCGGAACCGCCGCCGCGCCGACCGACGGCGCTCCCGGCACCGCCGCGTCCGCACCCTTGGCCACCGGCGCCGGCGACTTGGTGTCGACCGGCGTCGGGGGGCTCATCAGCAGCGAGGGCTGGCCGTTGTGGCGCTGCCAGCTGTCCCACAGGAACAGCAGTGACATCGAGAAGACGATCCAGAGAATGGTGCGCTGCAGTTGCATTGGGTTCATTCCATCTTGGCAGGGGGTGCGACCGGCGACCGCAGGGCGAGCGGCCAGCGCCGCACACCCGGGGTGCCGCCATCACGCAACAGCCGGGGGCGGGCAGGCGGCACCGGATCGATGCCGCCGCGATTCAGGGGGTGGCACCGGCACAGACGGCGCGCCGCCAGCCAGGAGCCGGCGAACGGACCGTGCGTGCCGATCGCCTCGAGAGCGTACTCGGAACAGCTCGGCAGGAAGCGACAGGACGGCGGCAGCAGGGGGCTTATCGCATACCGGTAAACATGCACCGGCGCCATCACCAGTCGACCCAGGAAGCGCCGCATCATCGCCCGGCCATGACAGCGATGCTCATGACGGACCACCCGGATGCGGGTGCTCGGGTGAAATGACCGCGCCGGCAGCAACGACAGCGGGGACGGCCGGCGCCACGCGCGCCGCAGCGCGGCGCACCAGCGCGTCGAGCTCGACCCGCCAGGCCCGTTTGAGCGCCCCACGGGGCATGCGCAGCCATTCGTCGCGACGACGGCGCAGCTTGATCATCGCCACATCGGGGCGCACCGCCGGGTCCCAGCGACCGAGCCGCCAAGCCTCGCGGGCCACCCGCTTGAGCAGATTGCGATCGACCGCATCGGGCAGCAGGCGCTTGGGCACCGACAGGCCCAGACGCGCCGCGCCGGCGTGACGCTGCAGCGACACACCGAAATGCTCAGTGGTCGAGTCAGGGCGCTGTTTGGCCAGCGCCAGCAGTCCAGCATCGACCCGCTGTCGACCCATGATTGTTCCGTCTGGGGCCGGCTCGGCCATCCGGCGAAGCGGACAGCTGCAACCGGTCACCGCCGGGATTTCATCGCCGGGGAATCACACCCCGAGACGCTTGCGGCCCTTGGCGCGACGGGCGCGGATCACCGCACGGCCACCACGGGTCTTCATGCGCACGAGGAAGCCGTGCGTACGCTTGCGGCGAACTACTGAGGGTTGGAAGGTACGTTTCATGACATTTCTCGGAGAAAAGCCTTTAATTGCATCAGAACCAGCGCCAACCGTCAACCGGGCGTCTGTGGAAAAGTCCTGAAGTGAGGTAAAATGGCAGGCTCGATCGGAACCGCCGGAGAACGGCCGATACTCGCACAAGCTGGCTTGCCTGCGTCATTCAAGCTGATCTGAGCGTCACCATCGCACCGGTTCTCGCACCCGATCCAGACCCCATTTCATCACCATCCCTCTCTCCAGGCCCACCCCACCGCCCATGCAGGATCGCTGGCTCGCCTGTGCATCCCAGCTCGAGGCCGAAGTGCCGGCGCAGCTGTACAAGACCTGGCTCAAGCCCCTGGTTTTCCGGGGCTATGACGAGTCCAGCCATGTCTTGCGCATCGGTGCGCCCAACCAGTTCAAGCTGAATTGGGTGCGCAGCCAGTACGGCCAGCGCATCGGCGAGCTGGCGGGCCAGCACCTGGGGCCCGAGACCCGGGTCGAATTCGAACTCGGCGACCCGCCGGCACCCTCGGCCGACACGACCGCGCAACGGATGCCAACCGGCGCGCCACGCCCCGGTGCGCTGCTCGCCGCGCAGGCCCAGTCCGCAACCGGCAATGGATCCGACAGCACCGCGGCCGTCACCGCGAACCCGCCAGTGGCCGACCGCACCCGCCTGCGCGCCGACCTCGCCTTCGACAGCTTCGTCACTGGCAAGGCCAACCAGATGGCGCGCGCCGCCGCGCTGCAAGTGGTCGAGCGACCCGGCACCTACAACCCGCTGTTCCTGTACGGCGGCGTGGGCCTGGGCAAGACCCACCTGATGCACGCGGTGGGCAACGCCAGCATCGAGCGCAACGCCAACACCAAGGTGCGCTACATCCACGCCCAGGAATACTTCGACGAGATGGTGCGCTCGATCCAGCGCAAGACCTCCGAGGACCTGAAGCAGTACTACCAGTCGCTCGACCTGCTGCTGATCGACGACATCCAGTTCCTGTCGGGCAAGCCGCGCACCCAGGAAGAGTTCTTCTATACCTTCGATGCGCTGTACGCCTCGCGCAAGCAGATCATCATCACCTGCGACACCTACCCGAAGGAAATCTCGGGCCTGGAAGAACGGCTGATCTCGCGCTTCGATTCCGGCCTGATCGTGGCCATCGAACCGCCCGAGCTCGAGATGCGGGTGGCCATCCTGCTCAAGAAGGCCGAGCACCAGGGCACGCCGCTACCCGAAGACGTCGCCTTCTTCATCGCCAAGCACCTGCGCAGCAATGTGCGCGAGCTCGAGGGGGCGCTGCTGCGCGTGGTGGCCTATGCCGGTTTTCGCGACCGCACCGTCTCGCTGGACCTGGCCAAGGAGGCGCTGGAAGACCTGCTGGCACTGAACCGGCGCCAGATCTCGGTCGAGTTCATCCAGAAGACGGTGGCCGACTTCTTCAAGATGAAGGTGGCCGAGATGTACGGCAAACGGCGCCATGCGCACATCGTGCTGCCGCGCCAGATCGCCATGTACCTGGCCAAGGAACTCACCCAGAAGAGCCTGCCGGAAATCGGCGAAGCCTTCGGCGGTCGCGACCACACCACCGTGCTGCACGCGATGCGCAAGATCGCCGAGCAGCGCCAGCACGATGCCGATCTGAACCACCAGATCCATGTGCTCGAACAGACGTTGCGCGGATGAACCCGGGCGCCGTCAAACCCTGTGCGCAAGGGGTGGAAAGCCCCCGCATGAAATGTGCACAACTCGGGCACTCGGGCCGACTTGCCGGGTCATCCCCGGTTACCCACAATCGGGTGCTGCACTTGTCCACGTGTTACCGCTCGCCCGGGAACGGCGCGGGCATTGGCTCGGCACCGGTTGTCCACACAAACCCGCTCTCCTCATGAACAACAACAAGAGGATAAAAGACAAATGCAATTCATAAGAGCTACACGCGACGCGATCCTCAAACCGCTGACCACCGTGGCCGGCATTGTCGAGCGCCGGCACACCTTGCCGATCCTCGCCAACGTGCTGCTCACGAAAAAAGGCGAGTCGGTTTCCTTCCTGGCCACCGACGTCGAGATCCAGATCACCACCACCGCATCGCTGGGCGCGGGCACCGACGAGGGCGCGATCACCGTCTCGGCGCGCAAGCTCATCGACATCCTGCGGGCCCTGCCCGAAGGCCCGGAGGTGAGCCTGTCGATCAACCAGCGCAAGGCCACCATCCAGGCCGGCAAGAGCCGCTTCGCGCTGCAGACCCTGGGCGCCGAGGAGTTCCCCAAGGTCGCCGCCAACGAGAGCTTCTCGGCCTCGTTCTCGCTGCCGCAGAAGCAGTTGAAACACCTGTTCCAGATGGTCCATTTCGCGATGGCCCAGCAGGACATCCGCTACTACCTCAACGGTCTGCTGCTGGTCACCGATCAGGACGCGGTTCGGGTCATCGCCACCGACGGCCATCGCCTGGCCTACTGCCACACCGAGGTGCCGGGTGCCGCGCTGGCCCGCAACGAGGTGATCATTCCGCGCAAGACGGTGCTCGAACTGCAGCGGCTGCTGGGCGACACCGACGAGCCGGTCCAGATCGATGTGGCCGCCAACCAGGTCCGGCTGCGTTTCGGCGATGTCGAGATGCTGAGCAAGCTGGTCGAGGGCAAGTTCCCCGACTACCAGCGGGTCATCCCCAACGGCTATCGCAAGCGCGCGGTGATCCGTCGCGACACGCTGGCGGCGTCGCTCGCGCGTGCCTCGATCCTCACCTCGGACAAGTTCCGGGGCGTGCGCCTGGCCCTGTCCAACGGCAGCATGCGCATCCAGACCAGCAACGCCGAGCAGGAAGAGGCGATCGAGGAAATCGAGATCGACTACAGCGGCGACACGCTCGAGCTCGGCTTCAATGTCGGCTATCTGCAGGACGTGCTGGGCAACCTGAAGACTGAAGAAGTCGCGATCGATTTCGGCGATCCGAACAGCAGCGCGCTGCTGACGGTGCCCGGCGACGACACCTTCAAATACGTCGTCATGCCGATGCGGATCTAGCCTTCCGGCGGCCGGCAAGCGCCGGTCGGCTGGAAAGAAAATCTCAATGTTTTCAATTAATTAGTGCTATATTTACCGGTTGACTGAAAAACCTTCGACCCCAGGATTTCCTCCGGCATGACCGACGCTGACAATAGCTACGACTCCACTTCGATCCAGATTCTCGAAGGCCTGGCGGCGGTGCGAAAGCGCCCGGGCATGTACATCGGCGACACCTCCGACGGCACCGGTCTGCATCACCTGGTGTTCGAGGTCGTCGACAACGCGATCGACGAGTCGCTGGCCGGGCACTGCGACGAGATCGTGGTCACCATCCACACCGACAACTCCATCTCGGTCACCGACAACGGTCGCGGCATTCCCACCGGCATCAAGTGGGACGACAAGAACGAGCCCAAGCGCAGCGCCGCTGAAATCGTGATGACCGAGCTGCACGCCGGGGGCAAGTTCGACCAGAACAGCTACAAGGTCTCGGGCGGCCTGCACGGGGTGGGCGTGTCGTGCGTGAACGCGCTGTCGAAGTGGCTGCGCCTGGTCATCCGGCGCGACGGCAAGGCCCACTTCATGGAGTTCCACCGCGGCGTTGCCCAGAGCCCGGAAGTCGTCCAGGTGGCGATCCCCCAGGGGGCGGCAGCCAATGGCGCGGCGGGGGGCACGCTGGTCGCGGTCTCGCCGATCAAGGTCACCGGCGTCACCGAGAAGCGCGGCACCGAGGTGCACTTCCTGGCCGACGACGAGATCTTCAACAACATCGAGTTCCACTACGAGATCCTGGCCAAGCGGCTGCGCGAACTCTCGTTCCTGAACAACGGCGTGAAGATCAAGCTGGTCGACCAGCGCCAGGGCAAGGAAGAGGACTTCGCCTTTGCCGGTGGCGTTCGCGGCTTCGTCGAATACATCAACCAGAACAAGACCGCGCTGCACCCCACCGTCTTTCACGCGACCGGCAGCAAGGACACCGATGCCGGCCTGAGCATCGGCGTGGACGTCGCGATGCAGTGGAACGACAGCTACAGCGAACAGGTGCTGTGCTTCACCAACAACATTCCGCAGCGCGACGGCGGCACCCACCTCACCGGCCTGCGCGCGGCGATGACCCGCGTCATCAACAAGTACATCGACGAGAACGACCTCGCCAAGAAAGCCAAGGTCGAGACCAGCGGCGACGACATGCGCGAGGGCCTGACCTGCGTGCTCAGTGTCAAGGTGCCCGAGCCCAAGTTCAGCTCCCAGACCAAGGACAAGCTGGTGTCATCGGAAGTGCGCGCGCCGGTCGAGGAACTGGTCGCCAAGGCACTCGAGGATTTCCTGCAGGAACGCCCGGTCGACGCCAAGATCATCTGCGGCAAGATCATCGACGCGGCCCGTGCCCGCGATGCCGCCCGCAAGGCGCGCGACATGACCCGGCGCAAGGGACTGCTCGACGGCGTGGGCCTGCCCGGCAAGCTGGCCGACTGCCAGGAAAAGGATCCCGCCTTGTGCGAGATCTTCATCGTCGAGGGCGACTCCGCCGGCGGCTCGGCCAAACAGGGCCGCGATCGCAAGTTCCAGGCGGTGCTGCCGCTGCGCGGCAAGGTGCTCAATGTCGAGCGGGCGCGCTTCGACAAGGTCATCTCATCCGAGCAGATCGCCACCCTGGTGATGGCACTGGGCACCAGCGTCGGTCCGGCCGATTACGACGTGACCAAGCTGCGCTATCACCGCATCATCATCATGACCGACGCGGACGTCGACGGCAGTCACATCCGCACGCTGCTGCTCACCTTCTTCTATCGCCAGATGCCCGACCTGGTCGAGCGCGGTCACATCTACATCGCCCAGCCGCCGCTCTACAAGGTCAAGCATGGCAAGGACGAG
>CAIZNI010000005.1 GCA_903934295.1 uncultured beta proteobacterium
CCGCGGCCTGGCCGCCGGCTCGGCGGTCGGCCGGGCCGCAGCGCGCCGCTCATCAACGGCGCCGGCATCGGCCGGCGCGCTCGTTTCGGCGCTGCGCCGGGCCAGCCGGTCCTTCACATACTGCTGGAAGGACACGGTGGTCATCTCGGGCAAGGTCACCGGGGTGTCGTCGGCAGGCGGCGCCTGCGGGCGGTCGAACCGTTCGGTGTCGAGCAGCCGGGCGGCCTGCAGATCGGCATCGCCGCGACCGGTGTCGGCAATCGCCAGGATTTCGACGCCGCCTTCGACCGCACGGTTCTTGAGAACGATCGCATCGGAGCCCAGTTCGGCGCGCAGTCTTGCCAGCGCATCCTTGTTGGTTCGGCCGAAAAAGCGCTTCACATTCACTTGGTTTCTCCGATGACCCGCCCGATACGGATGGACTGTGTTTCGGGAATCTCAGCATGACCCAGCACACGCAACCGGGGTACACCCTTCTTCAGCAACCGCGCCAGCGGCGCCCGGATCCGATCGGGCACCAGCAGACAGGCGGCCACGCCCGCTTCTTCCTGAACCTGCACCGACTCGGCGGCGCTGTTCATCAGGTACTCCGCCACTCCCGGCTCCAGCGCCGAGGTCGCCCCCGGGGCCAGCGCCTGAACCAGCAGGTTCTCCAGCCCCGGCTCGAACGCGATCACCGACAGTTCGCGAACCGGGCCGAAAATCTGCTGCACGATCGACGGTGCCAGCGCGATCCGCACCTCGCGGGTCAGCTCGTCGGGATCCTGGCTGCGCACACCGTGCTCGGCCAGGGTTTCGACGATGCCGCGCAGATCCCGAACATTCACCGACTCGTCGAGCAGGTTCTGCAGCACCCGCTGGAACACCGCCACCGAGATCAGCTTGGGCACGACATCCTCGCCCAGCTTGGGCGCGTGCTTGGCCAGGTGTTCGAGCAGTTGCTGCGCCTCGGCACGACCCATCAACCGGGCCGCGTGCATCTGCATCAGATGATGAAGGTGTGTGGCAATCACGGTCGCGCAATCAACCACGGTATAACCGGCGGTCATCGCGAGATCACGGTTGCGTTCCTCGATCCAGGTGGCCGGCAGACCGAACGCCGGGTCGGTCGTCCGGTTGCCCGGGATCGGCTGCGTGATGTGCCCGGGGTTGATCGCCATCAGCATGCCCGGATAGGCCTCGCCCTCGCCGACCATCACGCCCTTGAGCGTCACGCGATACACGCTGGGGCGCAACTCGAGGTTGTCGCGGATGTGCACCGCCGGGGGCAGGAACCCGACCTCGGCGGCGAACTTCTTGCGCACGCCCTTGATCCGGGCCAGCAGGTCGCCGCCCTGCTCCTTGTCGACCAGCGCGATCAGCCGATAGCCGACTTCCAGGCCGAGCGGATCGACCAGCGTCACGTCGTCCCAGCTCGCCTCGCCGTTGACGGGTGCGGGCTCGGCGACCTCGGCCGGCGCCTGCGCCTTCAGACGCTCGCGCTCGGACAGCCAGTACGCCGCATAGCCACAACCGCCCGCCAGCATCAAAAACGAGAAGTGCGGCATGCCCGGGACCATGCCGAGCAGCGCCACCACGCCCGCCGTCAGGCCGAGCGCGCGCGGCATCGACAGCAGCTGCTTGGTGACCTGCGAGCCGACATCGTCCTCGCTGCTGACCCGCGCCACGATCAGCGCTGCCGCCACCGAAATCACCAGCGAGGGCACCTGTGCGACCAGCGCATCGCCGATCGCCAGCAGCACATAATTGTTGGCGGCCTGGGACAGCGTGAGGTTGTGCTGCATCAGCCCGATCGCGATGCCGCCCAGCACGTTGATGAACAGGATCAGGATGGCGGCGATCGCATCGCCGCGCACGAACTTCGAGGCGCCGTCCATCGACCCGAAGAAGTCCGCCTCCTGACCGACTTCGGCGCGCCGGCGCCGGGCCTCGTCCTGGTCGATCGCCCCGGTGTTCAGATCGGCGTCGATCGCCATCTGCTTGCCGGGCATCGCATCGAGCGCGAAGCGCGCCGAGACTTCGGCGATCCGGCCGGCACCCTTGGTGACCACCATGAAGTTGATCACCGTCACGATCGCGAACACGATGATGCCGACCGCGAAATTGCCACCGATCAGGAAGTGGGCGAAGGACTCGATCACCTTGCCGGCGGCATCGGTACCGGTGTGACCGTGCAGCAGCACCGCCCGTGACGAGGCGACGTTGAGCGACAGACGCATCAGGGTGGTGACCAGCAGCACCGAGGGAAAGACCGCGAAATCGAGCGGCTTGACCGTGTAGGCACTGACCATCAGCACCACCACCGCGAGCGCGATGTTGAAGCTGAACAGCAAGTCCAGCAACAGCGGCGGCAGCGGCAGGATCATCATGGCCAGCGTGGCCATGATGATCAGCGGCACCGCCAGCGACTGCCAGGGCGGCAGGCGCAGCGTCACCGTGCCGAGTTGCAGGACCACTGTCGCACCGCGGCTACCCGTCTGGCTGCTCATCGGGCACCCTCTTTCGGATCAAGACCCGCCGGCACCGGCAGATCGTCGGGCACCGAAGGCATCGGGCCGCGCCCGGGAACCCAGCGACGCAACTGGAAAACATAGGCGAGCACCTGCGCAACCGCGGTGTAGAGCGCCTCGGGAATCTCGCGGTCGATGTCGACCTTGGCATACAGGGCACGCGCCAGCGGCGGCGCCTCGACCATCGGCACCGCAGCAGCCTTGGCGATCTCGCGAATCCGCGCCGCCAGGTGATCGGCGCCCTTGGCAACCACGCGGGGCGCCCCCATCCGGGTCTCGTCGTAACGGATCGCGACCGCGAAGTGGGTCGGGTTGGTGATCACCACGTCGGCCTGCGGAATCGCCGCCATCATCCGCGCCATCGCCACTTCGCGCTGGCGGGCGCGGATCTGACCCTTGACCTGGGGATCGCCCTCGGACTCGCGCATTTCCTCACGGCCCTCCTGGTGCGTCATCCGCAGCTTGAAGCGGTGGCGCCACCACTTCAGCGGCACATCGATCAGCGCCGAAAAGAAGAGCAGCAGCACCATCAGGCCCAGACCGGCGACCAACTGACCGCGGATGTCGTCCAGCGCGAGCAGCAGCGGGGACGACCCGAGGGCCAGATAACGCTCGAAGCGCGAGGAGACGAACCATGCCGCCACCGCCAGCAGCGCGGCGGACAGCAGCACCATGCGCCCGACATCCATCAGGTTGTCCTTGGAGACAATCCGACCGATACCGGCGGCGGGATTCAGGCGGCTGAAGTCCGGCGCCAACGGCTTGAGCGCGATCGCAACGCCGCCCGGCAACATCGAACCCAGGATCGACACCACCGCCAGCGTGGCGACGCAGGGGACCACGATCCACAGCGCGGAACCCGCGAGCGAACCGAGCATGGCCGGCATCAGTGAGGCGTCCATCGCCTGATCGCGCGAGAAGCGCAGGCTCTGGCGCAGCAGGTCCAGGGCCGACTGACCGACCGCCGGGCCATGCATCGCGAAACCACCCACCGCAGTACCCAGCACGGCCAGATGCACCACATCGCGCGAGCGCGCGATCTGACCTTCGGCGCGCGCTTTTTCAAGCTTCTTGGCCGAGGGCTCTAACTGCCGGTCTTCCTGGGTGGTGTCGTTGTCGGCCATGGTTCGGGTACGAGGATGTCTCGCACCCGATTATTCGGGCAGCCGCCAAAACTTAAGCACCGAATAGGCCCCTGGATAGGGGCCTATTCAAAACCGGGTCAGAAACCCAGCGAGTCGAGCAGGTCATCGACCTGCTGCTGATCGGACACCACATCGGACCGCTCGGTGTCCTCGAAGACCGGCCCGGCGAGCCAGCCGGCATCGACCTGCGGTCGTTGCGCCGGCAACGTCGCCTCGAGCAGCAGCTTGAGCAGGTCCGCTTCGAGCTCCTGGACCATCCCCACCAGCTTGCGGGTGACCTGACCGGTCAGGTCGTGAAAATCCTGCGCCATCATGATGTCGGTCAGGTGCGCGTTGGTGCGCTCGGCCTGCCCACGCGCCCCGGCGATGAACTCGAGCACCGCCCCACCGGCCAGCGCCGCCGCCGGATCCTGACGAACGGCCGCCTCGAACTGACGCGCAGACTGGGCCAGCGCGTCCTGCTCGCCGCGGGCCGAGTCAACCGCGTTGAGCACCTTCTCGGCGGCCTCGCCGGTGAGTCGGGCGATGTAGCTCAATCGGGAGCGGGCCTCGGGCAGCATGCTGACGGCCGCCTGCTCGATGTCGCGGTCGTAACCGAGCGCGCGCATCGCGTTGTGCAGGGTGCGGGTGAGTTCGCCCAGCCGGGCGTAGACCGCCTCGGCGTCCAGCGTCCCGTCGGGCTTGTGCAGGCGGTCGGGCACCGCCACGGAATCGAGGGCTGGCTGCGACTCGCCCGCCGGCTCGAGCGCGGCTGAAGAAGAAGGATTCATCATCGGTGCCTCCGGCTCAGGCTTTGCCGAGTTTCTGGAGGATCTTCAGCAGCTTTTCCTCGAGCGTCGCCCGGGTGAACGGCTTGACGATGTACCCCGATGCCCCGCCCTGAGCAGCGGCGATGATGTCCTCCTTGCGAGCCTCGGCGGTCACCATCAGGACCGGCAGATGCTTGAGTGCCGCATCGGCGCGGATGCTGGTGAGGAGCTCGAATCCGTTCATGTTCGGCATGTTGATGTCGGACACCACGAAGTCGAAGGCACCGGCGCGCAGCTTGTGCAGGGCTGCCTGACCGTCCTCGGCCTCGTCGGCATTGCCGTATCCGATCTCCTTCAGCAGGTTGCGGATGATCCGGCGCATCGTCGAGAAATCATCAACGATCAGAAACTTCATCTCGGCCATGTTGCTCATTGCATCACCTCATTGTTCGCCAGAGTCTTCTTCGATTTCAGATCCGCCCAGCAGACGCAGCTCGGCGGCACGATTCATCACCACGATCGATATCCGCCGGTTCACCGGACTTCGGGGATCGTCGACGTCCAGCGGGAGCGCCGCGCCCAGTCCGATCACCCGGACCACCTTGGCCTCGTCCATGCCGCCGGCGATCAGCTCGCGTCGCGACGCATTGGCGCGGTCGGCCGACAGCTCCCAGTTCGAATAGCCGCGATCCCGGCTGCCGAACGGCGCGCTGTCGGTGTGCCCGGACAGCGACACGCGGTTGGGCACGTCGTTGAGCACCTTGCCGATCTCGCGCAGCAGTTCGCGCATGTGGTCCTTCACCAGCGCCAGGCCGCTGTCGAACATCGGTCGGCTCTGGTCGTCGACGATCTGAATGCGCAAGCCCTCGGGCGTCATGTCGAGCTTGATCTGGGTGTTCATGCCCGCCAGTTTCGGATTGGCGGCGATCGCCGCCTCGACCTTCTCCTTGAGCGCGGTCAGCCTGGATCTTTCGATGCGGCGCTGGTCGGCGCGCAGCGACTGCAGGTTGATCGACTTACTTTTCGACTCGATGTCGCCCCGCTTGACCTGACCGACGCTGCGGGTCAGGTCCTGGCCGCCGCCCTGCACGACGCTGGAGCTGTCGCCGCTGCCCGAGCCACCACTCAACGCCACCTTCAGCGGCGTGCTGAAATGATCGGCGATGCCCTGCAGTTCGCCCTTGGTGGTCGAGCCCAGCAGCCACATCAGCAGGAAGAAGGCCATCATCGCGGTCACGAAGTCGGCATAGGCGATCTTCCAGGCGCCGCCATGCGAACCATGGCCGCCCTTCTTGATGCGCTTGATGATGATGATCTGCGACTTCTTGTCGTTCACGGCCATGGCGTTTCCAGGTGTTCGGTGCCGGCTTCAGAAAGCCGTCAGGCCTTCTTCTGCTTCACATGCGATTCCAGCTCGGCGAAGGTCGGGCGTTCGGTCGAGAACAGCACCTTGCGACCGAACTCGACCGCGATCGCCGGCGTGTAGCCCTGCATGCTGGCCAGCAGCGTCGTCTTCACGCAGATGAGTTCCTTGGCGGCCTCTTCGGCTTTCTGCTCGAGCAGGCTGGCCAGCGGCGAGACGAAACCGTAGGCCATCAGGATGCCCAGGAAGGTGCCCACCAGCGCACCGGCGATCATCTGTCCCAGCACCGCGGGCGCCGCGCCCACCGAGGCCATCGTCTTGACCACCCCGAGCACCGCCGCCACGATCCCGAAGGCCGGCAGCCCGTCGCCCAGCTTGTTGATGGAATTCATCGGTCCGTGCGCTTCCTGATGATGGGTCTCGATCTCGCTGTCGATCAGGCTTTCGATCTCGTGCGGGTTCAGGTTGCCCGACACCATCATGCGCAGGTAATCGGTGATGAACTCGACCAGGTGATGGTCATGGCCGATGGTCTGGTACTTGGAGAAGATCGGGCTCTCGTGCGGCGACTCGACATCGCGCTCGATCGACATGAGTCCTTCCTTGCGGGCCTTGGAGAGGATTTCATAGAGCAGCGCCATCAGTTCCATGTAGCGCGCCTTGGTGTATTTCGACCCCTTGAACAGGGTCGGCACCGCCTTCACCGTGGCCTTGACGCTCTTGGCGCTGTTGCCCACGAAGAAGGCCCCCAGCGCGGCGCCGCAGATGATGAACAGCTCGACCGGCGCGGCCTTGAGGATCACGCCGAACTTTCCGCCGGCCAGCGCGTAACCGCCGAACACGGCCCCCAGCACGACGACATAGCCAATGATCACGAACATGTGTGCAGCCCGGCCTGATTAAGAGTCTTCCCATGGCATTTTTCGGCCCAGGCCCGCGCTTCTTGAGTTTTTGAAGGCACCGTCTGGCGGTCGGCCAAGGATGCACAGACGGCAGGCGTCCGGAATCTACAAACAGCAGGGGAAAAGCCCCCCTCCTTGCGGCAAGGGCTGCAAGACGGAACTCCCCCGCCTTGACAGACCCATGGCGAGGTTTCCCTCGCCACAAAAGGCAAAGGGCGAGGTTTCCCTCGCCCTGGTGTCTGGTGCCGGCCCCCGCAGGCGCCAGACGCGACCGCCACGCGGCCGGTCAGTGGATGGATCCTTCGCGGCGGCCCTTGCCGGCGCGCGCCGGCGGCTCGCACAGCCCGCAGACATAGCTTTCGGTCAGCTCGTAGGCGTGATTGACGAACTGCCCCTTGCAGCGGGTGCAGCGGGTCAGGCACAACATGCCCGAGTCGATGAACTTCACCAGCCGCCAGGCGCGGGTGATCGAGAGCAGCGGCTCGACCGAGTTGGTCTCGACCTCCGCCTGATAGAGCTGATACGCCTTCATCAGTGCCTCGACCTCATCGAGCGCGCTGGCCTTCTGGAGGTATTCGTACATGTTGAAGAAGAGCGAGGCGTGGATGTTCGGCTGCCACGACAGGAACCAGTCGGTCGAGAACGGCAGCTGACCCTTGGAAGGCGACTTGCCGGCGACTTCCTTGTAGAGCTTGAGCAGACGCTCGTACGGCAGATTGGTTTCGGACTGCAGCAGCTGCAGCCGGGCGCCCATGCCGATCAGCGCGATCGCGCGCTGAACCTGTTTGTTGTCTTCGAGAAGGCTGCGGGCAACCATGTCACACCGCCTCGCTGAACTTGCCGGCCATCAGGATGCTGGCATGCAGACGCGACGCGTTGCCGTCCTCGCGCTCGCCGCCGCGCCGGCCATGATCGGCCAGCAGCGACCAGATCATTTCCTCGTCGAAGCGGAAACGGCACATCAGGGTGTTGCCGGAGGCCACCTTGATCATCTGGCTCGGGGTCAGCGCCTCGATGATCGCCGCCACTTCCTCCGAGATGCCGAGGCGATAGAGCGCCTGGGCGCGGTCGGCGCGGATCAGCCGCTGGGCGAGGATCAGGTAGGACAGATTGGCGTCCCGGATTTCAGACATCAGGCGATCTTCGGTCAGCATGGCGTTCTCCTTGGGGGCTGGCGGGTGCATCAACAACGCTTGTTCAACGTGTTGCCAGTCTCGGGAAAAGCGCGGGTTTCTTGAATCGGAACATGGCTGTGAATGCTGCCGGCGTTCTTCCTACCGCTGTAGGAGTTTTTCTGACCGACCAACGGTACTAAAGCCCTACAAGCAGGGGCCGACAACCTCACGACGGGACCCTTTTCCGTTTTCCCGCCCAGGACAGTTCGGCGAAAAGCTGACCGATCCGGTTTCACCCCACAAAGGATGTCGAGATGCCACAAATCATCAATTCAAACCTGCTGTCGCTCAATGCGCAGCGCAACCTCAACACCAACCAGTCGGTACTCTCGCAGTCGATCCAGCGACTGTCTTCGGGCGTTCGGGTCAACAGCGCCAAGGACGACGCCGCCGGTCTGGCGATTGCGGAACGCATGAACACCCAGGTGCGTGGCATGAACGTCGCCATGCGCAATGCCAACGACGGCATCTCGCTGGCCCAGACCGCCGAGGGCGCCCTGGGCAAGGTCGGCGACATGCTCCAGCGCATGCGTGAACTCGCGGTGCAGTCGAGCAACGCCACCAATGCCACCAGCGACCGCGCCGCCCTGCAAAACGAATTCGCGCAGCTGCAGGCCGAGATCACCCGGACCACCGCCGTCACCCGCTTCAACGGCAACGCCATCCTGACCCAGACCGCCTCGTTCGACTTCCAGGTCGGCGCCAACGCCACCACCAACGACCAGGTCTCGATCTCGGCGATCAACCTCACCACCGCCACCACCGCCACCGGCAGCAACGATGGCGCCATCGCCAAATCGATCGGCACCACCATCAGCATCGCCACCGTGGGCGCGCGCGGCGGCGCCAGCGCGGCCACCGACTACCAGGCCTACAACGCCGGCAGCGCCGGCTCGGGCGCGCTGGCCGCGATCGAAACACTGGACTTCGCGATCTCGCAGGTCAACACCGCCCGCTCGGTGTTCGGCGGCGCCCAGGGACGATTCGAGAACGTCATCGCCACCCTGCAGGTCGCGCAGGAGAATCAGATCGCCGCCCGTAGCCGCATCGTGGACGCCGACTTCGCGGCCGAGACGGCCACCCTGTCGCGTGCGCAGGTCCTGCAGCAGGCCGGCATCGCGATGCTCTCGCAGGCCAATGCGTCGCCCAACAGCGTCCTGTCGCTGCTGCGCTGAGTTCTGTGGCCAGGCTGACTGCGGAAAAAGGATCGACGGTCGACCGGAGGCGCTCAAGCCGGCCGGTCGGACGTCGATAACACCTTACGGAAAAAGAAAAAAACCACAGTCGATGCCTCGAGCGAAGCACCGCAGAACCGGAAGGACGTTTCACCATGCCTCAAGTCATCAACACCAACCTGCTGTCGCTCAACGCGCAGCGCAACCTCAACGTCAACCAGTCGGTGCTGTCGCAGTCGATCCAGCGGCTGTCTTCGGGCGTTCGGGTCAACAGCGCCAAGGACGATGCCGCCGGTCTGGCGATCGCCGAACGCATGAACACCCAGGTGCGTGGCATGAACGTCGCCATGCGCAACGCCAACGACGGCATCTCGCTGGCCCAGACGGCCGAGGGCGCTCTGGGCAAGGTCGGCGACATGCTGCAACGCATGCGTGAGCTCGCGGTGCAGTCCAGCAACGCGACCAATGCCACCAGCGACCGCGCCGCGCTTCAAAACGAATTCGCGCAGCTGCAGGCCGAGATCACCCGGACCACTTCAGTGACGCGCTTCAACGGCAACGCGATCCTGACCCAGACCGCCTCCTTCGACTTCCAGATCGGCGCCAACGCCACCACCAACGATCAGGTCTCGATCTCCGCGATCAACCTCACCACCACCACCGTCGCCACCGGCAGCAATGACGGCGCGATCGCCAAATCGATCGGCACCACCATCAGCATCGCCACGGTGGGTGCGCGCGGCGGCGCCAGCGCGGCCGGCGACTATCAGGCCTATGCCGCCGGCACCGCCGGCTCGGGCGCGCTGGCCGCCATCGAGACGCTGGACTTCGCGATCTCGCAGGTCAACACCGCCCGCTCGGTGTTCGGCGGCGCCCAGGGGCGCTTCGAGAACATCATCGCCACCCTGCAGGTTGCCCAGGAGAATCAGATCGCTGCCCGCAGCCGCATCGTGGACGCCGACTTCGCCGCCGAGACGGCCACCCTGTCGCGTGCGCAGGTCCTGCAGCAGGCGGGCGTCGCGATGCTCTCGCAGGCCAACTCCTCGCCCAACGGCGTGCTGTCGCTGCTGCGCTGAACCACACCGCGCGGGTATCGGGCGCGTTGCCGGTCTGACCGGCAACGCTCAGCGTCACCCCGAAGCGCCTGGATCGAGCCGGACACCGGCCTGATCCAGGCGTTTTTTGCTTGGGGGGATGGTCCTCGCAGGAGAGACACCTGCAGTTGCCAGATGCCATCGCCGCAGACGCGCCTTTGCCTGCCGGCATCCGAAGCGCCAGACGACCGGCATATCCACCGCAGATCGGTTGTCAAGGAAACCTCTCGCCTGAAAATGCCAGGACCGACCGGCGGCGCTCAAGCCCGACGGGTGGGTGTCGATAACCTCAACAACACCCTCAATCAATCGCCCGCCGCAAGCCCGGCCGGCTTCACGACTGGAAGAAATCATGCCCCAAGTGATCAACACCAACCTGCTGTCGCTCAACGCCCAGCGCAACCTCAACGTCAATCAGTCGGTGCTGTCGCAATCGATCCAGCGACTGTCCTCGGGCGTTCGGGTCAACAGCGCCAAGGACGACGCCGCCGGTCTGGCGATCGCC
>CAIZNI010000006.1 GCA_903934295.1 uncultured beta proteobacterium
CAGACGTGTGCTCTTCCGATCTGGCCCCGGCCCCCCCCCCGGCATCACCCCCCCTCGCCCCCGAACAGGCGTCCGGCTGGACCGACCGCCCGCTCAGCCATGCGCGCCGGGACATGGTCGCCGCCGCCAACCCGCTGGCGGTCGATGCCGGCGTGGGGGTGCTGGCGCGCGGCGGTTCGGCGATCGATGCCGCCATCGCGGTGCAGATGGTGCTCAACCTGGTGGAACCGCAGTCCTCCGGGATCGGCGGGGGCGCCTTCCTGCTGCACTTTGACGGCGCGAAGCGCTCGCTGGTCACTTACGACGGGCGTGAAACCGCACCGGCCGCCGCCACCGCCGACCAGTTCCTCACCCCGACGGGCAACCCGCCGAGCCTGATGGCCGCGATCGACGGCGGCCTCTCGGTGGGCACCCCGGGGCTGCTGCGAATGCTCGAGCTGGCGCATCGCCGCCACGGCCGGCTGGCCTGGTCGTCGCTGTTCAGCGACGCCATCCGGCTGTCCGAGGAAGGGTTCGCGATCTCGCCGCGCCTGCACATCCAGATCCGGGCGGCAGCGGCCCGGATGAAGGCCCAGGGCGAACCGGTCGCCAGCCATTTCCTCCAGCCGGACGGCAGCGCGCGCGAGGTGGGAACGCTGCTGCGCAATCCGGCGCTGGCCGACACCCTGCGCCGGGTGGCCGCCGGCGGTGCCGACGCCCTGCACACCGGCGATCTCGCGCAGGCGATCGTCGAAAAGGTCCGCAGCCATCCGACCCGACCGGGACGCCTGACCCTGGCCGACCTGGCGGGCTACCAGGCGCGCGAGCGGCCGGCCGTCTGCGGCCCGTACCGCGCCTACCGGATCTGCGGCATGGGCCCGCCCTCCTCGGGCGGCATCGCGGTGCTGCAGACACTGGGCGTCCTGGAGCGCTTCGACCTGCGCGCAATGAAGCCCGGGACCACCGACGCGGTTCACCTGATCTCGGAAGCCTATCGGCTCACCTACGCCGATCGCGGACGGTATGTGGCCGATGCCGACTTCATCGCGGTGCCCACCGCCGGCCTGATCGACCGGGAATACCTGCGCGCGCGCGCCGGCCTGATCCGCCCGGATCGATCGATGGGTGTGCCGGCCGCCGGGTTGCCGGCCGGCGCCCAGGCGCGCGGGCCCGACGACTCGCCCACCCAGCCCTCGACCAGCCATCTGTCGATCGTCGATGCCGCCGGCAACGCGGTGTCGATGACCACCACCATCGAGAGCGGCTTCGGCAGTCTGCAGATGGTCGGCGGATTCCTGCTGAACAACCAGCTGACCGACTTCTCGTTCACGCCCACCGACCGGCGCGGCGACCCGGTGGCCAACGCGGTGGCCGCAGGCAAGCGGCCGCGCAGTTCGATGGCGCCGACAATCGTGTTCGACGCCGCCGGCGACGTCGAGGCGATCCTCGGGTCGCCGGGCGGCAGCGGCATCATCCACCACGTGGTGAAGACCCTCGTCGGGCTCATCGACTGGGACCTGGACATCCAGCAGGCGATCGCCCTGCCGAACTTCGGCGCCCAGGTCAGCCCGCACACCTGGCTGGAGCGCCACACCGGCCTGACCGGACTGGCGGATGAACTGCGGGCCCGCGGCCACACGGTGCTGGTCCTGGACATCAACAGCGGCCTGCACGGCATCACCTTCAATGGCCGACGCGCCGACGGGCGAACCGGTTCGTTCGCCCGCGACCCGTCCCGCGGCGACTGGGCCGGCGGTGCCGACCCCCGGCGCGAGGGCGCCGCCCGGGGAAGCCCTTGAGCGCACTGCCCCCGGCCGAGCGACCCTTGCCCGACCGTCCCTTGCCCGACCGTCCCTTGCCCGACAACCCCTCGGCCGACCGACCCGCCCCGGCCGGACCGGCGATCCTGCTGCTCGGCCCCACCGCGTCGGGCAAGAGCGCCGTGGCGCTCGCGCTCGCTGCCGACCTGCCGATCGAGATCATCAGCGTCGACTCGGCCCTGGTGTACCGCGGCATGGACATCGGTACCGCCAAGCCGACGCCCGAGGAGCAGGCGGCGGTGCCGCACCACCTGATCGACATCATCGATCCTGGCGACACCTACTCGGCGGCGCGTTTCGCCAGCGACGCGCGCGTACTGATCGCCGGGATCCGGGCCCGCGGCCGGCTGCCGCTGCTGGTCGGCGGCACGATGCTCTACGCGAAGGCCCTGATCGAGGGTCTGCACGACCTGCCGCTGGCCGACCCGCCGGTGCGCGCCCGGCTGGACGCGCAGGCCCGCGAGCTCGGCTGGCCGGCGATGCACGCGCGGCTGGCGGCGCTCGATCCGGTCACCGCGGCCCGGCTGGCGCCCGGCGATTCGCAGCGCATCCAGCGCGCGCTCGAGATCATCGAGATCACCGGCGAACCGATGTCGGCGCTGCTGGCCGCGCAGCGCCGCGCCAGCCCGGCCGACCCGGGCGAATTCATCACCCTCGCGCTGGAACCGTCGGACCGGGCGGTGCTGCACGCGCGCATCGGCGAGCGGCTGCAGCGCATGTTCGCCAGCGGCTTTCTGGACGAGGTGCGCCGGTTGCGCAGCCGCGGCGACCTGCACGCCGACCTGCCGTCGATGCGCTGCGTGGGCTACCGACAGGCCTGGGAATACCTGGAAGGCCAGTGCAACGAGGCGACCCTGCGCGAGCGCGCCGCCGCCGCCACGCGGCAACTGGCCAAGCGCCAGCTGACCTGGCTGCGCTCGATGCCGCAGCGCGAGGTGATCGACTGCCTGTCTCCGGATGCGGCTCGCCAGGTGCGAGAACGGATCGTGCGGCTCGGCTGAGCCATTGGCGCACCTTGCCCTGAACCATCCGCGCACCTTGCCCTGAGCCGTTCGCGTGCATTGACCTGAGTCGCGCTGTTCGAGGCAATGTTCGACGCCCAGGGCAACGCGCTTTAAGCCTCAGGCGGCGATGACCCCGGCCTGGCGCAGCGACTCGATCGCCGGCGCCGCCAGACCCCAATCGCGCAGCACCGACTCGGTGTCGGCACCGGCCGGCGAGGCCGGTCCGGGCTTGGCCGCGGGCGTGCCCGAGAACCGGGGCGCCGGCGCCGGCTGGATCACGCCGTCGATCTCGATGAAGGTGCCACGCGCCTGGTTGTGGGGATGCTGCGGCGCCTCGTCCCAGTCGAGCACCGGGGCGAAACAGGCATCGCTGCCCTCGAGCAGCGCGCACCACTCATCGCGGGTGCGGGTGCGGAACACATCGGCCAGCCGGTGCTTGAGCACCGGCCAGCGCGCCGCGTCCATCTGGGCGTCGAAGGCCGGATCGTCGATGCCGCAGAGCTCGCGCAGCTTCGCGTAGAACTGCGGTTCGATCGCGCCGATCGCCACATACTTGCCGTCGGCACAGGCATAGGTGTCGTAGAAGTGGGCGCCGCCGTCCAGCAGGTTCTCGCCGCGCCGGTTGCTCCAAGTGCCGCGCGCCCGAAAGCCGTACATCATCGCGGTGAGCATCGCGGTGCCGTCGGTCATCGCAGCGTCGACCACCTGCCCCTTGCCCGACACGCTCGCCTGGTGCAGCGCGCACATCACGCCGAAGGCCAGCAGCATGCCGCCGCCGCCGAAATCGCCGATCAGGTTCAGGGGCACCACCGGCGCCTCGCCCGAGCGGCCGATCGCGTGCAGCGCGCCGCCGACCGCGATGTAGTTGATGTCGTGACCCGCGGCCTGCGACAGCGGGCCGAACTGGCCCCAGCCGGTCATCCGCCCGAACACCAGCTTCGGATTGCGCGCCAGGCAGACATCCGGACCCAGGCCCAGCCGCTCCATCACGCCGGGCCGAAAGCCCTCGATCAGCAGGTCGGCCTTTTCCACCAGCTGCAGCACCGTCTCGGCGGCACCGGGCTTGCGAAGGTCGATGGCGAGCGACCGGCGCCCGCGGGCGGTGACGTCGAAGCGCGCCTTGTCGGCGGCGGCCTTCGGATCACCGGTCTGGGGCCGGTCGATGCGGATCACCTCGGCGCCCAGATCGGCCAGGGCCATCGCGCAGAACGGCGCCGGGCCGATCCCCACCATCTCGATCACTTTCAAGCCTTGCAGCGGTCCCGCCATTTCGTCTCTCCCGTTCGCGGCCCGTCGGCCTGTGTGAATCGCCGATGGTCGCGCCACGGGCCGGGCCCGCGCATCGTCCAAAGCGACGAAGAGCCCTCCCCCGCCTCGGGTTACAGTCGCACCCCCTGCCCTTCCCCCCGGAGAACCGAATGAATGTCTATGAAGCCGTTGCCAGCCGGCGGTCGATCCGCGCCTTCCTGGACACCCCCGTCGACGGCGCCGTCATCCGCCGCGTGCTGGCGGCCGCGTCGCGCGCCGCCTCGGGTGGCAACCTGCAGCCCTGGCACATCGATGTGGTCGCCGGCGAGCCGCTGGCCGAACTGAAGACGATCATGCGCACCCGCGTGGTCGACGCGCCCAACGGCGACGAGGTGAAGGACTACAGCGTCTATCCGAAGGACCTGGTGTCGCCCTACCGCGAGCGCCGCTTCCAGGTCGGCGAGGACATGTACGCGATCCTGAACGTGCCGCGCGACGACCGCGCCGGACGCCTGGCCTGGTTCGCACGCAATTACCAGTTCTTCGGCGCCCCGATGGCGCTGTTTTGCACCGTCGATCGCCGGATGGGGCAGCCCCAGTGGTCCGACCTGGGCATGTACCTGCAGACGGTGATGCTGCTGCTGCGCGAAGAGGGCCTGGACAGCTGCGCCCAGGAATGCTGGTCGACGTATCCGACGACCATCACCCGCTTCCTGGGGACCCCGGACGAGCGGATGCTGTTCACCGGCATGGCGATCGGACACCGCGACGAGAGCCACGCGATCAACCAGCTGGTGACCCGTCGGGCGCCGCTGGAGGAATACGCGAGCTTCCGGGGGGCCTGAACCCGCCCCGGGAGCCTGAACCCGCCGCGGGGGTCTGAACCGGCCCCGAGGGGCCGGCCCGCGCGCCCTCAGCGCTTGTTGGCCCCCATGAACCCGAACAGGTGCCCCGCCACCTTGCGCATCTGGATCTCCTCGGAGCCCTCGGTGATGCGGTAGCGGCGGTGGTGCCGATAGATGTGCTCGAAGGGCTTGTGACGCGAGTACCCGATGCCGCCGTGCACCTGCATCGCGCGATCGGAGGCCTCGCAGCACAGCCGGTTGGCCCAGTAGTTGCACATCGAGACCTTGTCCGACAGGCGCTTCTCGACCTCGGGCTTGGGCATCTGATCCATCTCCCAGGCGGTCTTGCGGATCAGCAGGCGCAGCATTTCGCACTGGGTGGCCAGCTCGACGAGCGGGAACTGGATCGCCTGGTTCTCGGCCAACGGGCGCCCGAAGGGCTTGCGCTGGCGGGCGTACTCGACGCTCTGGGCGACGCAGTAGCTGGCTGCGCCCAGGCTGGAGGCCGCCTGGCGGATGCGGTTCTCGTGCACGAAATGCTGGGCGATCGCCAGGCCGCGCCCCAGGGGACCGAGCAGCGTGGTCTCGGGCACCCAGACATCGGTGAAGCTGACCCGGGGGTGGTCGGTGGGCATGTTGAAGGTCCAGAGGTATTCCTCGATCTTCACGCCCGGACTGTCGGCCGGCACCAGGAAGCAGCTGATGCCCCCGGCATCGCCATCATTGCCGCTGGTGCGCGCAAAGAGCGCGCAGTGGCTGGCGGTGTGCATCCCGGTGGTCCACATCTTCTGGCCGTTGATGCGGTAGCCGGCCACGCCGTTGCGCACCTCGGGCACCGCGCGCGATTCCATGTGGGTGGCGTCGGAGCCGTGTTCGGGCTCGGTCAGGCCGAAGGTGATGCGCAGGCGCGCCTCGAGCGTGCCGTTGATGAACTCGGCCTGCTGGGCCGGCGTGCCGAAGTCGCGGAAGATGAGCACGAACGGATAGTTGGCCACGATCGAATGCTCGTTCTGCAGGTCGTTGTGCAGACCGAGCCCCTTGGCGGCGAAATGCTCGCGGATCACCGCCATCCAGAGGTTGCTGCCGTCCTGTCCGCCGTACTCGCGCGGCAGCGCGAAGCGCAGATGGCCGGCACGATCGGCGCGCCGCTTGGCTTCGGCCAGCAGCGCCTCCCATTCGGGGCGCGGCAGACCGCCGCCATCGAAATCGGTGCGCGCCCATTCGCGGCGGTGATCGAAGAAGCGTTCGTTGTCGTCCTGGGCCTGGAGCGGCTTGATCTCGCGGTCGATGAACGCATCGAGCTCGCCGAGATAGGCCACCAGTTCAGCGGGCAGGGAAAAATCCATGTTGATTCCTTGAAGCTCAGGGTTGCGGGTGAATCGGGTGTTCCTGGGCGAAGAACAGCGGCGAGCGGGTGAGATCGATGAACCGGGCCTCGTCCTCGAGCAGTGCGCGGCCGGCCTCGCGGGCCGCCGGCCCCCGGGCAGCCAGGCACTGTTCGAGGCTGTCGAACCAGAGCTCGGCCACCCCATCGTAACCGGGCAGCGAGCCCCGCGAGGCGGTCATCGCCGCGAAGGCGCTCTCGGCCAGGGTGTGGCACTGCACATAACGCCGGATGCCCAGCGCCTGGGCGTGCGAGGCCACCAGCGGGGCGTGGCGCTCGCGCCAGTAGGACTGGAACTGCTCGCGGCTGAGTTCGGCGCGGCGGTGCAGACAAAAGATGAGCTTGACCATGGCGGACAGTCCAGGCGGGCGAGCCGGCTATCTTGCGCCACCCCGGAGGACCGCAAATCGTCCGAAATGACGATTCTTCCCGGCGCTGTCACCGATGGCCGAGCCGACCGGCCGACCGGGCCGCCGGATCCCGGACTAGAATCGATTTCCGAATCCACCGAGAAAGCCGGGGCGGCACGCCCGCAAGCGCGTCCGATTGCCGACATGAGCGTCCCCCTACCGCAACCGGACCCCTGGCTGACCGACCCGGCCGACACCTCAGACGCCCCGCGCTACAGCCGGGCGCTGCTGGCGGCCAAGCTCAACCCACCCACCGCCTCGAGCGCGCAGGTGCCCCGGACCGCAGTGGGCGAACTGATCGCCCAGGCCAGCGCCGCGCGAGTGGTGCTGGTGCGGGCGCCGGCCGGATTCGGCAAGACGACCGCACTGCTGCAGTCGCGTGACCGCCTCGAGGCGCGCGGCATCAGCACCGCCTGGCTGACCCTGGACGCAGCCGACAACGATCCGTCACGATTCCTGGCCTGCCTGGCGCAGGCGGTCAGCGGCATGGCCGGGGCCGAACCGCCCGACGAGCCCTCGGCGCTGGCGGTGGTCGAGTGCCTGGCCGGGCAGCCGCTGCCGTTTGCGCTGGTGCTCGATGATTTCGAGTGCATCCAGGAGCCGGCGGTGCTGGGTCTGGTGCGACAGATCATCGATCACCTGCCGCGCGGCGGCCAGCTGCTGATCGGCTCGCGCAGCCTGCCCAGCCTGGGCCTGGGGCGACTGCGGGCCCGCGGCCAGCTGCTCGAGATCGACACCGACCGGCTGCGGTTCTCGCTGGACGAAACCATCGAATTCCTCAGCCGGCGGCGCAAGCTGCTGCTGCCGGCCGACGACCTGTCGAAGCTGCACCGCAAGACCGAGGGCTGGGTCGCCGCGATCTGGCTGGCGTCGGTGGCCCTGGAGCGGCGCGACGCCCGCAGCGACTTCGTCGCCCGCTTCTCGGGATCCGACCAGGGACTGGCCGAATACCTGACCGACGACGTGCTCGCCGCCCAACCGCCGGCGACCCGTGAATTCCTGCTGCGCACCAGCCTGCTGCGCCACCTGAACGCGCCCTTGTGCGATGCGCTCACCGGCCGCACCGACAGCGCCGGCATGCTCGAGCGGCTGCGCGCCGCGAACCTGTTTCTCACGCCGATCGAGGGCGAGGCCGGCGGCTACCGCTACCACAGCCTGTTCGCCGGCTTCCTGAAGGCGCAGCTCGCCCGCGAGCAGCCGGGCGAGCTCGCGCGCCTGCACCTGACCGCCTCGCACTGGTACGAGCAGGCCGGCCGGCCGGTGCCGGCGATCGATCACGCGATCGACAGCGGCGAGCACGCCCAGGCGCTGGCGCTGATGTCGCGCCACGCGGCCGCGTTCCTGTCGCAGGGCCGCATGCGCCTGCTGGCGCGCTGGTTCCGCGCGCTGCCCGAGGCGCTGCTGGCCGAGCGGCCGGCGCTCCAGGTGGTCGCGATGTGGGCCGCCTGCTTCACCCGCGGCCCCTGGGAAGCGATGGCGATGCTCGAGCGCTCCGGCTGCCCGGCCTCGCCGGTGCGCGAGATCCAGGCGCATGTGCGCGCGCTGCGCCCGGTGCTGCTGGCGATGATGGACCGGCCCGAGGAAGCCTATGCGGTCGGCCAGGAAAGCCTGCGTCACCTGCCCGGCACCGACGCCTTCGCCGAAAGCGTGCTCACCAACGCGATGGCCCATGTGGTGGCGATCATGGGCGAGCACCGCCAGGCCCACCGGCTGCTCGACGCGGCGCGCCGCGCGCAGGGGGCCAGTCCGTTCAACCGGATGTACTCCGAGTCGGTCGAAGGTCTGATCGACCTGCGCGAGGGTCGGCTGCAGCAGGCCACCGCGCGATTCCGGATCGCGGTCAACGCCACGCACTCCACCTCCTACACCCACACCAACGGCAACGCCTGGGCGGGAGTGCTGTACGCCGGCGCCCTGTATGAAGCCGACCGGCTCGACGAGACCGACCAGCTGCTCAGCGTCTACCTGCCGCTGGCCTGCGACGTCGGGCTGCCCGACCACATGATCCTGGGCCACACCATGCGCTCGCGGATCGCGTTCTGGCGCGGCGATGTCGACCAGGCCTTCCAGCAGCTCACCGAGCTGGAGTACCTGGGGCACGACCGCCAGCTGCCGCGGGTGAGCGCGAGCGCCAAGCTGGAACGCGCGCGGATGCTGGGCCTGCAGGGCAACGGGCCGGCCTGTGCCGACGAGCTCGAGCGCGCCGACGACGAGTCGGTCTGGTCACGGGCCCGCCAGCTGCAGCTGGCCGCGCACGACATCGAGGACATCGAGATCGGTCGCTGGCGCTGGGCGATCCGCTTCGGCGACCATCGCCAGGCGCTGGCCCAGCTGCCGCTGGCCATCGGCGCCGCGCGCGCCGGTTCGCGGCTGCGCCGCAGCCTGCGCCTGCGGGTGCTGATGGCGATGGCCCAGCACCGCGATGGCGAGGTCGCCACCGCGCGCGCGACGATGGCGACCGTGCTGCGCGACACCTGCGCCGAAGGCTTCGTGCGTCTGGTTCTCGATGAGGCCGAGCCGGCCGGCGCACTGATCCGCGCACTCGCCGCCAGCGCCGAGGAAGACGAATCGGTGCGCGCCAATCCGCTGATGGCCGTCTACCTGCAGCGCCTGGGCACGATCCTGGGACCGGGCGGCACCGGCGACCCGCCGGCCGCCGGCTCGTCCAGCGCGCTGGCGCTCGAGGCGCTGACCCGCACCGAGATCCGGGTGCTGCAGCTGCTGGCCGAGGGCTACTCGAACAGCGCGATGGCCGAAAAACTGTTCGTCTCCGACAGCACGGTGCGCACGCACCTGCGCAACATCAACATGAAGCTCGACGCCCGCAGCCGCACCCAGGCGGTGGCCATCGGCCGGCGCCTGGGCCTCATCCAGTAGGCAGACCCCCATGACCCGATCCGCACTCGAACGACTCGACGCCGTCGAACTGGCCCGCGGGCTGGCGCGACGCGAGATCCGCGCCCAGGACCTGATGCGCGCCTGCCTGGATCGCATCGCCGAGCGCGAACCGCAGGTTCACGCGTTCGCGCACCTGGCGGCCGACGCCGCGCTCGAGCACGCCCGACAGCTCGACGCGGGTGCGCTGCGCGGCCCGCTGCACGGCCTGCCGCTGGGCGTGAAGGACCTGTTCGACACCCACGACATGCCTGGCGCCTACGGCTCGCCGATCTACAGCGGTCATCGCGCCAGCTGGGACGCGGCGGCGGTCGCGCTGTGCCGCGATGCCGGGGCGATCGTGGTCGGCAAGACGGTGACCACCGAATTCGCCACCTTCCACCCGGGCCCGACGCGCAACCCGCACGACACGACCCGCACGCCGGGCGGGTCTTCCAGCGGTTCCGCCGCAGCGGTCGCCGACCACCTGGTGGCGCTCGCGCTGGGCACCCAGACCGCGGCGTCGATCATCCGGCCGGCGGCGTTTTGCGGCGTGGTGGGCTTCAAGCCCTCGATCGGGCGCACCCCCCGGGCCGGCATGAAGCTGCTGAGCGAATCGCTGGACACGGTGGGCGGATTCGGGCGCAGCGTCGCCGATGCCGGGCTGCTGGCCAGCGTGCTGACCGGCGATGCGCGCCTGCAGGTCGACGCGCCGGACGGCGCCACCGTGCCGCGGGTCGGCGGGTTCCAGGGACCCGACTGGGCGCGGGCCGACGCGGACACCCGGGCGCTGTGGGACCGCGTGAGCCAACGGCTGGCGACGCTCGCACCCGGCTCCTCGGCGGTGGCGACGCCGGCCTGGTTCGAACCGCTCGCCAGCCTGCAGACCGACCTGATGCTGCACGAGGCGGCGCGCGGCCTGACCGATGAACGACTGCGCCACGCCGATCTGCTGAGCCCGCGCCTGTCGGCCAATCTGAGCGCGGGCCTGGCGGTCAGCGCCACCGCGCATGCGACGAACCTGATCGCGGTGCAGCGGGTGCGCCAGCAAGCCGCCTCGTTGTTCGGGAATCACGACCTGCTGATCGCGCCCAGCGCGATCGGCGAAGCCGGACCGGCGGCCGACGGCACCGGCGACCCGGTGTTCTGCCGCGCCTGGACGCTGCTGGGCCTGCCCTGCCTGCACCTGCCGCTGGGCGTGGGCCGCCACGGCCTGCCGATCGGCCTGCAACTGATCGGGCGTTTCATGGAAGATGAACGGGTGCTGCAGGCCGGTGCCTGGCTGCACCCCCGATTGCACGACTGAACGGCCCAAGCGACCGCATACCTGCTCAAGCAACTGTCCACCTGCCCACCTGCCCACCTGCCCACCTGCCTGCCGGAGAAACCCATGAAATCCCGCCTCTGTGAACGACTGGGCATCCCCTTCCCGCTGTTCGCCTTCAGCCACTGCCGCGATGTCGTCGCCGCCGTCAGCAAGGCGGGCGGCTTCGGCGTGCTCGGGGTGGTGGGACACACCGCCCAGAGCGTGGCCATCGAGCTCGACTGGCTCGATGCGCAGGTCGACGGCGCGCCCTATGGGGTGGACCTGATCGTGCCCAACAACATCGACGCCCAGGAGGGCGGTCTCACCGCCGAGCAGATCGAGGCGCGCATTCCGCCCGAGCACAAGGCGCATGTCGAGCGGATTCTGACCGCCCACGGCATCGACACGAGCGGCCTGTGGGCGCAGGGCGTGCAGGCCGGCTTCGGCGACAACATGCGCGAGGCTGGGGCCAGCGGCGTGCTGCAGGAAGCGCTCAGGCGTCCGAACATGCGGATGGTGGTCAATGCGCTGGGCGTGCCGCCGCCCTTCATGATGCGCATGGCGCGAGAGCGCGGCGTGCTGGTGGGTGCGCTCACCGGCGCGCGCGAGCACGCGCTCAAGCACGCGCAGGCCGGCGTCGATGTGCTGATCGCCGCCGGCGGCGAGGCCGGCGGACATTGCGGCGACGTCGCCACCCTGGTGCTGGTGCCCGAGGTGCTGGAAGCGGTTCGCGACTACCCCGAGATGTTCGTGCTGGCCGCCGGCGGTGTGGTGACCGGACGCCAGATGGCCGCCTGCATGGCGATGGGCGCCGACGGCGCCTGGTGTGGCTCGGTCTGGCTCACCACCCGCGAGGCCGAGACGAACCCGGTGGTGAAGGAAAAGATGCTGGCGGCGACCTCGCGCGAGACGGTGCGCTCGCGCAGCCGCACCGGCAAGTACACCCGGCAGCTGCGCTCGGCCTGGACTGATGCGTGGCAGTCGCCGCAAGCCCCCGACCCGCTGGCCATGCCGTTGCAAAGCCTGGTGAGCGAGCCGGCGCTGGCGCTCATCGACAAGCTCGCGCAGGGCGGCGACCCTGGCGCGCGCGCGCTGGCCACCTACTGGGTCGGTCAGGGCGTGGGGCTGATGAATCGTCCGCTCAGCGTGCGCCAGGTGGTCCAGGAATTCATGGAGGATTTCGCCGATGCCTCGCAGCGGCTGGCCTCGTTCACCCAACCGGATTGAGCCTGCCCTCATGACCGCCGATGCCGTCGATTCCATCGCAGCGCTGCGCGCGCTTTATCCGCTCCCCAAAGAGCGCGCGGTCCGCAAGCAGCTGGCCGCGCTCGACGCGCACTGCCGGCGCTTCATTTCACTGTCGCCCTTCCTGGTGCTGGCCAGCGCCGGCACGGCGGGCGGTCTGGACGCCTCGCCGCGGGGCGGCGCGCCCGGCTTCGTGCGGGTGACCGACTCGGGCGCCCTGCTGGTGCCCGACGCTGCCGGCAACAACCGGCTCGACACGCTGGAGAACATCATCGGCACCAGCCAGGTCGGGCTGCTGTTCCTGATCCCCGGGGTCGATGAAACTCTGCGTGTGAACGGCCGCGCAGTGTTGTCGCGCGCCGCTGCCGATCTGGGCGCGTTCAGCGACGATCGCCGCCCGCCGCTGCTGGTGATCCGCATCCAGGTGCAGGAGGCCTATTTGCATTGCGCCAAGGCCTTCATGCGCTCGGGGCTGTGGGACAGCGAGCGCCAGCTCGAGCGGGCAGCGCTGCCCACGATGGGCGAGATGATCAACGACCAGCTGGGCGCCCAGGGGCCGGCCGAAAGCCAGGAAGAGATGCTGCGGCGCTACGCCGCCGACCTGTAACGCAACGCCCGACCGAGGCGGCGCCTGCCTCAGTCGAACGACAGCCGATAAAGCACGTCGAAGGCCGATTCGCTGCCGGTCTGCGCGCGCAGCGACAGCCGGTTGGTGATGTCGTACTGGATGCGCAGCAGGTTCCAAACGCCGGTGAGCCCCTGCTCGTAGGTCAGCAGCAGGCGGGCGTTCAGGCGCTTGCCGATCGCGACCACGTTCTGACCGGCGGTGGCCGAGGTGGCGGTGACCGTGCCCGAGCCGACCTGTCCGGGCACCGGACCGGCGGCGGCGAAGCCGCTCATGCCCGGCGCCGAAGTGAAGCTGTCGGCACCCAGCGACGAGCGCACAGTGAGCACGTCGAGCCCGAGCGTGCGCGCCAGGCCGCCGTCGTTGTTGCCGAACAGCGTGGCGGCGGCCGCCTGCAGCGCGACCACCTGGGCACCCGATTGCGCGTTGTCCAGCGGCACCCCGAGAACCAGCCACGACAGCTTCTCGGCATCGGGCACGTCGGGTCGCGAGATCAGGCGGATGCGCGGCGCGAGTGCGGTGCCGCTCACCGACACGCCCGCCTCGATCGGCACCGTCCGGCGGTACGCCGCCAGATCGAGCAGCGGGTTGTCGATCGGGCCGTTGAACACCACCCGTCCGCGCTCGATCTGCAGCTGCTGGCCGTAGGCCGCGTAGGTGCCGTCGCGGATGCGCACCGTGCCAAAGGCCCGGGGCGCTTCCGGCAGGGTGCCGCGCAGCGACAGCGCGCCAGTGAGGCGGACATCGACCCCGCTGCCGCGCACCCGCAGCTTTTCGCCCAGGTCGATGGTCATGTCGGAGACCAGTCGCAGACTGCTTTCCTCGACGCGGGCGGGGCGCCCGGACGCGCCGTTGGAGGCGGCCGGCGCCGCAGAAGCCGCGGCCGAGCGATCGACGATCTCGACGTCGCCCGGCAGCGCCGGCGCATCACCGCCGCGCAGTTCGATCAGGCCTTCGTCGGCGCGCAGCTGGCCCTTGAGTTCGACAAGCCCCGCGCGGCTCACCGCATCGGCCTGACCGGACATCACCAGCCGTTGCCCGGGGCCCAGCGGAATCGCGACCGTGCGGGCGATCAGCCGGAAACGGCCGGTTCGCTCGATCAGCGACAGCTCGCCCGACAGGTCGATGGCCCCGGGAGCTGCGGCCCCGGCGCCGGGCGCCGCGTCGATCGCCGCCTGACCAGAGAACAGCCGCAGGCGGCGCAGCACCAGGCGGTCGCCCTCGAAACGTGCCGACAGCGTGCCCGCGCCCAGGCGCCAGCCAAGCGAGCGCTGCGTCAGGCGCAGCGACTCGCCCACCACCTCGCCGGCCAAGCGCGGCGCCGCCATCGTTCCCGAGACGCGGCCCACCAGCCGGATCCGTCCGTCGACCGACCACTCGGGGCCGATCCAGCGATTGGCCACCGACAAGGTCGGCAGAGTCAGATCGACATCGCCGGACAGCGCGCCCTCGCGCAGCACCAGATCGGCATTCACCGCGGCATCGAACCCGGGCGGCGGAATCGCTTTCAGCAACAGGCTTCCGCTGGGGTCGAGGGCGGTGGTGCCGGCGAGATCGGCCTTCAGGTCGACCCGGATCGCGTCCGCGTCGACACCGGGCGGCAGCGTCGGCCGCTCGAAGCCGAGGGCTGCCGCCAGCGAGGCCAGTCGACTCAGACCGGCTTCACCGGCCACCGCCCAGCGCCCGTCCTGCCACTGGGCCCGGGCGATCCGGACCCGGCCCATGTCGCCTTCGATCAGGGCCGCGCCGAGCCGCGCCCCGTGCGCCGAGAACGCCAGCTGTGCCGGCTCCCGCAGGCTTGCCGCCACCGGTCCGCGCGTCTGCATCTCGCGCAACAGGCCCTGCCAGGCCGAACCGGCCAGCTCGCCTTCGAGCACCGCCGACACCTGCTGCGCACCGCGCCGCAGCTCGAGTCGGGCGACGTGCGCAGCAGGGGTGCCGTCGGCCTGGGCGGTGAACTGCTCGAACCGCTGGCCGCGCACCACCAGATCGAGCAGCTGCGCGCGCAGCGACAGGTGGCGCTCATCGAGGCGGGCCGTCAGCGACGAGCGTCCCAGCGCGAGACCCTCGGTGCGCAGTGCGCGCGTCTGGGCCTCGATCGACAGGCGCGGATGGGCGGGGGTGCCCTGCCAGCTGCCGCGCGCCGTCAGGTCGCCCTGCCAGCCGGGCAGACCGGCCAGTGCCGCCAGCGATCCGATCGCCGGCGCCTCCAGCCGGTAATCGAGGCGGTCCTGCTCATGGCCTGCCGCCCCTTCCGCGCGCAGCCGGTTCGGGCCCAGCTCGACACTCACCGCCAGCCCGGCCAGCCGGCCAGGCTCGAGCCGGCCGCTGGCCCGCGCGCGCAGCGGCTGGCCCTGCAGCACCCCCTGATCGATCTCCAGGCGGGCCTCCAGCGCGCGCGGATGGGTGGCATCGCCCAGCGGGCCGGCCAGCGACCAATGGCCATCGATGCGCCCCTGCAGCGGCCGCTCGACAAGGGCCGGTCGCAAGGCCTGCAGGCGGGCGATGTCGACGCCCGAGAATCCGCCCTTCAGGTCGAGCACCCATGGCGCCACCAGCTGCGCCGAGCCGCTCGCCTGCAGCTGCGCGCCGGCCAGCCCGGGCAGCGAAGACGCCTGCAGCTGCGTCAGATCGAGCCGGTCGCCGGCGAGGCTTGCGCTCACCCGCAGCGCCGCGCCGCCGTGCACCGCGTCGACCAGATCGGCCTCGATGCGGCGCTCATCGAGGCGCAGCCGCCCGGACAGGCGTCCCGGGGGCAACCGCGAATCGAGCGCCGGCGGCTCGAGACCGGCCAGACGCAGATCGGCCTGCAGGCCCGGCAGGGTCAGCCAGGGCAGCACCAGCCGGCGGGCGGCATCGATCCGCACCGATCCGGTGAGGGTCGGTGCGATCGGCGCAGCGGGGCCGCCAGCCATCGGGGCGATGTCGAGTTGCAGCGGCTCGATGCGCCACTGCTGTCCCTGCCATCGCACCAGCCCGCGGGCACGCGCCACCGGCAGGCCGCCCTGATCGAGCGGTGCGGGATCGCGGTTGCGAAGGTCCAGGCGCACGCTGATCGGCTCACCGGGGGCGTCGCTGCGCCAGTCGAGCTCGCCCTCGCCATCGATCAGCCCGCGCTGCACGCCCGCCAGACCGAGCAGCGCCGGGGTCAGCCCGCGCGCCGTCAGCGCCACCGGCCCCAGCACACGGCCGGCCAGCATCTGCAGCCGCCCGTTGGCCGACAGACGCGCCGGGCCGGCATGAACCCTGGCCGCCCACTGCAGGTCGGCCAGCGGTCCGCTCAGGCCCACGCCGAGGACCGCCGACTGCCAGCCGGTGCGCACCGTCGCGCTGGCGGCCACCCGGAACGGCGCGCGGTCGGCGATGCTCGCCTGCGCGCTGAGCGCGCCCCAGTCACCGGACACGGCGAGCCGCTCCAGGCGAAAGCGCCCCGCCTCGTAGTCGGCGCGCAGCGCAATGTCGCGCAAGGTCAGCGCACTGCCCTGGGCCGGCTCCAGGATGAGGCGCGCCAGGCGCAGGTCGCGCAACGCGACCGGCAGAGGCAGCGCGATCGACTCGGGCAGGGTGAACGGTTCGCCGGCAGGCGCGAGCCGCACCCGCAGCTCGACGGCCCGCAGTTCGCTCAGGACCAGATGCCCGCGCAGCAGATCGAGCCACTGCCAGCGCAACTGCAGGTCCTGCAGGTCGATGCCCAGCCCCTGCGGATCGGTCCAGCGCAGGCGGGCGATCCGCGCGCCCTCCAGCAAGGTGCCGCGGGCATCCTCCACCGACAACCGGCCCGCGCTGGCGACCACCGCCCGCTCCAGCGCCTGGCGCAGCAGCCAGCCCTGGGCCTGCCAGGCCGCCAGCAGCCCGGCGATCGCCAGCGCGACCACCAGTCCCAGCCCGATTCCCCAGCGTCGACGGTTCATGGCGTCAGAAGCTGTAGCCGAACGAGAAATGCAGCCGCCAGCGGCGGTCACGGTCCCCGTAGGCCAGATCGAGATTGATCGGCCCGATCGGCGAGCGCCAGCGCGCGCCGCCCCCGTAGCCGAAGACCGGGCGCCAGTCGGACACGCGGTCGGCGACATTGCCGGCGTCGATGAAGGCGGCCCCCCACCACTCGCCGGTGACCGGAATCTGGTATTCCAGGCTGCCCAGCGCCAGCAGGCGCCCGCCCACGATGGCATCGCCCTGCGCGATCCCCAGGCCCAGATACCGGTAGCCGCGCACCGACTGGCCGCCGCCGGCCCGGAACAGGTTCTGCGACGGGATGTCGTCGCGATCGCTGGCCACCACCCAGCCCGCTTCGGCCAGCCCGATCAGCGTGCCGCGCGCCAGCACGCCTTCGCCCGATATCGGCCAGAACCGCATCGTTCGCCCGTACAGGCGCAGGAAGCTGCGGTCCGACGCCACGCCCTTCGCGCTGCCCGAGATCTGGGTGCTCAGGCTGTAGCCCTCGCGCGGGTCGACCCGTGAATCGAGCTCGCGCAGGCTCCAGGCCCAGCCCAGGGTCAGCGCCGAGCGCACCTGCCGTGCCTCCTCACCCCCGCCGAGGTCGGTGACGCCGAGTTCGGACTGGTACTGCACCGACACGAAGGACTCCTTGCGCTCGTCGCGTCGGCCGCGGCCGACATAGACGGTCTGGGTGCGGGTGAATTCGCCCAGGGTGTCCAGCCGCTCGCTGCGCAGCCCCGCCTGCCAGTACCGGCCGTCATCTCGCTGCGGCGTGCGCACATTGGCAAAGGCGCGCCCGCGAACCGTCTCCAGCAGCAGTCCCGACTCGAGCACCCAGCCCCGTTCGAACAGGTTGCGGTGGTCATAGCCGGCCAGCAGGCGCGCGCCCTGGCCGGTGGAGTAGCCCAGGCCGCCGGTCACCCGCTGGCGCAGCCGCTCGCCAACCTCCACGACCAGCGGCACATCGATCAGCGACTCGTCGGCCTCCAGCGCCCTGAGGTCGGGCAGCACGGTGACCGAGGAAAACTGCCCGGCCGCGCGCAGGCGCTGCTGAAACAGCAGCACCGCATCGAGCGTGTAAGGGTCGCCTTCGTGAAACGGGCGCAGGTCATCGATGATGTGCCGGGGATAGCGCTGCAGGCCCCTGACGGTCAGGGCGCCCATTCGCAGCCGCGGGCCACTGTCCAGGGTAAGGCTGAGCTGGGCGGCGGTGAGTTCGACATCGACGCGCGCGCGGCTGTCGACGAAGCGGGCACGCAGATACCCATCGGACTGCAGCTGCTCGATCAGCATCCGCTTGCCCAGTTCCCAGTCCCCGGTACGGAAAAAGCTCCCGGCCGGCAGCGGCCAGCGCTCGATCAGGCGCTGCTCTATCCGCTCGCCGGCCGCCGCCCCCTGCAGGACCAGGTCGAAGGCCGAGACGGTGGTACGCGCCCCGCCATCGACCGCCAGCAGCACGGTCGGCGGCTCGTTGCGGGCGGCCGCCGGGTCCGCGGGCTGCAGCTCGACCTGCACCCGGGCCGAAAAGTAGCCCGCTGCCTGCGCGATGGCCAGCGCCTCTTCCCGGCCACGCGCCAGGAACAGCGGCATCTGCTCGACGCTGAAATCGGGGTCCTCGCGCCAGCGCCCGAGCAGGGTCCGCGCCCGCAGCGCATCGAGAAGCTCGGCCGGCGCATTGATCTGGAGCCGGTAGTTCTGGACCCGCTCGCGGGCGGGCGGCGGCGCGGCCGCACCGGCCCGTGACGCGGCGCGGACAGTGTCTTCGTCTTCGGCAGGCGCGGTGGGCGCGGTGGGCGGCCCGGGTGAATTCGGTGCAGCCGGCGTGACCTGCGCCGCGGGCTCAGGCCGTCCGGCCGGCGACTCAGGCGCGGCCTGGGCGGCAGCCAGACCGCCGTACAACAGCGCCCAGCACCCCAGGAGCAGGCCGCGCCGCACTCATGCCCCGCGGCGCTCGAACCTCGCCACGTCAGCGGACCTCGGTCTGCGGCGCCCCGGGCGCGCGCGCGACGATCTCGCCGATCCGGTGCACCGACTCGCCCTGGGCGGCGAGGCGGGTCATCGCCTCGTCGGCGTCGTCGGGCGCGACCACCACCACCATCCCGATGCCGCAGTTGAAGACCCGGTGCATCTCGGCATCCGCGATGCCGCCCTCCTGCTGCAGCCAGCCGAACAGCGGGGGCATCACCCAGGCGTCGCGGTACAGCACCGCCTGCAAGGCATCGCCGAGGATGCGCGGCACGTTTTCCAGCAATCCGCCGCCGGTGATGTGGGCCATGCCCTTGACCGGCACATGCGCCAGCACCTCGAGCATCGGCTTGACGTAGATGCGGGTGGGCGCCATCACCGCGTCGGCGAACGAGCGGCCATGGAAATCGGCGTGCATGCGCGGCGAATCGATCGAGCCGTGGGCCCGCTCGATGACCCGGCGCACCAGCGAGTAGCCGTTCGAATGCGCGCCGCTGGAGGCCAGACCCAGCACCACATCGCCCGGCTCGATGGTGCTGCCGTTGATGATGCGAGACTTCTCGACCGCGCCCACCGCGAAGCCGGCGAGATCGTATTCGCCATCGGGATACATGCCCGGCATCTCGGCGGTCTCGCCGCCGATCAGCGCGCACCCGGCCTGCTCGCAGCCGGTCGCGATGCCCCCGATCACCTGCGCGGCGGTGTCCACCGACAGCTTGCCGCAGGCGAAATAGTCGAGAAAGAACAGCGGCTCGGCGCCCTGGACCAGGATGTCGTTGACGCTCATCGCGACCAGGTCGATGCCGACGGTGTCGTGACGGTTCAGCGCGAACGCCAGCCGCAGCTTGGTCCCCACGCCGTCAGTGCCCGACACCAGCACCGGCTCGCGATAGCGCTTGGGCACCTCGAACAGCGCGCCGAAACCGCCGATACCGGTGAGCACCCCCTCGCGCAGCGTGCGGCGGGCCAGCGGCTTGATCCGGTCGACCAGCGCATCACCGGCATCGATGTCGACACCGGCGTCTTTGTAGGAAAGGGGGCTGTTCATGGATGTGTGCAGGGCTGTAGGCCGCGCGCTGGCGGCGGTGACCACGATCGGGACGGCGCAGACCCGGCGGCGGCAAAGCCCCGATTGTAGCCGCGCAGGCCACGTGGGCATGCCGCCGGCTCAGGGGTGCGGAAACAAACCGCCGACGCGCAGGACCACGGCCACCCGGTGCCACTGGACTAGAATCAAACATTGCCCGACGCCCCGAGCCCGAAGGAAACCCGATCGTGACCCTCTCCCCCCGACAGCGCCAGACCCTGGCCTGGGCGGCCGTGGGCGCCCTGCTGCTGTGGGCGCTGACCGCGCTGGGCGCGATCCTCACACCCTTCGCGGCCGCCGCCATCCTCGCCTATGCGCTGCAGCCGGGCGTGACGTGGCTGACCGGCCGGCGCGTGCCACGTGCCATCGGGGCCACGCTGGTGCTGCTGGCTGCGCTGCTGGCCGTGATCGCCATCGTCCTGGTGCTGGTGCCGATCGTGCAGACCGAGATCGGCCAGATCCGCCAGAAACTCCCGCTGCTGGTCCAGGCCCTGACCGAACGGCTGCTGCCCTGGCTTCGGCAGACCCTGGGCCTGGAGATCCGGCTCGACGCCGCCGAGATCCGCGCCTGGCTCACGCGCCACCTGGCCAATTCCGGAGAAGACTGGGCCGCCGCCGCACTCGCCTACGTCCGTTCAGGCTGGTCGGCAGCGATCGAGATCGTCGGCCTGGTGGTGCTGGTGCCGATCGTCGCCTTTTACCTGCTGCTCGATTGGGACCGGCTGATGGAGCGCCTGCGCGAGCTGGTACCCCCGCGCTGGCGCGCACACAGCGCCGACCTGCTGGGCGAGATCGACACCCTGCTGGGCCAGTACATGCGCGGCCAGCTGCTGGTCATGCTGGCCCTGAGCGCCTTCTACTCGCTGGGCCTGCTGCTGGCGGGCTTCTCGCTGTGGCTGCCGATCGGCGTGCTGACCGGGCTTCTGGTAGCCATTCCCTACCTGGGCTTCGCGCTCGGGCTGGTGTTCGCGCTCATCACCGGCATGCTCGAACTCGGTCCGCTGCCGGGCATCACCGCGACCGCGGTGGTTTACGGACTGGGCCAGACGATCGAGAACTTCATCCTCGTACCGCGACTGGTCGGCGAGCGGATCGGTCTGCATCCGCTGGCGGTGATCCTGGCCCTGATGATCTTCGGCGCGCTCTTCGGAATCATCGGCGTGCTGCTGGCGCTGCCGGTGTCGGCCGTGGTGGCGGTGGGCGCGCGCCGCGTGCACACCGCCTACCTGGCCAGCGAGTTCTACCACCGCGAGCAATGAGCCAGCTCACCCTCGACATCCGCCCCGAGGTCGCCCCCACGCTGGACAATTTCGTGCCGGGCGCCAACCGGGAATGCCTGCAGCGGCTGCGCGAACTGCTGGCGGGCGTCCGCCAGCACCGGTTCATTCACCTGTGGGGTCTGCCGGGCTGCGGGCGCAGCCACCTGGCCCGCGCGCTCGCCGACAGCGCCGCGCCGGGCGCCTCGGGGCTGCTCGTCGTCGACGATGTGCACCGGCTGTCGCCCGCCGACCAGATCGACCTGTTCGCCCGCTTCATCGACGCCGCGGCCGACCCGCGCCGTGCGATCGTGACCACCGCCGACCGGCCACCACTGGCGCTGGCACTGCGCGAGGACCTGCGCTCGCGGCTGGGCGCCGGCCTCGTTCACGAGATCCGGGGTCTCGACGACGCGGCGCGCGCCCAGGCGCTGCAGCAGGCCGCACACGACCGCGGTGTCGTTCTGTCGGCCGACCTGATACCGTGGCTGCTGACCCACCACTCGCGCGACATCCGGGTGCTGCTGGCCACCTTCGAATCCCTCGACGCCTTCGCGCTCGCCCGCAAGCGCCCGATCACCCTGGCGCTGCTGCGCGAGTGGCTGGTGGCGAAAGCCGGGCAGTCGCCCGGCGCGAATGATAAAATCCTTTAGAAATCATGGACCTGGCACTTTTCGATCTCGACCACACCCTGCTCCCCATCGACAGCGACTATGAATGGGGTCGCTTTCTCGCGCGCGTCGGCGCGGTCGACGACGCCCACCAGCAACGCGAGAACGACCGTTTCTATCGCGACTACCAGGCCGGCACCCTCGACATCGCCGCCTTCCTCGCCTTCCAGCTCGCGCCGCTGGGCGCCCATCCGCCCGAACAGCTGCGGGCCTGGCACGACCGGTTCATGGCCGAGGTGATCGACCCCGCCCTGCGCCCGAGCGCACAGCGCCTGGTCGAGCAGCACCGCGAACGGGGCGACCTGTGCGTGATCATCACCGCCACCAATGAATTCGTGACCGCACCGATCGCGCGGCGCTTCGGCATCGAGCACCTGATCGCCACCCAGGTCGAGCGCGAGGGCGAGCGCTACACCGGCCGACCCAGCGGCACCCCGAGCTTTCGCGAAGGCAAGGTGATCCGGCTCGACCAGTGGCTGGCCGGTCTGGGCAGCCGCCTGACCGACTATCCCCGATCGACCTTCTACAGCGATTCGGCCAACGACATCGCCCTGCTCGAACGGGTCACCGATCCGGTCGCCACCAACCCCGACGACAAGCTGGCGGCCCATGCGCGCGCACGCGGCTGGCGTACTTTGGCCTTGTTCGAATGATCACCCAATTCATCCGCAAACTCTTCGGCCGGCGCCCTGACGCCGCCACCCCGGTGGCCGACGCCGACGGGCATCACATCAACGTGCACGGCCACGCGGTGCCGCGCGAACCGGTGATCTACAGCGCCTCCGCGGAAAAAATCCCGCGCGGCGATGTGCCGCAGTCGGCGATCCGCACCTGCGAGACCCTGCAGAAAGGCGGCTTCAAGGCCTTCATCGTGGGCGGGGGCGTGCGCGACCTGCTGCTGGGCCTCAAGCCCAAGGACTTCGATGTCGCCACCGACGCCACGCCGGCGCAGGTCACCGCGCTGTTCCGGCGCTCCCGGGTCATCGGGCGCCGCTTCCAGATCGTCCATGTGATGTACGGGCGCGAGACCATCGAGGTCTCGACCTTTCGCGCGCTGCAGACCGACGCCGAGACCGACGAGCACGGCCGCGTGCTGCGCGACAACCTCTGGGGCTCCCAGGCCGAGGACGCGACGCGACGCGACTTCACCATCAACGCCCTGTACTACGACCCGGTGGCCGACGCGCTGCTCGACTACCACGACGGCGTCAAGGACCTCCACCGGCGCGTGCTGCGCATGATCGGCGACCCGGCCACCCGCTATCGCGAGGACCCGGTGCGCATGCTGCGGACCGCACGCTTCGCGGCCAAGACCGGCTTCGCGATCGAACCCGGCACCAAGGCCCCGATCCGCGAGCTGGCGCCGCTCATCCACAACGTGCCGGCGGCGCGGCTGTTCGATGAGATGCTCAAGCTGCTGCAATCGGGGCATTCGCTCGAGAGCCTGCAGCAGCTGCGCAACGAAGGCCTGCACCACGGCCTGCTGCCGATGCTCGACGTGATCATGGAGCAGCCCGACGGCGAACGCTTCATCCGGGTCGCGCTGACCCGCACCGATGAACGGGTGCTCGAAGGCAAGTCGGTGTCGCCCGGTTTCCTGTTCGCGACCCTGCTGTGGCAGGAGGTCAGGGTGCGCTGGAACGAGCGCCTGAAGGCCGGGGAGCAGGCGATCCCGGCGCTGCACGACACCATCGACGCGGTGATGGAAGAGCAAGGCGCCAAGCTGGCCATCCAGAAACGCATCATCGCCGACATGCGCGAGATCTGGACGCTGCAGCCGCGCTTCGAGCGCCGCCACGGCAGCACGCCGCAACGGCTGCTCGAACACCTGCGGTTTCGGGCGGCCTACGACTTCTTGCTGCTGCGCTGTGACGCGGGTGAGGCGTCGGCCGAACTCGGCGCCTGGTGGACGCGCTACGCCGAGGGTGACCCGACCGAGCGCGAGGCCCTGATCGCCGAGGCCGCCAATGGCGGCACCGCGCGCAGCCCGGGCAGCCCCGCCCGCAAGCGGCGCCGGCGTCGGCCGGCCGACAAGGCAGCGGGCGGCGAAGGCGGCAGCGAGGGCAACCCCACGGACGCCCGTACCGGACAAGGCGGCGAACCGCCGGCATGAGCCTGTCCGTCCCGGCCCCTGACGCGCGCGAGGCCCACGACGCCTGGGTCGGACTGGGCGCCAACCTGGCCGACCCCCAGTCCAGCCTGGACAGCGCCTTGCGGGCCCTCGCGGCCCTGCCGCTCACCGCCCTGATTCGCGTGTCGTCGCGCTATCGCAGCGCGCCGCTGCAGGCCGAGGGCCCGGATTTCATCAATGCGGTCGTGCTGCTGCGCACCGGGCTCGCGCCCCTCGACCTGCTCGACCACCTGCAGGCCATCGAGTCCGATCACGGGCGCGAACGGCCCTATCCGAACGCACCGCGCACACTCGATCTCGATTTGCTGCTGCACGGCGGGGCGGGGAGCGGTTCGCTGCACGCGTCGGCGCGCCTGACGCTGCCGCACCCCCGCCTGCACCAGCGCGCCTTCGTGCTGGCACCCCTGGCCGAACTCGACGCGACGCTGGCCATCCCCGGACGCGGCAGCGTGGCCGAGTTGCTCAGGGCCTGCGCCGACCAGCGCTGCCTCCGGTTGCCGACCCGCGCCGACCCGACATGAACCCGCCATGACCCCGACAAACACTTCATCGATGCTGCCCGCCTCCCCCTTCGAGCGATTTCGCCACATCGTGGTCGAGGGCCCGATCGGTGTCGGCAAGACCTCGCTGGCCCGCAAGCTGTCCGAGCGCTTCGCCGCGCAGCCGGTGTTCGAGGAGCCCGAGGGCAATCCGTTCCTGGAACGCTTCTACAGCGACGCCCGCCGCTACGCGCTGCCCACGCAGCTGTTCTTCCTGTTCCAGCGCGTCAACCAGCTGCGCGACCTGTCGCAGCGCGACCTGTTTTCACAGGCAGCGGTGGGCGACTTCCTGCTCGACAAGGATCCGCTGTTCGCCCGCCTGACGCTGGACGACGACGAGCTCACGCTGTATCAGCAGATCTTCGACAGCCTGCGCCCGCAGGCGCCGATCCCCGACCTGGTGATCTACCTGCAGGCCCAGCCCGACACCCTGATCGAGCGGGTGCGCCGGCGCGGTGTGCCGATGGAATCGAACATCTCGGAGGCCTACCTGCGCGAACTGACCGAGACCTACAGCCGCTTCTTTTATCACTACGAAGCGTCGCCGCTGATGATCATCAACACCGAGCACCTGAACCCGATCGAGCGCGACGACGACTTCGCAATGCTGGTGCGCCAGATCACCGATCTGCGCGGGCGGCGCAGCTTCTTCAATCTGGCCGACTGACCCCAGGCTCGCGAAAGCCGTCCGGATTGCCGCTCTGCCAGCGCCAGGCATCGGCGCACATGCGCTCGATGCCGTGCTGCGCCTGCCAGCCCAGCAGCGACTTCGCCAGCGCGGGATCGGCCCAGCACTCGGCGATGTCGCCCGGGCGGCGCGCCACCCGGTCAAAGGGCACCGGCCGCCCGCTGGCCTGCTCGAAGGCGCGCACCATCTCGAGCACCGAGCAGCCGCGCCCGGTGCCCAGGTTCACGGTAAACGCACCGGCATGGCGGCTCAGCCGCTCGAGCGCCGCGACATGACCCAGCGCCAGATCGACCACATGGATGTAGTCGCGCACACCCGTGCCGTCGGGGGTCGGCCAGTCGCTGCCGAACACCGCCAGACGCGGCCGCCGCCCGACCGCCACCTGGGCTACGAAAGGCATCAGGTTGTTCGGGATGCCGGCCGGATCCTCGCCGATCAGGCCGCTGTCATGCGCGCCGACCGGATTGAAGTAGCGCAGGATGCCGATCGCCCAATCGGGCTCGGCGGCGGCGAGATCCTGCAACATCATCTCGACCATCCATTTGCTGCGGCCGTAGGGATTGGTCGGCCCCAGGCGCGAGCCCTCCGACAGCGGCACCGACTCCGGATCGCCGTACACGGTGGCCGATGAACTGAACACGAAGCGCTTCACGCCGGCCCGCTGCAGGCAGCGCAGCAGCACCTGGGTGCCGCCGACGTTGTTGTCGTAGTAGGCCAGGGGCATCGCCACCGATTCGCCGACCGCTTTCAGGCCGGCGAAATGCAGCACCGCGCCAAAGTCATGGCGCGCGAGCAGGTCCTGCAGCAGCGCCTCGTCGCGGATGTCGCCGCGCACCAGTGGCGCCGGCCGGCCGGTGATGCGTTCCACGCGGCGCAGCGCCTCGGGACTGGCATTGGCCAGGTTGTCGAGCACCACCACCCGGTAGCCCGAATTCAGCAGTTCGAGCACCGTGTGCGACCCGATGTAACCCGCCCCGCCGGTCACCAGTACCGCTTGCGACTTGAGATTTGTCACCGATCATTCCTCTGCGCCTCGAGGGGGCGTAACTTTGTGAGAAGTGTCGCATGCCGCGGGGCGGGGTTCCGTAGACTGTCCGACTGATCATCGAACGACCCACAAGGAACGCTCATGCTGCTGCCCGTCATCCTGTCCGGTGGAGCCGGTTCCCGCCTCTGGCCGGTGTCGCGCGAGGCGATGCCCAAGCCCTTCATGCGCCTGGGCAGCCCGCACAGCCTGCTGCAGCGCACGCTGACACGGGCGTTGCCGATGGCCGACGGCGGCCGTGCCGCGATCGTCACCAACCAGGAATACTTCTTCAAGACCCGCGACGAGATCACCGCGCTGCCGCAGGCCCAGGGCATGGCGATCACCCAGCTGCTCGAGCCGGTCGGACGCAACACCGCGCCGGCCATCACGATGGCCGCGCTGTGGGCGCTGACCGTCTCGCCCGAGGCGGTGCTGCTGGTGCTGCCGGCCGATCACCTGATTCCCGACGAGGACGCGTTTCGCGCGACCGCGCGGGTCGCCGCCCGGCGCGCCAGCGCCGGCGACATCGTGCTGTTCGGCATCCAGCCCACCGCGCCGGAAACCGGCTTCGGCTACATCGAGACGGGCGAGCCGCTGGGCGCCGACGAGGCACGCCGGGTGGTGCGCTTCGTCGAGAAGCCCGATGCGGCGCGGGCCCTGCAATTCCTGCAGGCCGGCAGCTTCGTCTGGAACAGCGGCATGTTCTGCCTGCGCGCCGACCGGCTGCTCGAGGAACTCGGACGTCACGCCCCCGAGGTGCTGCTCGCCAGCCAGGCCGCCTGGGCGGCCAGCCAGTCGGGCGCCAGCGCCGAGCGCGTCGACCTGGACGCCACGACCTTCGCGCGCTGTCCCGACATCTCGATTGACTACGCGGTGATGGAGAAGGCCAGCGGCGTGCTGGTGCTGCCCTCGCGTTTCGGCTGGAGCGACATCGGGTCGTGGAAGGCGGTCTCCGAGCAGTTCGAAGCCGATGTCGACGGCAACACCACCGTCGGCGAAACCCTGCTGGTCGGATCGCGCAACTCGCACATCCAGAGCGAGGACCGGCTGGTCGCCGCGGTCGGCATCGACAACCTGCTGATCGTCGACACCCCCGACGCCCTGCTGGTGGCCAACAAGGATGCCAGCCAGAGCGTGCGCGAGATCGTCACCCGACTGAAGGCGCGCGGCCACGACGCCGCCCGCCTGCACCGCACGGTGGCGCGCCCCTGGGGCACCTACACCGTGCTGCAGGAAGGACCCCGGTTCAAGATCAAGCGGATCGAGGTAAGACCGGGTCGCTCACTGTCGCTGCAGATGCACCATCACCGCAGCGAGCACTGGATCGTGGTGTCGGGCACCGCGCGCGTCGGCTGCGACGAGCGCACCTTCCTGGTGTCGGCCAATGAATCGACCTACATCCCGATCGGCGCCAAGCACCGCCTGGAAAATCCCGGCGTGGTCGACCTGGTGATGATCGAGGTGCAGTGCGGCGACTATCTGGGCGAAGACGACATCGTGCGCTTCTCCGACGTCTACGGTCGGGTTCCGGTCGCTCCTGCGGCGATCTGAGCGGTTCGTGCTGTGCGGCGGCGCGGCAGCCCCTGCGCGCGCCGCCCCGCTCGGGCGCCTTGGCGCGCACCGTCATCAAACCGTCAAGTAGCCGTCATAATCTCCCGGCTGTGAACGCGAGAATCCTGATAGTCGAAGACGAACCCGCCATCGCCGAGCTGATTGCGGTCAATTTGCGCCACGCGGGATACACTCCCGTACAGGCTCACGACGCGGCTTCGGCCCGCCAGCAAATTGACTCTGCCCTGCCCGACCTCCTGCTGCTCGACTGGATGCTGCCCGATTCACCCGGAATCGAGCTGGCCAGACGCCTGCGGGCCGATGTGCGAACCCGCGAATTGCCCATCATCATGCTGACCGCGCGCGCCCAGGAAGGCGACAAGCTGACCGGCTTCGAGATCGGCGCCGACGACTACATCACCAAGCCCTTCTCGCCGCGCGAACTCATGGCGCGCGTGAAGGCGATGCTGCGCCGGGCCTCGCCGATGGCCGCCGATGAAGCGATCGCGATCGGCGGACTGCGTCTGGACCCGGTCACCTTCCGGGTGACCGCCGGCGTCGACCCGGTGAGCCTGAGCCCCACCGAATTCCGGCTGCTGCACTACCTGATGACCCAGCCCGACCGCGTGCTGTCGCGGGCCCGCCTGCTCGACGCGGTCTGGGGTGACCATGTGTTCATCGAAGAGCGCACCGTCGATGTCCACATCCGGCGCCTGCGTCTGGCGCTGCAGCCCACCGGCCATGACCGCCTGGTCGAGACGGTGCGCGGCGGCGGCTACCGGATGTTGCCCGCGTGATCTGGCTGCGCGCGCTCGCGCCCACCGCGATCGCCCTGATCATCGCCGCCCTGCTGGCCGGATTGGTCAGCGACACGATGGCCGCGCGCTGGCTGGCGCTGGCGCTCGTGATCCAGGCGGTGATGGTGACGCTGGTGATGGCGCGGCTGCACTTCTGGGCGGCGCTGCCGCGCCAGCGCGAATTGCCGCAGGTCGGCGGCGTCTGGCAGCCGCTGCTCGACCGGCTGGCGCGCTTCGTCAAGACCGACCGCGAGAGCCGCGAACAGCTCGCCGCCGAGCTCGAACAACTGCACCGAGCGGTCGACCGGTTGCCCGACGGCCTGATCGTGCTCGACCGCTATGACCATGTGCAGTGGTGCAACAACGCGGCGCTGGAACTGCACGGCATCGTTGGCAGCGGCCGGCCGCTGCACCACTTCATCCGCCAGCCGGAATTCGTCAGCTATCTGGACGGCAGCGACTATTCGCGCCCGCCGGTGCTGCCGCTGGCCAGCCGCCCGGGGCGGCTGTTCGAGCTGCGTTTGCACCGCTCCGATGACAACCACAAGCTGCTGATCTCGCGTGACCTGACCGAGCAGGCGCGCCTGGACGCAATGCGCCGTGACTTCGTCGCCAACGTGTCGCACGAGATCCGCACGCCGGTGACCGCCATCGGCGGCTTCGCCGAAACGCTGCTCGACCTGCCCCTGGAGCCGGCGCAGCAGCGCGAGTACCTGGGCATCATCCTGAAGCAGAGCCAGACCATGCAGCGACTGGTCGAGGACCTGCTCACGCTGGCATCGCTGGAGAGTTCCACCGCGCCCCCCGAGGCCGAGCGCGTCGATGTCACCGCGATGATCCGGGCGGTCGGCGCCGAGGCCAAGGCGCTCTCGAATGGCCGCCACACCCTCACCTACCGGCTCGAGGCCCCCCCGCTCGCGCTGGCCGCACCGGTAGAACTCGAAAGCGCCATCCGCAATCTCGTCATCAACGCGGTGCGCTACAGCCCGAACCAGGGACGCATCGAGATCGGCTGGCGGATCGTCGGCAACGAGGGCTGCCTGTCGGTGATGGACAGCGGGATCGGCATCGCGCCCGAGCACCTGCCACGCCTGACCGAACGCTTCTACCGAGTCGACCGCGGCCGCTCGCGCGACAGCGGCGGCACCGGGCTCGGACTGGCCATCGTCAAGCACATCATGCAGCGACACGGCGGTCAGCTGCGCATCGAGAGCAGCCTGGGCAAGGGCAGCACCTTCACCCTGGTACTGCCCGCCAACCGCCTGATCGCCGAGCCCGCGCCGACGGCGCAGTCGCCGGCCGTCACCGAGCCCGCCGCCGGCAGCTGATCGGCCGCCGGCCCGCTCACGGGCCCCTGCACGCCGTGGGACAATCCGCCGCATGCATTCGCCGGCGCATCCCTTCGCACTGTTCCTCGTCTTCAACGGTCTGGCGCTGCGCGGATTCGGCGGCGTGCTGCCCTTCGCCCAACGCGCGCTGGTCGAGGAGCGCGGTTGGATGACGCAGGCGGAATTCGCCGAGGCGTTGTCGCTCGCCCAGGTGTTGCCCGGACCGAATGTGATCAACCTGGCGCTGATGGTGGGCGACCGGTTCTTCGGTCTGCGCGGCGCCTTTGCGGCACTGGCCGGCATGGTGAGCGCGCCGCTGCTGCTGGTGCTGATGCTGGCCGCGCTCTACAGCGGGCTGGCGGGGTATCCGGTGGTGACCCGGATGCTGGCCGGCATGTCGGCGGTCAGCGCCGGCCTGGTGCTGGCGATGGCGCTCAAACTGCTGGGTTCGCCACGCGGCCGGCCCGCCGGCTGGTTCTTCGTGGCGGTGGCCTTCCTGCTGGTCGGTGTGCTGCGCTGGCCCCTGCCGATGGTGCTGCTGGGACTGATCCCGGTGTCGATGCTGGTGGCCTGGCGACGGATCGGCCGATGAGCAACCCCGACCTGCTGGAGATGTTCAGCCGGTTCCTGATGCTCTCGCTGCTGGCGATCGGCGGGGGGATCACGGTGGTGCCGGAAATGCATCGGCTGATGGTCGAACAGCACGCCTGGCTGAGCGATGCCCAGTTCTCGGCGTCGATCGCGCTGGCCCAGGCATCGCCCGGCCCCAATATCCTGCTGGTGACGGTGATGGGCTGGAATGCCGGCGGCTGGCAGGGCGCCGCGGCGACCACGCTGGGCATGCTGCTGCCCTCGACCACCGTCGCGCTGGCCGTCAACCGCGGCGCCGAACGCTGGCGGACGAACCGCCTGGTGCGGGCGTTTCGCGAAGGCACCGTGCCGATCACGGTGGGCCTGCTGTTCGCCGCCGGCTGGGTCCTGGCCGCGCCCACCGCCGACCGGCCGGTCGGGCTGGCGCTGACCGCGGTCACCACGCTGCTGGCCTGGCGAACTCGTCTGAACCCGCTCTGGCTGATCGGCGCGGGCGCGCTGGCCGGAGCCCTGGAACTGACATGAGGTGGGCGATGAACCGACTGCGGCGAGACGCAACCCACACCGTGCGGCGGTTCGCCGGCCGGTTCGCCGACGGCGGCGTGCAGATCCTCGCCGCCGCGGTCCTGGCCCTGGCGGGCGTCACCGCGCAGGCGGCCGGCATCCAGAGCTTCTCGCCGCAGGGCGAGGTCAGCCTGGCGCGCCAGGCGCGCGCGGTGTTCAGCGAACCGATGATCCGATTGGGCGACAGCGGCGCGCCCGACGCGTTCGAGGTGGACTGCACCACGCCCGGCCAGGCACGCTGGGTCGACCCCCGCACCTGGGTCTACACCTTCGATGCCGCGCCGCGCGCCGGCTCGCGTTGCACCTTCACGCTGAAGCCGGCGCTGCGCGCGCGATCGGGCGCCGCACTGACCGGCACGACGCGCTTCCAGTTCTCCACCGGCGGGCCGGCGATCGCCCAGGCCATTCCTTATGAAGGCAGCCGGATCACCGAAGAACAGGCCTTCATCCTGGCGCTGACCGGTCCGGTGCGGGCCGACACCCTCACCCGACACGCCTGGTGCCGGGTCGAGGGCATCGGCGAGCGGATCGGGGTGCGCCTGCTGCAGGGCCCCGATCGCGACCTGCTGGTGCGGCGCTTCGCTGCCGGCCAGCCGGATGTGGTGGTGCTGGCCTGCGCGCGTGCGCTGCCGGCCGATGCGAAGCTCGAACTGGTGTGGGATGCGGGCATTGCCACGCCCTCAGGGGTGGCGACCCGCCAGCCGCAGGTCCTCAAATACCAGGCGCGCAGCCCCTTCAGTGCCGCGCTGTCATGCCCGCGCGAGAACAGCAGCGCCCCGTGCACGCCGCTGGGCGAGGTGCGGATCGAGTTCACCTCGCCGGTTCCGCGCGCCGCCGCCCAGGCGGTCCGGCTGCGCTTTGGCGATGGCGAACGCAAACCGGTCATCGACGACAGCAGCGACGCAACCGTCGACTCGGTGTCGTTCAAGGGCCCGCAGCCCGAGTCGGCCGATTTCACCGTGGTCCTGCCGCGCGACCTGCGCGACGCCGACCAGCGACCACTGGTCAATGCCGACCTCTTTCCGCTGAAAAGCCGGACTGCGGCCTATCCGCCCCTGGCCAAATTCGCCGCCGCGCCCTTCGGCATCATCGAACTCGACGGCGCACCCGCCATGCCGCTCACCTTGCGCAGGGTGGAGCGTTCGCTGCTGGTTCGCGGCGCCGAACCCGGCCGCGAACCGCCCGCCGGCGCCGCGCCGGCCCGGGGCACGGTGCGTGACCTGACCGTGCAGGACGACGCGCAGATCATCGAGTGGTACTCGCGGCTGGTTCGGCTGCACGAGCGCGATCTCGACGACGCCCAGGCGCGCAGCGCCACCGGTCTGCCACCGGCCCCCCGGCGCCAGGCGGCGCCCCGGCGCAACGAACCGGTGCCGACGGTGCAGTCGCGCACCCTGTCGCTGCTCGCGCGCGAGCCGGCGGCCCGGCTGCTGCAACTGCCCGAACCCGCCGCGGGCGGCGACTGGCCCTTCGAGGTGGTCGGCGTGCCCCTGCCCGACCCCGGCTTTCATGTGCTGGAGATCGAATCACGCAAGCTCGGGCGCGCGCTGCTCGATCGCGATGCCAACCTGTATGTGCGCACCGCCGCGCTGGTCACGAACCTGGCGGTGCACTACAAGCGCAGCGCCGAGAACGCGCTGGTGTGGGTCACCCGCCTGGACCGCGGCAAGCCGGTGGCCGGTGCCGATGTGCGCATCTCCGACTGCCGCGGGCAGCCGCTGTGGCGCGGGACGACCGATGCACAGGGCATCGCCCGCGTGCCGGGGCCCCTGGCCGCGCCCGCCGAGGACTGCGGCGACGACCGCCCGGGTCATTTCGTCTCGGCGCGGGCCCGCGACGCCCAGGGCCGCCAGGACCTCTCGTTCGCCTGGTCGGGCTGGTCGCAGGGCATCGAGCCCTGGCGCTTCGATGTGCCGGTGCTCTACACCAACGACGACCGGGTCGCTGCCCACACCGTGTTCGACCGGGTGCTGGTGCGTGCCGGCGAGACGGTGTCGATGAAGCACTTCGTGCGCGCCACCACCAGCAGCGGCCTGGCCCGGCCGCCCGATGCGATCCTGCCGACGCAGATGAAGATCGTGCACACCGGCTCGGAGCAGTCCTGGCAGGTGCCGCTCACCTGGCAGGGCGGTGCCGCGCCGGCGCGCTTCCGGCTGCCTCCGGGCGCGCGGCTGGGGCGCTATGAAGTCTTCCTCGACTACGGCCAGGACGAGCCGGCCGCCACCGCCCCCGGCACCCCGGCCGGCAGGCCCCGCAGCGCGCGCCTGTGGTCGGGTACCCGCCTGTCGGGCAGCTTTCGGGTCGAGGCCTTCCGGCTGCCGGTCTTCGACGCCCGCATCGCCCTGCCCGCGGTGCTGCCGGCCGCGCCGCGCGAGGCATCGGCCGACGTTCGCATCAGCTGGCTGTCGGGCGGCCCGGCGGCGAAACTGCCGGTCAAGGTCAGTGCCCAGATGAGTCCGCAGGCGCCGTCGTTCGACGGTTGGGAAGCGTTCAGCTTTCAGCGCGCCGACCTGGAACGCGAAGACGGCGACGACCCGGACACCCGCGACGAACCGACCCAGCGCAGCGCCGCCCTGCAGCGGCTGGCCGTGCGCGGCATCCACCGCGACCGCCTGGTGCTCGACAAGCGGGCCGCCGAGCTCGATGCCCAGGGCAGCGCGCGGGTGACGGTGGGTCCGTTGCCGACCATCGCGGTGCCGCACCGCCTGCAAGTCGAGACCACCTTCGCCGATCCCTCGGGCGAGATCCAGAGCGTGACGAGCAGCGCCCTGATGTATCCGTCGCGGCTGCTGGTCGGCGTGAAGACCGACGGCTGGGCGGCGGCCGGCGAGTCGGTGGGCCTGCGGGTCGCGGTGCTCGACACCGCCGGACGTCCGCAACCCGGTCGCACCGTGCGGGTGATGGCGCGACTCGAGCGCACGCTGTCGCACCGCAAGCGGCTGGTCGGCGGCTTCTATGCCTATGAGAACCAGCGCCAGTCGCGCGACCTGGGGGAAGTCTGCAAAGCCCGCACCGAGGCCGGCGGCGTGGCGCTGTGCGAGATCGCCCCGCGCCTGGCGCCTGGCGAGACCGGGGAACTGGTGCTGATCGCGCAGGCCGACGACGATGAGGCCCGCACCGCCAGCGCCAGCGCCTCGGTCTGGATGGCCGGCCGCGGCGAACTCTGGTTCGATGCCCAGGCCCAGGACCGCATCGACCTGATTCCGGAGAAAAAGCGCCTGGCGCCCGGCGAGACGGCGCGGCTGCAGGTGCGCATGCCCTTTCGCCAGGCCACCGCACTGCTGACGATCGAGCGCGAAGGGATCGTCGATTCGCGGGTGATCGAACTGAGCGGGCGCAATCCGGTGATCGAGGTGCCGATGCGCGCCGAATACGGTCCGAATGTGTTCGTGTCGGTGCTGCCGATCCGGGGCCGCCTGCGCGAGGTGCCCTGGTATTCACTGTTCACCTGGGGCTGGCGCCAGCCGATCGACTGGTGGCAGTCGTTTCGTCACACCGGCGAAGTCGCGGCGGCGCGACTGGCGCCCACCGCCACCGTCGACCTGGCGCGGCCGGCCTTCCGGATGGGACTGACCGAGCTGTCGGTGGGCATCGACGGTTCGCGGCTGGCGGTGAGGGTGAATCCCGAGCGCGAACAGTACCGGGTCCGGGAAAAGGTAAAGGTCAACATCGATGTCCGACTGCCCGACGGCAGCACGCCGGCCGCCGGTGCCCAGGTGGCCCTGGCGGCGGTCGACGAGGCGCTGCTCGAGCTGATGCCCAACGGCAGCTGGAAGGTGCTCGAGGCGATGCTGCAGCGCCGCTCGCTGGGCGTCGAGACGGCGACCGCCCAGATGCAGGTGGTGGGACGACGCCATTTCGGGCGCAAGGCAGTGGCCGCCGGCGGCGACGGCGGGCGCAACCCGACCCGCGAGCTCTTCGACACGCTGCTGTACTGGAACCCGACGCTGACGGTGGATGCCCAGGGCCGCGCGCAGGTCGAGGTGCCGCTGAACGATTCGCTCACCCGTTTCCGGATCGTCGCGATCGCCAATGCCGGCGAGGGCTTCTTCGGCACCGGCGAGGCGATGGTGCGCAGCCACCAGCCACTGCAGCTGGTGGCCGGCCTGCCGCTGGTGGTGCGCGACGGTGACAGCCTGCCGGTGGCGCTGACGGTGCGCAACAACACCGATCAGCCGATGAAGGTGTCGATCGGCGCACGGGTGCGCGCGGGCACCGACAAGGGTGCCGAGGTCGCCAGCCTGCAGCGCGAGGTGGCACTCGCGCCCGGCGCCGCGCAGGCGCTGCCCCTGCCGCTGGTGGTCCCCGGCGGGGTCGAGGCGCTGGTCTGGGACATCGAGGCGAGCGAACCGGGTGGGCAGCGCGACCGACTGCGGGTCCGCCAGGCGGTCGCCCCCGCGGTGCCGCGCAGCGTTCGCCAGGCGATGCTGATGCAGATCGACGGCCAGGCCGAGATCGCGCTGGCCAGCGTGCCCGGCGCGCTCGCCGACCGATCGGCGCTGCGGGTGAGCCTGTCTTCGTCGATCGCCGGCTCGCTGGCCGGGGTCAACGACTGGCTGACCCGCTATCCCTACCAATGCCTGGAGCAGCGCGTGTCGAGGGCCGTCGGGCTGGCCGATGCGGCGCAATGGCAGACGCTGGTCGAGGAGCTGCCCGCCTATCTCGACAGCGATGGTCTGGCGCAGTTCTTCCCGGTCGGCGAGGGCCAGCGCCCGGCCGGCAGCGAGGCCCTCACCGCCTATCTGCTCGCGGTCTCCCGCGAAGCCGGGGTGACCTTGCCGGCCGCGGTGCGCGAGCGGATGCTGGGCGCGCTCGCCGCGTTCGTCGAAGGTCGCCTGCGGCGCGACGGCTGGTCGCTGCGGCCCGATTCGCTCGAGCGCCGGCTGGCCGCGCTGGCCGTGCTGGCGCGCCACGGTCGGGCACCGATGGCCCAGGTCGCGGCGCTGAACGTCGCGGCAGAGCGGCTGCCGCTGTCGTCGGTGCTCGACTGGACGACGATTCTGGAGGCGGTGCCCGGGCTGCCGCGGCGCGATGCCCTGCTCGCTCAGGCCGACCAGATCCTGCGCGCCCGGCTGGTCGCCAGCGGCACGCGGCTGATGCTGGCCGGCGAACGCGACGACGAACCCTGGTGGCTGCTGTCCAACAGCGACGCGGCGATGGCCCGCCTGCTGCTGCACGCGCAGTCGCGCGCCGGCTGGCGCGACGACACCCCGCGGCTGGCGGCGGGTCTGCTCGCCCGCCAGCGCCAGGGCGCCTGGTCGACCACCACCGCCAACGCCTGGGGCGCGGTCGCGATCCGCGGCTTCGCCGCCCGTTTCGAGAGCGCCCGGGTCGACGGACGGACCACGGTGGTCCTGGGCGGCGCGAGCCGCACGCGGGACTGGGCGGATAGGGGTTCAGGTGCGGGTACGGGTGACAGCGTCCCCTTCGATCTGCCGCAACCCGAGGGGAACAGCCAAGCGCGCCTGACCCACGCCGGCGCGGGCAGGCCCTGGCTGCAGGCGCAGGTGCTGGCCGCGGTGCCGCTCACCCAGGCGGTGACCAGCGGCTACCGGATCCAGCGGACGACCGAGGCGATCGAGCGGCGCGACCCGGGGAACTGGAGTCGCGGCGATCTGGTCCGCGTGCGGGTCACGGTGGACGGCAGCGCGCCGATGCCCTGGGTGGTGATCGCGGATCCACTGCCACCGGGCGCCACCGTGCTCGGCTCGGGACTGGCGCGCGACACCGGCATCGTCGCCGATGCGCCGGCGGCGCCCCGCAACGCCAGCGAGTCGCGGCCAACGCCCACCTTCGTCGAACGCCAGGCCGCCTCGGTGCAGGCCTATTTCGAACGGTTGGGCGCCGGACGACAGGTGTTCGAGTACGTGATCCGCCTGAACCAGCCGGGTGAGTTCCGGCTGCCGCCGACCCGGGTGGAGGCGATGTACGCGCCCGACGTCTTCGGCGAGCTGCCCAATGCGCTGTTCATGGTGAAGCCCTGAGGTATCGCGTGGGCACCATCGGACGGGCGCCGGCCCTGGCCCTGGCGCTCGCCCTCATCTGCGCGCCCGCCCGCGCCACACCCGGTTTCGATGAAGTCCGGGCCGCCTGGCGTTCCTCCGAGGCCCTCCTGCTCGATCGCCAGGGCGAGCCCCTGCACAGCCTGCGCCTGGACCCGACGGTGCGCCGGCTGGCCTGGGTGCCGCTCGCCGAGGTCTCGCCCGCGCTGCACCGCTCGCTGCTGATTTCGGAGGACCGCCGATTCCTGGCGCACAGCGGCATCGACTGGCTGGCGATCGGATCGGCACTGGGCGATGCAGTGTCGGCCCCCGGCGGGCCGCGCGCGCCGCGCGGCGCCAGCACCATCACCATGCAGCTGGCCGGACTCATCGACGGCCATGCCGGCCAGGGCCGGCGCGGACTGCTCACCAAGCTCGACCAGGCGGCCAGTGCACTGGCCATCGAGCGCCAGTGGCGCAAACCGCAGATTCTCGAGGCGTATCTGAACCTGCTGCCGTTTCGCGGCGAACTGGTGGGCATCGGCGCGCTCTCGGAGGGGCTGTTCGGCAAGGCCCCGATCGGACTGGACGCCGCCGAGGCGGCGCTGACCGCGGCGCTGGTGCGCGCCCCGAACGCCGCGCCCGAGGTGGTCGCGCAACGGGCCTGCCTGCTGCTGCGCGAGCAGTCGCTGGAATCGCTTTGCGGCGGCCTGGAGGGGCGGGCGAAGCTGGTGCTGGCCCGCCGTCCGGCGGGTCACGCACCGGCCGAGGGACTGACTGCCCGCCTGGCGCCTCAACTCGCTCCCCATCTCGCACGCCACCTGCTGCGTCAGCCCGGCCAAAGCCTGCGCACCACCCTGGACGCCTCGACGCAGCGCATGGCCTCCGCCGCCCTGCGCCGGCACCTGCGCGAACTCGCGGACCGCGGCGCGCAGGACGGCGCGGTGGTGGTGCTCGACAACGCCACCGGCGAGGTCCTGGCCTGGGTGGGCTCGAGCGGTCCCCTGTCGGCGGCGGCCGAGGTCGATGCGGTGCTGGCCCCGCGGCAGGCCGGCTCCACGCTCAAGCCTTTCCTGTACGCGATGGCGATCGGCGAGCGCCAGCTGACCGCCGCGTCGCTGCTCGAAGACCGCGCGGCGAATCTGCCGGCCGGTGGCGGTTTGTACCTGCCGCAGAACTACGACCGCGAGTTCCGCGGCTGGGTCAGTGTGCGCAGCGCCCTGGCAGGATCGCTGAACGTGCCGGCGGTGCGGGTGGGCGCGATGGTCACGCCCGAGGCGCTGGCGCGCCAGCTGCGCGCGCTCGGCATGGCGTCGGTGGACAAGCCCGGCGAGCACTACGGCCACTCGCTGGCCCTCGGCTCGGCCGATGTAACGCTGATCGAGCTGACCGGCGCCTATCGTGCACTGGCGCGCGGCGGGCGCGCCGGCGCGCTGCGGGTGACCCGGGAGGGCGCGCTGCCCGGCAGCCGCGCATCCGACGGCACGAACGCGCCGCCCATGACCACTGCCGCCGACGGCAAGGCCGCGCGCAGCACCGCCGCGCCACCCGCCGATGCGCCGGTGCTCACGCCCGCCGCCAGTTTCATCGTCGCCGACATCCTGGCCGACCGCGATGCGCGGGCCGCCACCTTCGGCTGGGACAGCCCGCTGGTCACCCGCGGCTGGAGCGCGGTCAAGACCGGCACCAGCAAGGACATGCGCGACAGCTGGTGCGTGGGCTTCTCGGCGCGCTACACGGTCGGGGTCTGGGTCGGCAATGCCGCCGGCGACCCGATGCGCCAGGTCTCGGGCGCGCGCGGCGCGGCGCCGGTCTGGGCCGAGGTGATGGGCTGGCTGCACGCCGGGGCGCCCTCGCGTGCGCCCGTCGCCCCGCCCGGCGTGGTGCGCCAGCCGGTGCAGTTCGCCGGGTCATTGGAAACCTCGCGCCAGGAAGTCTTCGTGAAAGGCACCGAAACCGCGCTGGTGACGCTGGCCGGTCCGGCCGAGCGCCAAGCCATCGCCTACCCGCCCGACGGCACCCGCATCGCGCTGGACCCCGACATCCCACCGGCCAGCCAGCGGGTGATGCTGCGCGCGCACCACAGCCGCCAGGCCGCGCAGGCGCGCTGGTGGATCGATGGTCGCGAGGTCGGGCGCGGCGCGCGCCTGGCCTGGTTTCCGATGCCGGGCGTGCACCGCATCAGCCTGCGCGACGCGGCCGGCAACCGCCTCGACGAAGTCGAGGTCGACGTGCGAGGAGCGACCCTGCGTGCGGCGCTCAGCGAACCCCGGCCACCACGCGCGCCACCGCCTCGGTGAGCCGCTTGGCATAGCCGATGTGCAGGAACTCGTTGGGCCCGTGGGCGTTGCTCTGCGGCCCGAGCACGCCGGTGATCAGGAACTGCGCCTGCGGAAAGAAATCGCCCAGCATGTTCATGAACGGGATGGTGCCGCCCTCGCCCATCCAGGCCGCGTCGCGCCCGAAGGCCGAGCGCGAGGCGTCATCGAGCAGGCCCTTGAGCCAGGGCGCGGTGGCCGGCGCATTCCAGCCGGTGGCGCCCCAGTCGCCCTTGAAGCTGACCCGGGCGTTGTAGGGCACATCGGTCTCGAGGGCCTTCTTCATCGCCCAGGTGGCGCGCTCGCCATCGACCGTCGGCGGCAGCCGCATCGACAGCTTCAGCGTGGTCTTGGGCCGCAGGACGTTACCGGCCGAATCGATCGACGGCAGGCCCGCCGCGCCGGTCACCGACAGCGCCGGACGCCAGGTGCGCGCCAGGATGGCCTGCACCGGATCGGTGGTGGTGGGCATCGCATGGGCATGCTTGTCGTGAGCGCCCGGATCGGCCCCCGGTTCATGGGAGCAGCCCACCCAGGGGAACTGCTTCCACACCGAGTCGCCCAGGATGGCGCCGGCCGCCTGCGCCTGGACCAGGCGTTCATCGGGGATGGTCGCGTGCAGTTCGGGCAGCAGCACCTGTCCGGTGGCGGCATCGTCGAGCCGCGAGAGCAGCTGGCGCGCGATCCGAAACGACGACGGCACCAGCCCGCTGGCCGCGCCCGAATGAACGCCCTCGGACAGCACTTCCACCGTCAGAACACCGCCCACCAGCCCGCGCAGCGAGGTCGTCACCCACAGCTGGTCGTAGTTGCCGCAACCCGAGTCCAGGCCGGCCACCAGCTTCACATTGCCCAGCCGCGGTGCCAGCAGCTTCAGGTACTCCGGCAGGTCGGGGCTGCCGCTTTCCTCGCAGGTTTCGATCAGGCCCACGCAGCGCGGCCGCGGCACGTTCTGGGCATCGATCGCCTGGATGATGGTGAGCGCCGCATAGACCGCGTAGCCGTCGTCGGCCGCGCCACGGCCATAGAGCCGGCCGTCCTCGATGACCGGCGTCCAGGGCCCGAAACCATCGCGCCAGCCCGCCATCTCGGGCTGCTTGTCCAGGTGACCGTAAAACATCACCGAACTGTCGTTGCCCAGGCCGCCAGTGGCCGGGATGTCGAAGAACAGGCAGGGCGTGCGGCCGTCGATGCTGACGATTTCCAGGCGCATCCCGGCAATCGGTTGCGCGCGGCACCACTGCTCGGCCGCCTGGATCACCGCCTGCAGATGGCCGTGCGCCGCCCAGCTGGCGTCGAACCCCGGCGACTTGGCGGGCACCCGCACATAGTCGACCAGACGGGGTACCAGTTCCTCATCCCACTTGCGCGAGGTGAAGGCCCGAAGTTCGGAAAGGTCCATGAGACGCTCCTGACGATTGAGACTGACGCTGACGGATGGCAGAGGGCAGAGGGCAATCGGGAATCATCCCACGGACCGGACGCCGGGTCCTGTCCGTGGCGATCAGGCCGGCGGCAGATAGTCCAGGTACTGGAAGCCGTTGGTGATCGCGCCGATCACATTGGCCTTGTTCTCGGCCGAGTCGGAATAAAACTCCAGCACATCCGACCGCGTCCAGGCCTTCCCATAATTGCCGCCCTCGTTGGCCATCGCCGCTTTCCAGAAGTCATAGCCCTGCGCATCCGGATCGCGGTTCAGCACATTCTGATAAAGCAGCTGGATGAACTGGTCGTTGGTGATGCTCGGACCGTACAGGCTGGTGAACTCGGGACTCTTGATGAATTCGGCTGCCACCAGGCCGATCGCGAACCCGCGGTCGATGTAGTACATCCAGAAACCGACCCCGCCCTCGTCGGGCACCCGGTCGAACGCGGCCTGATAGAGCCGGTAAGCCTGTCCGCCGGTGCCGGTGATGTCGAACCCCACCGCCGGGGAGCGGAACTCCGCCGTCGTGGTACCGAACACCGCCCGCTCGACGTCGTGCAGGATGTCCACCCCCTCGGGTCCGCTCACCTCGATGTCGCCATTGGCCAGGCGCACGAAACTGCTGGCCGATCGCGCCGAGTCGTAGCGCGCCACATCCAGGCCGCTGCCCCCGTCCAGGCGATCGTCGCCCGCGCCGCCGGTCAGCGAGTCGTTGCCCGCACCCCCGCTCAGGCTGTCGTCGCCCACTCCGCCGGCGCGGCTGTCGTCGCTGGCCCCGCCGGTGAAGGTCTGGTTGGCCGGATTGGCCAGCGTGGTGAAGTCGTAGCTCAGGGTGCCGGCGTAGTCGTTGCCCGACAGGTCCCTGATCGATCCGATCGCGAACTCGACGCTGTAGGACTTGCCATAGCGCAGTTCGCCCGACGGATCCAGGGTGAGGGTGTTGCCGGCGATCGCAAGGTTGCCGCTGGTGGCGGCATCGTACGAAGCGAAGGCCGCGCCGCTGGCCTCGCGGATCACGATGTTGCCGGCGCCACGCTGGACCGGCTCGCTGAAGGTGAGCACGATGCTGCTTTCGCGCGCCACGCCGGTGGCGCCATCGGCCGGGCTGAAGGCGGTGACGGTGGGCGCGGTGGTGTCCTGCGCCACAGCGGAGGGGCTGATCCGCACGGTGAGGGTGACCGCCGTGCCGTCCAGGGCGTAGACCTGGAACGCCTCGTTCACCGTCTTGTTCTGGTCGATGATCTCGGTGCGCTTGCCGCTGAACAGTTCGTACTGCCAGGTCCCGTCCTTGGCCAGCGTCAGCGCGCCGATCTCGCCCGCCCGGGCGGTGAACGACTGCATTTCCTTCTGGCCCGCATCCGTGTCCTGGATGTCGATCCTGCCGGTGGCGCCGTTGGCCGCCGAGGCGTCCAGATTCCGGAAGAGGTCGCCCTCGAAGGTGGCGCCATCGTTGACGCCCCGGACCATGATGTCCAGCATTCCCTGAAGCAGGCCGCCGTCCCAGTTGACGATGAAATACTCATGGAACTCGGCACCCGCCGCCATGCTCTGCACCGATGCCAGGCTGTTGTCGAGCCGGTAGGTCCAGCCGCCGGAAGCGGTCAGCGTCAGCGCGCCGTAAAGACCGTCGAAGGTGCCAGCGAGGAATTCGCCGCCCTCGCCGCCATCCGCGACGAACACCTCGCCAAGCGCCTCGAAGACGGTGTCTTCGGACACCACACCGGACAGATTCCCGGCGATTTCAGCATTTGCCATTTTGTGTCGGTCCTCTGCTCAGATCAAAGGGCGAACGCGTCAGCTGCCGCGTAATTCACCTGATAGCCCAGGTCAGCCAGCGCGCCCACCGTGATGATGCTCAGCGGCATCGGCGGCGCCGACTCGACGTAGCCCGTCATCAGTTCCTTGTCGAACAGCGACTCCAGCCAATGCGAGCCGGCGGTGCCCGCGCCGCCGAGGGTCTCCAGCGGCACCGAGGTCGGCGTCCCGCTGACCAGCGAATCGTAGGCCGCCACCGCATTCGCACCGGTGTAGAACGACGGGTTGGCGCTCGACACCAGACCGCGCTGCTGCCAGAAGTACCCGTACAGGCCCAGCACATGGCCCATCTCGTGGAGCACCACGCTGCCGAACGTGCCGTTGCTGACCATCTGGCCGATGTCGGATGAATCGAACCGCATGAAGCCCAGATACGGCAAGCCGCCGCTGCGCACCGCGGTGACAGCCGCCTGCCCCAGGATCCGCCCCGCCCCGTCGATGGAGGTCACACTGGCGTCGATCAGCAGGTCGTCGATCAGACCTCGCGACGAGTTCACGTCGGGCAGATCGCCGGTGATGACCTGCGCCCAGCGCTGCGCCGCCGCATCGAAGAAAGGCTGGTAGGTGGCATTGCCGCTGTAGTTCACGGTGATGGAGAAACCGCCCGGAGTCGGGGTCGGCGAGGCCGCCGCGTCAGCGCGCAGCGTGTAGGCGCCCAGACCGGTGGAGAGATGCCGCGCCTCGAGGTAGTGGGTTCCGCTGGTACTGGGCGTGTAGGAGATCAGCGAGTTCAGGGTGCCGCCGGCCGCACTGTCGTCATTGGACGCGAGCACGCTGCCGCCCGTGCTGTAGAGCGACAGATAGGGGTCCGACAGGCCATTGCTGGCCGCGGTATCGAGCCGGAAGGTGTAGGCCTGGCCGGCAGTGAGACTGACCGCGAACCAGTCGCGGTCGTTGGCTGTCTCGACCAACCCGGTGACGCTCGAGCCGACAGTGACCCGCCCGCTGGTCGCGCTGGACGCCAGAAAATCGTCGGCGGTGGCCGCTGCCGCGGTGGCGAAGTTGTAACTGGTGGTGCCGGCATAGGCATTGCCCGCCAGATCGCGGACGTTGCCGGAAGCGAACTCCACCCGGTAGCCGGTCCCGTTGGCCAGGTTGGCCGCCGGATCGACGGTGAGGGTGCTGCCGGACACCGCCAGCCGGGTGCTGGTCGCGGCGTCGAAAGACTCGATCACCGCGCCCGCCGCGTTCTTCAGATAGATCGTGCCGGTGCCGCGCTGGATCGCCTCGCTGAAGGTGAGCACGATGTTGCTGCCCACCGCCACCGCAGTCGCTTCGTCGGCCGGACTGAAGCTCACCACCGTCGGCGCGATGCCGTCGCCCGCCGTGGTGAAGTTGTAGGCGGTGGTGCCGGCATAGGCATTGCCCGCCAGATCGCGCACATTGCCCGCCGCAAACTCCACCCGGTAACCGGTGCCATTGGCCAGGCTGGCCGCCGGATCGAGAGTAAGGGTGCTGCCCGACACCGTCAGCCGGGCACTGGTCGCGGCATCGAAGGACTCGATCACCGTGCCGCCCGCGTTCTTCAGATTGATCGTGCCGGTGCCACGCGCAATGGCTTCGCTGAAGGTGAGCACGATGTTGCTGCCCACCGCCACCGCGGTCGCCTCGTCGGCCGGGCTGAAGCTCACCACCGTGGGCGCGGTGGTGTCGGCCACGGCGGTGGTCTGGGCGGTCAGCGTATAGGCGCCGGTGGCACTCGAATAGCCCGACGCCTCGAGATAATGGGTGCCGCTGGCTGACGCGGTATAGGAGAGCAGCGAGTTCCAGTCCGGACCGCTGTCGTCATCGGCGGCCAGGAATGCGCCCGCGGTACTGTAGAGCCGCAGGTACGGATCGCTCAGTCCATTGCTCAGACCGTTCAGGCCGAAAAGGTAGGTCTGCCCGGCAGTGAGCGTCACCGCGAACCAGTCGCGATCGGCGATCGCCTCGATCACGCCGCTGGCGCTGGCGCCCACGGTGACCCGACCGCTGGTCGCACTCGTTGCCAGATAGTCATCCGTGACCGTGCCAGCCACTGTGGTGAAGTTGTAGCTGGTGGTACCGGCATAAGCGTTGCCCGCCAGGTCCCGGACATTGCCCGAGGCAAACTCCACGCGATAGCCGGTGCCGCTGCCCAGGTTGGCCGTCGGATCGAGGGTGAGCGTGCTGCCCGACAGCGCCAGACGGGCGCTGGTGGCGGCGTCATAGGACTCGATCACCGTGCCCGCCGCGTTCTTCAGGAAGATCGTGCCGGTGCCGCGCGCAATGGCTTCGCTGAAGGTGACCACGATGTTGCTGCCCACCGCCACCGCAACGGCCTCGTCGGCCGGGCTGAAGCTCACCACCGTCGGCGCGGTGGTGTCGCCCACCGTGGTGAAGTTGTAGCTGGTGGTGCCGGCATAGGCATTGCCCGCCAGATCGCGCACATTGCCCGCGACGAACTCCACCCGGTAACCGGTACCGTTGCCCAGGTTCGCAGTCGGATCGAGCGTGAGCGTGTTGCCCGACACCGTCAGCCGGGCACTGGTCGCGGCATCGAAGGACTCGATCACCGTGCCGCCCGCGTTCTTCAGATTGATCGTGCCGGTGCCGCGCGCAATGGCTTCGCTGAAGGTGAGCACGATGTTGCTGCCCACCGCCACCGCGGTGGCTTCGTCGGCCGGGCTGAAGCTCACCACGACCGGCGCGGTGGTGTCAGCGGCACTGGTGGCTTGCGCGGTGAGCGTGTAGGCACCGGTCCGGGTCGAGAAGCCACTCGCTTCGAGGTAATGCGTGCCGCTCGCGGCGGCGGTGTAGTTGATCAGCGAGTTCAGGTCCGGACCGCTGTCGTCATCGGACGACACCGTCACCCCCGCCGCGTTGTACAGCGACAGGTAGGGATCGCTCAGGCTGTTCGAAGCGGCGCCGTTCAGACCGAAGGCATAGCTCTGACCGGCGACCAGCGTGACCGCGAACCAGTCGCGATCGCCGCTGGTCTCGACCACGCCGCCGGCACTGGCCCCGACGGTGACCCGGCCGGTGGTGGCGCTGCTGGCCGCGTAATCGTCGCCGCTGGTGGCGGCCACGGTAGTGAAGTTGTAGCTGGTGGTGCCGGCATAGGCGTTGCCCGCCACGTCACGCACGTTGCCTGCGGCGAACTCCACCCGGTAGCCGGTGGCGTTGCCCAGATTCGCAGTCGGATCGATGGTGAGCGTGCTGCCCGACAGCGTCAGTCGGGTGCTGGTGGCCGCGTCGAAGGACTCGATCACCGTGCCCGCCGTGTTCTTCAGAAGGATGGTGCCGGTGCCGCGCGCGATGGTCTCGCTGAAAGTCAGCACGACATTGCTGCCCACTGCCACCGCAACGGCTTCGTCGGCCGGGCTGAAGCTCACCACCGTCGGCGCGGTGGTGTCAGCCGCGCTGGTGGCCTGCGCGCCGAGCCGGTAGGTCCCGGTGGCACTCGAGTAGCCGCGGGCCTCGAGGTAATGGACGCCGCTGGCGGACGCGGTGTAGTTGAGCAGCGAGTTCAAGCTGACCGCGGTGTCGTCGTTCTCGCCCAGGAAGGCGCCGGCGCCGCTGTAGAGCGCGAGGACCGGATCGCCCAGCGCGTTCGAGACGGCGCCGTCCAGGGCGAAGGCATAGCTTTGGCCAGCGGTCAGCGTCACCGCAAACCAGTCGCGATCGCCGCTGGTCTCGACCACGCCGGTGGTGCTCGAGCCCACCGTCACCCGACCGCTGGTGGCGCTGCTCGCCAGGAAATCGTCGCCGCTGGCCGCTGCCGCGGTGGTGAAGTTGTAGCCGGTGGTGCCGGCATAGGCGTTACCCGCCAGGTCGCGGATGTTGCCTGCGGCAAACTCCACCCGGTAGCCGGTGCCGGCGCCCAGGTCCGCGCTCGGGTCCAGGGTGAGCGTGCTGCCCGACACCGTCAGCCGGGTGCTGGTGGCCGCATCGAAAGACTCGATGACCGTGCCCGCCGAGTTCATCAGAGAGATCGTGCCGGTACCGCGCGCGATGGCCTCGCTGAAGGTGACCACGATGTTGCTGGACACCGCCACCGACATCGCCTCGTCGGCCGGGCTGAAGTTCACCACCGTGGGCGCGGTGGTGTCGGCGGCGGCCACGCTCTGCACGGCGAGCGTGTAGGCGCCGGTCGAACTCGAGTAGCCCTTGGCCTCGAGGTAATAGGTGCCGCTGGCGGTGGCGGTGAAACCGAGCAGTGAATTCAGGTCGGGGCCGCTGTCGTCATCGGTGCCCAGCGAGGTGCCCGCCGCGTTGTACAGGGTCAGATAGGGGTCGAGCAGCCGGTCGCCGACGAGCACCCCGTCCAGGGAAAAGCGATAGGTCTGGCCAGCGGTGAGCGTGACCGCGAACCAGTCGCGATCGCCGCTGGTCTCGACCACGCCGCTGACGTTGGCGCCCACCGACACGCTCCCGCTGGTCGCGCTGGTCGCGAGGTAATCGTCGCCGACGGCCACCGCCACGGTAGTGAAGTTGTAGCCGGTGGTGCCCGCATAGCCATTACCCGACAGGTCGCGCAGATTGCCGGCGGCAAACTCCACTCGATAGGCCGTGCTGCCGGCCAGATCCGCCGACGGGTCGATGGTGAGCGTGCTGCCCGACAGCGCCAGGCGGGTGCTGGTGGCCGCGTCATAGGACTCGATCACCGTGCCCGCCGCGTTCTTCAGGAAGATCGTGCCGGTGCCACGTGCAATGGCCTCGCTGAAGGTGACCACGATGTTGCTGCCCACCGCCACCGCGGTCGCCTCGTCGGCGGGGCTGAAGCTCACCACCGTGGGGGCGGCGATGTCGCTCGCGCTCAGGCGATAGGCACCGGTGGCCGTCGAATATCCCCGGGCCTCGAGGTAATGAAGACCGGTGGCCGCAGCCGTGTAGTCCAGCAGCGAGTTCAACCCCGGACCGCTGTCATCGTCGGCGCCGAGCGTTGCACCGGCCGCGCTGAACAGGGTCAGATAAGGGTCGGACAGCCCGGCGACAGACGCGCCATCGAGCGAGAAACGATAGGTCTGCCCGGCCGCCAGGGACACTGCGAACCAGTCGCGGTCACTCGACGCCTCGACCTGCCCGTTGATGCCGCCGCCGATCGGGACCACCCCGGTGGTGGCCGCCGACGCCGGATAGTCGTCGCCGCTGCCCGAGGCCACGGTGGTGAAGTTGTAGCTGGTGGTGCCGGCATAGGCGTTGCCCGCCAGGTCGCGGACATTGCCTGACGCGAACTCGACCCGGTAGCCGGTGGCGTTGGCCAGGTTCGCGGTGGGGTCGAGGGTGAGCGTGCTGCCCGATAGCGTCAGCCGGGTACTCGTTGCTGCATCGAAACTCTCGACCACCGTCCCCGCCGCGGTCTTAAGGAGGATCGTGCCGGTGCCGCGCGCAATGGCTTCGCTGAAGGTGACCACGATGTTGCTGCCCACCGCCACCGCGGTGGCCTCGTCGGCGGGACTGAAGCTCACTGCCGTCGGCGGCGTGGCATCGAGCAGCGCGCTCAGCGCGACGCTGCCATCGGCGAACCCCACGAACTCGATGCCGGACAGGACATCGACCTCCGCCGGGCCTGTCGCGGGCAGCGTCGTCACCCGGACCACACCCCCCACCTGGCTGACCTGGTAGTTCGCCCGCACATCGCTGTACTGCGCCGTGTCGGTGCCCGCACCGCCCTCGAGGCTGTCGTTGCCTGCACCACCGTGCAGGGTGTCATTGCCCCCCCCGCCGGTGATGACATCGTCGCCCGCGCGGCCCTGGAGAATGTTGTCCTGGTCATCGCCGGTGAGCGTGTCGGCGTACTCCGACCCGCGCACATTCTCGATGCGGATGAGCACATCAAGATCATCTGCGCCCGAGGCGGTGCCGGTGGCCAGACTCACCGTCACACCGCCGCTGGCCTGGGAGTAGTTGGCGGTGTCCCGGCCGGCACCGCCGTCGACGGTGTCGTTGCCGCGCTCTCCGCTCAGGAAGTTGTTGCCGTCGGAGCCGACGATGCTGTCGTTGTTGTAACTGCCAAAGGCTCCTTGAAAACCATAGAGGGTGTCGTTGCCGTCGGCGCCGCTGGCAGTGCCCAAGGCCAGGCTGACCGTCACGCCTTGGGTGTACTCCGCGCGCCCGCTGAGATTGGGACGATAGTCGACGAAGTTGATGCCGGCATCGACGCCCCCCAGCGTACCGCCGCGCAGGATGTCGTTGCCCGGCCCGCCCCGGATGAACTCGTTGACAGCCCTGTCCGAGCCGCTCAGCGTGTCATCGAAGGACGAGCCGATGACGAACTCGATGTTGGCCAGGGTGTCGGTGCCGATGGTGCTGCCGATGGCAGTACCCGCCGTGCCATCCACACCGAGCGACACGGTGACCGACGCCCCGGTGTCGCCGTAGAAGACGAAGTCATAGGCGTTGTTGAGGTCGGCGGTCGCCATGAGGGCAAGCAAGGGGTCAGCGCCGCCGAAGATCAAGAGCTGGGCTCCGCCATCCAGAAGGTCGTTGCCGGCGCCACCGTTCACGGTGTCCTGTCCGTCGCCACCGAAGAGGCTGTCGTTGCCGTCCTCGCCCTGCAGGTTGTCGTTGCCGCCGTTGCCCAGGAGAAGGTCGTCACCGGCGCGGCCCTGAAAGTCATTGGCGGCGTCGTTGCCGGTCAGGGTGTCGTTGTAGCTGGAGCCGCGCAGGTTCTCGATGTCGATCAGGGTATCGGCGCCATCGGCGCCGCTGCTGGTGTTGGTGATCAGGCTCACCAGGACAGCGGCCGAGGCGCGATCGTAGGCCGCCCGGTCGACTCCGGCGCCGCCATCGATCGTGTCGTTGCCGGCGCCGCCGCGCAGGAAGTTGTCGGCGCTGTTGCCGATCAGCGAGTCGGCATAGCCGGTGCCGAGCACGCCCTCGATGCTGGTCAGGGTATCCGCGCCGTAGGCGCCAGTCGCCAACCCGGTCCCCAGATTGACCGTCACCCCGCTGGTGCCCAGGCCCGTGCTGTAGCCGACAATGTCAAAGCCTTCACCGCCGTCGATGACATCATTGCCCGCTTCACCGAAGAACAGGTCGGCCGTGGCCGCACCCACCAGGGTGTCGTTGAAGGCCGAACCCCAGGCGCCTTCAATCCCGACCAGGGTATCCGAGCCGACGCCGCCACCCGAGGCAGTGCCGCTCACCAGATTCACCGTGACCGCACTCGTGGCGTCGCGGTAGTCGGCGTAGTCGAACTGCAGACCGGCGGTGTTGCTGCCGCCATCCAGGCGGTCATCGCCTGCCCCGCCGCGCAGCGTGTCTTCGCCGTCGCCGCCGTACAGGCTGTCGTTGCCCAGGCCGCCCCGCATGGAATCGTTGCCGGCGTTACCCCAGAGGGTGTCGTTACCCTCCCCGCCGAAGAGCGAGTCGTTGCCGGCGCCGCCGACGAGGCTGTCGTTGCCGCTCATGCCGCCAAAGGCACTGGTGCCGGTACGGCTGGAACCGACCTCGCCGTTGACCAGCAGCTGCTGGGAGGCGGTCAGTTCGCTGCCATCGACGGTGAGGCTGGCGGTGGTCGCCGGGGTGGCCGGATCGGTGGCGTTATAGCCCACGACCTCGATGTCACCTAAGGTGCCATTGCCGTTCGAGTCGGCGGTTGTTGCGATGCCCGCACCCAGGCGCACCGAGGCGCTGCCGGTGGTCAGGCCGAAATCGACCCGGTCGATCTGGGTGATGCTGGCTGCGGTGGTGAGATCGAAACTGGCGGCCGACAACAGCTGGATGCGGTCCTGCGTGCCCTGCTCGGGCACGAATCCGCCCTGATCACCGCCGACGATCACATCACCGGCCAGATCGGACCCGACGAAATAGCGGAAGCGATCGGTGCCCCTTCCACCCTGCAGGGTGTCGGCACCGGCACCGCCGGTGAGACGGTCGTCGCCATATTCTCCATACAACGCGTCGGCACCCGCCGAGCCGGTGAGCGTGTCGCCAAACTCGGTACCCACCACTGCCTCGATGCCGACCAGGGTGTCGTTACCCCAGCCACCGGTGACCAGGCCGGTACTCAGGTCGACGGAGACGCCTGCCGACGAGGTGCCGTCGAAGTTGTCGTAGTAGACCGTGTCGAATCCGCCACGGCCGTCTATGCTGTCATTGCCGAGGAGGCCGGCGAATTCATTGTTCCCGGCGTCACCCCGCAGGGTGTCGTCCAAATGGCTGCCAGCCACTCCCGCGAGCCCGATCAGGGTATCGATGCCACCCTGGCCATCTGCGGCAGTACCCGCCTGCAGATCGGCGCTGACCCCCACCGGAGCATCCAGATAGACGGCGTAGCCGGTTCCGCCCGAGCCGTCGAGCGTGTCATTGCCGGCATCGCCCCAGAGCTCGTTCTCGCCCGCGCCGCCACGGATCAGGTCGTCGCCCGTGCCCCCGCGCAGGGCATCGTCACCGTCGCCGCCATCGATCGTGTCGGCGCCGCCGTCACCCAGGACCGAGTCGTCACCCCCGAGCGCAGTGATGACGTCACTGCCGCCAGTGCCGATCAGGTTGTCGTTACCGGAAGTACCGTTGATGTTCGCCATGACAAGCCTTTAGCGGATGAACCCCTGCGCCTCGTCCAGCCATGGACGAGCGCGCGAGATTCGTTTCGAAATGCTACCTGTCCTGTCCGGTCATCGCATCACTCGTTTTGACTAGCTCCCGGGAAAAACCGGCCATCCGCCGCGATGCGGACCCGCGATTCAGCCCCGCAGGTGACACGCCACCCAGTGGCCGTCGGCAGTCTGTTTCAGCTCCGGCTTCTCGGTGCTGCACAGCGGGTGCTGGGCGATCGGGCAGCGGGTGTGGAAATGGCAGCCGCGCGGCGGATGGATCGGGCTGGGCACATCGCCGAGCAGCGGGATGCGCTTGCGCTTGAGGCGCGGATCGGGGATCGGCACCGCCGACAGCAGCGCCTCGGTGTAGGGGTGGCGCGGGCTGGTGTAGAGATCGCTGGCGCGCGCCAGTTCCACGATGCGGCCCAGGTACATCACCGCGACCCGGTCGCTGGTGTGCTCGACCACCGACAGGTCGTGGGCGATGAACACATAGGTCAGATTGAAGCGGGACTGCAGGTCTTCCAGCAGGTTGATCACCTGCGCCTGGATCGACACGTCGAGCGCGGACACCGCCTCGTCGCAGACGATCAGCCGGGGGCTGACCGCGAGCGCGCGCGCGATGCCGATGCGCTGGCGCTGACCGCCCGAGAACTCGTGCGGGTAACGCCGCATCTGGTCGGCGTTCAGGCCCACCGTCTCGAGCAGCTCGACGATCCGGTCTTGGTACTCGGCCGGGGTGCGGGTGAGCTGGTGGATGGTGAGCGCCTCGCCGACGATCGCGCCCACCGTCATCCGCGGATTGAGCGAGGCGTAGGGGTCCTGGAAGATGATCTGGATCTCGCGCGCCAGCGCGCGCAGCGCCGACCGGTCGAGGGTGGTCACGTTGCGCCCGTCGAACCAGACCTGGCCCGAGGTGGGCTCGATCAGGCGCAGGATGCAGCGCCCCATCGTGCTCTTGCCGCAGCCCGATTCGCCGACCACGCCCAGTGTCTCGCCGGCATTGAGGTCGAAGCTCACGCCGTCGACCGCGTGCACCTTGCCCACTTCCCGCTTGAACAGGCCGCCCCGAACCGGGAAGTACTTGACCAGGTCGCGGACCTTCAGCAGGGGCTCGGTGCTTGCAACGGCGCGGTCGTGCTGCAACGGCTCGGTCATGTCGCGCCCGCCTCGAGGATGCAGGCCACTCGGTGGCCCGGGGAGAGTTCGCGCAGCGCCGGCGTGGCCGCGCTGCAGGCCGGCATCGCGTGCCGGCAGCGGCTGGCAAATCGGCAGCCCGGCGCCGGCTCGATCAGGCGGGGAACGGTGCCGGGGATGGCTTCGAGCCGGGTCTTGTGGGTGGCTGCCCGGTCGATGCGCGGAATCGAGCGGATCAGGCCCTGGGTATAGGGGTGACGGGGGTTGGCGAAGAGCTCGTCGACCGAGGCCTCCTCGACCACCTGCCCGGCATACATCACGACGACCCGCTGCGCGACTTCGGCCACCACGCCCATCGCGTGGGTGATCAGCATCACCGCCATGCCCATGCTGGCCTTCAGCTCGCTCATCAGGTCGAGGATCTGGGCCTGGATGGTGACGTCGAGCGCGGTGGTCGGCTCATCGGCGATCAGCAGCTTCGGGCTGCAGGCCAGCGCGATCGCGATCATCACCCGTTGGCGCATGCCGCCGGAAAACTGGTGCGGATAGTCGCGCACCCGGCGCTGCGGCGTCGGGATGCGCACCAGCTCGAGCATCTCGATCGCCCGCTCCATCGCCGCCTTGCGCGACAGGCCCTCATGCAGCCGCAGCGACTCGGCGATCTGCTCGCCGACGGTGAACACCGGATTCAGGCTGGTCATCGGCTCCTGGAAGATGATCGCGATCTCCCGGGCCCGCACCGTGCGCAGCTGCGCCGAGGTGAGCGGCACCAGGTCGCGGCCCTGCCACAGGATCTGGCCGTCGACGATGCGCCCTGGCGGCATGTCGATCAGTTTGAGCACCGTCTTGGCGGTCACGCTCTTGCCGCAGCCCGACTCGCCCACCACGCACAGCGTCTCGCCGGCGTCGATGTGCAGGTCGACGCCGTCGACCGCATGCAGCCAGCCGTCGTCGGTCTTGAAGTGGGTTTTCAGGCCCTTGATCTCGAGCAGCGCCATGGCGGTCAGAGCACCCTGCGCGGGTCCAGCGCGTCGCGCAGCCCGTCACCGATGAAGTTGATGGTGAGCACGGTGATGAAGATCGCCAGACCCGGCGCCAGCGCCCAGTGCACCGCGATGTCCATGTAGTCGCGGCCGTCGTAGAGGATGCGCCCCCAGGTCGGGATGTCGGGGGGAAAGCCCAGCCCCAGGAAAGACAGGGTCGACTCGGCGATGATGGCCGCGGCCACGTCGATGGTGGCGGCGACGATCACCGGCCCCAGGCTGTTGGGCAGGATGTGCCGGATCACCTGACGCGGCACCGAGGCACCGAGTGCGCGCGCGGCCTCGACGAATTCCTTCTCGCGCAGGCTGAAGAACTGCGCGCGCACCAGCCGCGCCACCGGCATCCAGCGAAAGCCGCCGATCACCAGCACGATCAGGATGAAGATGCCGACCTCCAGGCCGAACACCGATTTCAGGCTCTCACGGAACAGGAAGATGAGCAGCAGCAGCAGCGGCAGCTGCGGCAGGCTCAGGAACAGGTCGGTCACCCACATCAGCACCGTGTCGACCCAGCCGCGCGAGATACCGGCCAGCGCGCCGATCAGCACGCCGACGGTGATCGCCATCAGCATCGCGGCCAGCCCGACCGCCAGCGAGATCCGACCGCCGTAGAGCATGCGCGCGAGCAGGTCGCGCCCGAGGTCGTCGGTGCCCAGCGGATGCCCGACGGTGGGCCCCACCAGCCGGGCCTTGAAGTCGATCTCGTTGATGCCGACCTTGTAGACGATCGGACCGAACAGCACCGCCAGCACCAGCAGGCCGAGCACCCACAGGCTCCAGTAAGCCAGCCGGTGACGGCGAAAGCGCCGCCACGCCTCGACCCAGGGCGAGACGCTGGTCACCGGTTTGCCGAGTTCAGCGGTAGCTGATGCGGGGGTCGAGCCAGCCATAGAGCACATCCGCGATCAGGTTGAAGAAGATGACCAGGCAGCTGAACACGAAGGTCACCGCCATGATGACCGGCGTGTCGTTGCGCAGGATCGCGTCGATCAGCAGCGAGCCGATGCCAGGGATGCGGAAGATCTGTTCGGTGACGATCGCCCCGCCGAACACCGCCGGCATCTGCAGCGCGACCAGCGTGACCACCGGGATCAGCGCGTTGCGCACCACATGCTTGAGCACCACCACCTGCTCCGAGAGCCCCTTGCTGCGCGCGGTGACGACGTAGTCCAGACGCACCACATCAAGCACCGCCGAGCGCACATAGCGCATCCAGCTGGCCGCCTGGAACAGGCCGAGCACCATCACCGGCATGATCGACTGGCGGATGTGCTCCCACCACCACTGCCAGCCGCTGGCGCTGATGTCGGCCCGGTAGACGAAGGGCAGCCAGCCCAGGTGGATGGAGAAGATCAGGATGAACAGCACGCCGGTGAAGAAGGTGGGCAGCGAGAAACCCACGAAGGCCACCGTGCTGGCGATCCGGTCGAACCAGGAATAGGGCTTGATGGCGGCCAGCACGCCGACCGGAAACGCCACCAGCAACGCCAGCACCTGCGAGGCGCCGATCACCGCGATGGTGACCGGCAGGCGCTGCAGGATCAGCGTGTCGACGTCGATCCGGCTGACGAACGAGAAGCCCCAGTCGCCGCGAAACATCGCGACCAGCCAGTGCAGATAGCGCTGCCAGATCGGATCGTCGAGCCCGAACTGGGCGCGCAGCGCCATGCGCACCTCGGGCGGCACGTTCGGGTTGGTCGCCAGTTCCTCGAACGGATCGCCGGGCGCCAGCGCGAGGACGGTGAACAGCACGACGCTGATGCCCAGCAGGCTGGGCACCGCGATCATCAGACGGCGGAGGATGTAGGGGCCCACGGTCAGGCCCGGCGCGTGCGCATGGGAGGGGTCAGGCTTCCTTGTACCAGTTCGCGATGCCCCAGGTGTCGCTGTCCCAGCCCGACAGCGGCGCCACCAGTTTGGTGGCGGCCGCCGACACCCGCGGACGGAACACCAGCGGAATGACGTAGCCGTCGCCGCACACCAGGTCGTTCATCTTGATGAACATCGCCGCCCGGCGCGCCGGGTCGAGTTCGACCTGCGCCGCCTTGTGGGTGGCGTCGTACTCGTCGTTGCGCCAGCGGCTCAGGTTGCGGCTGGCCCACTTGTTGGCCTTCTGGGACACCTCCCAGGAGGTGTACTGCTCCATGAACACCTGCGGGTCCGGCTGGGTCATGGTGGTGGTGAACATCTGCATGTCGGCCCAGAACTTCTGGTAGGTGTCCGGGTTGGCAAAGTCGCTGCCGAAGAACACCGCCGCGGTGATGCTCTTGAGTTCGAGCTCGATGCCGGCCTTGGCGCAGGCGTCCTTGATGATGGCCTGGGTCTTCTGGCGCGGCTGGTTCACCGAGGTCTGATAGACGAACTTGAGCTTGACGCCGCCCTTGGCCCGGATGCCGTCGGCTCCCTTCTTCCAGCCCGCTGCCTCGAGAATCTGGTTCGCCTTCTCGATGTTGAACTCGAACTTCATGTTCGGGCTGCGAAAACGCGGCGGGTTGTTCAGGAAGTTGGCGGTGGCCACCCCGGTGCGGCCGTAGATGAAGTCCATCACGCCCTTGCGGTCGACCAGCAGGCCCATGGCTTCGCGCACCGCCTTGTCCTGGAAGGACGGGTGGCGGCTCTTCACGCTGGCGCGCTCACCGTCGACCTCGTTCCAGGGGTCGGTGGAATTGAGCACGATGAATTCGATGTTGCCACCGGCCACGATCGAGATCTTGCCGCGGCCGCCGTTCTCCAGGCGCTTGAGGATCTCGTCCTCGACCTGCAGGTTCCAGGCGTAGTCGTATTCACCGGTCTGCAGCACCGCGCGCGCCGCCGAGATCGCGTCGCCTCCGCCCTTGACCTCGATCGCATCGAAATGCGGGCGGTTGGGCTGGTGGTAGTTGGCAAACGCCTCGCCGCGCAGCATGTCGCCGGGCTTGAAATCGACGAACTTGTAGGGCCCGGTGCCCACCGGCTTGATGTTGTTGGGCGCCTCGCGCGACTTCGCGCCAATGAAGGGGGCGAACAGGTGCTTGGGGATCATCATGCCGACGGTGCCCACCAGCGGCTCGGCCCAGAACGGGGTGGCCTTGGGGAAAACCACCCGGACGGTGTGGGAATCGACCTTGTCAATCCGGATGTCCTTGTAGGTGGCCACGTTGACGGTGGCGGTCGCCGGGTCCCGGCAATACTCCCAGTTGAAGACCACGTCGTCAGCGCTGAAGGGCTGGCCGTCGTGCCAGGTGACACCGCGCTTGAGCTTCCAGGTGATGGTGCGGCCGTCGGCGGAGATGCCGCCGTTCTCGCGCGAGGGAATCTCGGCGGCGAGCACCGGCACCAGGTTCCCGTCGCCATCCCAGCCGGCCAGCGGCTCGTAAAAGATACGGGTGGCGTCCTGCTCCTTGGTACCGCCGGCGAAGTGCGGGTTCAGGTGAACCGACCCCTGCCAGTACAGGACCTTCAGGGTGCCGCCACCGCCGCGCCGCGTCGGCTTGTAGGTGAAGTTGGACTGGGCCTGCGCGACGCCGTAGTGCATCAGCATCATCGAGGCGGTGGGCGCGGTCAGGCCGACGGCCACCATCTTCTGGATGAAGCTGCGGCGTGCCAGGCGACCTTCCCGGACGTCCTCGACCAAATCGCGAATCTGCTGCTCGTTCATTTTGATCTTCCTCTGACAGAATGCTTCGTCTGACGCGAAGCGAGAAACGTACCACCTGGATCGACTCCGCGCATTGCCGGTTTGCTGCGCGCGCCCGAGCGCATCATCCATCCCAACCGGGTCGGCATCAAGCCCTCGCCGTTACCGGCAAGGGTCTTCGGGGGCTCCACAGAGAGCGATGCGGCGTCGCGCAGCCCTGAATCCCCCAACCGATCAGGGGGTGATCACCACCAGCACGCTGCAGGGCGCGTGCTCGATCAGCGCCTTGGAGACCGAGCCACGCCACCAGCGGGCGGCCCAGCTGTCCTGGTGCTTGTGGCCGACCACGATCAGATCGGCACCGATGCGGTGCGCGCAGTGGACGATCTCGTCGACAGAGTGCCCGGTCACCACTTCGCCTTGCGCCTGCAGGCCGGCCTCGGCCAGCCGCTGCACACCTGAGTCCAGAACCGCCTGATAGGCGGCCCGGTCAGCCGGATCGGCATGGGTCTCGTAGGCCCAGCCCTCAGCCATGATCGGCGTAGCCAGCGTGGGCATGACCGCCACCAGGAACAGCTCGGCGCGTGTCCACTGACCAATCTCCTGACAGTCGAGCAGGGCCTGCTGGCCCGGGGCAGAACCGTCGTACGCCAACAGAATCCGCTTGTACATGGAGCCTCCCGAAGATTGAACGGCGGGCGCGCCGCGCGATCGACGCGCGCAGCCACACCTTCTCACCGATGGCCGCCCGCCGCCAGCAAACCCGACCTGGGCGCTCTCAGGGAATTCCCTTGCATGGCCCCGGGAGGCGTGCGAGCACCCGTCAGGGGAACGAGATGGGCAGGGGGTGCACGCCATTGACGCGACGACCGAATGCCCGAAGACTGCGTCGGCACCGGACACCGGTCCCGACTCACTGCCCGACTCACTGACAGATGCCCCCTCGAACACCACCGACCGCTCGCCGAACGACCCGCCCGCCGCCCCCGGCGGCGGCGCATCGCCACCCGGACGCCGTTTCCGGATGACCGCGGACGAGCGCGCGCGCAGCAACCGCATCGGCATCCTCTGGATGGTCCTGGGGATGACCGCCTTCATCGGCAACGACGCCATCATCAAGGCGGTGGGTGAACGACTGCCCGCGGCGCAGATGATCGTGGTGCGCGGGGTGATGGCGATCACCCTGATCGTGCTGGTCGCGGCCCGGATGGGCGCACTGGGCCGGATCCGGGATGTGGCCCGCGGCTGGGTGGTGCTGCGCGCGGGCTGCGAGGGGGCGGGCACCTTCCTGTATCTGGCGGCCCTCTTTCATCTGCCGCTGGCCAATGTGACCGCGCTGAACCTGTCGTCACCGCTGATGATCGCGGTGCTGGCGATGATCTTCCTGAACGAGCGGGTGGATCGCGCCCGCTGGGCCATCATCGCGGTGGGCTTCGGCGGGGTGCTGCTGGTGGTGCAGCCGCGGCTCGACGGCTTCAACCTGTATGCGTGGATGTGCCTGCTCGCCACCCTGATTTACGCATTTCGCGACCTGCTCACCCGCAAGATCGACCCGGCCACGCCCTCGATCCTGGTCACGCTGGCCACCGCCGGGGTGGTGTGGCTGATGGCCGCGGTGGTGATGCTCTTTCAGGGGTGGACGCCGATGTCGGGCCGGGATCTGGGCCTGCTCGCGCTGGCTTCCGTCTTGCTGTCGACCGGGTACTACGCGCTGATCGCGGCGCTGCGCCAGGGCGAGTTGTCGGTGATCGCACCGTTTCGCTATGTCGGCCTGCTGTGGGCGTTGCTGATCGGCTATGTCGTCTGGGGCACCCTGCCCAACTCGCTGGGCTGGGTGGGCATCGCGCTGCTGATCGGCGCGGGTCTGGCGATGATCCACGGGCAGCGCGCGCGGCGCTAGGCGACGGATCAGGCGGCCATCGGCGCCCGGGGCGCGCTGACCGGCCAATCGCGCATCGCCAGCGCCGGGGGCAGCGGCGTGTCGATCAGCAGGCACAGCGACCGCAAGGCGTCGGCATACGCCAGGGGCCACGGTTCGTCGTCACCGATCTGGCGCTCGCACCAGGCCTTGACCAGCTGCGGACGCTGGCTCCAGCCCAGGCGGCGCAGTCCGGCCACCGCGCGCACCAGCGCCGCCGTGCCGTTGAGTTCGCCGGCGGCGGTTGCCGGGTCCAGCGACAGGCGCGCCAGCACCTGGTTTCGCCAGGCCAGACGGCGCGGGTGGGCCGCCGTGTCGGCGCCAAAGCGGGCGCGCGCCAGCACACGCGTGACCGCAGCAATCGACTCGGCGCCCTCGGCCAGCGACTGACGGGCCGGCTCGCGCATCAGCGGGGCGGGGCGCTGGGCCAGCATCGCGTCGAGCACCAGGCAACGCCACAGTTCGGGCAGGGTGAGGCGGCCATCGGCACGGGCGATGGCCAGCGCATCCTGGCGCAGTCGCGCCCTTTGCGGGGCAGGCAGCGCCTGGCAGCGGTTGATCAGCTGCTCGAAGGCCGGCTGGCGCAGCGCGGGCGGCAACGACCAGCAGCGCTGCAGCAGCGGGTGGGGCGCGTGGGGCGCGTGGGGCGCGTGGGGCGCGTGGGGCGCG
>CAIZNI010000007.1 GCA_903934295.1 uncultured beta proteobacterium
AGCGGGTGATGATCGCGCTGGCGCTGGCCGCCGAGCCGCAGCTGCTGATCGCCGACGAGCCCACCACCGCGCTGGACGTGACCATCCAGGGCCAGATCCTCGATCTGCTGGCGCAACTGCAGCGCGATCAGGGCATGGGCATGATGATCATCACCCACGACCTCGGGATCGTCCACGGCATGGCGCACCGGGTGGCGCTGATGTACGCCGGCCAGATCGTCGAGGTGGCCGATACCGCCTCGTTCTTCGCGCAGCCCCGCCATCCCTATGCGCGGCTGCTGCTGCAGGCCCTGCCGGGCACCGGCAAGCGCGGTGAGCCGCTCGCGGCGATCGCCGGGACGGTGCCCCCGCTGACCGCGCCTTTCACCGGCTGCCGCTTTCTTGAACGCTGCGATCGGGCGCAGCCGGCTTGCGCGAGCCAGGCGCCGCCGCTCATCGCCGTGTCGCCGGCCCACTCGGTGCGTTGCCTGATCTATTCGCCGCCAGCAGGGCTGGCTCGCCCCGAGCGGGCGGATGGGAGCGCGGGCGCGTCGGCAGGGCAGGGGGAGCCTGCGCCGTGGTCGGACGCTCAGGAGGCGGCGCCCGGCCTGCCGATCGAAGCTCGCCCGCCAAGCGAAGCGGGTGTGTCGCTCGCTTCCCGCCTGCCGATCGAACCCCGCCCGCCGCTCGGCTCCCCAGGCCCGGCGCCGATCACCGACTCGCCGATCCTCGCGGTCGAGCACCTCTCGGTGGGCTTTCCCCTGCGCCGGGGTCTTCCCTGGCGAGCCGCGCGCTGGTTCCCGGCGGTCAGCGACGTCTCGTTCGACCTGCATCCGGGTCGAACCCTGGCGCTGGTGGGCGAATCGGGCTGCGGCAAGACGACCATCGGCAAGGCGATGCTGCAGTTGCTGCGCGGCGTGGCGCGCATCGAGGGCCGCGCGCTGCTGGCGGGGCGCAACCTGTTCGATCTGGGCGGGGAGGCCTTGCGCGAGGCGCGCCGCGACATCCAGATCATCTTCCAGGACCCGTTCGCCTCCCTGAACCCGCGGCTGCGGGTGCTCGAGGTGCTCGAGGAGGGGATGATCACCCTGATGCCGCAGCTCGACGCCGGCGAACGCCGTTCGCGCCTCGAGGCACTGGTCGATCGCGTCGGGCTGCGGCGCGATGCCCTGACCCGTTATCCCCATGAGTTTTCCGGCGGACAGCGCCAGCGGATCGCGATCGCGCGCGCGCTGGCGGTGGCCCCCCGGGTCATCGTCTGCGACGAGCCGACCTCGGCGCTGGATGTCTCGGTGCAGGCCCAGATTCTCAATCTGCTGCGTGAACTGCAGCGCGAGTCGGGGATCGCCTATCTGTTCATCACCCACAACATGGGGGTGGTGGAATACATCGCTGACGAGGTGGCGGTGATGCGCGGGGGCAGTCTGCTCGAAACCGGGCCCGCGCTGCAGGTGCTGGAATCACCCCGCCATGCTTACACGCGCAGCCTGCTGGCCGCGGTGCCGCGCATTGGCGGGCCGGTGCGCCTTCAGGCCTTGTGAGCGGGGCGGTTGGCGGGGGCGGCTGCCGGTTTCTTGGCCGGAGCGGCTGAACGAACCGCTTCAGTGCTCGACCGGGTGGCCGGGGCGCTGGCGCGCGGCGCCTGGGTGGCGCGCGGTGCGCGCGCACCGGCGCGTGCCGAGGGCGCGTTCGCACGGGTGGCGGTGCTTGCCGACGCGGGACTCGCGGCGGTGCTGGCGGATGCTTTCGCGGTTGCTCGGGAGCTGACCCGGGCGGCAGCCCTGGGGGTCGCCCGCGCGGCCGCAGTCGCCGACGGTGCCGCCGCCGTGGCTGCCGTCACGCGCTCGGCTGCCGGGCGGTTGGAGACCTTGAGCATCCGCGGGCTCTCGTCGGCCGCCGCACGCACCGGCTCGCTGCCCGCGACCGGTTCCGGCACACTCGGACGCGAGGTCGTCTGGCTCACCATCGAGCGCTCGCCGCTCTCGGTGGTCAACATGGTCTGGGTGCCCGCGGGCTGGACCAGCAGCCGCATGCCGCGCGCCACCCCCCGCCGCAGACCATTCCAGGCCGCGAGCGTCGCCGCCGAAATCTGGTATCGATCGGCAATCGAGTCGATCGACTCGCGCTTGCCCACGGTGTGGAACTGCGCCGGCCGGTCGATCTGTTCATAAACCCGCGGTGCCACGAACTGCTCGACGCGCGTCTCGTCGGCCACACCCTTCTGGGGCAGCAGCAGGCGGGTGCCGGCGACGATGCGCGCGTTCTCGCGCAGGCCGTTGGCCCGGCGCAGCTCTGCGACCGAGATCCCGGAGCGTTGGGCCAGTGCGTCGAGGTTCTCGCCCGCCTTCAGTGTGTAGGGCTGCCATGACGCGAACGTCTTGCTGTCGGCCTCATGGGTAGCCATCGCTGCCTTGAAACCGTCGAGACGATCAGCGGGCAGCTTGAGCTCGTTGTTGCGGGTCGCCGACATCACCGGGCGGTTGTGGGCCGGGTTCAGGGCCACGAAATCCTCGACGCTCATGCGGGCGAACTGGGCGGCGAGTTGCAGATCGATCGGCCGGGTCTTCTCGAGGGTGACGAAATAGGGGCGGTTGGGCAGGTCGGGCAGCTTGAGCCCGAGCGTATCGGCATTGAGCAGCAGGTTTTTCAGCGCAATGAGCTTGGGCACGTAATGCCGGGTCTCGTTGGGCATGGCGAGGCTCAGATAGTCGGTAGGGCGACCCATCGCCTGATTCTTCTTCACCGCCCGGGCGACTGAGCCTTCGCCCCAGTTGTACGACGCCAGCGCGAGGAACCAGTCGTTGCCGTGCATCGTGTAGATCTTCTGCAGGTAGTCGAGCGCGGCCTGGGTCGACTTCACCACATCGCGGCGGTTGTCCACCCACCAGTCCTGCTGCAGGTCATAGGCCTTGCCGGTGGACGGGATGAACTGCCACAGACCGGCGGCCTGGGCCGACGACATCGCCACCGGGTTCATCGCGCTCTCGACGAAGGGCAGCAGCGCCAGTTCGGTGGGCATGCCGCGTTTCTCGATTTCCTCGACGATGTAAAACAGGTAGCGCCCGCCGCGCTGGAACATGCGCTGCAGGTATTCGGGCTTGGTGCTGTAGAAGCGCTCTTTCTCGGCAACCAGCGGCGTGGGCAGCGCCGGCATGGCGAAGCCGGTGCGGATGCGGTCCCAGAGGTTGCCCTCGGTCAGCGTGACAGACGGCATCGCTTCGAGGGAGGGCGGGAGGAGATTGCCGATCGGGGCTGCCGGGCCCAGGGCGAACGGCGCCCGCTGCTCGGTAACCGGCTGCCGAGTCGCCGCGGCGCGCGGAATCGACATCCCGGGCGCGTCGGCCACCCCCGTGGCGGAGGCGGCTGCTGATGGGGCAGGCGTGGCGGCAGGTTTGGTGGCAGACGTGGTGGCAAACGCGGTGGCAGACGCGGCGGCAGACGCGGTGGTGCTGGCGCCGCCAGGCAGGGCGGCGGTGGGGGCGCTGCTGTCGCGCAGCCCCTGATCCGCTTGTCCGGCGGGCTGCAGGTTGGCGCAGCCCCCGATCAGCAGCGCCGCAGCCGTCAGGGCCAGCGCCGCCAGTCGGTCGCCCGCTGTTCGCACGCCCTGTAGCCTGTCAGTGAATCGCTGCAACGGTCTCTCCTAAGTGGCTGATTCTTATTCGGAAACCGAATCGACGCGCGATGCTATTGCAGCACCGCCCGCGGGTCAAGCCGGCATCGGTTCACTGAAAGACGTTCTTCCACTCGCGGATCGCTGCGAAGCAGTCCACTTCGGTGGCCGGCGCATGGCCCAGGCGGGCGGTGGCCGCCGCCCGGACGGCGGGTTCGCCGGCGCGCAGGAACGGATTGGTCGCCCGTTCGCCGCCGATCTGCGCCGGCACCGTCGCCAACCCCTGGGCCCGGCGTGCGAGCGCCTGGCGCAGACGCTCGGCCAGCGCGCCGTTCTCCGGTTCGACCGCGCAGGCGAACTTCAGGTTCGACAGCGTGTATTCATGGGCGCAGTACACCAGGGAGTCGTCGGGCAGCGCGGCAAGCCGGCCCAGCGAGACCAGCATCTGCGCCGGGGTGCCCTCGAAGAGCCGCCCGCAGCCGGCGGCGAAAAGCGTGTCGCCGCAGAACAGCGCCGGCCGGGGATCGGCTCCGAGCCGATTGGTGAAGTAGGCGATGTGACCACGGGTGTGTCCCGGCACCGCCAGAACGTCGAACTGCAGACCCGGCGCGTCCAGCACGACCCGGTCGCCATCGTCCAGCGGGTGATCGACCCCTTCGATCGACTCGCCGCGCGGCCCGTAGACGGGGCAATTCCAGGCGGCCTTCAGGGCCATGACGCCGCCCGCGTGGTCGCGGTGATGGTGAGTCAGTAGAATGGCCGCCAGGGTCAGCCCGGCGGCGCGCAGCGCGGCCTCGATGGGGGCGGCGTCGCCGGGATCGACCACCGCGGCCTGTCGTGCGTCGGTGCTGCGGATCAGCCACAGGTAGTTGTCGCTGAAGGCGGGCACGGTGATGACCGCGGCGTGCTGTTCGGGGCAGAAATCGAGGGGGGTAGGCATGGGTTCCTGTGCGCAGTCTGCGTCGACGCCGCCGTGGATGGCTCAATCCGGGATTATAGGCGCCAGGCCTTGAGCGACGCCGGCCTCCAGGAATGGAACCGGTGGCTCGACGGCCCGGCGGGACGCTATCTGCTGGCCTGGGAGCAGCAACAGTACGACGCGCTGGTCGACGATGTCTTCGGTTTCCATGCGCTGCAGTGCGGGCTCTCGCCGCTCGATTGCCTGCGGGCCAGTCGGATGTCGAGCCGGATTCATGCCCGCACGCCGGGTGATCACGATGGATGGCCCGGCGCGGCGGCACCCGGCGACGAGGCGCCCGCCGGCGTGAGCCTGGTGCGGGTCGGGCATTTTGGCGAGTTGCCCTTCGGCAGCCAGACGCTGGATCTGGTCATCCTGCCCCACGTACTGGAGTTCACCGACGCCCCGCACGCGGTGTTGCGCGAGGTCGACCGGGTGCTGCGCCCCGAGGGACGGGTGATCGTCACTGGTCTGAATCCGGTCAGTCTGTGGGGCGCGCGCCAGATGCTGCCGCGCCGGGCGCTGCCCCCGTTTCTGCCGTCGCAGAGTCATTTCATCAGCCCGCCGCGCCTGCGCGACTGGCTCGAACTGCTGTCCTTCGAGCCCGGGCGGGCCCACTACGGTTGCTATCGCCCGCCTTGCCGGACCCAGGGCTGGCTGGATCGCACCGCCTTTCTGGAGCCGGCGGGCGACCGCTGGTGGCCGATCTGCGGCGCGGTCTATGCGCTGTCGGCGGTGAAGCGCGTGCGGGCCATGCGCCTGGTGGGAGCGGTTCGCCGGCTGCGCCCGGTCGCGGCGCCGGCAGCGGCGGCCAGTGCGCGCTTCGTGCCGGCGGCCAACGAGCCGATCGAGACGCGCGATCCGGCGGCGCCTGCGGCGGCGGTGTCGATCAGCGATACGATCGGGTCATGACTGACACGATTCACATCTACACCGATGGGGCCTGCAAGGGCAATCCGGGGCCGGGCGGCTGGGGCGCGCTGTTGCGCATGGGCGAGCACGAGAAGGAACTGTTCGGCGGTGAACCGCTCACCACCAACAACCGAATGGAGCTGACCGCGGTCATCCAGGCGCTGCACACCCTCAAGCGCCCCTGCAGCGTGGTCGTCCACACCGATTCCCAATATGTCCAGAAGGGGATCTCGGAGTGGATCAAGGGCTGGAAGCTGCGCGGGTGGCTGACCTCGGATCGCAAGCCGGTCAAGAACGCCGATCTGTGGCGTGAACTCGACGAAGCGGTCTCCCGCCACCAGATCATCTGGCGCTGGGTGCGCGGCCACTCCGGGCATCCCGAGAACGAGCGTGCCGATGCGCTGGCCAATCGCGGCGTGGGCGTGGCGCCGCCCGGGGCCCGGTAGGGTCTCGCGCGGCGCCGGCGCAACGCCTGGTGTCTCAGCGGCGCAGGTGCGCGGCCAGGCGCCGGGCGCCTTCCTCGAGCATCGGCACCGGCTTGGCGAAGCACCAGCGCAGGTAGCCCTCGCCCTCGGGACCAAAGGCCGACCCGGGGGCCAGGCCGATCCCCGCCTGGCGCACCAGATCCTTGGCCAGCGCCAGGCTGTCGGTGATGCCCTGCACCCGGAAGAACAGGTACATCGCGCCGTCGGGCTTTCCCACCGTCAGGCGGTCGATCGGGGCGAGTGCCGCCAGCAGCGCATCGCGGCGCTCGCGCAAGCCGGTCACGAAAGCGGCCACCTGCGGTTCGCCCTGCTCGATCGCCGCCACCGCGGCCTGCTGGACGAAGCCGGGTGCGCAGGAGGTGTTGAACTCGATCAGCTTGCCCAGGTCCTCGATCAGGCTGGGGGGCACCACCAGCCAGCCCAACCGCCACCCGGTCATCTGCCAGGTCTTGGAGAAGGTGTTGGCCACCATTAGCCGGTCGTCGGGCTCGGCCAGGTCGAGCATCGAGGGCGCGCCGGCGCTGCCGTCGAAGACCAGCCGTTCGTAGGCCTCGTCCGACAGGATCCAGATTCCCCGCTCGCGGGTGTGCGCGAGCAGGCGGCGCATGTCGTCCATCGGCATCACCCAGCCGGTCGGGTTGCCCGGCGAATTGATGATCACCGCCCGTGTGCCCGGTGTCAGGGCGGCCAGCAGGCGCTCGATGTCGAGCACCCACTTGCCGTGCGGATCGGTGTGCAGGGCGACCCGCTCGACCTCGGCACCCAGGATGCGCGGAATCTCGGTCACATTCGGCCAGATCGGCGCCACCGCCACCACCCGGTCGCCTGGCGAGACGATGAGTTGCGCGGCCAGCATGAGTGCATTGACCCCGGCGCTGGTCACCGCGATTCGCTCGGCGGCCACCGGCCGGTGCAGCCGGCTCAGGTAGACCGACAGGGCCTCGCGCAGCGCCGGTATCCCCAGGTTCTGCGAGTAGAAGGTGTCACCGCCGGCCAGCGCCGCGCAGGCCGCGTCCCGGATGAACGCGGGCGTGACTGCGTCGGGTTCGCCGAACCAGAAAGCAAGCACCGACGGATTGCCCATGCCGGCATTGGCGACTTCCCGGATGCGCGAGACCGGCATCTGCCGGATCGAATCGCGGGCGGCGGGTAAATCGAGACGCGGGTGGGTCATGGGTTTTCATTCGTGAAGTGGCGGCGCAGCGAGATGGTATCAACCGCCCGCCCGGCCCCGGACGCGTGGCGGCGTCTGCCCGGCGGGCTGTGCTAAATTGTTCGGTTGGGAGAGACCGGATGAAACGATTCCTTGTGGTGGCGGTGGCCGTGGCAGCCTTGGCTGGCCTGGGCTGGTGGGGTTACACCTTCAATCGTGCCGGCAGTCAGTCGGCCCTCGAGATCGGCGGCAAAGCCGGCGAGGGCAAGGGTAGTGAAGGCAAGGGTAGTGAAGGCAAGGGTGGCGGCGCTCCGACACCCGGGAAGTCGGCTGAGGGCGGACCCGGCAAGGGCGCCGAGGGTCCGGGGGCCCGGGGTCCGCGCGGCCCGGTCGGTGTCGAGGCGGCCAAGGCCGAGCAGGTCGCGCTCGCCGACGTCATTTCCGCCGTTGGCAACTTGCGCGCCAACGAGACGGTCGTCATGAAGCCGGAGATTGCCGGTCGCATCGTCAAGATCGGTTTTTCCGACGGTGCCAGAGTCCTCCGCGGTGCGGCCCTGATCGAGCTCGACGGCTCGGTACTGGCTGCCCAGGCCGAGCAGGCGCGCGCTGAACTGGGCCTGGCGCGGTCCAGCTTCGAACGGACCGAGGGGCTGGCGAAACGCAATTTCGTCAGCGGCAGCGCCCTCGATCAGGCGGCGGCCAACCTCAAGGTCCAGGAGGCCCGCCTGGCGCTGGCCGAAGCGCAACTCGCCAAGACCCGCATCACCGCCCCGTTTTCCGGCGTGCTGGGCCTGCGCAACATGAGCGTCGGCGACTTCGTCAAGGACGGCGCCGAACTGGTCATGCTGGAAGACGTCTCCAGCATGAAGGTCGACCTCCGGCTGCCCGAGCGCTACCTTGGCCAACTGAAGAAGGGCCAGGTCATCCTCCTCTCGGTCGATGCGTATCCGGGGCGCGAATACAAGGCGATCCTGGACGCGCTCGATGCCCAGGTCGATGCGAACGGCCGGTCGGTCCTGGCGCGCGGTCGCCTGCCCAATGCCGACGGCAGCCTGCGCAGCGGCATGTTCGCCAAGGCCCGAATCACCCTCAAGGACAAGCCGAGCGCCGTGGTCGTCCCGGAAGAGGCGATCCTGCCGGTCGGTGCCGACAGCTTCGTGTTCCGGATCGACGGTGGCAAGGCGCTGCGAACCAAGGTGCAGACCGGCATTCGCAAGGACGGTCGGGTCGAGATCCTCGCCGGGGTTCAGCCGGGCGATCTGGTGGTCACCGCGGGGCAGTTGAAGCTGGGCCGTGATGGTCTCGAGGTCCGGGTGATCGATCCGTCGCGCCGCGGACCGGGTGGTGGGGCGGGTGGACCGGGTGGGGCGGGTGGCCCGGGTGGACCGGGTGGACCGGGCGCGGGTGCTGCTGGCGGTGCGCCGTCGGGTGGTGCTCCTTCGGGCGGCGCTCCTTCGGGCGGTGCGCCAGCCGCCCCGGGCGGTGGTGGCCCTGCGCCCGCCGGCGCGGCGCCAGCCGCCCCTGGCGCACCCGCCGCGCCCGCCAGACCGGCCGGCTGAAGCCGAGGGAGACTCACATGGTCCTGTCCGACATCTGCATCCGGCGGCCGGTGTTCGCCACCGTGCTTTCGCTGGTCATCGTGCTCCTGGGGCTGGTTTCCTACAGTCGCCTGACGGTTCGCGAGTACCCCAAGATCGACGAGCCGGTGGTCACCGTCGAGGTGAAATACCTCGGCGCATCGGCAGACATCATCGAGTCGCAGGTCACCAAGCCGATCGAGGATTCGATCGCCGGCATCGAAGGCGTCGATGTCCTGACCTCGATCTCGCGGCCCGAACAGAGCCAGATCACCGTTCGTTTCCGGCTCGATCGCGAGCCCGATGGCGCGGCGGCCGATGTGCGCGACCGCGTCGCGCGGGTCCGCGCGCGCCTGCCGCAGGAGGTCGACGAACCGGTGGTCGCCAAGGTCGAGGCCGACGCCAACCCGATCATCTGGCTGGCGTTCGCCAGCGAAACCCGATCGGCGCTCGAGGTCTCCGACATCGCCAACCGGTTCATCAAGCCGCGCCTGCAGACCCTGCCGGGCGCCGCTGATGTCCGCATTTTCGGCGAACGAAAATACGCGATGCGCATCTGGCTCGACCCGGACCGGCTGGCGGGCTATCGGCTGACGCCCAGCGATGTCGAGGACGCGCTGCGCCGCCAGAACGTCGAAGTGCCCTCCGGGCGCATCGAGAGCAGCCAGCGCGAGTTCACCGTGGTCTCGCAGACCGATCTGCAGCGCACCGCCGAGTTCGAGGACGTCGTGGTGCGCCCCCTCAA
>CAIZNI010000008.1 GCA_903934295.1 uncultured beta proteobacterium
ATCCCGCCCTCGGTCTGGAGCGGGCCAAGGCACTGGTCACCGGGCTGGACGGCGCGCGCTGGCTGATCGACCTGGCCGGCGGGGAGGTCACCCGCCGCAGGGCCGACGGCGGCTCTGACAGCGGATCCGACGGCGCCTCGGCTGCCGCCAGAGGCGACCGGCTGGTGGGCATCGGGGCAAAAGCGCGGCTGAACCGCGCGGCGCTGATCTGGCTGATCGAAAGATTCGGCGGACGCATCGCCGGTCAATCGCGCTAGTATCCCCACACCGCGACAAACAGCGCCCGGAATCGACCGGGCCGGCACAGCGGACCCCACCAGAGGAGACCTTGATGACACCCCTGAATTCTTCGGGCCGGCACAGCGCCCTGCGACGCCTGGCTGGCGCCTCGATCATCGCCGCCGCGACGCTGGTCGCCCTGCCCGCCGCCGCCCAGACCAAGCTGAAATGGGCGCATGTCTACGAGGCCAACGAGCCCTTCCACACCGAGGCGGTGTGGGCCGCCGATGAAATCCGCAAACGCACCGGCGGACGCTACGACATCCAGGTCTTCCCGGCCTCGCAGCTGGGCAAGGAAAGCGACATCAACCAGGGTCTGGCCCTGGGCACCGTCGACATCATCTACACCGGCCAGAATTTCGCGGCGCGCGCCTTTGGACCGCTGTCGATCGGCGGCGCAGCCTTCATGTTCCGCGACTACGACCACTGGGCCAAGTATGTGGCCTCGCCGGTGTTCAGCGAACTGGCGGCCGGCTACCAGAAGGGCAGCGGCGGCAACCGGATCACCGCGGTCACCTACTACGGCATCCGTCACACCTCGTCGAACAAGCCGATCAACAAGCCCGAGGACATGAAGGGCCTGAAGATCCGCGTGCCGGACGCGCCGCTCTACACCATGTTCCCCAAGGCGGTCGGCGCCAACGCCACGCCGATCGCGTTCGCCGAGGTCTACCTGGCGCTGCAGAACGGCACCGTCGACGCGCAGGAAAACCCCCTTCCCACCATCGAGGCCAAGAAGTTCTACGAGGTGCAGAAGTACATCGTGCTCACCGGCCACATCACCGAGATGCTGGTCACCGTGGTGAGCGGTGGGACCTGGAACAAGCTCAACGAAGCCGACCGCAAGCTGTTCGAGACGGTGATGCGCGAAGCCGGTGAGCGCGCGACCAAGTCGATCGTCGACAACGAAAACCGGCTGGTCACCGGATTCGAAAAGATGGGCAAGACGGTGATCAAGGTGGATCGCAAGCCGTTCCAGGCCGCGGTCGCCAAGGAGCTCACCGCGCCCAACCTGCCGTGGAGCAAGGAACTCTTCGATCGCGTCCAGGCGATCAGGTAAGCGGCGCAGGCCGCCTGCTTTCAGGCGCGGCTGCCCAGCCCGATGGGCGCCGGCGCCTGGTTGACGATCTTGCGGAACAGGCCCTCGTACAGGGCCTCGGGCGTCTGCCCGGTGAGCGGATCACGATGGCCCTGGAATGCCCGCAGCACCTTCTCCCAGTCAGCCTCGTCGAAGGTTCGCTGCGCGGCCGTGAGCACCTCGCTCTCCTCGACCCGCAGGTGCTCGAGATAGAAGCCGCTGTAGGCCTGCAGCGACTCCAGGAAACGGGGCGCGCGGCTCGCGCCCAGTTGCTCCCAGCCCAGCAGCTCGTGCTCGAGCGCGCGCACCGCCGCCTCGCCGCGCTGATGCTCCGCGTCGAGCCGATCGAGCACCGCCGCAGTCTGCGGTGAGCGCGCGCGCACCAGCGGGAACAGCACCTCGTGCTCCTTCACATGGTGCAGCCGCTCGGGGAACTCGTCGATGTAGAGAAGAATCGCGCGCATCACATCGAAGTCACGCGGGTCGGCGTGCTCGCGCAGCCGCTCGGCGACGCCACGCATCGCCGACAGCATGGCGGTCAGTGCGTGGTGCTCCTCATGAATGATCCGGATCGCTTCGGCCTGCATGCGTGACTCCTCGGTGGCGGACGGGTTGTGCTGGGTTGTGCTCGAAGACGCTGCCGGGCTCGCCGCGCTCAGACGCCGGGCCGCCAGCGCCGCAGCAGCAGCGCATTGCTGACCACACTCACGCTGGACAGGGCCATCGCCGCGCCGGCCAGCACCGGATCGAGGTGGCCGAGCGCGGCCAGCGGAATACCGACCACGTTGTAGGCAAAGGCCCAGAACAGGTTCTGGCGAATCTTGGTCCAGGTGCGCCGCGAGATCGAGATCGCATCGGCCACCAGCCCCGGATCGCCGCGCATCAGCGTGATGCCGGCGGTGTGCATCGCCACGTCGGTGCCGGTGGACATCGCGATGCCGACATCGGCACTGGCCAGGGCCGGCGCGTCGTTCACGCCATCGCCCACCATCGCGACCACGCGGCGCCCGCCTTCGCGCAACTGTGCGATCGCCTGCGCCTTCTGCTCAGGCAGCACCTGCGAGCGGACCTCGTCGATCGGCAGGCTCGCCGCCACCGCGGCCGCGGCACCCGGGTTGTCGCCGGTCAGCATCACCGTCCAGATGCCGAGATCGCGCAGGCGTTGCAGCGCCCGCGCGGCGCCCGGCTTGACGGTGTCGCCGAAGGCGAGCAGCCCGGCCAGTACCGGCGGGGTCGACTGATCGGCCGGCGCACTCACCACGAAGGACACGGTATGGCCGTCGGCCGCCAGCGCGTCGGCGCGCGAGCGGGCGGGCGCGATGTCGACCCCGATCTCGGTCAGCATGCGCGGGCTGCCGACCCACACCAGACGCTCGTCGACGCGCCCGCGCACACCGCGCCCCGGCAGCGCCTGGACATCGAGCGCGGAGGCCGCCGTTGCTAACCCGCGATCGCGCGCCGCCTGCAGCACCGGGCGGGCCAGCGGATGCTCGCTGCCGGCCTGCACCCGAGCGGCCAGCGCCAGCAGTGCATCGGCGGTCCAGCCGGGCTGCGGCTCGATGGTCACCAGCGTCGGGCGCCCCTCGGTCAGGGTGCCGGTCTTGTCGAAGGCCACCACCTCGATCGCGTGCGCGGTCTCCAGGGCCTGGACATCCTGGATCAGGATGCCGTGACGCGCGGCCACGCCGGTACCGGCCATGATCGCGGTGGGCGTGGCCAGACCGAGCGCGCACGGGCAGGCGATGACCAGCACCGCGACCGCATTGAGGATCGCGCGCGTCCAGTCGCCCGCCCCCAGGCCCCAGCCCAGCAGCGTGACCAGTGCGATACCGAGCACCACCGGCACGAACACCTGACTCACCTTGTCGACCAGACGCTGGATCGGCGCCTTGCGCGACTGCGCCTGCTCGACCAGACGGATGATTCGCGCCAGCACGGTCTCGGTGCCCACCGCGGTGGCGCGCAGCACCACCCGCCCCTCGCCGTTGATCGACCCGCCGGTCAGCGGGTCACCGACGCTTCGATCGATCAACCGGCTCTCGCCGGTGATGAAGGACTCGTCGACCTGGGTGTCGCCCTCGATCAGCAAGCCGTCGACCGCAATGCGCTCGCCGGGGCGGACGATCACTTCGTCGCCCACGAAGACCCCATCCAGGGGCACGGTGAGTTCCCGATCGCCGCGGCGCAGGAGGGCAACCTCGGGCCGCAGCGATTGCAGCGCGCGGATCGCTTCGGTGGTCTTGCGCCGGGCCCGCGCCTCGAGCCATTTGCCCAGCATCACCAGGGTGATGACGACCGCCGAGGCTTCAAAGTAGAAGTGGGTGCCGTGGGCGTCGCCCTGCGTGAGCAGCGCATGCACCGACAGTCCGTAGGCCGCGCTGGTGCCGATCGCCACCAGCAGGTCCATGTTGCCCTCGCCGACCCGGGCCGCCTGCCAGCCGGCCCGATAGAAGCGCCAGCCCAGCACGAACTGCACCGGCGTGGCCAGCGCGAACTGCCACCAGCCGGGCAGCATCGCGTGCACACCGAAAGGTGCCAGCAGCATCGGCGCCAGCAACGGCGCCGACAGCAGCGCGGCGGCCGCCACCGCCCAGGCGCTGCGCCGCGCCAGTTCGGCCGACGGTTCGCCGAGCTGGCTGCCGGGCTCGCGCAACGCCGCCTGATAGCCGGCCCGCTCGACTGCGGCGGTGAGGCTCGCGGTGGCGGGCACGTCATCCTCGAAGCGCACCTGGGCCACCTCGGTGGCCAGGTTCACGCTGGCATCGAGCACGCCGGGCACGCGCGCCAGCGCCCGTTCGACCCGCCCGGCGCAGGCCGCGCAGGTCATGCCGCCGATCGACAGCGAGACGGCGCCCAGCGCCGCGGCGCGGGGCTCCAGTGCAATGTCATCCATGCGTCGAGCTTACCGCCATGAGTGGCCCGGGGGATTGCGGGACGTCAATCGCGCACAGCCGCTGCGGCGATATCATCGACGCTCCCCATTGAAGGAGCGTCTGATGATCCGTTTTCACGTCGAGGGCATGACCTGCGGACACTGCGTGAAAGCGGTCACGCAGGCAATCCGGGCGATCGACGCCGACGCCACCGTGTCGGTGTCGCTGCCCGACAAGCGGGTCGATGTGGCGTCGACCGCCAGCGCGGCGCTGCTGTGCGCGGCGATCGTCGAGGCGGGCTACGACGCGTCCGCACAGACGGCCTGAGCAAGGGCAGGAAGCCACCCGAGCGCCGCCGCGAACCCGCCCGAGGGCCGCCGCGAACCCGCCAGAGGGCGGGCGCGCACGTCGGTCGGCCCGCGGACGCACCGGCATCCGCGGGTCAGTCAGGGCTTCAGTTGATGGTGAGCTTGCGCGCGCCGGAAGCGGTCTTCTTGGGCAGCGTCAGCGTCAGCACACCGTTCTCGAATCGCGCCGACGCCGCGGCGTCATCGATCTCGACGGCCAGCGCGAAACTGCGCGCCAGACTGCCGTAATGGCGCTCGCTGCGCAGCACCCGTTCGCCTTCGGCCGGGCCCGCATCGCGCTTGACATCGGCCGAGATCGACACGCGGTTGCCATCGATCTGGACCTGGATGTCGTCGCGGATCACGCCCGGCATTTCAGCCTGCACGGTGTACTCGGCCGCGGTCTCGCGGACATCGACGCGAATCTCGGCGCTTTGCGTGACGCTGGTCCGGGGCTGCGCGAGAAAGCCGCGAAACAGTTCAGGGAACACATCGGCGAAAGGATCGTAGACGGACAATCGGGCCATGCTGATTTCTCCTTGAAGGTGAGCACTGCGTACCCTGAACATAGGCACGCAGCGCGCGGTTTCAAGGGGCCGTCTGGCGTTGCGTGCGCGCCTGCAGATGGGCGCGCGTCATCGCGCCTTCCCGCGCGCCCGCCGCATAGCGATCGAGCAGCTTGCGGATGCGCGGGGTCGCATAGCCCAGCTGCACGAAGGCCACGCCGCGGTCGAACATCTCGACGTAGTGGGCGATCAGCCCGTCGCGCAGCCGAAACCGCGCCATGCCCTCGAAGCAGACGAGCTCCCCGGCACTCTCCGGCTCGCGCGAGCGGTAGCTGAAGCAGTAGCGCGCATAGCCGACATCGCCCGACTGCAGGGGCTCGAGAAACTGCCAGAAGAAATCTTCGCCGCCGACATGAAAGCGATCGAGCATCGCGGCGATCGCGTCGCGCCCGTGATGCTCGCCGAAGAAGCCATCGTCATAGCAGCCGTCGGCGGTGAACAGCGCGGCGAGCGCGGGGCTGTCGTGTGCGGCGACCGCGCGCACGAAGCGCTCGAGTGTGTCGGTGAAGGTCATGTCGGTTTCCCCTCGGGGTCAGGCAGATGGCGTTGGATCAGCGGGCCGGCGCGATGCGCACCACACCGGCCTCGACGGCCAGCGGGACCGGTGTGAGGCGGTCGTCGCGGCACGGCCCTTCGTGGCAGACGCCCTCGGGCAGCCGGAAGAGCGCACTGTGGTGCGGGCAGATGACATCGCGCTGGCCGTCGCTGTCGAAGAGGCAGAACACATCGTCGCCGAAGTTCAGCGCAATGCCGGCATGCGGGCAGCGGTTCACGAATGCGCACACCGACTCACCGGCACGAAACAGCACCACCGAGAAGCCCGAGCCAGCAGGACCGAAGCGCCGCTCCAGCCCGTTGTCGGCGGGCACATCGGCCAGCTGGCAGAGCTCGGTGCCGGGCGCCGGCGCGCCGGGCAGCGCGCGCCAGTCGGGGACAAGGCCGTCGATCGGGTTCATCAGGCCCCTTCAGACAGCGCGCCGCAGCGGCGCGCCCGTCAGCCGCTGCAGTTCATCGAAGGACAGGCCGTCGACCCATTCGAGCGCGACCAGTCCGTCCGGGCCGACCTCGATCACCGCCAGGTCGGTGAAAATACGCGCCACGCAGCCGATGCCGGTCAGCGGATAGGTGCAGCGCTCGACGATCTTGTGCTCGCCGGTCTTGGTGACGTGCTCCATCATCACGAAGGTCTGCCGTGCGCCGATCGCCAGATCCATCGCGCCGCCGACCGCCGGAATCGCGTCGGCGCCACCGGTGTGCCAGTTGGCCAGATCGCCGGTGGCCGAGACCTGGAAAGCCCCCAGCACGCAGATGTCCAGATGTCCGCCGCGCATCATCGCGAACGAGTCGGCGTGATGGAAGAACGCGCCGCCGGTGAGCAGCGTGACCGGCTGCTTGCCGGCGTTCACCAGGTCCCAGTCCTCGCGACCGGGCGCCGGCGCCGGGCCCATGCCCAGGATGCCGTTCTCGCTGTGCAGGAAGATCTCGCGATCGTCCGGCAGGTGGTTGGCCACCTGCGTGGGCAGGCCGATGCCCAGGTTCACGTAGGCCCCCTCGGGGATGTCGCGGGCCACGCGGGCGGCCATCTGGTCGCGGGTGAGCTTGATCATGACAGCGCTCCCGCGGCGACCGCGACGCCGGTCACCGTGTCGCCGACCGCGACCACCCGATCCACGAAGATGCCCGGTGTGACGATGTGCTCGGGATCGAGCGCGCCGAGTTCGACCACCTCGTCGACCTGGGCCACGGTGCAGCGCGCCGCGGTGGCCATGACGGGGCCGAAATTGCGCGCCGCCTTGCGATACACCAGGTTGCCCCAGCGGTCGCCGCGCAGCGCCTTGATCAGCGCGAAATCGGCATGGATCGGCATCTCGAGCACATGGTCGCGCCCGTCGATGCGCCGGGTCTCCTTGCCGCGGGCCAGGTCGGTGCCATAGCCGGTCGGGGTGAAGAAGCCGCCGATGCCCGCACCGGCGGCGCGGATGCGCTCGGCCAGGTTGCCCTGGGGCACGAGCTCCAGTTCGATGCGACCGCTGCGGTACAGCGCATCAAAGACATGCGAATCGGCCTGGCGCGGAAACGAGCAGATGATCTTGCGCACCCGGCCCGCCTTCATCAGCGCGGCCAGCCCGGTCTCGCCGCTGCCGGCGTTGTTGCTCACCAGCACCAGATCGCGCGCGCCCTGGGCAATCAGCGCGTCGATCAACGCATGCGGCAGGCCCGCGCCGCCGAAGCCCCCGACCAGCACGGTGGCGCCGTCGGGCACATCGGCGAGCGCACGCTCGCAATCGGGTTGAATCTTGTCGATCAAGGCATGTCTCCGCAGAGGGTCCTGAAAAGCCGCCCGGTGCCGTCCGGGAGGGCGATGGCGCGGCCGGATGATGGGGCCGTGCGCCAGGCGACGGCGGGCATTGTCATGGCGGCGTTCCCCGGCCCCGGGGTCCGAGGGGTGACTGCAATCTACCCCGGATCACCCGTCGCTCGGGAGCGGGCAGCGCGGGCGATTCCAATAGCTGGAAAGTTTCGCTCGGAGCGCGCGCCGGAATGCAACAAGATGCCAGCCAGTCCCTCCCTGACACCTGACTTCCTGGCACCTCCCTTCCTGGCACCTCCATGACCACCACGCCGCCGCCCGACGACGAACGATCCGATCTGCAGGCCGTCCTGCAGGCGCGCAAGGCCATCCTCGACGACGCCCGCGCGCCGGCGGTGGCACGCCAGCACGGGCGCGGCCGGCTCACGGTGCGCGAGGTCATCGGCTCGCTCACCGACCCGGACAGCTTCGTCGAGTACGGTGGCCTGGCGCAGCCGGCGGTGAGCGGCATGAGCGGCGCGGCCGACGGCCTGGTGATGGGCACCGCCCAGGTCCAGGGCCGCCCGGTCGACCTGGTGATGTACGACTACACGGTGCATGGCGGAACCCAGAGCGCGATCAACCACCTCAAGATCACCCGGATGTTCGAGCACGCACTGCGCCACCGGCTGGCGGTGATCTGCTGGCTCGAGGGGGGCGGCGCGCGCACCCACGACATGACGCTGCCGGCGCGCGGACCGACGCCCACCTTCGTGGTGTTCGCCCAGCTGTCGGGCCGGGTGCCGACGATCGGCGTGGTGCCGAGCCGGGCGTTCGCCGGTCACGCCAACCTGGCCGGCATGTGCGATGTGCTGATCGCGGTGCGCGACTCGGCAATGGGTCTGGGCGGACCGCCCCTGGTGCACGCCGCGCTGGGCGTCACATTGACCCCGGAGGAGATCGGACCGGCGAGCCTGCATGTGCAGTCGGGCGTGATCGATCTGCTGGCCGACGACGACGCGCACGCGGTCGAACTGGCCCGCCGATACCTCGCCTTCTTCGGCCCGCCCGCCGCGCCGGGCGAGGCGCCCGACCCGGCCCCCCTGCGCACGCTGGTGCCACAGAATCCGCGGCGCGCGTACGACGTCCGCCGGGTCATCCAGCACCTGGCCGATGTGGGCAGCGTGCTCGAACTCAAGCCCGGCTTCGGGCGCTCGATGGTGACGGCACTGACGCGCCTGGGCGGACGCACCGTGGGCGTGGTCGCCAACCAGCCGATGCACCTGGGCGGCGCGATCGACAGCGCCGCCTCGGTGAAGGCGGCGCGCTTCGTGCAGTTGTGCGATGCCTTCGACATCCCGCTGCTGCTGCTGTGCGACACGCCCGGCCTGATGGTCGGCCCCGACGCCGAGAAGACCGGCCTGGTGCGGCACAGCGCCCGGATGCTGTCGGCCATCGCCAACGCCACCATCCCGATGATGACGGTGGTGCTGCGCAAGGCCTACGGACTGGGCTACTACATCATGGGCTCGCAGCCCCTGGACCCCGCGGTGCTGCTGGCCTGGCCGACTGCCGAATACGGCGGCATGGGCCTGGAGGGCGCGGTGACCATCCTGCACAAGCACGAACTCGAGGCCATCGCCGACACCGCGCAGCGGGCGGCGCGGCATCGCGAACTGACCGACGCGCTCAAGCGCGAGCACACCGCGATCGAGGCGGCCGGCAAGTATGTGTACGACGACGTGATCGATCCGGCCGACACGCGCCGGCTGCTGCTGCTCACCCTGCAGACGCTGACGCCGCCGCCACCACGCGCCGATCGCAAGCGGGTGATCGAGCCCTTCTGACCCGCCCCGCGCCACCCCGAAGCCAGCCGCCCCCCCGACCGGAGACGACCCGATGACCAACCCCTGGCAGGATCCCCGCGTGCCCGCTGCACACGACTGCGTGCTCGGCCCCATCCTGGAAAAATTCGCGGCCAGCCAACCCGACAAGGTCTTCGCGCGCTTCGCCGACGGCAGCCAGTGGACCTACCGGCAGACGCTCGACATCACGCGCCGCACCGCAGCCGGTCTGCAGGCCCTGGGCGTGCGCCAGGGCGACAACGTCCACTCGTGGCTGCCCAACGGGCCCGATGCGATCCGCGTCTGGTTCGGACTGAACTACCTGGGCGCGGTCTATGTCCCGATCAACCTCTCGTATCGCGGGCGCATGCTCGAGCACGCGATCCGCCTGTCCGGGGCGCGGTTGATGATCGCGCACGGCGCCCTGGTCGATCGACTGGGCGAGATCGACCGCTCGCAGCTGACCGACCTGGTGGTGCTGGGGCCCGAGGCGGCACCGGTGGCCGGCCTGCAGACACATGCCGCCGACCGGCTCGCACCCGAGCGCGCCGAGCCGGACCCGCCGCCGCGCCCGGTCATGCCCTGGGACCTGCAGTCGATCATCTACACCTCGGGCACCACCGGGCCGTCCAAGGGCGTGATGTCGTCCTACCTGCACGCGTGGGCGACCGGCACCGCGTGGGACTTCATCAACGGGGAGGATCGCCACCTGGTGATCCTGCCGCTGTTTCACGTCGGCGGCACCGCGGCGGTCTATTCGATGCTGATCCTCGGGGCCTCGGTGGCGATCGTCGACGCGTTTCAGACCGACACCTTCTGGGAGGTGATCACCCGAAACGAGGCCACGATGGTGGTGCTGCTGGGCGGCATGGCGACGCTGCTCAACAAGCGCCCGCCCTCGGCGAGCGACCGCGAGCACACGCTGCGCGTGGCGATGATGGTGCCGCTGCTGGAAGACGCCCCCGCTTTCTCGGCGCGCTTCGGCTGCGAGATCTACACGCTGTTCAACATGACCGAGATCTCGTGCCCGATCGTCTCCGGGCTCAACCCGACGCCACTGGCGACCTGCGGACGCCCGCGCGCCGGGGTCGAGGTCCGGATCGTCGACGACAACGACTGCGAGGTGGCGCAAGGGGAGGTGGGCGAGCTGATCGTGCGAACCGATCAGCCCTGGGCGATGACGACGGGTTATTTCGGCAACCCGGAAGCGACCGCCCGGTCCTGGCGCAACGGCTGGTTCCACACCGGCGACGCCTTCCGCAAGGACGAACAGGAGAACCACTTCTTCGTGGACCGGATGAAGGACGCGATCCGGCGCCGGGGCGAGAACATCTCGTCGTTCGAGGTCGAGGCCGAGGTGAGCAGCCACCCCGAGGTTCAGGAAGCGGCCGCGGTGGCGGTGCCCAGCGCGTTGGGCGAGGACGAGGTGCTGGTGGCGATCGTGCCGCAACCGGGCGGGCGCTTCGACCCGGCGCAGCTGATCGGCTACCTGGTGCCGCGCATGCCGCACTTCATGATTCCGCGCTATGTGCGGGTGCTGGCCGAGCTGCCCAAGACACCGACCCAGAAGGTACAGAAGCACCTGCTGCGCAGCGACGGCGTCACCACCGACACCTGGGATCGCGAGCAGGCCGGCATCGTGATCCGGCGCCAGAAGATCTGAGGTGACCGACCCCTCGACCACACCCGAGCGCACCGGCGCCTCGCGGATCGCGCGGCTGGAAATCACCGGACGGCTGTCACCGGCCTTTGGCGGGCGCCACTTCGGCACGGCGGGCGTCTATGAACTGCTGACCGGCCGAGCGCACGCGCTGGCCGATCCCGAATCGCCGCGCAATCGCGAGGTCACCGATCTGGCGCTCGCGCCGCGCAATGCGCAGGGCCTGGTCGAGTACGGATTCGACTTCGCGCTCCTGAAACCGGTGCGGGCGGACCGCGCCAACGGCACGCTGGTCCATGAGGTCTGCAACCGGGGGCGCAAGATGCTGATGCCGGCCCTGTACGGCGGCACCGAGGGCTTCGTCGAGCCCGGGCAGGCCGGCGCCGGCTTCGCGCTGGAGGACGGGTTCACGCTGGCCTGGAGCGGCTGGCAGGGCGACATCACCGGCACCCAGCAGCCCGACGGCAGCGGCCTGCTGGGCGCGCACTACCCCGTCGTGCGCCTGCCCGATGGCGGCCCGGTGACCGGCTGGGTGCACGACGAGTTCCTCCTCGACGGCGAGGCCGGCTCGGCGCTGCCCGCGGTGGACGCGGCAGCGACCTTCTTCGATGCGCCCCTGAGCTACCCGCCGGCGTTCGCCGGGGTGACGGCGCTCAGCCTGTCGGTGCGCCGGCGCGGCCGTGATCAGCCCGAAACGCTGCCGGCCGACTCGATGACGCTGCTCGACGCGCGCACGGTGCGGGTCACCCGCGCCGCGGGAATGGATCAGGGCGCGCTCTACCGCATCCGCTACCTGGCACGCGATCCGATGGCCGGGCTGTGCCTGGCCGGCATCCGCGACTTCGTCTCGTTCCTGCGCCATGCCGCCCATGACGACACCGGCGCGCCCAACCCGCTGGCCGGCGGCGGCCCCGATCGGCTGCCCGGCATCACCCGCACCGTCTGCATCGGACTGTCGCAGAGCGGGCGACTGCAGCGCGATTTTCTGCACCTCGACTTCAATCGCGACGAACAGGCACGTCCGGTCTTCGACGGCATGATGCCCAGCGGCGCCGGCGCCAAGCGGGGCTTCTTCCATCAGCGTTTCGCGCAGCCCAACCGCTCGCCCGACCTGCAGCACGAGGCGCACGACTACCCCGGCGCGCAGTTTCCCTTCACCTATCCGACCCTGTCCGATCCGGTCACCGGCCGCACCGACGGCATCCTGGCGCGCAGCGTGGCCAGCGGCTCGTGCCCGAAAGTGATCCACATCGACAGCGACTGGGAGCAATGGCAGCAGGCCGGCTTCCTGGTCGTCAACGACCCGCTCGGGCAGCCGGTCGCGCTGCCGGACTCGGTGCGCGCCTATCTGATCGCCGGCATGCCGCATTCGGTGAATCTGGGCCCGCCGGTGCCCGCGCCGCAGACCGTGGCGGCCTGCGCACACCCGATCAGCACCATCAGCTGGGCGCCCGTCTTCCGGGCGCTGGTGTTCGCGATGCAGGCCTGGATCCGCGACGCGATCCCGCCACCGGCCAGCTGCTATCCGGCCGGCCGCGAGCAGGGCCGGCGCACGGTCGAGGACTTGGGTGCGACCTGGCCGGCGATACCGGGTCTCGCCTTCAGCCCGCTGCACGGCCAGCTGCACCACCGCGACTTCAGCGGCGACGCGCCACGGCTGCTGCAGGCCGATGCCTACCCGATCCGGGTGATGCGGGTCGATGCCGACGGCAACCCCTTCGACGGCGTGGTGATGCCGGAGCTGGCGGTGCCGGTGGCCACCTATTCGGGACGCAACCTGCGCGGCCCGCTGTTCGCGCCGGGCGAGCTCTGCGGCACGCGCGGGATGGCGATCGCCTTCGCGCCGACCCGCGCCCGCCGGGTGGCGCAGCGCGATCCACGGGCCTCGATCGAGGAGCGCTACAGCGACGACGCGCACTACCGGGCGCTGCTGCGCGCCGCCGCCGAGCGCCTGGTCGAGGCGCGACTGATGCTGCCCCGGGACGCTCTGGCGTATGAGGCCTGCCGCCTGCCGGCGCCGGGCTAGAATGACGGGCTTGCCACCCCTGCCCTCCTGCCTGCTGCCGCCATGACCGAAACCGCCACCGTTGCCCTGATCGATCTCGCCGCCCAGGCCCTGGGCCAGGCCCGCGCCTATCGCGACACCGTGCTGAAGGCCTGCCGCGAACGGGTGGCGCTGGGCGCCAAGGCCGGCGCCGATGCCGACAGCGAACAGCGCGCGATGCACGGCTACGCCTGGGTCGCCAGCTACCTCGAGGCGCTCGCCCAGCTGCTCGACTGGGCGCAACGCCTGCAGGCCCGCGGGGCCTACTCGACACTGGCCGACGACTATCTGGCGATCGGCTTTTCCGAATACCTGCAGCAGCTGCGCGGCGGACTGCCGATGTCCCAGAGCGAAACCGTTCGACCGCTCGACTTCGGCCTGTCGATGTCGGCGGTGGCGATGCTCTACAGCAACGACGTGGAACAGCTGATCGCGCTGGGCAACGAACCGGCGCGCCGCGCCGCGGTGGTCGCGCAGGCCGCCGCCGGCCGCTGGCCCGATGCGCTGCTCGACAACGACGGCATCGAAGCCTTCCAGACCCAGATCCGCCGCTTCACCGACGAGCGCATCGCCCCGTTCGCCAACGACTGGCACCGCGCCGATGTCCTGATCCCCGACGCGGTGGTCGCGCAGATGGCCGAACTGGGCGTGTTCGGCCTGACGATTCCGCAGGCCTACGGCGGCAGCGACCTGGGCAAGCTGGCGATGGCGGTGGTGTCCGAGGAGCTCTCGCGCGGCTACATCGGCACCGGCTCGCTGGGCACCCGCTCCGAGATCGCCGGCGAACTGATCGCCACCGGCGGCACTCCCGAGCAGAAGGACCGCTACCTGAGCGGGCTGGCCGACGGCAGCATCCTGCCCACCGCGGTGTTCACCGAGCCCGGCTCGGGCTCGGACCTGGCCTCGCTGTCGACGCGCGCGGTGCGCGACGGCGAAACCTGGCGCGTCACCGGCGCCAAGACCTGGATCACCCACGCCGCGCGCAGCGACCTGATGACCATGCTGGTGCGCACCGAGGCCGATGTGCCGGGCGCGCGCGGCATCTCGCTGCTGCTGGCCGACAAGCCGCGCGGCGTGCCGGGCAACCCCTTCCCGGCGCCGGGCATGAGCGGCAGCGAGATCCAGGTGCTGGGCTATCGCGGCATGAAGGAATATGAACTGGCCTTCGACGGGTTCACCGTTCCCGCCTCGGCCCTGCTGGGCGGGGTGCCGGGCCAGGGCTTTCGTCAGCTGATGGCGACCTTCGAGAGCGCGCGAATCCAGACCGCCGCGCGCGCCAACGGCGTGGCCCAGAACGCGCTCGAGCTCGCGCTTTCCTACGCACAGGAGCGACGCCAGTTCAGCCGCCCGATCATTGAATTCCCGCGGGTGCGCGACAAGCTCGCGCTGATGGCGGTCGAGACCATGATCGCCCGCCAGCTCACCTATTTCGCGGCCCGCCGCAAGGACACCGGCAAGCGTTGCGACGTCGAGGCCGGCATGGCCAAGCTGGTGGCCGCGCGCGTGGCCTGGGCCTGCGCCGACAGCGCGCTGCAGGTCCACGGCGGCAATGGCTACGCGCTGGAGTACCCGGTGTCACGCCTGCTGTGCGATGCCCGGATCCTGAACATCTTCGAGGGCGCGGGCGAGATCCAGGCCCACATCATCGCCCGCGGCCTCCTCTGAAAGCGACACCGGCATGTTCAACGTCCTGAATGATCTGCGCGTGGTCGAGATGGCCGCCTTCGTGGCCGGCCCCCTCGCCGGCATGACCCTGGCCCAGCTCGGCGCACGGGTGATCCGCGTCGACGACGTTGGCGGCAACGCCGACATCGGCCGCTGGCCGCTCACCGCCGATGGCCGCAGCCTGTACTGGGCCGGCATGAACAAGGCCAAGCAGTCGCTGTGCGTGGACCTGGGCGACGAGCGCGGCCAGGCACTGGTCGCCGACCTGATCTGCGACGACGCCCCGGGCGCCGGCATCCTGATCACCAACTTCCCGATGAAGGGCTGGCTGGCCTACGACAAGCTGGCCGCGCGCCGCCCCGACCTGATCGTGGTGCAGATCACCGGCGACTGGCAGGGCCGCACCGCGCTCGACTACACGGTCAACGCCGGCGCGGGCTTCCCCTTCATCACCGGCGACGGCGCGCCGACGCGCCCGGTCAACAACGTGACGCCGGCCTGGGACCTGATGTGCGGCTCGCATGTCGCGATCGCGGTGCTGGCGGCGGAGCGCCGCCGGCGCGACACCGGTCTGGGCAGCCATGTGCGCATCGCGCTGCAGGACATGGGCCTGGCCACCATCGGCAGCCTGGGCTACCTCGCCGAAGTCCAGGTCAACAACCAGGACCGCCAGGGCTACGGTAATCACATCTTCGGCACCTTCGGCAACGACTTCGGCACCCGCGACGAGCGCCGCGTGATGATCATGGCGATCTCGGTGCGCCAGTGGCGCGGCCTGCAGAAAGCGCTGGGATTTACCGAGGCGGTCAGCGCCTGGGAAAAAGCCAACGGGGTCGACCTGAACGACGAAGGCCAGCGTTTCCATCACCGTGAACAGCTGAGCGCCTGGGTTGAACCCGGGGTGCGGGCCCACACGCTGGCCGAGATCGGCCCGATCTTCGATGCCAATGGCGTGTGCTGGGGCGTCTATCGCAGCCCGCGTCAGGCGCTGGCCGAAGACCCCAACTGCTCGACCGCCAATCCGCTGTTCCAGGAGATCGAGCAGCCCGGCATCGGCCGCTACCTCGCGCCCGGCTCGCCGATGCGCTTCGCCGGCCTGCCGGCGCAGCCGGTGCGGCCGGCGCCGACCCTGGGCGAGCACGGCGCGACCATTGCCAGCCAGGACCTGGGCCGCTCGGATGAGGAAGTCGCGGCGCTGCGCGCCGCCGGAATTCTGTCGACGCCCTGATCACTGCCGGGGCAGGATCCCCATGTGCTTGCAGATGATCTGCAGCATCACTTCGTCGGCGCCGCCGCCGATCGAGATCAGGCGCAGGCCGCGAAACGCGCGCGACACCGGGTTGTCGAGCGTGAACCCCATCCCGCCCCAGTACAGGCAGGAGTCGGTGACCTCCCGGCACAGGCGCCCGACCTTGAGCTTGGCCATCGAGGCCAGCTCGGTCATGTCCTCGCCCGCCATGTGCACATCGGCCGCCCGATAGACCAGCGAGCGCAGCAGCTCGACCTCGGTCTTGAGTTCGGCCATCCGGAAATGCACCACCTGGTTGTCCAGGATCGGCCGGCCGAAAGCGATTCGACCGCGGGTGTACTCGATGGTCTGATCGATGACCTGGCTGAGCGCAGTCACGCGCCGCGCCGCCGCCGACAGACGTTCCTCCTGGAACTGCATCATCTGGTAGGCGAAACCCTTGCCCTCCTCGCCGATCCGGTAGCGCTGCGGAACGCGAACCTCGTCGAGGAAGATCTGTGCGGTGTCCGAGGACCACATCCCGATCTTGTCGATCTTCTGGACGGTGACGCCCGGCGCCCGCACGCCGGCCTGCTTGAGCGGCACGCAGATCAGCGACTTGTTGCGATGCGGCGCATCGTCGGACGTGTTGGCCAGCAGGCAGACCCAGTCGGCCTGGGTGCCGTTGGTGATCCACATCTTGGAGCCGCTGATCAGGTAGTCGTCACCATCCTTGCGGGCGCGGGTCCGGACCGAAGCGACATCGGACCCCGCGCCGGATTCGGAGACGCCGATCGACACCACGTTCTCGCCGGCGATCGCCGGCACGAGAAACGCCTGGCACAGCTCTTCGGACCCGAAACGCGCCAGCGCCGGGGTGGCCATGTCGGTCTGCACCGCGATGCCCATGCTCACGCCCTGGGCACCGATGCCACCGATCGCCTCGCAGAAGGCGATCTCGAAGGAGTGATCGAGCCCCAGGCCGCCGTACTTCACCGGCTTGTTGACGCCGAGAAAGCCGAGCTTGCCCATCTTGCGGAACAGCTCGTGCGCCGGAAAGATGCCGGCCTTCTCCCATTCGGCGATGTTGGGGGTGATTTCGGCGTCGATAAAACGCCTGACGCTGTCCTGCAGCGCGATATGCTCATGGGTGTAACGCATACTCGCGACATTAAGTCATCCGTATTAGAAAATCAACGCATCCCCTTTACTCTCGGAAAGGCTTCGGCGTGTCCGACATCGACAAGGCGCGAGCGGGTGGCACTGACGACGGCGAGGTCGAGACCGCCCGCGGTTCGCGCGCGGCCAGCGGCTCGCGCCAGGCGCGCGGCGTGGCCACCCGGCTGGAACTGGTGCTGGCCGCCGAGCGGCTGTTCGCGCTGCATGGCCTGATGGGGGTCTCGCTGCGCGAGATCGTGGCGGCGACCAGCCAGCGCAACCTGGCGACGGTGCACTACCACTTCGGCTCGCGGGAGGGACTGGCGCACGCGATCTGCGATCTGCGCATGCCGGCCATCGAGCAGGACCGCGCCCAGCGGCTCACCCGCTACCTCGAGGCACTGCCACCGCCGGAGCGCCGCACGGCCGCGCTGCTGCGCATCCAGATCGACTCGAGTCTGCATCCGGTGATCGAGAGCGAGGGGCGCAGCCACTTGCGACGCCTGCTCGCCCACAGCTTTCTGAGCGATGTGATCGACCTGCGCGACTACATCAGCTCGCGCTATGACCTGGGCATCCGCCAGACGGCCGGGCTGCTGCGCCAGGAGCTGCCGCACTTGTCACGCACGACCTTCATCAGCCGCTGGTCGCTGTTTATCCGCTCGATCACCTACCTGCTGGCCAACCTGGAGGCCCGCCTCGAGCGCGAACCATGGCGCACCGGTGGCCCGCTGCTGCAGCGCGAGGCAGCCGACATGGCCAGCGCGTTCGCAGGCCTGTTCGCCGCGCCCGACGACAGCGCCGCGGCGCCGGCGCCCGCGCCGCTCAGGCGAGCCGGCGCAGCACCCCGGCGAGCCGCTCGATCATCAGATCGATCTGGGGCTTCTGGTC
>CAIZNI010000009.1 GCA_903934295.1 uncultured beta proteobacterium
CCTGCGCGGCCTGCTCACCACCTTCATCAGCGACCGGCGCGTCTCCGAGGTCTCGAAAGGCTATGCCATCGAGCTTCAGTACGCGGGCGGCCGGATCTTCCTGAAGACCTTCCGCGAGACCACTCCCAATGACCCCCTCGAACTCCAGACCCGATCCGGCGCTGCTCCCGCTGCAAATGCAGCACCCGCGCCCGACGCTCCCTCGCCTTCCGCTGCACCTGCTGTGCCTGCTGGCGCCCCTGCTCGCTGAGCCCGCCCTCGCGCAGCAGGTGGTCGAGGCCCGCGACGGTGCCACCGTGCTGGCCCGGGTCTCGCGTCAGGAAGTCACCCGCATCGCCTTCGAGCGCTCGCGGGTGCGCCGGGTTACCGGCAACGCCAACGAGTTCGTGCTGGAGAAGGACGACGAGCGCGGCCAGGTCTTCATCCGCCCTGCCGATCCGCAATCCACCAAGCCGATCAACCTCTTCGTGAGCAGCGACCGGGGCACCGTGTCGCTGCTGCTGCAGCCGGTGGACGTGCCCGGCGACTCGATCGTGATCCGCGAGCCACGCGTCGCGGGAGATGCGCCTCCGCGCCTGGAAGCCAGCAGCCGCCACGTGCGCACCCTGAAGAACCTGCTGGTGGCGCTCGCTGACGACAGCCTCCCGGAGGACATGGAGGTGCGCGAGCCCGGGCGCGACATCGCGCTCTGGTCGGGCACCCGGCTCACGCTGGAGCGCGTGCTGCTGGGTGCCCACTTGGTGGCCGAGAAGTACCGCCTGGCCAACACCGGCGCCGCCGCGCTGACGCTGCATGAGCCCGACCTGCACAAGCGCGGCGTGATGGCCGTGAGCGTGGAGCGCGCAAGCCTGCAGCCTGGCGAGGCCACGTCCGTCTTCGTGATCCGGGAGCGCCGCAGCGATGACTGAGCAACCCCTGCCGCCCGGCAATGTCGACGCACCCGCAGGTGCGAGCGCCGAGCGCATCAAGCGCCGCCAGTACCTGCTGCTGGCCGGGATCGCCGGGGTGATCGTCGCCGGCACCGTCGTGTCGGTATCGCTCACCGGGTCGGGCACCAGCAGCGAGCCCGCCCCTCGTCCGAAGTCCACCAACATCCTCTCGCCCGGCGCCCAGGTCGATCCACGGGACGCCTGGCGCGGCCAGGCCGACGCGCAGCTGCGCTCGATCGAGCAGCGCTCGCGCGAACTCACGCAGCGCGGCAGCGAGCTCGAAGGCCAGAGCCGCGACATGATGGAGCGGCTCAAGCGCCTGGAGGCGGGCAACGCCGGCACCCCGTCGGGCCGCACCGACACCAGCGGCCTCACCCCGCTGCCTCCGCCACCAATGCCGGCGCCCGCCACGCGCCCGAACTTCGGCCCGGATCCAGTGGCGGCACCCCCTGTGGCCAACCCGGCGCAGAGGCTTCCGCCTCCGCCGGCACCCGCCACCCTGCCAGCTCCTGCGGCCCCGCGCGCCGGTCTGCCCGGTGGCCCCGGCGCTGCGCCTTCTGGTCTGGGTGTTGGCGCCGACTGAAATTTGACCCACTTACGAGGATCGTGCCGACCGAAATCTGACCCAGGTGTTCAACCTACCCTGCCCGACTTATCCAAAGCGGAGCGGGGTGTGAGGAGTGATCACCATGGCCATGATTGGCAAGGTCCTGCGGATGCACCACCGCGAGAAGAAGTCGGTGCGGGAGATCGCCAAGGCCACGAGCCTGGCGAGGAACACGGTGCGCAAGTACCTGCGCATCGACAAGGTAGAGGCGCCGAAGTACAGACGGCCTGAGGTACCCACGAAGCTGGCCCCGTTCGTCGAGGCGGTGCAGCAGGCACTGCTGGCCGATGCCCGGCGGTCGAAGAAGGAGCGTCGCACCGCCAAAGCCCTGCACGCGCAGATTGCGGCCGCGGGCTACCAAGGCGGCTACAGCCGGCTGACCGACTACATCCGGCATTGGCGGGCTGCACGCGGCGGCGTGCAGGTGGGGGACGCCTACGTGCCGCTGAGCTTCGAACTCGGCGAGGCCTTCCAGTTCGACTGGAGCGAAGAGCCGCTGGTCATCGGCGGGCAGTACCAGCGGCTGCAGGTGGCGCACATGAAGCTGTGCGCCTCCAGGGCGTTCTGGCTGGTGGCCTACCCGGGCCAAGGTCACGAGATGCTGTTCGATGCCCACACCCGCTCGTTCGCGGCGCTGGGCGGCGTGGCCCGGCGAGGCATCTACGACAACATGAAGACGGCGGTAGACCGTGTCGGCAAGGGCAAGACGCGGGAAGTCAACCTGCGCTTCACGACCATGTGCGCGCACTACCTGTTCGATGCCGACTTCTGCAACGTGGCCTCGGGCTGGGAGAAGGGTGTCGTCGAGAAGAACGTGCAGGACAGCCGGCGGCGCATCTGGCTGGACGCCCGCGAGCAGCGCTTCAGCAGCCTGGACGAACTCAACGCTTGGCTGGCCGAGCGCTGCAAGGCGTTGTGGGCCGAGTTGCGCCACCCCGAGCACAAGGCCTTCAGCGTGGCGGAGATGCTGGAGCTGGAGCGGCAGCACCTGATGCCGATGCCGGCACCCTTCGACGGCTACGTGCAGGAGTTCAGCCGCGTCAGCAGCACCTGCTTGGTGACGGTGGCGCGCAACCGCTACTCGGTGCCGTGTGAACTGGCCCGGCACACGGTGAGCACGCGGCTGTACCCGAGCCGGGTGGTGATCGTGAACGAAGAACTGGTTGTCGCCGAGCACCCGCGGCAAAGCGGCAAGGGCAAGACGATCTACGACTGGCAGCACTACGTGCCGCTGGTGCAGCGCAAGCCCGGCGCCCTGCGCAACGGTGCACCCTTCAAGGACCTGCCCGAGCCGCTGGCCAGGCTACGCCTGGCCCTGCTCAAGAACGCGGGCGGTGACCGGCTCATGGCTCAGGTGCTGGATCTGGTCAAGGTGGCTGGGTTGGATGCCGTACTGGTCGCAGCCGAGTTGGCGCTGGAGCGGGCCGGGCCCAGCGGCCGGGTCAGCCCCGAACACGTCGGCAACGTGCTGGCCCGGCTGACTGCGCCACCGCGGCCAGAGAACGTGGCCACCGAGCTGGGTACGCTGACCAAGCCCGTGGCCGACACGGCGCGCTACGACCGGCTGCGTCGCATCCAGGCTGAACAAGCCACCGAGCAGGGAGCCGAAGATGCGTGACGTCATCACCGAACTGAAGGCGTTGCGGCTGCACGGCATGGCTGCGACCTGGGCCGAGCTGGGCGAGCAGAACAGCGACGAGCTGGGGCGCTCGCGCTGGCTCATCGAACACATGCTCAAGGCCGAGGCCAGTGACCGGACCACGCGATCGGTCAGCCACCAGATGAGCACGGCCAAGTTCCCTGTGCACCGCGACCTGGCGGGCTTCGACTTCGATGTCTCGCCGGTGGATCGCAAGCTCGTCACGCAGTTGGCCAGCTGCGAGTTCACGGTGGCCGCGCACAACGCGGTGCTGGTGGGTGGGCCCGGCACGGGCAAGAGTCATCTGGCCACGGCCATCGGCGTGGCTGGCATCACCGACTATGGCAAGCGGGTGCGGTTCTACTCGACGGTGGACCTGGTCAATGCGCTGGAGCGCGAGAAGGCCGAAGGCAAGGCGGGTCGAATTGCCGGTAGCTTGCTGCGCATGGACCTGGTCATCCTCGACGAGCTGGGCTACCTGCCGTTCAGCCAGGCCGGCGGCGCCTTGCTGTTCCACTTGTTGTCCAAGCTCTACGAGCACACCAGCGTCGTGATCACGACCAACCTGGACTTCGCCGAATGGTCCACAGTCTTCGGCGACGCGAAGATGACCACGGCGCTGCTGGACCGGCTCACGCACCACTGCCACATCGTGGAGACCGGCAACGAGAGCTACCGAGTAACGCAGGCCACGGCCAGTACGAAGCGGCGCATCAAGGCCCGGGAGCAGGAACGCAGGGCACGGCCTGCAGAGGCGGGCTGACGGCGCGCGCCGCGCGGCGGGAAGCCTCTACGGGCTACGCCCTCCGCGTCTTCTCGCCGCGCGAACACTACCCACGAAACGAAGAAAGAGGAGTAAGCAGCTACAGTTGTCCACAGCCGGGATCACGCGATGCCGGCCACCAGCCCTGGGTCAAAGTTCGTTCGGCGCGGACACCGCAGCGACATCTGGCTGGAGATCTCGATGCGGTGGACCTTGAACTTGCCCGCGATCTTGCCCGCCGCTTCGGCAACCTTGGGGTGACGGATCATGGGCTGGTAGGCCGCGTCCTCCGCCACAAGGGACAGCACCGACATCAAGTGCGATTTACCGGTGCCGTAGTTGCCGACCACCAGCACGCCCATGTGGTCGACGGACTCGTCGAAGGAAAGCTGCGGAATCATTTGCTTGGCGATCCGCTCGGCCATGTCGTCCGACATGACGTAGGTCGCGACCAGCTTCTTGGCCTCGTCCGGACGATTGGCGTCGAGCAGTTGGATGACCGATTCGATCGGTTCGAATTGAATGAGATCGCCGTAGCGCATTTTTTTCCTCTCTTCCCTATTACTGAATCTCGAAGGGGACCACGCCAGCAAGGCTGTAGTCCTGGTGTTCTGGATGCCCCATGTCGGCGTAGGTCAACCGGCCCGTTCTCGCATCGCCCTGCAACTCGCCCGGCCAAGCCGCCACGACGCGTTTCGCGTGTGCGTGACGTTTCAGTAGATCGAGTGGATCGAGCTGAAGAGACCGGTCGAACAACAGTTCGATGTTGTCCAGCAGCAGCAAGTCGCCAGGGGCATGCTGATCGGCCAGCTCACGCAGGATCGTCGTGGTCTGCAGGTGGCGCTGCCGCTGCGGCAAGCCCGCGAGACGACCGCCCAACTCAGCCCCGACGTTCAGCGTCGTGACACCCTTGCTCTTGGCTAGGGAGTTCAGCAATGCCGTCTTGCCGGCATTCGGCGCCCCGATGAGCAGGACGAGCTTGCTGTTCAGCGCGCCAATCTCTTCAATGAGTTGTTCGAGTTTTTCCAGCACAGCGAAACCTCATTCCTCGCCAGGCGGCGTGATTGAAGTCTGTGCCTTGATCCAGGCATCAATGTCCGCCCGTGAAAACCTCCAGCTCCCGCCCACCTTGAACGCCGGTATCTTCTTGGCGGCCGCCAGGCGGTAGATGGTCCTCTCGGTGACCTTCAGGTATTCGGCGACGTCCTTGATCATCAGGATGTCTGTTTTCGGTGCTCGGGTGACCATGGCTCCTGCCGCAGCGGTGGAATGGAATGCAGAATAGGGCAAGATTGTCACACCGGATGCCTAAAGTTCCAAAGTTTCCGGGACGGCTAGCTCACCACGTGAGCTCCATTCGGGCCAGGGCGGCGTTCCGACGCATCCGAGATCGGGTTCTGGCGTCCAGATCTTCTCAGGGTTAACCCTTACTTCGAGCAGCGCCGTGTACGTCATCGACCTCACCCACTACCTCGACCCCAGGGGCGCCATCGCCCCGGAGCGGGGCCCTGCCCGCAAGTTCGCCGACTTCCTCACCGCCGTGGTCGCCCACGCCACCGACTTCGATCGCCCTGAGGAGACGGGCGGACCGCTGTGCTTCAAGTGCCGCAAGCGCGACCGGCGCGCGGTCGACACTGGCATCACCGAGGATGATCGGGTGACCTGGCACTGCGTGGCCTGCGGCACCCATGGGCAGATCTCGAACTGGCAGGGCAGTTTCTGGGATCTCACCTCTGGCCAGCCATCGGACTGACCACCTCAACGCCGCTGAACTCGATGGCAAAGCCCCCCGCTGAAGACCCCGCCGATTTCCTCGCCCGGCAGCCCAAGGAAGCACTGGTTGCCTTGCTGCTGGAGCTCGCGCGGAACCACGAAGCCGTGCAGGCTCGTTTGGGCCGCATGCAGCTGGCCGACCAACCCGACAAACTCGCCGCCGGCTTCAAGAAGACCCTGGCCGCATGGAAGCGCTCCAGCAAGTTCTACAGCTACCGGGAAGCCGGCGAGTTCGGCCGAGACCTCGAAGGTTGGCTGGAACAGGTGGAGCGTGAGCTCTGCCCCAAGGATCCCCCGGCCGCGCTTGCCCTGTTCCAGGCCTTCATCGAGGCGGACGCGTCTTGGTTCGAGCGTGCCGATGATTCCGATGGTGTGATCGGCGATGCCGTGCGCTCGGCCTGCCAGTACTGGCTGCGCGCCGCCGCGCGCTGCGAGACCCCGGTCAGCGTGTGGCCCGACCGCCTGCTCGCGCTCTACCTGGCCGATCAGTACGGCGCTCGCGGTGAGCTGCTGAGAAACGCCGGCCTGCTGCTCGACGAGGCGGCGCAGCGTGAGCTGGTTACCAAGCTCGATGCGCAGTTGTCGGCTGCCCTGGTAGCCTGCCCGACGCCCGAGAACCCGCCGTACGAAGTCTTCAGGATCTCGGGCGCGCTGTCACTGCTGTCCAAATCCCTGCGCGACCCCGACGTGACGGTGCGGGCAGCCCTGCGCTACAGCCCCTACCCGAACCCGGTGCAGCGCCAATCCTTCGCCCGGGCCTACATCGAAGCCGACCGACCGGCCGATGCCCTGAAATGGCTGCAGGACGGCTGGGGACATCTCGAAGACAGTCGACTCGGGCTGCAGGCCGAGGCGCTGGAGAAACTCGGCCGGTTCGAGGAGAGTGTTCCCATCCGGCGGGGGATGTTCGAGCGAACGATGTCGGACTTCTACCTCGACCTCTGGCTGCAGCACCTGCCAGAGGCGGCCCGGCCTCAAGCGCGGGACCATGCCCGCGAACTCGCCCTCGCCCACACCAACCTGGCGGCCGCCGCCACCGTGCTGCTCAAGCTCGACGACCCCGCCGCCGCGGAAGCCCGGCTGCTGGCCGAGCCCGGGCGGATTGACGGCACCCAGTACGGAAGCCTCGTTCCGCTGGCCAAGGCGCTGCGCAACCACGACTGCCCGCGCGGCGAAACCGTCATCTACCGGGCGCTGCTCAAGGGCATCCTGGACCGGGCCTATGCCCGCGCCTACGGGCACGCGGCGCGGTACTGGTCGCGGCTGCAGGAGATCGCGAACGGAGCCACGGGCTTTCTGCCCCTGTCGTCGCACGATGAGTTCGAAGCTGAAATCCGCGCGCGCCATGGGCGCAAGACGGCGTTCTGGGCCCATGTGAATGGGACGCGTCGCGACAGGCACGACGTTGATGACGACGAGTAGAACCCCCGGCGGTCGACAGCGACACACAAGACGACCAGCGCTTATCCACGGCCGCGCGATCGGCGCCTCTCACGCAAGACTCGCGCGGCGGTGGGTAAGCCGCCTGAGTCTGCCCTCACACGAGATGTCAGCACTGCTGACGACCAACGCACCCGGGGTCAGCCGACCGCCGCCACTGCGGTTGCAGCCCGAACACACCTGGCGCAGCATCCCGCCCATCGACCGCTGGCTGAGTCAGCCCGCTTGATGCCCGTCACCGCATCGCCCAGCCCGCTTCGGCGGGTGCCCCAGCCGGCCTGATCTCCTGCAACCCGGCAGCCGCAAGGCCTGGAGATACGCGTCCGAGGTCGGCCTCGCCAACATCCCCTGCCCCAGCCTGGCCGAACAGCCCTGCGTGCGTTACCTGCCCCAACAGGGCGGCGACTTGCGCGCCACGGCCGGCATCGCGCCCTGCTGCAACCTTGGCGGCGCCCTGCCGCGACCTGCTGCGCCA
>CAIZNI010000010.1 GCA_903934295.1 uncultured beta proteobacterium
CCCTGTACGAAGCCCCAGGCCCAACCCTCGGCGTCATCGAACTCCCGGCCTTCGAACTCCATGACGGACCAATGGGGGTAGATGTCCGGCCGCTCGTCCTCCAGGGCGGCGATGATGCTGTTGAAGTGGCGCATCACCAGCTCAAGGATCCGGTTGATCTGCTCGATGCCCTGCGCGGCCGGCACCATCCCCTGAGCCTGCGTATGCCCCCAAATCGGCGGCAGCCACTGCTGGGGCTTCAGTGTGGTGGGCCCGATGGCCACGGCGTGCATGTAGCCGTCCATCGTGTCGAACATCATCGCCTCGGCCCCGTCGCGGTCCTCCATCAGGAAGGCTTCGAGTTCATCAATCTCCTCGTCGGAGAGCGGGGAGAAGCCATGGGGGGCGGTCGGCATCATCGATCCAAGGTCCTGGTTGATCCCGTCGAGGCACGTTCATGGGAAGGGTGTCCGGCGATGCCTCTCGAACGCCGCGGCGAGAGGGTTGCGCCCACCCGGGCCGCAGCCTTGTGAGCGGTGTCGGCGTATCGCTTATCCATGGGGCTTCAGGGTCAGCAAGGTTCCGTCTGGCATCCGGCTCATCCAGCGCTTGTCGCTGCCTGTGCGCAGCGGGTAGCGCGCGCGCAGATCGTCCGCGTCCAGCAGGCCGTTCTCCCGAGCCCACGTCAGGAACAGCCGCACGGTCTTCACGTTGGTGCAAGTGGCCAGTAACTGGCCCATCAGTTCCTTGCGAGGCGAACGCAACCCGTCGAACAGGTTGCGGGCTTCCTCCAGGCTCTGGCGGGTGCCGGCGTCATACAGCAGCTCCAGCACTGCGCGCTCCGATCCCGACACGCGCAGTCCGTCGGGCAGCCCGGGGGGCGTCACGACGGTCTTGGCCGCCAGCATCTCATCCGGCCAGTCGAACAAACGCGCGTGCACGTAGCGTCCGGGAAACCGCGAGGTGAACCACTCCGGTAGGGCGAAGCGCACATCGCCCCAGAGCACCAGGGTCTCGCGGCCGCCCAGGTTGTGTCGAACGCCCTGCAGCGCCAGCGCACTCTTGCCGCCGACGTGCAGTCCGGGCACGCGTTGTTGCAGGAACATCAGCGCGCCGTACACCCCGAAATCGTCCTTCGGGAAGGAGTACACGCCCTGGGCCAGGCGCACGAGCCAGCCGCTCTCGGCGTAGCGCGCAGCCAGTGGGGCTGACACCCCGACCCGTGCCAGGGTGCTCAGGTCGAACGGCGCTCCCCGGGCAAGACCTGTCTGCAGGCGCTTGAGGATCTGGTGACGGGAATTTGAATCCATGGACTAAATCCAGCGCACGATCCAATCATAGGCCGATCGCGCGAGCAAGCAGCCAGCTGGAGACAACTTGCGGCACTCGGAGTGGTAGCCCCCGAGTCGATTGCCTCGAATCGGGCCTGCGCGCGCGCCCTGATTGACGCTGACGACCTCGATCAGCCCTCGAATACTGCCGAGATGGCCACCATCGAGACAGTGCGCAGTCGCCCGCCGGATGCGTTGCGGGCGCCGGGCCGGCCGGTCACGGCCGATCCCGTTGCGCTGCTGCGGGCGCGTCTCGGGTTCCCCCGCGAAGTCTTCGACGTGCTGGTCGAGCCCATGATCCGTGGGCTTGCCGGGTGTGTGCCATCCACCCGCGATGGTGATGCAGCGGCGGATACCCATCCGCTCGGGCGCTCGCTGCGGCTTGCGCTCCGCGCCCTTGCCATTCGCCGGGACCGGATCCTGCCCCCGAACGCGCCGCCCGAGCGGGCGGGCGAACTGGCGCATCGCTGGAGCTACGCGGTGCTGGTGGCCGCCTTGCTGCGGAAGGGGGCGGCTACGGTCGCTGGAACTCCCGCCAGCCGGTACGAGTGCATCGTGCCCGAGCTTGGCCGCGTTTGGATCGGCCAGGACCGGGAGGCGAGCGCAGCGCTGGGTGCTGTGCTTTTCGATCGATGCGGTCAGGACAATCCCATCTTGGCGATCCTGACGGAAGCGCTTTCCGGTCGCGCTGATGCGGCGGCTCCTGTCGATAGAGCGCGATGGCATCAGCACCGGTCGGAGATCGACACGGAGGCCGCTTCCGACGCGGAGCCGCCGCCGGCGCGATCTGCGTCTGAGGTTCTTGCGACCCACGTCTCGCGATCTACCTTGTCGGCCGCACAGCCTCCTGAGTTGTTCGGCTGGCTCCGCGATGGGCTGGCCGGGGGTTCGATCGAGATCAACACCCGCACGGCCCTGGTCCATCACGTGGCCGAGGGCCTGTTGCTGGTGTCGCCGGGCATCTTCCGGTCCTTCCTGGCATGGCAGGGTGCCGATGCGAAGTCCCAGGAGGCCCTGAAGCGTCTGCAGCGTGCCGTACTCAGAGCCGGGTGGCATCTTGTCGGTGCCGACGGGGCGAGCGTGCTCGGCTACGCCTGGACCAAGAACGGCAAGACCACCGCAAAGGTGCATGGGATCGTCATCGAGCAGCCGCAGCGCCTGCTCGACCCTCTGCTACCGATCAACCCGCGGCTCGTGCGGATCGCGGTCGCTGGCGGCTCTGATCCGTGACCGTGCCCCTGGAAGGTCGGCTTCGCAGCGCATACGAGCTTGTCGCGGCCGGTGTGTCGCTAGCTGCGGGCGGCGCTGTGCTGATCGCGCCCGGCTGGCTGTTGCTGAGCCCGCCCTGGCAGGTCGGGCTGGCTGCAGCGCTGCTCGGCCATGCCGCCTGGCGAGGCGGGCAGGGGGCTCGAACGCTCGCCTACCGGCGCAACCTCCGGAGGCTGCGCGGCTTCAAGATGGACTCGGCCTCGATTCCCTGGTCGGCGCATCGCCTCTATCTCGGCCGGGGCTTCCGGTGGGACCAGCGTCACACCCAGCGGCTCTTCGAGGCCCGGCAGCCCGCGAACCAGCGGCTGCTGGAGCCTTCGTGGTGGGGGCGTTTGCTGCCCGGGTCTGCGTCTTCTGGTGACGTTCCCGCGGGTCTCGGCGGCGATCCGGCCCTGCATGGCGTCGAGCCCGACGAGTCCGACATCTGGATGGACCTGTCCGAGCGGGTCGGCCACACCCTGGTGCTGGGCACCACGCGGGTGGGCAAGACGCGCCTGGCGGAACTGCTGATCGCCCAGGACATCCGCCGGGGGGAGGTGGTCATCGTCTTCGATCCCAAGGGCGACGCCGATCTGCTGCGGCGCGTTTACGCCGAGGCGGAGCGCGCCGGGCGGGCCGACGCCTTCTTCATGTTCCACCTCGGCCACCCCGACATCTCGGCCCGCTACAACCCGGTGGGCAGCTTCTCGCGCATCACCGAGGTGGCCACGCGCATCGCCGGGCAGTTGCCGTCGGAGGGGCAGTCGGCAGCCTTCAAGGAGTTCGTCTGGCGCTTCGTGAACGTGATGGCCCGGGCGCTGGTAGCACTGGGCCGTACGCCCGACTACGAAGCCATCAACCGCCATGCTTCCGATATCGAGCCGCTGCTGGTCGACTACTTCGAGCAGTGGCTGGATCGGGAGCTGGCCGCGGCCGGGTGGCGAGACGAGCTCGAGCGCCAGCCGATCGACAAGAAGAGTCTCGACAAGGGGCTCCAGTCGCGCGGCCTGCGGGCGGTGAGCCTGGTGGAGTTCGCCCGGCGGCGGCGCCTTTACGACCCCATCGCCCACGCGCTGGCCTCCACGCTCGCCTACGAGAAGAGCCACTTCGACAAGCTGGTGGCCTCGCTGCTGCCCCTTATGGAGAAGCTCACCACCGGCCGCACGGCGGCGCTGCTGTCGCCAGCGACGAACTCGCGTGGGGATTGGCGGCCGGTGTTCGACTGGAACGCGGTGATCAACCTGGGCGGCATCGTCTACGTGGGGCTCGATGCCCTGTCCGATTACGAGGTAGCTGCGGCTGTGGGCAACTCGATGTTCGCCGACCTCACCAGCGTCGCGGGCAGCCTCTACAAGTACGGTCCGGGTCGGGGCTTTCCGGTGCCGGTGAAGCCGCGGCGCATCGCCATCCACGCCGATGAGTTCAACGAACTGATCGGCGACGAGTTCATCCCGCTGCTCAACAAGGCGGGCGGGGCGGGCTTCCAGGTGACGGCCTACACCCAGACCTGGTCGGACGTGGAGGCACGTATCGGCTCGCGGCCCAAGGCCGGGCAGATCGCCGGCAACTTCAACACGCTGATCATGCTGCGGGTCAAGGAGCTGGCCACTGCCGAGCTGCTGACCACGCAGCTGCCCACCGTGCAGGTGGTCTCTACGGTGGCATCGTCGTCGGTGTCCGATACCAACGACCCGGGCGAGTTCACTGACTTCGCCAGCCGCAACGAAGACCGGATCGCACCCGAGACGGTACCGATGCTGGCGCCGACCGACCTGGTGCAACTTCCCAAGGGGCAGGCCTTTGCGTTGCTGCACGGCGGGCAGCTCCACAAGATTCGCATGCCGCTCCCCGGGGCTGGCGACGATCCGCTGATGCCAGCCGGCCTGAAGGAGATCGGCGAGGCGCTGCGCGCGCGGCTGGACGGGCCCTGGTTGTGGCCTGAGCCGGTACCGGACGGGGCCGAAGGAGAGCGCGCGCATGGGCTCGCGCAACACCAGCTTCCATGACGGGGCGCTGGCGCGAGTGCTGCTCGCGCCGTTCAAGCTCGGGTTCGCGCTGACGCTGGGGCTCGCCGGCCTGCTGCTGGTTGCGTGGACGGTGGACTGGATGTTCGTCGCCCAAGTCTGGCCGGGGAGGGTCGACGGCCTTCGGACTCTGCTCTCCGAGGAGCTAGCGGCCGGCACGGTCATGGCGGCCCGCCAGGGCGGCTCGGCGGCGACGGTGACCGCGCCGGCCAACGCGCTCTACGGGCTGGTTTTCGAGGCGACGGGGCTGCATGAGATGGGGCAGCGGTTTGCCGAGGGCTCGTCGCTGTCGATTCCGGACACAGTCGTGCGCAGTACCTGGATCGCCCGGCAGGAGGCAATCGAGGTGGCGATGATCGGCACCCAGCTGCTGGGCCTGCGTGCCGGGGTCCTGGTGCGATTTCTGCCGCTGTTGGCGCTGCTCTACGTGGTGGGCGCAGCCGAGGGTCTGAGCCAGCGGGCAATTCGCCGTGCGCAGGCGGCGCGAGAGTCGGCGAGCCTGTACCACCGGGCGAAGTACGGGCAGGTGGTGGTGCTGGCGCTTGGCGGGTCAGTCCTGCTGGTCTGGCCGGCGCCGGTCGCGTGGGGGCTGTGTGCCGGCGTCGGCGCCTTGCTGGTCGCGGTGCTGGCGGCGGGGCAGTGGGCGTACTACAAGAAGCACGTGTGAGGGGCATGGCCCCGGCGGGCAACCCTCCCGCCCATCCTGCCGAGTGCCTGAACGGACGCGCAGTGCCTGCTCGCCCCAGCCCAGTGGCCTGGCTTGGGGTGAGGCTTGAATCGGCGTATCATGCATGAAACTTCAATGAGAAAGCATTCGATCTGCCATGTCCGCCGTGGTCGCCAATCCCCTGCCTGCCGCTTCGGCGCATGTCGCTCGCGCCTTGCGCCCCGGGCAGGTGTACAGGCGTGAGGACCTGGTGCCGCTCAGCACGGCCGTGGACCGCCACCTGCAGGAGCTGGTCTCGGCAGGCCGCCTGACCAAGCTCGCCCGCGGCCTGTACTACGCGCCGCGCGAGTCCGCGTTCGGCGTGGTTCCGCCCGCCGATGAGGAACTGGTTGCCGCGTTCCTGAAGGACCGGGACTTCCTTCTCTTCTCCCCTTCGGCCTACAACGCGGCAGGCCTTGGCACGACCCAGCTCTACAACCGCACCTGGGTCTACAACCGCAAGCGTCATGGCGTGTTCACGCTCGGCAGCCGGCAGTACGACTTCAGGGTCAAGCCCCGTTTCCCGAAGCGGCTGTCCGACGAGTTCCTGTTCGTCGATGCGCTCAACAACCTGGGCGAGCTGGCTGAAGACGAGGCGACCGTGCTCGCCCGCGCCAGGCAGCGTGCCCGAGAGATGGATGGCACGAAGTTGAAGCGCGCCCTGGAGCAGTTTGGCCTGGTGGCCACCCGCAAGCGCGTGACGGGCTGGCTGGATGCCTGAGTTCCTGCACGCACGGCGCGACTTCGGGCAACTGGTCAGTCTGGTCGCTGCGGAGCGAGGCGTCGACCCGGTCCTGGTCGAGAAGGACTACTGGCTGATGCACTGCCTGTGGGGCCTTCAGGCGCAGGGTCTGCGGTTCGAGCTCAAGGGCGGCACCTCGCTCTCCAAAGGCTTCGGGATCATCCATCGGTTTTCCGAGGACATCGACATCCGCATCGAGCCTCCGGCCGCGCTCGATGTGAAAGCGGGCCGAAACCAGGACAAGGCGGCGCACGTCGAGTCCAGGCGGGCGTTCTACGACTGGCTGACCCAGGAGATCCGGATCCCCGGCATCGTCGCGGTCGAGCGTGACACCGATTTCGACGACGAGAAACTGCGCAGCGCGGGCATCCGGCTGGTTTATCCGACCACCCTTGGGTCGCTGCAGGGGGTCAAGTCCGGTGTCCTGCTGGAGGTCGGGTTCGACGATACGGCGCCGAACCGTCCGGTCACGATCTCCTCCTGGGCATATGACACCGCCGTCGCACGCGGGGTATCGCTCGGGGACAACCGCGCCGTGGACGTGCTCTGCTACGAGCCCAGCCATACCTTTGTCGAAAAGCTCCAGACGCTGTCCACCAAGTACCGGGGCTTGCCCGAGACGGGCCGGTTACCGCCGAACTTCCTGCGCCACTACTACGACGTGTACTGCCTGCTGGGGCTGCCCGAGGTGCTCGATTTCATCGGCACGCCGGCCTACGAGGAGCGCAAGCGGCAGCGGTTTCGGGCGGCTGATGAACGGGTCATTGCGCGCAATCCGGCGTTCGTGCTGGCTGACCCGTCTCGGCGCACCACCTTTGCCGCCGAGTACGCGCGCACCGCCGCGCTGTACCACCAAGGACAACCGCCCTTTGAGGACATCGTTGCCAGGATCCATGAGCACATTGATCGGATGTGATCGTGACGGACGACCAGTAGGGTACGCGCGATCGTCTCTGAGTGATGTTCCGTGGGCCAATTCGTGGGCCAAATCCGGGGAACGCAGGGGAACGGGAAAAATCGAAACCCTTATAAATCAACAACTTACAATACCCCTGACACCCCCTCATGCCCCTACCTACTGGGTTCGAGTCCCATCAGCCACCCCACTGTTTCCCCTTCAAATCATCCGATTTGAGCGCCAGACCCCCTTCCGTTGGCCAGGTCTCGGCCAACACCGTGAACGGGATGCTTTCCAGTACAGGTTGGTGACCCGGGCTTCCGGGTCCTTGTGCTGCGCATCGGCAGCGCGCGTCGCGAGCGTGTCAATTGGATCAGCGCGCCGCCGCACCGAAGCGGTCAGCCGGTAAACTGGGCGTCGATGCTGCACGGCCGGCCTGCGGCGCGACACTGACAGCCAGTGCGCCAGCCGGTCCCGCGAGCGGCTCGACCCTACAGACCAGCCAGGTCATTTTCAGACGTTGATACGGGAAGTTCCAGATCATGAGCATTCAATTTCATGTCCAGCGAAATCCGAACCCCTTGTCCCAGGCGCAGCGCGAGGCGGTGCTGAAAAACCCTGTTTTCGGCCAATACCGCACCGATCACCAGGTGGTCTGCGTTTGGGAGAAGGACAAGGGATGGATCAGCGCCGAGGTCATCCCCTATGGTCCGATCCAGATGGATCCGGCTGCGGCGGTGCTGCACTACGGGCAGGAAGTTTTCGAGGGCATCAAGGCCTATCGGTGGGCCGATGGTTCGATCTGGACGTTTCGTCCCCATGAGAATGCCCGGCGCCTGCAGCTCAGTGCGCGCCGTCTGGCTTTGCCCGAGGTCCCTGAGGAACTCTTCGTCGAGTCGCTGCGTCAGCTGATTGCGGTCGATGCGGCCTGGGTGCCCGAACCGGCCGAGGAAAAAACCCTCTACATCCGGCCGTTCGAAATCGCCGCCGAAGACTTCCTGGGGGTGCGCGCGGCGCAGCGGGTCGAATATCGCGTCATCGCCAGTCCGGTGGGGCCGTATTTTTCCGGGGGGATCAAGCCCATCGCCATCTGGATTGCCCTGCAATCGGCCCGTGCCGGCAGGTATGGCACCGGCGAGGCCAAGACCGGCGGCAACTATGCCTCATCGCTGCTGGCCCAGACCGAGGGCAATGACAACGGGTGTTCGCAGGTGATGTTCCTCGATGCGCAGACCGGCACCTGCATCGAGGAACTGGGCGGCATGAATCTGTTCTTCGTGTTCAAGGATGGCCGTGTGGCGACGCCCATGCTCGATGGCACGATTCTTCGGGGCATCACCCGCAAGTCGCTCATCGAACTGATGCAGGACCGGGGCATCGAGGTTCAGGAGCGCAAGATCAGCCTCGATGAGGTTCGCGCCGGCATCGCCAGCGGCGCCATTACCGAAAGCTTTGCCTGCGGCACGGCGGCGGTGATCACGCCGATCGGTCAGTTCAAGAGTTTTTCCGAGACCTTGAGCCTGCCCGCCAGCGGGTCGGAACCCCTGAGCCTGAGCCTTCGCGAAGAACTCACCGCCATCCAGTACGGTCGCGCCGAAGACCGCCACGGCTGGATGCACCGACTCGGCTGATTCCGAACCCCCGCCTTGGCGGGGGTTTCAGGCTTTGGGCGCCAGCGTGTAGCGGAAATCGCAGTGGCTGGCGCCCTTCATCAGGGTCTGGGTTCGGGTGAATTTCATCTCGGGGTTGTAGCCGTGACAGAACTCGCCGTCCCGGTTGCAGGACAGGAGATCGCCGATCTCGCCCAGGCCCATGTCGCGATAAGACTCGGCATAACGGCAGCGGGTGACATTGAAGGCCAGGGTGTGCGCGGTTTTCTCCACCCACTGGATGGTGATGCCCCCGCCAGCCTCCCAGAGCGGCAGGATGGCCGCATAGTCGGCAAGGTCGGGCGGGTTGGCGCCGGTCTCGTTGCCGGGCTTGCGCGCGGCGAACGCACGGCCGGCCTCGTGCGCCATGTCGATGATGGCGCGGGCGAGCAGGTCGCGCGCGCGCTGTTCGCCGAGTTCGGCGCTCAGGGTCCTGAGCAACTGGCCGGCGAATTGCGCCTCGATGCGGCGCTGGTCGAGGATGCTGACTTCGTTCATCGGGATCTCCGCGAAACAGGTGAGTGGGGCAGGGCCGCCGCGGTGCCGGTGACGCTGCAGGTGACTCCGAGTGGCGCTCCGACCGGCCGTTCGCGGCGGCGCCGGTGGCGCAGCCCGTGACGCGGTCCCAGGAGCCCGGGCTCGAAGCCTCGGCCATTGTCGCTCACCTCGGGCAGCAAGGCGCCCGCTTCCCGTGCCAGCCTGGCCGGCAAGGCGGTGGCTCGGGCCTGACCGTTTGACGACCCGTCGGGGGGGCGATAGAGTTCGCCGACCCTGCAGATGAGTCGCATTCGCCTGTCCGATCGACACGAGAAAGGGCTGGATTCCTCATTTTTTGATGTCGTACCGATTGCGCTGCTGCCCGCCTGTCAACACCCCGCTCCTGGCGTCGCTGCGCCGATGGCGCGCTTTCGGCCTGTGCCTGGTCAGTCTGCTCGTCCTGTCGGGCGCAGGGCTGGCCGGGACCGCCGCCGCCGGCGCACCGGACCCCGCTGCGGTCAGACGCTGGGGCGAGTCACTGGCGAAAGTCGACAGTCAGCTCAGGCTGCGGCCCGACGATGTGGCGCTGCTGCTGCAACGGGGGGCGCTGCTCTCTCAACTCGGCCGCGGCGCCGAGTCGCTCGTCGTGTACCGTCGTCTGGCCGTGCTCGCCCCCTCGCTGCCGGAGGTTCACAACAACCTGGCCGTCATCCTGGCCGGCGCCGGGAAGGTCGACGAGGCGCGGGTCAGCCTGGAGCGGGCGCTGAAAACGCACGAGGCCTATGCGACGGCCCACCGAAACCTCGACCAGATCTATGCGCACCTGGCGGCCAACGCCTATCGAACTGCCCTGCAGCCCGGCAAGGAGAGCAAGCCGGTGCCGTTGCAGTTGGCCCTGGTGACGGCCTCGGCGGCGACGCTGACCACCGCGGCTCAGGCCTCGGCGCCCAAGTCCGCCCCGGCAGTGGACGCTGCCCCCGCCGCTGTTGCGCCGGCCGCCGCGACACCGCCACCCAAGCCTGCACCTGCACCGGCACCCGCACCGGCACCGGCACCGGCACCTGCACCGGCACCTGCACCGGCCCCGGCTCCTGCACCTGCACCTGCACCTGCACCCGCACCCGCACCCGCACCTGCACCCGCACC
>CAIZNI010000011.1 GCA_903934295.1 uncultured beta proteobacterium
ACTGGCTGTTTGCGGGGTCGCTGCGCGGTGGCACGCGCGCAGCGGCGGCGATGAGCTTGATCCAGTCGGCCAAGCTCAACGGGCACGATCCGTACGCCTACCTGAAGGATGTACTCGAGCGGCTGCCCACGCACCCCGCGAACCGAATCGAGGAACTGCTGCCACATCGCTGGACCGCGCCGGTCAGCGGCGCCTGACATCGTTCAGCGCGACGGGCAAGATGGGTTAACCGGACGGTTACACATGGGGCGTGGGCGAAAGCGTTGGATCGAGATCGACAAAGGGGTCGATTTGAAAGCGCCGAGCTAGATTGCAGCGGGGCTGTCAGGGTTATCGTCTTTGAGAAATTGCGTGACGATCCGAGTATCGTCACGGCCATGAAAATTTGGTCTTGTAGTTGGAGAAGTATTTTTCTTTTAGCCACTTTAAGTCGCTAACCCAATCCAATCTGGCTTGAGGTTTTCTGTAGTCCTTCCCTACCCGACCATCCGCGAGCGATTTAATGTGGGCTGCCATTCGATAAAGCCTCTGTGGACCGCCGCCGCGGCCCCACTTGGCGATGTAGGCATCATCACTATCCTCGCTGAATACGAGATTCCTTGATGCGAAGCACTCCATGAGGATCTCTCGCCTTCTCGCGATAGATAAATCAGAGGTGGCACCAACCCGATAGCCAAGGATATGAAGCGGTGATTCGGATACACCAAGATCCTCACTGTTTACCTCGGTAATGGCTTCAGGTCTGTCACCGCTAACGGTTGGCCAAGGCTCAGGGAGTGATAATAGAAACTGGAGGGCAGGGTGGTCCGAAGCGAATGCATCCAACAATTCATCATCGTTCGCGTCGAAGGGGTCCTTGCCAGTAACCAGTTTTGCAAAGAGCATTTCCTGGGAGTAGATGCGTAGCGGCTCACCTTCGCGCGCCTCGATTTGAGCTAGCAGCGATGTCTTGGACCAGCCTTTTCTGCCTACGACTAAATTCTCAAGATCGCTATCGGGTATAGAATAAAAATGATAACCAAATTCCTCGAGGACGGGTTCAAGAGTCTGGCTGTTCCACGGTCAGGTGCCAGTTGAGCCGAGCCATCCATTTGCGATTTTTGCCGCGTCCGGATTTCCACTCTCTAGCAGCCATGAGAGTACCTTGACGTTGGCGAGGGAGGAGTTAAACCTGTTGGTTCCTGTCGTGCTCTTGAGTCTCTCGTTCATGGCGGCGTAATTGGCTTGGAGTAATTCGTTCTTCCTCGTGAGTCGACTGGTTTTCGATAGATATTCTCGGTTTGATGCCTCAAGATTTTCGGCTCTTGCAGTAATCTCTCCCAGTTCTCTTCTGAGCGAAACGTTGTCTTGTTTCAAAGAGATGATGTGTGATCCTGCTTGGTTAATTGTAATTTCCCGTGCGTTGAGATATTCCTCTCGTTCGCCAATGCGATTTTCGAGTGCTTTCAGCGTGGATTGCTTGCGCTGCAGGTCCGCTAGACGCTCCGAATTTTGAGATTGGCCGATTGCTTCGTTTGACTCGAAATCTTTCTTCTGTTTTGCTAACGCTATGATTTCATTGTCAAGCTGATTTACTCGATTCCGGAATGCAAACAGCTCGCGCGCCCAGTTTTCTAGTTTGAGGGTTCTCTCATCTTGTTCGATTTTTTTGCGTCGGACTTCTTCGAGTTTTTTCTCTAGGACATCTTGTTGATTGGTCAGAGTCTTATTCCAGGCTGAAACTTTCGCCTCTCTGGAGGTCAACGCCTTGTCCGTGCAATCTCGCCGAACTAAGTCGTCTTCCCTAGCCGTAATGGAGGCTCGCAGTTCTTCTAGCCGGGACATTGCCTCTTGAATGCGCAGTTGCCTACTGTCGAGCGATAGGTGTTGCTCGTATTTTTGCAGTTGAGGTTCTACGTTTTGCTTCCAATTTTGCAATCTTGAATGAAACTCGGCAGATGTTTGCTGGAATCGCTGTCGATTAATGAGCAGTTTTTCTAACTTTTCAGTGTATTTTTCTTCTCTCTCTTGGAGAAGTCGATCTTTGGCGTCGTACGATTCCTGTGCTTCATGCCAGCTTTTTTCAATGGATTTGCGAGCGATTGTGGCCGCCTCTGTCTCTGCACTGGCCTTGGCTAGCGAGTTTTTTAAAATTAGAATCTGATTGTCAGCTTGAGTGTTCTGGTCTAAAGCAAATGCTCTTAACTTCTCAATCTCTAATGTCTTGCGGCGATTTTCTGTTTGACTTTTGTCTAGTGCTGACTTCAAGGATTCGATGGCAGTTTGCCGATCCGAAATCGTAGCGTTTAGTGCGGTAAGCCGAGTTTCGAGATTGGTTAAATTGATTGTTTTTTCGGCAATCTCGGATTCTGCACGCGCGATCGCTTCATTTTTTTCAGTTACCTGTTTCTTCAGTTGATTTAGTGAATCTTTTCTGAATAGATCGTCAAGCAGCCCCATCTCAATTTCCTTGGGTTGATGTTTTGCGCAGCTCTATTTCGCGGTGCGGTCAGGCCTGCTGTTCAATCGGGGGCGATGTGGCACCTTAGCGCCGGATTTTGATTGGCGGAAGCACAGCTTTTTCAATGGCGCACGAGGAGTCCGTTCGGTTATTTTCCCATCTAAGCTTAGATGGTGTCGCTGGAAGTTCGCCAGTTGTTCTGATCTGCTTTTTATCTTCAGTCCTCAGATTCGAAGTCGTTGATAAACTGCTGCAAGAGGTGCTGGCAGGCTGCAGCGCCCACTTCCTCCGCGATTTCGAGGAGCGCCCGAACTCTCGTGTACCCGTCGTCGTTGTCGGTCGAGTCCATGTCAATGACCCAGCCTGCGAGCGATGCTGATGAGTGATTCTCGGGTTCTTGTATTTCGACGTCGATCGTCGACCATAACGGGTCATCCCGCAGGCTGAGCATCCATTGCTCTTCGCCTAGGTAGCAGACTTCCTCGAGCCAGCCGTTACCAGTCGCGGAACCGGAGCCTTCGAAGAGCGTGTACCAGTTGGATTCGATTGGCATGCTTGGAACGCCTTATTGCTTGCGGGCTGCCGTTTCTATTGACATCGATCTTGCGGCGGCTTGTTTGACGGGGATGCTGGTTATTCGAATCATTCCGCAACAACCGCGCTTCCTCGCAACCACGGGTCGAGATGAGCAATCTTAAAGGTTCCCGCCTCGAACATTCGCATCATCTCCGCAAGGAGCTGCATTGGCCCGCGCTGCAAGCGCCAGCCATTGATGCGCAAGAACACATCGGCAGCAGCAAAGGCGACGCGCTTGTTCCCATTTACGAAAGGGGTGATTGATCGCCAGACTCTCCAGCAGCGCAGTAATCGTGGCTGCGATGCCGTCCTTTTGCCTCGTTTGCTCTCAGAACAGTGTGGCCTCCAGCGCCCCGGGATCGCGCACGCCCGGCGCACCGGTGTAACCCTGCATCAGCACCGCGTGGATGTCGAGCACATCGGTCACGGTCAGGCAATCGTGCGGCACCACTTGCTTTTACAACTCCCGAAAAGAATCCCGCGACCGTTCGCCACCCCCCTACCTATAAAACTCGACCGGCCCATGCTCCCCCACCGCCGCCACATGCGACACCAGCGCCCCATCGCGCATCGCATGCACCGCGAACCCCGGCGGCTCGCGCCGAAACGTGGCCGGCGCACCGGCGCTCAGGTCCAGCACGATCTGATGCGCCGTTGAAGGCGCGGTCATCGCCACCGTGCCGCCGAAGCGGCGCACGATGCTGCGATGCAGGTGGCCGCAGATCACCCGCTCCACCTGGGGGTGGCGCTGCAGCACCGCGGCCAGCGCATCGGCCCCGGCCAGCAATCCGATGCCATCCATGTGCTCGATGCCGGTGACAAAGGGCGGGTGGTGCATCGCCACTACCGTGGGCTGGCCCGGGGCCTGCGCAAGCGTGCGGTCCAGCCAGGCCAGCCGGTTGGCGCACAGGCTGCCGTGCGCGGCGCGCGGCACCACCGTGTCCAGCGCCACCACCCGCAGGCCGTCCACCTCGCGCACCCACAGCACATGGTCGGCCAGCGCCGGGTCGTCCTGCGGTTGCAGTTCCGGGTGGTCGGGGAAGGCGGCGCGCAGGGCGGCGGGGTCATCGTGATTGCCGGGCATCAGCCAGACCGGGCCGGGCAGGGGCGCGAGCAGGGCGCGCAGGTGCGCGTATTCCGCCGCGTTGCCGCGGTCGACCAGGTCGCCGGTGACCACCACCGCGGTGGCGGCCGGCTGCAGCGCCAGCACGCCCTGCACCGACCGCGCGAGGAACGAGGGGGTGTCGATCCGGTCCAGCAGCAGCATCCCGGGGGCGACGATGTGGGGATCCGACAGTTGCACGAGCATGGGGGCGCCTTTCAGTGCGGTGACCGGCCTTCAGGGTAGCCCGCCAGGGCGGATCCGGCTGACATCACACGGACATGATTCGGGTGTAAGATTTTCGTTTGAACATTAGCAGAACTTTCATTCGAACATGACAGAGGCGGTTTCCGGTTCACGCGAACAGCAGATCCTCGATCTCGTCCAGGGTCGCGGGCTGGTGGACATCGGTGATCTGGCCCGTCAGTTCGGTGTCACGCCGCAGACCATCCGCCGGGGCGTGAACCGCCTGAGCGAGCGCGGCCTGCTGCGCCGGGTTCATGGCGGCGTCACCCTGCCGCCCGCCAACGCGAACCTGCCGTTCGAGACGCGGCAGGTGCAGCACCTCGAGGCCAAGCGCCGCATCGCCGCGGCGGTCGCGGCCCACATCGGCGACGGCGCCTCGGTGGCCATCGGCCTGGGCACCACGCCGCACCAGGTGGCGCTGGCCCTGCGCGGGCATCGGGGCCTGCGGGTGGTGACCAACAGTTTGCGCGTGGTGCTGGCGCTCGCCGGCAGCGAAGGGCTCGAGATCGCGGTGGCCGGTGGCTTCCTGCGGCCGGCCGATCTCGACGTGGTGGGCGAGGCCGCGGTGCGCTGCTTCTCCGGCTTCAAGACCGACTTCGCCGTCTTCGGCGTGGGCGGCATCGACGAGGACGGCACCCTGCTCGACTTTGACCCGGCCGAGGTGCTGGCGCGCGAGGCCATGCGCCTGAACTGCCGCCAGTCGCTGCTGGTCGCCGACGCCAGCAAGTTCGGCCGCGCCGCCATGGCCCGCGGCGGCAGCCTTTCGGCCATCGACCACCTGTTCATCGACGCCTGGCCGGCGCCCGCCTTCCGGCCGCTGCTCGAGGCCGCAGCGCCGCGCGTGCATCTCGTCGAGGGAGCGGCATGAGCCGCGTCGCGCTGCACGGCATCGTCAAGCGCTTCGGCGACCATGCCGCGGTGCAGGACGTGACCCTGGTCGCCGAGCCCGGTCAGTTCGTCGCGCTGCTGGGTCCCTCGGGTTGCGGCAAGAGCACCACGCTGCGGCTGATCGCCGCGCTGGAGCAGCCCGACGAGGGCCGCATCGAGATCGATGGCGTCGACGTCACGCGGGCGCCGCCGGCGCAGCGCGGCATCGCGATGGTGTTCCAGAACTACGCGCTGTTCCCGCACCTGACGGTGGGCGAGAACATCGTCTTCGGGCTGACCGTGCGCCGGGTCGACAAGGCCGAGCGCGCCCGCCGCCTGGCGCGCGCCGCCGAGTTGCTGGGTCTGCAGAGCCTGCTGTCGCGCAAGCCCGCGCAGCTCTCGGGTGGGCAGCGCCAGCGCGTGGCGCTGGGTCGCGCCATCGTGGCCGAGGCACCGGTGTGCCTGATGGACGAGCCGCTGTCGAACCTGGACGCCCAGCTGCGCCAGCAGATGCGCAGCGAGATCCGCGAACTGCAGCAGCGCCTGGGCATCACCATGCTCTACGTCACCCACGACCAGACCGAGGCGATGACGATGGCCGACCGCGTGGTGCTCATGCGCGCCGGCCGCATCGAGCAGCAGGGCACGCCGCAGGACCTGTACGAACGCCCGGCCAGCACCTTCGTGGCCGGCTTCATCGGCGCGCCGGCGATGAATCTGTTTCCGACTGAAGACGGCCGCAGCCTGCTGGGTGTGCGGCCGGAGCAGATGTCGCTGCGCGCGGCGGGCGAGGGCTTGCCCGCTCGCGTGGTGGCGGTGGAGTACCTGGGTGCCGAGAGCCTGCTGATCTGCGAGACCGGCCCCGAGACCGCGCGTTCGCGCGTGGTGCTGCGCACCGGGGGCCACGGCCTGCCGCAGCGTGGCGAAGCCGTCGGCCTGGGCTGGCCCGACAGCGCGCTGCACCGATTCGACCGCGAGAGCGGACAACGACTTCCCTGAGGACAACAACCATGAAACCCTGGAACCTGAGATTGGCCACCGTCGCGCTGGGCGCGGCGCTCAGCCTGCCTGCCAGCGCGCAGGAACTGAGTTTCTACTACCCCGTGGCCGTCGGCGGCCCGGTGACGAAGATCATCGACGGCATGGCCGCCGACTTCGAGCGCGAAAACCCCGGCATCAAGATCAAGCCGGTCTACGCCGGCAGCTACCAGGACACCATCACCAAGGTCCTGACCGCCGCCAAGGGTGGCGCCGCGCCGCACATCGCGGTGATCCTGTCGACCGACATGTACACGCTGATCGACGAGGGCGTGGTGGTGCCGTTCGACGACATCGCCAAGACCGCGGCGGACAAGGCCTGGATGGGCAGCTTCTACCCGGGCTTCATGAAGAACAGCCAGACCGGCGGCAAGACCTGGGGCATCCCGTTCCAGCGCTCCACCGTCGTGATGTACTGGAACAAGGAGCTGTTCAAGGAGGCCGGCCTCGACCCGAACAAGCCGCCCCAGAACTGGAACGAGCTCGTCGAGTACGGCCGCAAGCTGACCAAGAAGGACGCCGCCGGCAACGTGACGACCTGGGGCATCCAGGTGCCCTCGTCGGGCTTTCCGTACTGGCTGTTCCAGGGCTTCACCACGCAGAACGGCGCCGAGCTGATGAACCCGGCCGGCACGCAGACCTATTACGACAAGCCCGAGGTCGTGCAGGCGCTGCAGTTCTGGATGGACCTGTCGCGCAAGCACATGATCCACCCGCCCGGCGTGGTGGAGTGGGGCACGACGCCCAAGGACTTCTTCGAGCGCAAGGCCGCGATGATCTGGACGACCACCGGCAACTTGACCAACATCCGCACCAACGCCAAGTTCGACTTCGGCGTCGCGATGCTCCCGTCGGGCAAGCAGCGCGGCACGCCCACGGGCGGCGGCAACTTCTACGTCTTCAAGAAGGCGACGCAGGCCGAGCGCGAGGCATCGCTGAAGTTCATCCAGTGGATGACCTCGCCCAAGCGCGCGGCCGAGTGGGCCATCGCCACCGGTTACGTCGCGGTGAGCCCCGCCGCCTGGGACACGGCCGAGATGAAGAAGTACCTGGCCGACTTCAGCGCGCCCATCGTGGCCCGCGACCAGCTGCAGCACGCGGTGGCCGAACTCTCCACGCACGAGAACCAGCGCGTCACCAAGGCGCTCAACGACGGCCTGCAGGCCGCGCTGACCGGCGCCAAGCCCGCCGACCAGGCCCTGAAGGACGCGCAGCGCGAAGCCGACCGCATCCTGCGGCCGTATCGCTGAGCGGCGCCGCGGGCTGAGGTGATGGAGGGACGACGCAACGCCGTCATCGGCTGGCTGCTGTTGCTGCCGGCGGCGGTGCTGCTCGTCGCCTTCACCCATTACCCCGCGGTGGCCACGCTTTGGCACAGCCTGTTCAGCACCGCCAAGCCCAACCGCCCGGCGCGCTTCATCGGGCTGGAGAACTACCGGGCGCTGGCCGACGATCCGGTCTTCTGGACCGCGCTGGTGAACAACGCCTGGTATGCGCTGGGCACCATCGTGCCCTCGATCGCGCTGGCCATCGTGATGGCGCTGTGGGTGGACCGCAAGCTCGCCGGGCGCGGGCTGCTGCGCCTGGCCTACTTCACGCCCACCGTGCTGCCGATGATCGCGGTGGCCAACATCTGGCTCTTCTTCTACACGCCCGACTACGGGCTGCTGGACCAGTTGCGCGGCCAGTTCGGCGGCGCGGCGACCAACTGGCTGGGTTCGCGCGAGACGGTGCTGGGGTCGGTGATGCTGGTCGCGATCTGGAAGGAAGCCGGCTTCTTCATGATCTTCTACCTGGCGGCGCTGCAGCAGCAGTCGCCCGAGCTGCGCGAGGCCGCGGCGCTGGAGGGCTGCGGACGCTGGCAGTTCTTCTGGCGCATCACCTTCCCGCTGCTGATGCCGACCACGCTGTTCGTGCTGGTGAACGCGGTGATCAACGCCTTCCGGCTGGTGGACCACATTGTGGTGATGACGCGCGGCGGGCCCGACAACGCGAGCTCGCTTCTGCTCTTCTACATTTACGAGACCGGTTTTCGCTACTGGGACGCGGGCTATGCCGCCGCGCTGACGGCGGTGCTGCTGGCGATCCTGGCCTTGCTCGCGCTGCTGCAGTTCGGCCTGCTCGAGCGGCGCACCCACTACCAGTGATGCTGAGCCCGGGCCGATTCGACACGTGGCTGAACACGCTGGGGGCGTGGCTGCTGGCACTGCTGTGGATGCTGCCGCTGCTGTACGCGGTGTGGTCGGCGATCCACCCCACCGAGTTCTCGGCCCGCTTCGATCTGCTGGCGCCGCTCACGCTGGACAATTTTGGCGCCGCCTGGGCGGCCGCGCCTTTTCCGCGCTATTTCCTGAACACCTTCGCGCTGGTCGGCGGCATCCTCGTCGCGCAGCTGGTGTTGTGCACGCTCGCGGCCTACTCGTTCGCGCGGTTCAGCTTCCCGGGGCGCGACATCGCGTTCGCGCTGGTGCTGGGGCAGCTGATGATCATGCCTGACGTGGTGCTGGTGGAGAACTACCGCAGCCTGCACCAGATGGGCCTGAGCGACACGCTGACCGCGATGGCGCTGCCCTATGTGGCGTCGGCCTTCGGCATCTTCCTGCTGCGCCAGACCTTCAAGACCGTTCCCAAGGAACTGGAGGAGGCCGCGCGCATCGAGGGCTGCGGCCCGATGGGCGTGCTGTGGCGCGTGTACGTGCCGCTGGCCAAGCCGGTGTACCTGGCCTATGCGCTCGTCTCGGTGAGCTACCACTGGAACAACTTCCTGTGGCCCCTGGTGGTCTCCAATTCGGTCGAGACCCGGCCGCTGACGGTGGGCCTGTCGGTGTTCGCCGGCACCGACCAGGGCATCGACTGGGCCATCATCAACGCCGCCACGCTGATCTCCAGCGCGCCGCTGCTGATCGCCTTCCTGCTGTTTCAGCGGCAGTTTGTGCAGAGTTTTTTGAGGGCGGGGATTCGTTAGTTTTGTTGCCCAGCGACCGGCGCGCAAGGCTGGGCGACCGTTCTTCGATCTTGATCAGGCGTTTCGAATATTGCGATTGTCGAATATTTCGAATAAAGTCGGAGCTCTTCTTCGGCTCGAGTACTGATATGAACCTGCCCCCCGTTCTGGAGACCCCGCTGCCCGTCGAGCGCGAAGTCGCGGCCGCTGTGGAGAGCCAGCGGGCGCTTGCGGCCTACCTGAGTACCCGTTTCGAGACGCAGCGGATCACGTTCTTCGATGAGAAGAACCGCGCCCACGCGGTCGAGCTTCCCACCTCCGCCCTGCGCCTGCTCGTCGACATACTGGCTGAGCTGGCAGACGGCAACGCGGTCAAGGTGGTGCCCATTCACGCCGAGCTGACGACGCAGGAGGCGGCAGACATGCTGAACGTGTCTCGCCCGCACTTGGTGAAATTGCTCGAGAGCGGTGTGCTCCCCTTTCACAAGGCCGGCAAGCACCGCCGTGTGCGTTTTGCCGATCTGATGGCGTTCAAGGCCGAACGTGACCGCGCAAGTAGCGTGGCCATGGAGGAACTGGCGCGGCAGGCCCAGGACCTGCGCCTGGGGTACGAGTGACGAGCTCACCATTCACCGCGGTGTACGACGCCTGCGTCCTGTACCCGGCGCCGCTGAGGGATTTCCTGATGTGGCTCGGCCTGTCCGGGCGCTTCCGGGCGCGCTGGAGTGCTCGGATCCACGACGAATGGAAGCGCAACCTGTTGATCAACCGCCCCGACCTCAGCGCCGAACAGCTGGACCGTACATCCGACCTGATGGACCGTGCCATCCCCGGCGCGGTGGTGACCGGCTTCGAGCCGTTGATGGCGGGGCTGTCACTGCCCGATCCGAATGACCGTCACGTGCTGGCCGCAGCCATCCGCTGCCATGCAAGCGTGATCGTGACGTTCAACGAACGCGACTTCCCCGGCGATGTGCTCGATGCCTTCGGGATGGAGGCGCAACACCCTGATGTCTTCGCCGAGAACCTCTTCGATCTCGACCCGGCATCCGTGGTCGCCGCCGCGCAGCGGCAGCGCCAGCAATTGAAGAGCCCGCCCATGGCGGTTGACCGTTACCTCGACATCCTGCGCAGGCAGGGGCTCAGCCAGACCGTGAAGGCGCTCTCGGCCTTTCGTGGGGTGCTCTGAAAACGGGTGCTCGAGTCGGGTAGCAGCGGCTTCGCGCGGAAGCGTCCGAACATACCTCGAGCACCACGAACCCTCTCAATCACGGCTCTCGGCGTGTCATTTCAAAGGCACCCGACCCGGGCATCCCAGTAACCAACAGCCCCCTCCCTGTGCGCCGCGGTGCATCGCTTCATGCAACATCGCGAACTCAGGCATCGAGCGAATGATTTTCAACCGTCCAACTTCTGGGGGTCAGTTCAAACCCGGAGCGGTTAAATCGTTCGGGTGAGCTTGTCGTTGACTGGTGAAAGGTTGTCATGCGGTCTGAAGCTTGAGTACTTTGACGCCTGACAGCGCTTTACTTGCCTTCACCGCCACACGTGCCTGCCAGAGATCGTACGCAGTCTGCTGGGCCAGCCACACTTCAGCGGCCCCACCGTGGTCGCGCCCCAACCAACGCTCAAGGCGCAGGGCCATCGCAGGGCTAACCGCCGCCCGTCCATTGAGCACCTTGGACAAAGTGGTCCGGTCGACGCCCAGCTGGGCAGCAGCTTCGCCGACTGTTAGGTTCAAGGCGGGCAGGATGTCGTCCCTCAGAGTGAATCCAGGGTGGGGGGGATTGAACATCGAACTCATACGCACCTCAGTGGTAATCCTGATAGTCAACCAGGATGGCATCGCCGTTTTCAAATGCAAAGGTCAGGCGCCAGTTGCCGTTGACGCTGACCGACCAATGTCCAAACAAACCACCCTTCAGGGGGTGCCAGTTCCAGCCGGGGCGATTCATGTCTTCGGGCCTCGTGGCGACTGCGAGCGCGGACAGTTGTTGGGCCAGGCCAGGGGCGTGTGCGGCTTGAATTCCGGCGCGAGACCCCGACAGGAAAAAACGCTCGACCCCCTTATGCCTGAAGCTTCTGATCATTTCAGAAATGTAGCGCGTAGCGCCACGCGCAGCAAGCAAGTCAGCAGAATGTTCGAATGCTGTTGCGACTCCAAGTCGGTAAACTAAACTGCCCCGTTTTTCGCGCCGGCCCGAACTCCTGAGTCGACGGCGTATTGATCTCTACCTGCTCGCTCCTTCCCGATAGAGCTTCGCGTGTCTTCGTAAAGCCGACCCCATCACCCGCCCGAGGAGAATTCGATTGCCATTGACGGTAAAGGCCGAGATGAGCAGCACCATCCGCACGGGCGCCACGGGCGTGCTGCCCGGTGAGGTGCATCTGGACGAAGCCTTTACGGCGCAGCGCCTGAAGGATGTGAGCCAGCGGCGCTTTTAGGTGGCCCATGTGGCCAGCCACTTCCCGTTCAGCCCCGGGACCGAGATGAACTCATTCCTGCTGCTCGGAGATGGCTCGCCACTGACGCTGGGGGACATCCGTACGCAGTCAATCGAACCCACGTCCGCACCAGCCCGCTACTGGATGCGGTGAATGGCTATGCGCCTTCGCGGAGACCATTCAGGATGCGTTCGGCATCTGTCCAGGGCAGGCGCCGCCTGCCTTCTTTCATCAACGCCAGTGCGGCAATGGCTTCGTCTACGCTGAGCAGATGGTTCTCGACCATCGTTCGGAGCAGCCAGACGGTGCCCATGACTGTCACATCTTCCGCCTGGGCCGCAGCCTTGAGGCCTTGATCGCCTGTCAGAAGCGGGCAGCCTTCCTGCTTGGCAAGCGCCAAGGCCAGGTAGTCGGTTGGACTAGGGTCAGTACCGTACTTGCCAGGCAACTCCGATGCATACCTGACGTACTCGCCCGTGACCTCCAAGATCCGTAAGCCTTGGGCCTCCAGCCCCGGGGTCCCGGGCTCGATCTCTTCCCAGTAGAGGATGTCGGGCATCGCGAACTGCATCGGAAGCTGGAACAGCCGCTCCATGAGCCGCCCAGCCTCCATGTCGATCAGGATGTTCGCATCACTGATGAGCAGCAGCATCCACCGACTCCAGCTGACGCTCCTTGTGGAAGCGCATCATGGGGATGCCAAGAAGCTCCGCGGCCTTGGACTCGGAGACGTACTGCTCCCCCAAGGCTCGATAGACGAGCTGCTCGAACAGTCGAGGATGTTCACGCGGCACCGGCTCGCCAGGCTCGTTCTTGCGCCACCCTTTCGAGGAGAACCGCTTCCAGAGAGCAAGGTGGGCGGCCTCAGGGAGAACACCACACTGCTTTGCCCGCTGGAGCCAGCCGGCCATGCTCAAGCCGAACTCGTGCTTCAGGGCAAAGAGCTCTTGCCACTCAATTCCACGCCGAGCTTGGCCCAGAAGCTGTACGACCGCAGCCTTTGGCGCCAGGAACGCGCCGGCAAACCGATCACAGGCCTTCTCTTCGTTGATATCAGCGGCCAGACGACCAGACAGCAGTAGGTGCCCCAGTTCATGCGCGAGCGTGAATCGCTGTCGATCACCTGGCCATCGGGACGACACGGCGACGATGGGGTATGTCCGTCCATCGGACGTTCGCGCAGTCGCGGTTAGCCCCGAGAAGCCTGGATTCGCTTCGTCAACAACGATGACCAACAGACCCAAGGTCTCCAGGGTGTCTGTCAGATCGCCGATCGGATTGAGGCCCAGCTTCCAGGCTTCTCGCACCTGGTCTGCAAAATTTTCCAGTTCGTCGAGATCGTTGACCTGGTGAGGTAGGCCCTCAGGTGCCTCGAATCGCAGGATGGGCGACTCGGGGAAGAACCCAAGAAGCTCAACGCGTTTCTCGATGAGCTCAACCGCCTTGATCTTCAGCGCCTCTTGAGCCGTCTTACCGAAGGTGGCCAGACGCCGGAATTCCGGCTCGAGTAGCTCCACCTCGCGGGTACGGAAGAAATATTCAACACGTGTCCCGCAAGCACGAGCCAGCTTCAGGAGCTGCGAAGAAGGCGGAGTCAGGATTCCCTTCTCGTACTTCTGGATCGCCGTATGAGTGACGCCGACCTTCTCACCCAGGGCGTCGAGGGTGAGCCCCGCGGCCAGACGGGCCTGCCGAATGCGGTCCCCGATCATGACGCCTCCGATGTTTAGTTTAAAAGAGATTTGATTTTACAGATTTTTTAAACCACGAGGAAGGGCTTCTGGACTGTCGCCACGTCTGAACCGCCCCGCTTTTCGCGCCGGCCCGAACGCCTGAGTCGACGGGATGTGAGCCAGCGGCGCTTTCAGGCGTAGGGCTGGAACGGGTTACTGTCGCGGCTGAGCAGTTGCATCAGCTTGGGATGGATGAAGAGCTTTTCTTTGCCGAGCGGCATTTCGCGCAGCACACCCAGGTCAGTCAGATCATGCAGGTAGCGGGATGCCGCCTGGCGCTGGGCGATGCCCTTGTCCACCAGGTTGCCGATGCGGCAGTAAGGCTGCTCGAAGATCACGTCCACCAGTTCGCGCGTGTAGGTCTTGGGCAGCCGCTCGCGCACGTGCTCGGTGGTGTGTCCAGCAGCAGGCCGTAGTAGTCGGCTTTGCTTCCAGCAGCGGGATGGTGTTGATGAGCATCGCCTGGTTGGGAATCAGCTCGGCGGCCTGCTTCAGCTCGGCCAGGGCTACATGGGCCTCGATGCAGGCCTTGACCACGGCACCGCTTTCCAGCTCGCGCGCCGGGGGCAGCGCGGGCAGCTGGTTGGGCGGCAGCTCAGGGCGCCACGTCAATCTGACATGTCGATGTTTTTTCAAATCATCGACATGACACCGGCCACCTGTTCGCTGAGACAACACGTGACGGCCGAGACTGCGGACTCACAGGCGTTCAGCAAACAATCCCACGCGCCGATCCGACCTTGACCTCGGTCTTGTAAGGCGAATAATGCTCTGTAATACAAGCATTTCGAGGTTTTGCGAGCATGGCAGCCAAGACCATCAACGTGCGCCTGCCCGAGGCGCTCTACAACCAGATCGAAGAACTGTCCAAGGCAACGGCATGCACCAAGCGCTTCTTGACCATCGACGCCTTGACCCGCTATGTGGAGCGGGAGTCCTGGCAGATTCGTGACATCCACGAAGGCATGAAGGAAGCCGACGCCGGCGAGTTCGCTACCAACGAGCAGGTCAAAGGCGTGTTTGCCAAGTACGGCGCCTGATCCATGGCCGTGAAGTGGACCAGGACGGCGCTTCGCTGCGTTGATGAGATCGCTGATTTCATCGCCATCTACCGCGTGCGTGGCGACGACGTTGAGATCCTGAGACTGCACCACGTCGCCCGAAACCGGTGACTCATTTGATCCGCCGACAGGCGCGACGGTTTTGCCCTCAATCGACCCGCCTTGCGCGGGTTTATTCATTTCCGGAGTAGGTGGCCGGTCCCCGCTTATCTCGCCAGCTTGCGGTACAGGCTGTCGAACTCGTCGAGGCTGGAGGGGAATGAGGCGATCAGATGCCGGCGGTGACGCTCCTTTTGCTGGCGGTCGATGGACCCGCGAAGGGCTTCAATCGGCAGACGCGCTGACCGCCTGTGTGTCGCAGGCATTGGACCATTCCAAACGGCCGGTAGCAGGGTCCGACCCGCAGCGGAACGGCATCTCGTGGATGGAACGGATTGCCCCGCGCGCCAACGACGCCTACTTCGTCAGTGTGCGCCGCTGCGGACGATCGACCGGGTGACAAGTCCCGTGGCGGTTCATGCAGATGAAGTCCTCTGATCCGAGGCCTTTACAATTCCGCCTCATGAGCCAGCCTTCGATCCTGATCGTCGACGACGATGCCACGCTTTCGGACATGCTGTGTCAGCTGCTGACCCGTGAGCATTGGTCCGTTCGTGCCGTGTTGACGGGCGCAGAGGGTGAACTGGCGTTGTCGCAGCACCGGCCCGACGTGGTGCTGCTCGACTTGATGCTGCCGGATGCGAACGGACTCGATCTGTGCCGGCGTTGGCGAACGACCCACCCTGACGTGGGCATCCTGATGCTCACCGCCCGCGGCAAGCCCTTGGACAAGGTGCTCGGTCTGGAGGTCGGCGCCGACGATTACCTCTCGAAGCCTTTCGACAAGCGTGAGTTGGTGGCGCGCATCCGCGCGCTGATTCGACGCCAGGCGCCCGAGCGCACCGCACCCACGCTCCTGCGCTTTGACAGCCTGACGATCGATCTGCTGCGGCGCGAAGTGCGCGTCGGCGATGAGTGCGTCGCGCTCACCAGCATCGAATTCAAGCTGCTGCACGAACTGGCGCGCACGCCCGGCAAGCCGCACACGCGTGAGCAACTCAGTGCCCTGGTGCAGGTGGGCAAATACCGGCCGCTGGACCGCACGGTGGATGCTCAGGTGTACCGACTGCGGCGCAAGCTCCTGAAGCACGGGCCCGACGGCGGCTGGATCGACACCGTTCGGGGCGAAGGCTATGCCTTTGTCCCCCGTTCGGTATGACCGCAAAGGGCCGCGCACCTACGCACGCCTTACTGCGTCTGGACGGCCTGTTCGCCCGTTTATTGCTCGCCCAAGCCGTCATTGTTGCCTTGTCGGCGACGCTGATCGCTTTGCTGGTCATCGCCGACCGGTCGATCATGTCGGCTGAGCCCTATGCCGAGATACTGGCGCCCCAATTGGCGCAAGTCGCCGGCAACACGGCCATACCCGGTTCTTCAAGGACCGTCGAGCGCGGCACGGATCCTGAGGCACCCAAGGCGCCGCGCATTACAAGCATGCCCGGCGTCCAGGCCTTTTTATTTGGTTTGGCCCAAAGAGGAGTGAATGTCGACGAGGTAGCCCTCGAGAGGCATGACGGTGCAGACACGTTCTGGCTGCGCGTGCGGCCCACGTCCGGGCCATCGACACCGGTGTGGGTGAAAGTGACGGGCTCTCCCATCTTCCCCACCTGGTCGTTCAGGATGAGCCTCGGCGCTTTCGCCGCGCTGGTGCTGGTGGGCGCCGCAAGCTGGGCCTTTGCGCGCCGCCTGTCCCGACCGCTGGAACGATTGCGCACCGAGATCGAGTCGCAAGCGCCTGGCCGAGACGCAGACGCCATGAAGCGACTGAGTCGACCGTCCGAAGGCGCGGCCGAAGTGGTGGCCATTGCCGCCGCGTTTGCCGAATTGCAGGTTCGGATCCAGCGGTACGAGCGCGAAAGGAGCGTGTTGCTGGGCGGCGTTTCCCACGATCTGCGCAGCCCTTTGGCGCGGATTCGGCTGGCTGCCGAGATGCTGCCCGAGTGCGATGACAACCGCCAAGGCGTGCAAACGATCGTGCGCGAAGTCGAACAGGCCGATCGGCTGGTGGGCAGCTTTCTGGACTTCGTGCTCGCGGAAGAACTGGCGCTGGACGAAACCGTCGATCTGGCCGCGCTGGCACGAGCCGCCGGCGCCGCATTCGGCCACCTCGAGCATCCGCCCGTGGTGATCGCCCCAGCCCGACTCGACCAGGCTCAGGCCAATACGCTCTTGCTCGAACGGCTCTTCACCAACCTGATCGACAATGCCTTCAAGCACGGTCGCTCACCCGTGTGCGTGACGGTGGCCCGCGCCGATGACGGCGCACACATCCTCGTCGAAGACCGGGGTGATGGCATGGCACCCGACAAGGCCCTTCGAATGCAGGAAGCCTTTGCGCGCGGCGAGAGCAGCCGAGGCGTGCCTGGCACCGGTCTGGGACTGGCCATCGTCTTGCAGGTGACCCGGCGGCTGGGCGGCCAGTTGTCATTCGAACGCCTGGAAGGCGGGCAGCGCGTCAGCGTGAAGTTGCCGACGAGGCGCTGAGCGCCGCTGAGCGGCGGCCATCTTTCGGCCACGATGCCGTCGTCGGGAAGATGACAGGCGCATCACAAATCGTCACGGTTCCGCACACACACAACCGGTGCGCTTCGCTAGCATGAGCTCGACGACTTGCAGCCATGTGGCTGGGTCGCCGAACCTGCCAGCTTCCAAACTGCTCGCCGTGACCTTCGTGCCGGCGTTCTTCGTGATCATCAAAAACTGGAGTGGCCGCCAGCGGCCGGCTCAGCACATCAATTTCAAGGACGAAGAATGAAACTCAGACGCCACATCGGCACGCTGGCATGCCTGGCCCTGCTGGTCGGGCTTGGCGTTCCGCCGGCCAGCTCGCAAACCACCGGCTCGGGCTTTCTCAGCAACCACAGCCGACTGGCCAAGGTCGGTCCGCTCGGAGATCGCCATTTGAGCTACACCGATCCTGATGTGGCCGCCCCGCAGATCCAGTCGCTGTACATCCTGCCGGTGGCCCGCTTCCCGGCAGAAGCACGGTTCGACGGCATCGATGACGCGCTGGTCGCCGAACTGCTGGCCTACGCCGGCGCCCAGTTGCGCGCCCAACTGGGGCCCCGCTACAAATTGACGGATTCGCCGAACGACGCCGATGCGACCCTGCAGGTGGCGCTGACCGCCCTCGCTGCGCAGCCCGAAGGCAAGACCGCGCTGGACTTGGTCCCGTTGCGACTCATCACCGGGCCGGTCAAGGATGCGGCGCTCGGCAAGTCGCTGGAAGTTGCCGCAACTTTCGAGATCCGCCTCAGCGCCCCGGGCGCCGCCCGGCCCTGGCGCGAGGCGGCCTACCCCCTCAAAAGCAAGCCCATCGGGCGAGCCAACAACAGCAAGACGCACATCACCGCTGACGCGCTCAAGCCTGCCATCGAACGATGGTCCACTGCGCTGGCCGAGCAACTCTCAGCCAAGCCCTGATTTCCCCCTCGCTTTTCAATCCCCCAACCAGCCCAACAGGAGTTTTCAATGAAGCCCACCATGATTCAGCTGACCACCGCCGCTCTTGCGGCGTTCCTCGTCGCGACGGCCCCTGCGTCTGCACAAGTTCGTAAGCCCGATGGCGAGGATCTCTCAAAGCGCTTTGCCGCAGCCGACAAGGACGGCAACGGACAATTGACGGTGGAAGAAGCCAAGGCCGGCATGCCGCGGGTCGCCGAGAACTTCGACAAGATCGACAAGGACAAGAAGGGCTACGTCACGCTCGACCAGATCAAGTCCTTGATGCCCAAGCGCTGAGCGCCGGTTCTCCCGGCCCCCCTGCAAAGCACTGGCGAGATGTCATGATTGACTGTTAATCGGATAACGGTTAATTTTTGAAAATGGCCATCCAGTCGTTCTCTTGTGCAGATACCCACGCACTTTTTACGACTGGCAGGTCTCCGAGGTTCGCGAACATCAAGAAAGTGGCCGAGCGAAAGCTGGCCCAACTCGATGCGGCGCCATCACTGAACTTCATGAAGGCGCCACCCGGCAATGACCTGAAGGAATACGACGGCGCTTGGCACGTGCGGATCAATGAGCAGTGGCGATTGACGTTCAAGTGGGGCCCGAGTGGCCCTTATGACGTCCTGATCGAGGATCCGCATTGAAAGCAGCTGGGCCCCTGACCGCCTGAGCAGCATGGGAGTACAACATGTTCAAGAATGGTATGCGTCCTGTCCATCCAGGCGAGATTTTGCTCGAGGACTACATCAAGCCTATGGGCGTCAGCGTTCGGGCGCTGTCCTTGTCCTTGCGGGTTCCTTACTCGCGACTTCGCGAAATCGTCGATGGGAACCGAGGGGTTTCAGCCGACACGGCACTGCGCCTGCAGCGTTATTTCGGCAGCGATGCGCAAGGCTGGCTGAATCTGCAGGCTGCTTATGACCTGCGAGTTGCCGAAAAGCTGAGCGGCAAGTCAATCGCGAAAGAAATCTCGCCCTTGGCTGAATCTGTCTGACCGGATTCAGCAGGAGAAAACGCGCTTTTGACCCGGCGCGGCGACGGCTGCCGCCACGGTGCGTTCCTAACCCGGTGGGCGCTCGGCCAGCACGATCAGGTATTCGGCCGGTATGCGATAACCGATGCCGTGGCGGAATGACGCATGCTGCTGGCCACGAACCTGCTGGCGCGCAGCAGCGCACCGCTGGCGCGCATCGCCGAGGAGGTCGGCTATCAGACCGACTCAGCCTTCAACCGCGCGTTCCGCCGCGAGTACGGTATGCCGCCGGCGGCTTGGCGGCGCCGTCAAGCCGGCCCTGCGACGATCACGGCCACTTGACTTGCACTCGCTGTTTTCGGGGTCGATTGCAGTCACCTCCCCAAGCACACCGCCGAGACATTCAAGCCTCGACCGTCAGCAGATCAGTCGCCAGCAGCACCTCGCCACCGAAATGCGCCTTCGCCAGGGCAATCCATTGCGGCTCGGAACCCGGCACGGGCGCGGGGACCGGGTGGTTGAGCACCAGCGTTCTCACGCCGCACTCGGCGGCCGTCTTGCCGGCCTGGCCGACATCGGAGTGGTAGTCGATCACATCGCGAAAACGCTTGAAGGACGCCTTCTCGATAATGTCCTGGCGGATGACGGTCTGCACATAGACATCGGCACCGTGGCACAGCCGGTTGAGCCCTTCGCAGGGCACGGTGTCACCGGCAATCGCGACCACCTTGCCCTCGGCCTCGATGCGAAACCCCATGGTCGGATGAACCGGGCTGTGGTCGGTCGGCTCCGCGAACACCCGGATACCGGCCGACTCGAAGACCAGCCCGGGCGTGACCTCGTGCACCGTCACCTGGGGCGCTTCGAGCAGGTCGTCATGGTGTGACAGGCGGTAGTGCACATCGGTCTCGAGCATCGCCAGCGTGGCCTCGGTGAACCGCCGGAATCCGGCTGGTCCGTAGGCGGTCAGGGGATTGGACTGGGGACTCGAGATCCAGCGGGTGGTGATCACATCGTTGTAGTCGGTGGTGTGATCGCTGTGCATGTGCGTCACGAAGAGCGCGGTCAGGTCGCGGGCCGTCATGCCGACCGCTGCGCCGCGCATCAGCACCGCCCGGCCGCAGTCGAACAGCAGGTCGGTCTTGCCGATGCGCACCAGCGTTGACGGACCCGCGCGGTCCGGTGTCACGAGGGGCGAGCCGCTGCCCAGGATGATGACTTGCATGGTGTTTCTCCGACGGCTGGCGACAGTTTGTGATGATGAACCGATCGATCCAGAATACCCGAATGGCCTGCCCACTCGGGTTCGATCGCGCCCCTGTGAAGCTGCTGCTTCAGGAAGCGGCGCGCGTGGCGCACCGCCACCATCACCGCCCCAACCGATAGGGCTCCTCGAAGTCCAGAAACTCCTTTTCCTTCAGCGCATCGTCGATCCAGGCCCGAACCCCGGGCAGTGCGACCACCCGCGCCATGTAGGCCGACACCTCCACCGTGACCGGCAACGCATACGTCTTGAGTCGCATGACCACCGGCGCATAGAACGCGTCGGCGATGCTGAACTCGCCGAACAGCATCGGCCCCCGATGCTCGCGCAGCAGCGATGACCACCGGTCGGTGAGGCGGGCGAGATCGCTTCGCACCGCGGCATTGTCGCGAAGCACGAGGGCGCCGATCTGCGGGAGGTGGGCCTCGATGTTCATCGGGCAGGCGCCGCGCAGTGCCGCGAAGCCGCTGTGCATCTCGGCGCACACGCTGCGGGCCCGCGCGCGTGCGGCGCGGTCTCTCGGCCACAGGCCATGCTCGGGGAAGCGCTCGGCGAGGTACTCGGCGATGGCCAGGGTGTCCGAGACGACCAGGTCATCGTCGACCAGAACCGGCACCTGGCCGACGGGGTTGATGGCGGTGATGGTTTGCTTGAACCGCGAGTCGGCGGAAAAGCCGTCGAAGCGCACCATGACTTCGTCGAACGCGATGCCAGCTTGGCGCATCAGCACCCAGGGGCGCATCGACCACGACGAGTAGTTCTTGTTTCCGATGTAGAGCTTCATGTTGGAAGACCTGGGTTGAACATCTGGCTACTGTAACCAGATGCCCGGTGGGTGGCGACGGCGACCGCGTGGCCGAGTCTCTTCCTCGGTCCGTTGGCAGCGTCCGCTGCCGGATTTGAGTAATCTGCGCGCTGGCGTGCCGTGACCGTCTGAGCAGACCGATTGAAATCCGGCGGCATGAAATTTGCTTGTGCGAAATGGCGTCTGTGAACCTGCGCCCGCGATCTTCGAAGCACCCCGACCACCCCATCCACCGATCAGAGGAATCCCCCATGAGTCTCCGCAAACGCGCTTTCTGCTTCAGCCTTGCCGCCACTGCCTTGCTGGCCTCGTCGTTCGTCCAGGCGCAGGAAGCGCTCGATGACATCCTGAAACGCAAGCTCATCCGCGTCGCCGTTCAGACCGACTCCGCCCCCTACGGTTATGTCGGAACCGATCTGAAGCCGATCGGGCTCGACATCGACATGGCCAATTACATCGGCAAGAAACTGGGCGTGGGCGTCGAACTGGTGGTGGTGGTGAGTTCCAGCCGGATCCCCGCCCTGCAGACGAAGAAGGCGGATTTGGTCATTGCCACCCTCGGGAAAAATCCCGAGCGCGAAAAAGTGATCGACTTCACCTCGGCCTATTCACCGTTCTTCCAGGCGGTGTTTGGTCCCAAGAACATTCCGGTGAAAACATTTGCCGACCTGGCCGGCAAGACCGTGGGTGTCACCCGCGGCGCGATGGAAGACCAGGAACTGAGCAAGGTCGCGCCCGCCAATACCGAGACCAAGCGCTTCGAGGATTTCAACGCGACCATCGCCGCCTTCGTGGCCGGCCAGGTTCAGTTCATTGCGCTGGGTGCGTCGGTGGCCGGCAACATGATGGCCAAGAACCCCACCGTGTCGGCGGAATACAAGCTGCTGCTCAAGGACAGCCCGAATTTCATCGGCGTGGCCAAGGGTGAGGACAAGCTGCGCCTCAAGGTCAACGAGATCCTGGCCGGTGCCAAGGCCTCCGGCGACCTGGACGCGATGGCGCGCAAGTGGCTGGGCCGCCCGCTGGGCGATCTGCCGCTGTAAGCGGCACGCGACTCATCGACGGCGCTCATCAGCCCAATGAAAATACAGCTGGATTTCTGGGCAGTGCTGGCGGAATGGCCGGTGCTGCTCACCGGCGTTGGCTGGACCCTGGCGCTGAGCGTGGCGGCTGTGCTGGTCGGTGCGCTGGTGGGCATTTCCTGCGCCTGGGTGAGGGCGCGTGGCTTCGGTGACGCGCTGGCGCCCGTCTGGCTCAAGGCAGTGGTGGGCGGGTATGTCGAGGTGATTCGCAACACGCCCTTCATCATTCAGCTGTTCTTCATTTTCTTCGGCCTGCCGGCCATCGGGGTGCGGCTGTCGGCGGAAGCCGCCTCCTTTCTGGCGATGAGCATCAACCTGGGCGCCTATGCCACGGAAATCATCCGCGCCGGGCTGGAGGCCACGCCCCGAGGGCAGATCGAGGCCGCCGAGAGCCTGGCGCTCAACCGCTGGCAGGTGTTCACCCGGGTGGTGCTGCCGCCGGCCCTGAAAAGAATCTGGCCCAGCATGGTGGGGCAAAGCATCATCGTGATGCTCGGCTCTTCGGTGTGCGGACAGATCTCGATACCGGAACTCAGCTACGCGGCCGACCTGATTCAAAGCCGCAATTTCCGCTCGTTCGAGGCCTTCATCATCATCGGGGTGATTTATCTGATGCTGTCGGTGCTGCTGCGGGCCACGCTCAACTGGGTGGGTGAGCGACTGGTCTTCGGGGGGCGGTACAAATGACCGAATTCACCTGGCTGGATATTCTGAGAAACCTCCTGCTGGCGGCGCGCTGGACGGTTGCCCTGTCTGTGATTGCCTTTGTCGGGGGCGGCCTCATCGGATTCCTGCTGCTGGTCATTCGCCTGAGCGGCAAGCCGCTGGCGACCGCTTTTGTCGCCGGCTATGTCCAGCTGTTTCAGGGCATCCCGCTGCTGGTCCAGTTGTTTCTGGCGTACTACGGCATCGGGCTGTTCGGCATCAACACCTCGCCCTGGGTGGCGGCCGGCGCGGGGCTGACGCTCTACACCAGCGCTTTCCTGACGGAGATCTGGCGTGGATGCGTGCTGGCGATTCCCCGCGGACAGTGGGAAGCGTCGCAGAGCCTGGCGCTGAATTTCGGTGAGCAGCTGCGCCACATCATCCTGCCGCAGGCGTTTCGGATCGCGATTCCGCCCACGGTCGGATTCCTGGTGCAGGTGATCAAGGGCACCGCCCTGGCCTCGGTCATCGGCTTCATGGAACTGACCCGCGCCGGCAAGACGATTGCCAACGCCACCTTCAGCCCGTTCCTGATCTTCAGCTGCGTGGCGGTGCTTTATTTCATGCTGTGTTATCCGGTCAGCCGGTACGCGAAATCCCTGGAGAGGAAAATCAATGCCGACCGGTGAGCCCACCCAGGCAGCGCTGCCGGTGATCGAGATCGCGGGCCTTCGAAAGTCGTTCGGCACGAACGAGGTGCTCAAGGGGATCGATCTGCGGGTGGCGCGCGGCGAAGTCATTGCCATCATTGGCAAGAGCGGGTCCGGCAAAAGCACCCTGTTGCGATGCATCAACGGGCTCGAGCCATTCCAGAGCGGAAAGGTCTCGGTCGACGGCCGGGCGCTGGACCACGCAAGCGCGGCGGCGATGCGCGATCTGCGCCAACGGGTGGGCATGATCTTTCAGGGATTCAATCTGTTTCCGCACCTGTCGGTGGGCAGGAACATCATGCTCGCGCCGGGTCTGGTCAGGAAGAAGGACGCCGCTTCGGCGACCGCGGATGCCGTGCGGTTGCTCGAGCGCGTGGGCTTGAGCGAGAAATTCGACGCCTTCCCGGATCAGCTCTCGGGCGGTCAGCAGCAGCGGGTGGCGATCGCGCGCGCGCTGGCCATGGAGCCCACGGTGCTGTTGTGCGACGAGATCACCAGCGCACTGGACCCGGAACTGGTCGGCGAGGTGCTGCGGGTGGTCGAAGGCCTGGCCAACGAGGGAATGACTCTGCTGATGGTGACCCATGAAATGAGCTTCGCCCGGCGGGTCAGCGACCGGGTCATCTTCATGCACCAGGGCCTGGTTCACGAGATCGGCAGCCCGGCCGAGATCTTCGGTCAGCCGAAAACGCCGGAACTCCAGCAGTTCCTGTCCTCGATCGCGGACTGACGCCTGGCGGGCGCTGGCCGGCGCGCCAGTCGAACGATAGACTCGCGCGGCGGCGCAATGGCGCCACTCACACGACCCCGGGAGCAACATGATCCGTTTTCCGACTTTCCTCAGGCGGCAACTGCTCCTGACATTGACCCTGTCCGCCTGCCTGGCGGGCGCGCCGACGGGCGCCGCGGCGCAGGGCTATTCGCCGGCGCGCGCGGTGAAGTTCATCGTGCCATTCCCGCCGGGCGGTGCGATCGACACGCTGGCGCGCCTGACCGCGCAGCAGTTGAGCATCGCCTGGGGCCAGCCGGTGACCGTCGAGAACCGACCCGGCGCCGGCGGGGTGATCGGCACCGAAGCGGTGGCCAGGGCGGCGCCCGATGGCCTCACCTTCGGCTGGGGGGCGGTCAGCACCCACGGCATCAACGCGACGCTCTATCGCAAACTGCCCTACGACACCCTCAAGGACTTCGCCCCGGTGGCGCCAGTGGCGATCGTGCCGAACCTGCTGGTGGTCAACGCGAACCTGCCCGTCCAGACGGTGCAGGACCTGGTGACGCTGGCGCGCCAGCAACCCGGCAAGCTCAGCTATGCGTCGGCCGGCAGCGGCACCACGCTGCACATGTCCTGCGAGCTCTTCAAGCGCATCGCCAATGTCGATCTGCTGCACGTCCCCTACAAGGGCAGCGGCCCCGCGCTGACCGATGTGCTGGCGGGCGAGGTGCCGGTGATGTGCGACAGCGTCACCTCGGCCCTGCCGCATGTGCGTTCGGGCAAGCTGCGCGCGTTGGGTATCACCAGCACGCGGCGCAGTGCCTTGCTGCCCGCGGTGCCGACGCTGGCCGAAGCGGGTGTGAAGGACTACGAGATGAACCCGTGGTTCGGGGTTTTCGCCCCCGCCGGTACGGCGGCGGCGACCGTCGCGCAGGTCAACCACGACATCCAGAAGGTGCTCGCCATTCCCGCGGTCAGGACGCGGCTGACAGAGATCGGCGCCGAGCCGATGTCGGCCACGCCCGAGCAGTTCGCGGCGATGGTCCGGGCCGATGTCGACAAATGGGGGCGGCTGATCAAGGCGCTGGGGATCACCGCCGACTGAGGCGTGGCGCAGGGGCCAGCCCAGGCCGCCAGTGGGTCCTCAGGCCCGTTCCCTGAACACGCCCATCGACTGCTGGCGCTTGACCGAGATCAGCGTGCCCATGGCCAGCTCATCCGGGCCCAGGCCGGTGTGGTTGTCGGGCGTGAAGGAGATCTTGCCCACCAGCGCTTCATAACCCTTCACATTGTCCAGCGCGCGCTTGATCTTGACCGGGTCGAAGCTTTTCTCCTGCTCGATCACCATCTTGAGCAGATGCAGAAAGTCGTAGTACGGGCTCATCACCACCGCGGTTTCCATTCCTTTTACCTCGGGGTATTTCTCGAGTTTCTTCGCGAAGGCGATTTGCCGCGCGCCGACGCTTTCCTTGGCGGTCCAGGTCAGCGCCTTGTAGTGGGTGCCAGTGGCTCCGCGGATCGCGTCCATCGGGACCAGTTCGAGCAGCCGCTCGAAGAAGAGCCCGTTGTGACCGGCCACCTGCGGATAGTATTTTTGCGAGTGCATGGCGTTGAAGGCCATGGCCGCATTGGGCGTGTTGGCGATCCAGGCCAGCACGCCATCGGCGCCGGCCTTGCGAAGGTTGCCGACATAGGAGTTCAGATCGGGCGCGTTGATCGGATAGACCTCGCGGGCCACCGCCTTCAGGCCGCGCTTCTTGAGCGCCTCGATGCAGGCATTGCCCACCTGTTCGCCGAAGGCGGTGTTCTCCTGGAGGATGCCGACCTTCTTGAGCTTGAGCACATCGACCAGGTGTCGGGTCGCCGCCTCGGCCTGATGGTCGGTGTTGTAGGAGCACTGGTAGTGGTACGGGTATTTCTTCCCATCGCCCAGGTCGGCAGCGAAGGCGTAGGTGGACTGGATGATTTTCGCCGGGGTGGTGAAGGCGAGTGAGGCCAGTGTCTGCGAACTGCCGGTGGGGCCCACCAGCGCGCCCACGCCCGCATCGGAGATCTTCTTCATCACCGTGGGTTGCCGGGCGGGGGAGGCCTCGTCGTCCTCCTCCTTGCGCACGATCGGACGCCCCAGGATGCCGCCGGCCGCATTGATCTCCTCGATCGCGATGAGACCGCCCACATACAGCGGCGCAAAGCTCGAGGCCAGCCGCCCGGTGCTTGGACGAACCCAACCCACCGTGAAGTTTTGCTGCTGCGCCATCAGCAGCGGCGCGGCGCCCATCCCCATCATGCCCGCGCCAAGCTGACCGGCCGACAGTAGGAACCCGCGTCGCTCGAGACTGCCGTCGGACTCGATGCCGAAGGGCAGGGGCAGGGATTTTTTCATGATGGTCTCCTCAGTCTGGTTTTCAACAACAAGAGGGTCGGCGCCGACACGACGCTAGCCCCCGAGATAGGCGCGCTTGATCAGATCGCTGCCCTGGAGTTCCTCGGGCCGACCGCTGCCCAGGACGCGGCCGCTGCGCAGGACATAGGCGATATCGGCCACTTCCAGCGCGCGTTCGACCAGTTGCTCGACCAGCACGATCGCAACCCCCTGGTCGCGCAGTTTCTGGATGACCGCCATCACCTGGTCGACCACGATCGGCGCCAGGCCGAGCGAGGGCTCATCGAGCATCAGCAGCCGGGGTGTGCGCAGCAGCGCCTGCGCAATCGCGAGCATCTGCTGCTGCCCGCCGGAAAGCGCACCGGCGGCGATATTCGGCCGTTCGGCCAGCATCGGGAATGTCTCGAGTACCTCATCGAGCCGACGTTTTTCTTCCGCCCGGCTCAGCCGCGTCCCGTAGAGACCGAGTTCCAGGTTGGACATCACGCTCTGGGTGCGAAACAGCCGGCGACCCTCCGCCACATGGCACAGTCCGGCATCGACAATCTCGCCCGGCGGGCGACCGACCAGGCTTTTCCCCCCGAACTGGATACTGCCCGACTCGACCACCAGCAGGCCGGAGAGCGTCTTGAGCAGCGTGCTCTTGCCTGCGCCGTTGCTGCCCAGGATGGTCACGATCTGGCGGTCGCGGACTTCGAATGACACGCCCTCGAGCACCCGCACATGATCGTAGCCGCTGACCAGGTCACGGACCTCGAGCAGGGGGGCTTCGCTGCCCAGCGCGTCGCTGCTCACGACTTTGCTCCGTCGAGGGCGCGTTTGCCCATGTAGGCGGCCATCACGTTTTCATTGTTGAATACCGACTCCGGCGTGCCGCTGGCGAGGATTCGCCCACCGTCGAGCACCGTCACGCTGTGGGCGAGATTGGCCACCAGTTCGAGGTGATGCTCGACGATGATCACGGTGGTGCCCAGTCCGGCGATCTCGTGGACCAGCTTGGCCAACCCATCGAGTTCGTCGAGTGACAGGCCCGCAGCCGGCTCGTCGAGCAACAGCAGGCCCGGGCGGCCCACCAGCGCCCGTGCGATCTCGACCAGGCGCTGCTGGCCGTGCGGTACCTCACCGGCCGGATCGTGCGCGCGTTGGTGCAGCCCCACGAACTGCAGGTAGTGCATGGCCTGCGCCTCGCGTGCCGCGGCCTCGCGCCGTGCCCCGGGCAGACCGCAGGCAATGCTCAGCAGGCTGCTGTGCTCATCGGAAAACGCACCCAGCATCACATTCTCGAGGACATCGAGATCGGGTATCAGCTTCGGGGTCTGGAAGGTCCGCCGCACCCCCATGCGGGCGATGTGGCCGGCCTCCTTGCCGATCACATCCCGGCCACCGATGGTGATGTGTCCGCCATCGAGCGGGTAGTAGCCGCTGATGAGGTTGAGCAGCGTGGTCTTGCCCGAGCCGTTGGGGCCGACCACCGCGTGCACATCGCCCGGCTTGAGCACCAGCGAGACGTCGGTGAGTGCCGCGATCCCGCCGAACCGTTTGGACACGCCGGATACCTCGAGCGCCGCGCCCTGGATGGGCTGCAGCGTGGCTTTGGCCAGCGGCTCGTCGATGACGGGCTCGCTGCGGGCGGCACGGCGTCTGCGCATCAGGTTCTCGATGCCACCGGCCACGCCGGAGGGAGCAAACAGGATCAGCAGCAGCAGCGAGGTTCCGTAGATCAGCAGGCGCCAGTCGTGGAGCGCTGACAGCACCTCCGGGACGATGAAAAAGATCAGCGTGCCGACCAGGGCGCCATGCAGCCGCGCCATGCCGCCCAGCACGATGACCAGCAGAAAGAAGGTCGACAGATCGGTGGGGAAGTCATCCGGCGTGATCACCGTCTTGTGGACCGCCATGAAACTGCCGGCCAGCCCGGCCAGCGCGGCGCTGATCACAAAGGCCTGCATTTTCAGGTTCACCAGCGAGGCGCCCACGCCGCGCACCAGCACCGAGTGGTCATGCAGCCCGAGCAGCGCCCTTCCGAAGCGGGACTGGATCAGGTTGCGAATCGCCAGAAAGCTCAGCAGACAGACCGCCAGCAGGAACCAGTAGAGCTGCGCCTGGATCAGGGTGTGCCCGAACACCGCGGGCTTTGGTACGCCGACGATGCCCGCAAACCCGTGGGTCAGACCGCGCAACTCGGTGAGCAGGCCACCGATCACATTGGCGAAACCGAGTGTGATCAGCGCGAAATACCAGGTGGACAGCCGAAACGCCGGCAAGGCCATCAGGGCGCCCGCGCCAGCGGTCAGGACAATCGCGATCGGTGCGGCGATCCAGAAGGAAAGCTGGTAATCCACCATGCTGATCGCGGTTGCGTAGGCGCCGATCGCGAACAGTGCGCCGTGTCCCAACGAGATCTGGCCGCCATAGCCGCAGAGCAGGTTCAGACCGAGCGCCACCAGGAAGTAGATGGCGATCTGGGTGCTCAGGAAGAGCACGAATTCACCCTGAACCAGCAAGGGCAGCGCACCCGCCACCAGGACGAAGGCCAGGCAGATGGGCAGCAGGCTGCCCCGCCGGGATTGCAGAGCCGCCATCTCAGACCGCTCGCGCCGTGGTGGTGCCGACCAGGCCGGAGGGCTTGACCAGCAGGATGCCCAGCACCACGACGAAGGTGGCGGCATGCTGGTAGCCCGGGGCGAGCAGCGCGCCGCTGACCGCCTCGACGATGCCGAGCAGACAACCGGCCAGCACCGCGCCGCGCATGCTGCCAACCCCGCCGACCGCGACCGCCTCGAAGCCCTTGATCACCAGCAGCGGGCTGAGTGCCACCGAGGCATACAGCATCGGGGCCGCCAGAATGCCGATGATGCCGGTGACGACACCGCCGACCACAAAGGACAGCCACGAGAGCCGGTTCGGATCGATGCCGCGCAGCAGTGCGGCCTCGCGGTCTTCGGCGACCGCATTGATGGCCTTGCCGGTTCGGCGCGTGTAGAAGTAGCCGGTCGCCGCGACCATGACGACGGTGAACAGCACCACCATCACCTGATAACCGCTGATCTCCAGCGGTCCGACCGCGTGGAACTCGGTGGTGATGGGCGGTGGCGGGCTTACCGGTCGGGGATCAGGGCCGAACAGCTTGCCGGCGAGATCCTGAAGAATCAGTGAAACCGACAATGTGCTGATGATCCAGCCCACGCCGTGCTTGCGCTTGACCATCGGCGCGATCGCCACGAAGTAGGTCAGGTAGGCGATACCGGCGGTGAGCATGACCGACAGCGCTGCGCACAGATACCAGGACAGGGTGGTGGTGCCGAGCAGCGCGGCACACACCATCGCGCCGATCATGATCAGGTCACCCTGCGCGAAATTGAAGGTGTTGGTCGGCCGGTACAGGATGTTCAGGCTGATGCCGGCCAGCGCATACAGGCAGCCCGCCACCAGACCGTGCAGGATGACGCTCGACTCCATCGGACTTCCTTCCGTGGCAAGCGACCCGGCTCGTGCGAGCCGGGAGTCGGATCACGCAATTGACCCTACAAGGAGCAGGCTATCACCGGCTCGAACGGTGGCGTGGCCGCGGCGGTCCGAAAAATCTCGGGTGAGCGACCCGCCCCCCGGCGGATGCGGATGCGCCGATGCGCCCGGCGACGCCCGAAGGATTCAGGTGCTCGCGGGAGGCGACTGCGCCCACAGCGCGCGGATTTCCTCCTCGCCATAGCCCAGCGTCGCGAGAATTTCCAGGTTGTGCTCCCCCAGTTTCGGGGGCGACAGCCGCACGCCGGGGCGCTCGCCGTCCAGGGTGAGCGGCAGCAGCACGGTGTGGGCCTGGCGCCCGTCGGGCAAGGTGATCGGGGCCAGCCCTCCGGTCGCTTTCAGGTGTGGATCGTCCAGCAGGTCCTGCGGTCGGGTGATGGGGGCAAAGGGCAGGGCGTGCCGCTCGAAGATCGCGGCCAGTTCGCTGGCGCGGTGCGAGGCCAGGCGTTCGCGCAGGATCGGCATCAGCCACTCGCGCGATCGCACCCGATCGTTGTTGGTGGCAATCCGGATGTCGGCCAGCAGGTCGTGAAAGCCGAATGCCTCGCAGAAGACCCGCCAGGCGGTGTCGGTCACCACCGCGAGGAAGATCTGCTCGCCGTCCTTCACGCTGAAGACGTCGTAGACACCCCAGGCCGACAGCCGGGCCGGCATGGGCGCCGCCGGTTTGCCGGTGACCGCGAACTGCATCATGTGCTGGGCCACCAGGAACACATTGTTCTCGAACAGGGCGCTTTGCACTTCCTGCCCCAGGCCGGTCTTGTCCCGGGCGGTCAGCGCCGCCATCGCACCCATGGCGCCGAACAGTCCGCCCATGATGTCGTTGACGCTGGACCCGGCGCGCAGCGGATCGCCCGGGCGCCCGGTCATGTAGGCCAGTCCGCCCATCATCTGCACCACTTCGTCGAGCGCGGTGCGGTGCTCGTAGGGGCCCGGCAGGAAGCCCTTGTGGCTGACGTAGATCAGCCGCGGATTCAGGGTCCTCAGGGTCGGGTAGTCGAGCCCGAGTTTCTCCATCGTGCCTGGCTTGAAGTTCTCGCTCACGATGTCGGCGGTGGCGATCAGACGCAGCACCGCCTCTTTGCCGGCCGCGGTCTGCAGGTCCAGGGCGAGGCTTTTCTTGTTGCGGTTGAACTGCGGAAAGAAGCCGGCGCCCGAACCGAGCAGGTGGCGGGTGGCGTCGCCGTGGCGGCCATGCCCGACGGCCTCCACCTTGATGACCTCGGCGCCCAGGTCGCCCAGCACCATGCCGCAGGTCGGCCCCATCACCATGTGGGTGAACTCGACCACCCGGATGCCGGCATAGGGCAGCTTGTTCTCAGGCATCACCATGTTCTTCCCGATCATGAACCGACAGCCGCGGTGCGGTGAGGCGGCGAGCAATCATGCGGCCCCGATGCCAGCCGGCCGGCGCGGACATCGAGAATACCCCGTCGCGAGGGCGTCCCCGGTGCCCGGATCGGGCGCAGGCGCAGTGGGCGCAGCACCGTCGGGCATCCGGTTCACCGCCAGCCGAGCGGCCGGTTAGCGGAACGTCCGTTGCCGGATTGCCAGGCAGATCCCCTAAGATATTTCCAGGCAGGCTGCGACCCGCTGGCAACACCTTCATCCGATCACCCGAGGTCCCTGACATGACGCCTTCCATCCGCATCGATCAGGCCACCGGCCTGAAGCTGTTCAGCACGCGCGCCGCCAAGGCGAGCGACCGGATCGCGGGCAAGGGCTATTCGCCGATCGCCGATGCGGCGCTCAAGGTGCTGCCCGACGCCCCGGCGGGTGCGGTGTTCAACGCCCAGGAGCAGGCCCGGTATCGCGAGTTCAAGGAGGCGCGGCGCGGCGCGGCCGACTACATCCCGATGGAGGGCGAGTTCGCCCGCTATCTGCAGGACGTCTATTCGGCGCCGCCGGTCGAGCGCGAGGCGCTCACCGACGACTGCGAGATCCTGGTGATCGGCGCGGGCTTCGCCGGTCTGCTGCTCTGGTACAAGCTGCGCGCCGCCGGCTTTCAGGACGTCCGGTTCTGCGAGAAGGGCGGCGATGTCGGCGGCACCTGGTACTGGAACCGCTATCCGGGCATCGCCTGCGATGTCGAGGCTTACAGCTACCTGCCGCTGCTCGAGGAGATGGGCTATTTCCCGACGATGAAGTTCGCCTCCGGCTTCGAGATCCTCGATTACTGCCAGAGCGTCGCGCAGCGGTTCGGCTTCTACGACCATTGCCTGTTCCACACCACCGTCGAGCAGACGAACTGGGACGAGGACGCCGGCCGCTGGACGGTGATCACCGACCGCGGCGACCGCATGCGTGCGCGCCAGGTGGTGCTGGCCAACGGCATCCTGACCACGCCCAAGCTGGCGCGCATCGAGGGAATGGAAACCTTCGCGGGCGATTCCTTCCACACCTCGCGCTGGGACTACACCGTCGACCTGAAGGGCAAGCGGGTGGGCATCATCGGCACCGGCGCCACCGCGGTGCAGGTGATCCCGGAGATCGCCAAGGTGGTGGACGCGCTGTATGTGTTCCAGCGCACCCCGTCGACCATCGATGTGCGCGATCAGCGCGCCACCACGCCCCAAGAGATCGAGGCCTGGTCGAATGAGCCGGGCTGGGCGCTGGCCCGGCGCCAGCGGCTGGCGATGATCTCGTCGGGGCGAACCGCGCTGCAGGGCAACGACGACTACCTGTCGGGCAAGGTCACCGACTTCAAGGAGCGCAAGGTCCACGAGCGGGCGCTCTCGCCCGAGGAAATGATCCAGAAGCAGCTCGACACCAACTTCCGGATCATGGAGCAGATCCGGGCGCGGGTGGACGCGATCGTGCACGACCCGAAAACCGCCGCGGCGCTCAAGCCGTACTACCCCTACGGCTGCAAGCGGCCGACCTTCCACGACGAGTTCCTGCCCTCGTTCAACCTGCCGCAGGTGACGCTGGTCGACACCGCGCCGTTGGGCGTCACCCGGATCAATGCGCGCGGCGTGGTGCATGAAGGGGTGGAATACCCGCTGGATTGCCTGATCTACGCGACCGGTTTCCAGTGGATGGCGACCTCGACCTTCAACATGATCACCGGGCGCGGCGGCGTGACGCTGCGCGAGAAGTGGCAGACCCAGGGGGTGCAGACCTTCCTGGGGCTTCACAGCCATGGTTTTCCGAACCTGTTCATCATGTCCGGGCCGCAGGGCGGGGGCGGGCAGTTCAATTTCACGCTGGGGGTCGAGGCGCACACCGACTATGTGGTGTGGATGCTGAGCACCATGCGCGAGCGCGGGGCCCGTGTCGTCGACATTCGGGCCGATCCCGAGCGCGACTATGCCGCGCACTGCCGGGAGGCCGATCTGCGCACCCGCCCGCTGCGCGACTGCCTGTCGTATTACAACGGCGAGGGCGGTGCCGAGCCGGGCAGCCTCGCCTACTACGGTGGCCCGCAGAAGTGGCACGAGCTGCGCCGTGCCGCCCAGGCGTCGCTCGCGCCCTATGTGTTCGACGCCGGCCCATCGGCCGCGGTCACCGCGCCCTGATCGTGATCGGCACCGTTGTCTGTGCACTGAGTCCCGCGGAGTCCACCGCGGTCACCCGCACGCTGTAGCTGCCCATTACCGGGCTGGCCCAATAGGCGCGGATGGCGTTGCCGCTGACCGACAGCGACACGCCCAGCGGCAGGCCCGAGATCGAGACATAGATCGAGGTCGAGCCGGTGATGGTGATGTAGCCGGTCAGCGGCTGGCCGGCGATGCCGGTCATGGCCGGTGCGCTGATCACCGGGCCCGCCACCGCGATCTTCACCGTCATGAGCCCCTTACCGGTCAGGCCGGTGCGGGTGTCGCGCGCGGTGACCGTCACCGCGTAATTGCCCACCACCGGTGATGCCCAGCTCACCACGCCTGCGGCGCTGATCGCCATGCCGGCCGGCGCGCCGGACAGCGTGTAGGTGACGGGATTGGGCGCGGTGGTCGAGACGGTGAACGACAGTGCGGTGCCGGGCCGTCCGTTCACCGTCGCGGCGGTGACCGTGGGGGGCAGCGGCGCCGAGATGGCGACCGTGTAGACGCCCTGGCCGGTCAGTCCGGTGCGGGTGTCCCGCGCGGCGACGGTGACCCGATAGGTGCCGGCCACCGGCGCCGGCCAGCTCACTACGCCGGCGGTGCTGATCACCATGCCGGTGGGCGAGCCCGAGAGGGTGTAGGTGACCGGGTTGGATGCGGTCACCGTGGGGCGGAACGACAGCGCGGTACCGGTCACGCCGCTGATCGCACCCGCGCTCACCACCGGTGCCGCCTGCGGCGCGATCGTGACGGTGTAGGTACCCTGGCCGGTGAGCCCGGTCACGGTGTCGCGCGCGGTGACGCCCAGGGAATAGGTGCCCGCCAGCGGCGTCGCCCAGGTCACGATGCCGGTGCCGGCGATCCCCAGGCCTGCCGGCGCGCCAGTCAGGGTGAAGGTGACCGGGTTGGGGGCGGCGACCGAGACGGTGAACGACAGCGCAGTGCCGACCCGGCCGCTGATCGCAGCGGCGGTCACCACCGGGGCGCTGGTGGCGCTGGTCCCCGACAGGGCGGTCAGCAGGCCGGTGACATGGGGCGTACCCAGGCCGGTGGGCACGTCATAGCCCGCTCGGGCGGTGCACAGCAGGCAGGTGCCGTTGGCGGCCTGGGTGATGTCGGAGAAGGCGCTGGCATAGGTGCCGGGCACCGTCGAGATCTGCCCGTACAGGGCGGAATGGGCCGCGCCCAGCGCGGTCTTGCCCACGGTGGCCCGCACCGCGTTGGCCATGGCGATCAAACCCGCCCATTGCGGGGTCGACAGGCTCGTGCCGCCCACGCTCATCCAGTTGACCGTGGTGGAGCCGGGGTTGATCACCGCCACATACTGGCCGGAAGCCGGGTCTGCGTTGAAGGCCACATCGGCCACCGCGCGCCGTGCCACGGTGCCCAGGCCCGGGACGCTGCTGGTCTGATAGGACGGGGTCGGGGTGTAGGCGCTGATGCCGCCGCCCGTGCCGGACCAGACCACTTCCGATCGGTTGCCCGAACCGGAATAGGTGAGGGTGGTTCCGCCCACCGCGATCACCTTGGGCGAGACCGAGGGCCAGGCAACCGCGGCGCCCGAATCGCCGGTGGCGGCCAGATAGGTCATGTTCGGTGCGGCGAATGCCGAGTCGACCGCGGCGGTCCAGTTGCCCTCGAGCGCGCCGAAGCTCATCGACACGACGCCGGGGCCCATTGCATTGGCCAGCTTGATCGCGCCCACCAGGCTGTTGACCGAGGCGTCGCCGGCCTGGATCAGCACGATGCGCGCCAGGGGGGCGGTGGCGTGCGCCCATTGCACATCGAGTGCGGTTTCCGTGGCCCAGCCGGCGTTGTAGGTGGGCACGGTGGTGGTCATGCCGCCAGCGGGTGTGCTGTAGACCACCGAGAAATCGCAGCCATTGGTCGCGGCGCGCGCCAACGGCAGGGGGGCGGTGGTGGCGATGGCTCGAGTGGTGCAGGTCGGCAGGCCGAATTTCTGGTTGAACGCGGCCAGTTCGGCGACGACGTTCGGGTTGTTGTGGGCGTTGACGATGTAGATCGTCTGGCCGGCGCCGAGCTGGGCGGCCTGCGTGGCGGTCGGCGTGGCCCCGGCGGCGGGCAGCGCGGGCAGCCGGTACGCCGCGCGGATCTGGGCGGGTGAATAGGTGGCGATGGCGCTGCCTCCCGCCATCGGCGTGAGCTTGGCGGAGTCCCGAGTGCCGTCCTGCAGGGCCTTGCGCTCGATCAGCGCCTGCTGCGGGTCCTGGATTTCCTGCGCGGTCAGCTGGCTGGTGGGCAGGAATCGCGATTCGCCGGGCAACTGGTGCATCCGCGGCGGCTGATTGCCCGACGCGCTGCCGTTCACGCGGTCGGCATCGTCGGGCTCGGGGAGCAGCCCGGGTGCCGCATGAAACAAGGGCGTCACGATCTGCATCGCCGCCGCTTCGGGCAACTCGGGCAGGCTCAGCTCGATGGTCGTCGCGCCGCTGGCCAGGGGCGCCGCCTCGGGGAGCGCGGTGCCGTCGGTCTGCTCGGTGCCACCGCAGGCGGCGATCAGCGCCGCGATCGCCAGAGCCAGCAGACGAGTCAGACGGGATTGTGCGAGGGGGGGCGGCGTTTCGTGCATGGCGAGCGATCTCCGATGGGGCGGAGGGCCACGCACGGTCAATGTGCTGCGCGATCGCGCAGACAAGCGTCATCCATGACCGCTCGAACACACTGGCAACCCCGCTGTCATGGCGCTTTCGCGCGTTAGACCGGAGGCTTTGCGTCCCCGCCTTTCGACGGGTTTGCCCTCAAAATCAGTTGACTTGCTAAGGGGGGATTGTGGGACCGATCGACGCATCAAAGTGTGAGAAAACGCACGTTGCCAGAGGCGTCCGGTGCGATGCTCGGGATCGATCGGGCGGGGCCCCTGCACAGGATTCCGGAAATGGATCCGCCAATCCGGGCGGATCGCCCCGGAGCGGTCAAGATCGCACATCGAAACGGCTGCGGCCGATCAAGGAGAACGACATGGCTGACTATGACCTCATCATTCGCGGCGGCACGGTTCACGACGGGCTGGGCGGCGCGCCGCGTCAGGCTGACGTCGGGATCCGCGATGGCGTGATCGCGGCCATCGGTACCGTGACCGGCACCGCCGGCGAGGAAATCGACGCGCGCGGCCTGGTGGTGACGCCCGGCTTCGTCGATGTCCACACCCATTACGACGGTCAGACGACCTGGGAGAACCGCCTGGCGCCCTCCTCGGGGCACGGCGTGACCTCGGTGGTGATGGGCAACTGCGGCGTCGGATTCGCCCCCTGCCGGCCGGCCGAGCGCGGGATCCTGGTCAAGGTCATGGAGGGCGTCGAGGACGTGCCCGAAGTGGTGATGACCGAGGGTCTGCCCTGGAACTGGGAAACCTTTCCCGAATATCTTGATGCGCTCGCGGCCCGCGAGTTCGACATCGACGTGGCCGCGCAACTGCCGCACTCGGCGCTGCGGGTCTATGTGATGGGCCAGCGGGCCGGCGAACAGGAGCCGCCCACCGCCGAGGACCTCGCGCAGATGCGCCAGCTGACCACCGAGGCGATCCGCGCCGGGGCGCTGGGCGTCACCACGTCGCGAAACCTGCTGCACCGGACCAAGGCGGGTGAACTCGCGCCCAGCCTGTTCTCGGAAGAGGACGAACTGTGCGCGCTGGCCGAGGGCCTGAAGGACGCCGGCAGCGGCGTGTTCCAGATCATTCCCGCGCCGATGGGCGACGCGGTGTCGGAGTTCGCCCTGATGCGCCGGCTGGCCGAGCGCAGCGGGCGTCCGCTGTCGTATTCGCTCATCCAGATGCCCACCGGTGACGATCAGGCCTGGCGTCGCTCGCTGGCCGCGCTCAGCGCGGCGGCCGACGACGGACTGCAGATGCGCGCCCAGGTCGCGCCGCGTCCGGTGGGCATGTTCTACGGACTGGAGCTGAGCTTCCACCCGTTCGCCTACCACCCGAGCTACAAGGCGATCGCGCACCTGCCGCTGGCCGAGCGCGTCGCGCGGATGAAGGATCCGGCGCTGCGCGCCCAACTGCTCTGGGAGCAGGCCGAGGACACCAATCCGGTCAACCTGAAGACGGTGAAGGCCTTCCAGTTCTCGTATTCCTGGGGTCAGGAAGCCGATTACGAGCCGTCGCTGACCGACCGCATCGACAAGCGCGCCAAGGCCGCCGGGCTGTCGGTCGAGGAATTCGCCTACGACATGCTGCTGGCCGACGAAGGCCGCGCCATCTTCTATCAGCCGGGCGCCAATTACCGTGACGGCAACCTGGACGCGGTGCGCGAGATGCTTGGCCACCCGCAGGCGGTGGTCGGTCTGGCCGACGGCGGGGCGCACTACGGGATGATCTGCGACGCCAGCTTCCCGACGTATTTCCTCGCCCGCTGGGCGCGCGATGCCGAAGCGTCGCAGCGGATCGCGCTGCCGCAGGCCATCGCGGCGCTGACCAGCGAACCCGCGGCACTGGCCGGCCTCAATGACCGGGGCCGCCTGGCGGTGGGCCTGAAGGCCGACCTCAATCTCATCGATTTCGACCGGCTGAAAGTGCATGTGCCGACGGTGGTGCATGACCTGCCGGCCGGCGGTCGCCGGATGCGCCAGCTGGCCGACGGCTATGTCGCCACCATCGTCTCGGGCCAGGTCACTTACCGCAACGGCGAGCCCACCGGGGCGCTGCCGGGTCGGTTGGTGCGCGGCCAGCGAGGCGTGCCGGCGCTGGCCTGACGGGGACGGCCGACCGGTCGGTCCGGTCAGCGAGCGGGCCGGGTTGCCTGATCAGGTCGCCGCGGCCCGTGCCGCCGCGAGGAAGTCATTGAGCAGCGGCCGGTCGTCGATCAGGGCCGGGTCTTGCGGGTCATGAAACTCGGGGTGCCACTGCACCCCGGCCACGAAGCTGGGGCCACGCCAGCGCACCGCCTCGATGGTGCCGTCGTCCGGGCAATGGGCCTCGACCTCGAAGTCGGGCGCCAGATCGCGGATGGCCTGGTGATGGATGCTGTTGACGGCGCCCCCGGCGATGCCGCCGTACAGGGCCGACAGCCGCGTGCCGGCGACCAGTGAGACCGGGTGGACATGGCGCTCGTAGCCGACCGGGTCGCGGTGCGCGCGCGCGTGCGGCCGGTGGGTGGGGATGTCCTGGATCAGGGTCCCGCCGAACATCACATTGAGCAGCTGCAGGCCGCGGCAGATGCCGAACACCGGCTTGCCGGCCTTCACGAAGGCCTCGACCAGTTCGATCTCGTAGCGGTCACGCGCCTGGTCGCCCGCCCAATCCGGGTGCTGGGCGGTTTCGCCGTAGCTCTGCGGTGCGACGTCGACGCCGCCCTGCAGCACCAGTCCGTCGAGCGCCGCCGCGTAGTCGTGCAGATTCAATTCGCTGCGGGTGACGATGCTGTCGCGGGTGATTGCCGGAACCATCAGCGCCACCGCGCCGCCGGACAGGACCCAGTGCCCCACCGACTGCTCGAGGTAGTGCACGTTCTTGCTCCAGACACCGTGGGCGGCGATGCCGGCGGTGCCGGGCGTGTAGAGGCGTGCCGAGACGCCGATCAGAAGAGGTTTGGACGACATGGTTGGGACACAGGAGTGGGCAGGACCGGCACCGCGCCGGCCGGGTCGGACATCACGACTCGGCGGCATCCGCGCCTGACAAGGGCGGTGCATCGCGCCGCCGATCACCGGTTGGTCTGCCGGGGGTTTCGAAAGCGCAGAAGTCGCGGTTGATGTCATTATGCGGTCATCCTGCCGTGGTTAACTCGCGAACGGCATGATCCGCCCGGCCGGTTCGCCTCGCCGGTCCTTCACGGGAAGATCCGCATGAACACTCGTTCCTTCATCACCGCCGCGAGCCTGGCCGGTCAGGTCCTGCTGCAGGCCGGTGGTCCTGCGAACGCACAGACGGCGCCGTCCGCGCAGACGTCGATCCGCGAGACGCTCTGGGACGACCTCGTGCCGCCCGGCTGGGACCCGATGAAGCGGTTTCGCGACGCGCGGCTCAACGCGCTGCCCGACAGCGATCCGCGCGTGCAGGAAATGATGCTCGAGCTTCGCGAGGTCTGGGACAAGGCGCCGGTGAACCCGCGCATGGATGGCGCGACCGTTCGCCTGCCCGGCTATGTGGTGCCCCTGGAGGAGGTCAAGGGGGAGTTGCAGGAGTTCCTGGTCGTGCCCTATTTCGGCGCCTGCATTCATTCGCCGCCGCCGCCGGCCAACCAGATCGTGCATGTTTCCGGTGCCCGTGCACCGAAGGGATTGCGGGCGATGGACGCGGTCTGGGTCACCGGAGTGCTCAAGGCGCAGCGCCTGGACTCGGCGATGGGGGTGAGCGGCTACCAGATCCAGGGCGCGCAGGTGGAACGTTATGTTGCGCCCAAGCGGCCCTGAGTGCGGGGCTCCCGGCGCGCGTTGGCGCCTGGTGCTCGGGGCGCTGCTGATGTGCGCGGTGCTGACTCCGTCCGCGCAGGCCGCCGGTCGGGCTCACCAGCACGGGGTCGCGCGCCTCGACATTGCGGTCGATCCCGGCGAGATCACGCTGCAGTTCAGCACGCCGTTGGACAACCTGCTGGGCTTCGAGCGGGCGCCGCGCACCGATGCCGAGCGGGCGCAGGTCCAGTCGCTCGTCGCCCGTCTGCGGGCTGGCGAGACGATGTGGCGAATCGACCCGGCCGCTGGCTGCCAGCTGGCCGGGGTCACGCTGGAGTCGGCGGTGCTCAAGCTCGGACGGTCTGTCGCCTCGGCGGGCGATACCGGGCATGCCGACCTCGAGGGCGTGTACACGTTCCGCTGCGCCGACACGGCGCGCGCCGGCCACCTGGATGTCGGCCTGTTCGGCTTTCGGCATCTGCACCGTGTGGAGGTGCAGGTGGCCACTGCCCGCGGGCAGTTTCGCCGGGACCTGAAGCGGCCCGCGCAGCGCATCGTGCTGTCGCCCTGAGCCCGCGCCGATGATCGAGATCGCCGATCTGCACTACCGATGGCCGGGCGCGTCGAGCGACTGCCTGGACATCGAGTCGCTGCACCTGGGCGCCGGACGCACGCTGTTTTTGCACGGCGCCAGCGGCACCGGCAAGAGCACGCTGCTCGGGCTGCTGGCCGGCGTGCTGCTGCCCGGATCGGGGCGGGTGAGCCTGATGGGCACCGCCTGGTCGTCGCTGCCGGGCGCGCGCCGCGATGGCTTTCGGGCCGACCATGTCGGCTACCTTTTTCAGCAGTTCAACCTGCTGCCTTACCTGAGCGTGCTCGACAACGTGCTGCTGCCCTGTCGGTTCTCGGCGCTGCGCCGTGAGCGCGAGGCGGCAGCGTCGGGTACCGCGCGGGCGGGTGCCGGGCGCCTGCTGCAGCGGGTCGGTCTGGGCGAGACCCTTTGGGACCGGCCGGCCGCGCAGCTGTCGGTCGGGCAGCAGCAGCGGGTGGCGGCCGCGCGCGCGCTCATCGGCCGCCCCGAAGTGGTGATCGCCGACGAGCCGACCTCGGCGCTCGATGCCTCGCGGCGCGACGCGTTCATGGACCTGTTGCTGGCGCAGTGCACGGCGGGCGGCAGTACCCTCGTCTTCGTCAGTCACGACGATCGCCTGGCGGCGCGCTTCGATGAGCGCCTGGCGCTGGCCGACATCAATCGGGCGGTCGATCCGGCCGCCGCGGGCGAGTCGGCATGAGGGCAATCCTGGCGATCGCCTGGGCCAGTGCCTGGAACCGGCGCCTGACGCTGTCGCTGGTGGTGGTCTCGGTGGCGCTGTCGACCTTCCTGCTGATCGGCATCGAGCGGCTGCGCACCGATGTTCGCGACAGCTTCGCCCAGTCGGTCAGCGGCACCGATCTGGTGGTGGGTGCCCGCGGCGGCGCGCTGCCCCTGATGCTCAATGCGGTCTTTCGGATCGGGGGTGCCACCGGCAGCATCCGCCTGGACAGCCTGCGCGAGCTCGAGAAGCACCGGGCGGTGGCCTGGATCGTGCCGCTGGCCCTGGGTGACACGCACCGCGGATTCCCGGTGCTGGCCACCACCACCGACTATTTCACCCGCTTCCGGTACGGCGCGCGGCAGGCGCTGGCGCTGGCCGACGGACGCGCCTTCGAGGGCACGCTCGACACGCTGCATCACGCGGTGATCGGGGCTGAAATCGCCCGGGCGCTGGGCTATCGGGTCGGGCAGTCGATCGCGCTCAGCCACGGCAGCGGCGTGATTGCGGGCGCCGATCATGCCGACCAGCCGTTCACCGTCACCGGCATCCTGGCGCGCACCGGCACGCCGGTCGATCGCACCGTGCACATCAGCCTGCAGGCCATGCAGGCGATTCATCTGGACTGGGTGGCGGGCATGCCGGTGCCGGGCCGCCGGACCACCGCCGAGCAGGCGCGCCAGGCCGACCTGACCCCACGCCAGGTGACTGCGGCGCTCGTCGGCCTGAAGAGCCGGGCGGCGGTGTTCTCGGTTCAGCGCGCGGTCGGCGATTTCGCCGGCGAGCCGCTGATGGCGGTGCTGCCGGGGGTGGCGCTGGACGAACTGTGGTCGGTGGTGGGCGTGGGCGAGCAGGCGCTGCTGCTGATCTCGGCGATGGTGGCGGTTGTCAGCCTCGCCGGACTGGTGGCGGTGGTGCTGGCCGGACTGAACGAGCGGCGGCGTGAGCTGGCGGTGCTGCGCGCGGTCGGCGCGGCGCCCCGCCACATCCTGCTGATGCTCGCGGCCGAGGGGGCGCTGGTCACCCTGGCCGGTGCGGCGCTGGGGGTGGCGGCCAGCGCGCTGCTGATCGTCACCGCCGGGCCGTGGATGCAGGCAAGATTCGGCATCGGGCTCACGCTGTCGGCGCCGACGCCGGCGCAGTGGGCCTTGCTGGCGGCGGTGCTGGTGGCCGGATTGCTCGCCAGCCTGGTGCCGGGGTGGCGCGCCTATCGCCTGTCGCTGGCCGACGGATTGTCGCCGCGGTCCTGAGCACCCGGACACGAATACACACACCGATCAGAACAATCACTCAAGGAGACCGACAATGCTTTCTGCACAGACCTTCCAGATCCGCCCCCTGCCGATGATGTTCTTCGGCGCCGACGCCTCGATGAACCTGGCCACGCATGTGAAGTCGCTGCGTCGCTCGGCGGCGCTGATCGTCACCGACGCCGGCCTGATGGCCAGCGGCGCCATCGCGCCCCTGCTCGAGAAGCTGAAAGCCGATGGCATCACCATCGACGTGTTCGACGGCGTCGAGGCCAATCCCACCGACCGCAATGTGATGGCCGGTGCCGAACGCCTGCGCGCGCTGGGCGACGCGGTGCTGATCGCGATCGGTGGCGGCTCGTCGATGGATTGCGGCAAGGCGATCGCGCTGCTCGGCCCCAATGGCGGCACGGTCGCGCAACTGCAGGCGGGCCCGCCCAGCCATCCTGGCGTCCCGGTGATCGCGGTGGCCACCACCGCCGGCACCGGATCGGAAACCAATTCGGCCTGCGTGATCACCAACACCGAACTGGGCCGCAAGACCTATGTGATGCACCCCAGCATCGTGCCGGTGATCTCGGTGCTCGACCCCCGCCTCACCCTGGGCCTGCCCAAGTACCCGACCGCCACCTGCGGCTTCGACGTCCTGACCCACGCGATCGAGGCCTTCACTTCGTCGCGCACCACTCCCTATTCCGACGCGGTGGCGCTCGGCGCGATCCGCATCGTCGCCCGTTACCTGCGCCCGGTGGTGGCTGACGGCGCCGATCTCGAGGCGCGCTCGCAGATGATGCTGGCCTCGAGCATGGCGGCGATCGCCTTCAATGTGTCGGGGCTGGGCGCGGCGCACGGCACCGGTCACGCGCTGTCGGCGCGGCTCAACGCGGCGCACGGCCAGACGCTGGCGACGATGCTGCCCCACATCATGGAATACAACCTGCCGGTTCGCGCGGCCAAGTACGCCGAGGTGGCGCACGCGCTGGGCGTGGCGTCGCCGTCGGCCGGCGAAGAGGCCAATGCGCGCGCCGCGATCGCCGAGGTGATCGCGCTGCGGGCCGACATCGGGATCGCCCGCTCGATCCGTGACCTGGGCGGCACCGACGACCTGCTGGCGCTGCTGGTGGGCGACGCGGCGGCCGATGGTGTGAACCTGAGCAATGCGCGCAAGCTCGATCCGGCGGCGTTCGAGGCCCTGTATCGGGCGGCCTGGTAAGTGGGCCAATAACGATGTCCTGGCGGAGGTTTGCGATGAAGTCATGGCTGCGATCGCTGTCGCTGGCCGCCTGCGCATTGATGGTTGCGGGCTGCCAGTCGCTGTATCCGCCGGCGTCGGGTGCGGTGGCCGCGCCCACCGCCGCCTCACTGCAGGGAACGCGCTGGCTGCTCGAAGACCTCGCCGGTCGTGGCGTGCTCGACCGACTGCAGTCGACGCTCGCGTTCGGTGAGCCCGGACGGGTCTCGGGGCAGGGCGGCTGCAACCTGTTCAACGGCGCGATGACGCTCGAGGGCGATCGCCTTGCCCTGGGGCCGCTGGTCACCACCCGCCGTGCCTGCGAGCCGGCGGTGATGGATCAGGAGACGCGCTATCTGGCGGCGCTGGCGGGTGCGCGCCGGCTGGTGCGCGATGGCCCGTGGCTGCTGATCCATGGCGGCAGCGGCGATCCGCCGTTGCGGTTCACGCAGATGCGCTGAGGGGGCGCGTTGTTTAGCGAGCGAGCCAGCCAACCGTCAGCACGCCGGCCGCCGCGATCCAGCTTCCCGCGACGCGCACGGCTGTGCGCGTCCAGCCTGCCGACAGTCGCGTCACCTCGGCCGACAGGATCGACGTCAGGCAGAAGACGGCGGTGACCGCTCCGGCCAGCGCCAGCGCACTCGCGCCTCCCGGTGCCATCGTCGCACCGTTGACCCCGCCATGCAGCAACCCCAGGGCGGCGGCCAGCACGCCCAGCGCGGTTGGGCGCATGGGCGCGTCCAGGGCAACCAGCGCACCCGCCAGCGCAAAGGAAAGCGTTGTGGCAAGCGCGGGCACGGCAGCCGACGGCCACAGGGCACCGAGGCTGCCGCCGATCAGCCAGGCGAGCGGGAAGATGAAGATCAGCCGGCGTGCCGCGCCCGCGCCGCGCTGCCCCGCCAGCAGCGCCAGCCCCAGCACCACCAGCAGGTCGGCCGGGGTGAGCGCGACGTGTGCGAGTCCGTCGTAGTACGCGCCGAAGCCCGTTTCGACCAGATGCGCATGTGCGGGTGCAGCCGCCAGTCCGGCGCCCAGCAGGCAGAGGGCTCGGCTCACGCAGCGATCGCCCGCGACAGGAAGACCATCCCCGCCAGCGCCACGCCCGCGCCCGCGACACGCACCGCTTGCCGGCCAGCCGGCCATCGGTACGCCGCACCCAGCAGGATGCCCGCCGCGTGCAGTAATCCGGTGGCGACCACGAAGCCGACGCTGTAGAGGAGTGCGCTGGTGCCCTCCGGCAGTTCGCGCCCGTGCGCGTGGCCATGGAAGACGGCAAAGAAGGCCACGATCAGCGCTGCGATCCCTGGCGCGGGCCGACTCTCGCCCAGCACCATCAGCCCCAGCACGATCGCCGACACCGCGATGCCGATTTCCACGCCGGGCAGCGGGAAGCCCAGCAGGCCCGTCAGTGCGCCGAACGCCATCACCAGCGGAAAGGCCACGGGCAACAGCCAGATGGCCGGCGATCCGAGAACCGCCCCCCACAGGCCGACCGCCACCATCGCCAGCAGGTGGTCCAGCCCCGAGACCGGATGCAGGCACCCGGCGAGAAAGCCCGCCGCCTGCCCGGCCTCCTCGTGAGCCCGCGCGAGCGCTGGAAGCGCCAGGACAACCGTAGCGCAACGCAGCGCCGACCCCATCCGGGTCATGCAACCCCTCGCAGGAGCATGGCCACTCTCTGGATCGTCCAGAAGGCGCCGAGCGTGCCCACCGCGTAGCCGGGCAGTCGCTGAAGCAGCAGTGGCCAGCCGACGCTCAGGATGCGCCAGGCGCGCTCGAGCAGGATCACGGTGAACACGAATGCCAGCTGCCCGATCTCCACGCCGGCGTTGAACAGCAGCAGCGCGAGCGGGATCTCGCCCTTGGGCAGTCCGAGCTCGGCCAGCCCGCTGGCGAAGCCGAAGCCGTGCAGCAGACCGAAGGCGAACGCCACCACCCAGGGATGGCGGATCGTGAAACTCGTCTCGTTGCGCCAGCGCCGCACGATCTCGGGCCCGAGAAAGAGGATCGACAAGGCAATCGTCGCATTCAGCGGCCCTGGCGGCACCTGCGCCACGCCGAAGGTCGCCACCGCGAGCGTGAGGCTGTGCGCGACGGTGAAGGCGGTGACGGTCTTTACCAGTACCCAGCGCTGGCGCACGATGAGCAGCAGGCCGAGCACGAAGAGCAGGTGATCGACCCCCAGCAAAATGTGTTCTACACCCAGGTACAGGTATGCGCCGAAGCCGCGCCGCGCATCCCCGCCGGCGCGCAGGGTGAGCGCCGGCTGCACGGGCTTGATGACATGCGTCTCGACGAAGCCGTCGGCATGCTGCACTCGCACCAGCACATCGGTGGCAAACGCAGCCAGCCCCTCGATCGCCATCGTCTGCCCCGCCAGGCCCCCGGCACAGTCGATTCGCGCCGTGTCGATCCACGCGGTGCCGGCACGGGCGCCGCGCACGTCGCCCACCTGCCGGCAGCGCTCGGGAAACACCGGCACGATCGGCATCCGCACGTCGGAGGACTCTCCGAGGGAGGGCAGTTTCCACAGCACCTCGTAGATGCCCGGGGCGGACTCCTTCAACTGCAGGAAGGCAGGCTGGAGTTCATGGGCGACCGAAGGCAGCGCGCCCAGCAGGGCGAGCAGCGCCAGGAGCCACCGAAATCGCCCCCTCACGGCCGGGCGCCTGCAGGCGTCTGCACCGTGATCGCGTATTTTTCGCGAAGCTTTCGATAGAAATCCCGGGCCGCCTCCTCGCGCCTGGCGTTCGACCACTCGCGCGCGACGAGCGGGCGCACGTCAGCCAGTGCGGCGGTGCCACCGGCCTGGAGGGCCTCCAGGCGCACGAGGTGAAACCCGTAACCCGAGGCCAGGGGGCCCACCCACCGGCCCGGGGGCTGCTTGAACAGCGCGGCGGCGAATTCGTCGCCGAACTGGCGCGCGAGTTCGTGCTGTGGCACGTTCTCGTAGCGCGGCTCGAGCAGCATCAGGCGGTCGCCGACGCCCGCCGGGTCGCGAGGCGCCGCGGCGCGGTTGAGCGTCTCGAGCAGGCGCGCGGCGTCGGCGTCCAGCGCGCCCTTGCGCCGGTTGGGATCGAGGTACACCTGGACGAAGGTTGCGCGCGCGGGCACCGGGAATGCGTCGGGATGGGCCTTCAGGTAGGCCTCGAGTTGCGGCTCGGTCGGCTCGGCGAAGGCGCCGGCCTCCTCGGACACGAACTCGACCTTCTGCTGCAGCCGCCGGCGGATGATCGCGTCATCCCGGTCCAGGCCGAGCGCCAGGGCCTCGCGCACCAGAACCTCCTCGCGGATGTGGGACTCGATCAGTCCATCGAGCTCGTCTCGGGTCGGTGGCCTTTGCCAGGTGCGCATGAAATGGCCGGTGAGGTTCTGGATCCGCGCCTCGCTCACGACGATCTGCGAACGGGCAGCCGGTGTCGGCGCCGGCCTGAGCCAACCGTCCAGCAGGAACAGTGCGGCGCCGAGCAGAAGGAAGTGGATGAGCGGCTCTTTCGCCAGCGTTCTCAGCACCGTGCCGCCCGTCGTGTTGCGAGGCCCGTGGCCTCAGCCCCGTGCGGTGAGCCAGGCACGCGCACGCGCGACGCTGGCGGGCGCGCCGTATAACCGCAGGACACCGATCTCCAGGGCGGCCGCGATGCCCAGGCTGCCGACGGCGATCGCCTCGACCACCGCGAGTTCGGTGACCACGACCACATCGCCCGGCTCGGGGCCGTCGACGTGCAGCAGCGGGTTGATCCGGCCATCCTTCGTCTCGAAACGGTTCCACATCGCCGGTCCGAGCAGCACCACCGCCAGGTTCTGATCGGCGGCGGCGGTATCAGGCGCAGCCAGCCGCCCCGCGAACCGGCGCAGCAAGGTGTTCGCGCGCAGGTGCCTCATCATCGCGCGCGCCTCGGGCGCCAGGTCTGCGCGCTGCGCGATCGGATCTCGCGGCAGCGTGCCGGCGAGTTGGGCCTGCCAGACGGCGGTGCCCACCTGCGGTGACTGGGGGTAGGCCAGTGCCAGGACAGCACGCTGTGTGGCGGCCGAGGTCGGGTCTTCCAGGCCGCAGGCCAGCGCCGCCGACCCGGTTGCCGCGCAGGCCAGTGCGAGCGCGGCAATGACGCGCCGCCCCGGGTGACGCCTCACGACGGGGAATACCAGATCGGTGAGGTCCAGGCGCGTTCCTGATGCTTCATCGGGACCTCTCTGGACATCTTGATCCCGAAGCGAAGCTGGTCATAGGCGGTCCAGCGAGGCGTCGGGATCTCGATCACGCGAGCGTAGTAGAGCGCCCGCTGCGACGCCTTGAAGTCGGGGTCCTTCCAAACGGCCGAGAGTTCCGGCGCACCGATCGTGTTGGTCCATGTCGCGGCCGCCACGTTCACCGTGTCACCCACCGGCGCAAGCTTGCCGTTCGCACCCGGCTTGCGGTTGCCCGACCAGACCACGTCATAGACCTTCTCGCGCGCCTCGCCCAAGGCATCGACCCATGCCTTCACCACCTGGATGCGGTCGAGATTGGCGCCCACCGGGTCCTTCAGCGCCGCGACCATGAACGTGGGGGCTTTGCCGGACGCGGGCGCCTTCGCGAGGTCCCCGCCCATCGGGACGCCTTTGGCGTATCCGGCGTCGGCCAGATAGCGAGACTTCGCATCGGCGGCGGTGTAGTCCCAGCCGCCGAAGAAGCGCACGGTCATGCGCGTGCCGGAGGTGCCGTAGACCTCCTTGCGCATCATGGCGTCCCAGAGTGCCTCGCGGGTGTTCTCGGTCGCCCACACCGCGGCGTAGCCGGCCGACAGGTAGTGCCAGGTGTAGCGGGTGCGTGCCGGTGCGACCGTGGGGTCCCAGGAACTTTCCTTGGACTTGTGTTCCCAGCGCTCCGGCCTCGGCTCCTGGATCGGCAGCTTGCCGAAGAAGTTGTCCTCTTCGACGAAGGACAAGGAGGTGTGCACGTCCGTCGAGCCCACGACACCGAATTTGAATGGATTGACCCCGAGCTTGTCGTGCTGTTCCAGGCCGCGCTTGAGGCCTTCGCGCGTGTAGCCGGTGCGCATCATCGACTTGGTGAGCGGTCCCCCCTCGAGCGTGAGGTTGCCGTATTCCCAGCCCGCGGTGCCGAAGTTGGCGAACTCGTCATTCGGCGCAATCAGCGGATTCGTCTCGCTCGCGCCCTTGGTCTGGATGATTTCCTGAAGGGGCTCCCAGCGCTGGCGCTTCTGCGCGTATTCGCGTGTCAGCGGGCCGCCGGTGAAGGTGGTGAGCTCGAACATGCGGCCATTGGAGAGGTTGGCGTTGTGCGGGATCGCCAGCAGCTTGCCCCCTGTCTTCTGTTCGTAGCCCGCCATCCACTCCCAGAGCTTCTCCGGGTCCTCGCTGTTCCAGGACGAAAAGGGGAAGAGCTGATCGGCCTTGTCCTTGCCGTCGCGAAACAGGATGTTCCGGTGCAGGTTGTTGCCGCGAGGCACGGTCGACCACTCGTAGCCGATCATCGCGGTGAAGCGGCCCGGCTCGTTGTATTTCTCGGCAGTGGCGGTGTATTGCTTCCACACCGAGGTCATGACCGGGCCGACCACCTTCGGGTCCTTGGCGATCGCAGGCATCCGGTTGTTGGCTTGCGCCGAGACGATCTCGCCGGCTGCCTTGGAGGCCTCACTGCCGCCGGCCTTCATCATCTTGCTCCAGCGTGCCACCGTCTCGTCCGACGTGAAGGCGGGATTGCCTTCGTACACCTGGGCCATCAGGCCCAGCCCTTCGGCATGATCGGTGACGACGAGGAAGTCGAGCGGACGGCCCATCTTGGCCGGGATGCCCGTGGACGTGACGACTTCCTCGCCCCGCGCGAGGCGGTAGGCCTGCTCAGGCGTGAGGCGGTTGCCGCCTGCGAATGCATCGCCCGAGTTGGCGGTGTGGTGGTGCGTGTCCCCGAACAGGACGCGCGTCGGGTAGTTGCGCCCGGCATAGGGAGAGTAGCCCTTCGAACGGGGAACCGTCTCGCTGCCCTTGGGCCGGTTCGACTCGCCATACGAGTCCTCGACCAGGCCCTGGGCGGGCAAGGGGGCTCCCGGCGGCGACGCCGGCTTGGGCGCTTCTGATGAGGCGCCCAGCGTGAATGCGGCGACCGCGGCAACGCCCCCGACCGCCCCGAATACTCGAACCCATGAACGCATGTTTGTCTTCTCCTGAGCGGCCCGAGACCGCCCCTCAGTCTTGCGCGGTGCTTTTTTCACGATCGCCCGATCGGGCTGCCTGCAGGGCGCGTCGCGCCTCGCCTTCCTGACGCAGGGCGTCCCGGTTGCCCGCGTCGACCCGCGCGTACACCGCCCGCCAGGCCTCGTCCTCGCTCCACCGGAACGGCGTCTGCACGGTGGTGCGCGGCAGTCGCGCGGTCTCGAGCAGATCCAGCGCCATGTCCACGGTGGCTTGCTGCATGGCCGCGTCGTCCGGCTTGCCGAAGGGATTGCCCAGCGGAAAGTCGTTGAAGACGAAGCGGGCGACGCCGCACTCCTCGACGATGTCGCGGGCCGAGCCGACGACGACCGTCGGGATGCCGTGGCTCTCCAGATACCGGCTGACCAGACTCACGGTCTGGTGACAGACGGGTCAGAGCGCGGCGATCAGCGCGACATCGACCGCATCTTCGCGGCACAGCGCCAGCACCGCCGGCGCGTCCTCGTTCAGCGTGCGTTTCTGCGAATACTCGGTGGGCACGCCATAGAACCGCGGGCCCACGCGCCCGATGCGTCCCCGTGCCGCCGCCGCCTGCAGACGCCGCAGCGGCAGGAACGACTCGACGTCGCGCGTGTGGGTGCTCTCCTTGTCCCAGGCCAGGTTGTCGGTGAAGAGCCGCTCGGGTGGCGGATCGCTCGCACCCGCCCACACGCCCTTGCGCTCGAACGGGCGAGGCCGCAGCGCGGGGTCGTCGTGCCAGGGACTGGCAGTGGTGACCAGCGCAACCCGGCACTCTGACAGCGGCTTGCCCAGCGCCGAAAACGGCGCTTCGGTGTGATGGGCATAGGCATAGGGCTGGTCATAGCCGAGTGCCGCGTAATACTCGCGCGTGCGGTCGATGTAGCTCACCGCGGTGCGGTGGGTGGTGCCGGTCATGGGAGGCGCCTCGAGTCAGGTGATCGCGTCGAGTCTCAGAAACTCCAGCCGGCGTTGCGCATCAGGGTGACCACCGTGTTCGCGGTGTCCTGGTGTGCAAACGGGGTCGGGTGCACCGAGTCGGCGAACGCGTACTTGCTGGTGTCGCCGGGGATCAGGGTGGCCGCGTTGCAGATGATCGAGTTGCCGATCACATCGCCCGGTGCACTGAATGCGTCCCGTCCGCAGGCGCCGTTGGTGACATTGCTGTAGCCGGCTGCGGCGGGGTTGGTCGCGACCGACTGGGAGCGGGTGTAATCGTCGAAATAGATCACGCCCGCGGTGCCGGTCAGACCCTGACGCAACTGGTCGTTGAACGCGGTCGTCATCGCGGTCGACAGGCCGCGCGTGTTCGCATCGAAGGTCAGCCCGAACGGGGTCACATTCAGGTCGCCCAGATTGCGGACCACGATGTACTTGGCGCCACGCGCCACCAGCAGGGTCTTGATGTATCCGGCCAGTTCCGCACCTGCCTGACCCATGGCCCCCACCGCCGCGGCCGAGGCGGCCTGCACGGCGGCGTTGCCGCCCCCCGCCACCGTATTCAGGGTGGCCTGCGACCAGCCGGCGATCATGCCCGCACCGACCGCACCTGCCCCGCCGCCGAAGGCTCCGCTCACCGCGCCCAGCTGCATGAAGAAGTCGTTGCCGCCGCCGTTGACGGTGACCAGATCGCTCGAGCCGAAGGTGCCGACCTTGGTGACGTGGCGGCTCATCTGGTTCTGGATCGAGTCGGCCAACAGGCCCAGGTTCACCTGGTTATAGGGCGCCTGCTGCAGCGCCACGCCGTTCGGACCCGCGCCCACCGCGGTCACCCGGCTGCTGCCCTGGGCGTAGTTGTTGCACGCCGCGACGTTGGTCACCGCCGCGCCGGTCAGCCCGTTGTTGGGCAGCAATCCGGTCTGGGCCGCGCACTGGGCCGGTGCGCCGATGCTGGTGGCCAGCGCCTCGGTCCAGACCTTGTCGCCCGCGCCGTTCACGGTGAACTTGCCCCCGCCCAGTTGCGCGATCGAGCCCACTCGGTAGGCACCGGCATCGCTGAGGCTGTCGCCGAAGGTGACGACCTGATTGAACCTGAACTTGTCGCTGTCCCCGCAAGCGGAGAGCAAAGCGGCGATGGCGAGCAACGGAATCAGCTTGAATGTGCGCAAGGCAAGTCTCCAGATAGCGACATTTGATGGGTGGTGAAGATTGGCCGGCAGGCGCGTCGCCTTGCTGCCGCTGGCGGTGCGATTGTATTCGATGCCCCTGGGCGTGCCGCGTGAAATTTCGACGATGCCGGAAACATCACACGCCGGCCGACAGGCACTTCCGAACCCGCCTGTTCAGACCGGCGATGGCCGCCGCAAGCCAGACGCGCGCGGCCCGCATCACCGGATACGGAACGCGTTCGGGTGCAAGGCGCACGAGGACAGTGCACCCTGCGCCCATGAGCAACGCCACGCTGGCCCCGTTTCGCACCCGCAGTTTTCGCTTCCAGTGGCCCGCCGACCTTTGCACGGCCTGGGCGATGGAGATGGAGACGCTGATCCTGGGCTGGTATGTGCTGGTGGAGAGCGGCTCGGTGATGCTGCTCACCGTGTTCGGCTCGCTGCTGTTCATCGGCACGCTGCTGTCGCCGCTGCTGGGCACCGTCGCTGACCGGCTGGGCCTGCGGCGCGTGCTGACGATGATGCGGCTGTGCTATGCCGCCTTTTCGATCCTGATTCTGACGCTCACGCTGGCCGGCCTGCTGACGCCCACGCTGGTGCTGGTGGTCGCCGCGCTGTCGGGACTGATCAAGCCCACCGACATCGGCATGCGCAGTGCGATGGTCGGCGCCACGGTTCCGCCCGAGCACCTGACGGCGGCCATGGGCATCTCGCGCACCACCATGGACACCGCCAAGATCTGCGGCGCGCTGGCGGGCAGCGGCTTCGTGGCGCTGGCGGGCATGGGGCCGACCTACGGTCTGGTGGTGGTGCTCTACCTGACCGGCGCGCTGCTCACGCGGCAGATGGATTCCGGCCGGGTCGTTCATCCGGCCGGCACCCGCGTGCCCGACCGGACCTCGGCGCTGGCCGACCTGCGCGAGGGCATGACCTACATCTGGCGCACCCCGCGGCTGCTCGCGGCCATGACCGTCGCGGCGCTCGTCAATCTCACCGCGTATCCGCTGACCATCGGTCTGCTGCCCCATGTCGCGCGCGATGTGTTTCACATCGGCCAGCAGGGCCTGGGCCTGCTGGTGGCCAGCTTCGCCGGCGGCGCCCTCATCGGGTCGATTGCGATCAGCGTGCTGGGTGCGCGGCTGCGCCCGGCCTGGACGATGATGGCCACCGTGATCGCCTGGCACGTGTTCCTGCTGGGCTTCGTGCTGGCGCCGGGACCGGCGGTCGCGATGGTGCTGCTGGCCTGCGCCGGTGTGTGCCAGAGCCTGGGCATGCTGACCCTGTCGATCCTGCTGCTGCGCACCTCGGAGGCGCGCTTTCGGGGCCGGATCATGGGTGTGCGGATGCTGGCGATCTATCCGCTGCCGGTGGGCCTTCTGATTGCCGGCGCGCTGGTGGAACGGATCGGGTTCATCGCCAGCGGCATCCTGATGCTGGTGGCGGGGTTGCTGCTGGTGGCAGCCGTCCTGGTGACGTGGCGCGCCGATCTGCTGCCGCGCGATGCCCCTGGAAACGCGGGCTGATTCGACTGGTCGTTGATCTGGCCCAGGCCGCGGCGATCACGCGGCTGCGCTGCGGTCAGACCAGCAACTGGTGGCGCAGCCGCTCGACGGCCGGCGCGTCGAGCCCGCAGGCGTTGCTCAGATAGGCGTCGAGCGAGCCGTGGGTGGCGCGCAGGGTGTCGAAAGCGGCCACCAGGAATTCCGGGCGCACGCCGGCGATCACTTCGACCGCAGACAGGGCGCGTTCAGAGGATTCGAGTGTGCCCGGCCCGAGGAGCGACAGCGCCAGATCGCGAGGCGGACGGCGCCGGCTGCTCTCGAGGTAGTCGGCCAGGATGTCGTCCCAGGACACGCCGATGGCCGACAGCAGCACCGCGCACACGAAGCCGGTGCGGTCCTTGCCGGCGGTGCAGTGCACCAGCACCGGCTGGGCCGGTGTGTCGCCGGGTGGCGCCGCGCCCAGGCGCTCGGCGGCGATGCGCACGCTGCGCGCAAACGCATCGGGCAGGCGGGTGTAGGTGTCGATCATCCAGGCGCTGGCGGCAGCGGCGTCGAAATGCGGCGAGTCGAGCTGGTTGCGCCAGGTCGACGGGCGCACCGCGGCGAGTTCTTCGGGGCTGTCGAACACGAAGGTCTGTGGGGCCGGATCGCTCGGCAGACGGCTGGGCGCCCAGCCGCGTTCGTCGGGGCGGCGCAGGTCGAGCACCGCGCCGATGCCCAGGCCGGCGAAGCGGCCCAGGTCGGCGTCGCTCAGGCGGTTCAGCGCATCGGAGCGAAAGAGCCGGTCGGGCCGCAGGCGCCCGCCCGCGGTGCCCGGCAGCGAGGCAATCGAGCGGAAGTTGGGCGCACCGGCCAGCAGGAACGGTGCGTCAGCGGCGGGCGGTGCTTTCGGCATTTGGCTCATGGCGCATTATTGCACTGCATCATGACGGCTCGATGCCAGCTGATCTTCAGGCCACGACCGACGCGGCGCGCAGGGCGGCGATGCGTTCCGGGGTGTAACCGAGGAAGTCGGCCAGCACTGACCCGGTGTGTTCGCCGATGGCATAAGGAGGCGGGCCGGCGGGTCGCAGCGCATGCCCATCGAGGTGAAAGGGCGGTGCGGTGACCCGCACATCGTCGCGCGTCGGGTGAGGCAGCGTGGGGAAGGCCTGACGTGCGGCCATGTGCGGATGCGCCACCAATTCCTCGGGGGTGAGCATCGGCACGCTGGGCACGCGCGCGCCGGCCAGCGTCTCCACCGCCTTGTCGACGCTTTCGAAGCGCGCGAGCCACTCGCCCAGGATCTCCTTGAGCGCCAGCCAGTTGGTGCGGCGTCCGCCCGGCGTGTCGAAGCGCTCGTCGGTGAGCAGTTCCGGACGTCCCAGCAGGGCCACCAGGCGCGTCCACATGTGGGGGGCGCCGCCAGACTGCATGGCGACATGCCGATCGCCGATCGGGTGCACCACCATGCCCACGCGCGGCTGGCGTTCGATGGCGCCGCCATTGAGCAGCGCCGGGAAGTTGATGTCGTCGGCGCAGACCAGGCATTCGAGCATCGAGACGTCGAGATAGGCGCCGCGACCGGTGCGCAGGCGACGCACCAGTGCAGCAGATATCGCCCCGAAGGCATGTGCGCCGGCCAGCACATCGGCGGCCTGCAGGTTCGAGGCGCGCGGCGCGGCGATGCCGCCCCGTTCCAGATCCATCATTCCGGAGAAGGCGTTGATCAGGTGCGCGTAGGCCTGCATCGAGCTCAGCGGGCCGGTCTGGCCGAAGCCGGAGATCGAGCAGCACACCAGTTCCGGGCGCATCGCCCGCAGGCGCGCGGCATCCAGTTCGTACTTGGCCATCACCCCGGGCGAGAAGTTCTCGACCACCACATCGGCGCGTCGGACCATGTCCAGGGCCACCTCGCGGCCCTGCGGCTGGGCCAGGTCGATCGCGATGCTCTGCTTGCCGGCGTTCATTCGCGCGAAGTACGCGCTCTGGTCGGTGCGCTCAGGGTCGAGTTGCAGGCCGGCATAACGGACCTCGTCGCCTTCGCCCGGACGCTCGATCTTGATCACGCGTGCGCCCAGGTCGGCGAGCAGGCGGGTGCAGTAGGGACCGGCCAGCACGCGGGTGAAGTCGACCACGGTGATTCCCGCCAGCAGCGGCTCCTCGGCGGAATCGGCGGCGGGCCTGTTGGCGGACGGATCGGCGGGCAGATTCATGGGTTCGCTCTCGGTGGGTCGGCCCCGCAGGGCATTGATTTCGAGGCTAGCACAGGGCCGCCGGCGTCCGCAGCCCGGCGGTGTCGATCGGCACGCCGGCGACCCGCCGGAACCGGCACGCGGGTCGCGACAGGGTCCGGATTTCGGGGCGCCCGGGGTCGCGGCGGGGGCCGCCGATGGCGTGTCAGAATCGTGATTGCTGCGTCGGTGTGGGTGCCGTGCGCCGAACGTGTTTCCCGAGAGGTTGTCGATGTCCTTATCCCCGAGTCCGGACTGGCGGATCGAGTCGCTGGGCGACCGGTGCCTGATGGTCGAGTTCGGCCAGCGGGTCGACCCGCAGATCAACCAGGCCGTTCACGCGCTGGCCAACCATCTGCTCGAGCATCCGATCGCGGGCGTCACCGACGTGGTTCCAGCCTTCACCACCGTTGCGGTGCACTATCGGCCCGAGGCCATCGTCGCTGATGCGGCTGCCGGCGCCGATGAGCCGCGCTTGCCCCATCAGCGTCTGCGCGCCACCCTCGAGTCGCTGCTGGCGGCCGGCTATGCGAGCGCCCAGCGGGCGCCGCGCGAGGTCCGGATCCCGGTCTGCTATGGCGGCGAGTTCGGTCCCGATCTGGACGAGGTCGCGGCGACCTGCGGGATGAGCGCCGACGAGGTCATCGCCCGCCATGCCGCCTCACCTCATGTGGTTTACATGCTCGGTTTCGCCCCCGGATTTCCCTACATGGGCGGGCTCGATCCGGCCCTGGCGATGCCGCGGCGCTCGACGCCCCGGGTGCGCATCCCGGCCGGCACGGTGGCCATCGCCCGCGAACAGAGCGCCGTCTACACGCTCGAGACCCCGGGCGGCTGGAACCTGATCGGCTGCACTCCGCTGGCGCTGTTCACCCCGCGCGCCGATCCGCCCACACTGCTGCATCCGGGCGACCGGATCCGGTTCGAACCGATCTCGCGGGAACAGTTCGAGGCCGCCCGCCGGCAGGTGGCGCCATGAGCATCGAAGTCCTCAAGCCCGGACCGCTGAGCGCGCTGCAGGACCTCGCGCGCGTGGGTTCGCAGCGGTTCGGCGTCATCACCAGCGGGGTGATGGATGAGTGGTCGCACCGCATCGCCAATCGGCTGGTGGGCAATCCCGCAGACCCGGCGACGCTCGAGATCACCCTGATGGGGCCGAGCCTGCTGTTCCACGAGCCGGCGCTGATCGCGATCACCGGCGCGGACCTGTCGCCGCGGGTCGGCGAGCAGGCGGTGCCGATGGAGCGGCCGGTGCTGCTGGCAGCCGGCAGCCGGCTCGACTTCGGCCGGCGCGCCTTTGGCTGTCGTGCCTACCTGGCGGTGCACGGCGGCTTCGACGTGCCGCTCGTCATGGGCAGTCGCAGCACCTACCTGCGCGCCGGTTTCGGCGGGTTCGAGGGGCGGGCGCTGCGCAAGGGCGACCGTCTGACGGTGGGGGCGGGCGAGCCCGCCGCGGTGTTCGCGGCCCTGGCGGACGCGAGGATCGACGTGCCGCCGCACCCGGGGCGCGTCGACCGCGCGATCCGGATCATTGCCGGCCAGCAGTGGGCGCGCTTCACCGACGAGGCACAGGCCCTGTTTCTGGGCAGCGTCTTTCGGGTCAACCTGAACTCGGACCGGATGGGCTATCGGCTCGAGGGCCCCGGACTCGCGCTGCGGGCGCCGCTGGAGATGATCTCCGAGGCGGTCGCCTTCGGCTCGGTCCAGGTGCCGCCCGACGGCCAGCCGATCGTGCTGATGGCCGATCGCCAGACCACCGGCGGTTATCCGAAGATCGCCAGCGTGGCCAGCGTCGACCTGCCGCTGCTGGCCCAGAGGGTGCCGGGTCAGGAACTGCGATTCGAGCGCATCGACCTGGACGAGGCCCAGCGCCTTTACCTGGCCCGCGAACGTGACTTCGGGCGCCTGAGCGCCCTGATCGACTCCCTGAAAGGACCACGCTGATGCTGCGCATCGACCTGAACTGCGACATGGGCGAGAGTTTCGGCGCCTACGAGATGGGCAACGACGAAGCCGTGCTGGCACACGTCAGTTCGGCCAACATCGCCTGCGGATTCCACGCCGGCGACCCGCGCACCATGCACCACACCGTGCGGATGGCGCTGGCGCGCGGGGTGGCGATCGGTGCCCACCCCGGGCTGCCCGACCTGCAGGGCTTCGGACGCCGGCCGATGGCGCTGTCGCGCGACGAGGCCTATGACACGGTGCTCTACCAGATCGGCGCGCTGGCGGGCTTCGCGCAGGCGCAGGGCGCCCGCCTTACCTATGTGAAAGCACACGGCGCGCTCTACAACACCGCGGCCCGCGATGCCGGGCTGTCGCAGGCGATCGTGGCGGCGGTGCGCGATTACGACCCGGGCATGGCTTTCTACGGACTGGCGGGCAGCGAGCTGATCCGCGCCGCGCAGGAGGCCGGCCTGCGCACGGTGAGCGAGGTGTTCGCCGACCGCACCTATCAGGCCGACGGGTCGCTCACGCCGCGCTCGCGGCCCGGCGCGATGATCGAGGATGTCGAGGTGTCGGTGGCGCAGGTGCGCCGGATGATCTTCGAGGGACTGGTGCGCTCGGTCGACGGTCGCGAGGTGCCGGTGAGCGCGGACACGCTGTGCATCCATGGCGATCAGCCGGGCGCGCTGGCCTTCGTGCAACGGCTGCGTCGCGAGATGGCGGATTGGGGTGTCGAGGTGAAGGCGATCGGCGCCTGAACCCGGGCCGCCCGGACGGGCGGTGACCGGACCGGGCCGGGCGCCGCGCAAGCCACGACCGAAGCTGCCCGGGCGCCAGGCTCAGCCCGGCAGGTCCAGCACCTGACGCGCCAGGATGTTGCGCTGGATCTCGCTGCTGCCGCCGTAGATGGTCGGCACCCGCGCCTTGTAGAAGGTGGCAAGCGGGTTCAGGCTCTCCTGGCCGAAGTCGACATCGCCCGCCAGCGCACCGAACGGCCCGGCGGTCTCGACGATCAGATCGGCGATCCGCTGGAAGGTCTCCGAGGCCCAGATCTTGAGCATCGACACATCGGGGCCGAGGTTCTCGCCGCGCGCCACCGTGGCGGCGTACTGCCCGTAGCTGTCGGCCAGGTGCGCCACATCGAGTTCCAGCCCGACGAGCTTGTCGCGAAACACCGGATCGTCGATCACGCCGCGCGCCCGCGCCAGCGAGCGCAGCACCAGCAGCCCGTATTCCGGCATCTTCGGGCTGCCCAGGAAGATGCGCTCGAATCCGAGCAGCGACTTGGCCACCGTCCAGCCCCGGTTCAGCTCGCCCACCAGGTTGGTGTGGTGGGTGCGCACGCCGTCCAGGAAGACCTCGCAGAACTCCTCGGTGCCGGCGATGTCCCGGATCGGACGCACCCGCACGCCGGGCGAATGGATGTCCAGCAGCATGAAGCTGATGCCTTCCTGTTTCTTGGCATCGGGATCGGTGCGGACCAGGGCGAACATGTGGGTCGCGTCGTGGGCCAGGGTGGTCCAGATCTTCTGGCCGGTGATGACGAAATCGTCGCCGTCGCGAACCGCGCGGGTGCTCAGGCTCGCGAGATCGGAGCCGGCATTGGGCTCGGAGTAGCCCTGGCACCAGATGTGCTCGCACGACAGGATCGGCGGCAGGAAACGCTCGCGCTGGGCCTCGGTGCCGAACTTCATCAGCACCGGACCGACCATCTGGACGCCGTGGTCCTGGAAGCGGGCGATGCCGCAGCGCTCCTGCTCCTCGAAGAAGATCAGCAGCTTCGATGGCGCGAGCCCCATGCCGCCGAACGCCACCGGCCAGGCCGGCGCGATCCAGCCCTTGGCCGACATGCGCAAGTACCAGTCGTGGTTCTCGGACCAGCGCAGGCGGCGCGGCGCGAATCGCTGGGCGACCGGGTAGTGGGTTTCGAAGTCGTCGCGGATCAGGGCGCGGAAGGCGTCGTCGGACAGGGCGTTCCAGTCCTGGGCCTGCGGCACGCCGTACTGGGGGGTGGTCGATGCGTTCATCAGGTCGCGCTCGCTGCGGACAGGTGTGCCAGGGCGCCGTAGCGCCGACGGTGTTCGGCGGCGTTGCCCAGCCAGGCCGACAGGTTCAGGGCCCGGTTCAGGTACAGGCCCAGGTCGTATTCATCGGTGAAACCGATCGCGCCATGCAGTTGAACGGCCTGGGTGCACAGCATGAGCGCGGCGTGCGAGGCGCGCGACTTGGCACTGCTGGCGGCCTGCTGGCGCGCCGCGGCGGTGCTGGTGGGCGAGTCGAGCGTGCGCACCGCGGCATCGACCGCCGCGCGGGCCAACTGGCGCTGGATCCAGATGTCGACCGCACGGTGCTGCAGGGCCTGGAAGCTGCCGATCGGCTTGCCGAACTGGCGGCGGGTGCGCAGGTAGTCCAGCGTCATTTCCAGCGCGCGGTCCATCAGGCCGACGAGCTCGGCGCTGGCAGCGACCGTCCCGCGGTCGAGCATGTCGCGCAGCAGCGGTCCGGCCAGCGGCGCGCCGGCCAGGCAGTGGGACGCCGGCAGGCGCAGCGCCGAGAGATGCAGTCGTGCCTGGCTGCTGCCGTCGGCGCAGGGCTCGGTGTCGATGACCAGACCCGGCTGGTCGCGGGGCACCCAGTAGAGCGCGAGTCCCCCCGGGGCGCGGGCGGCGACCAGAAAGCCGTCGGCGCTGGCGGGCAGGACGAAGCGGCAACTGCCGGAGAGCACCGCGTGGTCGCCGTCTTGCTGCGCCACCACCGCGGTCTGTTCGGGGTCGAGGCTGCCCTGGTCGTTTTGCCACGCCGGCGCGGCGACGCATTCGCCGGTCAGCACCTCGGCGAGCACCGCTGCGCCACAGGAGCCGGTATCGGCCTGCGCCAGGCACCACGGCGCCATCACCGCGGCGGCCACATAGGGTTCGGGAAAACCGGCGTGCCCCAGGCGGGTGGCAACGGTCGTCGCGGCCGCCAGGTTCAGGCCGAGTCCGCCCGCGGCCTCGGGCACACCGATCGACAGCCAGCCAAGTTCGGCCATCTGGCGCCACACCGTCCGATCGAAGCCCTCGGCGCTGCCGCGCAGTGCGCGCACGCGTCGCGGATCGGGTCTGGCGAACGCGGCAGCCGCGTCAGCCAGCATGGAAATCATCTCATCGCTCATGGATTGTGTCGGTGCAGATCGTTCAAAGCATTCGCGTGCCGGCGGCACGGGGGTCGCGCAGGCGGTATTGCCCGGACTCGACCTGATGGAAGAAACGCTCGCAGGCCGCGTTGAACAGGTCCGGCTCCTCGAGGTTGCAGGCGTGACCGGTCTGCGGCAGGAACACCAGCCCGGCCGACGGCATGCCCCGCTTGAGCATCAGCGACGCATCCAGGCAGGGCTCGTCCTCGTCGCCGCTGATGATCAGCGCCGGCACGGTGCAGGCCGCCATCTCGTTGGCGAAGTCGGCCAGCGAGGGGCGCAGCGCCTGGTAGCCCTTAAGGGTGTTCGCCGACCCCAGCGCACTGTGCTCGCTCAGGTGGGCAACGAACTCGGCGAAGGCCCGCGGGCTCTTGTTCAACAGTTGCACCCGGGTGGCGGTGGTGGCCCGGCGCTCGGCCGAGGCCTGCCAGCCGTCGACGAGCAACTGCTCGGCGGTCGCCATCGACTCGCGCTTGAACTGCTCGCGCACCGCGGCCATCGAACCCGAGCCGATGCCGGCCAGCGTGATCGAGAGCGCGCGTTGCGGCCATTTCATCGCGAAATAGAAGCTGGCGAATGCGCCCATCGACAGGCCGACGATGTGGGCCTGTTCGATGCCCAGGCCGTCGAGCACCGCCAGGATGCCGGCGCGCTGGTGCTCGAACGAGTAGGCGGCGGGATCGGCCGGCACGTCCGAGGGCGGGTAGCCGCGCGCGTTGAAGGCGATGCAGCGGTAGCGCCGCGAGAAATGGCGCATCTGCGCCTCCCAGCTGCGGTACTCGCCCAGGAATTCATGCACGAAGACGATCGGCGTGCCGCTGCCGGTCTCTTCGTAGTAAAGCCTGACGCCGTCGTCGGTGGTGACATGGGGCATGCGGTGCTCCGATGAAAGAGAGGGGGCGCGCGGGGGCCCCGGTGGTCTGCGCTCAGTCTTGCTTCGGCGCGCCGTCGGAAGGATTGTTCGTCTTGTCTGGCCCGGTGTCGCCGGGGCCTGCCTGTGCTGGCGACGGTGCGCTCGGTCCGGTCGGCGGACCGTTCCGGTCGGGGGACGCTTGCGCCTGACGCCCGCTGGACGGACCCTGGTTCTGCGGGGGGCGGCCGTCGCGATTGGGGGGGCGGCCGTCGCGATTGGGCGGTCTGCCGTCGCGATTGGGCGGACGTCCGTCACGATTGGCAGGACTGCCCTCTCGCTGGGGTGGGCGACCCTCGCGGCTGGGGGGCCGACCTTCCCGATTCGGCGGGCGACCCTCACCCGGGGCAGGGTTGCCCTCGCGGTTCGGCGGTCTACCCTCACGGTTTGGCGGGCGACCGTCGCGGTTCGGCGGGCGACCCTCGCGGTTCGGCGGTCTACCCTCACGATTCGGCGCGCCACCCGCACGGTCGGGCGGACGACCGTCGCGACGGGGAGGGCGCGCATCGCCCTCCGACGGGCGGCCCTGGCGCGGACCGGACGGACCCGAGCGATCGGGCGGGCGTCCGCCCCGATCGCCACCGGGGCCGCGGCGGCCGGACGGGGGACCGCTGCGATCCATGGGTGGTGCGCGCCGGCTGCGCTGCTCGGCCTCGCTGCGCGCCTGGGCGAGCAGGCCCTCGAGATCGGTGGCGGCGATGCCCTTGAGCGCGCAGAAATTGGCCGGCGACAGGGTGGTCGACTGAAAGTCGCGCAGCAGGCTCGCGCGCCGGTTCATGGCTTCTTCCTCGATCGCGCGGCGCGCTCGTTCGCTGGCCTCTTCGGCCGCACGGCGTTCCTGATCGACGGCTTCCTCCGCGGTGCGCCGCGCGTCCTGGCTGGCGCGGCGCCGGGCGATTTCCGCCGCCGCGCCGGTGCGGTGTTCCTCGGCCAGTTCCCCGGCGGGTGCGCCGTCGAGATCGAAGCGATGGCGGGCTCGCGCCATCACCGACAGATAGGCGTTGGTCCCGGTGTAGCGCCGCAGGAACGCCGACAGCGTCTGGCGGGTGAAGACGCCGGGCGCACGCTGCTGAATGTCGGACTGGATGCGCAGCTTCAGCGGCTTGGGCGCGCCGGCGAACAGCGCTGGAAAGCGCTCAGCCAGCAGCAGGCCGCAGGCCTTGGGCGACAGCTCTGCCGGGGCCGGGGCCGGGGCCGGGGCCGGGGCCGCGGACTCGCCAACCGACGCAGCAGCCTCAGCGTTCTCAGGCGCAGCCGCCGCCTCAGTCCCTTCACCCTCAGCCTCAGCCTCAGCCTCAGCCTCAGCCTCAGCCTCAGCCTCAGCCTCAGCCTCAGTCTCAGCCTCAGCCTCAGCCTCAGCCTCAGCCTCAGCCTCAGCCTCAGCCTCAGCCTCAGCCTCAGCCTCAGCCTCAGCCGCCTCGCCCGCGGTCACGGCGCCCGTCGCGGCTTCGCCGCTCACCGGCACCTCCGGGGCAAGCGTGGCGAGCGGCTGGGCGGGCTCTTCCCGGGGAGTCGGTTCGGACGGTGTTTCGTTGGTTTCAGGCATGGACCGCGTCTGGGAGCTTGGAATCGGGCACAGGATGGCACCGATCGGCGCAGCGCTCAAATGAAAAGCGGCCGAAAAGGGGAAACAGTCCGGTCAGTCGGATGCTGTGCCCGTCGCGCCGGGCACGCGGCCACCGGGTAATGACCGAACATCCCGGCGTGCCGCCGGCCCGTTCAGAGCCCCGCGCGCGCCATCTCCCGGACCTTCTGCTGGGCCGGTCGGGCCAGGCAGCGCTGCAGCCAGTCGGCCAGGTGCGGATTGGCTTTCATCAGCTCGGACGCCGACTGCGCCCAGGCCAGCACCGACGCCACATTGATGTCGACCACGGTGAACCGGTCGCCGGCGATCCAGGGGCGATTGGCCAGGTGCGCGTCGAGCACCGCGAACGGACGCGCCAGCGTGCGTTCGGCCTGATCGGCCAGCGCCGGGTTGCGCTTGTCCGGCGGCATCGCGACCCGATGGAACAGGATCGCGAGCGCATCCTTCTCGCACTCCGTCACCGACCAGAAGGTCCAGCGCAGCACCTCGGCCTCCTCGGCGAGCGTCGCCGGCGCCAGCGGGCCGCCGAAGCGGCGCGCCAGGTACAGCGTGGTCGCCATCGACTCCCAGACCACGATGCCGTCGTCTTCGAGCACCGGAATGTGGCCGTTCGGGTTGAGCGCCAGGAATGCCGGGGTGCGGGTGGCGCTGTTCAGGTAGGTCTGGGCGACCCGTTCATAGGGAACCCCGAGTTCCTCCAGCATCCACAGCGGGCGGGCCGCCCGCGAGGCGGCGATTCCATGCAGCTTGATCGTCAAGGTCGTCTCCAGCGTCGAAAAGTCCGACATTCTGCACCGCGCGGCGGCAGTCGCCCGTCACTGGAAGGCCACTTCGGCGAAGCTGCGCAGCTTGCGGCTGTGCAGCCGGTTGCCGCCCTGCTCGCGCAGCAGTTCGAGCGCGCACATGCCGATGCGCAGGTGCTGATCGACCCGTTCGCGATAAAAACGGTCGGCCATTCCGGGCAGCTTGATCTCACCGTGCAACGGCTTGTCCGAGACACACAGCAGGGTGCCGTAGGGCACGCGGAAGCGGAACCCGTTGGCGGCGATCGTCGCGCTCTCCATGTCCAGCGCCACCGCCCGGCTCTGGCTGAAACGGCGGATCGGTCCGTTGTCCGGCAGCAGTTCCCAGTTCCGGTTGTCGGTCGAGGCGACGGTGCCGGTGCGCATCACCCGCTTGAGTTCATAACCGGACAGCCCGGTGATCGCCGCGACCGCGGCTTCCAGCGCCTGCTGGATCTCGGCCAGCGCCGGCACCGGCACCCACAGCGGCAGGTCCTCGTCGAGCACATGGTCCTCGCGCACATAGCCGTGCGCCAGCACATAGTCGCCCAGGCGCTGGGAGCTGTGCAGGCCGGCGCAGTGGCCCAGCATGATCCAGGCGTGCGGGCGCAGCACCGCGACATGGTCGGTGATCGTCTTGGCATTGGCCGGGCCGACCCCGATGTTGATCATCGTGATGCCCGAGCGGTCCGGGCGCACGAGGTGCCAGGCCGGCATCTGCGGCAGCCGGCCCGAGGGTGTGGCCGGTTCGATGAAGGCGCTGTAGCCGTCCGGCCCGCCCTGGCCCGCGAGCGCGCGCCCCAGCGCCACGAACTCGTCGATGTAGAACTGATAGTTGGTGAACAGCACGAAGTTCTGGAAGTGCGCCGGCGCGGTGCCGGTGTAATGGCGCAGGCGGTGCAGCGAATAGTCGACCCGTGGTGCGGTGAACAGCGCCAGCGGCAGCGGTGCGGCGCGCGCCGGCTCGTGGGTTCCGTTGGCGATGCTGTCGTCCATCGTCGACAGGTCCGGCAGGTCGAACAGGTCGCGCAGGCGCGCCTGGCGGGCGGGGTCCATGGCCGATTCGAGGTGGTCGGTCTCGGCGAACGAGAAGTGCACCGGAATCGGCTGGCGGCTGGTGCCGATCTCGATCGGCGCGCCGTGGTTGGCGATCAGCAGGCGCATCTGCTCCCGGTAGTAGTCACCGAACAGGTCCGGGCGCGTCACCGTGGTCTCGTAATGACCGGGGCCCGCCAGGAACCCGTAGGCCAGGCGCGAGTCGGGGCGTGCCGCGGTGCTCGTCTGCAGACGGATGAACGGGTAGAAGGCGCGCACCCGCTCGGTCGGCTCCTCGCCATCGGCATAGCGCCGCAGCGCCTCGCGCAGATGGGTGACCGACGCCGAATGGATCTGGCGGATGCGCTCGAGCGCCGCCTGTGGGTCGGTGAAGGCTTCGGTGGGGTAGAACGGCGCGGCCCTGACGGTGGCCACGGGGGCGGCGCCGGCGGTGGCAGCGGGGACGGGTGGCGGGGGTTCAGCACCGGGCATCGGGGGGTTTTCCTGAAAAAGTCACAGCTGATTGAACAACTGGCTGCTTTTACCGCATGGAAACAAGCACTATCCTTGCGCCTTCGCCACGCGCTTGCGCGTGGTCGCCCGATCGCGCCGCGCTTCGACGCCGCCGGCCGCACCGCTTCGACGATACCGCTTCCACCAGGATTCCATGATGACGATTCGCATAGAGAAACACGGCCTCCAGGTTGCCGACACCCTGGTCCGGATGATCGAAACCGAGGCGCTGCCGCAAACTGGCGTGAGCGCTGAGCAGTTCTGGGCCGGCTTTTCTGACCTGGTCCACACGCTGGGGCCGAAGAACCGCGCGCTGCTGGCGCGTCGCGAAGCGCTGCAGGCCACCATCGACGCCTGGCACCGCGAGCGTCGCGGCCAGCCGCATGACGCCGCCGCCTATCGCGCCTTCCTGACCGAGATCGGCTATCTGGTCCCCGAAGGTCCCGACTTCCAGGTCGAGACCGCCAATGTCGATCCCGAGATCGCCCGCATTCCGGGGCCGCAGCTGGTGGTGCCGGTCATGAATGCCCGCTATGCGCTGAACGCGGCCAATGCCCGCTGGGGCAGCCTGTACGACGCCCTGTATGGCACCGATGCCATGGGCGATCTGCCCGCGGCGGGCGGCTATGACCCGGCGCGCGGCGACCGCGTGATCGCCTGGGCCAAGCAGTTCCTCGACGCGGTCGCGCCCCTGGCCGCCGGCAGCCATGCGGCAGTCACCGCGTACCGGGTCGCCGACGGCGCCCTGCAGGCGGTGGTGGCCGGTGGCACGACCGGTCTGGCCGATGCGACCTCCTTCGCCGGCTATCGCGGTGCGCCCGGCGCCCCGTCGGCGGTGCTGCTGCGCCACAACAGCCTGCACATCGAGATCCAGATCGATCCGGCCCACCAGATCGGTCGCGCCGACGCCGCCGGCGTCGCCGATGTGCTGATGGAAGCCGCCGTCACCACCATCATGGACTGCGAGGATTCAGTGGCCGCGGTCGACGCCGAGGACAAGGCGCTGGCTTATCGCAACTGGCTGGGCCTGATGCGCGGTGACCTGATCGAGCCGGTCGCCAAGGGCGGCTCGCGCTTCGACCGCAAGCTCAGTCCCGATCGCGACTACACCGCACCCGACGGCCAGCCGCTGCAGCTCAAGGGCCGCTCGCTGATGCTGGTGCGCAACGTCGGTCACCTGATGACCAATCCGGCGGTGCTCGACCGCGACGGGCACGAGGTCGGCGAGGGTCTGCTCGATGCGATGTGCACCGTGATGATCGCGATGCACGACCTGCGCAAGCAGTCCGGCTCGCGCAACTCGACCTGCGGCTCGGTCTATGTGGTCAAGCCCAAGATGCACGGCCCCGACGAGGTCGCCTTCGCCGACGAGATCTTCACCCACGTCGAGCGCGCCCTCGGGCTGCCGGCCGACACGGTCAAGATCGGCATCATGGACGAGGAACGCCGCACCACGGTGAACCTCAAGGAATGCATCCGCGCGGCGCGCCGGCGGGTCGCCTTCATCAACACCGGCTTCCTGGACCGCACCGGCGACGAGATCCACACCTCGATGCTGGCCGGCCCGATGGTGCGCAAGGCCGACATGAAGGCGCAGGCCTGGATCGCCGCTTACGAACTGTGGAACGTCGATGTCGGCCTGGCCTGCGGGCTGGCCGGACGCGCCCAGATCGGCAAGGGCATGTGGGCGATGCCCGACCTGATGGCGGCGATGCTCGAGCAGAAGATCGGTCATCCGAACTCGGGCGCCAACTGCGCCTGGGTGCCCAGCCCGACCGCGGCAACCCTGCACGCCACCCACTATCACCGCGTCGACGTGCTGGCCCGCCAGGTCGAGATCGCCCGCGGCGGACGCCGTGCCAGCCTGGACGACATCCTGCGCATCCCGGTGGCGGCCAATCCCGCCTGGTCGGACAAGGACATCACCGCCGAACTCGAGAACAACGCCCAGGGCATCCTCGGCTATGTCGTGCGCTGGGTCGACCAGGGCGTGGGCTGCTCGAAGGTGCCCGACATCACCAACGTGGGGCTGATGGAAGACCGCGCCACCTGCCGGATCTCGTCGCAGCACATGGCCAACTGGCTGCTGCACGGCGTTGTCGCGCCCGAGCAGGTGATGGACGTGATGAAGCGGATGGCCGCGGTGGTCGACCGGCAGAACGCGGCCGATCCGGCTTACACCGCGATGGCGCCGGGCTATCAGGGGGTCGCTTTCCAGGCGGCCTGCGACCTGGTGTTCAAGGGTGTCGAGCAGCCCTCGGGCTACACCGAGCCGGTGCTGCACGCGCGCCGGCTGGAACTCAAGGCCCACGCGGCCTGAGCGCGGTCGATGTCATCGCCGCCGGCGGGCGCCCAGGAGTTGCCCGAGCGTTCCCGCCTGTCGGCCTGGTCGCAGTACCTGGCGCCCAAGCGGGCGCTGACCGCGTTCGCCGGGTTCGTGGCGGGTGGCCGCTGGGGAGCGGTCACCACCGCGATCATCCGCCGCTTCGTGGCGCGCTATGGCGTCGACATGAACGAGGCGGTGCAGCCCGACATCGGCGCCTATCGCAGCTTCAACGACTTCTTCACCCGGGCGCTGCGCCCGCAGGTCCGCCCGCTCGCCGAGGCCGACCTGCTGTGCCCGGTCGATGGCGCGATCAGCCAGTTCGGTGCGATCGACCGTGACCGCCTCTTCCAGGCCAAGGGCCATCGGTACACGCTCTCGGCACTGCTCGGTGGCGATGCGGCGCTGGCCGCGCCCTTCGCGGACGGCCATTTCGCCACGCTGTACCTGAGCCCGCGCGACTACCACCGCATCCACATGCCCTGCGCCGGACGGCTCACGCAGATGATCCATGTCCCGGGCGATCTGTTCTCGGTGAATCCGGCGACCGCGCAGGCGGTGCCGGGTCTGTTCGCGCGCAACGAGCGGGTGGTGTGCGTGTTCGAGGGTGAGGCCGGCCCCTTCGTGATGGTGCTGGTGGGCGCGGCCATCGTGGGCAGCATGGCCACCGTCTGGCACGGGGTGGTGAATCCGCCGCGCCCGGGCCGCATCCGGCAGTGGCGCTACGGCGCCGAGACGCCGGTGGTGCTGGCGCGCGGCGCCGAGATGGGGCGATTCCTGCTGGGCTCGACGGTGGTGATGGTGCTGCCGCCCGGCCCGCTGCGCTTCAATCCGGACTGGGCGCCGGGCCGGTCGATCCGGATGGGCGAGGCGATGGCGCAGCGCGCGCCCTCGCGGGCCTGAGCACCGCGGCTCGGCCGATGCGCACGCCCCCGTTTGCCGGGGGCGCGGCAACGCGGCCTTATTCGGATTTCCAGTTCGGCTTGCGCTTCTCGGAGAAGGCCTTGGGCCCTTCGATGAAGTCCTGGCTGTTGCGCATCCGGATCACCGCGTCGTAGTCGACCTTGTAGGCGGTGGCGACGTCGGCGATCGCCAGGCCTTGCATGGCCGACTGCTTGGTGGCACGGATCGACATCGGCGAGCATTCCAGGATCTGGGCGGCCCATTTGCGCGCCTCGGTCACCGCCTCGCCTTCGGGCGCCAGCGCGGTGACGAAGCCCAGCTCATAGCCTTCCTGCGCCGACACATGACGACCGGTGAGCATCATGCCCATCGCGCGCTTCAGGCCGATGGTGCGCGGCAGCCGGTGCACGCCGCCGGCCAGTGCCGCCAGGCCCACCTTCGGCTCGGGCAGCGCGAATTTCGCATTGGCCGCGGCGATGATGATGTCGCACGCCAGCGCGATCTCGAAGCCGCCGCCCATCGCCACGCCGTTGACCGCGGCGATGATCGGCTTGGTCAGGTTGTGGCGCGAGGTCAGACCGGCGAAACCGCTGGCAACGAACCCGCGTTTGCCACCGCCGGCCTGGAACTTCAGGTCGTTGCCGGCGCTGAAGGCGCGCGGGCCGGCGCCGGTGACGATCGCCACCCACTGCTCGGGGTCGGCATCGAAATCATTCCAGACCTTTTCCAGTTCCAGATGCGCCGGGTAGTGCAGGGCGTTCATCACTTCCGGACGGTTCAGGGTGACGATGGTCAGGGGACCTTCGCGTTCGACTTTGCAGAATTCGGGCATGAGCGTGCTCCTGTGGGGTGGATGCGGGAAGGGGATGGTCAAAGTTTAGTCGCGAAAGCGGGGCGTGGCCGCGGCGCGCGGGGGCGACGGCTCTGTGCGTTCCGAATCGGCGCGCTGCGATTCCGGAAAGCACGCCGCGGCCCGGCGTCAGGGCGCCGCCGGCGCGAAGAACCGGCAGTTCGCCAGCCGCCGTTCGATCTCGGCCTGCACCTGCGCGTAGGCCGCATTGTCGCGGGCCCGGAACCGGCGCTGGAATTCGGGCGCCTGCAGGCCTTCGGGCAATTGGTCGATGGCGGGCATCAGGTCCGATTCGAGCGACAGCGCCGCGACCCTGGCCTGCCAGCCCAGCGGGTTGGCCAGGGCGGCCTCGCCCAGTCGAACCCCCGCCCGGTCGGCGGCCAGGTCGGCGAACGAGAAACCGGAGCCGCCGCGCGAGTCGAGCACCTCCTTGAAGACGCCGATCACGTCGGCGGTTCGGCTGTCCGCTTCCATCGCCAGCACTGCTGAGACGAGCAGGTGCTGGGCCAGGTCGGTGCGATCGAGCAGCGTGACCGGACCGGGCCGCCCGCCCGTCGGCGGGGTGCCGATGAGGCGCCAGATCAGGTCGGTGCGCCCGGTCACGTGAATCGCCAGCGCGATCAGCGCAGCCCGGTTCTCGGCCCGCGGATCGCCATTGGCACGGCTTCGCACGGCGGCCTGGGCCACCAGTTCACGCAGCATCGGTACCATTGGCTTGACCACCGGCGGGCGCAGCGCGCCCAGGCGGGCGGCCTCGCGCAGGTAATGGGCGATGCGCTCGCGTTCGGCGGGCGGCAGCAGCAGGTCGCGTCCGCGCGCTTCCAGCCGCCAGGCCAGATCCGGGCGTGCCACGAAGCGCAGGCTGATCGCCTGCGGGGTGATCGTCCAGTCGCTGGTGGTCGCCAGCAGTTCGCGCAGCGTCAGCACCAGTGCCGGCTGCATCGCCCGGGTCTCCAGCAGTGCCAGCGCCGCTCGCACCAGCCAGGCCGGCAGCGCGATCCGGCCGATGCGCGCGCCGGCCAGCGACGGCGCACCGCTGTCCGCACTCAGTTCGAGCGACACCGTCATCTGCCGGCCCAACGGCCCGGCCGGCACCGCGATCCCCACCCGCAGCCAAGCCGACCCGTCGAGCAACTCGACGCGGGCGCTGGTGATCGCCGGGTGGCGCAGCCGGATCAGCAAGTGATGCAGCGCCAGGTCAAGATCGCGTCGCGCCAGCGTCAGCTGCCGCGTCTGCCCGGCACGCAACCACCGGGGGTCGTTGTCGCGGACGATGCGCCGGACCCGATCCAGGTCCTCGACGGTGAGGGGCGACAGCGCGCCGGGCGGCGGCCCGCGCTCCAGCGCCAGGGCCACCAGCAGCACGCCGAGCACCGCAAGGAGCGCGATCACCGCGAGCAGGCCCATCAGCAGGCGTCCTCTCATGACCCACCGGCTGGCAGGGCGCGCGGGTTGACCCCGGTGGCGCTCGCCGCCGATACTGCGACGCCCCGCTTCATGGTGCCCGCCCCATGGCCGATCCGCTGCCCGCTCCCCGCCGCCCCAAGGCGTCAGCCATTTCGAGTGCGCCGGCCGTGCGCTTCGGCCGTCCCCCGGCGGGCTGGCGCCTGCGGCTGTACACCATCATTTTCGAGGCCGACACCCGGGCCGGGCGCGCCTTCGATGTCACCGTGATCTGGCTGATCCTGGCCAGCATCGCGGTGGTGGTGCTCGACAGCATGGCGCCGATACGGGCCCGCGCCGGGGCCTGGCTCAATGCTTTCGAATGGGCGTTCACCCTGCTGTTCACCCTGGAGTACATCGCCCGGCTCGTTTGCGTGCGTCATCCGCTGCGGTATGCGCTGAGCGTCTACGGCCTGATCGACCTGCTGGCCCTGCTGCCCACCTATCTGGCCGTCATGGTGCCCGAACTTCACGCGCTGATCGATGTGCGCGTGCTGCGGCTGCTGCGGGTTTTTCGCATCCTCAAACTGGGCGCGTACGTGGCCGAGTTCGGGGCGATGGGACGGGCGCTGGCGGCCTCGCGGCGCAAGATCCTCGTCTTCCTCGCCTTCGTGATGATGGTGGTGCTGGTCATGGGCACGCTGATGTACGTGGTCGAAGGCCCGGAGCACGGTTTCACCAGCATTCCGGTCGGCGTGTACTGGGCGATCACCACCATGACCACCGTCGGTTTCGGCGACATCACGCCCAAGACTGACCTGGGGCGGCTGCTGGCCTCGCTGATGATGCTGCTGGGTTGGGGCACGCTGGCGGTGCCCACCGGCATCGTCAGTGCCGAATTCGCGTCGCTCAAGACGCCGCGCGAGACCACCACCCGCACCTGCCATGAATGCCTGAGCGAGGGCCATGCCACCGACGCCCGCTTCTGCCGCGACTGCGGAGCCGAATTGCCGGCCTACTATGCGGATCTGCCGCCGTCGCGCTAGACCACCCGGTACCCGGCTGCGCCGTGCTGACGCGAATGGGATCGGCCCGCGTGCCGTGCTCAGTCGATCTTGGCGCCTGAGCTGCGGATCACCGTTGCATAACGGCGCATCTCGGCGTCCAGGTGGGCGGCGAACTGCTCGGGCGTGCTGCCCACCGGTTCGACCCCCTGCGCCAGCAGGCGGTCGCGCACCTCGGGTGAATTCAGCGCGCGCGACACTTCGGCACTGATCCGGGCCACGATCTCGCGCGGCGTGCCCGCCGGCGCAACCAGTCCGAGCCAGGTGTTGCCGTTGAAACCGGGCAGCCCCGACTCGGTGATGGTCGGCACGTCGGGCAGGGCCGGCGCGCGGTTCACGCCGGCGATCCCGATCGCGCGCAGCCGGCCGGATTTCAGGTGCGGCAGCGCCGAGAGCACATCGACGAACATCATCGAGATGTTGCCGGCCAGCACATCGGTGAGCGCCGGGGCGCTGCCCTTGTAGGGGATGTGCGTGATGTCGATGCCCGCCATCGAACGGAAGATCTCGCCCGACAGGTGATTGGACTGGCCGTTACCCGCCGAGCCGAAGGTGAGCGTGGCGGGCCGGGCGCGGGCCAGCGCGATCAGTTCGCGCACCGAGCTCGCGGGCACCGACGGGTGCGCCACCAGGATGTTGGTGAGATTGACGGTGTGCGACACCGCGATCAGGTCGCGGACCGTGTCGTAGGGCATCTTCGGATAAAGCCCCGGGTTGATCGCGTGGCTGGTGGCCACCTTGCCGATGGTGTAGCCGTCGCCGGCGGCCTTGACGACCAGTTCGGTCCCCAGGATGCCGCCCGCGCCCGCCCGGTTCTCCACCACCACCGGCTGGCCCATGGACTCGCCGATCCGGGTGGCGACGATGCGCCCGACGGTGTCGAGGATGCCGCCGGGGGCGGACGCGACCACCATCCGGATCGGCCGGTTCGGGTAGGGCGCTGCGGTCTGCGCGAGGATCGGGCTCGTCAGCAGGCACAACGCCAGGGCGGCGGTGATCCGGATCCGGTGCTTGGGCATCGTGGGTCCTCGGTTGGGTCGATTAAGATGGACTTTGATTCTAGTCAGAAAAAAGAGCCCTCCATGACCCTGAGCAGCGACGCGGCCCGCCCGCGTCCGGTGAACTCCGTCGACCGTACCGCTTTCCGCGACATGTGCCGGGCATTCGCCCGCCGCGAGATCGAACCGCGCTGGCGCGAGGCCGACCGCGAGCGGCGATTCCCGCGCGAGTTCTACGTCGCCGCGGCCCGCGCCGGGCTGATCGGGATCACCGCCGACGAGTCGGTGGGCGGTGCCGGTCTGGGCAGCTATGAGGAGGCGATCGCGATGGAGGAAATGTCGCGGATCAATCCCAATCTCGCGGTGGCGGTGCTGGTGCAGAACGTGGCCGGCTCGCTGCTCTACGAGCACGGCACCGCCGAGCAGCGTGAGATCGCCCGGCGCACCGTCGCCGGCGAATGCATGGTCGCCATCACCGTCACCGAGCCCGAGGCCGGCAACGATGTCCAGAACGTGCGCACCACCGCCACCCGGGTGGGCGATGAGTGGGTGCTCGACGGCCTGAAGTCCTTCATCACCCTGGGCGGCGAAGCGGATGTGCTGGTCACCCTCGCGCAGACCGAGCCGGGATCGGGGCGCGAGGGCATGCGTTTCTTTGCGGTCGACCGCCACAGCCCGGGCGTGACCGCCACCCAGATCGATGCCTATGTGAACCGTCCCGCGCCGACCTACCGGATCGCCTTCGATCAGGTCCGGGTGCCCGAGTCGCGGCGCCTGCCCGCGGGCTTTCGCGAGATCATGGCCGGCTTCAACCGCGAGCGCATCATGGTCGCGGCGCGCTGGCTGGGCCACATGCACCATGCGCTCGAATGGGCGATCGAGTACGCCCGTGTTCGCCATCAGTTCGGCCGGCCGATCGGCGCCAATCAGTCGATCGCCTTCCAGCTGGCGCAATGCCATGTCGACGTCGAGGCCGCCCGCCACCTCACCTATCACGCCGCCGAGCGCTGGGACAGCGGCGCGCCCCTGCGCGACGTGATTCTCGATGTGTCCTCGGCCAAGCTGTTCGCGACCCAGGCGGTGGTGCGCGTCACCCAGGCGGCGCTGCATGTGGGCGGTGGCTGGGGGCTGACCGAAGAGCTGCCCGCGATGCGGATGGCGCTCGACGCGCTGGTGGCGCCGGTGACGGTGGGCAGCTACGAGATCCAGCTGCGCGCGATCGCGCGCGAGATCGGTCTGCCGGTGGAGTAGGCCGACGGCCTGCCGGTGGCGCGGCCCCCGCGCCTCAGCCGGCGGCGGCCTCGCCCGATCCGGGCGGCGTCACCGCGAACTCCCACGCGTTGCCACGCGACACGATCCAGCCGCCGGTGGGGGCGGCGAAATGGGTGCCCAGCACCAGCACCGGTTGATCGGCGTGGCGTGACAGGAACTCGCGCCGGGTGAGGCGTGCCGCCTCGGCATCGCTGTCGAAGTTGTTGCGCATGTCGGGTTCGGTGCACTGGAGCGGGTGGTGCATCAGGTCGCCGGTGATCACCGCGCGCTGACCGCACGACTCGATGCGCACGCTGACGTGGCCTGGCGTGTGGCCGGGCGTGGGCTCCAGCCAGACCTCGTCGGTGAGCCGGTGATCCATCTCGACCAGGTCCGACAGCCCGGCGTCGACGATCGGGCGCACCGAGTCGGCGACGATGTCGTCGGCGCCTTCGGCCAGTGGTTCAGCCGACCAGTGATCCCACTCGATGCGACCGAACAGGTAGCGCGCGTTCGGAAAGGTCGGCACCCACTGGCCATCGACCAGGCGCGTGTTCCAGCCGACATGGTCGACGTGCAGGTGGGTGCAGATCACGGTGTCGATCGACTCGGCGGGCACGCCCGCCTGGGCCAGGCGCTCCAGGAACGGCGTCTGCAGCCGGTTCCAGCCCTTCACCCGACGCGACTTGTCGTTGCCCACGCAGGTGTCGACGATGATCCGGCGGCCCTGCGACTCGATGATGAAGGCGTGCACCGAGGCATAGAGCTTGCCCTCCTCGGTGGCGAAGTGGGGCTTGAGCCATTCGTAGCGGCGCACGAACTCCGGGTTCGCCACCGGGAACAGGAACAGACCCGAACTGGGCACGCCGTCGGATTCCACCACCTTGGTGATGCGCACATCACCGATCTGCCAGGTTTTCATGTCGATGCCCTTGCGGGGGGATGAAAAGGAAACGTCAGCCCTTGGCGCCGCCCTGGGGCAGTTGCGAGAACGGCAGTGTCTTGTCGACCCGCACATCGCCGGGCAGCCCCAGCACCCGCTCGGCGATGATGTTGCGCAGGATCTCGTCGGTGCCGCCGGCGATGCGCATGCCCGGCGCATAGAGCAGCGCTTCCTGGAACCAGGCCTGCATCGGCGCCAGCTCCGGGTCCATGATGGCGCCCGACTGGCCGAGCAGATCGATCCCGAAGGACGCGATCTCCTGCAGCTTGTTGGCGCTGATCACCTTGGCGATCGAGGCCTCGGGACCGGGCGTCTGGCCGCGCGACAGCGCGGTCATGCTGCGAAACCGGGTGAACTTCAGGCCCTGGGTCTTCACATACCAGTCGGCCAGCCGCTCGCGCACCGCTGGATTCGACAGCGCGGGCTCGCCGTCGATGTCGAGCGCGCGCACCAGCTTCAGGATGTCGGCACTGTCGGGGCCGGGCGCCTCGCCCACCGCCAGTCGCTCGTTCATCAGTGTGGTGATCGAGACCTTCCAGCCGGCGCCCACCGCGCCCAGGCGCTGCGCGTCGGGGATGCGGACATTGGTGAAGAAGACCTCGTTGAAGTTCGAGGTGCCCGAGATCTGCTTGATGCGGCGAACCTCGACGCCGGGCGACTTCATGTCCAGGAAGAACATGGTCAGGCCGGCGTGCTTGGGGGCATTCGGGTCGGTGCGGGTGAGCAGGATGCCGAAGTCGCAGTAGTGCGCCCCCGAGGTCCAGATCTTCTGGCCGTTGATGACCCAGTCGTCGCCGTCGCGTTCGGCGCGGGTGCGCAGTCCGGCCACATCGGAGCCGGCCGAGGGCTCGGAGAACAGCTGGCACCAGATTTCTTCGCCACGCAGCGCCGGGCGCACATGGCGCTCGAGCTGATCGGGCTTGCCGTAGGTCATCAGGGTCGGGATGCACATCCCCAGGCCGATGTCGAAGTAGCCCTTGGAGACGTTGTAGTTGGCCTCCTCCTGGCTGTAGATGACCTGCTGGATCGGTGTGCCACCGCGCCCGCCCCACTGCGGATCCCAGGTGATGCCGGCAAAGCCCGCGGCGGCCTTTTTCGCCTGCCAGGCCTTGCCGCGCGCCAGGGCCTCGGGGCCTTCGTTGTAGCGGCTGCGTCCCGCGGGTTCGTCCTCGGACTTGCGGCTGGCGTTGGCGTCGAGGAAGGCGCGCACTTCGGCGCGAAAGAGGGCTTCTTCGGGGGTGTCGTTGAAATCCATGATCGGTTTCCTTGGTCGGGCCCGCGGGTCAGGCAGCGGCCTGGGCGTTCCAGTGGTCCACCAGCCGGTTCTTCCAGTGGGGGTTGCTGCCCAACTGCACCGCCAGCAGTTTGGCGCGCCGGTAGTAGAAGTGGCAGTCCATGTCCCAGGTGAAGCCCATGCCGCCGTGCGTCTGGATGTTTTCCTTGGACGCGAGGTAGAAGGCGTCGGTGGCCGAGACCCGCGCGCTGGCCGCGGCCAGCGGCAGCTCCTGCGCATCGGTGGCGATCGCCCAGGCGCCGTAGTACGCGTTGGAGCGGGCCAGCTCGTTGGCCATGTAGACATCGGCCAGCTTGTGCTTGATCGCCTGGAACGAGCCGATCGGCCGACCGAAGGCAAGGCGTTCGCGGGCGTAGGCGGTGGCCATCTCGAGGCTCGCGCTGGCACCGCCCACCTGCTCGAAGGCCATCAGCACCGCGGCCCGGTCGAGCAGCTGCTCGATCGCGGCCCAGCCCTGCGCGCCGTTGCCCAGGGGCTGGGCGGGGGCCTGGTCGAACCGGATTCGCGACTGGTTGCGCGACGGGTCGATGCTTTTCAGCGGTGTGCGCTGCACGCCGGTGCCCGCAAGTTCAATCGCGTACAGGCCGGGCTGGCCCGCCTCGTCGAGCGCCACCACGATGGCCAGATCAGCGACATCTCCGTCAGCGACCGGCCATTTCTCACCGCTCAGCCGGCCACCGCTCACCCGGGCGCGGACCGCGCTGGCACGCGGGTTGCCCGGGCCCTCGGCGAGCGCGAAGCAGCCGATCTGGCGCCCGCTCACCATCGCCGGCAGCCATTGCTGGCGCTGGCTTTCGCTGGCATGCCCCAGGATGGCCTCGGTGGCCAGATAGACCGATGACCCGAAGGGCACCGGTGCCAGCGCGCGGCCGATTTCCTCGGCCAGCACGCAAAGGCCCTCGCGGCCCAGGTCGACGCCGCCATAGGCTTCGGGAACCGCTGCCCCCAGCCACCCCAGGTCGGCGATGCCCTGCCAGAGGGCCCGATCGTGGGTGTCGCCGCCCTCGAGGATGCGGCGAACCGCGCGGGTCGAGGACTGTTCGCTCAGGAAGCGGCGGGCCTGCTCGCGCAGCTGGTTGAGTTCGTCGGAGAAATCGAAGTTCATGGCGGCGCTCCGCTCAGGGTTGCTGGTTGGACAGCACCAGGGTGGCGGCGGCGGTGAACATGCCGCCCACGCCCTGGACGACGCTGGTCTTCACGCCCGGCACCGGACGGAAGGCCTCGCCGCGCAGCTGGCGCACCGATTCCTGGATGGCGAACATGCCGTACATGCCGGTGTGCGTGTACAGGATGCCCCCGCCGTTGGTGTTCAGCGGCAGCTTGCCGCCCGGGCGGGTGTGACCGGCCTGGATGAAGGCGCCCGCCTCGCCACGGCCCACGAAGCCCATGTCTTCCAGGCCGTAGAGAGGGATGTGCGCGAAGGCGTCGTAGATCATCAGGTGGTCGACGTCGGCGTGGCTGATGCCGGCTTCCTGGAACGCGGCGCGGCTCGACAGCCGGAAGCCCTTGGAGGAGGTCGGGTCGTCCATCATCGAGACCATCGGGCTGTCGCAGGCCTCGCCCGAGCCCAGCAGGTAGACGGGCGAGTCGGCGCGGCGCAGGTTGCGCGCCCGCTCGGCGGTGGTGATGACCAGCGCACCGCCGCCGTCGGTCACCACACAGCACTCGAGCTTGTGGAACGGATAGGCGATGAGCGGCGAGGCCATCACGTCCTGCACGGTGAGCAGCTTGTTGCGGCTGGCGCGCGGGTTGCCCGCCGACCAGTGGCTCTGGGCGACGACCACTTCCGCCAGCTGTTCATGGGTGGTGCCGGTGTCGTGCAGGTAGCGCATCACCGGCAGGGTGAACATGTTGGGCGGCGCGAAGGCCCCATAGGGCAGCTCGAACTGGCCGAGCATGCCGTAGGGCGGGCGGTTGCGCGGAATCGAGCCCACGCGCGAGCGCCCGGACTCGCCGTGCAGCACCAGCACGGTGGTGCACAGGCCGGCGCGGATGGCGGCGGCGGCATGGCGCACATGAACCAGGAACGAGCAGCCGCCGACCGAGGTGCCGTCGTACCAGGTGGGGGTGATCCCGAGGTAGTGGGCGACGTCGATCGGGGACTCGACCGCGCTGGTGATGCCGTCGACATCGGCCAGGGTGAGGCCCGCGTCGGCCAGCGCGCGATGGGCGGCGTCGGCGCGCAGATCGAGTTCGGACAGGTGGGGCAGGGCGCCCAGTTCGGTTTCAGCGGCGCCGGCGATGGCGATCACGGCGGGCTTCATGCCTGGCTCCCGGCGGCCTGGAACACCGGCAGCATCATGTCGCCACGCGCCTCGAAGGCCACTTCCAGCGGCATGTCGAGCACCAGTTTGGCGGGGTCGGCGGGCACGCCGACCAGGCTCGACATCATTCGCGGACCTTCTTCCAGCTGAACCATGGCGATCACGTAGGGCGTCTCGCCTTCCCAGCCGGGGGCCGGGAAATGATTGATCACATAGGAATAGAGCTTCGCGCGGCCGCTCGCCTTCACCCAGGGGGTGTTGGCCGATCCGCAGGACGGGCAGTGGGTGCGCGGATACAGGAAGTGGTGGTGGCAGTCGGCGCAGCGCTGCAGGCGCAGTTCGCCGGCGCGGGCGCCATCCCAGTAAGGGCGGGTGGTGGGCGTGGCCACCGGTACCGCCTTGGCGGGCGATGCTGTCTTGACGGTCATTCGGAATCTCCTGGCGGGGATGTCGTGGAGGCCGCCGTCACCGGCCGGGCCGCGAGGGCGACGGGCCGGGGCGAGGGCAATGTGCCGATTGATGTTAGCCCAATCCCCGGCCCGCTCCGTGATCCGGGGCGCCCGCGCGGTCCGATCCTTGCCCCACTGCTGGCTGCCCGGTGTTTGCGGCCGTCCGTCCCCTGGAGGCTGGCCGGCTCGCCGCCGCGGGCGCACCGTCGCGTCTGACGCGCTGTGGGTGCTCGTGCCGCCCGGCGACCGGCGACGGGCGACCGGCGACCGGTGACCGGTGACACCGCCGGCCAGCGACTGCCCGGTCATTGCACGGTGCAAAGGAATGCCGCGATGAAGACGATCCTGGTGGTGGAAGACTCGGGCAGCGCCCGCACGGTGCTGCGGCTGTCGCTGCAGCAGGCCGGCTATCGGGTGGTCGAGGCGGTCGATGGCCAGGACGCGCTCGAGCGCATCGACCTCCTGGCGCCCGACCTGGTGGTGTGCGACCTGAACATGCCGCGTCTGGACGGACTCGGATTCGTGCGAGCCCTGCGCGGTTGCCCGGCCCACCGGTTCACGCCGGTGGTGATGCTCACCGCCGAAGCCGGCGACGGCCGCCAGCTCGAGGGCCGCGCCGCCGGTGTCCGGGTGTGGATCACCAAGCCTTTCGACCCCATCGCCCTGGTCGCGGCGGTCGCCCGGATCGCGGCGCCCGCCCCTCAGTCCCACCCTGCGGTCGTTGTTCATGGCCCGAACTGAATCGACCGACATCGGCGTGCTTCAGGCGAAACCCGGACAGGTGCTCAACCTGCTGGCCGGTCAGATCTATTTCGGTGATCAGGCCTCGCAGGTGCGCACCCTGCTGGGCTCCTGCGTGGGCATCACCCTCTGGCATCCGCAGCGCCGCGTTGGTGGTCTCTGTCACTTCCTGCTGCCGTCGCGGGCCCGGGCGTCGACCCGCGGACGCGACGGGCGTTTCGGTGACGAAGCGCTGGCGATCATGGTCGAGGCGCTCACCCGCCTGGGCACCCGCCCGCGCGAGTACGAGGCACATCTCTACGGCGGGGCCGATGCGATACCCGACTCGGCGGGGGTCAAGCTGAACATCGGTGAGCGCAACATCGAGCAGGGTTGGGCCCTGATCGAACGCTACGGTTTCCTGCTGCGCCAGGTCGATGTCGGCGACCGGGTGCCGCGCACGGTGCAGATCAGCCTGCAGGACGGCAGTGTGGTGATGCGACGCGGCGCGATCATCGGCGGCGTCTGAGTCGCAACCGCCCCGGCGGCGGTTGTGCGGCGCGCCGCGGCCCGGCATCATCGGCCCCCGGTCACTCTTCGCGGGGCAATTTCCGATGGACAAGGCGCGATCCCAGCAGTTCATGCAGAAGGTCGTCGGCGATGCCGGCACCGCGATGGCCGCCGCTCTGGTGCATGTCGGCACACGAACCGGCCTTTTTCGGGCGATGGCCGGCGCCGGTCCGCTGGCCGCCGGCGAATTGGCTGATCGAACCGGCATCGGTCAGCGCAACGTCGCGGAGTGGCTGGCGGCGATGGCCAGCGCCGGCTACCTCGTCTACGAGCCCGATGGCGAGCGCTTCACCCTGCCAGACGAGCACGCACTCTTTTTCACCGATCCGGCCTCCGAGTACTACCTGGGCGGCCTGTTCGACGGGCTGCCGGCGCTGATGGCGATGGCGCCCCGGCTGGCGGCTTCGTTCGAGCGCGGGGGCGGCGTGTCCTTCGCCGAGTTCGGCGCCGGCATGCCGCTGGCCCTGGAGCAGATGAATCGTCCGGTCTACGAGAACCGGCTGGTGCAGTCCTGGCTGCCCCAGCTGCCGGCGGTGGTCGAGCGCCTGAACGCCGGCGGGCGGGCCATCGATGTCGGCTGCGGCACCGGTGTCGTGCCGCTGATCCTGGCGCGGGCCTACCCGCAGGCGCACATCGAGGGCCTCGATGTCGATGCCCGCTCGATCGGGATCGCCCGCGGTTATGCGCAAGAGGCGGGCCTGCAGGACCGCGTCGGATTCATCCAGGCGGGCGCCGATGCGCTGCGCGGCGATCCGGGCTACGACCTCATCACCACCTTCGATGTGATCCACGACCTGCCCGACCCGGGCGCGGTGCTCGCGTGCATCCGTGCCGCGCTGGCACCCGGAGGCACTTACTTGATGGTCGAGCCGGCGGTCGATGACCGGCTCGAGAACAACCTGGCCAATCCGTTCGCCCGGATGCTCTACGCGATCAGCTGCCTGCATTGTGTGCCGCAGTCGCTCGCCCAGGGCGGCCCGGGACTGGGCGCCTGCTGGGGCCCCGGCCAGGCGCGCGAACTGGCGATGGCGGCCGGTTTCGGCCGCTTCGAGCGGCTGCCGGTGCGCAGTCCGGTGATGGCGTTCTACGCGCTGAGCGCCTGAGGCCGCAGCGCTGGATTCAGCGCTCCCCGTCGAAGTGCTTGCGCAGCCCCTGCCAGCCGCGGGCGTAGTCGAGCTGGCGCTGCGGCGAGTGCAGGGCGGCCGGTGTTACCCGGATCGGCAGCCGGGTCTCGAACATGAACGCCATGGTGTCGCGAATGTAGTGCGGCTGGCGGGTGTCGGCCTGGCTGGCTTTCAGGAAGGTCTCGGCATCCGGTCCGTGACCGGACAGGCAGTTGTGCAGCGACGCGCCGCCCGGAACGAAGCCTTCGGCCTTGGCGTCGTAGACCCCCTGGATCAGGCCCATGAACTCGCTGGCCACATTGCGATGGAACCAGGGCGGGCGGAAGGTGTCCTCCATCGCGAGGATGCGCGGCGGAAAGATCACGAAGTCGATCGCGCTCACGCCCGGGGTGTCCGAGGGCGAGTGCAGGACCAGGAAGATCGACGGGTCCGGGTGGTCGAAGCTGATCGAGCCCAGGACGTTGAACCGGCGCAGGTCATAGCGGCAGGGCGCGTGGTTGCCGTGCCAGGCCACCACATCCAGCGGCGAATGGCCGATCCGCGCCGCCCACAGTCGCCCCAGGAACTTGTTGACCAGTTCGAAATCGCCTTCGCGATCCTCGAAGGCCGCCCGCGGTGTCTCGAAGTCGCGGGCTGCGGCCAGTCCGTTGGCGCCGATCGGTCCGAGATCGGGCAACTGGAAGGGTGCGCCGAAGTTCTCGCACAAGTAGCCGCGCGCGTCCGCCAGGGTGCCGCCCTCGGCCACGCAGTCGGGCAGCTCGACCCGAAAGCGCAGGCCGCGCGGGATCAGGCCGATCTGCAGCGGGGCAATGTCGAGCACCCCCAGTTCGGTGAGGATCCGCAGCCGTCCGGACTGCGGCACCACCAGCAGTTCGCCGTCGCTGTTGCAGAAGAATCGGTCGCGCATCGACCGGTTGGCGCTGTAGAGATGGATCGCGCAGCCCGACTGCTGGCCCGGGTCGCCATGGCCGCCCACGGTGAACCAGCCGTCGATGAAGTCGGTCGGGGCGGCGGGCAGTGGCAGGGGGCGCCAGCGCATCGGGTCGGGCGGAGTGAGCGCGCCGCTGAAATCGGCCGTGATCAGGCGGTTGTCGATCGGCTCGAACGCGCCATGAACCGCTGCCGGGCGCAGCCGGTACAGCCAGGTGCGCCGGTTGTGGGCCCGCGGCGCGGTGAACGCGGTTCCCGAGATCTGCTCGGCATACAGGCCGTAGGGGCAGCGCTGGGGGGAGTTGCGACCGATCGGCAGCGCGCCGGGCAGCGCCTCGGTGGCGAACTGGTTGCCGAAACCGGTTTGCCCGTTTGCGACCGGTGCGGGCTCGGCGGAGCGGCCACCATCCGGCCTGTCCGATGCGGGGGGCGGTGCCATCCTGGATCTCCTGAAAGCAACAGCCGGCATCCGGCGAGCCCGGGTGCGCAGTCCGGCGATGGTAACGCCTGGCAGCGATCCGCTGAATCGGAGTCCAGGCCTGTTTGGTAGACTCGGAGCGACGGTGGGCCGGCCCCGGACGACGGCACGCCTCCTGGGATTTCCCGTCCCTCCTTCAACGTCCTGTCCGGACAGTCGCATCGGAAATCGAACTTGCTGGCGCGTTGGCGGAATTGGTTGAGAGCGGAAAAGCGGCGTCTGAATGACAGCCTGTCGCTGATCGGCAGTGACCTGCCCGAAGGCCAGACCCGCGACCTGGTGCGCGAGATGTTGGGCCTGTTCGGGCTGCTGGCGCTGGCGGCCACCCTGCTCGCCCACTGGCTCGGTTTGTCGGCCAGCCGCGAAACACTGATGCTGGGCGTGGGGATCTCGGTCTTCCTGCTGACCCTGCGCGGTTTCGCCCGACGGCTCTCGGATCAGGCGATGGGCCGAATCTTTCTGGCCGGCGTGCTGATCTGCGGCGCCCTGCTCGGCGCTGCCCTGCAGACGGTGCAGTCGGTGCATCTGCTGATCCTCGCCGTGCCGGTCGTGTTCACCACCTTTATCTATGGCCCGCGGCTGGGCCTCGCCTATCTGTCGGGTGTGGCAGCGATCGGATTCCTGGTGGCCCGCTTGGAGGTCTCGGGCCGTTCGCCGGTGCGACTCGATCCGTACGCGCAGGCCCTGCTGCTCGTCGAGCTGATGCTGCTGCTGATGCTGCTGTCGATGTTCCTGCGCCGCTATGTGGCACGGACCCATCAGGCCGCCGTCCAGATGCTGGTGCGCGAGGCGCACCGCGAGGGCCTTGCCGAGTCCCGAGCGCGTCTCGCCATCGCCCTGGAAGCGGGTCGATTCGGTGTGTGGGAATACGACTCGGCCCGGGAGACGCTGTTCTTTGATGCGCGCGGCGCCGAATTGCTCGGTCTGCCGGCCATCGAGGGGGAACTGCCGATCGCGAAGTGGCTGGACCGGGTGGTCGCTGAAGACCGCGAGATGGCCCTGGCGCGCGGCCGTGACTGGATCCGCCACCGCGGACCGCTGCAGCTGCGCTACCGGGTCACCGACGCCGGCGGCGCCCTGCGCTGGGTCAGCTGCGAGTCGGGCGGCCTGCACGATCAGCACCGCGGACGCATCATTGGCGTGCTCGCCGACGTGACCGACGACATGGCGATGCGCGGGCGCATCGAGGACGCCCTGCGCCGCGCCGATCAGGCGGTGTCGGTCGCGAAAGCCTATTTCTTCGAGCTCGATCTGGTCACCGGGGTGCTGGTGCGCGATGCGCGAGCCCAGAGCATGCTGGGCCTGCCGCTGGAGGAATCCGGCCGCTCGGTCGAGGCGATGTTCGCGCTGGTTCCCGAGCCGGCCCGGGAGCGCGCCTGCCGCAGCGTTGCAGACGCCCTCGAGGCCGGCGCGGCGAGCTTCGATGTCGAGGTGCCGGTGGTTCATTACGATCAAAGCCCGCGCCACTTTCGCGTGCTGGGCCACATCGAGCGCGATGCGGGCGGACAGGCCACTCGGATCTGTGGCATGAGCATGGAGGTCACCGAATCGCGGCGGGCGCGCCGCGACATGGAGCGCATCACCAAGCGCTTCGAACTCGCGGCCGAAGCGGGCGGGCTCGGTCTTTGGGAGTTCGATCTCAAGAGCCAGATGGTCGTTCAGACCCCGATCGGCGTGCGGCTCTTCGGTCTGCCGTCCGACAAGCCGGTCCATGTCAGCTGGTATCTGGACCGCATCCATCCCGACGACCGCAGCCTGGTCGAGGACTCGTTCCGGCGCACCATCGATGGCGGGGGCGGCTTCGAGATCGTCTACCGCGTGCGCATTCGCGAGTCGACCCGCTGGGTGCGCAGCGCCGGGCGCCTGGAGCGCAACGACCGCGGCCAGCCGCTGGCGCTCGCGGGCGTCAACTGGGACATCACCGAAGACCTGGAGGCGCGCGAGCGGCTGAGCGTGGCCAACGACCGCCTCGGTCTGGCGCTGTCGGCGGCGCACGCCTCGGTGTGGGAGTACGACGGCGCCTCCGGTCTGGTCACCTGGGACGAGCGTGCGGCCGATCTTTACGGCGTCGATCCGAATCCGGTCGGGCGCCGGCTCGATCTGATCGATCCCGATGATCGGGCCGCGATCAGCGAGCAGATCCGGCGGCTGATGAAGGAGAAATCAGGCCAGTCGTTCGTCCTGGAATACCGGGTTCGCCACCCGCAGCGCGGGATCCGCTGGCTGCGCTGCATCGGTCGCCTCGAGGTCGATTCCGTCAAGGGGGATCTGCGTTCGGTGGGTATCGACATTGACGTCACTGCCGAGCGCACCGCCACCGAGGCCATCGAGCAGGCGCGCCAGGTTGCCGAGGCGGCCAGCCGCACCAAGAGCGCGTTTCTGGCCAACATGAGCCATGAGATCCGCACGCCGATGAACGCGATCATCGGCATGACCGGTCTGGCGCATCGGGCGGCCTCGCTGACGCAGGCCAGCTCCTATGCCGCCCAGGCGCATTCGGCCGCCCGCAGCCTGCTCACCGTCCTGAACGATGTGCTCGATTTTTCGAAGATCGAAGCCGGTCGGCTCGATGTCGAGAACATTTTCTTCTCGCTCGAGGATGTGCTGGGACCGGTGCTCGATGTCGCCGGTTTCGGGGCCTCCGAGAAGCACCTCGAACTGCTGCTCGATGTCGGCCCGGGCGTGCGTCGACGCTATGTCGGCGACCCGGCCCGCATCGGCCAGATCCTGCTGAACCTGACCAGCAACGCGCTGAAGTTCACCGAACAGGGCTTCGTTCGCATCAACGTCCGGCACACACCCGAGGCCAGCCTGCGTTTCGAGATCGCCGATTCGGGCGCCGGCCTGTCGATACAGCAGCAGCGCGAGGTCTTCGAGCCCTTCGTGCAGGGTGACCTGAGCACCAGCCGGCGCTTCGGCGGCACCGGTCTGGGCCTGACCATCTGCCGACGGCTCGCGGGTCTCATGCATGGCGAACTCGGCGTGAGTTCCAATCCGGGTCGGGGCTCGGTCTTCTGGCTGGAGCTGCCACAGAGCGCGGCGACCGCCGCCACGGAAACCGGTATCTGGGAGGCCCTGCCGACCGGCGGTCCCCCGGTTGCCATCGCGCACCGCCTCGATCAGGTTCGCCTGTGCCTGACCGATCAGCTGGCCCACCTGGACCGGGGCGTGGCCGACTTTGCCGATGCGAAGTCCCTGCAGGGGTGGCTGGCGCAGCAGCCCGCGCAAAGTCAGCCGGTGGTCTTCATCGACCAGCGTCTGCTGCCGGACAATCCGGCGCTCTGGCTCGCGCAGCTGCGCACGCTGCCGGCGGCACCGCGCACCGTCCTGCTGGTGCGCCGGCTGTCGAACATCCCGCCCGGCGAGTCGGCGCTGCTCGAACCGCCGATGCCGTCGCAGTTGGGGCGCAGCCTGTCCGCGGGCGGTCTGGCGCAGGGGCTGTCGCTGGCGCTGCCACTGGGGCTGCCCGCCCCGGCGGACCCGTTGCTGACCGCCGCGTCGCAGCCCGGAGCGTTCGCCGGCGTCGACATCCTGCTGGTCGAGGACAACGACTTGAACCGGGCCCTGGTTCTCGCGATCCTGGGTGATTCGGGTGCCAGCGTCCGGATCGCCGAGAACGGGGTCGAGGCCATCGCCGCCGTGCGGCGCAAGCTGCCGGACGTGGTGCTGATGGACATCCACATGCCGATCATGGATGGCTATGAAGCGACCGCGGGAATCCGGGGCCTGGGCGCTGGCGGACGGGATCTGCCGATACTGGCCACCACCGCCGATGCCCTCGAGGGCGATCGCGATCGGGCCCTGCGAGCCGGCATGAACGATCACCTGGTCAAACCGGTCGAGCCTGATCTGCTGCTGGTTGCTCTGTATCGCTGGACGGTCGGGCGACGCGGCATCGTGGCGGCTGAGGCGGCCGAGGCGGCCGAGGCGGCCAGCGTGCCGGCAACCACCGCGCTGCCGGTGGCCGGCATGCCGGCGTTGCCGCTGCCGCCTGCGGGTGCGCCGCCCGCGATGGTGAGTTCGGGTGAGGAGGCGTCGGTGGCGATCGTCGATGCCAACGGCGCGATGATTCTGGACGCGGCCGAGGGCGTGCGCTGCTGCCTCGGCCGCCCCGCGCTTTTCGGGCAGGGCCTGAAGATCTTCCTCGATGTCTACACCCCGGTGCTCGACCAGTTGGTCGCCCTGCGGCCGGGGCAGCCGCAGCCGGCTGATCCCGACTTCAAACGCCTGGTGCACACCCTCAAGGGCAGTGTCCGCTCGCTGGGCATGATGGCGCTGGCCGCGGTGGCGGTTCGCCTGGATGCGGAACTGCGGCTGGCCGAGCCGTTCACCGCCAGCCAGGTGAGCGCGCTGGTGCAGGCCTTGCGCGCGGCCCTGGTCAGCGCCCGCCGGTGTCTGGATTCGCCGGAATACCGCCCGAAGGACACGACCGGCGGCGCCTAGGAAGGGCGGCGCCGCCGGTGTCTGGTTGGCGCGGCGCCCCTGGCGCCGGGGAGGGGCGCGGCCGGCTTGGGTTGCATCAGGGCGTGATCACCGTGCGACCGACCGCCTGACGGTCCGCCAGCACCCGGAAACCGTCGAGCGCCCGCGCCAGTGGCAGTTCGATGCCGATGTGGGGCGTCAGCACGCCAAGACTGGCCAGCCGATCGACTTCCACCAGGTTTTCCGCGCCCAGCGCGGGATCCCGGCGCCCGTATTCGCCCGCCCGGACCCCGACCACCGAAATGCCGCGGATCAGGATCTGGTTGGCGGCAATCGCCGGAATCCGCCCGTCGGCGAAGCCGACCACCAGCAGCCGCCCGCCCCAGCTCAGGCAGCGCACCGAGGCATCGAAGAGATCGCCGCCCACCGGGTCGTAGACCACGTCGACGCCGCGTGAGCCGGTCAGCTCGTGAACGCGATCGCGCAGGCCGGCAGCGCCGATCTCGCTGAGGTCGATGGTGTCGTGGGCCCCGTTGGCGGCGGCGACCGCCAGCTTGCGTGCGCTCGAGGCGGTGGCGATCACCCGGGCGCCCAGGTGCACGCCGAGCCGCACCGCGGCCAGGCCCACGCCACCGCTGGCGCCGTGAACCAGCAGCGTCTCGCCGGCGGCCAGATGACCGCGGCGCACCAGCGACACATAGGCGGTGAGGCCCTGCGAGGTCAGCGCGGCGGCATGCGCGTCGGACAGGTGTTCGGGTGCGGCGCGCAACTGGGTGGCGCGCACCACGCGCTCCTGCGCCAGCGCGCCTTCCTTGGCCGACACGATCACCCGCTGGCCAGCGCGCCATCGACCCGCGGCCAGCGGGCCGACCTCGATGATCTCGCCGCATGACTCCATGCCGGGGATGAAAGGCATCGCCGGCTTGTGCTGATACAGGCCGCGCGTCATCAGCAGGTCTGGAAAGCCGAGCGCAGTGGCCAGCACCCGGATGCGCACCTCGTCATCGCCCAGCGGGCGGCGGGCGAGCGACTCGAAAGCCAGCCCGGACAGATCGTTCGAGAGCGTGTGGCAGACAAGGGCGGTGTAGTGGCCTTCGGTCATGCGCCGTCCTGCTCGGCGAACACCTTGCGGGCGATCCGGAAGCTGTCGAGCGCCGCCGGGGCGCCGCAATAGACCGCGGTCTGCAACAGGATCTCCTTGATCTCATCGCGGGTGACGCCGTTGCGCAAGGCGCCGCGCAGATGGATCTCCAGCTCGTGCGGGCGATTGAGTGCGGTGATCATCGCCAGGTTGAGCATGCTGCGCGTGCGAAAGTCCAGTCCCGGCCGGGCCCACGAGGCGCCCCAGGCATGCTCGGTCAGATAGTCCTGGAGGTCGCGGGTCAGGTCGTCGGCGTCGCGATACGCTTTCTCGACATAGGCTTCGCCCAGCACTTTCGCGCGGGCGGCATAGCCCTTCTTCCAGGTTTCCGAACGATCGTCATGGCTCATGGGGAAAGCTCCTTGTTTCGGGGGGACCGGCTGGCGGCCCGGGACGGGTCGTCGGGATGATAGCTGCCCGCTGAAACCCCTGCCGGCGGGTGCGTCCGGCGGCGTTCCGCTCGGCGGCTATACTGAGCAGTGGCCCACTGGGGCGCGGATCCGGGGCCAGGAGCCTCGCGCGCCCGCCTCGCCGGGTCAAAGTCGTCCTGGGAACCCGATGAGTTCTTCTGTCTCCGAGTCGCTGACCTCCGATGCCGCCGCGCCGCGCCGCGCGTCGATCGAGCTGCCCTCGGGTGGATCCATCACCCGGGTCGCGGGCATCCGGGTCGGTCATTTCACCGATCCCCGCCGCCCCACCGGTTGCACGGTGATCCTGGCCGAAGGCGGCGCGGTCGGTGGCGTCGATGTGCGCGGCGCGGCGCCCGGCACCCGGGAGACCGAGCTGCTCGCGCCCACCAATTTGGTGGAGCAGGTTCATGCGGTCGTGCTGGCCGGCGGCAGTGCCTTCGGGCTCGATGCCGCCAGCGGCGTGATGCGCTGGCTCGAAGCGCGCGGCATCGGCCATCGCGCCGGTCCGGCCCGGGTGCCGATCGTGCCGGCGGCCATCCTGTTCGACCTGGCGGTGGGCGACCACCGCATCCGCCCCGATGCGCAGGCCGGCTACGCCGCCTGCGAGGCCGCCAGCCATCACCCGCCGGCCGAAGGCTCGGTTGGTGCCGGCGCCGGTGCGACGGTGGGCAAGCTGCACGGCATCGAGCGGGCCATGCGCGGCGGCCTGGGCAGCGCGTCGGTCACCGTGGGCGGCATCACGGTCGGGGCGATCGTCGCGGTCAACGCGGTGGGCGACGTCATCGATCCGGTGAGCGGGCTGATCATCGCCGGCCTGCGCAGCGCCGATGGCCAGCGCATCGCCGGCACGATGTCCGCCTTGCTCCGTGGCGAGCTGCCCGGTCTGAGCGCCGGCATGGCCACCACCATCGGCTGCATCGCCACCGACGCCGTCCTCACCAAGGCGCAGGCCCAGAAGATCGCCCAGATGGCGCACGATGGCCTGGCTCGCACCATCGACCCGGTGCACACCCAGTTCGACGGCGACACCCTGTTCACGCTGGCCACCGGTGCGAGCGGCCTGAGCGGCAATCCTTCCGCGCTGGGCGCGATGGCGGCGGCGGTGACCGCGGCCGCGGTGCTGCGGGCGGTTCGCGCCGTTCGGGCGCTGACCGAGCCCGGCCTGCCGTGGTTGCCGGCGGCCGCCGACTTCGATGATCCGCCCGTTCGGTCGTCTGCTTCCTCCCCTGCCTTTCCCCCGAACGCCGCGGCGAGCCTTGCGTCGTCCACTTCTCCTCCAGGATCGAAACCATGACCGCCCTGCATGACATCAGCGCTGCCGACCTGTCCGCCGCCTATGCCGCCGGCCGCCTCTCGCCGGTCGAGGTCGCCGCCGCCGCGCTGGCCCGCATCGCCGCGTGCGAGCCGCGCCTGAACGCGATGTACCGGGTGCTGGCCGAGTCGGCCCTGGCCAGCGCGAACGAGTCGCAGGCGCGCTGGCGGGCGGGCCGACCGCTGTCGCCGCTCGACGGCGTGCCGGTGACCATCAAGGAGAACCTCTACACGCGGGGCGATCCGGCACCGATCGGCACCGCCGCCGGCGACCTGTCGCCCAAGCCCCAGGATTCACCGCCCGCGGCGCGCCTGCGCGAGGCCGGCTGCGTGATCCTGGGCAAGACCACCATGCCCGATTTCGGGATGCTGTCCGCCGGCCTGTCGTCGCTGCACGGCGTGACGCGCAACCCCTGGAACCGCGAGTGCAGCACCTCGGGGTCGTCCTCGGGCGCTGGGGCAGCGGGGGCGGCCGGCTACGGTCCGCTGCACGTGGGCACCGACATCGGGGGATCGGTTCGTCTGCCGGCCGCCCATTGCGGGCTGTTCGGTCTGAAGCCCAGTCTGGGCCGGATTCCCATCGACCCGCCCTACCTGGGTCGCGCTGCCGGCCCGATGACCCGCTCCGTGCGCGATTCGGCGATGCTGCTGTCGGTGCTGTCGCAGCCCGATGCCCGCGACTTCATGAGCCTGCCGTCGCAGCCCTGCGATTACGCGGCCGCCCTCGAGGACCTGCCGCTGCGCGGCCTGCGCGTCGGTTATCTGGCTGACATGGGCGTGGGGCTGCCGCTCGATGCGCGTGTTCGCGACGCCGCCGCCGCCGCCGCCGGGGCGCTCGCCGCCGCCGGCGCCATCGTCGAGCCGGTCGCGCCCTTCCTGAGCGCCGCCATGCTCGATGGCATGTGCACCTTCTTCGAGGCGCGCTCCTTCAACGACATCAGCGCGATGAGCGATGAGCAACGCGCGCGCGTGCTGCCCTTCGTGCTGCGCTGGTGCACCTGGCGCGCCGCCGGCTTTTCGGGGCGCGATGTGATCAACGCCTACGGCCAGGTGATGGCGATGCGGCAGGCGGCGGTCAGCGCGGTGGCCGCGTTCGATTTCGTGATCTCGCCCGTCTCGCCGGTGGTGAGCTACCCCGCCGCACAGGCCAGTCCCGGCAACGATCCCACCAATGCCCTGTCGCACATCGCCTACACCGTCGCCTTCAACATGAGCGAGCAGCCGGCCGCCTCGATCAACTGGACCCACACGCCCGAGGGAATGCCGCTGGGTGTGCAGATCGCGGGGCAGCGGTTCGATGATCTGGGGGTGTTGCGGCTGTCGCGCGCGCTGGAGCAGCTGCGCCCGGCGCAGCGGGCCTGGCCCTCGGTCGTGTAGTACCGGTCCTGGCGCGCGCCGCGGTCTTGAGTCAGGCCTCGGCCTGAGCCCGCGCCGCCAGCGCTGTCGCGGCGCCGGCCAGGGCGAGGACGGCGATCCTCAGGCCAGTGCCATGGTGGAAAGCGTCGACATGACCGGCCGCGCCAGACAGGGGTTCAATCGCCTGGAGAAAGGCTTGTGGGAAGCCTCGCGCAACCAGACTCATTCGTTGGGCGCGAGCAGCACCTTTCCCCCGCGGGCCGGTCGCGCCGCGTGCGCGAGCGCCTCGCGGAAGCGCTCGAGCGGGTACACCGCCTCGACCTCGATGTGCAGCGATCCGTCGGCCAGCGCGTCGCCGAGCTGGCGGTACAGTGCGTGCTGCGCCGCCAGCGGCTGCCGGGCGAACCAGTTCGCCAGCCAGAAACCGCGCAAGGCGATGTCGCGAAACACGATGTCCGCGGCATCGACCTGGCAGGGATCGCCCGACAACAGCCCGTAGTTGGCGATGGTGGCACCGTCGGCGAGCGAGCGCGCCATCCGCCGGGTTGCCTCGCCGGCGACCGCGTCGATGCCCAGTTTCGGGCGCGTCGAGCCGGTGATCGCCAGCACCTGTGCCGCCAGATCGGGTCCATCGACCAGTACCGCATCGGCGCCCAGGGCTTTCAGCGGTGCGGCCTGTTCGGGCCGCCGCACCACATTGACCGTGCGATAGCCCAGTCGTCGCGCGAACTGGATCACCGCCTGACCGACGCCCGAGTTGGCCGCGTTCTGCATCACCCAGTCACCCGGGGCGAGTGTCACGAAGTCGTGCAGCATGAGCCAGGCGGTCGGTGGGTTGACGCCCAGCATCGCGAGCTGATCCAGATCGGCCGGGGGCAGGGCGAACAGCCGGGCCGCCGGCGCCTTCACCCGCGGTCGCCAGTTGCCGCGCGACCCGAGGATCGCCAGCACCCGGTCGCCGGGCGCCAGATGGTCGACGCCTTCGCCCACTTCGAGGACGCGGGCGACCCCTTCGCCGCCGGCCCAGACCGGCAGCTTGGGCGGGGCGGCGCCGTAGCGACCTTCGAACATCAGCAGGTCGGCCGGATTGATCGATGAGCGTTCGATCTCGAGGAGCACTTCGCCCGCGCCGGGCGCGCCGGGCTCGGGAACCTCGATGAGTTCGGCCACTTCATGGGCCGGGCCGAAGGCGGAAAAACGGATGGCTTTCATGGCCGCGAGTCTACCTCGCCGCGCAGGCCTATCGGGGCGCTTCGACCTCGACGAGCACTTCATTGCGGCGCCAGAACGGCAGGGTCCAGGGCGGGTTGTAGCGGGCGAGCTGCGCGGCGCCGGCCGCCTTGAGTCCGCGCGAGTCCATCCACGCCAGCAGGTCGCGGGTGGCTTCACGCACCCGGTCCTCGCCGGCCAGGCCCGAAAACACCACTGCGGCCACGCGCCGGCCCGGCAGTTCGCGCACCACGACCGCCGGGTTGTTCGGCCGCGGGAGGGTGGCCATCGTGTACTGCGCCGGCATGGCGAACTGGATGCGCCAGCGCACGGCGCGCGCCAGGGCATCAGGGTCGGCACGATCCTGCGGCTCGACCAGGACCGGTGCGGTCATTGCGATCTTTTCCGACGCGGGTTGCGCGGTGACCGGTGCGGTCATCGCGATCCGGCCGCCGGCATCACCGGTTCGCGGCGCGGTGTTGTTGCCGAAAATGAAATCGGCAATCAGCCGGAATCCGCGGTTCGATGCGGCGTCCAGGTCCCCGTCGACGAGGGTCTCGGCGATCAGCGTGGGCTTGTACTGCCGGAGCTCGAGCTGGCCCGATTTTTCGATCACGTCGAAAACCGGCTCTTCGATGGCCAGGGCCGCGCCGTGACCGAGGAGCCCGCCCAGGGCGAGCAGTGCGGCACCGCAGAGGCGGTGCAGTCGTTTCATCATGGTGTCGCGCATCCTGTGGGGAAAACATCCGGTCAGGGGCGGCCGCTCCGGCCGCTGCGCGACGTCCGGGTCAGTGCAGCAGCAGGCTTTGCGGATCGCAGAGCGACCTGACCGTCCAGTCGAAAACCCGCACCGATTTGGTCTGCGCGGTCAGTTCCCGGGCTTGCTCCTCGAGCAGGGTACCCCGCTCGGTGAGCGTGTGCATGCCGGATTCGGGAGCGGGCGATTGTCCGTTATTCGTTTGCAGGGTCATGATCGATGCCTCCAGTGTTGGATTCATCATCGGCTTGCCGCAGTGCCGACCTGACCCAATACCGACAGCGGCCCTCAGATGTCCGACAGGCGGCGCTGGGGAACCAGCAGGTCGCTCAGGCGCCAGGCCGCGTGCTGAACCGAGGCGGTTTTCACCTCTCGGGTCGCCGCGGTTTCGGGAATCACCCCCGACTCCATGCCGGGCAGGGCATAGAGGCCCTGCGCATTGCATTCGGATTCGTCGAGTTCGGCGGGTTCGGGCAGGGTGTTCATGGCAGCCATCGCAGGAGGTGTTGGAAAAGCTTAAGCCGACTGACGTGAAAGCCTTGTGACGATGCTCACGATTCCTGCAGGTGATCGTCGGAATCGACGGTGGGCAGGCGATGGGGTGATCCCTTACCATTGCGCCGGTCCCGCTTTTCTCTGCCCTGCGCCTTTCCCCCTTTTTTCATCCCTCAAGGAGACACCATGACCCAGGCCTATATCGTCGCGGCCGTTCGCACCGCGGGCGGCAAGAAGGGCGGCCGGATGTCCGGCTGGCATCCGGCCGATCTCGCCGCCCAGGTGCTTGACGAACTGGTGACCCGCACCGGCGCCGATCCCGCCCTCATCGAGGATGTGATCATGGGCTGCGTGGGTCAGGTCGGCGAGCAAGCGACCAATATCGCGCGCGGCGCGGTGCTGGCCTCGCGGCTGCCCGAGAGCGTGCCGGGCACCTCGGTCGACCGGCAGTGCGGCTCCTCCCAGCAGGCGCTTCATTTCGCCGCACAGGCGGTGATGTCGGGCAGCATGGACGTGGTGATCGCCGCCGGTGTCGAGAGCATGACCCGGGTGCCGATGGGGCTGTCGACCGGCCTGCCGGCCAAAAACGGCTTCGGCACCTACATGAGCCCGGCGCAGCAGATCCGCTATCCGAACGTGCAGTTCAGCCAGTTCACCGGCGCCGAAATGATCGCCACCAAGTACGACCTGAGCCGCGACATGCTCGATGAGTACGCCTTCCAGAGTCACCAGCGGGCGATCGCCGCGACCCGTACCGGCGCCTTCGGCGCCGAGATCGTGCCGGTGCGCGTGCGCCTTGCCGACGGCACGCTCACCGACGAACTGCACACCGTCGATGAGGGCATCCGCTTCGAGGCCACCCTCGAAGGCATCCGCTCGGTCAAGCTGCTGGCCGAAGGCGGCCGGATCACCGCCGCCAGCGCCAGCCAGATCTGTGACGGCGCATCGGGCGTGATGGTGGTCAACGAGCGCGGCCTGAAGGCGCTGGGTGTCGAGCCGCTGGCCCGGGTCCACCACATGACGGTGATCGGACACGACCCGGTCATCATGCTCGAGGCCCCGCTGCCCGCCACCCGTCATGCGCTGAAGAAGGCGGGCATGAACATTGACGACATCGATCTGTTCGAGGTCAACGAGGCCTTCGCGCCGGTGCCGCTGGCCTGGCTGAAGGCGACCGGCGCCGATCCGGCCCGCCTGAACGTCAACGGCGGGGCAATCGCTCTGGGCCATCCGCTGGGCGGCTCGGGCACCAAGCTGATGGCCACGCTCGTGCATGCGCTCAGGCAGCGTGGCAAGCGTTACGGCCTGCAGACCATGTGCGAAGGCGGCGGTCTGGCCAATGTGACGATCATCGAGCGGCTGTAACCCGATAGCAGCGCTCATCGCAGACCCGGTCTTGCGTCGATCCGGTCTCGCGCGGGCCGGTCTCGCGCGGGCCGGGCCTGCGGCGGTCGGCGCCGGTCCGCCTGACTCAGATCAGTTCATCGGTCTCGATGAAATGCAGGTCGTCGCCCTCGATGCAGGCGAACAGGGTCTTGGCCGACACCTTCTCCAGGGTGTCGTGCAGGCGGCGGGCCTGCGCCGTCGGAACCCGTCCGCCGCCGATCCGCAACCGGACGAATTGCAGCTGGATGCTGTCGGGTGTGCGCGGGTGGGCGCGCACCATCACCGCGTCGACCACACCGGGCCGCACATCGGCCTCCAGCGCGTCGTTGGGAAACACGATCTGCCAGCCATGGGCCAGCGCCCAGTCGCGCAGACGGTTCTCTGCGGCCTCGCGGGCCAGCGATTCATCGGGCTCGGACACAGTGTTCTCCTGACGGCAAAAGCCGCGATGCTATCAAGTGATGCCGATCGGGCCGTCCGCGTCTGCCCTGGGGGGGCTGCCCGCCTCTGCCCTGGGGGGCCGCCCGCGTCTGCCCTGGGGGCGCGCACCAGGCGCGCACCGGGTGGCTTGGCGCCAACCTCTGGGGTGCGGCGAACCGATTCGTCGGGTCCTGCCTCGACCCGGGTGGCCGATGCTGACAAACTCCTCCCTTTCCCGATCCAGGCCCGCCATGTCACCGCGATTCTCCTTGCTGTTGCCGCTGCTGCTTCCGGCTGTTCTTCACGCCCAGCCGACCGGTGCCGATCCCGCCGGCTCGGAGCGCCCTGGCGCGGGTGATCCGCAGCGGCTGGAGGCGGTGGTGATTCGAGCCGATCGAACCCTCGAGGAGCGCTTCAGCGCGACCGGTTCGCGGGTGACGGTGAACCGCAACGACATCGAGCAGATGGGCGCCGATACGGTCGCCGATGTTCTCCAGAAACTGCCCGGTGTCCAGACCTCGGGCGGCGCCAGCGGCAATCTCGAGATCCGGATGCGCGGGATGGATCGCAACGCCACCCAGGTCCTGGTCGACGGCCAGCGGGTGGGCAGTGGCCGGGCGTCGGCACAGCTTCCCTTCGACCAGTTGCCCGCCGACATGATCGAGCGAATCGAAGTGCTGCGCTCCCCGTCGGCCGAGTACAGCGGGGCGAGCGGCGGCACCATCAACATCGTGATGCGCGACGCCTCGGTGCGGCCGGAAACCAATGTCCGGCTGACCGGCCAGCATGTTTTCGGATACGACGCACCGCAGTTCTTCTTCAGCAAGACGGGTCCGCTGAATGCACCGCCTCCGCGTGCCGCCGCCGGAGCCGCCG
>CAIZNI010000012.1 GCA_903934295.1 uncultured beta proteobacterium
CCCTGTACGAAGCCCCAGGCCCAACCCTCGGCGTCATCGAACTCCCGGCCTTCGAACTCCATGACGGACCAATGGGGGTAGATGTCCGGCCGCTCGTCCTCCAGGGCGGCGATGATGCTGTTGAAGTGGCGCATCACCAGCGCCAGGATTCGGTTGATCTGCTCCAGGCTCTGCGCGGCCGGCACCATCCCCTGAGCCTGCGTATGCCCCCAGATCGGCGGCAGCCACTGCTGGGGCTTCAGTGTGGTGGGCCCGATGGCCACGGCGTGCATGTAGCCGTCCATCGTGTCGAACATCATCGCCTCGGCTCCGTCGCGGTCCTCCATGAGGAATGCTTCGAGTTCATCGACCTCATCGTCGGAGAGCGGGGAGAAGCCATGGGGGACGGTCGGCATCATCGATCCAAGGTCCTGGTTGATCCCGTCGAGGCGCGTTCATCGGACGGGTGTACGGCGATGCGTCTCGACTGCCATGAGGGGAGGGTTGAGCCCACCCGGGCCGCAGCCTTGTGAGCGGTGTCGGCATAGCGCTTATCCATGGGGATTGAGCGTCAACAAGGTGCCGTCGGGCATCCGGCTCATCCAGCGCTTGTCGCTGCCGGTGCGCAGCGGGTAGCGAGCGCGCAGATCGTCCGCGTCCAGCAGGCCACTCTCGCGGGTCCAAACGGGGCACCGGCGGCTTGTAGAGCCGAGCTTCGAGTTCTTCCTTGGTCAAGGTCTGCGCGGTCGCCCAATCCACGGCGGCGGCGCGCGCCATCAGCAGCGTCTTGCCGACGGTAGCCTTCGGAATGCCGAGGGCACGGCCGATCTGGCCGTAGCTCAGTCCTGCCTCGTGGTGCAGGCGCAATGTCTGTCGAATCTGTCGCATCGTGATCCTGAGTGTGGGCATGGGAGGCCGAGAAAATCGGCCAGCATGCTCCGCGGTCAGGTCACTCGCGCGCGCCGCAATCGTCTACGATCAGTTTGAAACGCCGTCTACGATCCTCTGAAACGGCGTCTACGATCAGCTTGAAACACCGGGTACCTTCGCCTGAAATGGCCGTCTACGATAGGCTGAAACATGCACTTTGTTGACGGTACGATCTGCGCCAGCCTCGTCAGCGGGTGAGGAGGGTGTCTTCGAGCCCCAGCGGCTGCCGTCGGACCCGATAGACCTCGATAGACCTCGAAACCTGCCTGTTGCCACAACCGCCCGGAAACCGGCGCCAATGCTGGACCTCCACAAGATGACGGTATCTTTGACGGTATCCAGCGACCTTCCGTGCAAGAACGCTAGTCGCGACAAGGACTTGGCGGCTCAATTGATGATTGAGTGGGAGTAGGGGTCTTTCGAGATCTATCGCGGTGTATCGGGATCGATCGCCGAATCCAAGCCGCCATGTGGGGTTGACAACGGCGCAGAGCCCAGATGTCAACGAGCTTGGACCCTGAAGGACGCGCCTTCGGGTCCGAGCTCGGGCCCTTGAAGATGTTGCCCGTGGCGGTGGCGAGAAGGTCGCTCGAAGCCTCGACACGAGATCGGTGCCAGTTGCCATTTCTCCCAAATTGGGAGATACTGCCGGCGGTGAGGATCATCGCCAAGAGCAGCCTGCAGAAGTTCTGGGAACGGCCGTGCTGCGCCGATGCCCGGGGACCGCTGCACAGCTGGTACGCCGAGGCGATCAAGGCGACCTGGCGCAGCCCGCAGGACATCAAGGGCCAGTACGCCAGCGCGAGCATCTGCGGCAACAACCGCGTCGTGTTCAACATTGGCGGCAACAAGTACCGGCTGGTGGTCGAGCTGCAGTACCAGGCGGGCATCGTGTGGGTGAAGTTCGTCGGGACGCACGCGCAGTACGACCGCATCGACGTGGAGACCGTGAATGACTATTAAGCCGATCCGCAACGACGACGACCTGCGACGCGCCTTCCGGCGCCTGGAGAAGATCTTCCAGGCTGTGGAGGGCACCCCGCAGGCGGACGAGCGCGATGTGCTCGTCATCCTGATCGAAGCGTACGAGAACAAGCACTACGACTTCGGGCCCGCCGATCCGGTGGAGGCGATCAAGTTCCGCATGGAGCAGGAAGGGCTGACGCCTCGCGATCTGGAGCCGTACATCGGGCAGAGCGGCCGCGTCTCCGAAGTGCTTAACCGGAGGCGCCCGTTGAGCCTGCGGATGGTCAAGAGGCTGCACGACGGGTTGAATATCCCGTACGAGAGCCTGATGGCGGGGGTTCAGTAGAGCGTCGACAGGTGCCGAGAGCCGTAACGAGCGACCCAGGAGTCGATAGTCCTCGATAGATCTCGAAAGGTGAGTCTTCGCAGAATCGCCCGCAAACCCGCGCCAATGCTGGTGCTCCGCACTTTGACGGTAAAAATGACGGTAAATTTCTGCAGTGCGGCATCCTGGCGCACGGCTTCCTGCGACTGCGCTGCGGCGAGTGTGGCCACGACACGTTGCTGGCGTTCAGCTCGCGAAGCGGCGCGGGTTCTGCCCGTCGTGCGGTGCGCGGCGCATGTCGCTCCAGCGCAGCGTCTGAAGCGGGTATTCGGCATCGAGATCGAAGCGAGCGTGTGTTGCCGCGCGCGGCCGGGGCCTGTTGCGCTCGACGATCGGGGCGCGAGTGATGACCGGCGACGCAGGCGCCATCGAGCGCTGTCGGGACGGGGTGGCCAGCCGATCCAGGGCCGATGGTGGCCCGCGGCGCATCGGCGCGAGGCTGGCCGGCCGCAGGCAGCAGCGCGTGGGGGCTGGAAGGGGCGTTTGAAAGTACCAGGGCGGTCATAGGGCGAAAGCATGCGAAGATCATCCGGGGTTTGGTCAGGCAGCCCCCTTCGCGGAATGAAACCAAGGATCGATAGCCATCCATGGGCGCTCGCTGCACGTCAGCCCTCCTTGCCAGCCTGCTCGCACTGGCGGGCTGCAGCGGCTCCCCGCCGCCCGAAGTCGCCGTGGCGTATGGCAAGAAATGGGGCGCGGCGACAACCTCCCGGTTTTCCCCCTGTCCTGACATCAAGGGCGTCTGGCATCTGCAGAAGCCGTCCGAAGGTTCGTTTCTGGATGAAACCGGCGAGACCGTTGAGCACCGTCGATGGCACTTGCCACAGCTGTTCGGCCAGTCGGTCAACCGGTTCATCGCGATCGAGACTGGGACGCTGGGAACGATGGTGTATGGATCGGATGCAATGCCCGGGTTCGGGGTGGGGAGTTGGTCATCGCACTCCCGACAATCCCTGTCGGACGTTGAAATGCCCTGCGTCGGGCACGGATGGCGGCAGGTTGCGATCACCTACCATTCACGCAACGCTGCGGCCGCCCGAGTGCTGAAACTGGTCCCGGAAAAACTGGTCAAGATCGTTCAAAACGATTTCGTTGCTCGCACCGCCGGACACGAATTGCTGCTCGCGACGCGCATCGACTATGAAGGCACCGGCAAAGACGGTGACGCGATCAAGGACGGATATTGGCACTTTGTGAAAATGGCCCGGCTGCACGAAAACCCGAAGGACCAGGGCTTCAAGCCTTGAGTCAGGTTCAGCCTTCGCAGCGAATCCTCGCGAAGATCCGTGTGTTCAAGTGGGAATCGCGATGTCCCGGATGAGTCGGACACTGCTTGTCCTGACCTGCGTCTCGCTGGTCGCGCTGTGGTTCAGCGGATATGGACGCCCCGTCGAGGAGTCGAATCAACTCGTTCGCTACGACGGAAAGACCTTGATCGTCGAAGGCAAGGTATGGGTACGGCAAGGGGCATGGCGTAGCGACCCTCCGTTTGCACAGGGTCGCATTCTCCTGAGATGGAGAGCGCCTTTCCGCGCGGAGTTCGACGAATTGCTCAAGCGCTATTCGCTGTGCCTCATCGATACCCGGCCCGGAGACATCGCCGCGGTTGCAGTGCCTGCCGGATTCGAGTACCAGTGGGCGAATGCCCTGTCCGTCGAGCCACCGGTCGACTATGCGGCAATGGACACCGAGAACCTTCAAGCCACCACGCAATGCACGCCACGCCCTCAGGTGGCGGAGGCGAAGGGCATCCCGGTGCCTGAAGAGGAACCGTTCGAGCTGGTGGTACGCAAGCTCGTCTTCGAGCAGTACCAGGAGATCAAGGACGCCGGGGGGCTCCCGGTCATGTCCACCGCAACGGGCCGACAGACTGTCCTGAACCCTACCGTCTACGACGTGCGCAAGGAGACGTGCGCGCGAATCCCGCAGTCACCGCCCGGCAACTACGAATGTGAGGTCGTGATCAGGATCAGTTTGTCCCCGGATGGCAGTGATCCATCCGAGCAGGGCGCCCGCATCTCTGTGAAATGGGATCCGAGCGGGAAGTGGGTGCGGTAACAGGCCCGGCGCCTCGTCTCGTCTCGTATCGGCGACGCGTACGCAGATCGGGACAAATCCCGACGCCCTGCAGCTTGGAGCGCGACAATCGTCTTGTCCGGTCGTGCTGATTGACGCCGTCCACGTGGATCGAGACCACCGGAAAGTGCATCGGCAGGCCGCCGGCCGACAGGATCCCGCGCTCGAGCGCTGCGATGATGTCGGGCACGTTGCGGTGGCAGGGGTTGTCGCTGCTGAACGTGTCGGTAATGCCGATGATGGGCCGCGCGAGCGCGTCGTCGGAGTAGCCCATCGCCTTGATGAAGGCCTAGCGCAGGAAAAGGGAGAACTCGGCGTCGCCGTAGCGGGTGAGGCCGAGCTGCATGCCGGTCGGGGCGGGGTCTGACAGGTCCGGCTCTCCGGAAGCGTTCATGTCGTTTCGCAGAGGGTTCGAAGGGTGGAGGGTCGGGGCGCGCGGGCGGCCGCGGATCGGACGGGTCTGGCGGCAGGCCCGGGGGAATCCGGATGGTGCATCATCACGCCATCGCCGTGCTTCCAGGCGCCGGAAAGAGCCAGACTGATGGAGATGCGCACCAGCTACTGCCAGCGCTGCATGGCGGTGATCCACTACCCACCCTTCGGCAATGTTCCCTTCAAGTGCAACGTCTGCATGCAGACCGAAGCGCTCGAACGTCAGGCGGCCGACCAGGGGCAGGCTCGCGCCGATCAGGCGCTGCGTGAGGAGATCGAGGACCACCAGCGCCTCACCGAGGCGCAGGCAAGGCAGCAGCAGCAGCTCGAGGCGATCCGTCAGCAGAACCGCCTGATCGACGAACTGCGTATCCCTCGAAAGGACGCTTACACGCGGGGATACGGCTATATCGACCGCGAGTTGTTCGCCTCGAACCCTGCAGGCGTGAGCCTCTGGGTGGACGAGAATGGCGATACCCAGGCCAGCTGGAGTTGGCCCTATGCCAGCAGTCATCTCCAGGAGGGATTCCAGGAGGGGCTGCAGGCGAGGCTCGCCAAGCTGCCCCGTGTCCGGCACGAGTTGACGGACAACGCACGGTGGGCGGGCGAGTGCGTGGGCAAGGGCACCCTCCAGCCCAACAACTTCTCGCTCTCCACCGGCGTTCGGGTCGCCGGACGAGAGATCGATACGGCGGGGTACAACAGCAACCTCAGGCGGACGATCGACCGGGAGACCGGCAAAGTGACCCTGTCGACGGATCCGCCCTTCCGATCCGGCGCGCTGAACGAGGCGTTCGCCGAAGGGATCCGCAAGGCCAGCTCGGCCCTCAACGAGCCGGCGGCCAGGCGCCGGCGGCTGGCCGAGGAAGTCCCGGCGCTCGAGGCGAGCGCCGCCGAGGTGCAGGCGCTGGGGCGCCAGCGGACGGGAAACCACATTTTTCTCGCGCTGTTCCCCTTCGGAGCCTGGTACCTGGCCTGGACCTTCACCGAAGGGTGGATGACCTTCTTCGCCTGCGTGATCGGGGTGCCTGCGCTGTTCGCCGTTTTTCTCTTCAGGTACCGGACATGGTCGCAGGCGAGCAGCGCCCGCCTGCGCGAGATCGAGCGCTCGCCGGCGGCGAGCACCCGGCTGACCGGTTCGGCGAGCGGGGCCGCCTCGCCCGGGTCGCTGCCGCCGGCCGGGTCGCTACCGCCGGCCGGGTCGCCCATGTCCGGCGCGCCTGTTTCGACGCCGATTTCCGGCGACGGCGAGACCGGGGCCGACCGCGTGCGCGAGGCGCAGCGCTGGGCGGAACGATCGGCGCGTCGGGCGCCCTTCGAACTCGGCCTCGTGGCCTTGTCGCTGGTCGTGGCCGGGGTGCTGATCTACGAGGGGCTGTGGTGGGCGGTGCCGGTCGTGGCGGTGGCGCATCTCCAGCTCATGAAGCGGATCCGGCTGAAGGACTGAAGGCGCGCGGCGCACAGACGTGGCGGCAGGCGAGGCAAGGTCAAAGTATTCGGTGTGGGCGGCATGCTGGAGCAACCGCGCCATGCTGGTGCCGAGTTCACGCGAGCGCCAGTCGTCAAGCCCGCCATCCGGCAACAGGCTTGGCTGGCCTTGTCCAGCCAGCGCCCCGCCAACCTGGCAGTGCGGGCGGTGGCGCGCATGGTGCTGGAGATGAGGCCCGGGGCTACGGGCTGACTGGTCGCCCCGCGCCGCCGGTGGTGTCCGACGACTGCAAAACAAGCGACCCAATCCGCCCGCGGGCAAAACCCGGGGCCATGAACCCGCGCCAGAACCCGCCAGTGAACTGGTAACGGCTGGCCGGATGCCACAAGCTGGCAACGGACGCCACCTGTCCACGCGAAAGCGTCTTGCGGCGCAGCACCAGGCACGGCTGCTTGTCTTCAATCTGCAGCAACACCGCAATCTCGGCGCTCGGCATCCTTGCATCGATGCGGTAGCGCACGCCGGCCAGCGGGGCCACGCGCAAACACGCTGGCCGCGCGTTCGAGCAGCTGGTTCTTCCAGTCGACGATCTGGTTGGCGTGCACGTCATGCTGCTTGGCTAATTCGGCCAGCTCTTCCTTTGAGAGCACGGTGTCAAGGCCAGCCAGGCCCTCGAGCAGCCGACTCACGGCGCGGTTCCGCGCGAGCCGCCCTGCTGCACTGAGGCGTACTAGCTTGCCACGCCCGTCCTGCGGATCCGGCAGATACCTCGGTCCATTGGCCTCTGGTTCACAGCACTGTCGTAGACGGTCTTGGCCGCGACACCGCAACAGGGGACGGGGCAAAGGGGACCGAGCCCGGGTTTCTCCCTATTCCGCGCTCTAATCCGGGCTTCGTCCCGGTTGAAGATTCGTGAACTCCGCTGCCTCCGGTGGATCCCAGTTGCGCAGGCAGTGGTTGGAAGAGGCGGGATCAGGCATGGTCGGTGGGGTGCGGCCGCTTATTGGTGGGCGCTAAATGTCCAGGGGTTGATCAAGTCGATGCCGCAGCCCTCGTAGTCGCTCGTGTTGCGGGTTGCCACCGTGGCCTCATGCGCGCGGGCAATAGCGGCGATCTGGCAGTCAAACTGGCTGATCGGACGGCCCGCGGCGCGGCGTGCAGCGGCGATGGTGGCGTATGCACGGGCCGCGGCGCGATCAAAGGGCAGGATGCGATCATGGAAATCCTCGTCCAGCAGGCCCTCGATCGCGGTGGTGAGAGCGTTGCGACGTTTGCCTGCGGGAAGGATGGCTACGCAGTGCCGAAGCTCGGCTTCGCCGACAGTGCTGAAGTAGACCTTTGCCCCGTCCTGCGCTGACAGCCACCGCTCGACCGGCTTGGCTGGGTCTGGCCGCAGGAGTTCAGACAGGACGTTGGTGTCGAGGATGATCATCGCGACTATCGGCCGGGTTGGGATGGCTCACGCATGGGTTCGCGGGCCGGTAGTTTGAGGCCAGCTCGTGCCCCCGGCGCGACGCGCGCGCGAATCGCCGCGGCCAGATCGCGTGGCGAGGCGGTATCGCTCATGACCCGGCGAAGGATGTCGCGAGCCTCCTCCTCCATCGAGCGGCCGTGCTCGGCGGCGCGCACGCGCAGGCGCTGCTTGATGTCGTCATCGAGGTTGCGGATGGTGATGCTGGCCACGGCGGTGCTCCGATACTGCAAACGAGTTTTATTGTAATCAATGATTACAGTGAAATCACTGATTGCAGTGAAATCAATGATTTCACTCGCTCACGCTCTGAAAAACTCTTCCCCATTCTGCATACCGGGAAAATCCAGTAGGCGAACGCATCGGTCGGCGGTGGCGCCTGGGATGGGGGCCCCTTACCCCTAGGGGGGTGAAATCTCTAGGGTCCGAATTCCGGTAGGGCGCAAGCGGCTGGAGTGGTTGTGCCGCTACATCACCCGGCCTGCGTTGTCGGACGAGCGCATCGAGCGAGGCCGGAATCGCAAGCCGTGAACGCCTGCAGCCCGATCGCAGACACGGCCCGGTGCGAGAAGCGGGTCAGCTTCGCGCCGTTCAGCCGCCTTGGATCCGACCCGCCGCTTGCGCCGGGACAGGGTGAGGGCGTTTGAAATTCCTATTCCCGCCGAGCCTCGGCAAGGCCTCCCGCAGGGGACTGCGACTGACACCCAGCTGAACGGCAACCTCCTCCTGCCTGAGCATCTGGCCAGGCGTGAACGCGCCAGCCAGGATGGCATCCCGAAGGCCCCGACACACCCGCCCTGGCAAAGAGAGGGCATCGGAAATGGCGATGGAATACGTGGGCACGGACATGTGTTGGCAGACCCTATGACAACAAGCTCGAGGACGGAGGCACAGGCAGCGGGGTCGATCCGGCAGTTCGAAAGAAGACGAGTTTGCAGGCAGCTCACCCGGCAGCCGCACGGCTTCACTGTGCCTCAAGCTCCTTCGGCATCGAGCGGAAGATTGTTGAGATTGCACAAATTGCATTGTATAAAGTCCTCAAACACGCAGGTAGGACGGCGAGCCGAGGCGGGGTCAGAGGTCGACCAGACCCGACAGCCGTCGTCGGCAGGCGCCGCGCACAGCCCGCAATGATGTTCTTTCCTCTGCGCACAAGGACTTGCCAAATGCCGACCCATGTCACCTACATCAACCCGCCCGGTGCGGCACCTGCGCAGGGCCTGTACAGCCATGCCGCCAAGGTTGCCGCCGGCGACATCTACTTCATCGCCGGGCAGCTCTCGGTCGCGGACGACGGCGAGATCGTCGGCAAGAACGACTTCGAAGCACAGTTCCTGCGCGTCTTCGAGAACATGGGGACCACGCTCAAAGGCCTGGGCATCACCTTCGATCACGTCGCCAAGTTCACCACCTACTTCGTGCATTCGCAGGACATCGAGGCGTTTATGGCACTGCGCGCGAAGCATTTCCCGCGGCTCTTCAAGAGTTCGGTCTTCCCTCCCAACACGATTTGCGTGATCGATCGGCTCGTCAAAGAGGGTTTCCTCTTCGAGGTCGAGGCGATTGCACGGGCAGCCGATTGAGCGTGTCGCTTTCGCTCTGGACGTTCCGAACGCATTGATGCAAGCAGTGGATGCAGATAAATGAACGCAGAAAGTCTCTCTCGACGCTAAGCGCAGGGGCGCTGGCCCTCGTGCTCAAGCCTATCGATATTGCGCCGCAGCCAGGCGATCGAGCGCCCGCCCAGCGACCGCCCCAGCAACCGCTCGGCGCAGTCCACCGCAGCCAAGAGCCCTCGCAACTGAATGCCGGTATGAAGCCCGGCGCGGTGTGCAAGCAGCGCCAGATCCTCGGTGGCGAGATTGCCGGCCGCCCCCAGTGCGAACGGGCAGCCACCGATCCCGCCGACGCTTGCATCGAAGCGCCGCACACCGCACGTCAGCGCGGCATAGGCGTCCGACGCGATCGTGCACGGGTACGACACGCCCGAGTTGACCGAGGTCAAGAACAGCCAAATCGCCTGAAGGTCGGCGGCGTCAACTGGCCGGACGCTATCACTTCGGACGCTGTCACTTGCACACGACCTGTGTTGACCCGGACACGAGGTGACGGGTGAGGCGCCCCACTTGGTGGATATCGCGGTTCACACCTGAGGATGCGCCGCGAGTGTGACAGATCAGGTTACGGGTCGGACTACGGCAACTCCAGCAGCGTCGGCACGCGGAGATGCCTCCCCAAGACCCCCCGGGCGCCAAGGTCCGCGTGCCCCCACACCCACAAGCTTCCGTCCGTGCGCACCGCGAACGAGCGCAGGCTGCCCAATTGGACAGACGCCACGTTTTTGATCCCTTTTGGCATTACCGGCTTCGGGTAGTACGGGTCGTCATCGTTCCCGCGACCGACACCGATCTGGCCCCAGCCGTCGTGGCCCCACATCCGCAGCGTGCCATCGTTGAGCAGCGCCGCCGCGTGACCGAAGCCGAGAGTGAGCGCCTTCACCTTAGTGAGGCCAGGCACCTGGATGGGCAGGAGGTTGCGGCCGCCCGGGTCATCAGGCGATGGATTGTCCGTGCCGTTCCCCATCAGCCCGGCCACGCCTGATCCCCACGTCCACACCGTCCCATCGTCTCGCACCGCACCCGAGACGTCGTTGCCGCCAAATCCAGCGAGTCCAGCGGCCACGCCGACGATGCGGTCGAGGCCGCTCACCTCGGCCGGCGTCCAGCCGCTGTCGCGCGTGCCGTTGCCAAGTTGACCGTCGCGGTTGTTACCCCAAGCCATTACCTTACCGTCAGCCCTGAGCGCGAGGTTGTGTCCGCGCGCGGCAGCGATCTGCTTGATGCCCTGCAGGCCCGGCACCTGGGTTGGGCTGATGGCTATCGCCGAATGCAGCGTCTTCGGCGCTCCATCACCAATCGCGCCTTCGTTCCTGGTGCCCCAGGCCCACACCGTGCCGTCTTTGCGCAGCGCCACGCCGTGCTTCGAGCCGGCTTCAATCTGGATGATGTCTTTGAGCCCCGTCACTGGCACCGGTGTGACCGACGGCTTCGGGTAGCGCCCCGGCTCTGAGCTCGCGCCCATGGGCCCGTTACCCAACTGCCCCGCGTCGTTAGAGCCCCAGGCAATGACGGTGCCGTCTTCGAGCAAGGCGTATTGGGTCGTCTCGCCCCTGGCGACCTGCAGCACCTTGCCTGGCAGGTCGATGACGACGGGAGCGGGAATGAAGCGATTCGCGGACACTGGCCGCGCGGCCTCCCCATTCGGATCACGTCCCCAACCGACGACGGTCCCGTCGGCCTTGACGACAAGGGTGAAGCCGCTGCCGGAGGCGATGTCGCGAATCAGTGGCGCGGTTTGAGCCATGGCCGCGGCCGGCGTCAGCAGGGCAATGGCAAGGGCGTACGACATCAGCTTCATGAAGACCATCTTAGTCTTTCATCCGGACTCGTCAATTCAGGCCACGCGAATCGACTTGCCCGTTCGCAACATCTCAGCAGGATCCCAGCGTGCAAGTCGGTCCTTAAGTCGCCAGGCCGATTCCATCATCCCGGCAAATCCTCGGACGCATTCGACTCCAACGGCCATGGTCACCGGGTCGCCTGGACGGTCACCATTGGGCAGCGTCAAGCCGCTTGCAGCGCCGAGGCTCGTGCTGGCGCCCGCAACAGGTCAGACGTCTATATTCCGCGCCCCCAGCGCGTTCTTCTCGATGAACGCACGCCGCGGCTCCACCTCGTCGCCCATCAGCGTCGTGAAGATCTGGTCGGCTGCGATCGCGTCCTCGATCTGCACCCGCAGCAGGCGGCGTGCCGACGCGTCCATCGTGGTCTCCCAGAGCTGGATCGCGTTCATCTCGCCCAGGCCCTTGTAGCGCTGCCGCCCAACATTGCGCTCGGCGTCCGACAGCAGCCAGCGCATCGCGTCCCGGAAATCGACCACCGCATGCGAGCGCTGCCGCTCGCCGTTGCCGCGCTTGATCTGGGCACCGTCAGCGATCAGCCCGCCCACGGTCTGCGCGCACTCCACCAGCACCTTGTAGTCGGACGAGAGGAGGAAGTGCGGATCGATCGCGCTCGCCCGCACGTTGCCGTGGTGCTTGCGCAGGATCCGCAGCGACCACTGCTCCTCCTTGTCGTCGAAGCGCACGGCGACGCTCGCGCCCGCGTCGTTGTCGATCTTCTGGGCCGCGCTCTGGTAGCGCGCCATCGCCGTCTCCAGGCGCAGCGCGCTCGCCCTGGCAGCGGCCTCGTCGGACAGCTCGAGCTCGGTGCCGACATCGACATGCAGCGCTGCCCGAGGTGCGGCGGCGCGACGGTGAAGATCATCGCGGCGATCCTGGCGCGTGCGGTGATCGGCAAGATCCTCACCCACCTGGGGCTGGATCCTCAGCCGCTGCCGCGCAGCAAGGCGCGCGAGGTGGGGCTCGAGTTCGCCGCCTGAGAGGCGGGGGCCGGCGCGGGCACCCGCCCCGTGGCGTGCAGCGGCTGGCGTGCAGCCTGGGTGATGCTGCGCGCGATGTGCGCGCAACGTGCCCGAGCGCGCCGCCGAGCCCGAGAGCGAGGCCGGAATCGCACGCCGTGAACGCCTGCAGCCCGATCGCAGACACGGCCCGGTGCGAGAAGCGGGTCAGCTTCGCGCCGTTCAGCCGCCTTGGATCCGACCCGCCGCTTGCGCCGGGCCAGGGTGAGGGCGTTTGAATTGCCTATCCACCGCGCGCGCGTTAGGCTGTGCATGGCGGCGCCGCGAGCGTCGCTTGCGATAACAACAAGCAGGAGACCCCGATGCGCAGAAGACAGGTCATCTCGACAATCGCCTCGATGGCGGCACTCGGCGTGGCGCCGGCGGTGCGCGCGCAGGCTGCGTCCTATCCGAATCGTCCGATCAAGATCGTCGTTCCCTTCACCGCCGGCAGCGGCGCCGACAGCGGCTCGCGCGTCTATGGCGAGATGCTCACCAAGTTGCTCGGTCAGACCATCGTGGTCGAGAATCGCCCTGGCGCGAGCGGCCTCATCGCGATCCAGGCGGTTCGCAGCGCGCCCGCCGACGGCTACACCGTGTTCTGCGGCACCAACACGCCGATGTGCGTGCTGCCGGTGCTCAACCGCAACCTGGCCTACGATCCCTTCAAGGACTTCCGGCCGGTGCACGGCTTCGGCATCGGCGTGGCCTCGTTCATCGTCAAGGGCGATTCGCCCTTCCGCACGCTGCCCGATCTGATCGCGGCGGTGAAGCGCGAGAAGCGCGCTCTGACGGTGGGCAATTATTCCGATGGCTACATGCTGATCGGCGCCTGGCTGGGGCTGGCCGCCGGCGTCCCGGTCAACCACGTGCCCTACAAGGGCGGCGCGCAGCTGCAGAACGACGTGATGGCCGGCGCGCTGGAGTTCGGCATCAATGACCTCGGCGGCATCGTCGAGAACGTCAAGGGCGGACGTCTGCGGTGCCTCGCCACCACCGGCGCGCAGCGCGACCGTCTTCTGGCCGATGTCCCGACGATGATGGAACTCGGCTACAGCGACTTCGAGAGCTACACCTTCTCGTCGCTGTTCGTGCGCAGCGAGACGCCAGACGACATCACGAACAAGCTCGCCGACGCGGTGCGCACGGTGTTGAACTCGCCCGAGGGCAAGGCCTACCAGGCCACCCAGCCCAGCCTGCCGATGATGATGCACACGAAGGAGCTCGGCGACTTCCAGCGCCGGGAGTTCGAACGCTTTCGCAAGGTGGCGCAGGCGGCGGGCATCCAGCCGAAGTAGACCGCAGCCAGGCGCTGGCCGCTCGTCGCCGCGCCTCGGCCCGTTCCCGGCAGCCGAGCGGTTCGCCGCACGGCGGTCCGCTCAGGTGGTGTCGAATCCGCGCCGGCGCACGAACTCGCCCCAGTCGGCACGCTGGCTGCGCGAGTACATCGCCACCCGTTCCTGCGACCAGCCCCGGCGGCATCGGGTCGTCGCGCCAGGCGCGGTGCGTGGTGTGGCGAGCCATCGCGAGCAGGGCGTCGAGTCCGTCGAGGTCGTCGGGCACCTCGATGTCTTCGCCGTAGCGCTCGCGCAGGATGATCCGCAGGGCGGCCGCGGTTTCGTTCATGGCTCGTGGAGTCGGTGACGGCGGCGCGCGGCGCGGCGCAGCTCAGTCGAGCTGCAGATTCTCGCACCGGATGATCTCGCCCCAGATGGCGGTTTCCTTGCGGATGCGCTCGTTGAACTCCCTCGGCGTGATGAGACCGATATCGCCGTGGGGCAGCAGCTGCTTCACGAGGTTGGGGTCATCGCGCAGGCTGGCCAGCGCCGCGTGGAGCTTGTCGATGATCTCGGGCGGCGTCCTGGCCGGGGCCACCAGAGCGCACCAGAACACCACCTCCACGTCGGGAAAGCCGGCCGGACGAGCGCATCGAGGTCGACGCGGCAGGGCAGGTACAGCTGGAGTTGAAGACGCCGTGGCGAGACGGCACGACGCACCTGTTGATGAGTCCGCTGGAGTTCATGCAGCGGCTGGCGTGCCCGAGCGCGCCGCCGAGCCCGAGAGCGAGGCCAGAATCGCACGCCGTGAACGCCTGCAGCCCGATCGCAGACACGGCCCGGTGCGAGAAGCGGGTCAGCTTCCCGCCGTTCAGCCGGCTTGGATCCGACCCGAAGGAGTTCAGCTTCAGATCAGCAGGCCGAAGCCGTCTGTACCCCTGCCTTCTCCGCGCTTCGCACTGCCGAAACGCAGCCAGGGTCCGCGACAGCGAAAGGCGTTCTGCTTGACGGAATCCCTATGGCGGATCACAATCCCGCATGATTCGCTCTTTCGCCTGCGCTGATACCGAGGCCCTGTTCCACAGCCGTGCTGTATCCCGCTTCCGCAACATCGAGCGCGTCGCGAGACGCAAGTTGCTTCAGATCCACGCCGCCACCGAGCCGGCCAGCCTGCGCGTCCCACCGGGCAACAAGCTGGCGGTGCTGAAGGCCGACCGCAAGGGCCAGCACAGCATTCGCATCAACGATCAGTGGCGAATCTGCTTTGTCTGGAAGACTGATGGCGCGCATCGCGTCGAGATCGTGGACTACCACTAGGAATGCGGAACATGGCCAAGTTGCTCGAAGAGATTCATCCTGGCGAGATCCTGCTGGAGGATTTCATGAAGCCCATGGGCATCAGCGCCCGCCAGCTCGCGGCGGACATCGATGTCTCGCCGAGCAGGATCAGCGAACTGGTGAATGGCCAGCGCCCCATCACCGCGGATACAGCGCTGCGGCTCGGGTTGTTCTTCGGCATGGAGCCCCGGTTCTGGCTGAACCTGCAGTCCGAGTACGACATTCGCGTCGCGGACCGGGAACTCCGAGCCAAGCTTTCGCCGAGGATCCGTGTCTTTCAGCCAGTGGCGGGGTGACGTTCCGCGTTCAGCACTTCTGCTGACCTTTTGACGCGGGCCCGAGAGCTGCCAAGGGGCCGGGCGCCATCCTCAGGGCGATGGGCGCGGCCAGGCCCGGGACGTGCAGGGTCGACACCGGAATGCGCCAGCCGGCCGTCATCGATGCTGGTTGAAGAAGTCGATCATGCGTCGGGTTGCATCGCGGGTTGCGTCCCGGTCGAAGACATACCCATTCGCAATCTCGCCCTGCTTGTCCCCTGCATAGGTGGCACCTGAATAGCTGTGCCAGGCAAGCGGCGCGCCCTTGCCGCGCAGCTCTTCGACCACGGGAAAGCAGCTCGCCATGGGCGTTCCGGTGTCCCTGTCACCGAACAGCAGCAGCAGCGGCCGGTCGGTGTCGTCGAGCAGAGTGCTGGTCTGAGCGGCCGCTGGCCGCGAGACGGCCGCGCTCGCGAGCATGCAGGCGGTCAGGATCAGGTGCACGAATGTCATGATTTGCCTCCTGCGGCCGATGCGGGCGGCCCGAAGATCGTGTCGAAGGCCCAGGTGAAGGCGATCGCGTAAACGAAGAAGAACGCCATCAGGCCGAGGTTGGCCAGAAAGGCCGCCAGCAGCGTGGTGTCGAGCCCCCAGGCCATCACGGGCACGAGCAAAAAGACCAGCCCGCCTTCGAAGCCCAGGCCGTGCAGGATCCGCCGGATCGGTGTTCGCGTGCGCGAGGTCTGCCGCGACTCCCAGGCCTCGAAGATCGCGTTGAACACGTAGTTCCAGGTGAGCGCGATGGTCGAGAGCAGGGCGGCAAGCCCCAGCGACGACGCCAGCGGCTTGTCGAAAAGCAGACCCAGCACCGGGCCCACGCCGATGATCGCGACGACCTCGTAGAGGACGGCCTGCACGACGCGTCGGCGGATGGGGGTCATGGGGGTCATGTGGATAGGTGGGTTGCTCGAGACCCGGGATGCTGCCATGTTGTTCGCGACGCCGCGCGCAGTGTCGGCGTCAGGGTTGCGCCTTCAGCAACTCGCGAACCAGGTCGGCGATCAGCACTGCGGAGCCTTGCAGCGCGTCTCCCTCGCGGGCTGCCCGAGGCAGTTCGACATGCACGCCGCGTCGCACTGGCTCGCTGGCGAAGATGCCCAGCTTCTTCGCGCACGACGCCGTGAAGTTCAGGCGATCGATCGGTTCGATCAGCAGTTCGAGGTCGGGGTAGGCGGGCGCGCGCTGGCGGGCCCGCTCGAGCATGACCGGGAACGCGTCCTTCGCCCGCCGGACCTGCGCGTCGGACATCCCGACCGTGGCCACCTCGACGAATGGCGCGGATCGCGGGTTGGAGTTGCCGTGGATCTCGACGTACAGGTCCAAGGGGCCGGCGGAAGCCGCGCGCATCACCACCGCGCGGTAGCCCGCGTAGACATCGGCTGCCCGCTCGGTCTGCGGTTCGTTCGCGCAGGCCGAGAACGCGCCTTCGGTTGGCCGGTTCACGTTGATGCGGACGCGGTTGGGCGTGAAGTGGCGGGCAACCACATAGCCCGCGCCCAGGTGGCCGGCCACCGATAATGCGAGTGCGTCGGTGTAGGCGTCGAAGGTGCCGTGCGGCGCGGCGATCAGCACGCCGTTGACGCTTGCGGCGTATTCGAAATCACCGAGCGCATGCCGCACGCGCTCCTGGGCTGCGGCCGTGCCATGCCAGCCCGCGATGGCGGCTGCCAGAAGCAGGATGCGGATCAGGGTGGCGCGCATCGGCTGCGTGCGCAGGGCGGGCGGCTCATGTCGGGGCTCGTACACCATCCGCGTTCAATCCGTCAGAGCCTGCGCGGCAAGGATGGCGAGAACCAGATCTTCCCGATCGGTTGCGCTGGAAAAGTTCTGGTAGGTCTCGGCGCCGAATCTCATGGGATTGAACATGTACAGCACCGGCGTGAAGCGATCAAGGCTGGAGAACCCCGGCGGGCGAAGCGCTCCGAGCGCTCGCGCGCGCAGCGGCGGCGCCATCGTTGCGAAGGTGGTCACGTAGGCGAGGCATTCCTTGGCCTGAATCGTCGGGTTCGCGATCTTGAAGTTGCACGCGGCCCCCGCGTGGGCGGCTTCGTGCGCCGCGAGTGCCCGGTAGACCGACCGGCTGATCGGGACGCCGAACCAGGTCTTGTGCCTGCGGAATGCGTCGTAGGGCAGGAGGTACGCCGCGCGTCATTCCGAGCGGTTGACGAAGTTGATCATCAACGGGGGCTTTGCCGTGGGCCGCAACCGGCGCGGGTCCGAGAAGGACCGGGAGACGGGGCAGGCTTACCTAACTTTGATGCGCCACGGGTGGGGCGACGAGCACTCGGCCTTCCTGCGCAGCGTCGGCACGCTGTACTTCCCGGGCCTGTCGAGCGAGCAGATTCGCGCCCTAGCGGACCTGCAACGCATGGCCATGTCGGCAGACGCTGCCATCCGGACGCGCTCGGCAAGCGATGGTATTGACGTCTTCGATCTGCTCAAGCAGGTGTCGACGCCGACCCTGGTGTTGCACAGCCGCTATGACAATGCGGTGCCGTTCGAAGAGGGGCAGTGGCTGGCTGCCGCGATGCCTAATGCGCGCTTCGTTGCGCTTGAGTCGGAGAACCACGTGCCAGTGCGCGGTTGGTGGTGAAAATGCAGTACCGCGCGGGTATCGCCTGGGTGACGTTTGTCGGCACCCATGCCCAGTGCGACAGCATCGATGTGGAGAGCGTCAATGACTATTCCAAAAGCTATCGTCCGCTGGTGACAGACTACCGCCTGCTGCTGGCGAATATCGGGGGGGCATGGAAGGTCTCGGGTACCAACACCTTTAGCTATCATTTTGGATGCTGATGCTCTGATGAATAGCGTTTGGGCTGGGGATCAAGCTTTTCGTGACCCTGGCAGTCGCCAAGGTTTTCTCACCGCTTTGCACCACCACCTCGCAAAAGCACAAGCGGCGCCCGAGTTGCGTGATGCGCGAGTCGAAGGTCACCCGATCGCCCATCGCCGCCGAGCGCATGACCGACACATGAATGTCGTGCGTCACCGCATGTTGGTCGGCCGGCAGCCTGCTGAGAAGGCCGACCATCGCGCAGACGTCGCTCAGCAGGTAAACAACACCGCCGTGGAGGCCGCCGGCCGGGCTGCTATTCAAGGCGCTCACCATAATGGCCAGATGCCCCGCGCCGTCCCGGCTTTCAACCTCATGCAGACCGAGCAGGCGATGGAGGGGCTGGTCGATCAGCGGCTGAATTCGGGCTGCGAGGCGGTCGTCAGTCATGGGCAATACAAGAACGGCTTGCGCTTCGGCACTCAGGCCGGTGACGAGGCGCAGTCAAGGTGGGGCATCAAACCAATGTACCACCATGCTGGGCATCGCAATGGCTGTATGCGTATTTCAGCGATCGTAGACGCCCATTTCAGGCTGATCGTAGACGGCGTTTCAACGTGATCATAGACGGTCACGGTCGTGCGTGAGCAACGATTCGGGCGAGTGGTGCGGGCCGTCGCCCGAAGCTGCCGTCGCCGTGCGCGATTCGCGGCTCTTCGAGCAGCCGCGGCGCGCGCATGACAAGCACGCGCTTGCCGTCGATCACGTCGGCGGCGTCCAGCACCGCCTGCGCAGACTGCGTGGTGATCTGCGGCGCCAGTGCGTGATAGGCCACGACGGTTTCGGGGTTCTCCCAGCCACTGCGTTCGAAGGCTGCAAAGCTCATGGCGGAATCAGTCATCACCTCTCCCAGAAAAGAACTTCTTGAAGGCGATCGGACCCCAACGAGGATTCTTGTCTTGCCTGGCTCGATTTGCCTTCACTCGAAATGATCAGAGGCGCGGCAAAGTGCGTCCGCCACGGCGCACAACGCGCGCGGCCTCGGCGACTGACCGTGCTCGATGCGCAGGGTCGCCGCGCGTGGAGCAACCCATTCAGGCGGGAGGCCTGAGGCCGCGCGAACTCAGCCGATCACCACCTCGGTGATCTCGATCTGCGGCGCGACATCGGTGTAGTTGGGGATGTCGGCCATGATCGTGGCGCCGTGCGTGGCCATGACCGCCTGAAAGGGCTCCAGCGACTCCAGGTACAGCGCGCAAGAGGCCAGGAAGGCCGGTGGCGAGCCCGGAGCGCCGCCCGCCAGCCCCTTGTCGACCGTGTAGCGCAAGAGGGCGGCGCCGAGCTTTTCGGCCACCATCGGCATGTGGCGGTCGCGATAGTAGGCGTGGTCGAAGCGGGCCCCGGTCTGGTTCGGGTACATCACGGATACCTTGAACATCGTCGTCTCCTGTTGCTTGGGCGCGCGGCGCGGCCGGCTGTCATCCCGACGATTCCAGCACCGCGATACCAACTCGTCCACGGGGCAGGTGTCCTGCATGGGCCCTCTGCGCGAGCCCTGGTCCCGGGACTGCCTGTGCAACTAGGCCAGGACCAGCGCGGGGGCCGGACCGCAGAGCCTTCCCGCGGCCTGCCGCAACGCCCTCCGTGGGCTGGTGCTGTTCGCTGCCCTGGGACCGCCACCCGCGCTACAGTGGCGTTACTTCAACCCAGCTGTAGAGGTGCATGACGATGCGGCCAGACACCCGTTACGCGCGCAGCGGCGATGTGCATATCGCCTGGCAAGCCTTCGGCGAAGGCGACACCAACCTCGTGATGATTCCGCCTTTCGTCTCGCACATCGAGAACTTCTGGGACCAGCCCGACTGCGCGCGCTGGCTCTCGCGGCTCGGGGCCTTCGCCCGGGTGGTGATGTTCGACAAGCGCGGAACCGGCATGTCGGACCGGGTCGCCGACCTGCCCGGCGTGGATCAGCGCATGGACGACGTGCGCGCCGTCATGGATGCGGCCGGCATCGACCGGGCGGCGCTGCTCGGCATCTCCGAGGGCGGCTCGCTCGCCAGCCTGTTCGCAGCTTCGCACCCGGACCGCTGTCAGGCGCTGGTGCTCTACGGCACCTTCGCGCGCTTCAGTTCCTGGCTGCCCACGCCGGAGGCGCTCGAGGCCTTCATCGGCTACATCCGCAGCGACTGGGGCTCGGGCAACAGCCTGGGCCTGTTCGCGCCTTCGCGCGTGAGCGACCCGGCCTTCCAGGCCTGGTGGGGACGCTTCGAGCGGCTGGGCGCGAGCCCGTCGGCCGCCACCGCACTGATGCGCATGAACAGCCTGATCGACATCTCGGGTGTGGCCAGCGCCATTCGGGTGCCCACGCTGGTGGTGCACCGCACCGGGGATGTCACCATCAGTGTCGAAGGCGGGCGCTTCCTCGCCGCGCAGATCCCGCAGGCGCGTCTGCTCGAAGTGCCGGGCAGCGACCACCTGCCCTTCACCGGCGACAACGCCGACGAGATCCTCGACGCCGTCGAGGAGTTCCTCACCGGCTCGGTCGGCACGTCGGCGCACGACCGGGTGCTGGCGACCGTACTGTTCCTGGACATCGTTGGCGCAACCGAAGTCGCCGCGAATCTGGGCGATCGCCGGTGGGGCGATCGGCTCGGCGCCCACCTGCAGGAGGCGCGCGCGGAACTCGCGCGATTTCGCGGCCGCGAGATCGACACCGCAGGCGATGGCCTGTTCGCCGCCTTCGACGCGCCGGCTCGCGCCATCCGCTGCGCCCGCGCGCTGCGCGAAAGCGCCCGCCGCCTCGGGCTGCGCACGCGCATCGGGGTGCACACCGGCGAGTGCGAGCGCTTCGGCGAAAAACTCGGCGGCATCGCGGTGCACACCGGCGCGAGGGTCGCCGCGGCGGCGCAAGCCGACGAAATCCTGGTGACCGGCACGGTCCGCGATCTGGTCGCCGGTTCCGGCCTGCGCTTCGACGATCGCGGCTTGCATCCGCTGAAGGGCGTGCCCGGCGAGTGGCGGCTGTTCGCGCTCGCCCTGCCGGCCGAAACCTCCGTCACAGGATGACGCCATGACCTGGATCGACCTTCTAGGACACCTCGGCGCACTGGTCATCATCGCCACCTATTCGATGAAGACGATGATCCCGCTGAGAGTGGCGGGGATCGTCGGCAGTTGCATCTTCATCACCTATGGCTACCTGAGCGGAACCTGGCCGGTGCTGATGCTGCACCTGGTGGTGCTGCCATTGAATGCCGTGCGTCTGTACCAGATGCTGCAACTGGTCAAGAAGGTGTCGGCATCGGCCCAGGGCGAACTGTCGATGGACTGGCTCAAGCCCTTCATGTCGAGCCGCCGCTACGCGAGCGGCGAGGTGCTGTTTCAAGTCGGCGATACCGCCGACAGCCTCTACTACATCGTGGATGGCCGATTCCGGCTGCCGGAGATCAACACCGATGTGCCGCCAGGACAGGTCGTGGGCGATCTCGGTTTCGTGGCACCCGACCAGCGCCGCACGCTCTCGCTGCGGTGTGTTCAGGCTGGCGAAGTGCTTACGATCGGGTATGACCAGGTGCGCCAGTTGTACTTCCAGAACCCGACCTTCGGTTTCTTCTTCCTGCGGCTGATCAGCCAGCGGCTCTTCGCCGACATCGAGCGTCTGCGCAGCAATCAGGCTCCCCCGACAGGGTCTGGCGGGGCGTGAGGACAGAAAGGAGAACCGCTTGGCAGATCTTCAGCTTCCATACTCCAAGGCACCTCACGCTTCGATGGGCGATGAGGGGCGAATCGGCATTTTGCAGGCGAGGTTCGATGAATCCGAAGACACGGGCGACCAGCGCGCTTTCGACGGCCGATGCGCAGGACGGCGCGCTGCCCGGGGAGCTAATGCGCTGCTTCGAGGACCACGGCCTCGATCTTTCGCTGCCCCGCGCCACCGTCGTCGTTCGCGAGGGCGATGTCGCCGATCGGCTGTATCTCGTGCGCGAGGGTCGGCTGCGGGTCTACACCGGCGATGGCGAGGGTCGCGAGGTCGAGCTCACGGTGCTCGGGCCTGGCCAGTATTTCGGCGAACTCATGCTGGGCAGCGGCCTACGCACCGCATCGGTGAAAGCCCTGAGCCCGGCCCGTCTGAGCGTCATCACGCGCGAGACCTTCGAGCAGGTGCTCGCCAGCCGCCCCGATGTGGCCTTTCACGTCATCCAGACGCTGATCGCGCGGGTGCGGGCGCTGACCGGCGACGTGCGCCGGCTGGCGCTCATGGACGTCTACGAGCGGGTGGTGGTGCTGCTGACGCAGGCCGCGATCGAGGCCGATGGGCTGCGAGTTGCACCCTTCATGAGCCAGCAGGCGATCGCGGAGCGGGTGGGCGCCTCGCGCAGCATGGTCAACCGGATCATGAACGACCTGATCGCTGGGGAGTACCTCGAGGTCACGCGCGATCGCATCGTGCTTCGGCGGGCGCTGCCCCGGCGCTGGTGAAGAGCGAGGTCGGCCGCGCATGACCCGAGATTCAGGAGAGCAGCCGGACAGTGGTCAGCACCGGTCTGACGAACCCGCGCTTGAGGCGTGGCTTGTGGCGCATGGTCTGGCCGAGCATGCTCCGCTGTTCGCCCGCGAACGTATCGGTCTAGACGTGCTCGGCGATCTGACCGACGCCGATCTGCGCGCCCTCGGCGTGGCGGCCTGGGGCGATCGGCGGCGCATCCTCAACGCTGCGGCCGCCCTGCGTGCGTCGGCGGGCCACCCGGGAGGCGATGCGTCGCATCCCGCGGCTGCGGCCTCGCGCACTGCATCCATCCCAACGCTTGCCTCGGCCCCGCCCAGCGAAACCGGGGTGGCCGAGCGCCGGCAGCTCACCGTGATGTTCTGCGATCTGGTGGGCTCCACCAATCTGGCCGCCGCGCTCGATCCCGAGGACTACCGCGCGCTGCTGTTGTGGTTCCACGACACCATCGCGCAGGCGTCATCGGCCTGGGGCGGGCAGGTTGCGCAGCTGCTCGGCGATGGCGCGCTGGTCTACTTCGGTTACCCGGTGGCCCACGAGGACGACGCGGTGCGCGCGGTGCACGCCGCGCTGGATCTGGTGCGACGGGTGCATGTGACACCGGCGGTGCCAGGTCTGTCCGCGGTCCGCATGCAGGTCAGGTTGGGGGTGGCCACCGGCCTGGTGGTGCTGGGCGAGATCGGCGGCGGCGCGCTGCCGGCCGAGACCAGCGCCTCGGGATCCACACCGAATCTCGCAGCCCGGCTGCAGGCGGTGGCCGAGCCCGACGGCATTGTGGTCGACGAACGCTGCCGTGAGTTGCTGGGCGGGCATTTCGACCTGGCCGCGCTCGAGGCTCTCACCCTGAAGGGCTATGTGGGCCCGATGCGGGCCTGGCGGGTTCTGGGCGCGCGCGATGGCGCCACCCGCTACGCGCTGACTCGAGGTGCAAGCGCGGCGCCGCTCATCGGGCGCGCGGCCGAACGCGGGATGCTCGAGCGGCATGCTGCACGGGTGGTGGAAGGCCGCGGCCAGGCGCTGCTGCTCGCCGGGGAGGCCGGGCTGGGCAAGTCTCGGCTGTGTGCGGCCTTCGTCGCGCAATGGCAGGCGAGCGGCGGCATCAGCCTCGCCATGCAGGCCTCCCCTTACTTCACCGACACCGCGCTGCATCCGGTGGCTGCGGCGCTGCGCCGCGGGTTGGCGGCCGACACACCGCCGGGCGGGGACCCGGCAGCGATGCCGTCGGGTCGCTGGCGAACGCCCGCCGGGCTTGAGGCCGATCACGCGCAGCGTGTCAGTGCCTGGCTGGACATGCAGGCGGGGCTGCGCGAGCCGTCGATCATGCCAGGCGATCAGAAGGCGCTGCTGCTCGAATCGCTGTGCGCCTGGTTGCTGGCCCTGGCCGACGAGGCGCCGCTGGCGATCCTGCTCGAGGATGTCCACTGGATCGACGCCACGACCGAGGAGTGGGTGGCCCGCCTTGCCGCAAGGCTGGCCGATCGCCGCCTGCTGCTGCTGCTGACGACGCGCCCGGAGTACGACGGCAAGGCGCTGGCCGCCGCGGGTGCGAGCCGACTGACCCTGAGTCGACTCGATCCGGACGAGTCGGCCGCGCTGGTGCGCGCGGCCGCCGGGCAGACCGTGCTCGAGGGCGCGCTAGCCGAGGCCATCGTGCGGCGCGCCGACGGCAATCCGCTGTTCCTCGAGGAGCTGACGCGCGCGGTGTGCGCCGGCGCCGCGCAGGCGGGCACCACCGAGGTTCCCGCCACGCTGGGCGATTCGATGACCGCACGTCTCGACCGAGCCCCGCAGCACAAGCCGCTGGTGCGGATGGCGGCGGTGGTCGGTCGCGAGTTCTCCGAGGCGGTGCTGGCGGCGGCGCTGGGCCGGCCGCAGGCCGGGGTGGCCGCCGATCTCGAGGCGCTGTCGGTGACCGACCTCGTCGTGCGCGGCGAGGCACCCGGGCTCTGGATGTTCCGGCATGCGTTGCTGCGCGATGCCGCGTACCAGAGCCTGCTGCGGACGCGCCGCGCGCAGGCGCACGCCACGGTGGCGCTGGCGCTGGCGCAGGTCGATCCGGCGGCTGCTGCGCGTCGCCCCGAGTTGCTCGCCTTTCACCGGCAGGAGGCCGGCGAGACCGCGCTTGCGCGCGAGCTCTGGATGCGGGCGGGCGATCGCTCGGCGGCCGAGGCAGCCTTTCGCGAAGCCGCTGCGCACTATCGGGCGGCGTTGCGCCTGCTCGATGGGGATGACGAGAGCGCGCAGCGCCATGCGCTCGAACTGAAGCTGCTGATGCGCCTGGGCACCATGCTGGGCCAGAGCGACGGCTTCACCTCGGCATCGATGCACGACTGCTTCGCTCGGGCGCGGGCGCTGGCCGAGCGAATGCACGATGCCGAGACCTTCGTTGCCGCAAGCGCCGCGATGGGCGGCGTGCTGTTGTCGCGCGGCCGGCCCGACGAGGTCGAGCCGCTGTTCCGGCCGCTCACGGCTGGGCAGTCCACATCGCTCAGCCTGCGCAATCGTCTGAACCGCGACGCCATTCTCGCGATCGCGATGTCGCAGGCGGGCGACCAGCGCCGCGCCTGGCCGCTGATGCTGGCGACCCGCGACGAACTGATCGCCGAATGGCCCGGCGCGCGTCGAACGCCCGGCGTGTTGTTCCGGACCGTCAACCTGCTGGTGCACGCTGCCTATTCGGCGCTGCTCCAGGGGCGCATGATCCAGGCCGATGACTTTTCACGCGAGGCCCTGGAGAAGGCGAGCGAGACCGGCGATGGCGCGGCCACGGCCTATGCCCTCGGCGCGCGCGCCATGGTGCTGACCGATCTCGGCCGCGCGGGGGAGGGTCGCGGTCTGGCCGAGCGCGCGCTGACGATCTCGCGCACCCAGGGCCTGGGGCCGTGGCTGATCCTGGCGTCCATGGCGATCGGCCTGATCGCGGTCGATCAGGTCGCGGTCGACGAGGGGCTGGCGCCGCATCGGACGGCGCTCGAGGCCTGGCATCGCGAACAGGGCGCCTTTCACTGCGGCGAGTTCTGCGCCCAGATGGCCGAGCGGCTGCTGCGGGCGGGCCGCCCTGCCGAGGCGGCGGCCTATGTGCACGACGGCGAGCGCTTTCTGCGCGGCCTGACCGAACAGGTCTATGCGGCCGAACTGCTGCGTCTGCGTGCGCGACTGCACGAACTCGACGGCGATGCGGCCGCGGCGGAGCAGCGCTACGGCGAGGCGATCGCGCTGGCCGACCGGCAGGGCGCCGGCCGTCTTGCGCTGCGAGCCGCCGCGGGCCTCTCGCGCCTGTGGCTCGCCCAGGGTCAGCCTGCGCGCGTATCCGGGCTGCTGGCTCCCCTGCTCGACGCCTCGCTGCTGCCGCGCGTGCATCCGGAATGGCTCGATGCCCGCACGGTGCTCGAGCGGGCGCATGCCGTGGTCTGAGGGCCCTCGTCGCGGCCGGCGCGCCCGCGCGCCGTGGCCGACTCGCATTCAGTCGGCGCGCTGCGCCGTCAGCAGCCGCATCGCGGTGCGCAGCACGTACTGATCGCCCTCGACGTGGGCCTCGAGCGCGGCCTCGATCGCCTGCGCGGCCTGCGCGCGCTGCGACGTGTCGAGCGTGTTCCAGATCTCGCCCATGTTCATCTCGACCAGCGGCCGCCAGAAAGGAGTGCCCTTGCGGATGCGCGGTGACATCGCGAGCTCGCGCTCGCGCACCTGCACCGCCCCTGCGGCCTCGAAGATGCCGGCCAGCAGCCCCGGCGCGGCAAAGCGCAGCGGCGCCGTCATCTCGTCATCGGTGATCCGCCCGGGGAAAAGCCGTTGCAGTGCGCGAGCGGCCACGAAGAGCGTTGTGTTGTCTGCCTCGGCACCCCAGACCAGCGCTGCCAGGCGGCCGCCCGGGCGCAGCACCCGCAGGCATTCGCGTGCGACCGCACCGATGTCGGTCGCGTACATCAGGCCGTAGCGGCAGGTCACCGCGTCGAAGCTGCCATCGTCGAACGGCAGGCGCTCCATCGCGGTCACGCGGACCTCAACGTTGGTCAGGCCGGCGCCCCGGGCGCGGCCCTGCAGCGCTTCGAGCATGCGAGCCGACACGTCGGTGGCCACCACCCGACCGGTCGGGCCCGCGCGTCGGCCCGCCTGCAGGGCGGGCTCGCCCACGCCCGAGGCGAGGTCGAGTACCGCATGACCGGTGCCGATGTCGGCCTCGTCGAGCAGCGCGGCGTTGACCTTTTCCTGCTGGGCGGCCAGCGCATCTGCCCAGCGCTCCCAGGCGGGGGCGCTTGCCTCGTAGTGGGCATGCCAGTCGGTGGTCGGGTTCGTCATCGTCGATCTCCTCGTGCTTGGGGTGGGCGTGGATGGCGCGGTCGCCCGACTCAGAGCGGCTGGCTGCGATCGTCGTCGCCGCGCAGCACGCTCGATGCGTAGCCGAGCGCAAGCAGCAGCCAGGTTGCCACCGCGCTCCAGTGCAACGGGCCGACGCGGCCGGCCAGTTGCACGTTCAGCGAGCAGAAGAAGCCGACCACCAGGCCCACGGTCATGCCCTTCAGGATGGCGCTCAGCGCCGGCCCGGGCCGGGCATCGCGGGCCAGCCAGCAGGTCGTGGCGAAGGTAAGAAACGTTGCGCCCAGCTGCCGGGTGATGTCGAGCACCGTGTCGCTGGCATCGGCACCGTACAGGGTGTGCAGGGACGACGGATGCAGCACCAGCCAGACGCCGTAGACGAGGGCGACGACGGCATGGATGCGAAACAGCAGGCGTGACGGCATGGTGGCTCTCCGGGGTGGGTTGGAGCCCTCATTGAACCGGACGCCCATCGGCTCGGCCACGTCGAAAGTGGCCGGCGCGGGTGTGCATCCTGACGGTTGACGCCGGCTGCGGCGCCGTATGCGGTCTGTGCGCGCTCAACCTTCGAGCATCTGCGCGCCATCGACTCTGGCCGCCTTCCTGTCGAAGTTCCAGAGTGGTCGGTGCCCGGCAGCTTCGGCCAGCGCCACATGCAGGCAATCGCCGAAATCGGCGGCGGTGTTCACATACTGATGCAGCGCCCATTCGAGGCCCGCCTCGAACACAAAATTTCAGACACTCCCCTGTTGCTCTGGACCGGCATTCCACTGCCTGAGGCCGACGACATGCGCACCTTGCAATGGCGAGACCGCGTTATGGTCGCTGTTGATCAAGTCCATTCGAATCGATCTTGAGCCGGCGATTCATCCGACGATCCGATCGGCCGACCCTGCAGTAACTCTGCCTCACTCATCAGGATCTGGCGCGACACTGCGGAGCTCACCTGCCGCGATCTTGTCTCGAGCAGTCGCGCCTTCGTCGACCGTGCTTCGACAATCTCCGGGGTCGTGCCTGGCGCGAGCGCGACGAGGTCGATCACGTGCAACGCGAGTTGCGTTTGCCCCTGCGATTCGAGCCTGTGCGCGTGATCGAGCACGCGCCGGGCGTCGCCGATCGCCGCAAGGATCTCGCTGCGGACCTCGTTCGGGGCTCCCGGATGCAGGTGCGTCGGATTGCGGTCCCACCAGCCGTTCTCTGTTCGCCAGATCTCGCGGACCAGGTACTCCGGGCAGCCGTAGGTGGGCTTGAGGAATCGATTGCCGAAGATCTCTTCGGGGTAGTGAAGGTCGTGGATGATCTCGACGTCATTCATGCCCCGATTCATGCGCTCGACAACCTGTTGGCGCAGCCAGCGGATCGCCCGGATCGGGATGGTCAGCGCCTCGTCGATCTCTGCGGCGTCGGCGAGGGGTTTGCCGAACTCGGGAACCAGGACTGCAGGACGCAGCGCGAGGAAGTGCTCCAGCGTGTCTGCCCACTGCATGGGATCGCGCAGCACGCGGTAAGGCGAGCCGGCGTTCGGGCAACTCTTGATGAAGGCGCAGGTTCCGTAGAGCACGCGATCTGCAGGCAGCCAGACCGCAGTCGCATCGTCGGTCTCGGAGGGCGCAGCAAAAAGGACCAGGTCGCGCCGAGTCCCCGTGATTCGCATCCGGTCGCGGTAGGTGACGTCGGGCATCTTGAACCAGTGCGCCGGCCATTCCTGCGGGTAGGGCGTGCGGAACTGCCGGGTGTTGGTGTAAGCCTGAAGGCCCGCAGTTTCCGCGTAGCGCCTGTATCGGACCGGGACGCGTTCGTGCCCGACGAGCACCGGACGGGCGTCGCCGCGCGAACTGGCATCGCGGCCCCACTGTTCGACGCCGAAGTTGTAGCCCATGTGTCCGTGGCTGATGACGATATGCGTGAGCGGCTTGTCCGAAACCTCGCGAACGCTGGCGATCATCGCATCCGTGATTTCGCCCCCTGGCCCGGCATCCACGAGGACGAGTCCTTCGCCGTGATCGACAACAAGGGAGTTGCCCTGCCCGCCGACCGTCCAGACCGCTTCGGCAATCGCGGTCGCAGGGCGCCGCACCATCAACACATCAGTACCTGCCATTTTCAACCTCGTTGCGGCCTGCCCATTCACTCCAGCTTGATGGCGGCATCCTTGATCACCTGCACGAACTGATCGTGTTCATTTTTTAGGCGGACTCCGAGTTCCTCAGGCGTGCTCACAGCCGGTTCGATCCCGGACCTTAGGAGTTGCTGCATCACCTCCGGCTCCTGGATGGCCTTCGAAAACGCCGCGTTGAAGCGCTTCACATCCGCATCCGGCAGACCGGAGGGCCCCCAGATGCCGAACCAGGCGGCATGATCGAAACCCGGGAATCCCACCTCTGCCAGGGCGGGGACGTCCGGCAACAGGGCTGAACGCTTTGCGCTGGTCACGGCCAGTGCCCGGATCTTCCCGCTCTGGATGTGCGGCAGATACGGCGGCAGGTTGTCGAACGCGACCTGGATCGACCCACCGATCAGGCCCGTCAGCAGGGGGCCGCTCCCCTTGTACGCAACGCCGACGAGCTTGATGCCGGCGGCGAGCCTGAACATCTCCGCGTAGAGGTGGCTGAGATTCCCGACAGCCGACATGCCGTAATTCAGTTTCTCCGGATTCGCCTTGCCGTATGTAACGAGCTCGGCGATCGATGTAACGGGGAGTGACGCGTTGACCGTCACGACATTCGGAAGTCGTGTGAGCGTGCCTACCGGCTTCAGGTCCTTGATCGGATCGTATGTCAGGGACATTTTCGCAGCCATCGAGATCGCGAACGGTCCGGTTCCATTGAGCAATAGCGTCGTGCCATCGGGTCGCGCCTTCGCGACGAACGCGCTGCCGACATGTCCACCTGCGCCGGCGCGGTTTTCTACAATGACGGGCTGTCCGAGCGTCTTGGAAACCTTGTCAGCCACCAGCCGCGCAACAAGATCCGTTGAGCCCCCCGGCGCGAACGGCACGACGAGGCGCACCACTCGTTCACCGCCGGTCTGTGCAAATGCCGGCGTGCCCGTCATTACCGCAGCCAGGAATACAACCGTGCAGCGTTTGAGTCTCGTCATGCTCGCCTCCCCCAGCCTAATTGGCTTTTCGTCATTGATCTCAGTTCCGGATGAAGCTGCCTTGGCTGGCTTTATCAGTTCAATTTAACGTCTGCGTCCCGGATGGCTTCAGCCAGCCACACGAAGTCCTCGTTGATGGTTTGGCCAAACCGGGCAGCAGTGGACGCCACAGGCGTCATCCCGACCGCTGCATACTTGGCCTGAGCCACATCCGATTTCAACGCCTCTGCGATGGCTCGCTGCAGCGTGTCGATGACGGCAGGCGGGGTGCCCGCCGCCGCCGCCAGTCCGTTCCAGAACGAAAAATTCGGCACGTCGATACCCGCCTCTTTGAGCGTGAGGACTTCAGGGAACAGAGGCGCGCGCTTATCCGACATTACGGCTATCGGACGGACACGAGCCTTGTACTGGTTGACCAGCGGAATCACTGCGGCGACCACCTGGATGTCGTCGCGCGCCAGAGCAAGCATGAAGTCCGGCCCCCCCTTGAACGGAACATGGGTGGCACTCAATCCGTATTTCCTGACCAGATTCGCCATCAGCAGATGTTCGAGGGTTCCCGGGCCGACCGACCCGTAGGTGAGCTTGCCCGGGTTGGCTTTCGCCCACGCGATCATTTCCTTGAGTGAAGCGAATGGCGCATTGGGTGAAGCAGTCAGGATGACGTCGATCTGCGACCAGGTCGAGACCGGTACGAGCTGCTTGCGTATATCAAAGCGGTTGTGCAGCAGTTGCACGGCGACAAAGCTGGTATTGGTCGCGATCAGCGTGTAACCGTCGGCCGGTGCCTGAGTCAGAGCCTGCATGCCGATGGTGTAGACACCTCCGGGTTTTGTTTCGACGATCATGGGTTGTTTCAGGATCGTCTGAAGTTGCTCGGTGAGGATCCTGACGCCGACATCCACTGCGCCTCCCGAGGGCAGCGGTACGATGACCCGGATGGGCCTCGACGGATAGGTTTCCTGAGCGAACGACCACTGCGCAGCGGCCATTGAGCTGAACAGTGCGCCGCGTATCCACTGTCGGCGGTCAACAGGTGAGTGCATGGTGTCCCTTGATGAAGGCGTCGGACCTGCGGCTCTCGCGGTCTCGACTGCGAGACCAACCTTAGGCGGCTATGTCTTAACTGAAAAGTCTTGATTTTTCACTTAACGATTCCTTTTGGTTATGATTGAATCGTGACAGGGATCTCGCCTACATTCTTGCTCCGACGGCTGCGGCTGCGGCACATCGAACTTCTCGACGTTCTCGCCGACGAGCCGACGATCCACGCCGCAGCGATGCGGCTCAACCTCAGCCAGCCGGCGGTCAGCAAGATGCTCCGGGAAGTCGAGGACGCGTTCGGCGCCAGACTCTTCGAGCGCTCAAAGGCTGGTGTCCGAGCGACTGCGATTGGAATCGCCGCTGTTCGCCGGGCGCGCCTCATCAGGCACGAGGTCGAAGGCTGCGCCGAAGAAATCGCCGCCTTACGTGATGGCGGCGGCCTTTTGCTGCGACTGGGCACGGTTTCCGTGACGTCGATTGTCCCCGACGCACTGGTCAGGCTGCGCCGCAAGGCACCCAATGCCATCGTCCATATCTCGGAAGGACCGGTCGGCGCCTTGCTGGCACGCCTGCTCGCTGCCGAGCTCGATTGCGTATTCGGTGCCCTCTCACCGGATCTTCTAGGCAGCCCGATCGTGCACGACCTCATCCCGGAGATCGTCTATCGGGATCGCATCTGCGTCGTTGCGTCCGACAGAAGCCCGCTGGCGCGCAAGCGCAGATTTCGCTGGCAAGACCTGGAACGCCAGAGTTGGGTTTTGCCGCCCCCCTCCACGGTGGTGCGTCAGTCTATGGTCGCTATGTTTGTCGGGCACGGACTCGCGCCTCCGTTCGCTTCAGTCGAAACCATGTCGCCGGTGACGATGTCCGAGCTCGTGCGTGCCGACCCGCAGCTGATCGGAATCATGCGTGAAGAACAGGTCCGGCGTGAACGCGAAATTCCGGGACTGGTGGAACTCCCGGTCAGGCCGATCGCTGAACTTCCACCCCTGTCGCTATTCACGAGGAAGACTCGTGGGGGCTCGTCTCCGGTGGTCAGTCAGTTTTCTCTGGCGCTCAGGGAAGTCGCGGGAATATCCGTTGACCCCTTTGCCACGGGCAACGGATAGGGGTCTGGGCGGCAGAGCGGGCGAGTCGATCGCGACGCTCGTTGGTTGAGGCGGCGTTGACTGCTTTCGCTGCGAAGTATCTGTCGTATGAACCGGGGCATGTGCTGTTTCTGCCGGAGCCGATCCAGCAGCAGCCCTCTGAGCTTGCATTCCGGACACATCGGCGAAGGCAATCAGGTTGAATTTCCCGAGGGCGCGGTTTGGGTCGGTCGCGGGTGCGGTACGCGGCCTCGGAGACACCCGGGTGGCGAAGGCCTTGATCACAAGGCTCGTTGATCATCGATGGGTCCCGGCATGAAGACTCTGCTAGGCGGTCGTTTTGACCACCTGCGGCAGAGGTGACGCCGCCCCCGCATGCGCACACGGCGTCGTGGGACAATTCGACGCATATCCACCATCCGCCCTCGCACTCGAAAGCCCCTCTCTGATGAGCCTCTCATACGGTCCCCAGACCCTCGCCATTCCCGGCCCGTCGATCGTTCCGGAGCGCGTACTGCGCGCGATGCACCGGGCCTCGCCGAACATCTACACCGGGCCGCTAGTCGAGATGACCAAGTCGCTCGTGCCTGACCTCAAGCGAGTCGCGCGCACCGAGCAGCAGGTCGCGATGTACATCGGAAATGGGCACACCGCCTGGGAGGCGGCGCTCGCGAACACGCACTCGCGCGGTGATCGTGTGCTCGTGCCCCTGGCCGGCGCTTTCGGGCGCGGCTGGGCCGAGATGGCACAAGGGCTCGGCTTGAAGGTCGAGACGATCGATTTTGGGAGCGCATCGCCGATCGATCCAGCGCGCATCGGTGAACGGTTGCGCGCCGACCACAGCCACGAGATCCGCTCGGTGCTGGTGGTACACGTCGACACCTCGACCTCGCTGCGCGCCGACCTCGCAGCGATCCGCCGCGAGATCGATGCGGCGGCGCATCCGGCGCTCCTGCAGGCCGATTGCATCGCCTCGCTGGGCTGTGACCGCATCGAGATGGATGCCTGGGGCGTCGACGTGCTGATCGCCGGTTCGCAGAAGGGCCTGATGCTGCCACCCGGAATGGCGTTCGTGTTCTTCAACGATCGTGCCGACCGTGCGCGTGGCCGGGCCGATTGTGTCACCGGCCACTATGACTGGCGCCCGCGAGCCAACCCGCCCACGCCCTCGCAGCGGTTCAACGGTACCGCGCCGACGCACCATCTGCATGGGCTGCGCGAATCGCTCGACATGATCGTCCACGAGGAGGGCATCGAGGCCGTGTGGGCTCGGCATGCGCGGCTCGCGCGCACCGTCTGGGCGGCATTCGAAGCGTGGGAGCGTCCTGGCGGTGTTCGCCTGAACGTGCGTGATCGCGAGCACCGCAGTCATGCGGTCACCGCAATCGAACTGCCCGGCCACGGCACGAGGCTGCGCGAGTGGACCGAGCAGCATGCGGGACTGACGCTTGGCATTGGGATCGGCATGGCGCCGCCCGACTCGCCGCGATGGCACGACTTCTTCCGTGTCGGCCACATGGGCCATCTGAGCGCGCACTCGCTACTGGGAACGCTGGGCTGCATCGGCGCAGGGCTCAAGGCGCTCGGTGTCCCGCATGGCGATGGCGGACTCGACGCGGCGGCCGCCATCGTGGCTGAGGGCTGAGGGCTGGAGCGTCGCGCATTGGTGCAACGACCGTACCGACCGCGTTCCAGCGCCCGACCCCAGGGGCGGTGACCCTGAATCCAGCCCCAGACAAGCAAGGATCGGTTCGGTACCTGGCCTCGCGCGCAATCGTCAGGCGCTGCCCAACGCGTGGCGGGCCAGCAGGGCTGCCAGCACGAACATGGTCATGCCGATCAGGCCATCCAGTACCTGCCAGGCGCGGGGTTTGGCAAACCAGGGCGCCAGCCAACGAGCCCCGAAGCCGAGCGCCGAGAACCACAGCGCGCTCGCGCTGCTTGCGCCCGCGATGAACCAGCCTTGCAGCGCGGAGGGCTGCTGCGCCCCGATGCTGCCGACCAGCAGCACCGTGTCGAGGTAGACGTGCGGGTTGAGCAACGTGAACGCGGCGGCCTGCGCCAGCGCGGCGCCGCGCCGCAGCGCCATGCTGCCTTCGGCCGCCTGGAGTTGATGCGACTGCCTCGCGCGCTGCAGCGCCCGCCATCCGTAGATCACCAGGAACAGGGCGCCGGCCATCGCCAGGGCTCGGGCCAGGGCGGGACTCTGACCGAGAGCCTGGGCCATGCCCAGAACACCGGCCGCAATCAGGAGCGCGTCGGCGCTGGCACAAAACAGCACCACGATACCCACGTGTTCACGCCGAAGGCCCTGGCGCAGTACGAACGCGTTCTGTGCCCCGATGGCCACGATCAGGCCGAGGCTCAGGACGAGCCCCTGGGCGAAGACCTGGAGGGCAAGCGAGGGGCTGGTTGACGTCAGCATGGTGCGCGCAGTGCGATGGCCGGTGAGCGATCATGATAGGCATGAAGTGCCCTCGTGACGGCACTTGAGTCGGAAGGCTATCCCGCTCTTCACATTGCGTTTGGCGTAATCTGGCACGGTACGATTCGGTGCGTCGCAGCAGCGACAGCGCGTCTTCATTCACCACCTTGTACTGGGCCCACCTGAGGCGCCATGAACCGGCGCTCGCCAGGACCCCGCCCGTGGCCTTGCAGGTGAAGAACGGGGTGCGCCTGACCGATGCGCAACAACAGGCCATGCATTCACGCGCAGCAGCCATTCGCGGTGGCGCGAAGTGACTACCAGGAGCATTGAATGAACGAAGACCCACGCTGCTGCGGCAGCGGTACCTGCATCATCGACAACGAAGGCCGCTGCTGGTGCGGTCAACAGTGGGACGGCCAGAAGATGTGCCATGCGCCACTGGCACCGATCCCGGAGCCTGTCTCCGATCGAGACTCTGCGACGGAATCATCGGCCCGCCACGTGGCTGATTGCTGACCTTGGTTGGTCGAGCCCAACCAGAGCCACACCGCGGTCAGCACCAGCGAGGCGCCCACGGCGAGGTTGAAGATCCGCAGCCGGGATCCGACCTCGAGCCAGGCGCGCATCGCGGTCCCAAGCCATGCCCAGATGAAATTCGAGATCACGCAACAGACCGTGAAGACTGCCACGATCAGCACCTGCTCCAGCCAGGCCGGCTTGGCGAGCCCCTGATACGCGCCCACCGTGCCGGCAGCCAACATCCAGGCCTTCGGATTGGCGTATTGGAACGCCGCGCTCTCGAACCAGCGCGGCGCACGCGCGACCGCTGGCTCGGACATCGTGCCCGAGCGGGCGAGCTGCACGCCGAGCCAGCACAGATACAGCACGCCGAACCATTTGAGCGCCTGCGCGAGCGCCGGGGACTCGAGCAGCAGACCGTAGGCGCCCAAGCCAGCCGCAACGAGCATGGACGAAAACCCGACTGCGACACCGATCGAATGCGGCACGACCGCGCGGACGCCAAAGTTGGCGGCCGTAGACAGGGCAATCGCATTGTTCGGGCCGGGCGTGACAGAACCCACCCACGCGAACCACCCAAAGGCGGCGAGTTTGAACCAATCGACCTCGGGCATTTCTCGCAGAATAGCAGCGGCCACTCATGAGGCGGGCCGCGCCGGGATGGCGCAGGCCGCCCCGATGCCAGTGCCCATGCCGCCCGGGGAGCGCTGGCCGGACGGGGGCGACGGGATCAGCCGGCCCGCCGGGGCGCAGCAGCCGCCCGGACGAGCCCGCCGCACCGCCGCGTTCAGGTGCCGATGGTGCCGCCGTCGTTCTTGGTGATCACGATGGTGGCTGAGCGCGGACGGCTGCCAGCGCCGTAGCCGGCATTGGAGGGCCAACGGCTCTCGTACTTGCTCGGGTCGGTGACGTCGGCCTGCAGCGTGTTCTCGCCCGGGTGCTGGATGTTGATGAACAGGGCCTTGCCGTCGGGCGTCTCGCAGCAGCCGGTGATCTCAGCCCCCTTGGGGCCGACCAGGAAGCGCTTGAGCGTTTCGGCGGTGGGGGCCTTGCCGACGTAGGTGTCGACCACCAGATCGGCCAGCCCGGTGCGCGGGTAGGTCAGCGTGCGCTTGGCGCCGTCACCCACCATGCCCGGGCGGCCCACCAGCATCATGCAGTTGGTGACGTCGGTGTAGGCGCCGTCGTCGGTCTGGATCCAAAGCAGGCCAGTGGCCTGCGAGAACACCAGGCCGTCGGGGCTCGAGAAGTCCTGGTCGCCGGTCAGGTTAGACAGGTTGACGGTGGCCGCGGGCGCGTCGGCCTGGGCGCCGAACAGATAGACGTCCCACGTGAACAGGGTGGCGGTGTTGCCGGCAGCGCCTTCCTTCAGGCGCAGGATTTGGCCGTTGGGATTGCCCTGCTGCGAAGCCGTGCCCTTCATGTCGGTATAGACCCGGGGATTGGCCGAATCGGGCGCCAGCTGCGTCGAGGTGGACGGCGACACCCGGCGGTTGCTGTTGTTGGTCAGCGTGAAGTAGATCTCGCCGTTGGCCGGGTTGACGGCGCACCACTCCGGGCGGTCCATCTTGGTGGCGCCCAGCGCATCGGCCGCCAGGCGGGTGTTGATCGCGATGTCACCGGCGTCGGTGAACGCGTAGGCGCTGTAGCCGGCGATCTGCGGGTTGCTCATGGCCAGCTCGATCCACTGACCGGTGCCGTCGGCATTGAACTTCGCCACGTACAGCTTGCCGCTGTCGAGGTACTTGGTGCCGGTGGCCATCCGGTCGAGCGGGCTGGCATCGGCGGCTGACCAGTTCGCGGTCGATACGAACTTGTAGATGTACTCGTTGCGCGCATCGCAGCCCATGTAGACCGCCACGGGCTTGCCGGCCTCGAGCTTGCCGAAGGCGGCGCTTTCATGGGCCATGCGGCCCAGCGCAGTGCGCTTGCGGGCGGCGGTCGACTTGCTGTACGGATCGATCTCGACCACGTAACCGAAGCCGTTCATCTCGTTGCGATAGTCGTCGCTGCCGTCGGTGGAGGCGCCCAGCTTGCTGTTGTTCCAGCGGGCGTACCGGTCGGCCGCGCCGCCCGATTCCCAGCCATGGCGCGAGGTCGCGCCGGCGTTGCGGCCGTAGCGGCGCAGCGAGGTCACGCTCTTGTCGCTGCCGCGCGCCGTGTCGTCGGTGGCATTGCGGAAGAAGTAGCCGAACCAGTTCTCCTCGCCGGTGAGCAGCGTGCCCCAGGGGGTCTTGCCGGTGCCGCAGTTGTTCAGCGTGCCGCGGGTGCGGGTGCCGTCGAGCGAGTATTTCGTCACGAGCTGCGGATGGCCGCGGGCCGGGCCCGAGAGCTCCATCGGCGTCAACGTGGTGTAGCGGGTGTTGAAGGCCGAGTCGACCACGTAGCCCCAGTCGCCGGAGGCGCCGCGGCGAACCTCGACGACCGACACGCCGTGGATCATCAGTTCCTTGTCGATCTCGGCAGCCGGGCGCGGCAGCGTCGAGGTGCCGCCGTTGGCGTGCAGAAAGAACGAGGACAGCGCCGCGTCGGTGGTCGCCTCGTGGTTGACCCCGAGCAGGCCACGGTCATTGGCCGTGGCCGAGGGGCGACTCGAGGCATCGAGGCCGAACCACTCCATGCCGTCGTGATGGTCGCCGGCGCGGTTCTCGTAGGCGGTATCGGTTCCGTCGTTCTTGTAGGCCGCGGTGGCCACGTCGAGCGGATCGCCGAGGGCGTAGATCGTCGAGGCCTTGTAGCCGCTGGGCACCGCCACCACGTCGGCGAGCGCCTTGGGCACCGGCGAAAAGGCGAGCGGCGTGGCCGAGGGGCCGGAACCAGCATCGCTGCCGCAGGCCGACAGTCCGAAGGACCCGAGCATGACGGTGGCGGCGCTCGCGACGCCACCGCCCAGCATGCGACGACGGCTCAGCCGCGTCTGCAGGATGCTGTCGAAAGTCGGGTTGGGCGAGGTGTTCGAGTCCTCGTCGTTGAAGTCGATGCGGGCGATGGGCAGATCGGCAGGTTTGTTCATCGGAGGCTCCTTCAAAGATGAGCAAATCGTTGCCGCGCGAGATGACGGCAGCATTGAAACGCCATGACAGTCCGATGACGACGCACCGCGGGCGCGGGCGCTCGCCGATGCGGCAACCAGGTGACGGCGCCATGCCGCCACTTGCCGGCATCCGGGTGTGAACGCTGCCGGGCGGCGAGCAGCCGCGGGTCGCCCGGCCACCGCTGCCATCGGTGCGATGCGCGATCGAATCGCAGCTGCGCGGCGCACGCGCGACTCGGTTCGCGATACCTCGATAGCGTCATGACCGTGGCTCAACCGGCACGAAGCCTTAGCGCCGCGCAGGGTTATCGGCGTGATCTTCACGAGTCGATGTAACGGTCGGCGTTTGCCAGCCGTCGGTTCTCACCCCGAACGCCGAACCGCCGCCTTCCTGTCGCGCACCGAGAAAGCTTCCGCATGCATCCCAACCCGATCGCAGCCCCTTTGGCCCGTTCCCTACACCGCAGGCGCGCGCTGGCGGCGCTGGGCGCCTTGCCGGCGCTGCTCACCGGTTGCGCTGCCAGCGGCAGCGGCGACGAGGTGTGGCGGCCCTGGGTGGGGCGCGGCGGCAAGGACGTGATGTGGGTGCCGACGCTCGACGCAGTGGTCATGCCCATGCTCGAGATGGCGGCCGTGCGCTCGGACGACATCGTCTACGACCTGGGGTCGGGCGACGGCAAGATTCCCATCTGGGCGGCCCGACGGTTCGGCGTCCGGGCCGTGGGAATCGAGTACGACGCGAAGCTGTCCGAACTTGCCCAACGCAACGCGGCGAGAGCCGGTGTGACCGATCGGGTCCGCATGATCCGCGGCGACATCTTCGTCGAAGACTTCTCGAGCGCCACGGTTCTCACGCTGTACCTGGGGCAGGCGCTGAACCTGCGGCTGCGACCCATCATCCTGGCGATGCAGCCTGGCACGCGGGTGGTCTCGAACAACTTCGACATGGAGCACTGGGAGCCCGACCGCACCGTGCGCATCGAGGCTCAGAATCCGCTCTTCCTGTGGATCGTGCCGGCGCGCGTTGCGGGCGCCTGGACGGTTGACGGGCTGCCCGATGCGGCCTCAGCGACGCTGCGTCTGACCCAAACCTTCCAGAAGGTGGAAGGCACGCTGGAGGCCGATGGCCGCCGGCTCGGCCGCGTGGACGGGCGCCTGGACGGCGAGCGCATCACCCTGGCGATTCGCAGCAGCGACGGCAGCGCAAGACAGGTGCAGGCCCGGGCCGTCGGCGATGTCCTGACCGGTACCGTGGGAGAGGGCCCCGCGCGTCCGTTCAGCGCCCGCCGCGCGCGCTGAGCCCGGGCAGGGTTTCAGGCGCGCAGGGTCCTGCGCAGGCATGCAAGGATGACGCCGCCGACGGCCAGCACCAGCACGCCGATCCAGGCGGCATTCAGACCGCCGAGGTCCTTGCTGTAGACATAGTTCAGGCTTGACCAGAGCATGTAGGCGCACACCGCGCAGAAGACCATCGGCGTGACCGGATACCACGGCACCTTGAAGGGCCGCGGCGTCTCGGGGTCCTTGCGTCGCAGCACGAAGAGCGACAGCCCCGAGAGCAGAAAGAACAGCCAGAACACCGGGGCCGTGAATTCCACCATGGCCTTGAAGCCGCCGCCGAGCGCCTCGTTGGCGCCGAGCAGCACCAGGATCAGGGCTGCCACGCTCTGCACATACAGCGCCACCACGGGCGCCTCGCGCCGCTCGTCCCACTCGCCCAGCCGGCCGAAGACCGGCCAGTCGCGGCCCAGCGCATAGTTGGTGCGCGCCCCGACGATCATGGTGGCGTTGATGGAGGTAAGCGCCGAAACCGCCACCATGACCGACATCAGCTTCTCGCCCACCGGCCCGAAGGCGACGGCAAGCAGATCCGCGGCCACCGCCTGCGACTTCGCCATGCCCTGCATGCCCAGACCATGCCAGTAGGCCCAGACGACCAGCAGGTAGAGCGCGGTGATGATCAGGATGGCCCACACCAGGGCTCGGACCATGTTGCGCTTTTCGTCGCGCAGTTCGGCGCTGATGTACGCCGCTTCGTTCCAGCCGCCGAAGGTGAGCAGCACGAACACCATCGCCAGCCCGATCATCGGCGGGATGGCCGGCGTGCCCGCCGAGGCGCTCGCCGCCGGCGCCACCGCTGCCGGCGCGGAACCCTCGCCGTTGCTCACGAGGAACAGCCCGGCGAAGATGATCAGCGCCAGCCCGACCAGATCGACGAAGGTTAGCCAGGTCTGGGTGGCCGTGCCCGAGCGCATGCCCAGTCCGTTCACCCAGGTGAGCCCGACGATCGACAGCACGGCATAAAGCGCGGCATCGTGGCCCGTGCCCAGCGGCAGCAGTTGCGCGGTGTAGTCGCCGAACACGAAACCCAGCAGCGCGATCGATCCGGTGGTGATCACCGAGAGACGCGCCCACGCGAACAGGAAGGACACGCCACGGCCATAGGCGCGGCTGAGGAAGTGGTAGTCGCCGCCCGCGTTGGGGTAGGCGGTCGCCAGTTCGGCATAGCAAAGCGCGCCGATGAGGGAGATCAGGCCACCGGCGATCCAGACCCCGAACATCCACGCCTCGCTGCCGGTGAAGCTCGCCACCAGAGACGGGGCCTTGAAGATACCGGCCCCGATCACGATGCCGACGATGATCGCGATGGCCTCCTTGAGGTCCAGGGTTTCGTGCGGCTGCGCTCTCGGCAGTACGGCCGTTGCGGCGGGTTGCGCGGACATGGCGAGACGTGGGAACGGGGGCTGGGTCAGTCGTTCGCGCCGCGGATCGGCGGCGCCGGGCCGACGCGCACGGCGGAGAACGCGATCGAACTCTTGTCGGCGGCGACACCGGAGCCTTCGATACGGTCGCCGGCGATGCGCCCGCTAAAGGCGCGCAGCACCCCGCGGTCGTCCATCAGCTCGAAAGTGATCAGGTCGCCACGCATCCGCGGCTCGCGCAGCGACGCATCGAAGGCGGCGAAGCGCACCTTGCCCTCGATCTTCTGGAACGCCTGATCGATGTTCATCTCGCCGCCGGCTTCGCCGCCTTCGGCGCGCCAAGACAGCCGCCAGGTGCCGCCGGCGTTGGCCGGGAGCATCCAGTAGTAGACGGTCTTGCCGTCGATGTTGGTGGTTTCGTCGGCTTGCCAGTCGCCCATGGAGAACTGGTGCGAAACGATCCGGGTGCCCGGTTTCATCTTCTGAAAGAGGATGGGGCGCAACCTGAGATTGAGCCCGGGCAGCAGGTACATCGAGATGACGGTGGCCCGGGTGAAATCGCTCTGGAAGATGTCGCCCTGGTCGAAGCGGACCATGTCGGTGACCTTGGCCTCGCGTGTCAGACAGCGCGACAGTTCGACCATGTCGGGGTTGAACTCGACGCCATGGCCGCGCGCCCGGAAGTTGCGGGCCGCCGTGATCACGATCTTGCCGTCGCCCGAGCCGAGGTCGATCAGGTAATCGTTCGGGGTGATCTGCGCCATCCGCAGCATGCGATCGACGAGGCTGTCGGGCGTGGGCACCCAGATCACGTCCTTGCCCGACTGGCCGACCGAGGGCTTGAACGTGCACGACGTCGGGGCCTGCGCCCGCGTCGCCGGACTGGCGGTCAGCAGGACGATGCCGGCCAGGGCGGCGATCAGCACAGAGAGACTCTTGGAGCGCATGGTTTTCTCCGGAAACAGGTAAGGTTCGAAAGGCGCGGCCGGGTAGGCGACTTCCCGCAGCCGGACTCGGCCGGCCTGCCGGCGGCGGGGTGCATTCTAAGGGCTGTCGGGCCCCGGCACGACAATGCCTGAGCAAGGCACCCAGCCCGCTACCCGACTTCGACCCGGCCGCCCATGCCGAACATGCGTCGAGACCGTGCCGCAGCCGGAACTCGAGCCCGGTCTCCCACCCGAATCCGCCGGGGGTGCAAGGATAATGCACACCATGTTGTTTTTCATGCTCGCCCGTGCCTTTGTGAACCAGACGCTCAGCGCCTCGGCATGCTGAGCGGTGTGCTGTTCGCTTTAGCCGCGGGCCTGATGTGGGGCCTGGTGTTTGTCGGGCCATTGCTGCTGCCCGACTACCCCGCCGCACTGCACACCTTCGGCCGTTATCTGGCCTTCGGACTGATCACGCTGCCCCTGGCCTTTGTGGACCGCGCCGAAATTCGGCGCCTGACTCGCGCCGACTGGCTGGTTGCGCTGAAACTGGCCGCCATCGGCAATGTGCTGTACTACCTGTTTCTTTCGAGCGCCATCCAGCGTGCAGGCGGTGCGCTGCCCACCATGATCATCGGCACGCTGCCGGTGGTCATTGCGGTGGCGGCGAATGTGCTCAACCACCAACGCGACGGGCGTTTTCCGTGGCTCAAACTGGCCCCACCTTTGGCGCTGATTTTGCTCGGCATCGCCTGCGTCAACCAGGTGGAATGGACGGCCCTGCTGCAAAACCCGCAAGCCGACACCAGCCGCTATATCACCGGGGCCGCATTGGCCGTCGGCGCGATGGTTTGCTGGACCTGGTACCCCCTCAAAAACGCCGACTGGCTGCGCGGCCACCCCGACCGAAACCCGCGTGTGTGGGCCACGGCGCAAGGCATCGCCACGCTGCCCCTGGCCTTGCTGTGCTACGCAGGGTTCTGGCTTTGGACCAGTGCCACACAGGACCCACTGCCCATGCCCTTGGGACCCCGCCCGCTCGAATTTCTGGGTCTCATGATGACCATTGCCCTGTTTTCCTCGTGGCTGGGAACCCTGTGCTGGAATGCCGCCAGCCAACGCCTGCCCACCGCCCTGGCGGGCCAACTGATCGTCTTTGAAACCCTGGCCGCGCTGGCCTATGCCTTTTGGCTGCGCGGCCAGTGGCCAGAGCCGCTGACCGTGGCAGGCATTGCCCTGTTGATCATGGGCGTGATCGGCGGTGTCAGGGTCAAAGCGGTTTAGGCCAAGCCGCCGGGGCGTATTCACACCTGCAGTTCCACCACCGACTGGATGCGCTGCGCGCCGGCCTCGAGCACGCGGTCGGTGACGGTGCTGAAGTCGATTGCCGAAAGCCGCACCGCGCGCACCTGGCGGTTGTGCATCGAGTGGAAGTAGAGGGTGCGGGCGCCGAGATCGCAGGCGGTGGTCACCTGGGTGGCACTCACGATGTCCTGGGCCTGCTGACCCGGCGGCGCGGTAGCCCCCACAGTGATGTTGAAGTTGTCCAGAATGCGGAAAGCCTCGAAGACCGCCTCGGTCGAGGTGGCCAGCGGGCGCGCCAGGGCGGTGAGCGCCGCGGCCCGCACGAAACGCGAAGGCGGCGAGTAATCGCCGGGCAGGCCGATCAGCCCCGAACCCCCGCCGAAGGGAGCTAGACGCAGACCGTCGATGGTGAGCGGCAGCGCCGGTTGGGGCGACAGGCCGATGTAGTTGCGCAAGTTGGTGAGGTGCCAGTCGTAGGTGGGCGAATTGGCAATCACACCCAGGAAGGCATCGTGAACGACCACGCGGCCACCGTCGATGATCTCGATCACGATGGATGCGCCACTGGGATCGGCAATCTTCCAGTGAAAGGGCAGGGGAGCGCCGCCAAAGCGCGGATCGACCACCTCGACCACCCGCACCTCGTGCAGGTGGTCGCGCACCTCGGCCACGGTAGTGAACGAGGACAGCATCCACTGCATGAAGTCGCCCACGCTGGCCGAGATCGCACGCTCTGCCGGGTCGAAGGGCGCGGGGGAAAAGAAGCCCGGGAAGTAGTAGACCCCCACATAGAGGCCCTGCTCGTTCATGCCGTCGGGCCCATAGGGTTGGCCGTAGGCGGTGAGCGAGACGAAGCCAAAGCGGCCAGTCCACTGCTTGCCGTCGAGGCCGGTGGGGGTCTGGGCAGTGAAGCGTCGGCCGCGGCCAAACACCGCCACTCGGTCGTGGTGAGCGTCGCTCAGCGCCCACTCAACCGTTCGGGCAGTGATCACGCCACCATCGGCCGAGGTCAGGGAAATTCCGGTGCACATGGTCTGGCGGTCCCGACGGGTTCGGTTGAGATGGGCAGAGTTTAACCACGCAGGCCCCAGGGGGCGAACTCACCGGTACGAACTTCGATCTCTTCAATTCATCGGCAATCCTGACGGTTCTGAACCGCCCCGGGGCGGTTCATGGGTGGGCTGATCCATGTCCTGCTCGTGATCGCCGTCGTCGTGCTGCTGGTCCGGGTGATCAGGGGACGAGCCTCTGATAGGAGGCCTGGATCGGACTGATCGAGTGGTCGATCGGCTCAGGCGGTGCATCGCGAGCTGTTTGCAAGCGCACCGCTGGCGAATCCTGACCGACAGGTTCATTCGGCGAAGCGTCGCTTCACGAGACGAAAGGCTGCGTGCGCCAACGCCGACATGAAAAACAGGGCAGCAGCGAACTGCACCGACACATAGGGGTCGCCGCTCCTGTCATAGAGCCAGCCGGCAATCGGCGGCGCAGCGGTCATGATCACGAAGTAGCCACTGAAGAACACACCCATGCCGAAGGCGCGGCGTTGCGGCGCCATTGCCTCACCCGTGAGCGCCATGATCACACCGGCCGATGCCATCCCGACGAGACCGAAGGCCAGGCTCAGCCAGACGGCGATCGAAACCTCATGCAGCAAAAGCACCGACGCAACAGCGGTGACCGAACAGACATAGAACACGAGGTCGCGCTTGCCGGTTCGATCGGCGATCTGACCACCCATGGCGATGGAGAAAATCATCACCCAGCTGGCGATGCTGATCACCGCTGCCGCCTCGGTCGCGCCATAGCCGCCTGATACCAGCACGCGCGGCGCAAAGCTGAGGTAAACGATGTAGCCGGCATTGAACAACCCCCATACCGACGCCGCCAGCAAGGTGAGGACCAGTTCATGGCGAGGCAATCCCGGGGCAACCATCGCGGCCGCTGCACCGGGGGCTCGCGGCGGCGCGCGGTAAAACAGCGCCACCGCCAGCGCGCCAATCACGCAATAAACCGCTGCCACCACAAAAGCCATGCGCCAATCGTAGTTCGCAGCAATCCACACATGGCCGATCTGCCCGATCGCGATACCGACCGGCCAGCTCGCCACCAGCGCGCCCATCGCGGTGGCCAGTTCACGCCCGCCAAACCAGTCCGCCACCATCTTGGTGAAATAAATCGTGCTGATGACAAAGCCGGCGCCGGCCGCGATGCGTCCCAGCGCAAGCAACCCGAATCCCTGCGCGACCGCGGCGATTGCACCGCCCAGCGCGAGCGAGACAAGACCCAGCGCGACCAGCGTGCGGTCGGCAAAATAGCGCCCCGCATATCCCGCCGGCATTGACAGGACCAGCCCGGGCAGCATGAATAGACCGATCAGCGTGCCGATTTGCGCGTAGTTGAAGCCCAGTTCGTCCACCAGTGAGGTCGATACCGACCCGAGCGCCTGGAACTGCAAGCCCAGGCCAGTGCGGCACGCGAAGAGCATGGCGAGCATGAACCAGCGGGTATTGCCTGAATTGATGGTCATGAATTCAGTCGAACGGTTTCGTTGCATTCGGAAACGGCGGCTGGCGCCCACTGTCGTTGGCATCAGACACGCGCTCGAACCACGAGGTTATCGCCGATGCCTGGATTTCGCCAGCAGGCCAAAAGCCGACACGAATCCGGTGCGCTATTGCCGCAACCACTTTGTCCTGAGACGGCTCTTCGCCAGGCACCAGCAGACAGACCAACCCGCTGGGCGACTGGTGGTTGAACCTCCACCCCGGTTCAGTAGAGCCGGATCGCGCCGTCGAAGTACCAGGTGCGGCGGATCTCGATCAGGTCCACATCGCGGGCCAGTGCGGGCGAGAACGGCGGGAAGTTCTCGTGGCTCTGAATGATGTTTCGTATCGCCTGGTCGACTTCCGGCACTCCGCTGGAAACCACGAAGGTCACCGACTCCACAGAACCGTTGCTGCGGACCACCACCGTCACCATTGGATTGACCCCGATCCGCCTGGCCACCTCGAGGACCGTTTCCTGGGGCGTGCCGGACTGGATCTTTCGCTCCAAAGCCTCTGCGTACCGGATGACTTCCGGGTTGGGGTCGACACGTCCCCAGACCCTGACCCGGCGAGCCGTGCTCAGCGAATAGGGCAGCAGCGAGGGCAGCCGGGCGTTGCGCGCGGCCTCGACTCGCTGGGCGGCCTCCGCGTCCAGCTGACGGCCGATCGCGCGCAGACGCGCTTCCCGTTGTGCCTCCTGCTCGGACCGGGCACGGGTGGCCTCCTGCTGTGCCGCGACCAGGCGCTCGGCTTCGAGTCTTGCGGCTTCGAGTCTTGCGGCTTCGAGTCTTGCGGCTTCCTGCCGTGCATTCTCCTGACGCTGCGCCCCCAGCCGTTCGGCGGCCAAACGCGCGGCCTCGCGGCGTTCGGCCTCGAGTTTCGCGGCGTCGGCGCGAGCGGCCTCCTGACGCGCGAGTTCCTGCCGCTGCGCCTCCTGCCGCTGCGCCTCCTGCCGTTGCGCTTCCTGCCGCTGCGCTTCCTGCCGTTGCGCTTCCTGCCGCTGCGCTTCCTGCCGCTGCGCTTCCTGCCGCTGCGCCTCCTGCCGCTGCGCCTCCTGCCGCTGCGCCTCCTGCCGTTGTGCCTCCTGCCGCTGCGCTTCCTGCCGCTGCGCTTCCTGCCGCTGCGCTTCCTGCCGCTGCGCCTCCTGCCGCTGCGCCTCCTGCCGCTGCGCCTCCTGCCGTTGCGCCTCCTGCCGTTGCGCCTCACGGCGCGCCGCCTCGCGGCGTTCAGCTTCGAGCCGCACGGACTCTGCACGCGCTGCTTCCTGCCGCGCTGCCTCCCGTCGATCGGCCTCCAGCCGTGCGATCTCGACGCGCAAGGACTCGAGCCGCGCGTTTTCCTGACGCTGCGACTCCTGCCGCTCTGCCGCGATGCGCACGGCGTTTCGCCGCTCGGTCTCCTGCCGAACGACGTCGGCGCGCGCGATCTCCTGACGCTGCTCCTGCTCCGCGGCCTGCTCCTGCGCCACTCGCGCGAATTCGCTGCGGGCAGCCTCGGCGCGCGCGGCTTCCGTGCGCGCGGCTTCCAGCCGTTGTGTTTCCAGTTGGTCTGCCGCGATGCGCGCGGCATCCCGGCGTTCGGCGTCAAGTCGCTCGGCCTGCGCGCGCGCAAGCTCCTGGCGCAGCGCCTCCAATTGTTGCGCCGCGCGCGCGGCTTCCCGCGAAGCCTCCCGTGCGGCATCGTCTGGCTCCCGGCGGACGGGCACCGGCGCCGGCAAGCTCGCCGCAGCCACGACCGGGGGCGTCGGATCCGCCAGAGTGGGGGAAACAATCGCCACCGTCAGACGCTCCAACGCAAGCACGGGCGGGGCGGGCGGGGCGGGCGGGGCGGGCGGGGCG
>CAIZNI010000013.1 GCA_903934295.1 uncultured beta proteobacterium
CCGGCAATGATCTCTATCCGGTATCGGCTGGCGCGCCGAATTTCATCTGGGATGGCGCGGGAGTCGACACGCTCGACCTGTCGGCGCTCGCGCAGGCGGCCACCGTCTATCTGACGCCGGGCTACTGGGGCTACGTCGGCAGCGGTCCCGCGGCGCTGATCACCGCGCCCGGTCAGATCACCGTCAACTTCGGCTCGGTCATCGAAAACCTGTCCGGCACCACCGGCACGGATCGTTTGTACGGCAACGATGCGGACAACCGGATCGAGGGCAATGCCGGCGACGATTCCCTCGAAGGCGGGGCGGGCAACGACACGCTGATCGGCGGCAGCGGCATCGACACCGCCGTCTTCGCCGGCACCCGCCGCAACAACACCATCACCTGGTCCGCGCTCACCGGCAGCTTCACCGTGGTCTCGGCCGCCGGGGGTACCGACACCGTGTCCGGCGTCGAGTTCCTGAGTTTTGACGATGCCGGCTTCGCCGCGGGCGACCTCCAGGCGAACACCGCACCGACCCTCACCGCCATCAGCCCGCTGGCCGGGGCCCTCGAGGACACCGCCTTCACCCTCACCTGGGCGATGCTGGCGGCGGCCGCCGACGAGGCCGACGCGCAGGGCGACGCGATCGGTTTCCGGATCGAGGCGCCGGTCAACGGCACCCTGACCCTGAACGGCGTGGCGGTCACCCCCGCGGTCTCGGTGCTGGCCGACGGCGACTCGCTGGTTTGGACGCCAGCGGCCAATGCCAATGGCAGCCTGGAGGCCTTCCAGGTGCGCGCGAGCGATGGCACCCTGGTCTCGGGCGCCGCGCTGCCGGTGCGGGTCACGGTGGGCGCCGTCAACGATGCGCCGGTCGTCGCCAACCCGATTCCGGATCAGACCCGGCCGGTCGGCGCGGCACTGAGCTACACCGTGCCGGCCAACGCCTTCAGCGATGTCGACGGCAACACGCTGACCTACAGCGCCACCCTGGCCGATGGCAGCGCGCTGCCGTCCTGGCTGGCGTTCAACACCGCCACCCGCGTCTTCAGCGGCACGCCGGCCCTCTCGGCGGTGGGCACTGCCAGCCTGCGCGTCACCGCCAGCGACGGCGCCGGCGGCACCGTCTCCGATGTGTTCAACGTGACGGTCAGCCCGGATGTCACCGCGCCCACGGTGACCCGTCTGGTGGACGATGTGCAGGGCTCGGTCATCCGCAGCACCCTGAACATCGCCTACACCTGGACCTTCAGCGAGCCGGTCACCGGGGTCGAGGTGGCCGACTTCGCGGTGACCAACGGCACCGCGGTGTCGGTAACGGGCGGGGGCAGCCTCTGGACGGTCAATGTCCGCCCGGCGCTCGGCGTGGCCAACAGCACCATCGGGATACGCCTGCTGGGCGGCTCGGTCACCGACCTGGCCGGCAATGGGACCACCGTCACCTACGTCAGCAATGCCCAGGTGATCGACACGCCCACACCGCTGGCGCCGAAACTGATCCCGGGCAATGCCTTCGATTTTCTGGTCGATCCCCAGGTCACGCTGCAGACGACCCGGGGCACGATGGTCCTGGAACTGTCGCCCGATGCGGCCCCGGCGACGGTAGCCAACCTGCTGGCCTATGTGGATGCCGGCTTTTACGACAGCACGATTTTTCATCGGGTCATTCCCGGGTTCGTGATCCAGGGCGGCGGCTACAACACCGGCCTGGCCTACAAGACGCCCACCTACGGGCCGATTCCGCTCGAGCCCGCCAACGGGCTGTCGAACCTGCGCGGCACGGTCGCGATGGCGCGCACCAACGCCGCCGACTCGGCCACCGATCAGTTCTTCATCAACCTGGTCGACAACCTGGCATTGAACTACGCGAGTGCCACGGCGCCCGGTTATGCGGTCTTCGGCCGGGTGGTGTCGGGCCTGTCGGTGATGGATGCCATCGCCAGCGCGCCCACCACCACGGCGGGCGGCCTGGACAACGTACCCGCCACCGAGATCGCCATCGTCTCGATGCGCCAGACCCTGGCCGGTCAGAGCACCACCCGCAACGCGACGCTGTCGCTCGTCGGGCTCGAGGCGGGCGCCCAGTGGTCGTACAGCCTGGACGCTGGCGCGAGCTGGCAGCCTGGCAGCGGCGCCAGCCTGCTGGTGCCCGAGGGCAGCTATGCGGCCAACGCGATTCAGGTTCGCCAGACCGATGCCGCGGGTCGCACCGGCCCGGCCGGCCGGCTGACCAGCGCGCTGGTGGTGCAGGACACCACCGCGCCGGTCGCGGTCGCCTTCAATCCGGCCGAAGGTGCCACCGGCGTGGCGCTGGCCAGCAACCTGGTGGTGACCTTCAGCGAGGCCATCCAGCGCGGCACCGGCACGATCGTGATTCGCGACGCCAGCGGGGCCGCCTTCGCGGCCTACGATGCCGCCACCAGCAGCAACCTCTCGATCGCCGGCAGCACGCTCACCCTGGACCCCTCGGGCGATCTGCGCTATGGCAAGTCCTACAGCCTCGAGTTCGCCGCCGGCTCGGTTCGCGACCTTGCCGGTAACGGGCTGGCCGCGAACGCGGCCTATCACTTCACCGCGCTGGCCAATCCGGCCAACCAGACCTTCACCGGCGGAGCGGGCAACGACAGCCCGGTCGGTGGCGTGGGCGATGACACCCTGAGCGGCGGCGCGGGCAACGACTTGCTCACCGGCGGCGCGGGCGATGATCGCCTGGACGGGGGCAGCGGTCTGGACGAGGCCCGATACGACTCGGCGCGATCGGCCAGCACCTTCCTGCGCCTGGCCAACGGCGACATTCAGGTGAGCGGCCCCGAGGGGGTGGACATCCTGCACGACGTCGAGCGCGCGGTGTTCGGTACCGCGGCGGTGGGGTTCGACATCGACGGCACCGGCGGACAAGCTTACCGGCTCTATCAGGCTGCGTTCGACCGGGTGCCCGACGAGGGCGGGGTGGGTTTCTGGATGTACTACATCGACCGCGGGTTCGCGATCGGCCTGGTGGCAGCCGAATTCATCAAGAGCCCCGAGTTCACCAGCCTGTACGGTCCGAGCATCACCAACGACCAGTTCATCCAGCTGCTTTATCAGAATGTCCTGAACCGCGATCCGGATGCGGAGGGCTATGCCTTCTGGAGATCGGCGATGGCCAACGAGGGCGGCAATTATGGGAAGGCCTGGACGCGGTCGGATGTGCTGCTGTTTTATTCCGACTCGCCCGAGAACAAGGCCAATGTGATCGGCGCGATCACCAACGGATTTTTTTACGAATCGTTCCTGCCGCCCGGTTGAGATCTGTTTGCCGATTCCCTGACCGGCGTCATCGTCAGCCCATCCGGTTGCGCGACTGCGCCGGCGGCAGGTACCCGACCCCCTGGTTTCTCGGTTAGGATTTCGGGCTGTCAGGGGCTGCGCTGGCGCCTCTCGCACCAACCGCTTTCCAGGGAGATCCGATGCCTGTTTTCAATGGAACCGCCGGTGGCGATCTGCTCGTCGGCACCACCAGTCCCGACTCCTTCGTGGGTGGGGCCGGCAACGACACGATCGATGGCGGGGCCGGCAGCGATGTCGTGCTGTTTCCGGATTCGACGACCGGGGTGGTGGTCGATCTGCTCGCCGGCACCGCCAGTGACGGTCAGGGCGGCCTCGATACCCTGGTGTCCATCGAGGGTGTGGATGCCACCGCCTTCAACGACACCGTGCGCCTGTCCAACAGCGCGGGCAGCTATGTGCTCGGGCGTGACGGCAACGACACCCTGACCGGTGGCACCGGCGACGACACTTTCTACGGCGGGCGCGGCAACGACCTGATCGACGGCGGGGCCGGATTCAACTGGATCGCCTATTCCGATGGCGGGACCCGCGGCGTCGAGGTGAATCTGGTCACCGGGGAAGCCCTGGACAGTTGGGGCGACGTCGATCGGTTCTCGGGCATCGCGCTCGTCATCGGCACCGGCTTCGCCGATGTGCTGACGGGCGGCAATCCGGCCAATGGCAGTGCCCTCTTCGACGGATTCGAAGGGTTTCGTGGCGGTGGCGGCAACGACACCATCAATGGCGGGCCAGGGTTCGACCGGGTCTATTACGACACCAGCGGCGGATCGGTCGTCGTCGAACTGAGCGATTCCGGCTCGGGCACCGCGATCGACGGGCAGGGGGGAACCGACACGCTGATCAGCATCGAGGAGGTCCGCGCCTCCAGCTTTGCCGACACCCTGACCGGCAGCGGCGCGGCCTATGAATCCTTCGAAGGACGCGGTGGCAACGACTCCATCGATGGCCGCGGGGGTACCGACCGGGTCAACTACCAGACCTCGCCGGCCGGCGTCTCGGTGAGCCTGCTCACCGAGACGGCCAGCGACGGCTGGGGGGGCACCGACCGTTTCGACAGCATCGATGACATACGCGGTTCCGAGTTCGACGACACCCTGATCGGCGATTCCCACGACAACGCGCTCGAGGGTCGTGCCGGCAATGACCTGCTCAGCGGCGGCAGCGGCGAAGACACCCTGACGGGGGGCGCGGGCGACGACACCCTCGACGGCGGCGCGCAGAGTTCACCGGATGACCCGCTCGAAGGCACCGAGTTCGACGTCGCGATCTTCAGCGACGCCAGCGGTGGTGTCACCGTCGCGCTGGGCACGGACGGATCGAACGGAACCGCCACCGGCGCGGGGGTGGGGACCGACCGGCTGATCGGCATCGAGTATGTGGTGGGGTCGGCGTTCGCCGACCGGATCTCGGGCAGCAACCGGGATGTGGTCGAAGTCATCCGCGGCGGCGCCGGCAACGACACCCTGAGCGGCGGTGCGGCCAGCGGAACCGACATGGGTGTCAATGTGGTCGACTATCAGACGGCCAGCGGACCGGTGACGGTGAACCTCACCACCGGATCGGCGTCGGGGGCCGATGGCGTCGATGTGCTGAGCGGCTTCATGGGTGTGGTCGCCTCGGCCCACAACGACCTGATCACGGGTAACGCCTCGGACAACTACTTCGGCGACCGGGGTGGCAACGACACCTACGACGGCGCGTTCGGACGTGATCGCGTGAGCTACGATCGAGTCGCCGGCCCGGTGACGGTGGATCTGCTGACGCTGGAAACCGGCGGCGCCGCCGGCGCCGACACGCTGATTTCGATCGAGAACCTCCAGGGCTCGGACTATGACGACACCCTGACCGGTGACCTCCTCGCCAATGATCTGCGAGGCGGCAGCGGCAACGATACCCTGGTCGGGGGTTTTGGCAACGACACCCTGAGAGGGGGCCGTGGCAATGACCGGCTCGAGGGCGGAGTCGGCATCGACGCCGCGGAGTTCGCCGGCCTGCGGGCCGACTACACGGTGGCGCTGCTGCCGGGCGATGCCGGGGTGACGGTGACCGACCGGGTGAGCGACCGCGACGGGATCGACACGCTGATCGGCGTCGAGCGACTGATTTTCGCCGACCAGACCGTCAACACCGTCAATGTCGCGCCGGTCGTGGCCTTGCCCTTGCCGGACCTGAGCGTGAACATCGGTCTCGCGCTGGATTTTCTGGTGCCTGCGGGCACCTTTACCGACGAGAACGGCGATGTGCTGAGCCTGAGCGCGAGCCAGGCCGACGGCTCGCCCCTGCCGGCGTGGCTCACCTTCAATGCGGGCAGCGGACGTTTCAGCGGCACCCCGCCGCTCGCCTCGGTCGGCAGCATCGCGCTGCGGGTGAGCGCCACCGACGGCGAGTTCGGCACCAGCGACACCTTCACCCTGACCGTCGCCGACGCGGCTGCCAGTCTGGTCAGCGGCCGCGTCATCGACGGTTATGTGAGCGGCGCGGCGATCTACATCGACCGCAATGCCAACAACCGACCGGACGCCGACGAGGCGACCGGTCTGCTGACCGACGCCCAGGGGCGGTTCGCCGGCGCGGTCTTCACGAGCGGCTCGCTGATGGCGGTGGGCGGCACCAGCACCGACACCGGGCTGCCCAACCGGATGACCTTGAGCGCCCCGGCCGGCTCGGCGGTGATCAGCCCGCTCACCACCCTGGTCGAGGCGCTCATCGACCAGCAGGCGTTCAGCGCGGCGGGGGCTCAGGCCGCGCTGGCTGCTGCCTTCGGTCTGCCGACAAGTCTGAACCTGCTGCAATACGATCCGCTGGCGCAGCCGCCCGGCGATGCCGACGCGGTGAGCGTGCAGCAGCTGATCGTGCAGCTGGCGATCACCGCCACACTGGCCGACAACACGGCAGGGGTGATGGCGGGCGTGGCGCGGCTGGTTTCTGATGCTGTTGGCGCGGGGGGGAGCGCCGGGGTGATCGCGATTGATCTCTCCGACAGCGCCACCGTCGAGTCGGCGCTGTCGCAGACCTCGGTCAGCGTGCCGGTACAGGATGCGATCGCGCGTGCCAATGCCGGCGTGCAGGCCGCCGGTACGCTCGCGCAGATCGCCGAGGTCCAGCGCGAGGCTTCGCCTGATTTCCGTGAATGGGTGGCGGCCACCGACACCGTCGGATCGCTGATCAGCGCGCTGCTGGCGCCGGGCTCGGGCATCACCGTCAACGCCGCCAGCCTGGCGCTGCAATACGGGCGCCACCTCGATGAGAGCACCGGGACCTACCAGGCCTCGGTGGGTTTCTACAACGGCGGCATCGCCGGGCTCGGCATCGGCGCCGGACTGATCCTGAGTTCGGGCGATGCCAGTCCGCCGCAGCGCAACACCGCCATCGATTACAGCGCCATCCTCGAGCCGGTGGATTCGCGGTTGTCGCTGGTCGATGCCGATCTGCAGGCGGCAGCCCTGACCGGTTTTGCCGAGGCCGGCGAGGTGGCCGATGTGACGATGCTGTCCTTCGATTTCACGCTGACCGATCCCGCCTCGACCAGCGTGCGGCTGGAGCTCGTCTTTGCCTCGGATGAGTATCCCGAGTTCAGCGAGTCCAGCTATGTGGACATTGCCGGGGTGTTCGTGAACGGGGTGAACTACGCGCTGTTCGGTGGCAACGCGAATCAGCCGCTGTCCATCCTCGACCGCAACCTGGCGGCGGGCGCTTTCGTTGCCAATGCCAGCGGCGCGATCCCGATCGAGTACGACGGTCTGTCGCGCAAGCTCACCGTGATCGCGCCGGTGCACAGCGGCGTGAACACGATCAAGATCGCGGTCGGTGACACCGGCGACTCGATCCTGGATTCCTCGCTGTTTGTTTCATCGCTGCGCGCGGGCAACTACCTGTCGGGCGCGCTCTCGCGCCAGCTCGACGGCAGCGCCGGCGCCGACGACGTGCGCGGCGGCGACATCAACGAGTTCATCGAACTGGGCTCGGGTGATGACCGGGGCTCGGGCGGCGGGGGTGATGACCTCATCGACGGGGGCAGCGGTCGGGACGAGGCGCGCTACGACTCGGCGCGCGCGGCCAGCACCTTCGTGCGCCTGGGCAACGGCGACATCCAGGTGAGCGGCCCCGAGGGGGTCGACATCCTGCACGACGTCGAGCGCGCGGTGTTCGGCACCGCGGCGGTGGGGTTCCGCCCCTCGGCGGTGGGGTTCGACATCGACGGCACCGGCGGACAGGCTTACCGGCTCTATCAGGCCGCGTTCGACCGGGTGCCCGACGAGGGCGGGGTGGGTTTCTGGATGTACTACATCGACCGCGGGTTCGACATCGGCCTGGTGGCAGCCGATTTCATCACCAGCCCCGAGTTCACCAGCCTGTACGGTCCGAGCATCACCAACGACCGGTTCATCCAGCTGCTTTATCAGAATGTGCTGAACCGCGATCCGGATGCGGGGGGCTATGCCTTCTGGAAAGCGGCGATGGCCAACGAGGGCGGCAATTACGGCAAGGCCTGGACGCGCGCGGATCTGCTGCTGTTCTATTCCGACTCGGCCGAGAACAAAGCCAATGTGATCGGCGCGATCACCAATGGCTTCTACTACGAGCTTTTCGAGCCGCCCCTGTGAGCGCGGTCGGGGCGGTCATGGCATCGGACTGCGCGGACCGGTCCGCCCGCGCCCGCCGCCCGGCCCGCTAGTTCGCGCCCAGCACGCCGCCCGCCCGCAGCGCCGCGATCTCGTCATCGCTGAACCCCGAGTCGCGCAGCACCGACTCACTGTGCTCGCCCAGTTCGGGCGCCGATCCGGGCGCCCGTTTTTCGGTGCCGACGATCTCGAAGGGGCTTGACACCGTCAGGCCCGAGCCGTCGGCCAGCGGCACCAGCGCGCCGGCGGCGCGCATCTGCTCGTCCTGCGCGAGGTCGGCCATCTTGCCGATCACCCCGAAAGTGATGCCTGCCCGGTCCAGCCGTTCGCGCCAGTGCGCGAGGTCGTGCAGCGCGAAGCGGGCATCGAGCCGTTCGATCAGCTCGACATGGTTGCGCAGCCGCAGCGGCTGATCGGAAAAGCGCGGGTCGTCGGCCAGATCGGTGCAGTCGAGCGCCTGCAGCAGGGGCAGGAACTGGCGGGCCTCATTGAGCACCGTCAGGTTCAGCCACCGGTCGTCGCGGCAGCGGTAGAGGTTGGCGAGCGGGTTGGGCGCGTGGCTGCGCGGCGGGCGCGGCGGCATGATCGTGCCGCTCAGTTCGGCCTGCACCATCACCGCGTTGGCCCACAGACCGTTGGCCAGCAGCGAGGAGCGCACCACCCCGCCCAGCCCCGTGCGCTCGCGCCGGTACAGTGCGGTGGTGATCGCGCCGAACAGGGCCATTGCGCTCGGGTGATCGCCCATGCCCGAGACCGAGCGCGCCGGCGGCGCGGTGTGATCGGCGCGCACCAGGTCCATCAGCCCCGATCGCGCCCAGTAGGCGGTCGCATCGAATCCGGTCTTGTCGGCCTCGGCACCGGCCTCGCCGTAGGCGGTGAACGAGGCGTAGATGAGCCGCGGGTTCAGGCTCTGCAGCGCGGCGTGGTCGACCCGCAGGCGTTCGCGCACCGGCAGCGGCAGGTTGGTGATGAACACATCGGCGTCGCCGACCAGCCGCTGCAGCACCGCCAGTCCCTCGGGGCGCTTGAGGTCGAGCACCAGGCTGCGCTTGTTGCGCGCATCGATCTGCCAGGCGAAGTTGCGCTCGCTCGGCGGCAGGCCCGGGCTGCGGTAGAAATACCGGTACGGATCGCCCTCGGGCGGCTCGATCTTCACCACGTCGGCGCCCAGGTCGGCGAGCACGGTGGCCGCGGCCGGGGCGGCGATGTAGCTGCCGCAATCGACTACCTTCAGGCCCGCAAAGGGCAGGGGATCAGAGGACATGCGCACTCCTGGTGGTGAAACGGGTCGGCCCATCGACGGGCGATGCCGGCCGCGGCAATGACCGATGCGCGCCTAGGCGCCGGCGAGGAAGCGTCGGGGGTTGTCGACGAACAGCGTGCTGATCTGGGCTTCGGTGGTGCCCAGTTCGCGCAGCATCGGGATGATCTGGCGGTGCATGTACAGGTACTGGTCCGGATTGGAGCGCTGGTAGTCGTGCTCCTCGGGAATGGTGCCGTCGGCTCGCTCGTTGTGGATGTGCAGGCAGATGCAGTCGTGCGAGGGGCACAGGCGGTCGCCGTGGCCTTCGTCGATCAGCGTCTTCAGGGTGAGGGTGCGCATGCGCGGGCTCACCAGCCGGCCGGGGTAGCGGTCCAGTCCCAGGTAGCACCCCTGGTCGAGGATCCATTTCAGGTACTCGATGTCGGTGGTGTCGTTGGAGTGGTCGATCTTCACCCGGGTGAGGTCGACCCCTTCCTCGCGGAAGATCTCGATCTGGCGCCGCGCGAGCTGCGTGCCCGGGTGCGAGTGCACCATGATCGGCAGACCGGTCTCGCGGTGCGCGCGCGCGACTGCCCGGGCCATGGTCTCCAGCGGCGGCGTCACGCCGTCGATGTCGGCGGCGCACTTGAGCAGTCCGGCCTTGATGTCGGTGCCGCGAAAGCCCTCGACCACATCGCGCACGAATTCGCGCGCCATCTGGTTCGGCCCGACCCCGCGCAGAAAGCGTGGCACATCGAGCCACCAGCCGGTGACGTTGACGATGTTCACGCCGCTGGCCTTGGAGACCTGCGCCAGCAGCGGCGCGTGCCGGCCCAGGTCGAAGGTGGTCGCGTCGATGATGGTGTCGATGCCGGCCGCCTTGGCGCGCTGCAGGGTTGCGATGGCGCGCGCCTCGGGGCCGCGGCCCAGCAGGTCCGGGTAGCTCTGGTAGAGGCCGCTGGCGGCGACCATCACGTGTTCATGCATCAGGGTGAAGCCGAGCGCGGCAGGCGCGATCGGCCCGAGCACGGTGTTGATGCGGGTGGCGGTCATGTCGGTGACTCCCGGTGCGCCGCGGGCGCGGCGCAGGTGTGGTCGATCAGGCGTTGCGGATGGTCAGGCCGCCGTCCACCGGCAGGGTCACGCCGGTCACGAAGCTGGCGGCCGGCAGGCACAGCGAGAGCGTCATCTGCGCCACCTCCTCGGCTTCCGCGTAGCGGCGCAGCGCGACCCGCCGGCGGGCGTATTCGGCTTTCTGCTCCGGCGGGATCCGCTGGGTCAGGGCGGTGTTGATCGGACCCGGGCAGATGCAGTTCACCGTGATGCCCTCGGGTCCGAACTCGACCGCGAGCGAGCGCGTCAGGCCGATCACCCCGGTCTTGGCCGCGGTGTAGGGGCTGATGAAGCGGGTGGCGCCCAGCCCCTCGGTCGACGAGATGTTGACGATGCGCGGGCACTCGGACTTGCGCAGCCACGGCAGCGCGGCGCGGATCATGCGCACCTGGCCGGTCAACAGCACATCGAGGTGGCGCGCCCAGCGCTCCTCGAAGTCCTCGGAATCGATCGGCCCGTGGCGCGAGAAGCCGGCGTTGTTCACCAGGATGTCGATGCCGCCGAAGCGCTCGGCGATCTCGCCCACCACCCGCTCGATGTCGGCGCGGTTGCCCACGTCGAGTTCCCAGCCCTGCGCGGTGCCGCCGGCCTCGGTGATCTCGGCGATCACCGGCGCGATCGGGCTGATGTCGGTGGCGGCCACCCGCGCACCCTCATCGGCGAACAGGTGGGCGGTCGCGCGGCCCATGCCGCTGGCCGCGCCGGTCACGATGGCGACCTTGCCGGCGATGGATCTCGAGAGTTTGCTCAATCGGGCCATGGGGGACTCCTCGTTGGTGGGGGTGGGCGGTTCGGGGATCTTGGCTGACGCCGTCAGCCGAGCTTGATCGCGCCCGAGGCGGCCAGCCGGTCGATGGTGGCCTCGTCGACGCCGTTTTCCAGCAGCACTTCACGCGTGTGCTGGCCCAGCATCGGCGGCGGGCGCCGATAGCTGACCGGCGATTTCGAGAAGCGCATCGGATTGGCGATGCCGGGGGCCGCGACGCCGGTGGCGTGCGGGATGCCGATCCGCGACTTCAGGTGCTGCGCCTGCGGATGGGCCATGGCCTGCGCATAGTCGTTGATCGGACCGGCCGGCACGCCGACGCGGGTGAACAGTTCTTCCCAGTGCGCCCGCGGCTGCGTGCTCAGGATGCTCGAGAACAGGGTGTGCAGTTCGGACTGGTTGGCCATCCGCGCGCCGTTGTCCTTGAAGCGCGGGTCGGCGACCCACTCCGGGTGGCCGAGCGCGGTGCACAGGGCGGTGAACTGCGTCTGGTTGGCGCTGGCGACGATGAACAGGCCATCGGCGCAGGGGTACACGCCATAGGGGGTGATGTTGGGCGAGGCGTTGCCGGTGCGCCCCGGCAGCTTGCCCCCGACCATGTAGTTGGACAGCTGGCCGGAGCTCATCGCGAGCACCGCGCTGAACAGCGAGATGTCCAGGTGCTGACCTTCGCCGGTTTCGCCGCGATGGTGCAGTGCAGCAAGAATCGCGATGGTCGCGTACATGCCGGTGAACAGGTCGACGATCGGCACGCCGAATCGCTGCGGACCGCCGCCGGGCAGATCGTCGCGCTCGCCGGTCACGCTCATCAGGCCGCCCATGCCCTGGAACAGGTAGTCGTAGCCGGGCCGCTGGGCCCACGGGCCGTCCTGCCCGAAGCCGGTGACCGAGCAGTAGATCAGGCGCGGATTCACTTTCGAGAGCGAAGCGTAGTCCAGGCCGTAGCGGGCGAGGTCGCCGACCTTGAAGTTCTCGATGCAGATGTCGGCCTTCTCGGCGAGCTGGCGGATCAGCGCCTGTCCGTCGGCCGAGGCGAGGTCGATCGACACCGAGCGCTTGTTGCGGTTGGCCGACAGGAAGTAGGCCGACTCGCGGGTCGGCTGGCCGTCGGGCCCGGTGAGCCAGGGCGGGCCCCAGTGGCGCGATTCATCGCCGGGGCCCGGGCGTTCGATCTTGACCACATCGGCGCCCAGGTCGCCCAGGTTCTGCACGCACCAGGGCGCGGCCAGCACCCGCGACAGGTCGAGGATGCGGATGCCTTTAAGCGGGCCCGAGGGCTGGGCGTCGGGCGTGTCGGCAGCGGCGTTCTGGGTGGTCATGGGTTCCGGCTCCATCAGGCAAAAGGGTGGTGCACGTGAGCATACCGTCGGGAATGGAAGGCCGGATTGGACGGAATCCCCGCAACCTTCCAACATCTGCCTCCCAACCCACTCGCCAGGAGAAACCCCATGTTCGTGCTGTCCCCGGAACTGATTGCGGAACTGCAGACGATGGACACGCCCACGGTCTGCAATGCGCTCGAACTGCTGGTGCCGGCGCGCCGTGGCCATGGTTTCACCACCACGCCGCTGGTGTGCACCCGTCCGCACCTCAAGCCGATGGTGGGCATCGCGCGCACCGCGACGATTCGCAGTGCGCATCCCACCGACCTGAATCCGGCGCAGGCCCGCCAGCTCTCCGATGCCTACTACGCCTACATCGACCAGGGCGCCAAGCCGAGCGTGATCGTCATCCAGGACATCGACGAGAACCGTGGCTATGGCGCCTTCTGGGGCGAGGTGAACAGCACGATCCACAAGGGCTTCGGCTGCGTCGGGCTCATTACCGACGGTGGCGTGCGCGACCTGCCCGACGTGGCCGAGGGTTTCCAGATGCTGGCCGCGCAGGTGATTCCCTCGCATGCCTATGTGCATGTGGTCGATTTCTCGCGCCCGATCAATGTCGCCGGCATGCGGGTGCGCGACGGCGACCTGATCCACGCCGACCAGCACGGCGCGGTGGTGATTCCCCATGAAGTGGCCGACAAGGTCCGCGGGGCGGCCGATCAGGTGATCCGCCGCGAGCGGGTGATCATCGAGGCGGCCAGCCAGCCCGGCTTCAACATCGAGAAGCTGCGTGCCGCCCAGGGCAAGGCGGCCGAGATCCACTGATGCAGCGCCTGGCGCTGTGGCCTGGTCGCGCGCCCGGCGCGGCGGGTGGCGAAGGGGCGTCGGCCGGCCTGACCGGCGATGCCCCGACCCTGAGCGTGCATTTGCCCGAGCCGGCGCTGGCCACCGGCGCGGCGGTCATCGTCAACCCGGGCGGCGGCTACCGGACGCTGGCCAGCGATCACGAAGGCCGGCAGGTCGCGCGCTGGCTCAACCGGATCGGGGTTGCCGCGTTCGTGCTGCGCTACCGCGTCGGTCCGACCCATCACTCGTCGGTGTCGCTGCTCGATGGCCAGCGGGCGATCCGCTGGGTGCGTCACCGGGCCGCCGAATTCGGGATCAGCCCCCGGCGCGTCGGCATGCTCGGTTTTTCAGCGGGCGGGCATCTGGCGGTGGCCTGCGCGACCCGCTACGACGACGGCGACCCCGACGCCGCCGATCCGATCGAGCGGCAGGGCTGCCGGCCCGATTTCGTGGTGCCGGTCTATGCGGTGGTCAATGGGGAAGTGCGCGGCCGCAAGGCCGATGAGTACACGCCGACCGACACGCGGGTCGATGCGAACACGCCGCCCGCCTTTCTCGTGCACACCCACGAGGACCGGGTGGTGTCGGCCGATCAGTCATTGTTGTTCTATCGCGCCTGTCTGGCGGCGGGGGTGCCGGCCGAACTGCATGTGTTCGGCTTCGGCGAGCACGGCGTCGGGCTGGCGGTCGGCGACCCGGACGTGCGCCACTGGACCGGTCTGCTGCATCGCTGGCTGGTGCGCAGCGCGTTCCTGACGGACGGCGCACGCATGGCGGTTTCGGGTCGGCTGACGATCGATGGCCAGGCACCCGGTCTGGCCTGGGTGACGCTGATTCCGCTCGATGTGAACGCGCCGTCGGCCCGCGCCCGCACCGACCGTGGCGTCGATGGACGCTTCGAGATCGATGCGGCGCACGGCCCGGTCGCGGGACCGCACCGCATCGAGATCCATCACCTGTCGGACCGCCATCCTTTCGATGCGAGCGGCGACTGCACGCTGGACGACTCGCGGGTGCAGGTGCTGCACCGGCATCTGCGCGCCGGCGAACCCCTGGCACTGGCGGTCTGACGGGGGCTCCGTGCGGGAGCGGTGCCCGGCTGCGCTCACCCAACGCGCTCGCCCGGCCGTGCTTACTCCGCCGCCTTCACCCCGCCGCCTTCACCCCGCCGCCTTCACCCCGCCGCGCGGGGCGTGATCGCGGCGCTCTGCCAGCGCTCGGCAAAGTCCGCTTCATAGGCGGCCTCCGGATCCTCGCGAACCATCCGGTCCAGACGCTGCGCGTCCTCCCCGACCAGGATGCGCCAGCGGTCGGCTCGCACCCCCGCCAGGATGATCCCGGCCGCCTCGTCGGCGCTGGTCGGCGCCTTGTCGCGGAAATCGAGCGCGCGCTGGTGCAGCATCTGCCGGATCGCTGCGTCGGGCAGGGTCGCCACCGGCGCGCCGGCCTTGAGCATCCGATCGCGGACCTCGGCGACCCGTTCGGCAGACATCTCCAGCGCGCCGCCGCTGCCCAGCACCTTGCCGGTGTTCAGCGCGATCGACGTGCCGATGTGCCCGGGCATCACCACCGCGCATTTCACATGGGGCGCATTCAGGTGCAGGTCGGTGATCAGGGCCTCGGTGAAACCCTTGACCGCAAACTTGGCGGCGCTGTAGGCCGAGTGCGAGACGCCCGGTCCCAGGCTGGCCCAGAACCCGTTCACGCTGCTCACATTGACGAGGTAGGCCTGCTGGCTGGCGATCAGCATCGGCAGGAAGGCGCGGGTCATGAGGTAGACGCCCTGCCAGCACACGCCGAAAGTGCGCTCCCATTCGGCCCGGTCGCCCGACACGAAGCTGCCGCCGCCGCCGATGCCCGCGTTGTTGAACAGCAGGTCGATGTGCTCGCACCGATGGTCCCTGCGCACCGAGTCGCGAAACGCCAGCACCTCGGATTCCTGGCTGACATCGGCCCGGCACACGCTCACCCGCGTGCCGGCCGGCGCCTGCGCCAGGCACAACTCGCGGGTCTGCGCCATCGTCTCTTCCGAGACGTCGCACAGCGCCACGTGCACGCCGGCGGCGCTGAGCTGCAGTGCCAGGGCGCGGCCGATGCCCGAGCCCCCGCCGGTCACGACGGCCACCTGATTCGCTTGGATCTGCATGAAGTGTTCCTGATTCACCGCGCCCGGCGCGGTGGTGTGGGGGTGTCTGGACGGTGGTTAAGGGTGCCCGGCGCATGGCGCCGGGCACCCGCCGGTCTAGCGGCGGTGGGTCAGGAAGGCGTCGTTCACGCAGTTCTCGAGCCGGCCGTCGCGCAGGTAGCGGGCGGCGGTGCGCGCGGCGATGGCGCGCATGTCGCGCGCGCTCTCGGGCGTGTAGAAGGCCGAGTGCGGCGTGACCACCAGGCGGTGGCGCAGCCAGGCTTCCTCGTTCGCCCAGGCCTTGATCAGTGGCACCTGCAGGTCGGGCGGTTCCTGGGGCAGCACGTCGAGCCCTGCCGCCAGCACCACATCGGCCTTCATCGCGTCGTGCAGGGCGGCCAGATCGACCACCGGCCCGCGCGCGGTGTTCACCAGGATCAGGCCCGGCCGGGCGGCGGCGAAGGCCGCGCGGCCGATCAGGTTGAGCGTCTCGGGGGTCGAGGGCAGGTGCAGGCTGATCACATCGCTTTGGGCGAACAGCGCCTCGAGCGTGTCGGCGCGGCGGATGCCCAGGGCCAGGTCGGATCCGTTGGGCTTGTTCGGGTCGTAGAAGACCACGTTCATGCCGAAGGCCTTGGCACGCAGCGCGGCCGCGGTACCGATACGGCCCAGACCGACCACGCCGAAGGTGCACAGCGACAGCCGGCGCCCGAACGGGCTGAGCGCCGGGATCCAGTTGCCGTGGGGATCATCGCGCAGGCGCTCGTCGTGGAAGGCGATGCCCTTCATCAGGGTCAGCATCATCGCGATCGCGTGATCGGCGACCTCCATCGTGCCGTAGTCCGGCGTGTTGCAGACCGGGATGCCGTGGCGCCCCCAGCGCGCGATGTCGATGGTGTCGAAACCGACCGCCGCGCGGACATGCACCCGGCAGCGTTTCATTTTGGCAATGATCTCGTCGGGCAGGTCGGGCCCGCCGACGATGCCATCGGCCAGCGCCCACAGCTCCTCGCTGACCGATTCAATCCCGTGGCAGAAGTGCGGCGTGACACCGGCGCCCAGCGCCTCGGTCTCGATGTGCAGGTTGTCGGCCCAGCGAACCGCCGGCCAGAGTACGTTGATGGTCATGTGCGCCTATCCATGGAAGTCCGGTGGTGGGCTGCATTGTCGGGCATCCGCCCGGGGGCCGTACCCGTGCCCGCAGCAAAATCGGACGTCGGCGGGGCGCGCGGCGATTCGCCCCGCGCGCCCGCAGGGCATACTCGATCCAACAAAAGAACGGGAGCTTCGATGGCCGCTGATTTCCAGACGCTGCAGGAAATGGTTCAGCTCGCACGCAGTCACCTCGGGCGCGGCGAGTGGGATTACCTCATCGGCGCCGCCGACAGCGAGACCACGATGAAGCGCAACCGGCTGGCGTTCGACCGGCTCGCGCTGAAGGCCCGGGTGATGAACGACGTCTCCCGGGTCAGCACGCGGCGCACGCTGCTGGGCGCCGACCTGCGGATCCCGGTGCTGCTCGCGCCGATCGGTTCGCTCCAGGTCTTCGAGAAGGGCGGTGGGCTGTCGGCGGCGCGTGCCGCCGAGTCCTTCGGCGTGATGCAGATCCTGAGCTCGGTGTGCACGCCCGACTTCGAGGCCCTCACGCGCGAATGCGCCGCGCCGCTCATCTACCAGCTCTATGTGCACGGCGACGAGGCCTGGATGATGGACATCATCGGCCGGGCCGCGGCAGCCGGCTGCCGGGGCTTCTGCCTCACCGCCGACACCCAGGTCTACAGCCGGCGCGAGCGCGACCTGCTCAAGCGCTATGTGCCGTTGGCCGGACGCCAGGCCGACGGCCGCCCGCGCCCGCGCCCCACGGTGACGATGCAGCCCACGATGAGCTGGGAACTGGTGCGCCGCATCAAGGACCGCTTCGACCTGCCGCTGGTGTTGAAGGGCATCGCCTGTGCCGAGGACGCGGAGCTCGCGGTGCGCCACGGCGTCGATGTGGTGTACGTGTCGAACCACGGCGGGCGCCAGCTCGATCAGGGGCAGGCGACCCTGGACATGCTGCCGGGCGTGGTGCAGGCGGTGGCCGGACGCGCCCGGGTCCTGGTCGACGGCGGGATCCTGCGCGGCACCGATGTGATCAAGGCGCTGGCGCTGGGCGCCGACGCGGTGGGGGTCGGTCGCCTGGAAGCCCTGGCGATGGCCGCCGGCGGCACGCCTGCGGTGGTTCGGATGCTGGAGTTGCTCGAAACCGAGATCGCGATCAATCTGGCGTTGATGGGCCTGTCGTCGATCGATCAGCTTCATCCGGGCTGCGTGCTGCCGGCCGAATCGGTGGTCGACCCGCATGTGCTCAGTGGTTTTCCGCTGCTCGACGAGGATTATTGACGCTCGGCGGGCTTCAGCCGTCACGGCATCGTGCCGTGTCGTGAGTCCCTTGGAAGGGAGACAGTCTTGACCGAACTCGATTTCCAGGCGCCGGCGGACCTGGCCGGTGCGCTGGCGCTGCTGGCATCAGCCGGCGCCGGCGCGGGCGCCACGCGGCTGCTGGCCGGTGGCACCGACCTGATGGTGCAGATGCGATCCGGCCGGGCCGATCCGGCGCGCATCGTCGACCTCAAGCGCATCCCTGGGCTGATGGGCATCGAAGCCGATGCCGGCGGCTTTCTGATTGGCGCGGCGACGTCGTGCGCGCGCATTGGCGAGCACGCGGGCCTGGCCGCCGCCTGGCCGGGCGTGGTCGAAGCCGCGCGCCTCATCGGTTCGACGCAGGTGCAGGGGCGTGCCAGCCTGGGCGGCAACCTGTGCAATGCCTCCCCGGCGGCCGACAGCGTGCCGGCCCTGATCGCGGCCGGGGCCACCTGCCTGATTGCCGGCCCTGCCGGCCGGCGCGAGATCGCGGTCGAGGCCCTGCCGCTGGGCCCGGGGCGCCATTGCCTGGCACCTGGCGAGCTTGTGCTGGCGATCCGACTGCCGGCTCGGGCCGCGCACTCGGGCGACGCCTATCTGCGGCTGATCCCACGCACGGAAATGGACATCGCGGTGGTGGGCGCCGGCGTCGCGCTGACGATCGACGCACAGGGGCGGGTGGTCGCGGCCCGGGTGGCGCTGGGCGCGGTGGCGCCGACGGCGCTGCGGGTGGACGCCGCCGCACAGGCGCTGCTGGGATCGACCCTGGACGAACCCGCGCTGGCGCGCCTCGCGGCGGCCGCCAGCGCCGCCTGCCGTCCGATCGACGACAAGCGGGGCACCGCCGAATACCGCATCCGGGTGGCCGGTGTGCTGGCCCGGCGGGCGGCACGGATCGCTTATGAAAGGGCAACGGCATGAGCAGGCAGCGTGTGACGGCGATCGTCAATGACGAACCGGTTGAATTTCTGGCGAGCAACCGCCAGAGCCTGCTGGACGTCCTGCGCGACGAACTCGGCCTGACCGGCAGCAAGGAAGGCTGTGGCAGCGGCGACTGCGGCGCCTGCTCGGTGATGCTCGACGGCCGGCTGGTCTGCGCCTGTCTGGTCTTCGCCCCCGAGGCGCAGGGCTGCCGCATCGAAACCATCGAGGGCATGGCGGTCGATGGCGTGCTGCATCCGCTGCAGCAGCAGTTCCTCGAGCACGCGGCCCTGCAGTGCGGCTTCTGCACGCCCGGCCTGCTGATCGCGGCCAAGGCCTTGCTCGCGCGCAATCCCGATCCGACCGAGACCGAGATCCGCTACTGGCTGGCGGGCAATCTGTGCCGCTGCACCGGCTACGACAAGGTGGTGCGCGCGGTGCAGGCCGCGGCTGCCCAGATGCGCGAGCAGGGAGTTGGCCAATGACCGATACCGTCTCGCCCCCGGCGTTCAAGGTCGTCGGCCAGCGCCCGATCCGCCCCGACGGTGCGGACAAGGTCACCGGTCGCGCCAACTTCGGCGCCGACCTGCGACTGCCCGGCATGCTCACCGGCGGCGTCAAGCGAAGCCCCCATGCCCATGCCCGCCTCCTGCGCATCGACACCGCCGCCGCGCGCGCGCTGCCCGGCGTCAAGGCGGTGGTGACCGCCGCCGATTTCCCCGAGCCCGGCAACGAGGAAGTGGAGGCCGGCGAGGGCGCGGCCACGCTGCGCGCGCTCTCGGAAAACTGCATGGCGCGTGACAAGGTCCTGTACGTCGGCCATGCGGTGGCGGCGGTGGCGGCGACCACCCCCGAGGTCCTGCACGAGGCGCTCGTGCTGATCCGCGTCGAGTACGAGGTGCTCGCGCACGTCATCGACGTGGAGGCGGCGATGGCGCCCGATGCGCCGCTGCTGCACGACGATCTCTTCACCAAGGGGGAGGTGCCGCGCCCGACGACGCCCTCGAACATCGCCGAGAAGATCCAGCTGGGTCGCGGCGATCCGACGGCCGGCTTCGCCCAGGCCGATGTGGTGGTCCAGGGGCGTTATGTCACCGCGCCGGTTCACCAGGGTTATCTCGAGCCGCACGCCTGCGTGGCCAGCGCCGGCGCCGATGGCCAGAACCAGATCTGGGTGTCCACCCAGGGCCAGTTCGCGGTGCGGGCGATGTGTTCCCGCCTGCTGGGCATTGCGCTGCGCGACCTGCGGGTGACGCCGGCCGAGATCGGCGGCGGCTTCGGCGGCAAGACCACCGTCTATCTCGAGCCGGTCGCGCTGGCGCTGTCGCGGCAATGCGGGCGGCCGGTGCGGATGGTGATGTCGCGCGCCGAGACCTTCGAGGCCAGCGGACCCACCTCGGGGACGGTGATCGAGGTGCGCCTGGGCGCGATGCGCGACGGCCGTCTCGTCGCCGCCGAGCTCACCCTGAAATACCAGGCGGGCGCCTATCCGGGCTCGCCGGTGGGCGCCGGCTGCATGGCGGCATTGGCCTGCTACGACATCGCCCATGTCGCGATCACCGGTTATGACGTGGTGAGCAACCGGGCCAAGGTCGCCGCCTACCGGGCGCCGGGCGCGCCGATGGCCGCCTTCGCGGTCGAAAGCGCGATCGACGATCTGGCGCGCGAACTCGCCCTCGATCCGCTCGACCTGCGCATCCTGAACGCGGTCAAGCCGGGCACCAAGGCCATCTACGGCGCCACCTTCCGCGAAATCGCCTTCATCGACACCCTGCGGGCGATCCGCGCGCATCCGCACTACAGTGCGCCGCTGGGACCCAACCAGGGCCGCGGGGTGGCCTGCGGATTCTGGTTCAACGTCGGCGGCGAGTCGTCGGCGGCGGTCCATGTCGACGAGGAGGGCGGCGTCACCGTGGTCTCCAGCAACCCCGACATCGGCGGCTCGCGGGCCTCGATGGCGATGATGGCGGCCGAGACGCTGGGGCTGCCGATCGAGCAGGTGCGTGCGATCGTGGCCGACACCGCCTCGATCGGCTTCTCGGGGGCCACCGGCGGCAGCCGCGTGACGTTTGCCACCGGCATGGCGGTGGTCCAGGCCGCCGAGCGCGTCGCCAGGGACCTCGAGCGCCGGGCGGGCCTGATCTGGGACTGCCCGTCCGAGCAGGTGCGCTGGCAGGCCGGCCAGGCGGTCTGCACCGACGCCGCCAGGACGGTCGCGCCGCTCAGCCTGCGCGAGATCGCCGGCCGCACCGCGCGCACCGGCGGGCCGATCGGCGCCGAGGTCTCGCTCACCGCGCAGGGGGCCGGTCCGGGATTCGCGGTGCACCTGTGCGATGTCGAGGTCGATCCGCAGACCGGCCGCAGCACGGTGGTGCGCTACACCGCCGCGCAGGACGTCGGGCGCGCCATCCATCCGTCCTATGTCGAAGGCCAGATCCAGGGCGGCGTGGCCCAGGGGGTCGGCTGGGCGCTGAACGAGGCCTATCGCTACGACAGCCAGGGCGTGCTCGAGAACCCGGGTTTTCTCGACTACCGGATGCCGGTGGCCAGTGACTTGCCGATGATCGAGACGCTGCTGATCGAAACCGCGCCGAACAAGCGCCATCCGTTCGGCGCCAAGGGCGTGGGCGAGGCGCCGATCGTGCCGCCGCTGCCCGCGATTGCGTGCGCGCTCAGCCATGCGGTCGGCATGCGCCTGACCGAACTCCCGCTGTCGCCCCCTCGGGTGCTGCAGGCGCTGGACGCGGTTGCGCGGCGTGGCGGCCGGGACCGCTGAGGCGAATGGCGCGGGTCACTTCCATCGACAGCCGGGTGCATGAACTCACCGGCGGCCTGTCGCACCTGGTGGTCGAGGCCACCTCGGTGCGCGGTTTGATGCGCGCGCTCGAGGCCCGGTTTCCGGGGCTCGGCCGCCATGTCGAGCAGCAGATGGCGATCGCGATCGACGGCGAGATTCACCACGATGCGCTCGCCGAGCGCCTGCAGCCCGACAGCGAGGTGGTGCTGATTCCGCGGATCGGGGGCGGCTGAACGAATGCGGATGTCCGCCCGCCGGTGGCGCGCGCCGTCGGCGCCGCGTCACCTCGGGCGGGTGGCCTCTATCAGGCCTTCGACTCCAGCACTGCCGCGTTCACCAGCGTGCGCAGTTCGCGCCGGATCGGGTAGCGGTTCGAGGGCATGTACTGGGTCAGGAAGACCACGCTGATGTCCTCCACCGGATCGATCCAGAACGCGGTCGAGGCCGCGCCGCCCCACCAGAACTCGCCGGTCGACCCGGTCAGCTGCGTGCGCGCCACATCGGTGGTCATCGCGAAGCCCAGCCCGAAGCCCACGCCCTGGTAGATCGATTCCGAGAACATCGACACCGACAGGTCCGACAGGTCGCGCCCGCCCGGCAGGTGGTTCATCCGCATCAGCGCCACCGTCTTCGGACTGAGCAGGCGCACCTCGCCCAGCGCGCCCCCCAGGCGCATCGCTTCGCAGAAACGCAGGTAGTCGGCCGCGCTCGAGACCAGGCCGCCGCCGCCCGAGGGACCCACCGGCGCGACCCGGTAGTCGCGGCTGGGCGCGGGCACCAGACGGTCGTCGGGCGCGCTCATGTAGCACTGCGCGAGCCGGTGCACCTTCTCGGGCGGCAGGTGAAAGCCGGTGTCGACCATGCCCAGCGGCTCGATGATCCGGGTGCGCAGGAAGTCCTCGAACGGCATGCCCGAGATCCGGCCCACCAGATAGCCCAGCACATCGGTGGACACCGAGTAGTTCCAGGCGGTGCCGGGCGAGAATTCCAGCGGCAGGCGGCCCAGCGCCTCGACCAGACCGTCGAGCCCCTGCGCGTGCTCGGCGCCCTCGATGCCGGCCGCGCGATAGCCGGCGTCGACATTGGTGCGCATCTGGAAACCGTAGGTCAGCCCCGAGGTGTGGCGCAGCAGGTCGATCATGCGCATCGGCGAATCGGTGCGCCGGGTCTGGAAGGCGCCGTGCACGCCGCCGACATACACCCCCAGGTCGCGCCAGCTGTCGATGAACCGGTGCACCGGGTCGTCCAGCGCCACCAGCCCCTGCTCGACCAGCATCATGAACGCGACGCTGGTGAGCGGCTTGGTCATCGAATAGATGCGCACCAGCGTGTCCTCGGCCATCGGGATGTCGCCCTCGATCGAGGCCTTGCCCAGCACGCTCTGGTGCACCAGATGACCGTCGCGCATCACCGCCAGTTGCGCGCAGGGCAGGCGCCCGCTGTCGATGTAGCGCTGCGACAGGAAGCGGTCCAGCCGCGCCAGGCGCTGCGAGCACATCCCCACGGATTCGGGCGTCACGGTCATTCGATGGCTCCTTCGGTTGCGATCGATGCAGCTTGCCTGATTGCCGCCCGTCCCGGCAAGCCGGGCGTGCGTGCCGTGTCGCCCCGGTATCGGCGAAGCCGGAACGCCCCCCGTCGGCCGCCCCGGGCCCCTCAGGTAGACTCGATTCGTCCTCCTTTCGCCCGGGTTACCGCGATGAAGCTCGCCAAGGCAGCACTCGATGTCGGTCTGTACACCCACCAGCGCGAGCCGATGCTCGCGTTCTGGCAGAACGAGGTCGGTCTGCCCTTCGGCGAACTGCTGCCGGCCGGCCGCGGGGTGCATCAGCTGCGCCACCCGATCGGCGACTCGATCCTGAAGATCAACCATGTGCGCGATCCGATGCCGGCGACGCCGCCTTCGGGGTACCGGCGTCTGAGCATCGCCCGACCCGGGCTCGTGGCCGTTCGCGAACTCACCGACCCCGACGGCAACGCGGTGCGCCTCTTGCCCCCGGGTTTCGAGGGCATCGACCAGATCGAGATCGAACTCGGGGTGCGCGATGTCGCCGCCACCGCGGCCTTCTATCGCGATGCGCTGGCCTTCGAGGCCTTGCCCGACGGCCGCTTTCGCTGCGGCGTCTCGCTGGTCGCCCTGCGCCACGATCCGTCGGCCCCGGCCCCGGGCCTGCCGATGCGCGCCGGGGGCTATCGCTACACCACCGTGCAGGTCTTCGACGTGGTCGCCGAGCATGCCGAGATCCTGCGCCGCGGCGGCCTCGAGGGCGCTGCGCCGGTGAAGCTGGGCGAGGTGGCCTACATCTCCTTCGTGCTCGATCCGGATGGCAACTGGATCGAGATCTCCCAGCGCAAGTCGTTGACCGGCTCGCTGGCCTCCGGGGGGTGATCGCGTCATGGCCGACGACATTGTCGATGTCCTGATCATCGGGTCCGGCGCCTCTGGCGCGGCGGTGGCCTGGAGCCTGGCCGACACCCGCATGCGCATCGTCTGCCTCGAGCAGGGCGACTGGATGAACCCGGCCGATTACCCGACCACCCGGCGCAGCTGGGAGGCCGAGGCCCACGGGGCGTTCTCCACCAGCCCCAACATCCGGGGCCGGCCGCACGACTACCCGATCAACGAGGACGCCTCGCCGATCTCGATCGTCAATTTCAATGGCGTGGGCGGCAGCACCGTTCTCTATTCGGCGCACTGGCCGCGCTTTCATCCGTCCGACTTCAAGGTCCGCACGCTCGATGGCGTGGCCGACGACTGGCCGATCGACTACGCCGCGCTCGAGCCCTTCTTCGCCCAGAACGACCGCAACATCGGCGTGTCGGGGCTGGCCGGCGATCCGGCCGGTCCCTATCACCAGCCGCCGCTGCCGCCGGTGCCGCTGGGGCTGATGGGCGAGACCATGGCGCGCGGCTTCAACCGGCTGGGCTGGCACTGGTGGCCCTCCGACAGCGCGCTCATCACCCGCGACTACGAGGGCCGCGAGGCCTGCGCCAACCTGGGGCCCTGTCATTCCGGCTGCGCCAAGGGCGCCAAGAGCAGCGCCGACATCACTTACTGGCCGATGGCGCGGCGCGCCGGCGTCGAACTGCGCACCGGCTGCCGGGTGCGCGAGATCCTGGTCGATGAGAACGACATGGCCACCGGCGTCGTCTACTTCGACCCCGACGGCGTTGAGCGCCGGCAGCGGGCCGAAGTGGTGGTGATCGCCTGCAACGGCGTGGGCACGCCGCGCCTGCTGCTCAATTCCACCTCGGCGCGGTTCCCCGACGGGCTGGCCAACCGCTCAGGGCTGGTTGGCCGCAACCTGATGTTGCATCCCTGGGGGCTGGTCCAGGGACTGTTCGACACGCCGCTGGCGTCGCGCTACGGTCCGGCGGGCTGCTGCCTGCTCAGCAAGCAGTTCTATGAAACCGACCTGTCGCGCGGTTTCGTGCGCGGCTACAACCTGCAGATCACCCGCGGCGCAGGCCCGGTCAACACCGCGCGCCAGGGGCTGACCCGCGGCACCATTCCCTGGGGCGCCGGCCACCACGAGGCCTTCGCCCGTCACCACGAGCGCGCGATCAACATCGGCATCTGCTGCGAGGATCTGCCCGAGTTGCACAACACCGTCACCCTCGATCCCGAGCTGACCGACTCCAGCGGTATCGCCGCCCCGCGGATCACCTACCGGCTGAGCGAGAACACCGAGCGCATGATGCAGCACGCCTTCCGGGCGGGCACCGAGGTCATGCAGGCGGCCGGCGCCACCCGCATCCACACCGAGGGGCCGCTGCGCTACGCCGGCTGGCACCTGCTGGGCACCGCGCGCATGGGCGTCGACCCGCAGACCTCGGTGGTCAATCCCTGGGGCCGCTGCCACGATGTGCGCAACCTGTTCATCGTCGACGGCAGCGTCTTCGTCACCTCGGGCGGGGTCAATCCGACCTCCACCATCCAGGCGGTGGCCCTGTACATCGCCGACCAGATGAAGCAGCGTCTGGCCAATCTCTTCGACTAGCGAGCCTGAACCGATGACCGATCGAACCCCGATCGCCGGCGGCGACCCGATCTCGCCGGCGCAGCGCGCGGTGCTCGCCCTGGTGGTCGACATAATCGTGCCGCCGAGCGCCGACGGCCGCATGCCCGGCGCCGCCGAACTCGGTGTGACCGACTATCTGCTCAGCCACGCCGCGCCGGCGCTGCCCGCCATCCTGGCCGACATCGACCGACTGCAGGCACTGGCCGGCGAACGCCACGGCAGCGCCTTCGAGGCCCTGCCGGCGGCTGCCCGCCAGACGCTGGTCGATGGCCTGCGCGCCGCCGAACCCGCTTTCCTCGAGCGGCTGGCGCTCGAAACCGTCACCTGCTACTACCAGAGCGACCGCGTGCTGGCCCTGATCGGCGTCGAGCTTCGCCCGCCGTTTCCGCAGGGCTACCAGGTGCTCCAGGGCGACCTGTCGCTGCTGGCCCCGGTGCGCCGGCGTGGTCCGATCTACCGCGATGTCTAGGGGCCCTCATCGGCCCTTTTGTCTCCTTCCTGCCTGACGAGGTCCCGTGCCCGAATTCCTGTCCGATGAACTGAAGAGCCTGCGCGACCGTGTCGCCAGCCTGGCCACCGGCGAGCTCGCCGCGGTGCGCGACGCGACGGATCTGGCGGCAGGCGATGCCGCGGCCCGGGTCCGAGCGGCATCCAAGGCGGCCGGCGTCTATGCGCTGACGCAGACCGAGGGCGTGTCGGAGCTCACGCTGCTGGTCGTGCGCGAGACGCTCGCGCGCCACGGCGTGAGCCATCTGCCGGGCCTGTTCGGCGCCGGGGCGGGTTTGCTTGAGGGCGTGGGCGAGCCGCTGCGCAGCTCGCACCTGCTGCCGATGCTGGCCGGCGACAAGCGCGTCGGCTTCGCCTTCACCGAGCCGGCCGGCGTGCCCCGGAGCACCTGGGCGCGGGTCGAGGGCGACGAACTGGTGATCACCGGCCAGAAGTCCTATGTGACCGCCGGTGCGGATGTGGCCTTTCTCACCGCGCTGGTCGAGGTCGAAGGGCAGGGCCCCTCGATGGTGATCATCGACACCGATCGTCCCGGGGTCACCGTCACGCGCCGTTTCACCTCGATCGACGGCAGTCACCACGCCGCCTTCCGCTTCGAGGATGTCCGCGTGCCGCGCCACCACGCGATCGGCGCGCCGGGCGACGGCCGGGGCCGGGCGCTGGCCAAGATCAGCGCGGTGCGCCGGGCGATTGCCGCCGACTGCGTGGGCACCGCCGGCTGGATCATCGAACAGGTCGCGGCGGGCCTGCGTCGCGAACGGCGCGGCGGCGCACTGGGCGACCACGAGCGCGCCCGGCTTCGTTATGGCGAGATGCGCATCGCGGCCTATGCCGCCCGCTCGGCGGTGTACCGCACCGCCCGGCTGGTCGATGCCGGGATCGACGCGGTCAACGAGAGCATCGCGGCCAAGGTGATCGCCACCGAGACCGCCAACACACTGGCCGACTCGGCGGTGCAGTTGCTGGGCGGCGAGTCGCTGGTGGTCGGCCACCCGCTGGAGGCCACTTACCGGCGGCTGCGGGTGCTGCGGCTGGCCGAGGGCGAGACCGACACCCTGCGCGTCAATGCCGCGCGCGGCCACCTCGACCTGGGCAAGGGCTCGATCTGAGGGTGGCGTTCAGCGCTGGCGGGTGACACCGCTGCGGGCGAGGTCCTGGCGCTGCTGCTCGCTGAAGCCGGCCCGGCTCAGCACCGCGTCGGTGTGTTCGCCCACCATCGGGGCCGCCTCGATCGGCCGGCGCAGGCTTCGCACCGGCGTGCCGGCCCAGGCGACGGTGCCGATGCCGGGCTGCGCCAGCGATTCGAAAGTGCCGAGATGGCGCGCCTGCGGATGGTCGACGCACTGCGAGAAGCTGCGCACCGGCGCGTGCAGCACATCGAACTGGCGAAAGCGCTCGCTCCAGTGGGCCACCGGCAGCGCCTTCATCACGCCCGCGATCAGGGCGGTGATGGCCTGCGCATTCGCCAGCCGGCTGGACGGATCGGCGAAGCGCGGCTCGTCGGCCCATTGCGGCTGCCCCAGGGCCTGGCAGACCCGCACGAACTGCTCGTTGTTCAGGGTCACCAGGTTGATCGAGCCGTCGCTGGCCTCGAAGGTGCCGTTGGGCGCCGATGCCGCCACGATCGGCATCGTTTCGCGCTGCGGTTCCATCGCGTGCTCGACGAAATTGCACACCAGGGTGGCGGCGCAGGTCTCGAACAGGTTCAGTTCGATGTGGGCGCCCTCGCCGCCGGTCGCGCGGCGGTACAGCGCCGCGCCGACCGCCTGCGCGGCATACAGCCCCGAGTTCACATCGGCCAGATAGACGCCGATCTTGCGCGGCACCGAGTCGCTGCCGCGGTTGCAGAACATCAGACCGGCGTCGGCCTGCACCACCGAATCGGTCGCCGGCGCGCCCGCATAGGGCCCGTGGGTGCCGTAGCCCGAGATCGACACGAAGATCAGTTCCGGGCGCGCCGCGCGCATCACCGCGGCGTCGAGGCCCAGCCGCGCGGCAACCCCGGGTCGGAAGTTCTCGATGATCACATCCGCCTCGGCGGCCAGCCGCTGCAGGACCTCGCGGCCCTGCGGCTGGGTCGCATCCACGCAGATCGCCTGCTTGCCGCCATTGAAGGCGATCGCCAGCGAACTCGTGCCCTCGCGCAGGATGCCCATGCCGCGCGCCCAGTCGCCCGCAGGCGGCTCCACCTTGACCACATCGGCGCCCTGCTGCCACAGGATGTGCGCGCAGTAGGGCCCGGAGATGCCCTGGCTGACATCGAGCACCCGCAGTCCGGCGAAGGGCAGTCGGGCTCTGTCTTGCGCCGCCGCGGGGGGGGCCGTGGCGGGGCGGTCTTGCTGGGTCATGCGGATCTCCGGGGGGAACGTGGACGGCCGTACCGGGCGTCGCCCATTGCAAAGGGTTGTCCATTATTCGTGACATTGTGATGCCCGGGTTTTCACTTCCTGATGTCTGACCGCCGGGCTCGGGCGGCCGGGTCCATGATCCTGCCTTCGTGGTCCGGCAAGGAGCAGCGGGTGCGTGCAGTGGTGTGTCGCGAGTTGGGCAATGAAGCCGCGGTGACGGTTGAAACCGTGCCGGATCCGGTGGCCGGCGAATCAGACGTGCGGATCGCGGTCTGCGCCAGCGGGGTGAGCCTCGCCAACCGGATGATGCTTGCGGGCACCTACCAGATCCGGCCGGATCTGCCCTTCGTTCCGGGCACCGAGGCCAGCGGGGTGGTGATCGGCTGCGGCGCGGCGGTGACGCGTTTTCGGCCGGGCGATCGGGTCACCACCGGCATCCGCCACGGCGGCTTCGCCGAACAGCTGATCGCGCCCGAACGCAATGTCTTTGCGATCCCCGACGCGATCGATCATCACGTCGCGATGCAGATTCCGATGGTCTACGGGACCGCCTACGGCGCGCTGAAGTGGCGGGCCCGGCTCGAAGCCGGCGAGACGGTGCTGGTGCACGGCGCGGTCGGGGACAGCGGCATGGCCGCCGTCGAGGTCGCCCGTTGCCTGGGCGGGCGTGTCATTGCCACCGCCACCACCGAGGCCAAGGCGGCCGCCTGTCGTCGTCATGGGGCCGACGTCGTCATCAACCTGTGGGAGCAGCCGTTTCGCGAAGCGGTGCTGGCGATGACCGAGGGACGGGGCGCCGATGTGGTTTTCGATCCGGTGGGCGGAGCGGTGTTCGCCGAATCGCTGCGGTGCATCGCCCCGGAGGGTCGCCTGGTGACCATGGGCTTTGTCAGCGGTGGCGTTCCCCAGGTGCCGGCGAACATCCTGCTGGTCAAGAATTTCGATGTGATCGGGGTCTACTGGGGTTACTACCTTGGCTGGGAGCGTGTCGCGCCGCGGCCCCGTCACCCGGACCGCGTTCGGTCGTCGATGGCGGAAATGCTCGCCTGGTGCGAGCATGGCCTGCTGCGCCCGGAAGTCTATGGGCGCTTTCGCCTCGACGATTTCCGCGCGGCGCTGGACGCGCTGGTCGATGCGAACATCATCGGCCGGGTGGCGCTGAGCCCGCTGACCGAGCCGCTGATCGAGCAGCAGCGGCTGGCGGCGCTGGCCGGCATCCCCATCACTCGCCCTTGAACACCGCCGGCCGTTTCTCCAGGTAGCTGGCCACCCCCTCGCGGTGGTCGTCGGTGCGCGCCAGCCGGCGGATGGTGTCGATGGCCCAGCCGCCGATCTCGCGCGGATTGCCGTAGGCGGTGCGCTGCAGGCCGGTCTTGAGCGCCTGCACCGCGAGCGGCGGGTTGTCGGCGATCCGGCGCGCCAGCGCCAGCGCTTCGGTCATCAGTTGCTCATGCGCGACCACCCGTCCGACCAGTCCGATCTGCAGGGCCTGCGCCGCGTCGATCAGATCGCCGGTGAACAGCAGTTCGGCCGCCTTCTCCGGCCCGACCAGCGCGGGCAGCCGGTAGAAACCGCCCACGTCGCAGACCAGTCCGCGCTTGACGAACATCTCCGAGAACTTCGCCCGGTCCGACGCCACCCGCAGATCGGCGAACAGGGCCAGTTCGACCCCCCAGCCGATCGCCGCGCCATTGACCGCGGCGATCACCGGCTTGCCGCATTCGAGCACCGCCATCGCGGCCGGGGTGGGCGGGTTGTGGATCACCGACTGCTTGCGCTGGGCGAGACCACCCTCGGGGCCGGCCATGATCTCGCCGACATCGTCGCCCGAGCAAAAGCCGGGATCGGCGCCGGTGACGATCACGCAGCGCACCGCCGGATCCTGATGCGCGTGGCGGAACGCCGACTCCAGTTCATCGTAGGCGCGCCAGTTCAGCGCGTTGCGGCGTTGCGGCCGGTTCAGCGTGACGGTCAGCACATGGTCGACCAGCGAATAGCCGGTGTGGATGAACGAGGGCGGGTCGATGAGAGCGGTCGATGTCATGGCGCCGATGTCCTGAGAAAGGGGGAGTGTCCTGGGGCCGGATTCAGGCCCAGCCCTCCTGCGGGCGCCGGATGAGCTGCACCTGATCGGGCTTGGCGATCCTACTACGCCCCCGCCCGGGGCGGGCAGTGGCGCACGGCCGAGGGTATCCTGCGGGATCACATCGACCGCCCGCGGCAAGCGCATGAGCCTATCTTCCGATCCGATTCTGGCGGACACGCCGCGTTCGTCGAGTCCGCGCCGCGTTTTCCTTCTCGGGGCCACCGGCACCATCGGCCGGGCATGCGCACACGCGCTGGTGCGGCGCGGCCACGAGGTGGTCTGCTTCCTGCGGCCCCGCGCCGGGGTCGGAGGTGCGCTGGACCCCGACGACAGCGCCCGTCTGCTGGCGGGCGCCACCGTGCGCATCGGCGAGGTGACGGACGCGCGATCGCTGGCACGTGACGGTTTCCGCGGTGAACGTTTCGATGTGCTCGTGTCGTGTCTGGCCTCGCGCACCGGCTCGCCCGCCGATGCCTGGGCGATCGATCACCAGGCGCATGTCCACGCCCTGGCCGCCGCGCGCCGCGCCGGGGTCTCGCAGGCGGTCCAGCTCTCGGCGATCTGCGTGCAAAAGCCGGTCCTTGCGTTTCAGCAGGCCAAGCTCGCCTTCGAGCAGGAACTGATCGCTTCCGGGCTGACCTACTCGATCGTGCGCCCGACCGCTTTCTTCAAGTCGCTGTCCGGACAGCTCGATCGGCTGCGCCGCGGCAAGTCCTTCCTGGTGTTCGGTGACGGCACGCTGACCGCCTGCAAGCCGATCAGCGACCGCGACCTGGGCGAGTACCTGGCCGGTTGCCTCGATGACCCGGCTCGCCAGAATCGTGTGCTGCCGATCGGCGGACCCGGCGCGGCCGTCACACCGCGTCAGCAGGGCGAGCAGCTGTTCACCCTGATGGGCCGCGAGCCCCGCTTCACGCAGGTGCCGGTGGCCCTGCTCGACGGCATCATCGCGGCGCTGTCGACACTCGGTCGCGTGGTGCCTGCCCTGGCGGAAAAGGCCGAACTCGCCCGCATCGGGCGCTATTACGCCACCGAGTCGATGCTGGTGCTCAACCCCTCGACCGGCCGTTACGACGAGGCCGCCACGCCTTCAGCGGGCACCGACACGCTCTTCGATTTCTATGCGCAGCTGGTGAGCGGGCAGGCGCGCGTCGAGCGCGGCGATCACGCGGTGTTCTGAGCGGGAAGAAGCACCCGGCTGATCGCGGTCGCCCGGCGCCGGCTCCCGATCAACTCGGCTTGACCCAGGTGTACACCCGCATCGGCGGCAGGTTCCACAGCTCCCACTCCTGCCGCGGTTCGCCCAGGTGAGGCGTGGTGCGCTCGGCCACGCTCGGTGTCCACTGATAGGCCACGAAGCGCCCGCCCGGCGCGAGGCATCGGGCGATCGCGGCGGCAATCCGCTCGCCCGTCGCTGCCGGCATCGTCGAAAACGGAATGCCCGACACGATGGCATCGGGCGCCGGAAGACGGTGCGCCGCGAGGTGCTCGGCGAGGTCCTCGGCGCTGCCGCACTCGGCGCGCAGGCGCGGATCCGGAATGTGCCGGCACAGGTGGGCATGGAAGGCGGGGTTCATCTCGATGGCGAGCAGCCGCGAGCGCGGCCCCATCCGTCCGAGCAGCGTGCGCGTGCTGCCGCCGGTACCCGGCCCGAGTTCGACCACGCAGGCAGCCTCGCCCACTTTGGCCTGGCGGGCGACCCGTTCGATCAGCCGATTCGAACTCGGCACGATGGAGGCGGTACGGCGTGGGTGGCCGAGGAAGGCCTTGAAGAATTCGACCGCGTCGGCAAGGGCGTTGGCCGCCGGCATCGGTCGGGTGGAGTCCGCGGTTCTGGATGAGGCCTGTTTGTCGACGGGGGGCATTCTGGCTCCTGAAAAGTGCATCGTCGTCGAAGGAGATGACGAGATCATCACAGCAGACACCTGGTGGCCGGGAGATGACCCTGGTGCGGGGAGCGTTGTGAAAGCCTCGGTTTGCAGCGCGCCGCCCGGTGTGCGCACCCACCCGGAGTCGGGTCCCGCGGTCCGGATTTCGCGCGATGCGGCTGTCCTGCCTGTCGCGGGTCCGCTGCGCCATGGGACACTTCCGGCTCCCAGACACAAGCAGTCGGCTGGCGACCCCTTCGCCACCCGCGCAGCGCCGGCCGGCGCCGCGCGTTTCGCGCACTCACAGCACCCACGGAGACAGCAACCATGATAATTGACGCAACCACCAGCGCGGTCGTGACCGGCGGCGCTTCCGGCCTGGGCAGAGCCGCCGCCGAGGCGCTGGCCGCCGCCGGGGTCAAGGTCGCCATTTTTGATGTGAACGAAGCCAAGGGCGAGGAAGTCGCCCAGTCCATCGGCGGCCTGTTCTGCAAGGTCGACATCAACAGCGAGGAAAGCGTCGTCGCCGGCTTCGCCAAGGCGCGCGCCGCGCTCGGGCAGGAGCGGATCCTGGTCCACTGCGCGATGACCTCGCGGCGCGGCAAGACACTGGCCTTCGACAAGGCCGCCGGGCGGCTCAAGCGCCTGCCTACCGCCGAGTACGAGATCGGCGTGCAGGGCGTGCTGATTGCCAGCTATCGGCTGGCTTCGCTCGCGGCCGAGGGCATGGCGACGCTGGCGCCGCTGGAAGACGGCGAGCGCGGCTGCATCACGCTGACCGCCTCGGTGGCCGCCCAGGATGGCCAGATCGGCCAGGTGATCTACGGTTCGGCCAAGGCGGGCGTGAACGGGCTGGTCCTGCCCATGGCACGCGATCTGTCCGACATCGGCATCCGCGTGAATTCGATCATGCCCGGCATCTTCGCCACGCCGCTGATGATGGGCGCCGCGCAGCCGGTGCTCGACAGCTTGAGCGCCTCGGTGCCTTTCCCGAAGCGGCTGGGCAAGCCGGAAGAGTTCGGCAGCCTGTCGCTCGAACTGGTGCGCAATTCCTATTTCAACGGGCAGTGCATCCGCCTGGACGGCGCGATCCGGATGGCGCCGCGCTGAAGCCCGGACCCGGCGATGCCGGGTCTGTGTCGATGATCCCGGGACGCCGCGGCGTCCCGGCGCTGCGGCCCGTCAGGCGCGGGGCCGGCCTTTCGGTAAGATCAGGTGCTTTGCCTGACGATGGGAGGGCCATTTGCCCCAGCAAGCGAACACCAGCGGCCCGACGCAGCGGATCGATTTTGAATTGCGCGGCGAATTCATCGCCCTCGATTCCCTGCTCAAGGCGACCGGCCTGGCCGACAGCGGTGGCGGCGCCAAACAGATGATTGCCGGTGGCCAGATAAGGGTCGACGGCCAGGCGGAACTTCGGCGTGGCTGCAAGCTGCGCGCCGGCCAGGTGGTCGAACTGACCGGTGCCCGCATCCAGGTCCGGGCGGCGGCGGCCGAGTTGCCGCACAGCCCGATCCCCGGAGCCTGACGACGCCGCGCCCCGGAGGGCGACCGCGCTAGCCCGCGGGCGCCGCCAGCCGATAGGGGTTCATCAGCGCGCGCGCCTCGTCCGAGAGCGGCGCGCTGGCGCGGCTCTCGCGGTCGATGGACACCATCACCGAATCGCAGATCGCCACGCACCGGTCCGCTTCGAATATCGCGCCGCGCACCCCGAGCGAACGCTCGCCCATGCGTGACACGCCGCCGGCGAGTTGCCACTGCGCGGCCGGCGCGCTGCGCTGCAGCCAGCGCAGCGAGACATGCGCCACCATCATGCCGCCCACCTGCGGGCGCTGATGCTCGAACACCTGATGAAGAAATTCCACGCGCATCTGCTCGGCCGCGCGGGCCAGGCAGGTGTCGCTCGCGAGGCGGTGCGCATCGCTGTCGGCGAAACGGGTCGACAGCGCGGTCTGCCACGGAAAGTCGGCCAGAACCGGCGTCGCGGCGGTGTCGCCGTCGGGCCCCGCCAGCTCGGCGGCCGGTACCCGGGCCGTCTGCAGCGCCGACCGGTGTTCCGGCGTCAGTCCCGCTGCCTGCCCGCCGGACCAGCCGGTCAGGGTGGCCTCGTGCAAGCCGACGCAGTGGCCGTGCTGGAACAGTGCGGTGGCCACGCGCAGACCGCTGGCGTCAGTGCCGAGCACTCTTGCCCCCCATTGCAGCGGGGCAGGATAGTAGGCCTCGCTCAGGAAGTCGGTGGCATTGCGTGCGCAGGCCAGCGCGGGTTCGCGCTGCCGCCAGGCGGCGGGCCCGAAGACGCTGCGCAGCGTTTGTTGCACCGCTTCGCCGTGCATCGAGATCAGCGCGCCGTTGTTCAGGTGCTGCCAGACATCAACATCGGTGTAGCGCGGTTGCAGTTCGCCGCGCAGCGGATAGGACGCGGCATCGCGCCGCCAGGCGTCCTGTCTCATGGCGCGGGTGGCCGGGCGGGGGGCGTCATCGGATCGGAGCGGGGCATGGCATCCTTTTGTTGCCGCGTCGGCAGCCAGGGCAAAGCCAGACGCACCAGTGAAAACGGCACCCTCGAGAGGTGCCGTTCGCCACAGTCTTGCTGATATCTGCTGGTGGGCGGCACAGGGTTCGAACCTGTGACCCCTGCCGTGTGAAGGCAGTGCTCTACCGCTGAGCTAGCCGCCCGAGCAAGAGCAAGATTGTAGCCGATTTGCTGGCGAAGAAAAGCGGGGCGCGGGATAATTCTTCCCCGCCAGCCGGCGGGTCATCGCCTTTGCCCCGAGCGTGCCCATGAAGACCGAGAACATCGCCGCCGCCCTGCCCGAGCAGGAAGTCACCCTGGACGTGCTGCTCGAGAAGTACGCCAAGAACGACGAGCGCACCCCGCGCGACATCCGGTTGCGGGTGGCGCGGGCCCTGGCGTCCAACGAGCCGGCGCCTGATCGCGAGCGCTGGCAGGCGGACTACCTCTGGGCGCTGGAAAACGGATTCGTGCCGGCCGGGCGCATCAACTCGGCGGCCGGCACCGACATCGCCGCCACCCTGATCAACTGTTTCGTGCAGCCGATCGGCGACGCCGTCTGGGGCTATGGTCCCGACGGCACCCCGGGCATCTACGCCGCGCTGCAGGAGGCGGCCGAGACCATGCGCCGCGGTGGGGGTGTCGGTTACGACTTCTCGTCGATCCGCCCCAGCGGGGCGCTGGTGCACGGCACACAGTCGCGCGCCTCCGGGCCTGTCTCCTACATGCGGGTGTTCGACAAGTCCTGCGAGACCCTCGAGTCGGCCGGCGCGCGGCGCGGTGCACAGATGGGCGTCCTGCGGATCGACCACCCGGATGTCGAGGCCTTCATCCACGCCAAGCGCGACGGCTCGCTCACCAATTTCAACACCTCGGTCGCGGTCACCGACACCTTCATGCGCGCGGTCGAGGAGGACGCGATGTTCGAGCTGGTGCATGTGGCCGAGCCCTTCGAGGCGGGCGCCTCGCATCGGCGCGAGGACGGTCAGTGGGTGTACCGCTGCGTGCCGGCGCGCCAGTTGTGGGACCAGATCATGCGGTCCACCTACAACCACGCGGAACCGGGCGTGATCTTCATCGACCGGGTCAACCGCGACAACAACCTGTCCTACTGCGAGCACATCGCCGCGACCAATCCCTGCGGCGAACAGGCGTTACCGCCTTACGGCTGCTGCGACCTCGGCTCGCTCAACCTCACCAGCTTCGTCGGCAATCCGTTCGGCGAGGCGCCCACCGTCGACTGGGAGCGCTTTCAGCGGGTGGTCCGAATCGCGGTGCGGGCGCTCGACAACGTGCTCGATCTGACGCTGTGGCCGCTGCAGGCCCAGGCCCGCGAGGCGCAGGCCAAGCGGCGCATCGGACTGGGCTTCACCGGCCTGGGCAATGCGCTCACCATGCTCAAGCTGCGCTACGACTCCGATGCCGGGCGCGAGATGGCGGCCCGCTTCGCCGGCACGATGCGCGACACCGCCTATGCGGCATCGGTGGGGCTGGCGCGCGAGCGTGGCGCCTTCGCGCTGTTCGATGCCGACCGCTACCTGGCCGAGCCGCACGCGGCCTCGCGCCTGCCGGAGTCCATCAAGCGCGAGATCCGCAGCCACGGCATCCGCAATTCGCACCTGATGTCGGTGGCGCCCACCGGCACCATCTCGATCGCCTTCGCCGGCAACGCTTCGGGCGGCATCGAGCCCGCCTTCTCGTTCACTTACACCCGCAAGAAGCGCATGCCGGACGGCTCGCGCCGCGAGTACCAGGTCGAGGACTACGCCTATCGGCTGTACCGCCACCTGGGCGGCGATCCGGCCCACCTGCCCGACTATTTCGTGTCGGCCATGCAGATCCCGGCCATGGACCACATGCGCATGAGCGCGGCGGTGCAGCCCTTCGTCGACTCGGCCATCAGCAAGACGGTCAACGTCGACGAGCACTACCCCTACGAAGATTTCCAGGCCCTGTACCTGGAGGCCTGGCGCGCCGGGCTCAAGGGCATCACCACCTACCGGCCCAACGCGGTGATCGGCTCGGTGCTCAGCGTCGGTCCGTCCGCGCCGGCCCAGCCGTCGCCGATCATGCCCCAGGACCTGCAGCACGACGCCGATCGCCGGCTGCGCCTGGACACCGTGCCGCAGCCGGCGCTGGCCTCGCTGCGCTGGCCGGGACGCCCGCGCCTGGCGGCCGGCAATCTGGCCTGGTCATACATGATCGAGCCGGCCGATGGCCGTTCGTCGTTCGCGATCTTCATCGGTCAGACCGAGGAGGCGCCGGCAGGCGAGGGCGCAGGCCGGGTCGCGCGCACCGTTCCCTTCGAGACCTGGGTCAACGGCAACGAGCAGCCGCGCGGTCTGGGCGCGATCGCCAAGGCGCTGTCGATGGACATGCGTTCGAACGACCGCGCCTGGCTGCGCCTGAAGCTCGATGTGCTGGCGGCGACCCGCGACGAACTGCCTTTGCGCCTGCCGTTTCCGCCTGAGGGCGAGTTGCTGAACAAGCCCGGCATCGTGGCGGCCTTCGCCGACATCGTGCGCTATCGCTGCGAGCAGCTCGGCGTGTTCGAGGCCGTCGAGGAGCAGCCCACGCCGATGATCGACGCGATGATCTTCCGCGCCGAGCCCAAGTCGGGTCCGCTGGGCACGCTGTCGTGGACCGCCGACATCGTCAATGCCGCCACCGGCGATGATTTCGTGCTCGGGGTCAAGGAGCTGCAGTTGCCCGACGGTTCGCGCCGGCCCTACTCGATCTGGCTGGCCGGCGACTATCCGCGGGTCCTGGACGGCCTGTGCAAGCTGCTGTCACTGGACATGCGGGTGATCGATGTGAGCTGGGTGGGTCTGAAGCTGCGCAAGCTGCTGTCGTTCGGCGAGCTCAACGGTTCGTTCTGGGCACAGGTGCCGGGCGCGGCGCGCCAGCAGGTCTGGCCGAGCACGGTGGCCTACCTTGCCGCGCTCATCCTGCATCGCTACACGGTGCTGGGCCTGCTCGACGCCGAGGGCCATGCGATCGGTGGCGTGGGTGCGCTGGCCTCGCCCGAACCGGCGCGCCCCGGCGAGCCGCCGCGCGCCGCGATCGTGGCCGGGCTGCCTTGTCCGGCCTGCGGCGCCCATGCCTACATCCGCAAGGACGGTTGCCAGTTCTGCACCGCCTGCGGCCATCAGGGCGAGTGCGGCTAGGGCCTCAACCCGGCAGGCGAAACTGCTCGCCGGTCATCAGGTCCTGCGCGAGGTACTGCTGACGGTAGGTCTCGAAGGGCAGGGTGTCCGCGGCTTCGATCGCTGCCTGCGCGGTCCAGGAGTCACGGGCCATCGCGTCGAACTGCGCCTGGGTTCCCGGGTCCAGCGGCATCGCCCGCAGCCGCGTGTCATGGGCGAGCGATTGCGCCAGTCCGAACTTCAGGTACGAGCGGTCGTGGTCGGCGGCCATCTGCGCCAGCACCCGCGCCGAGGGCAGCGTGTCGGGCGCGCGCAGCGCGGCGGTCGCGGCCTGCAGTGCATCGCGGTGATCCGCGCCGCCATGCGCGGCGTCCAGCGCCTGGGCGATCGGCTCGCATTGCGCGAGCAACTCGTCGCCCCACTGCCGCAGGGGCACCTCGACACCGTCACGCAGCAACTGGAGCGCCGGATCGCGGCCCCGGTCCGCGGCGCGGTGCTGGTTGACCATCAGCCCGGCAATCTCCTGGGGGCTGTCGGGCGGGCTTTCGGTCAGCAGGCAGTGCAGCAAAAACACGTCGAGCAGGCGCATGGTGGCGGCGTTGATGCCCACCGGCTCGAACGGATCGATGTCCATGCAGCGCACCTCGACATATTCGACCCCGCGTTCGCCCAGCGCGTGCAGCGGCCGCTCGCCGGGCTGAATCCGCCGTTTCGGGCGGATGGTGCCGTAGAACTCGTTCTCGATCTGCAGCAGCGTGCTGGACAGCTGGCGGTACTGATCGCCGTCGCGCACGCCGATCGCCTCGTAGGCCGGATAGGGCTCGGTTAGCGCCCGGTTCAGTGATTTCGCATAGCCCAGCAGGGTGTTGTAACTGACCGCCAGCGCCGACTGCGCCTCGCTCTGGTAGCCCAGCGGACCCATCCGCAGCGAGGTCGCGTGGGGCAGGTGCAGGGTGTCGGACGACAAGTCCTGCAGGCGGTGGGTGCGACCGGCCACGAAGCACCGGCAGACCGCCGGCGAGGCGCCGAACAGATACAGCAGCAGCCAGGAGTGGCGGCGGAAATTGCGGATCAGCCCGAAGTAGGCGGCGTTGCGATAGGCCTCGACGCTGCCGTGGTGTCCGGCCGCCTGCTGCAGCGCGCCCCAGGCGGCGCCCGGCAGCGAGAAGTTGTAGTGGATGCCCGAGATGGTCTGCATGCGCCGCCCGTAGCGGTGTGACAGCCCGTTGCGGTACACCGTCTTGGAGCGCCCGACGTTCGAGTGCCCGTAGCTGCCCAGCGGGATGTCGTGGTCGCTGTCCGGCAGCCGGCAGGGCATGCTGCTGCCCCACATGAGCTCGTCGCCCAGATGCGGGTAGACCGCCTGGTGGATCTGCTGCAGCTCGGCCTCGCAGGCCTGGGCGGTGGTGTGGACGCCGGTGATCAGCTCGAGCTGCGATTCGCTGAAATCGGTGGTGATGTGCGGGTGGGTCAGGGCCGAGCCCAGGCCCGCCGGGTGCGGCGTCAGGGCGAGGGTGCCGTCGCGCGTGGCCCGCAGCCCCTCTTTTTCGATGCCGCGAAGCATGCCGGTCAGCATTCCGGGCGTGAGCGAGCGCAGCAATGAGTCAAGACTGGTCAAGAAGGTTCCCCAGAGTTCAGGAATGCCTTTTACATCATTCCCGTGTAACGCGTTGCGGGCCGGCGAAAACCGGCCCGGCGGGCGGCGCGCGCACTTTCGTTAGAATCGCTGCCCATGACCGAGACATCCTGCGGGGTTCGCACCCGATTCGCACCGAGCCCCACCGGCTTTCTTCACATCGGCGGGGCCCGCACCGCGCTCTACGCCTGGGCCTTCGCCCGTCATCACCAGGGCACCTTCATCCTGCGCATCGAGGACACCGATGTCGAGCGTTCGTCGCCCGAGGCGGTGCAGGCGATTCTCGACGGCATGGCCTGGCTGGGTCTGCCGCCCGATGAAGGACCTTTCTATCAGATGCGCCGGATGGACCGGTACCGTGAAGTCATCGCGCAGATGCTCGAGGCCGGCACCGCGTATCGCTGCTGGTGCTCACGCGAGGAACTCGACGCAATGCGCGCCGCCCAGGAGGCCGCCGGCCAGAAGCCGCGCTATGACGGTCGCTGGCGCCCCGAGCCGGGTCGCACGCTGCCGGCGCCGCCGGTGGGTGCGCCCTCGGTGGTGCGCTTTCGCAATCCGAAGGACGGCGTGGTCGCCTGGGACGACACCGTCAAGGGTCCGATCGAATTCGCCAACGCCGAACTCGATGACCTCATCATCGCCCGCTCCGACGGCACGCCGACCTACAACTTCTGCGTGGTGGTCGATGACTGGGACATGGCCATCACCCACGTGATCCGGGGCGACGACCATGTCAACAACACGCCGCGCCAGATCAACATTCTCGCGGCGCTGGGCGCGACGCTGCCGCGCTACGGCCATGTGCCGATGATCCACGGTCCCGACGGCCAGAAGCTCTCGAAGCGCCACGGCGCGGTCTCGGTCATGCAGTACCACGCCGAGGGCTACCTGCCCGAGGCGGTGATCAACTACCTGGCGCGGCTCGGCTGGAGCCATGGCGACGAGGAAATCTTCAGCCGGGCGCAGTTCGTGTCCTGGTTCGACGGCGAACACATCAGCCGCTCGCCGGCGCGCTTCGATTTCGACAAGCTGCGCTGGCTGAACAACCATCATCTCAAGGCGATGGCCGATGCCGACATCGCGGCCGACGTCGCGACCCGGCTGGCGGTTCGAGGCGCGAACGCCGGCGACGCGGCGCACGCCGGAATCGATCTGGCGGCGGTCTGCGGGCTGCTGAAGGATCGTTCGGCCACGCTGGAAGAGGTCACCGAGTCGGCGATGATGTTCTACCTGGTGCCGCACCTGCATGCGGCCCAACTGGCCGAGGTGATCAAGCCCGAGGTGCGTCCCGCGCTGGCCGCCTTTGCCGATCTCTGCGCCGACCTGGACTGGACCCGCGAGGCGATCGCAGGCGCGGTCAAGCAGACCGTGGCCGCGCACGGCCTGAAGATGCCGCAGTTCGGCATGCCGATGCGCCAGCTGGTGTTCGGGCGTCCCCAGACCCCCGCCCTGGAGGCGGTGCTGGTGCTGATGCCGCGTCAGACGGTCATCCAGCGTCTGCGGGCCGGGCTCGCGCACGCCCTCTGAGGTCCGCAGGGGCGCCCGGATGCCGGCGCTCCCGCGATCGCCGCGCCGGCGTCTCCCGGCGATCTCGGGCGGCGCCGCGCCGTTTCTACTCCAGCGTGAGCTTCTGCTGCGCGACCACTTTCCGATAGACCTCGAGTTCGGCCTCGATCTGACGGGCGAACTCCTCTGGCGAGTTGCCCACCACCAGTGATCCGGTGTCGGCGATGCGTTTGGCCACGCTCGGGTCCTCGAGGGCCTTGCGGGCGGCGGCATTCACCCGTTCGACGATCGGGCGCGGTAGCCCCTTGGGGCCGAGCAGTCCGTAGTACGCCATCCGGTTCACCGGCACGAGTCCGACCTCGCTGAAGGTGGGCACGGCGGGCAGGATCGCCAGGCGCTGCGGCGCTGCCACCACGATCGGAATCAGCCGCCCCTCGCGGATGAACGGGTGAGCCGAGGGCATGTTGTCGAAGATGATCGGCACCTGGCCGGCCACGGTGTCGGCCAGCGCCGGGCCGGCGCCGCGGTAGGGAATGTGGGTCATGAAGACCCGGGTCAGCGACTTGAACAGCTCGGTCTGCAGGTGGCCGATCCCGCCGGTGCCCGAGCTCGAATAGGAATACTTGCCCGGGTTGCGACGCAGCACTTCCAGGAAGGTCTTGTAGTCGCGGGCGGGGAACGACGGGTGGACCGCGATCACGTTCGGGGTCGCCGCCAGATTGATGATCGGCACGAAGTCGGTGAGCGGGTTGTAGGGGATTTTCGGATTGATCGCCGGATTGGTGGCGGTGGTCGAGACGGTGGCCATGCCCAGCGTGTAGCCGTCGGGTGCCGCGCGGATCATCTCGACCGCGCCCACCACGCCGCCGCCGCCAGCCTTGTTTTCGACCACCACCGACTGGCCCAGGTTGTCGCGCAGCTTCTCGGCGACGACCCGCGCCACGATGTCGGTCGTGCCGCCCGGGGCAAAGGGCACGATCAGCTTGATCGGCCGGGTCGGATAGGTGGACTGGGCGAACGCGGCCAGGGGCAGCGCCGACGCGGCTCCGGTGGCGGCGATCGACCCAAGGACTCGGCGGCGGGAATGGGTGATATTGGTCATCAATGCCTCTGTCGATTCGGCCCGTTTGCGATCTCCGGGCCATCCGGCCGTTCGATGCGCCCGATCGGGCGATAAAATGGGAGTTCAGTCAACCAGCGGGTGATTCTACTTTCATGTCGGGCAACAGCTTCGGTCTCCTCTTTTGCGTCACCACTTTTGGCGAGTCGCACGGCCCGGCCATCGGCTGCGTGGTCGATGGCTGCCCGCCCGGCCTCGTTTTGTCCGAGGCCGACATCCAGCCTGAACTCGACCGGCGTCGGCCGGGTACCTCGCGCCATGTCACCCAGCGCCAGGAAGCCGACCGGGTCGAGATCCTGTCGGGCGTGTTCGAGGGGCGCACGACCGGTACGCCGATCGCGCTGCTGATCCGCAACGAGGACGCGCGCAGCAAGGACTACGGCAATCTCGCCAGCACCTTTCGCCCCGGTCATGCCGACTACACCTACTGGCACAAGTACGGTGTGCGTGACCATCGCGGCGGCGGGCGTTCATCGGCCCGGCTGACCGCGCCGGCGGTGGCTGCAGCAGCGATCGCGCGCAAGTGGCTGGCCGAGCATCACGGCACTCGCATCCGCGGGCACATGTCGCAGCTGGGCGACGTGCCGATTCCCTTCGAATCCTGGGACGAGGTGCCGCGCAACCCGTTCTTCGCGCCCAACGCCACGATCATCGATCGCCTCGAGGCGTACATGGACGACCTGCGTCGCAGCGGCGATTCCTGTGGCGCCCGCATCGAGGTGGTCGCCGACGGCATCCCGCCGGGCTGGGGCGAGCCGTTGTTCGACAAGCTCGACGCCGACATCGCCCACGCGATGATGGGCATCAATGCGGTCAAGGGGGTCGAGATCGGCGCCGGATTCGCCAGCGTCGCCCAGCGCGGCAGCCAGCATGGCGATGAACTCACCCCCGAGGGCTTCATCAGCAATCATTCCGGCGGCGTACTGGGCGGCATCTCTACCGGGCAGCCGCTGCGGGTTGCGATCGCGATCAAGCCGACGTCGAGCATTCGCACCGAGCGGCGCTCGGTCGACCAGCAAGGCAGCCCGGTGATGGTCCAGACGCTGGGACGTCACGATCCCTGCGTCGGCATCCGCGCCACGCCGATCGCCGAGGCGATGCTCGCGCTGGTCCTGATGGATCACGCGCTGCGCCATCGGGCCCAGAACGCCGATGTGCGGGTCGCCTCGCCGGCCATCCCGGGGCTGGCACCCTGACACCCGCCGGCGCGGGGCCGGGCGACGGCGCAGAGGGAAGCCGGGAGGGGGTCGGGAAGGACGCAGCAGCCCGCGTGTCGCCCGCGGTCACCGAGGCGGGCGCCCGTCGCCAGGCCGAGTTCGACGTCAAGTCCCTGTTCTTCGCTTATTTCTCGCTGGTCGGCGCAATGTCGCCCTACCTCGGGCTCTATTTCGCCGACTGGGGCCTGTCGATCAGCCAGATCAGCCTGCTGCTGGCGATGCCGCAGCTGATGCGGGTGGTCGCGCCGCCGTTCTGGGGCGCCTGGGCCGATCGCAGCGCGAAGCGGGCCGGGCTGCTGCGCATCAGCGCCCTGGGCACGCTGCTGGCCGTCGGTCTGATCGCGCTGGCCCGCGGCCATTACGGCTGGTTGCTGCCGCTGGTCTGCCTGCTCTATTTCTTCACCGCCGCCCAGGGGCCGATCGCCGAATCGATGGCACTGGCGGCGGCGCGCGGCGAAGCGGGTGTCTATGGCCGCATGCGCCAGTGGGGGTCGATCGGCTTCATCCTGGCGGTGGCGGCCGCCGGTCCGCTGCTCGACTGGCTGGGGGTGCGCTGGCTGGTCGCGCTGCTGGCGCTGCTGGCCCTCGGCGTGCTGGGCGTTTCCTGGCGGGTCGCCCGCCGGGCGGTGCCGGTGGTCGCATCGGCCGTGGCCCGCGGGACCGAAGGCGCGACCGCTCCCCCCGGCCCGTCCTCTCCCCCCGGCGCGACCGCTCCCCTGGGCGCGACCGCTCCCCCCGGTGCGTCGGCATCGCCCCGCCCGATCTGGCGGCGCCTGCGCGAGCCCCGTCTGGCGCTGTTCTTTCTGTCCTGTGCGCTGATGATGTTCGCCCACGCGGCCCTGTACGCGTTCTACTCGCTCTATCTCGATCGCCACGGTTACGCCAAGACCTGGATCGGCGCCGTCTGGACCCTGGGCGTCATCGCCGAGATCGCGCTGTTTCGCTGGCAGCACGGGCTGTTCGCGCGCTTCGGCGCGCTGTCGCTGCTGGCGTTCAGCATGGCGGTCGCGGCGCTGCGTTTCGCCCTGATCGGCTGGGGCGACGGTCACTGGGCGATCGTGCTGGTGTCGCAGCTGATGCACGCCGTCACCTTCGGGGTGCATCACAGCGCGTCGATGGCCCTGCTGCATCAGTGGTTCGCGCCGGGCGAGCAGGGCAGGGCGCAGGCGCTCTATGCGACGCTTGCCTACGGCGTCGGTGGGTCCGCTGGCGGTTTGGCCGCCGGCTGGTGGTGGGAGCAGGTTTCGCCAGCCTGGGCTTTCTATTGCGCGGCAATCGCTGCGGCGCTTGGCTGGCTGGCGGTGGCAGCCAGCCAGCGCTTCGAGTACGCTGAAACGCCCACCAACGTCCGCTCCGGGACCCGATGACCGCCTTGCCCAAGCCCTTCCTCCCGCGCCTGCCGATGACCGTCACGGTCAGCCGGCGTGCGCTGGTCAGCGCCGCCTCGCTGGGGCTCGGACTGGGCGCGACGGTCGCGCTCTCGGGTTGCATCGCGCCAGCGGGACTGGGGCCGGGTCTGTCGCCGCTGGACCGGCGGACGATGCCGACGGTGATGATCGACTCGATCACCCCCCTTCAATTGACGCGGGCCAGCGATCTCGCGTGGCAGACCTTGCTGGCGCGGGGCCCGATCGCCGATGCGGGGCTGCTCGAGCGACTCGCCCGCGTGGCCTCGCGCCTGCGGGCGGGGGCGGTGGCGGTCGACCCCTCGGTCGCTGGCTGGCGCGACGAGGTCCTGGTGGTGCCCGGTTCCGGTCCCGATGCCTGGTGTCTGCCGGGCGGGCGCTGCGCGATCACGCCGGCGATGGCAGCGCTGGGCACCCGCCCCGGCGAGGCGAATCCCGATGCGGTGCTCGCGGTCGCCCTGGCGCATGAGATGGCTCACCTGATCCGCGATCATCCGCGGGAGCGGATCGCACGGGCGCGCGCCGACGGTCTGGCCGACGAGGCGGCCGTGCTGCTGTCGCATCCCCACGACCGTGTCCACGAGGACGAGGCCGATCGCCTGGCGATGGAACTCCTGGCGCGCGCCGGCTTCGATCCGGGGCTGGCGCTCGGGTTCTGGTCCAGGGCGCTGACCGGCGCGCTGGCGGTTCCCGCCCCCGCTGTCCCGCGCTGGCAAACGTGGCTGCCCGCGGCGACGCCGGCAGCGGTTCGGGCCGATCCCTTCGCGGCTCGCCATCCCTCGCACCCGGGCCGCCTGGCGGATCTGGACCGTTATGCCGTTCGGCTGCAGCCCCTGGTGGTTCCCGAGACGGTCAGACGGTGAGGTGCGTGGCATAATCGAAGGTTCCGGAAAACCCTGAGGCGGCCGTTTGTGCCGTGTGCCTGAGATGTCCATTCTTGCCCGCACGCTCTATGACAAGCTTTGGGATGACCATGTGGTCCATCGCGAAGAAGACGGCACCTGCCTGCTCTACATCGACCGTCACCTCGTCCACGAGGTGACGAGTCCGCAGGCCTTCGAAGGCCTGCGGGTCGCCGGCCGTCAGCCCTGGCGCACCTCCTCCGTGGTGGCCACCGCCGACCACAACACGCCCACCACCGGCTGGGAGCGGGGCATCGAAGGCATCGAGGACCTGACCTCGCGCGAGCAGGTGGTGACCCTGGACCGCAACATCCGCGAATTCGCGATCGGCAGCTACTTCCCGTTCCTCGACCAGCGCCAGGGCATCGTGCATGTGATCGGCCCGGAACAGGGGGCGACGCTGCCGGGCATGACGGTGGTCTGCGGCGACTCGCACACCAGCACCCACGGCGCGCTCGGTTGTCTGGCATTCGGCATCGGCACCTCCGAGGTCGAGCATGTGCTGGCCACCCAGTGTCTGGTGGCCAAGAAGATGAAGAACATGCTGGTCGAGGTCGAGGGTGCCCTGCCCAGGGGCGTCACCGCCAAGGATCTGGTGCTCGCGGTGATCGGGCGCATCGGCACGGCCGGGGGCACCGGCTATGCCATCGAATTCGGCGGCAGCGCCATCCGCTCGCTCTCGGTCGAAGGCCGGATGACGGTGTGCAACATGGCCATCGAGGCCGGCGCCCGCTCGGGAATGGTCGCCGTCGACGACATCACGCTCGCCTACCTGAAGGGCCGTCCGCTGGCGCCGTCTGGCGCCGACTGGGATCGCGCGCTGCTGCAATGGCGTTCGCTGCAATCCGATCCCGGCGCCCGCTTCGATCTGGTCGTGCGGCTCGACGCTGCCGAGATCCGTCCGCAGGTCACCTGGGGCACCTCGCCCGAGATGGTGGTGGCGATCGACGACCGCGTTCCCGATCCCGATCGCGAAAAGGACCCGGTGCGCCGTGAAGGCATGGAGCGCGCGCTGCAATACATGGGCCTCACGCCCAACACGCCGATCGAGAACATCCGCCTGGACAAGGTGTTCATCGGCTCGTGCACGAACTCTCGCATCGAAGACCTGCGCGCGGCGGCGGTGGTGGTGCGCGGGCGCCGCAAGGCGGACTCGGTCCGGCTGGCGATGGTGGTACCCGGTTCGGGTCAGGTAAAGCGTCAGGCCGAGGCCGAAGGCCTGGACCGGATCTTCCTGGATGCCGGTTTCGAGTGGCGCGAGCCGGGCTGTTCGATGTGCCTGGCGATGAATGCCGACCGACTGGAGCCGGGCGAGCGCTGCGCGGCCACCTCGAACCGCAATTTCGAGGGTCGTCAGGGCACCGGCGGACGCACCCACCTGGTCAGTCCCGCGATGGCGGCTGCGGCGGCGGTCGCCGGCCATTTCGTCGACGTTCGGCGTTTCTGAAGAAGGCGCGCTCCCATGCAACCGCTTACCGTTCACCGCGGCCTGGTCGCGCCGCTCGATCGTGCCAATGTCGACACCGACGCGATCATCCCGAAGCAGTTCCTGAAATCGGTCAAGCGCACCGGTTTCGGTCCGAACCTGTTCGACGAGTGGCGCTATCTCGATCGCGGCGAGCCCGGTATCGACAACAGCCGGCGCCCGCTCAACCCCGATTTTTCGCTGAATCAGGCCCGCTTCAAGGGGGCCTCCGTCCTCATCGCCCGCAAGAATTTCGGCTGCGGCTCCTCGCGCGAGCACGCGCCCTGGGCGCTCGAGGACTACGGCTTCCGGGTCATCATCGCCCCTTCGTTCGCCGACATCTTCTTCAACAACTGCTTCAAGAACGGCGTGCTGCCGGTTCGCCTCACCGAATCCGAGGTCGATCGCCTGTTCCACGAGGTCAATGCCTTTCCCGGGTTCGAACTGGTGGTCAATCTGCCCGAGCAGTTCGTCTCGACCCAGGACGGGGCGCAGCGGTTTTCCTTTGATGTCGATCCGTTTCGCAAATTCTGTCTCGTCAACGGCTTCGACGAAATCGGCCTGACCCTGCGCCATGCCGACAAGATCCGCGAATACGAAGCGCGCCGCCTGGCCGCCCAGCCCTGGCTCTCCAAGACCCTGGCGAGCTGAACCCGACCGCTCCCGGCGGCCTGCCGCCTCAGGCCGGCCCCCGGGTCGGCCCCCGGCGCGATGCACGCGCGCCCCAGACAAAGGTATTTCCCCATGAAGATTGCCGTTCTTCCCGGTGATGGCATCGGTCCCGAGATCACCGCCCAGGCGGTCCGCGTGCTTCAGACCCTGTCGCGCGACGGTCTGCACATCGAACTCGAGACTGCCCTGGTGGGCGGCGCTGCCTTCGACGCCAGCGGCGACCCGCTGCCGGCGGCCACGATCGCGGTCTGCGAATCGGCCGATGCAATCCTGTTCGGTGCGGTCGGCGGCCCCCAGTACGACACGCTGCCGCGTGCACAACGTCCCGAGCAGGGTCTGCTGCGCCTGCGCAAGCATTTCGACCTGTTCGCCAACCTGCGTCCGGCCATCGTCTATCCCGAACTCGCGCACGCCTCGACGCTGCGTGCCGAGGTGGTGGCCGGGCTCGACCTGCTCATCCTTCGCGAACTGACCGGCGACATCTACTTCGGTCAGCCGCGCGGCATCCGCATCAACGAGGCCGGCGAGCGCGAAGGCTTCGACACCATGCGCTATTCCGAGTCCGAGATCCGGCGCATCGCCCACACCGCGTTCCAGGCGGCGCGCAAGCGGGCCGGCCGCGTCTGTTCGGTGGACAAGGCCAATGTGCTCGAGACCACCCAGCTGTGGCGCGATGTGGTCACCGAGGTCCATCAGGAATACACCGATGTCGCGCTGACCCACATGTACGTGGACAACGCCGCGATGCAGTTGATCCGCAACCCCAAGCAGTTCGACGTCATCGTGACCGGCAACATGTTCGGCGACATCCTGTCCGACGAAGCCTCGATGCTGACCGGCTCGATCGGCATGCTGCCGTCGGCCTCGCTGAACGCGCGCGGATTCGGTCTGTACGAGCCGATCCATGGCTCGGCACCCGACATCGCGGGCAAGGAGCTGGCCAATCCGCTGGCGACCATCCTCTCGACCGCGATGCTGCTGCGCTATTCGCTCGATCAGGCCGGCGCCGCCGACCGGATCGAGGCCGCGGTCCGTCAGGTGCTGGCCAAGGGATTGCGCACGGCCGACATCGCCCAAGCCGGCGAAGCCACGGTGGGTACCCGCGCCATGGGCGATGCGGTGATCGCCGCACTGGGCTGAGTCGCACCCGCTGCGCGGGCAGCCGCGCTGTGAATGGAGAGTGAAATCATGACAATGAAAGTCGGGATGGTGGGCTGGCGCGGGATGGTCGGCTCGGTGCTGATGCAGCGCATGCAGCAGGAAAACGATTTCGCGCTGATCGATCCGGTGTTCTTCAGCACCTCGAATGCGGGCGGTGCCGCGCCGCTGGGCGGCGAACCGCTGCAGGACGCGATGTCGATCGACGCCCTGAGCCGCATGGATGTGGTCCTCACCTGCCAGGGCGGGGACTACACCGCCGAGGTGTTCCCCCTGCTGCGCCAGGCGGGCTGGAACGGCTACTGGATCGATGCCGCCTCGACCTTGCGCATGAAGGACGACGCGATCATCATCCTCGATCCGCTGAACCGTCATGTGATCGACGACGCGCTGTCGCGCGGCGTGCGCAACTACATCGGCGGCAACTGCACCGTCAGCCTGATGATGATGGCCCTGAACGGGCTGCTGCGCGAAGGCCTGGTCGAGTGGATCAGCGCGATGACCTATCAGGCGGCGTCGGGCGCCGGCGCCCAGAACATGCGCGAACTGCTCGCCCAGATGGGCGCTGCCCACGGTGCGGTTTCGGGCCTGCTGGCCGACCCCGGCTCTGCGATTCTGGACATCGATGCGCAGGTGGCTCGCACCCTGCGCGCGGACGCCTTCCCGACCGAGAACTTCGGCGTGGCGCTCGCCGGCAGCCTGATTCCCTGGATCGACAAGGACCTGGGCAACGGCATGTCGCGCGAGGAATGGAAGGGCGATGCCGAGTGCAACAAGATCCTGGGCCAGCCGTCTTCCGGGCCTGGCCATGTGCCGGTCGAGAGCCTTTGTGTGCGGATCGGCGCGATGCGCTGCCACAGCCAGGCGCTCACCATCAAGCTGCGTCAGGATCTGCCGCTGGCCGAGATCGAGTCGCTGGTGGCCTCGGCCAATCCCTGGGTTCGGCTGATCCCGAACACCCGCGAGGCCAGCATCCGTGACCTGACCCCGGCGGCGGTGACCGGGCGTCTCGAGGTGCCGATCGGGCGGATGCGCAAGCTGGCGCTGGGCGAGGGCTATCTCAGTGCGTTCACCGTCGGCGACCAGTTGCTCTGGGGGGCGGCCGAACCGCTGCGCCGGATGCTGCGCATTCTAGTCGACTGACCGTTCATCTGCGCCCCGACCGTTCATCGGTTCGGCGCGGGGTGCTGCACCGTTATCTGGCGTCTGGCCAGTGTGATAAAAGCCCGTCTGGCCGGGCGTCCGGGCCACTGGTCGATTGCCCGTCCCTGTTGTTGTCGGGTGGTCTTGACTCTTGTTGTTTCATGTGAGCTTGCCTCGGTAAGTGGCTGATGTTAGGCTCAAATTCTATGAAGAGCGATTCGGGGAAATGCGTGGCTGCTGACCAAAAAACCGTGTTGGACACGGGCTTGAAAACGGCGCCAAAGCGTCTCGCGGTTGCGATCGCTGTCGCGTTGATGGCCGGCAGCGGGTCTGCCTGGGCGGCCGGCCTGGGTCGTTTGTCGGTGCTGTCGGGTCTGGGCCAGCCGTTGCGTGCCGAGGTCGAGATCACCGCGCTCACCCGCGAGGAGGCACCTTCCCTGAACGCGCGGCTGGCGCCGCCCGAGGCCTTTCGGCAGGCCGGACTCGAATTCAACGCCGCGCTCTCCAGCCTGCGCTTTGCCATCGACCGACGCGCCGACGGTCGGGCCTTCGTTCGCATTTCTTCGGCCCAGCCCATCAACGAACCGTTTGTCGACATGCTGCTGGAGCTGAACTGGGCTGCCGGCAAGTTCGTCCGTGAATACACCTTCCTGCTCGATCCGCCCGAACTGCGCAGCATCCGGGAAACGGTAGAAGGGGGTGCCGGTCAGGCGACCATCGTTGCGCCGACAGCGGCGCCGGCTCAGGCCGCTGCACCCGCTGCCTCCGCTCCCACACCTGCCGCACCCGCGCCCGCACCCGCCCCTCCCGCACCTGCAACGCGCCGGGAACCGGCGCCTGCCGCGGCTGCGCCGGCCCCCGCCGCGTCGGCTCCTGCCCCCGCTGCGTCGCGGCCGGAGCCCGCCAGACCTGCGCCGGCGGGCGCCAATGAAATCCAGGTGCGCAGCGGTGACACGCTGTCCCTTCTCGCTTCGAAGGTCAAACCCCCCGCAGCGTCCCTCGATCAGACGCTGGCCGCTCTCTATGAGCGCAATCCCCAGGCTTTCGACGGCAACATGAACCGCCTGAAGGCCACCAGCACGCTGACGGTGCCGCCGGCTGCCGACATCGCGGCGATCGATCCTGCGAAGGCGCGGGCGCTGGTCCTGGCTGAGTCAGCCGATTTTTCGGCATTCCGTTCCCGGCTCGCCAAGGAGGCGCCCGAGGTGGGCGCTGCCAAGCCCGGCCAGTCGGCTGCGGGCGCGGTGAGTGCCAAGGTTGAAGACAAGAGTGACACCGCGCGCGCCGGCGATCAACTCAAGCTCTCGAAGTCGGGCACCGCCGGCAAGGGCGGTCCTGGCGCAGCGGTCGGACAAGAGGCTGCAGAGCAGGCGGTCGCTCGCGACGCTGCGCTCAAGGAGTCACAGGCGCGGCTGAAGAGCCTCGAGAAGAACGTCGGCGATCTGCAGAAGATGCTCGATCTGCGCAATCAGCAGATGGCGGAACTCCAGCGCCAGGTGGACGAACTGAAGTCGGCTGCGCGCACCGCCAGCGGCGCGATTGCCCGGCCGGAGGCGCCGAAGGTCGCTGACGCGACAAAGCTCGCGCAGGCGCCCAAAGCCGCCGAAGCCCCCAAGGCGGTCGAAGCCCCCAAGGCGGTCGAAGCCCCCAAAGCCGTCGAACCCCCGAAGCCCGTCGAACCCCCGAAGCCCGTCGAACCCCCGGCCGTCATCGAAGCACCGAAGGCCGTCGAAGCGCCGAAACCCGAAGCGGTCAAGCCGCCGCCAGTCGAAGTCAAGCCGCCGCCCGCTCCCGTGCCGGCACCGGCACCCGAGGCGGGCTTTGTCGAGGATCTGCTGGCCAACCCGCTGCTGTTGCCCGGGCTTGGCGGCATCCTGGCGCTCGGTGCCGGCTACGGCTGGTATGCGATGCGCCGGCGCAAGAAGGTCGAGAAGTTCGAGGACAGCCTGATTGCCGACGACGGCATCGCCGCCAACTCGCTGTTCGGCTCCACCGGCGGCCAGAGCGTCGACACCAGCAGCGCGTTTGCGTCGCTCAGCAAGGAAACCACCGGGGAAGCGCCGGCGACCGAGGTCGATCCGATCGCTGAGGCCGAGGTCTACATCGCTTATGGCCGGGAAGCGCAGGCCGAGGAAATCCTGCGGGAAGCGCTGCGCAAGCAGCCCGAGCGCCAGGCGATCCGCGCCAAGCTCCTCGAGATCTATTCCGGCCGCAAGGATGTCGATGCCTTCGGGGCGCTTGCCCTCGAGATGCACGAGATGACCGGCGGCATGAACGAAGAGTGGCCCAAGGTCGTCACCATGGGTCTTGCGATCGACCCCGAGAACCCGCTCTACACCGGGCGGCAACCCTCGGCCGACGAAATGTCCGACGATGACATGAGCCTGGAAGGCAACCTGACCGAGCCGCAGATGGATGCGCTGCTCGATGAGGACGTCGAGCCTGCCGACCTGTCGTTCGCCGAGACCGTTCCGATGGATCCCGCCGAACTGGCTGCGCAGGCCGATCTGGCGGCCGATGCCAATTCGCTGGACTTCGACCTCGAGATCGACACGACCATCGGCAAGGCCGGCGAGAAACTGGCGACGTCGCGCGACGATGTCGAGTCCGATCTGGCGCGCGCGGTCGACGGTCGCTTCGACCTGCCCGATCTCGACATGCCCAGCAGCGCGGCGCCCGCCTCCTCCGATCGGGACCAGACCCGAACCGCAGACGAGTTCAGTCTCGACCTGCCGGCACTCGAGGGGCTGAGCGAGATCATCGCCCCGCCCGCGGAGCCCGGCAATGCGATGGCCGACTTCGAGAACCAGATCGATCTGGCCCCGGTCGAACTCGAGCCGGAGCCCGCTGCAGCGCCGGCCGCCGAGCCGGAGGCCCTAGAGGAAGCCGACGACGGCATGGACTGGCAGGAAATGGCCACCAAGCTCGACCTGGCGGCGGCTTATGAGGAAATCGGCGACAAGGAAGGGGCTCGCGAGTTGCTCGACGAAGTCGTGGCAGGCGGCGATTCCGCGCAGAAAGACCGAGCCCGTTCGATGCTCGCGAAACTGGTCTGATCGATTGCGTCTGAAACCGACGGGGAAGCTGGGCTTCCCCGTTTTCATTGGTCCCGCCGTTGCCTTCGGTTGATCTTCCTGACGCCGCCGGCGGCTCCGCCGGGACGGTCGTCGGGCCCGCCCATGCCCATGCCCTGCGCGCGCCCGCCGGCACGCGGCGGATGGCATTGCGTCTGGCTTACGACGGGCCGGCCTTCCAGGGCTGGCAGACGCAGCCGGGCGGTCGAACCGGCCAGGATCTGGTCGAGGCGGCGCTCGCGACGATGGCCGGTCATCCGGTGGCCACCGTTTGCGCCGGGCGAACCGATGCCGGCGTGCACGCGGTCGCGCAGGTGGTGCACTTCGACACGCCGACCGAGCGCCCCGATGGCGCCTGGCTTCGCGGAGTCAATGCGCAACTGCCGCCGACCATCGCGGTGCAGCAGGTGAGCCCGGTCGCGCCGGACTTCCATGCCCGCTTCGGCGCCCTGCGGCGGCGCTATCGTTACCTGATCCTGCGCACGCCGACGCGCCATCCACTGTGGACCGGGCGCGCCGCCTGGGTGTATCGCCCGCTCGATGCCGATCGCATGCGCGAGGCCGCCGGCGCGCTGCTCGGCCAGCATGATTTCAGCGCCTTCCGGTCCTCGCAGTGTCAGGCCCGCTCGCCGGTTCGGGTGCTCGAGCGCCTCGACCTCTTCGAGCGTGGCGACCTGCTGGTCCTCGATGTGCAGGCCAACGCCTTCCTGCACCACATGGTGCGCAACCTGGCGGGCGCGCTGGTGTGGGTCGGCATGGGGCGCCGCCCGGTCGACTGGACGGCCGAGGTACTGGCCGGACGCGATCGCCGACTGGCTGCGCCCACCCTGGCTGCCCAGGGGCTATACCTGACCGGGGTAGAGTACGTCCTGGACAACGACCTGGGCAGCTGGCCCGCCTTGCCGGTGCCCTGACCGACAACCTTGCCCGACAAACCCGACCGCTGCCGCCCCGCCGTGACCCTTCTGCGAACCCGGATCAAGTTCTGCGGCTTCGTGCGCCCCGCCGATGTCGACTGTGCGGTTGCGCTCGGCGTCGACGCGATCGGTTTTGTCTTCTATCCGCGCAGCCCTCGCGCGCTCACCCCCGATCAGGCGCTCGCCTTGCGCCGGCGTCTGCCGTCCTATGTCGCCGCCGTCGGGCTGTTCGTGAATGAGGCGCCGGAATCGGTGCGCGACACCTGCGCGCGGGTCGGCCTCGATGTCGTCCAGTTCCATGGCGACGAGACGCCCGCGCAGTGCCGCGCCAGCCTGCCGGTGGGTCTGCCGTACTGGCGCGCGGTTCGCATGCGCGCGGCCGGTGATTTGTTAGAATCAGCGGTTGTGTTTGAGGATGCCGAAGCGTTTCTGCTGGATGCGTTCAGCGAGGGCTACGGCGGCAGTGGCGCGGGTTTCGACTGGTCCTGGATTCCAGCCGCGCGCACCGCGCCGCTGATCCTCTCGGGCGGTCTGGATCAGCACAGCGTTGCGCAAGCCATCCGTCAGGTTTCTCCCACCATGGTCGACGTCTCCAGCGGCATTCAGGGCACTGATCCCCGATGCAAGGACGCCGACCGAATGGCCCGTTTCGTCGCGGCCGTCCTCGCTGAGGATGCGCAGCGTTCACTAGCCACAGCCGGCAGCAGCCCATGAAACCTTACGATCTTCCCGACGCCAGCGGACACTTCGGCCCTTACGGGGGCATCTTCGTGGCCGAGACCCTCATGCACGCGCTCGAAGAGTTGCGTCTGTGCTATGCCCGCTACAAGGACGATCCCGAGTTCGTCGCCGAATTCCGCGACGAACTCGAGCACTTCGTCGGCCGCCCCAGCCCGATCTATCACGCCCGCCGCTGGTCGCAGATGCTGGGCGGTGCCCAGATCTATTTCAAGCGCGAAGACCTCAATCACACCGGCGCGCACAAGATCAACAACACCATCGGCCAGGCGCTGCTGGCGCGTCGCATGGGCAAGCCGCGGGTGATCGCCGAGACCGGCGCCGGTCAGCACGGCGTGGCCACCGCCACCATCGCGGCACGCTACGGCATGAAATGCGTGGTCTACATGGGCAGCGATGACGTCGCCCGTCAGGCCCAGAACGTCTATCGCATGCGCCTGCTGGGCGCCGAGGTGGTGCCGGTCGAGTCGGGCAGCAAGACCCTGAAGGACGCGCTCAACGAGGCGATGCGCGACTGGGTCACCAACGTCGAGGACACCTTCTACATCATCGGCACCGTGGCCGGACCGCACCCCTATCCGATGATGGTCCGCGACTTCCAGTCGGTGATCGGTCTGGAGTGCCGCCAGCAGATGCCGGTCATGACCGGTCGCCAGCCCGACTATGTGGTGGCCTGCGTCGGTGGCGGCTCGAACGCGATCGGCATCTTCCATCCCTATCTGGATGTGCCGGGCGTGCGACTGGTGGGCATCGAAGCCGGCGGTGACGGCGTGCACACCGGGCGCCACTCGGCCTCGCTCACCGCGGGCGTGCCCGGGGTGCTGCATGGCAACCGCACCTACCTGCTCCAGGACGAAGACGGCCAGATCATCGACACCCACTCGGTGTCGGCGGGTCTGGACTACCCGGGTGTCGGTCCCGAGCATGCGTGGCTCAAGGACAGCGGCCGCGCCACCTATCTGCCGATCGATGACGAGGAAGCCCTGGCGGCGTTCCACAACTGCTGCCGCATCGAAGGCATCATCCCGGCCCTCGAAACGGCGCACGCCATCGCCTACGCGGCCAAGCTGGCGCCCACGCTGGCCAGTGACCAGATCATCCTGGTCAATCTGTCCGGCCGCGGCGACAAGGACATGCACACCGTCGCGCAGCGCGCGGCGCACGGCGCCTGAGGCCGCCGCCCATGTCGCGAATCGAATCCGCTTTTGCGCGCTTGCGGGCCAGCGGGCGCAAGGCCCTGGTCCCCTACGTCACTTCGGGGCATCCGACGCTGGCCGCCACCGTGCCGATCATGCGGGCGCTGGTGGCCGGCGGCGCCGACGTGATCGAACTGGGGGTGCCGTTCTCCGATCCCATGGCCGATGGTCCGACCATCCAGCGCGCCAATGAAAGCGCGCTGGCGCTGGGTGTGGGGCTGCGCGCGGTGCTGGCCTATGTCCGCGAGTTCCGGCTGCAGGATGACGTGACCCCGGTGGTGCTGATGGGGTATGCCAATCCGATCGAACGGATGGGCGCCGAGCGCTTCGCCGACGAGGCGAGCGCGGCGGGTGTCGACGGCGTCATCGTGGTCGACTATCCCCCCGAAGAGTCGCGCGCGTTCGCGGCCGTCATGGGCTCGCGCGGCATCGACCCCATCTTCCTGCTGGCACCGACCTCGACCGACTTCCGGATCAATGAAGTGCTGGCGCTGGCCCGTGGCTACGTCTACTACGTGTCCCTGAAGGGCATCACCGGCGGCACGCTCGACATCGATGATGTGCGCCGGCGCGTGATGATGATCAAGGAGCGCACCCAACTGCCGGTCGGCGTCGGGTTCGGGATCCGCGACGGCGCGACCGCCCGGCTGGTCGGCGAAGTCGCCGATGCGGTCATCATCGGCACCCGCATGATCCAGGTGCTCGAGGAGGGCGATGCGGCCGGTGCCGCCGAGCGCGCCCAGGCCTTCACCGCCGGCATCCGGCAGGCGCTCGATGCGCCCGCCGACATCGCCGCTGCCCGCTGACCGCGACCTTTAAAAGGGATCCACCATGACCTGGCTCGACAAGCTTCTGCCGCCCCGGATCAAGCGTTCGAACCTGGGTGCCAAGCGGGTTCCCGAGGGACTGTGGGTCAAGTGCCCGGCCTGTGACGCGGTGCTGTACGGGGCTGATCTGGACAGCAGCCTGGGCGTGTGTCCCAAGTGCAGTCATCACCTGCGGATCCGGGCGCGCCGGCGCATCGATTGCCTGCTCGACGCCGAGGGCCGCTATGAGATCGGCCAGGAGGTCCTGCCGGTCGACATGCTCAAGTTCAAGGACAGCCGAAAGTACGTCGACCGTCTCCAGGAGGCGCTCAACGACAGCGAAGAAACCGACGCGCTGGTCGTCATGGGCGGGGCGATCCGTACCCTGCCGGTGGTGCTGGCGGTGTTCGAGTTCGAGTTCATCAGCGGCTCGATGGGCTCGGTGGTGGGCGAGCGCTTTGCGCGTGGCGTCAAGGCGGCCATCGAACAGAAGGTGCCGTTCATCTCGGTGGCGGCCTCGGGCGGCGCCCGCATGCAGGAGGGTGTGCTCTCGCTGATGCAGATGGCCAAGACCACCGCGATGCTCACCGAGCTGGCCGAGAAGCGTTTGCCTTACATCTCGGTGCTGACCGACCCCACGATGGGTGGTGTGTCGGCCAGTTTCTGTTTCCTGGGCGATGTGGTGATCGCCGAGCCGCGCGCGCTGATCGGCTTTGCCGGCCCGCGGGTCATCGAACAGACGGTGCGTGAAAAGCTGCCGGAAGGCTTTCAGCGCGCCGAGTTCCTGCTCGAGAAAGGCGCCATCGACCGGATCGTCGACCGCCGCCAGATGCGCGACGAGATCGCCCATCTGCTGGCGATGCTGCTGCGCCAACCCAGCGACTCGGTCGCCTGACGCGCATCGTTCACGCTCGCGCGGGCCGCGGGGCCGGTGCGGGCGCTTTCGTCGATCGATTGCGTCGATCGATTGCGTCGATCGCTTTCGCCGGGGCCGTTGCACAGGCCGCGGCCCTTCGGGTTGATTCTTCTGCCTGGCGCCACCATGACCGCTCCCCAGACCCTGTCCGACTGGCTTTCCCACGCCGAGCGCCTGCATCCGCGGGGCATCGCCATGGGCCTGGAGCGGGTGCGCAGCGTGGCCCAGGGACTCGATCTTTCCTTCGACTGCCCGGTGATCACTGTCGGCGGCACCAACGGCAAGGGCTCGACCTGCGCGATGCTCGAGTCGATCCTGCTGGCGGCCGGCTATCGGGTAGCGCTGCACACCTCGCCGCACCTGCTCGAATTCAATGAGCGCGCCCGCTTCCTTGGCGAGTCGGTGACCGACGAGGCGCTGCTGCCGCATTTCGCGGAAGTCGAGCAGGCGCGCGGCCAGACCGAACTGACCTATTTCGAGTTCACGCTGCTGGCGATCCTGCGCTGGTTCCATGCCTGTCGCCCCGATGTGCTCATCCTGGAAGTAGGGCTGGGCGGACGCCTGGACGCGGTGAACATGATCGATGCCGATTGTTCGATCGTCACCTGCATCGACCTGGACCACACCGAATACCTGGGTCCCACCCGCGAGGCGATCGGCTGGGAGAAGGCCCACATCTTCCGAACCGGCCGCCCGGCGATCTGCACCGATCCGCTGGCGCCGACCTCGCTGATCGATTACGCCCGCGAGATCGGCGCGGACCTGCGCCTGTTCGGTCGCGATTTCAACTACTCCGGTGATCGTCAGCAGTGGTCCTATGGCGGTCGCGACGTGCGGCGCAGCAGCCTGGCCTATCCGGCGCTGCGCGGGGCCAACCAGTTGCTCAATGCGGCCGGCGTGCTCGCCGCGCTCGAGGCGCTGCGCCACCGCCTGCCGGTCAGCCAGCAGGCGGTGCGCCAGGGCCTGGCCACCGTCGAGTTGCCCGGCCGCTTCCAGGTGCTGCCGGGCCGTCCTGCGGTGGTGCTCGACGTTGCCCACAACCCCCATGCGGCCGCCCATCTGGCCAGCAATCTGGACAACATGGGGTTCTTCACCGCGACCTGGGCGGTGTTCGGCGCGATGCGCGACAAGGACCTGGCCGGGATCATCGGCCACCTGCGCGAACGGGTCGATCACTGGCTGCCGGTGAGCCTGCCCGGCCCGCGGGCGGCGAGCGCGGATGAACTGGTTCAGGTACTGGCGGAGCAGGGCGTGTCGCCCGGGCCGCAGCGCACCGTGCAGCCGTTTCAAACGCCTCGCGAGGCGCTCGCCTTCGCCCTTTCGAAGGCCGAGGAGGGTGATAGACTCATCGTCTTCGGTTCGTTTCTCACCGTCGCTGACATTCTCGATTCGCGGCGTTCCGCCGGCAGTCGTCGTTGATCCGGCGGCGCCCACCCAGTCATGGCAACGCGCACCTCGACCGCCCCTTCGAACGGCCCCAACGATCCGGTCCTGCCGCAGAAAAAGCGCGCCCGGCGTCGCGTGGTGGGTGCGGTCGCGCTGGCGCTGGTGGCGGCCATCGTGCTGCCGCTGATCCTCGATTCCGAACCGCGACAGGTCCGCGATGACGTGCAGGTGCGCATCCCCTCGCGCGACACGCCGCTGACCGAGCGGGTCGACACCGCAGGCCGGCCACCGGCCGACGCTGGCGATGCCCGGGCGGTCTCGCCGGCGGATTCCGCGACGGCATCGATACCGCCCTCCGACTCGGCCGCGCCGCCGTCGGCGCCCGCCACCGCGGAGGCCGTGGCGCCGGGCGCTGCGGGCGCGTCGACGGCCGCCGCTGCGACGGGTGCCGGCGCGCTGGCGGCTGCGGTGACGGGCGGCGCAGCGGCGCAAGGGGCCTCCAAGGCCGCGTCCGCCTCGAAGACGGAATCCACGCCCAAGGCCGAGCCTGCTGCGAAGGCTGAGCCTGCCGCCAAGACCGAAGCGGCTCCCAAGGCCGACGTTGCCCCCAAGGCCGACGTTGCCCCCAAGGCCGAGTCAGCCCCCAAGGCCGAGCCAGCCCCCAAGGCCGAGCCAGCCCCCAAGGCCGAGTCCACGCCCAAACCCGCTGCCACCGAATCCAAGGCGGCCAAGGTCGGGGGATACCACCTCCAGGTGGGCGCCTTCGCCAGCGAAAAGGCGGCGCAGGACCAGGCCGAGCGGGTCCGCAAGATCGGGGGCAAGTCCTACACCGAGCGGATCAAGACGCAGCAGGGCGATCGGATCCGGGTGCGCGTGGGGCCGTATCCCACCCGCGAGGCCGCCGAGCAGGCCCGCGCCCGTCTGCGAGCGGCCGGCGTCGAGGCGGCGATGGTTCCCCATCCATGACACGGCACCGCTGCGTCGTCGCATGTCGCTGCCGCTGCTGAACGGATGGGACTGGTTCGTGCTGATCACGCTCGGCCTGTCCAGCGTTCTCGGCCTGGTGCGGGGTCTGGTGCGCACGCTGTTCGGGCTGGCATCCTGGCTGGTCGCCCTGCTGCTGACCCCGCTGCTGGCGCCACTGCTCATCGATCGGATTGAGCTGGCGCAATTCGCCATCGGGATCTGGGTGCTTCTGTTCATCGGTCTTTTTGCGCTCGTGCGCCTGAGCGGACACGCGTTGGCCGGCGGCCTTCGCGCCACCGGTCTGGGCGGTGTCGACCGGCTGGGCGGTGCGCTGTTCGGTGTGATCCGCGCGCTTGCCTTGATCGTCCTGGTCGTCGCCGCTGCCACCCTGATGGTCTTCGACCGCGAGCCGATGTGGCGCGACGCGGCATCCCGACCCCTTCTCGATGCGATCGCCGATTGGATCGAGCCCCACTTGCCGCGGCGCGAGAGCGGCATTCGAACGACCTGAAAGCGAGATCGAACATGTGCGGCATTCTCGGCGTGGTATCCCGGACCCCGGTCAATCAGCTCCTGTACGACGGTCTGCTGCTGCTGCAGCACCGCGGCCAGGACGCCGCCGGCATCGCGACCGCGATGGGCAAGAAATTCGGCATGCACAAGGGCAATGGCCAGGTGCGCGACGTGTTTCGCACCCGGAACATGCGCGCGCTGCCCGGCAATTCCGGCATCGCCCATGTGCGCTATCCCACCGCCGGCACCGCGGGCGACTCCGAGGAGGCCCAGCCGTTCTACGTGAACGCCCCCTTCGGCATCACCCTGGTCCACAACGGCAACCTGACGAATTCCGAGCAGCTCAAGGACGAGATGTTCCGGCTCGACCGCCGGCACATCAACACCGAGTCCGACTCGGAAGTGTTGCTCAACGTGCTGGCCAACGAACTGCAGGCCGCCTCGGTGGGCGAGGTCCTCGATCCCGACGCCATCTTCAAGGCGGTGGCCGAGGTGCACCGTCGCGTTCGCGGCGCCTACGCCTGCATTGCCGAGATCGCCGGCTATGGCGTGCTGGCGTTCCGCGATCCCTACGGCATCCGCCCCCTGTGCTACGGCGTGGCCGAGACCGACAACGGCACCGAGTACCTGGTGGCTTCCGAGTCGGTGGCGCTCGAGGGCCTGGGTTTCCGGATGGTGCGCGATGTGCAGCCCGGCGAGGCGGTGTTCATCCACCTGGACGGCAGTTTCCACGCGCGCCAGTGCGCCGAAAACCCGGTGCTCGCGCCGTGCATCTTCGAGTACGTGTATTTCGCGCGGCCCGACTCGGTGATCGACGGCGCCTCGGTCTATGGTTCGCGCCTGAAGATGGGTGAGTACCTGGCACAGCACATCGCCCGCGAACTGCGGCTGGGCGACATCGATGTGGTGATGCCGATCCCCGACACCTCGCGGCCTTCGGCGATGCAGCTCGCCATGAAGCTGAACCTCGACTATCGCGAGGGCTTCCTGAAGAACCGCTACATCGGGCGTACCTTCATCATGCCGGGGCAGGCGGTGCGCCGGAAGTCGGTTCGCCAGAAGCTCAATGCGATGAGCGTCGAGTTCAAGGGCAAGAATGTGCTGCTGGTCGACGACTCGATCGTGCGCGGTACCACGTCGCACGAGATCGTCCAGATGGCGCGCGATTCGGGCGCGAACAAGGTCTATTTCGCCTCGGCTTCGCCGCCGGTGCGCTACCCCAATGTGTATGGCATCGACATGCCGACCCGCGGCGAGCTGATCGCCAACGGCCGCGACGATGACGAGATTCGCCAGGCGATCGGCGCCGATGCGCTCGTTTACCAGGACATCGCCTCGATGCTGCGCTCGGTCACCGATATCAGCCCGCGGCTGTCGCGCTTCGAGGCGTCCTGCTTCGACGGCTCCTACGTGACCGGCGACATCAGCCCCGAGTACCTCGACCGCATCGAGGCGGCCCGCGATGCCGCACCCCGCCGTGCCGAGGAAGAGATCGCCAAGGCCCAGATGAACCTGCAGTTCTCGGTCGCTCGCGACTGAGCGTCCGGGTGCGGTATACTCCGCCGCCCCGGAGGGATGGATGAGCGGTTTAAGTCGCACGCCTGGAAAGCGTGTTCAGGTTAATAGCCTGACCGGGGTTCGAATCCCCGTCCCTCCGCCAACAATGCCTGAAAACCCGCGTCAACATGGGTTTTCACAGTATCCAACGCCACCAGCACGCGGGCCCGCTCGGTCCGCGACGGTTTCGCGCGGCCTCTTGGCCTGACCCCGAACGGAATCCGGTCCTGACGCAGGCATCCATCGCCGGCTGGAGCCTCCTCAATCCCCGGGACGCTTGCGCTCGCTAGAGTGAGCCGTCCTGGTTGGTCGCGCTGCTCATCCCCCTCGGTGCTCTGATCAGGATTTCCGATACCTCTGTGTCGAGCGCCTGGCTGACGCGCAGGTCCGCACCGTCCTGCCCCAAAGCTCCGGGAGTCCAGCCCATGCCGAACCAGAAAGACACACAGCCGGTCATCACCGTCACTGCTGTTTTTCGTGCGCCTGCAGCGCGCTTGGCGCCGGGGGCTGGGCAGGATCTCGCGCTCGTTCGGCCGATCGGGGCCTGCGGTTACCCGGCCGCCCGCGGATCCCTGGCATGACAGCCATCGGCCAGGCGACGCCCGGCATCACGGATGATGGGAGTGGGCCCATCCGATTTCCAGGCGCTGTGCAGCCGCATGGTGCGCTTCTGGTGGTCGATTCGACGACGCAGTCCATCGTTGCCGCGAGTGAGTCCTGCAGTGAACTCCTGGGTGCCAGCGCATCGGCACTGCTGGGTACCTCGCTGCGGGCGCTCCTGGGCAATGAGATCGCCGACGCGCTGGCGCCGGTGGACGCGGCCCCGCGATGGCCATCGCAGGCGGTGCGCCTGAGCAATCAGACCCAGGTGGCGAGCACACGAACCAATTCGGCAGGGCTGGTGCTGGTTGATATCGAGGCGATCGGCGCCGACTCTGCGGTCCTCGAAAAGGCGTTCCGACAGGAGTTGAGCCAGCTTCGGCAAATGGACGATGTCGTGGCGATGGCCGGTTCGGCCTGCCGGACGGTACGCCGCGCGATGGGGTTTGACCGCGTGATGATGTCTCGCTTCGACGCCGAGTGGACGAGCGAGGTCATCGCCGAGGCCCGCGCCGAGCCCATCGAACCCTTCTTCGGCCTGCACTTCCGCGCCAGCGACTGGCCTGTGCCAGCGCGAGAACGCTTTCGCCTGGGTCGCGTGCGGCAGGTACCCGACGTCGACTGCACCGCGTCGTCGCTGGTGGCATTGCGGGAAGCCGGGCCGATCGATCTGGACCCGTCGGGCATTCGAAGCGTCTCGTCGCTTCAGATCGCGTGTTACCGGCGCCTGGGCGTGCGAGCCGCGATGGTCGGAGCCCTGGTCATCGAGGGCCGCCTTTGGGGTCTGGTGGTTTGCCATCACCATGGCGGGCCACGCTACTTCGGCCCTGAGGCTCGGGATGCCTTTGCCGTTTTCTGTGAAGACATGGCGGGTGTGATCGACCTCGTGCTGCGCCGGCAGGAGCAGGCGCGGGCCATCGAACTGGCGGCGCGCCGCCGGGCCCTGATCGCGAGCATCCGTGACACTGACCTGCGGACACTGATCCGTCGCTCCGAAACCCGCGACCTTCTCGAGGTGATGGACGCCGACGGATTCGCGCTGCTCATGAATGACACGACCGAACTCGTCGGCCGCACACCCGACCCGGCGCAGGTCCGGGTCCTGGAGGCGCGCCGCCATGAAGTGGCGCCCGGTTCAGTCGTGTTTCACACCCATTCGCTGGCACGCGATCTGGTTCCGCTCGCGGCCGCTGGCGAGTGTGCTGGCGCGCTGTTTGTGTCGGTACCCCACCGGCCGAAGACCGTCATGATCTGGTTTCGTGATGAACGCGTGCGCCGGGTCAGTTGGGCCAGCGATCCTGACCAGCCTTGCATCCGGGAGCAGGATGAACCCCTCGCGCCGGGCCGGTCCTTCACTCCGACCCTTCGGGAAATCCGGGGCGAGGCGCTGCCCTGGACGGCGCAGGAACTCGAGTCGGCCGCCGAACTGGCTTGCCTGATCGAGATCGACGCGCTGCGAGCCAGCGAGGCGTTCGCGAAAACGGTTCTGGACGCGAGCGGCAGCCATGTGTGCGTGCTCGCCGGCGACGGCACCATCGTCGCCGTCAATCGGGCCTGGGAGCGCTTTGCGCGAGACAACGGCGCCCGCACCGAGACTGCCGCGCCGCAGGGCGTCAGCTACCGCGGGGTCTGCGAGGCGGCGATCGGTCAGACCAGCGGCGATGAGGCGGCTGCGGCATGGCAGGGCATCTCTGACGTGCTGGACGGTCGCAAGGATTTTTTCGCCCTGGACTATCCCTGTGATTCCCCGACCGAGCGACGCTGGTTCGAGATGAGCGTGCATCCGCTTCTGGCCCCGCGCGAGGGCGCCGTCGTGCTGCACACGGACATCACCGCGCGCAAACTGGCTCAACGCGCGCTCACCGCCAGTGAGGAGCGGTATCGCGCGGTACTCGAGTCGCAGACCGACCTGATTTTCCGGTCCAGGATTGACGGAACGATCCTGTATGTGAACCCGGCTTTCTGCCACTTCTTCGGCCAATCGGCCCAGGCGCTGACCGGTGCCCGTTGGCAGCCGGTCACGCATGCCGAGGACCTGCCGATGATTGAAGCCGCGCTCGCGCGGTTGTCGCCGGAAAACCCGGTGGTGACGATCGAGAACCGGGTTCACGCCAGCGATGGCCACCTGCGATGGGTGGAGTTTGTCAGCCGCGCCTTTTTCGACGAGGAGCAGCATCTGGTGGAGATTCAGACGGTCGGTCGCGACATCACCGATCGCAAGTCGGCCGAGGCTCGCATCGCGGCGCTGTTGCGGGAGCAGGACGCGCTGCTCAACAGCCCAGTGGTGGGCATCGTGAAGATCAGCGATCGCCGCGTGGAGTGGGCCAATCAGGCGTTTGCATCCATCTTCGGCTATTCCGTCGACGAGGTGCTGGGTCAGAGCACCGGCATCTTCTTCCCGTCGGACACCGCCCTCGCTGAATTCACCGCGGCTTCGACGCCGGTACTGAGTGCCGGCGGCGTGTTTCATTCGGAACTGCTGCAGCGTCGCAAGGATGGCAGCCGGTGCTGGGTTTCGTTCAGCGTCGCGCAACTGGATGTCGCGACGAACAAGCTGATCGGCGCGCTGGTCGACATCACCGCGCACAAGGAGGACGAGGCAGAGCTGGATCGGCACCGGCAGTACCTGGAGGAGCTGGTCGCCGCGCGGACCCTCGCGTTGCAGGAGGCCAAGGAATTCGTGGAGCCGTCGATCGCCCGGCTGCAGCAGGCGCATGACCTGGTGGCCATGGGCAGGTCCACGCTGGATGCCGCGCTCGACAGCATGGGTGACGCTGTCTTCATTTCCGACCGCGAGGGTCGCTTCATCAACTTCAACGATGCCTTCGCCACTTTCCACCGATTCCGCGACAAGGCCGGTTGCGCGCGAACCCTGTCCGAGTACCAGGCATTCCTCGATGTGTTCCTGGCCAATGGTGAACTCGTGCCAGTGGAGAACTGGGCGGTGCCGCGCGCACTGCGCGGCGAGTCGGCCATCAATGCCGAATTCACGCTTCGAAGGCGCGACACGGGCGAGTCCTGGATCGGCAGCTTCAACTACGCACCCATTCGCGGCCAGGACGGCGGCATCGTCGGCTCGGTGGTGACCGCCCGCGACATCACCGACATCCGGCAGAAGGGGTTGGCGCTGAGCCAGGCCAAGGAGGCCGCGGAGGCCGCGAATCGAGCCAAGAGCGCCTTCCTGGCCACCATGAGCCACGAGTTGCGAACGCCGTTGAACGGCATCATGGGCATGATCGAGCTGGCACGGCGGCGGGCCAGCGATCCCCGCCAGATCGACCAGCTCGGAAAGGCCGCCAAGGCGTCCCAGCACCTGCTGGCGATCATTCGCGACATTCTCGACATTTCGCGCATCGAGGCCGACCGGTTTCCTCTGCTGGAGGCCGACTTCCAGCTCGACACGGTTTTCCAGAACCTGGACGCGCTGATTCATGGGCAGATCGCTAATGCAGATCTTCGCCTGTCGATGGAGTTGGCGCCGCCGCTGCGCGGCATGATGGTGCATGGTGACGCGAGGCGTCTGTCGCAGGTGCTGCTGAACCTCACCAGCAACGCGGTCAAGTTCACCGAGCAGGGCTCGATCACGGTGCGTGCCCAACTGCTCCAGGACAGCCCGGCGCAGGTCGTGTTGCGCTTCGAGGTTCAGGACACGGGCATCGGCATCGCGCCGGCGGACCAGCTGCGAATCTTCCGGGCCTTCGAGCAGGTCGACAGCTCCACCACCCGTCCGTATGGGGGAAGCGGGTTGGGGCTGGCGATCAGCAAGCGCCTCGTGCAGATGATGCATGGAACGATCGGTGTGGACAGCCAGCTCGGTGCCGGTGCGACCTTCTGGTTCACCGTGCAGCTGAGCAAGCCCCGGCTGGCCAGGGGCTTCGAGCCAGCGCAGCCACCGGCGCAGCTGTCTGCGCGGGAATACCTGAAGGCCAGGTATGGCGGTGCCTATGTGCTGCTGGTCGAGGACGACGCCACGAACCTGGAGGTGACGCAGGGGCTGCTGGAGGACTGCGGGCTGGTCGTTCATTCAGCGACTGACGGGGCGCAAGCCGTGGACCGGGCCCAGCGGGTGAACTATGACCTGATCCTGACGGATATCCAGATGCCGGTGATGGACGGCATCGAGGCAACCCGGAAAATCCGCCTGCTGGACAACAATGCCGATGTGCCGATCATCGCCTTCACCGCGAACGTCTTTCCGGAAGATGAAGCGCGCTGTCGCGAAGCCGGCATGAACGACTTCATCGGTCGGCCTATCGAGTCCGAGGTGCTCTATGCGGTCATGCTGGAGTGGCTGGGGAAATCGCACGCTGGTGCCCGGGGTGCCGGCGCGCCGGCTTCCGGATGAATCGGGGCAGCGGATCTGCGGGCGCTCGGTGAAGTTGCCCGGGTGCGCTGACGTTCAGTCCTCTTTCGGCAGCCGCGCCATCACCGCGCGCCAGCCATTCTCGGCCGTCTTGCCGGCGGCATCGAACACCGCGGCCAGCTGCGCCATCTGTGTGCCGGTGAGCTGAGCCTCCAGCCGCGTGCCTTCGGCCGTCAGGCGCAGTTCGCGGCGCCGCCCGTCCTGCGCGGAAATCCGAACCGTGACCAGCTTGCGTTCGACAAGGCGGCGCAGCGGTGCGTTGAGGGCCTGCTTCGACACCCCCAGCACGGCGAGCAGCGCGTCGATCCCCAGTCCGGGGTCGCGTCCGACGAAATACAGGATCCGGTGGTGCGCACGCGAGAGCCCGCGCTGCGTGAGGATGCGGTCCGGGTGTTCGGTGAACGCGCGATAGCCGAAGAAGAACAGCTCGATGGCCTCGCGCAGGGTGGCCTGGCGTGTTGAGTCAATCATGTTGACATATTAGTCGAGCGGTAATACGGTGTCGACTGGTCAATTATATTGACTTATATGGTCCGTCCATTTCAGGAGGTTTCCGATGACAGCCAGCGAGCGCTTTTCCCGGCGCGTGAACGATCTCGTCGCCTCGCCGATCCGCGAGATCCTGGCGGTCATCGACCGCCCGGGCATGGTTTCCTTCGCCGGCGGACTGCCCGCGCCGCAGCGCTTTCCCGCGCTGGCCCCGGGCGACGTGCCGCCGTCCTGGCTGCAATACGGGCCGTCGGAAGGCGAGCCTGCGCTGCGCGAGCGCATCGCGGGCGAGATGGCCGCGCTGGGCCTGCCTTGTGCCCCGGATCAGGTGCTGGTGCTCTCCGGTTCGCAGCAGGGCATCGACCTGGTCGCCAAGCTGTTCATCGACGCCGGGACCCCGGTGGCGGTCGAGTCGCCGACCTATCTCGCGGCGCTGCAGGTCTTCCGGTTCTTCGGCGCGCGATTCCTGGCTTTCGATCCGACGCGGCCCGAGGCGTTGTGCGAGACGGCGACGCCGCCCGCCTTCGTCTACGCGATCCCGACGTTTCAGAACCCGACGGGACGCTGTTACAGCACCGGCGAACGCGCGGCGCTGGCCCGTGCCTGCGACACGATGGGGGCGGTCCTGTTCGAGGACGACCCGTATCGCGACCTCGCGTATGACGCCGGCGATCGCACGCCGGTCTGCGCGAGCCTGGAGCGGGCGTCGTGGATCTACCAGGGGTCGTTCTCGAAAAGCCTGGCGCCCGGCCTGCGACTGGGCTTTCTGGTCGCGTCGCGCGACCTGCTGGTGCCGCTGACGCGCCTGAAGCAGGCCGCTGACCTGCACAGCAGTCGCGTGAGCCAGTGGCTCGTGCTCCAGCAACTGGCGCATCCGCAGCGCGCGGCGCGGGTGGCCGGTCTGGTGGGTGATTACCGCGCGCGTCGCGACGCCTTTGCCGCGGCTCTGACGCGGCATCTGGGCGACCTGGCGACCTGGGCGGTGCCGCCCGGCGGGCTGTTCTTCTGGCTCACCCTGCGTCAGCCGATCGATACCCGCAGGCTGCTGACCCGCGCGATCGAGCAGGGCGTCGCGTTCATGCCGGGCGAGCCGTTTTTCCCCGACGCCGCACCGACGCTCGGGCGGCTGCGGCTCAACTTCAGTCACGCCAGCGAGTCCGACGCGCAGCGTGGCCTGCGCACGCTCGGCGGCTTGCTGCGGGAGGCGATCTCCGCCGATGGCGTCGGCGCTGCCCGCGCCGCCTGAGGGAAGCGGGCGCCGACCGGTGGCGCCCACGGCACCCCGGTCTACAATGAGCGCCTGCGTTCGTGGCCATCGCCGAATCGCCGATCGCCGCCGATTCCCGCGTTGTGCGTCACTCCCTCCAGCCCCCCGCACCGCACCGCCCATGACCCCTCACGACTATCCGCTCCAGAGCCGCACCATCGGGCGCGTGCTTGCCGACAAGGCACGCCGGGTGCCGAATCGGCCGTTCCTGCTCTGGCAGGGGCGCACCCACACCTACGCCGAACTCGAGTCGATGACCAACCGCTATGCCAATGGCTTCACCGCCCATGGCATCGGTCATGGCGACCACGTCGCGGTGATGCTGCCCAACTGCCCCGAGTTCCTGTGGGTCGTGTGGGGCCTGGCCAAGATCGGGGCGGTCGCGGTGCCGCTGAACACCGCCGCCCGCGGCGACATGCTGCGCTACTTCATCGACCAGTCCGATGCCACCACCGTGATCGTGGACGCCGAGTGGGCCGATCGGCTGGGCGCGGTCGCCGCCGGGCTCTCGAAGGTGCGCCGCTTCGTGTTGCACAACGCCGATGTCGAGGGCGGTGCGAGTGCGCCGGCGCCGGCGGTCAGCCTGGACATCGGCCCGGTCCCGGCCACCGCGCATCCGCTGTCCGATTTCGAGTCCGACGACGTCACGCCACCCCCGCCCGAGCGCGTCCGCCATGACGACACACAGCTGATCATCTACACCTCGGGCACCACCGGTCCGTCCAAGGGTGTGCTGTGCCCGCACTCGCAGGGGCTGGGCATCGGGCGAGCCATTGCGCTCGACTATGGCTATCGGTCCGACGACGTGATCTACGCCTGCCTGCCGCTCTTTCACGCCAATGCGATGTGGTTCTCGTGCTGCGCGGCGTTGTGGGCCGAGGCCGCCTTCGCGCTGTCGCCGCGCTTTTCGGCCAGCCGGTTCTGGGACGAGATCCGCGCCACCGGCGCGACCCAGTTCAATTCGCTGGGCGCGATGACCAACATCATCCTGCAACTGCCGCCCGGCCCGCACGAGCGCGATCACTCGCTGCGCCAGATCATGGCGGTGCCGATGAGCCGGGACCTGCACGCCGAGCTGCGGCGCCGCTACGGGGTGGCGGTGACCTCGGTGTTCGCGATGTCCGAGAACTATGCGGTGACCTCGTTCGTGCCCGATGACCCGGCCGACAAGGCGGGCTCGGCCGGCTCGCCGCGCGGTGCCTCGCTGCTGCGCATCGGCGATGACGAGGGGCGCGAGCTCCCGGTGGGCGAGGTGGGCGAGATCCTGCTGCGCCCGCTGCACGAAGGCGCGATGATGAAGGGCTACTACCGGATGCCCCGGGAAACCGCCGACGCGTTCGTCGACGGCTGGTTTCGCACCGGCGACCGGGGCCGGGTCGATGCCGACGGTTACCTGTATTTCGTCGATCGCAAGAAAGAGGCGATCCGCCGCCGGGGCGAGAACATCTCGGCCTACGAGGTCGAGATGATCCTGTCGCGCCATCCGGCGATCCTCGAGGTGGCGGCGGTGCCGGTGCCCGCCGAGATGAGTGAGGACGAGGTGATGGTCTATGTGGTGCTCAACCCGGGAGCGACGATGACGCACGCCGAGGTGGTGCAGTTCGCCGCCGAGCACATGAACTACTACATGGTGCCGCGCTTCGTCGAGTTCATCGCCGAACTGCCCAAGACCGCCACCGAGAAGATCGAGAAGTACAAGCTCAAGCAGGACGCGCTGGCGCGCCGTGCCGGGTTGTGGGACCGCGAGCGCGCGGGCATCGAGGTCGCGCGCTAGATGTCGCCCGCCCGGTCATCGCCGACACTGCCGGCCATGCGAGACGACATCGATGGGGCCCGGTCATGAGCCGCCGCGCCGCGATCCTGGGGTACGGTGCGGTGCCGGTGGGCACCTATCAGCGGGCCACCGAGGGCGACCCGGTGCTCGAGCACGAGCTGGCGGTCGACGTGGTGCTCCAGGCGATGGCGATGGCCGGCCTGGGGCGCAGCGACATCGAGGGCGTGGTGGTGGCGCACCCCGGTGACCACACCCGGCAGGGCTACTTCCACACCTTCCTGACCGCGCATCTGGGCATCCGCGCCAGCGCGACCGTGATTCAGGTGCTGGGCAACGGCATGACGGGCGGCCATGCCTTCGACACCGCGGTGCAGCAGGTCACCAGCGGGCAGGCCGACTGCGCGCTGTCGGTCGGTGTGCATTTCGAGACCGGCGTGCCGACCGCCCGCCACCTCGACTACAGCATCCGGCTGACTGGTGATGTCGACTTCCAGTCGATCTTCGGTGCGGTGCCGATCGCCTGGTACGCGATGGACGCGCAGCGCTATCTGCACGAGCACCGCGTCGCCCGGGCCACGCTCGCCTCGATCGCGGTCAAGAATCGCGCGCACGCGGTGGCCAATCCGCTCGCGCAGTTCCGCCAGCCGATCACGCTGGACGAGGTGCTCGGCGCGCGACCGATCGTCGAGCCCTTGGGTCTGCTGGAGGTGCCCGGGCGGGCCGACGGGGCGGTGGCCCTGGTCATTGTTTCCGAGGAGATCGCGCGCGCCAGCGGGCGTCCCCATGTGCTGGTGCGCGGGCGCGGGTTCGAGCATGAAGGCCTGCACCAGACCGCCGACTGGCCCCGCGATTCGCTGGACTACGGCACGCTGCGCGCCGCGGGCGGGCGGGCGCTGGCACAGGCCGGTATCGCGCTCGCCGACGTCGGCAGCTTCCAGGTGTACGCACCCTGCACGATCGTCGAGGCGCTGGGCACCGAGGCGCTGGGGCTTTTTCCCAGAGGGCAGGGAGCCGACGGCGCGGCCGCCGGCGAGACCCGCTTCGATGGCCGCCATCCGGTCAATACCTGCGGCGGTTGCCTGTCGCGCGGCCATCCGCCCGAGGTCACCCCGTTGTACGACGTGGTCGAGGCGGTGATGCAGCTGACCGGCCGCGCCGACGGGCGCCAGGTCGCGCGGCGCGAATTCGCGATGACGGTCTGCGAACTGGGCAACTACAACGCGGCGCTGGTGCATGTGCTGGAGGGGCGGGCATGAGCGGCGAGTCCGAGGTGCCGATGAGCGGCTTGCCCGCGGTGCCGATGAGCGGACTGTCCGCGGTGCCGATGATCGGCCTGCCGGAGGTGCCAATGAGCGGACCGCGGCCGTTTCCCCCGCGGGTGTCGGCGTTCACCCGGCCGTTCTGGGACGCGCTGGATCAGGGGCGGCTGATGACCACGCGGTGCGCCGGCTGCGCCACCGTCGGCTTTCCGCCGCGCAACCTGTGCCGGTCCTGCTGGGGTCGCGAGTTGCCCTGGATCCCGCTGGCGGGTCGCGGCACGCTCTACAGCTTCACGCGGGTGCATGTCGCGCCGGGGGCCTTTCGTGGCGACACGCCGTATGCGATCGGCATCGTCGATCTGGCCGACGGCCCGCGGCTGATGTGCCGGATGATCGGCGAGGTGTCGACTGCGGATCTGGACGGACCGGTCGAGATGGTGGTGCTGCGCTATGAGGACGGGCCGCTGTTCGGCGCACGTGTCCGGACCGGGGCGAGCGCACCGCCCGGGGCCCCGACCGACCGGACGCCGGCGTGAGGTCCCTGAGCTTCAGTCCGGCGGCCGAGCGCAACCGGGCGCCGATCCTCGAGGCGCTGCAGCGTCTGCTGCCGCCCGAGTGCCGGGTGCTGGAGATTGCCAGCGGCACCGGCCAGCACGCGGCTCATTTTGGCGGCGCCCAGTCGCGGTGGGAATGGCAGCCCTCCGATCGGCCCGGGTCGGATTTCGAGTCGATCGATGCACGCTGCGCCGACCTGTCGGCGGTGCGCCCGGCCATTGCGCTGGATGTGCTGCAGGAGCCCTGGCCGGTCGCTGCTTCCTTCGATGCGGTCTATTGCGCCAACCTGCTGCACATCTCGCCCTGGGCGACCTGCCCGGCGCTGATGCGCGGAGCCGCGGCCTGCCTGGCGCCGGGGGGTGTGCTGCTGGTGTACGGACCGTTCCTGATTGATGGCGCGCCGGTTGCGCCGGGCAATCAGGCCTTCGATGCCGATCTGCGCGCGCGGGATCCCGACTGGGGACTGCGTCGGCTCGCGGCGGTACAGGCGCAGGCCCAGGCTGCGGGCCTCGCGCCAGGCGAGGTGCTCAGCCTGCCGGCAAACAATTGTCTGGTGGTGTTCAGGGTCGGGTGAGGGTCAGGCGAGGGTCGGGTGAGGGACGGGAGACGAAAACCGCCCCGTCCGGCGAGTCGCCGCGACCGGTCGTCGCCGCCCGCGCGCCGGGTCGCACGATTCCCCAGCAGGATGACGCTCGTGTCGTCATTCGATCCTTCCGATCGCGGGGAGCCTGTCTTGAGCAGCGGAATCGTCATTGCCCTTCTGGCCGCGCTGGCCTTCTGGCTGGTGAGCGTCTACAACGGCCTGGTCACCTTGCGCAACCGTTACCGCAACGCGTTCGCGCAGATCGATGTGCAGCTCAAGCGCCGCCACGACCTGATCCCCAACCTCATCGAGACGGCCAAGGGCTTCATGGCGCACGAACGCGCCACTTTCGAAGCGGTGGTCCAGGCCCGCAACCGGGCGGTGCAGGCCGGCGCCGCCGCGAGCGCGCAGCCGGGCGACGCCAACGCCATGCAGGCGCTGGTGCAGGCCGAAAGCGCGCTCGGTGGGACGCTCGGACGGCTGTTCGCGCTGTCGGAGGCCTATCCGGAGCTGAAGTCCGACCAGAACATGCTCGGCCTCCAGGAAGAGCTCGGCAGCACCGAAAACCGCATCGCCTTTGCCCGGCAGGCCTTCAATGACGAGGTCACCGAATACAACACGCGCCGCGAGGTGTTCCCCGACCGGCTGTTCACCGGCGTGTTCGGTTTCGAGCCCGCCAACCTGATGGCCGCCACCGAGTCTGCCGATGAACGTCAGCCGGTGAAGGTGAGCTTCTAGGTCCCTGGTTCTGTCGGAAGGGCGAGCGATGAGCTTCACCGGTACGCAGGCGCGCGCGCGCCGTGTCAGCCGCCGGCTGATCCTTCTGCTCGTGCTCGGCCTGGTCGCGATGACGGTGACGACGGTCGTCGTGACGCTGCCGTTCCTGTTCTTCAGCTACCCCTTAGTGGTCAAAAACGTCAACGTCGCGTCCGATCTGGAACAGGCCGTCTTCCTGCTGGCGTGGATCGTGGGGGGCGCGCTGCTGCTGCCGTTGCTGGCGCTGCTGGCGAGCCTGCTCGAGGTCTGGCGTCTGTCCTCGGGGGGGCAGGTGGTGGCCGAGCGCATCGCTGCCCGTCGCGTGGCGCCCGACGCAGTCGATTCCCTGGAGCGGCGCCTGTTCAATGTGGTTCAGGAAATGTCGATCGCCTCGGGTGTCCCGATGCCTTCGGTCTGGGTCATGGACGCGGAAGACGGGATCAACGCGTTCGTCGCCGGCCATGATGCCGGCGACTCGGTGATGGTGGTGACCCGTGGCGCGTTGCGCGCCCTGAATCGCGACGAACTGCAGGCCGTCATCGGTCACGAGTTCAGTCACCTGCTCAACGGTGACTGCCGGTTGAACATCCGGATGCTTGCCGCGCTCGCCGGTATCGAGTTTCTCGGCAAGGTATCTGTGATCTTTATCTGGCCCTTCTCCGAGGTCGAGGGCTCGCTGCGGCACAAGCTCGGGTTTTTCCTGTGGTGGTATGTCTTTATACCGGTGGGCTGGCTCTTCTTGCTGGCCGGGTTGCTGTTGTGGCAGGTCGGCGCGGTGGGGCGCTTTTTTGCCCGGCTGATCAAGGCGTCCTTGTCGCGTCAGCGGGAGTTTCTCGCTGACGCCTCCAGCGTGCAGTTCACCCGCAATCCGTTGGCCCTCGCGGGTGCGTTGGCGCGAATCGAGGCCAGCGGCCAGGGCACGCTGATCCGTCACCGGTACGCCGCTGCGATGTCGCACCTGTTCTTCGGTCAGGCGGTGACGGTCTGGTGGCGCTGGCTCTTCGCCACTCACCCGACGCTGGGCGAGCGAATCAGCCTTGCCTGCCCGGGTTTCGACGCGCAGGCCTATCTGCGGCAGCGCAGTGCCGACAGCCTCGGCGATCAGGCGGCGACGCGAAAGCCGATGTTGCCGGCTGAACTGTCCGGCGAATTCGAATGGCGCGCAGCCACCCGATAGCGGTTGCAGTACGAGTCGTGGCACAGGAATGAGCCCCCGCGCATCGAGCGCCGGCCGGTGGGCTGGCTGAACAGCGGATCGCGGGCGGCGGTGGCCTGGTGATAGCGCGGGCTGTACCAGTCCTCGCACCATTCCCAGACGTTGCCGCACAGGTTGTACAGGCCGTACCCGTTGGGCTCGCCCGACAGGGCGGCGATCGGAGCGGGCGCCCAGCCCGGCGCTGGCGCGTTCGGAAACTCGCCGCGCCAGACCTGGCAGCGCGGCACGCCGTCGCGCATCAGTTCGTCGCCCCAGGCGAAGCGTTGCCCTTCCAGGCCGCCGCGCGCGGCGCACTCCCACTGGGCTTCGGTCGGCAGACGCACCTGTGCCCAGTCGCAGTAGGCCAGGGCATCGTTCCACGAGACATGCACCACCGGATGGTCGGGCCGCTCGCGCAGGTGCGAGCCCGGGCCCTCGGGGCGCTGCCAGCAGGCATCTTCCACCGGTACCCACCACGGCAGGCCGGCAGCGACCTGCCGGGCTGCGTCGCGCGGCGCCTGTGCCAGTTGCCGGTAGAAGACGAACGAGCTCCCGTGACGTTCCGCGTCGGTGATGTAACGGGTCGCGCGCACGAACTCGGCGAACTCGCGATTCGTCACGGTGGCTGGCGCGATGGCGAAGGCCGAGACCGACACCGGACGCGCCGGGCCTTCGCCATCGCCGGCGACCGCATCGCTGGCGTCGTTGCCCATCGTGAAGCGCGAGGCGGGGATCGGGACCAGACGGCTGCGCAGCGACCCTGCGGACGGGTTCGCCGGGTCGCTGTGCGGCGCTGCTGCACCGCGCGGGGACGAGGACGGCGGGCGCTCGGTGGCAGGGTTGCGCCTCGCAGCCGGCCCGTCGCCCTCCGGTGTGCAGCAGCTCATCGCGGTCAGGTCTGGGGCTTTTCCCAGAAGGCGCGGGTGACGCCCTGGCCCTTCATCAGCTCGAGGATCTGCTCGCGCGGAATCACTCCGCAGCGCGCGGCCCAGGCGTCGTACTGCGCCGCCATGTCGGCCACCCGTTGCGGGTGTTGTGCCGCGATGTCGTGCAACTCGGTGCGATCGGCATCCAGGTCATAAAGTTCCCAGGCCTGAGGGTAGTTGCGCACCAGCTTCCACGGGCCGATGCGCACCGCGGCGTTGCCTTCGTGTTCCCAGAACATCGGCCCGCGTGCGGGCAGTTCACCGGTGAAGGCCGGGACCAGCGACTGGCCTTCCAGCGGCGCGATCGCGTGGCCGTCGAGCGTGGCCGGATACTCGGTGCCGGTCAGGTCGAGGACGGTCGCCATGATGTCGGGCAGGTAGCCGGGCGTGTGCCGGATCGCGCCCTTGTCGGTGATGCCCTGAGGCCAGTGGACGATCAACGGCGTCGAGATGCCGCCTTCATGGATCCAGTGCTTGTACAGGCGAAACGGTGTGTTCGACAGATTGGCCCAGGCCGGTCCGTAGCTCTGGTAGGTGTTTTCCGGCCCCGGCATGCGGTTGGTGTCGTTGCCGAAATGCACCGGCTCGCCGGTGCGGGTGTGCGAGCGCGCGATCATCAGCTTGTCGACCAGCTCGTCGATGGTCACGCCTTCGGGAATGTCTTCCGCGCAGGCACCGTTGTCGGCGAGGAAGAGAATGATGGTGTTCTCGAGCTGCCCGTTGCGGCGCAGCGATTCGACGATGCGCCCGATGCCCTGGTCCATCCGGTCGATCTGCGCCGCATAGACCTCCATGCAGCGCAGCAGCCACGCCTTGTGCTCGGCCTGGGTCCAGGGCGGCTGGCTGGGATCGCGCTCGGTCAGCTTCCAGGCGGGGTCGAGCAGTCCGGATTGCACCAGCTTCTCGAGCCGCTCGGTGCGCAGGTCGTCCCAGCCCTTGTCGAAGCGGCCCTTGTAGCGGGCGATGTCGTCTTCATGCGCGTGCAGCGGCCAGTGCGGCGCGGTGTAGGCGACGTAGGTGAAGAAGGGCGTGTCGGGGGTTTTCTGCTGGTGCTGGTCGATGAACGCCACCGCCTGATCGCTGATGGCATCGGTGTAGAAGAACGACGGGTCGGCCTTGGCCTCGTGCTCGATGTTCTCGTTGCCGCGGGTCAGCGTGTTGGGGTCGTAGAAGCTGCCGGCGCCGATGATCGTGCCGTAGAACTCGTCGAAGCCACGCTGCAGCGGCCAGGTGTCGGTGGGTCGGGTGAGGCTGCTCGCGACGTGCCACTTGCCGCTCATGTAGGTGCGGTAGCCGCTGGTCTTGAGCGCCTGCGCGATGGTCACGCAGCGGTGGTTCAGGTTGCCCGCATAGCCCTCGGGGCCGGAGTCGTAGGTGAGGATGCCGACGCCGGTCTGGTGCGGGTGCAGCCCGGTCAGCATCGAGGCACGCGAGGGGCTGCAGCGCGCGGTGTTGTAGAACTGCGAGAAGCGCAGTCCGTCGGCCGCGAGCCGATCGAGGTTGGGGGTGTCGATCTCGCCGCCGTAGCAGCCGATGTCGGAATACCCCATGTCGTCGTTCAGGATCAGCACGACATTCGGCTTGTTGTTTTTCATGGTGGTTGCCTGTCGGGTTTGCAAAGAAGGGTCAGAGCCGCTCGCCGGTGCCGCGGTCGAACAGGTGCGCGGCCTCGGGGGCGAAAGTCAGGAACACCGGCTGTCCTTCCTGGACGGCCGGCAGGCGCTCGCTCTTGAGCTTGAGCATTCGATCGTTGGCGATGAAGCTGACGATGCAGCTGTCGCCGAGGTCTTCGACCCGCGCCACCTGCGCGGGCAGACCGTGATCGCCAATGCGCAGGTCGGCGGGCCGCACGCCCAGCGTCACCGCGCGCGCGCCGGCGCTGGCGCGGCCGACGGCGAGCGGATGCTCGGCCACGGTCACCGTGCCGTCCTGCCAGGCGCCTTCGAGCAGGTTCATCGGGGGCGTGCCGATGAAGCCGGCGACCGCCACGGTGTGCGGGGTGGCGAACACCTCGCGCGGCGTGCCTACCTGGACGATGCGCCCGTCCATGAACACCGCGATCCGGTCGGCCAGGGTCATCGCTTCCTCCTGGTCGTGGGTGACGTAGACGGTGGTCACCCCGAGCGCGCGCTGCAGCGCGTGCAACTCGAGCCGGGTTTCCAGACGCAGCTTGGCGTCGAGGTTGGACAGCGGCTCGTCGAGCAGGAACAGGCGCGGCTGGCGAACGATCGCGCGCGCCAGCGCGCAGCGCTGCTGCTGCCCGCCGGACAGCTGGCCGGGCGTGCGGGCCAGCAGGTGGCCGATCCCGACCCGGTCGGCGGCCTGCGCGACCGCCTGCGCGATTGCGCTCGGTGTTGCGCCGACCATCTTCAGCGGGAACCCGATGTTCTGCGCCACCGTCATGTGCGGATACAGCGCATAGCTCTGGAACACCATCGCGACATCGCGCGCACCGGGCTCCAGCGTGGTGACATCGAGCCCGTCCATGGCGACCCGGCCCGCGCTGACCGACTCGAGTCCGGCCAGGATGCGCAGCGTGGTCGTCTTGCCCGAGCCCGAGGGCCCCAGCAGCACGAAGAACTCGCCGGGTTCGATCGCCAGGTCGATGCCGTGCAGCACCGTGGTCACGCCATGGCGCTTGACCACGCCACCGAGTTCGATTCTTGCGGACGCGCTCATCGCCGTCCTCCGCCCTTGACGGCGCTCATCGCCGTCCTCCGCCCTTGACGGCGCTCATCGCCGTCCTCCGCCCTTGACCGCGCCCACGGTGAGTCCTTTGACGATGTGTCGTTGTGCGAACAGGCCGATCAGGATGACCGGTGCCATCGCCACGATCGCGCCGGCGGCCAGCTTGGCCCACTGTGTCTGCTCGACCGAGATGAAATTGAACATCGCGACCGTGACCGGGCGCACCCGGTTGCCGCCCAGCACGACCGCGAACATGAATTCATTCCAGGCATTGAGAAACACGAAGACGGTGGTGACCGCGATGCCGCCGCGCACCTGTGGCAGCACCACGTACCAGAGCGCGCGCAGCCGTCCGGCCCGGTCGAGCAGCGCGGCCTCCTCCATCTCGAAGGCGATGTCCTCGAAGTAGGACACCATCAGCCAGATGGCGAACGGCAGCGAGAAGGTGAGATAGATCAGGGTCATGCCGGTGTAGGTGTCCAGCGCGCCGACCTTCTGCAGCGCGAGGTAGTAGGGAATGATCAGTCCCACCGGCGGCAGCATCTGGGTGGCCAGCACATAGAACCCGGAGGCCCGTTTGCCCGGATAGCGCAGCCGCGCCAGCGCGTAGGCGGCCGGTATCGCGAACAGCAGGGTGAGCACCGTGGCCGCGGTCGACACCACCAGGCTCGACCACAGGTTGGGCAGGATCGACGACGCGCCGAACAGCACCTCGCGGTAGTGGTCCAGCGTCGGGGTGAACACGAGCACCGGCGGGTAGGCCAGCACGTCGCGCTCGCTCTTGAACGAGGTGAGCAGCGCCCAGATGACCGGGAACGCCCACACCGACAGGCCCACGCCCGCCACCGCCGCCAGGGCGATTCGTCGGGTGGCGATCATGAGCGTGCCTTTCGCAGACGGAACATCAGGTAGGAGATGGCCATCGTGATCGACAGCAGGACCATGGCCAGCGATGCGCCGTAGCCCAGGTTCAGCTCGGTGAACGAGGTCCGGTAGGCGTACAGGTTCAGGATCTCGGTGGCCGAGCCGGGCCCGCCCCCGGTGGCCGCGAAGATGGCGGCGAAGGCCGACAGCGCGGTCATCATGCGCAGGATCACCACCATCACCACCGCCGGACGGATCAGCGGCAGCGTGATGTGCACGAAGCGCTGCCAGGCGCCGGCGCGATCCAGGCGCGCCGCCTCATAGACATCCGGGGGCAGGGTGGCCAGCGTGGCCAGCAGCACCAGGAACGCGAAGGGGGTCCACTGCCAGGTGTGGATCGCGATCACCGAGATCAGCGCGAGTTGCGGATCACCCAGCCAGTTCTGGCCGGGCAGGCCCAGCGCCCGGCTGACCATGTCCACCAGCCCGAAATCGGGCGCCAGCACCAGCGTGCGCCAGAACAGGCCCACCACCACCGGTGCCAGCACGATCGGCAGGATCGCCGCCACCCGCAGCAGCCCCTGGCCGCGCGGAATCTGCAGCACCAGCAGCGCCAGCGACAGACCGATCACCACCTGCAGCACCACCGTCGAGACGGTGTAGACGCCGGTGAGCGCCAGCGAATTCCAGAACCGCGGATCGCCGCCCAGGCGGGCGTAGTTGTCGAGCCCGGCAAAGCCGGACAGCCACGGCATCGCCAGGTCGATCCGGTGCAGGCTGGTCCAGCCCAGGTACACCAGCGGCGCAGTGGTGATGAGCAGCAGCACCGCCAGCGCCGGCGCGAGCAGCGCCAGGGCGAAGCGGCGCTCCTGCGCCTCGAAGCTGCGCGGCGCCGGGCGCTCCGCGGTCATGGATCAGCCCTTGAGGATCTGCTGGATGCGCGTCTGCGCCTCGTCCAGCGCCTCCTTGGGCTTCTTCTGGCCGACCAGCGCCGACTGGATCGCGGTGGCCATCGTCTCGCCGATCGCCGGCCACTGCGGCACCCGCGGGCGCCAGTCGACATCGGTGTCCTGCTCCAGCGATTCCAGCGCTGCCGTGATGAAGTTGTCGCCCGCGTCCTTCATGGCGGCGGCGAACTCGGGCGAGCGCCACAGCGACATCCGGTTGATGCCCGATCGCTTGGCCGGGCCGGCGAACTTCCAGGAGGTGCGCGCCTGGGTCTCGGCCGAGGTGGCCCATTCGATGAACAGCCAGGTCGCGCGCTTTTGCTTGTCGGTCAGGGCGGCGTTGATCGGGAAGCCCCAGTTCCAGATCGAGGTGACCCGCTTGCCGTTGGGGCCCTTGGGCCAGCGCGCGTAGGCGATCTTGCCGACCACCTTGGATTTCTCGGGATTGTTGATCACCGCTGCCGAGGAGTGCGCGTCCAGGTAGGTGGCCACCGTGCCCTGCGAGAACGCGTCGGCGATGTCGGGCCAGTTCCAGTTGCGCACTGCGGGCGGCGCGAACTGGGTCAGGGTGTCGACATACCAGGTCAGCGCGCGCACCGCCTCGGGCGAGTTCACCACCACGTTGCCGCCCTGCATCCAGGTGCCGCCGAAGCCCCGGAACAGCGACGGATAGATGTACATGTTCTGGCCGGCGCCGGCGAAGCCGCGCATCGCCAGACCGTACTGGCGGGTCGCCGGGTCGGTCAGCGCCCGGGCGTTGGCGACCAGCTGGTCGTAGGTGTCGGCGGGCTTGAGGCCCTTGGCCGCATACAGGTCCTTGCGATAGACCTGCACCGTGACCTCGCCGTCGAATGGAATGCCGTAGGGCTTGCCGTCCACCGAGTCGGCGTCGCGCCAGGCCTTGATGATGTCGTCATAGCGGAACCAGGCCGGGTCGGAGAGGGTGGCGTCGGCCAGGTACTTGTCCAGCGGCTCGACCCACTTGTTCGCGACGTAGAGCGGGTAGTACATCGGATCGGCCGCGTGCGTGGCGTAGGTGGCGGTCTTCGAAGACAGGTCGAGCAGCGCCTTCTGGCGGATCTGGCCCGGGGGCACCTTCTCGAAGCGCAGCTTGATGCCGGTGAGGGCCTCGAACTGCGGCTGCAGCGAGATCAGGTTTTCGAAATAGCTGGCCGGAATCACCATCACGGTGATGGTCTCGCCTTCGGCCTGGCGCCAGTTCACGCGCGCGCTCCGGTAGGGCGCCAGGTCGTCGGCCTGCGCCAGGGCGCGACCGGTGAAAGCGGGCCCGGCAACGCCGGCCAGCCCGAGGGCCGAACCGTAACGCAGGGCGTCGCGACGGCGCACCGGCTGGGTCGCGGGGTCTTCGAGAGTGCGTCGGGTCATGGGGTGTCGTCTCCGGTTTTTTTGGGTGGGCGACCCTCGAACATCGCTTCGTGACGGCGGGGTCGACGGCGGGGTCGTTGGAAAATGTACTCGATTACATGGACGGGTGTCCAATGTGTTTTTCGACAAGCGGTTGGGATGCCTGGTTCTGTCGGCAGGCCTTGGACGCCCGCGGTGAAATCGAATACATTCAACGTCGTGAACAGGGGCTTTTCCAACATCGATGCTGGGCCGCCGGACGACGATCCGGGCGCGCCCCCGCCGCCGGCGGGCGCTGCCGGTGGCGTGCCCGAGACCCAGCGGCCCCGTGCCAAGGATGTCGCACGGCTTGCCGGTGTCTCCACCGCCACCGTCTCGCGGGTGATCAACTCGCCCCTGCTGGTCGAGCCCGACACGCTGCTCGCGGTGCGCGAGGCGATGGCCAAGCTGCGCTACCTGCCGCACGGCGCGGCGCGCGCGCTGCGCTCTCACCGCAGCCACATGGTCGGCGCGGTCGTTCCCTCGTTCGACTATGCGCTCTATGCGCGCACCACCAGCGCGATGCAGGCGGTGCTCGAACCCAAGGGCTACTCGCTGGTGCTGGCCGAGCACCACTACGACCTCCCGTCCGAGCTGCGCGTGACCGCGCAACTGATCAGCCACGCGGTCGATGCCTTCTTCTTCGTCGGCCTGGCGCATGACCCGACGCTGTTCGCGCTGCTGGCCGACTACGGCCGCCCTTATGTGCTCAGCTGGGGCGTCGATCCCTTGCGCCAGCACCCGAGCGTGGGCTTCGACAACCGGGCCGCGACCTACGAGATGACCCGTTATCTGGTGTCGCTGGGACATCGTCGATTCGGGCTGCTCAGCGCCCGACCCGAGGGCAACGACCGGGCGACCGAGCGCGGCATCGGCGTTCGCTCGGCGCTCGCGCAGGCGGGCCTGGAACTGGACGAGCGCTGTGTCCGGTACGGGCCGATCGATCTGAACGCCGCCGCCGCGATGATGCGCGAGTTGCTGGCGCTGGACGAGCCGCCCACGGTGGTGATCGGGACCAATGATGTGTTCGCGGTCGGGGCGATGCTGGCGTGCCGCGAGGCGGGGGTCCGCATTCCCGAAGACCTCTCGATCACCGGTGTCGACAACACCGATCTGGGCGCGACCCAGACGCCGGGTCTGACCAGCATTCGCACGCCGATCGTCGAGATCGGACAGGCGGCCGCGCAGCACCTGATCGCGCGCCTGGAGGGCCGACCGGTCAATCTGTTTCAGACCCTGCCTTTCGAGCTGGTGATCCGGGGCAGCACGGCGGCACCGCGCAGCAGCGCCGGGATCGCCGCGCTCGCCAGGTCAAGGACCGCGCCCACCCGGTGATCGGGCTCGATCGCACCATTGGCCAGCCGAACGCCTTGCTGCCATACTTCTGCGGTTGATCACAGCCACCCTGGAGTGTCCGGAATGTCCCGTTTTCGTCTGCCCGCTGCCCGTCGTTCGATCCTGGCTGCCGCTGTTGCCGCGCCACTGGCCTGCCTGCTGGCCGCCTCGCCTGCGGCCGCCGCCGACAAGGTCAAGGTCGGTTTCGTCAGCACGCTGTCGGGCCCCTCGGCCGCGCTCGGTGTCGATATCCGCGACGCCTTCCTGCTCGCGGTCAAGCTCAACGGTGGCAAGCTCGGCGGGCTGCCGGCCGATGTGATCATCGGCGACGACCAGTTCAAGCCCGATGTGGGCAAGCAGCTGTTCGAGAAGAACATCAAGCGCGACCGCGTTGATTTCATGACCGGCGTCGTGTTCTCGAACATCCTGCTGGCCGGCGTGCCCGAGGCCTTCGAGTCGAAAACCTTCTACATCAGCCCCAATGCCGCGCCGTCGCCGCTGGCCGGCAAGAACTGCGACCCGCATTTCTTCGCGGTCTCCTGGCCCAACGACGCCTACCACGAGGCGGCTGGCCAGCACGCGACCAACAAGGGTTTCAAGAGCGTCTACCTGATCGCGCCGAACTACCAGGCCGGCAAGGACTCGCTGTCGGGCTTCAAGCGCTTCTACAAGGGGCGGATCGCGGGCGAGGTCTACACCAAGCTCGGCCAGCTCGACTACTCGGCCGAACTGGCCGAGGTGCGTGCCGCCAAGCCCGATGTGCTCTACACCTTCCTGCCCGGCGGCATGGGCATCAATTTCATCAAGCAGTTCGTGGGCGCCGGTCTGTCGCGCGACATCACGCTGCTGCAGCCCGGTTTTGGCGCCGACCAGGACATCATCCGCCCGGTGGGTGACGCCATGCTCGGCATCTTCGACACCGCGCACTGGGCGCTCGACCTGCCCAACGCGGCCAACCGCAAGTTCGTCGCCGAGTTCGAGAAGGAATACAAGCGCCTGCCCACCGTCTACGCGGCGCAGGGCTACGATTCCGCGCTGCTGATCGACTCGGCGGTGCGCGACGTCAAGGGCAAGCTCGACGACAAGGACGCGGTGCGCAAGGCGCTCAAGGCCGCCCGTTTCCAGTCGGTGCGCGGCGACTTCAAGTTCAACACCAACCAGTACCCGATCCAGAACTACTACCTGCGGGTGGTGGGCAAGGACAGCCAGGGCCGCCTGGTCAACAAGTCGCTGGGCGAGCCGATCCTGAAGAACCACGGTGACGCCTACGTCCAGGACTGCAGCATGAAGTGACGCCGGGCCGAACGTGTCCGGTCTGCTGCTGATCGAGCAGTCCCTCAACGGGCTGCAGTTCGGGTTGATGCTGTTCCTGCTGGCCGCGGGCCTCACGCTGGTCTTCGGCATCATGGACATGATCAACCTGGCCCACGGCTCGCTCTACATGGTGGGTGCGTTCCTGGCGGCCTGGCTGGTCGAGCTCACCGGGTCGTTCTGGCTGGGCGTGCTGCTCGCCATTCCGGCGGCGGCCGCCTTCGGCATGCTGCTCGAGGCCACCCTGCTGCGAACGCTCTACGCCCGCGATCACCTGGCGCAGGTGCTGGCCACCTTCGCGCTGATCCTCATCATCAACGAGGGCGTGCGCATGATCTGGGGTTCCGACCTGCCGTTGTCGGCCCCAGCCGCGCTGTCCGGACCGGTCGAACTGCTGCCCGGCCTGCTCTATCCGGCCTACCGCCTGCTGATCATCGCGGTCGGCCTCGCGCTCGCGCTGCTGCTCTACCTTCTGGTGACCCGCACCCGGATGGGCGCCTGGGTGCGCGCCGGCGCCTCGCACCGCGAGATGGCCATGGCGATGGGCATCGACATCCGCCGCCTGTTCACCGTGGTCTTCGGCATCGGGGCGGCGCTGTGCGCGGTCGCCGGCGCGATGCTCGGCCCGCTGCTCGCGGTGCAGGTGGGCATGGGGGAGGGCATCCTGATCCTGGCCTTCGTCGTCATCGTGATCGGGGGCATTGGCTCGATCCGCGGCGCGCTGGTGGGCTCGTTGCTGGTGGGCTTCGTCGACACACTCGGGCGGACCCTGCTGCCGCACCTGTTCCGCGAGTTCCTGCCGCCCCAGTTCGCCAGCGCGGCCGGGCCGGCGGTCGCCTCGATCATGGTCTACCTGCTGATGGCGATCGTGCTGTTCGTCCGGCCGCAGGGCCTTTTCCCGGCGCGGGGCTGAGGTGGCGCCCCTCGAGTCCGGCCGCGGCGCGGCCGTCCCCGGACTGGTCGTGCTGGCGGTGCTGGCGCTGGCCTTTCCGTTTGCGATGCGCGCACTCGACGCGGGCTTCTACATCAGCGTGGCCAGCCGCATCCTCATCTACGGCATCGCCGCGACCAGCCTGAACCTCATCCTCGGCTACGGCGGACTGGTTTCCTTCGGGCATGCCGCCTTCTTCGGCATCGGTGCCTATGCGGTAGGCATCCTGATCACCGAGGGCGTGAGCAACGGCTGGATCGGCTTCGCGGTCGCGATGGGCGTGGCGGCGCTGGCCGCCGCCCTGATCGGCGCGGTGTCGCTGCGCACCCGCGGCGTCTACTTCATCATGATCACGCTCGCCTTCGCCCAGATGCTCTTCTACCTGGTCAACTCGGTGAAGGCCTACGGCGGCGACGAGGGGCTGAACATCCGCCAGCGCTCGGATTTCGGCTTCGGCCTGAACCTGAAGGACGACCTGACCTTCTATTTCGTGGTGCTCGCCTGCCTGGCGGCCACCCTGCTGCTGGTGCATCGGCTGATGGCCTCGCGCTTCGGCCGGGTGGTGCTGGCGATGCGCGACGACGACGAGCGCGCCGAGGCGATCGGCTTCGCCACCTTTCGCTTCAAGCTCATCCTGTTCATGATCGGCGGCGCGCTGGGCGGCCTGGCCGGCGCCCTGATGGTCAACCAGCAGAACTACGTCAATCCGAATGTGCTGAACTGGGCCCAGTCGGGCACGCTCATGGTGATGGTGATCCTGGGCGGTGTGGGCACGCTGTGGGGCGGGGTCCTGGGCGCAGCCGCACTGCTGATCCTCGAGGAGGTGCTGTCGGCCTACACGGTGCACTGGCAGTTCCCGGTCGGCTGGGTGCTGCTGGCGATCGTGCTGTTCGCCCCCCATGGGCTGGTCGGTCTGCTGCGCCGTCGCCGCCCCGCCGCGGCCCGGGACGACACCGATGCCCGCTGAGCCGCTGCTCGCGGTCCGCGGACTGTGCAAGCAGTTCGGTGGCGTGGTCGCGACCGACGAGGTGAACCTCGATGTGCGCGAGGGCGAGATCCACGCCCTCATCGGTCCCAACGGCGCCGGCAAGACCAGCCTGATCGCACAATTGTCGGGCAGCCTGAAGCCCGATCGCGGCCGTCTGCTGCTGGCCGGCCGCGACATCACCGACCTGTCGCAACACCGCCGGGTGCGGCTCGGGCTTGCGCGTTCCTACCAGATCACCCGCCTGTTCAAGAGTTTCAGCGTGCTCGACAACCTCGCGCTGGCGGTGCAGGCGCGCAGCGGCTCCAGCCTCTCGTTCTGGCGCGCGGTCGCCCGCGAGACGGCGCTGTTCGACGAGGCGCGTGTCGTGCTCGATGACATCGGGCTGGCCGCCCGCGCCGATTCGCCCGCCGGTTCGCTGTCGCACGGTGAGCAGCGCGCGCTCGAGGTCGGGCTCGCGCTGGCCACCCGCCCGCGGCTGTTGCTGCTCGATGAGCCGATGGCCGGGACCGGGCCGCAGGAGTCGGCCCGAATGATCGAACTGATCGCGCGGCTGCGCGGCCGCACCACCCTGCTGCTGGTCGAGCATGATGTGGACGCGGTTTTCCGTCTCGCTGACCGGGTCTCGGTGCTGGTCAGCGGTCGGGTCATCGCCAGCGGCGATCCGCAGGCGGTGCGCAGCGACCCTGCGGTCATCACCGCCTACCTGGGCGACGAGGTTCACCGATGAGCGCCGGCGCGTCGCCCCTGCTGCGGGTCGCCGGGCTGGAGACGGCCTATGGCGCCAGCCAGGTGCTGTTCGGCATCGATGTCGAGGTGTACGCCGGCGAGGTCATCGGACTGCTCGGGCGCAACGGCATGGGCAAGACCACGCTGGTGCGATCGATCTTCGGCCTGGTCGCGGCGCGGGCCGGCAGCGTCGTGTTCGCCGGTCGCGAGGTCCGCGGGCTGACGCCCGACCGGATCGCCCGGCTGGGGCTGGCGATCGTGCCCGAAGGCCGGCAGGTGTTTCCGAACCTGAGCGTCGATGAGCACCTGACGGCTTTCGTCGCCCAGCGCGGCGGGGCGGGCGTGCCCTGGACCCCGCAACGGGTGTACGAGCTCTTCCCGCGTCTGGCCGAGCGGCGCCGCAACCTGGGCAATCAGCTGTCGGGTGGCGAGCAGCAGATGCTGGCAATCGGCCGCGCGCTGGTCACCAATCCGCGGCTACTGATCCTGGATGAAGCCACCGAGGGTCTCGCGCCGCTGATCCGCGAGGAAATCTGGCGCTGCCTGCGCCTGCTGCGCGAAGCCGGGCAGACCATCCTGGTGATCGACAAGTATGTGAACCGGCTGGTCGACGTGGCCGACCGCCACCTGATCCTGGAGCGCGGCAGCGTGGTCTGGCAGGGCAGCTCGCGGGCGCTCGACGAGGACCGCTCGCTGTGGACCCGCTACCTGGGCGCCTGAGCCGCCGATCGGCCGTCGGCTGATGAGGGGATCGTCCCCGGACCCGTTCAGCGCCGGTTGCCCGGCCGGGCCGCCTCGCGCAGCGCGCCCGCCAGCGCGGCGGCGGCCGGGCGCAGCCGAGCCCGACGCAACCGGGTGATCCCGACCGACCTTGCCCACTGCGGCGCGGCCACCGGCAGCGCGCACAGCAGTCCCGCGCGCTCCTCCCAGTGCATCAGCTCGCGCGGCAGGAAGGTGAGCAGGTCGCTGTGCATGACCACGCTCTTCATCAGTTCGGCCGAGGTGGTTTCGACCTCCGCCTCGACCGGGCGCAGGCCGGCGTTGAGCAGCAGTTCGTCGAGCGCGCGGCGCTCCAGTTCCTGACGCCGTGCCAGGATCCAGCGCGCCTGCAGCAGATCGGCCGGCCGGACCTGGCGCCGCGCCGACAGGGGGTGGCCGGTGCGGGCGATCACCGCTGCGCGATCGCCCAGCAGCGCCTCGTGGGCGAGGTCCGGATCGGATGCGGTGCGTGGCACCGACGACAGCGCGAACTCCACCTCGGCGCTGCGCACCATGGGCATCAGCGCCTCGTTCAGTCCGTACAGCACCGTGACCCGGATCTGCGGGTGGGTCTGGTGCAGCAGGGCCAGCGCGGCCGGCAGCAGGCGCACCGCCTCCGACGGGCCGCAACCGATCACCAGCTGCTGGCGCTGCGCGTCGCGCAGGCGGGCGACGTCCTGGGTAGCCTGGTGCAGGGCCTGCTCGATCACCCGGCCGTGCGCGATCAGGGTCTCGCCCGCCGGCGTCGGGGTCACCCCCAGCCGGCTGCGGATCAGCACCGGCACGCCCACTGCGGCCTCCAGCGCGCGGATGCTCTTGGACAGTGCCGGCTGCGACAAGCCCAGGTGGGCGGCGGCGTCGGTGAGGCTGCCGAAGCGGGCGGCGGCCACCAGGTGATGGAGTCGCGACAGGTGCTGGCGCTCATCCATGGCGCCTCCGGATGGCGCACGGGTGGCGAAGGCGGACGGTGAGAGATGGCATGATCAGAAGTTATGGATCAGGATCGGATAATCATGGCACGGGAGGGCGGATGCCGCTTACGATCAGACTCCCGGCGTCCAGGAGAATCCGCGAAATGAACCTGCAGGAACTGATCGAGCCCGACCGCGTGCATCGCAGCGTCTACACCGACCCGGCGATCTTCGATCTCGAGATGGAACGCATCTTCGAGCGCACCTGGGTGTACTGCGGACACGAAAGCCAGGTCCCGCGCACCGGCGACTACCACACGTTGAACATCGGCCGCCAGCCGATGATCATGGTGCGCGACCGCGACGCCTCGATCCGGGTGCTCTACAACCGCTGCCCCCATCGCGGTGTCGAGCTGTGCGGCAACCAGAGCGGCAACACCGGCAACGGTTTCGTCTGCTCCTACCATGCCTGGTCCTTCCATCTCGATGGCAAGCTGCGTGCGCTCCCCCTGGCCAAGGGCTACGAGGGCACCCGGCTCACGCGGGACAATCCGGATTGCAATGTGAAGGCCGCGGCGCGCGTCGACAGCTATCGCGGCTTCGTGTTCGCCAGTCTGGTGGCCGAGGGCCCCGGGCTGCTCGAGTTTCTGGGCGAGGCCCGGGTCGCCTTCGACGACATGTGCGACCGCTCGCCGGTGGGCGAGGTCGAGATCGTGCCGCACTGCCATCGGGTCATGCAGCACTCGAACTGGAAGTTCTTCATGGAGAACCAGCTCGACGCCTTGCACCCGTCGGTCACCCATCAGTCGACCGGCGTGCCGGCACGCCGGGTCGAGCAGCGGGTCAGGGCCGAAGGCGCGACGCCGCCGCTGCACTTTCATTACCTGTCCACCTTCGCCTCCAGCTTCGACCAGTGGGACAGCGTGCAGACGGTGAACTTCCCGCATGGTCACGGCATCCTGAAGGGCTACATGGGATTGCGTCCCACCGACGCCGACACGCTCGAGCACGAGGCGCAGCTGCGCGAGGCCTATGGCGCGCAGAAGGCCGAGGAGTTCCTGTCGCGCAACATTCACCACGTGCTGGTGTACCCCTATCTCTCGGTTCAGTCGCCGCTGCAGCAGCTGCGCTGTCTGCGTCCGCTGGCTGCGGACCGAACCCTCTCCGAGATCTGGCACTTCCGGCTCAAGGGCGCGCCCGAGGCGATCTATCGCCGTTCGATGTGGTATTTCAACCTGGTCAACTCACCGGCCACTCCGATCAATGCCGACGACCTCGAGAACTGGACCAAGGCGCAGTGGGGCCTGCAGTCGCGCGGCGGCGAATGGGTCAGCCTGCACCGCAACATGGGCGGCGACACCGAAGTCGACGGCGTCCTGATGTCGAACAACGGCACCTCGGAAGTCGTGATGCGAAACCAGTTCCGGGCGTGGTCCGACTACCTGTCCGATGACCCCACGACGGAGTCCACCGATGCATGATCCGCACGCTTCCGGCGCCACCGCCGGCGCCGCTTCCACACCCCTCGCCGGCGCCGCATCCACCACGGTGGGCAAGGCGCTTGACGGCGGCGTGGTGATCAACGCTATCGAGTCGATGACCGGCGCCGAGTCGATCGCACCCGATCACAGCGGCCGCGGCCGGCCGGCGATCCAGGGCACGCAGTACGTGCCGGCGATGGCCGATGCGGGCGGGGACCTGCGCCTGGCGGTCGAGGGACTGCTGTTCCGGCAGGCGGCGCTGCTCGATGCCAAGTGCTGGCAGCAGTGGATCGACCTGTTCACGCCCGACGGTGTCTACTGGATGCCGATCGCCCAGGAGCAGACCGACTGGGTCGGCCAGCCCTCGATCTTCGCCGAGGACAAGCTGATCATGGAGATCCGCATGGGCCGGCTGACCCATCCGAACGCCTGGTCGCAGGCGCCGATGTGGGGCACCAGTCATTTGATCGGCAATGTGGTGCTCGAATCGGTGAGCGACGAGCGCATCGAGGTCTGCTCGCGTTTCCAGATGATGGAGTTGCGCCGCGACACGGTGCGCCATTTCGGCGGCACCTACCGGCACACGCTGCTGCGCACCGCCGAGGGCCTGCGGATCGCGCTGCAGCGCGTCGATCTGATGAACGGGCAGGCGGTGTACGACTACGTGTTGCAGGCCTGGGTCTAGATTGTCAGTTTCGCCTCAAGAAGGCGTCAGCGCCCCCCGGCTGACTCCCCCTCGGAGCCGGATGCCGGCCGCCAATTCCTGAGGGGGAGTGTCAATGCCGTCAACAGTCAGCAGCGCCAGCGCGAACGGGTCGCAGGCGATGACCGCCGAAGAAAAGAAAGTCATCTTCGCGTCGTCGCTGGGCACCGTCTTCGAGTGGTACAACTTCTACCTGTACGGCACGCTCGCCGTCATCATCGGCAATCAGTTCTTTTCCGCGCTCGACCCGGCGTCGCGCACCCTCTTTTCGCTGCTGACCTTCGGCGCCGGCTTCATCGTCCGTCCCTTCGGCGCGCTGGTGTTCGGGCGGCTTGGCGACATGATCGGACGCAAGTACACCTTCCTGGTCACCCTCCTGATCATGGGCGTGTCGACCTTCATCGTCGGCGTGCTGCCCAACTACGCCTCGATCGGCATTGCCGCGCCGGTGATCCTGATCATCCTGCGCCTGCTGCAGGGCCTGGCGCTGGGCGGCGAATACGGCGGCGCCGCGACCTGTGTCGCCGAGCACGCGCCGCACGGCAAGCGGGGTGCCTTCACCGCCTGGATCCAGACCACCGCGACACTGGGACTTCTCCTGTCGCTGCTGGTGATTCTGGGTGTGCGCTCGGCGATCGGTGAGGCCGCATTCGCCGACTGGGGCTGGCGGATTCCGTTCCTGGTGTCGATCGTCCTGCTCGGCATCTCGGTCTGGATTCGGCTGAGCATGAACGAGTCGCCCGCCTTTCGGAAAATGAAGGAAGAGGGCAAGACCTCGAAGGCGTCGCTGACCGAGTCGTTCGGCCAATGGAAGAACCTGAAGCTCGTCATCCTCGCGCTGGTCGGTCTGACCGCCGGCCAGGCCGTGGTCTGGTACACCGGGCAGTTCTACACGCTGTTCTTTCTGACCGGCGCGCTCAAGGTCGACGGCGCCACCGCCAACCTCCTGATCGCGATCTCGCTGATCATCGGCACGCCCTTCTTCATCGTGTTCGGCACGCTGTCCGACCGCATCGGCCGCAAGCCGATCATCATGGCCGGCTGTCTGATCGCCGCGCTGACCTACTTCCCGCTGTTCAAGGCGTTGACCGAGGCGGCCAATCCCGATCTTGCCGCGGCCCAGGCCAAGAACAAGGTGACGGTGACCGCCGATCCGAAGGAGTGCTCTTTCCAGTTCAACCCGACCGGTACCGCCAAGTTCACCAGTTCCTGCGACATTGCCAAGCAGGTGCTGTCGGCAAACGCGGTCAGTTACGAGAACGTGGCGGGCGCCGGCCCGGCGATGATCTCCATCGGTGACAGGTCGATCGTCTCTTTCTCATCGGCGGGCCTGCCGGCCGATGAGGCCAGGACGCTCGACGCGCAGTTCAAGCAGGCGGTCAGCATCGTTCTCAGGGAAGCCGGTTACCCGACCAAGGCCGATCCGGCGAAGGTGAACAAGCCGCTGATCGTGGCGATCCTCACGCTGCTGATGATCTACGTGACCATGGTCTGCGGTCCGATCGCGGCCATGCTGGTGGAGATGTTCCCGACCCGGAGCCGCCACACCTCGATGAGCCTGCCGTACCACATCGGCAACGGCTGGTTCGGCGGGCTGCTGCCGGCCACCTCGCTGGTCATCGTGGCGCAGACCGGCAACCTGTACAACGGGCTGTGGTACCCGATCGCCATCGCGCTCGTCACCTTCGTGATCGGCATGCTGTTCGTGCGCGAGACCAAGGACGTCGACCTCTTCAAGCACGACTGAGGACGCGGGCCCGACCCGGCCTGAGCGGCCCCGTCACCGAAGGGTGACAGGGCCGTTTTCACAGGAGCCTGGATCGACTGCCGTTGCGCCGGCGCCGATTTTTGCTGCACTGCACTGTTACACTCCGCAGCCATGAGCGAGACCTCCGGCAAGCGGGCACTGGGCGCGACGACACTGGCGGCGATCGGCGTCGTCTACGGCGACATCGGCACCAGCCCGCTCTATGCGTTTCGTGAAGCGTTCAGCGGCAAGCACGGCATTCCGCTGACTGCCGAGAACGTGTTCGCGGTGCTCTCGATGATGTTCTGGGCGGTCACCCTCATCGTGTCGCTGAAGTACGTGGTGGTGATGCTGCGCTTCGACAATCGCGGCGAGGGCGGTGTGCTGGCGCTGCTGTCCTGGGCAGCCAACATCGTGCGCCATCGGCCGTCGTTGCTGTGGCTGGTCACCGTGATGGGTGCGTTCTCCGTGTCGCTCTTTTACGGCGATGCGGTGATCACGCCGGCCATTTCGGTGTTGTCGGCTGTCGAGGGCATCTCGGTCGCGATCCCGGGTGCGGAGCATTTCGTGGTGCCGATCGCGCTGGCGGTGCTGATCGGTCTGTTCAGCATTCAACGCCGCGGCACTGCGGCCGTCGGCGCCTTCTTCGGCCCGATCATGATCGTCTGGTTTCTTGCGCTGGCCGGTCTCGGGCTGGCCAGCATCATCCAGACCCCGCACATTCTCCAGGCGCTGTCGCCGGTGCATGCGCTGCGATTCATCGTCGAGCATCCGGGCTGGGCCTTTCTCGCCAGCGCGGCGGTTTTTCTCTGCCTGACCGGGGCCGAGGCGCTCTATGCCGACATGGGTCATTTCGGTCCCCGTCCAGTGCGCATTGCCTGGTTTGCGATGGTGTTTCCGGCGCTGATGATCAATTACTTTGGCCAGGGTGCGCTGGTGCTGCGCGATCCCGAGGCGGTGCGCAATCCCTTCTATCTGCTGGCGCCGCCCGGGTTGCTGCTGCCCCTGGTGCTGCTCGCGATGGCGGCCACGGTCATCGCGTCGCAGGCGGTGATTTCCGGCGCCTTTTCCGCCACCCAGCAGGCCTCGCGCCTCAATTTCCTGCCGCGCCTGCGCGTGCACCACACCTCCGACACCGCGCGCGGTCAGGTCTACATTCCCCTGGTGAACTGGGGCCTGCTGATCCTGGTCATCCTGCTGGTGATCGGGTTCCGCAATTCCGACAGCCTGGCCGCGGCCTACGGCATCGCGGTGGCCGGCGATCTCTTCCTGTCCAGCGTGATCCTGCTGGTGGCGCTGGGCTTCACCAACGGCGCGCGCCGCGCGCTGTGGCCGCTGTTCCTGGTGCTGGCGGCGATCGAGCTTTTTTTCTTCGCCAGCAATGCTTCCAAGGTCCTGGACGGCGGCTGGTTTCCGCTGGCGCTGGCGGCGGTGGTGTTCACCGTGCTGACCACCTGGCGCCGCGGCACCGACATCCTGCGCGCCAAGAAGGAGGCCGGCGCGCACGCGCTGGACGACGGGCTGAGCCTGCCGCTCGATGACGTGCCCCGGGTGCCGGGCCATGCGGTGTTCTTCAGTTCGTCGCGCGGCGGCTGTCCGGCGGCTTTCCTGCACAACCTGAAGCACAACCATGTGGTGCATGAGACCACCGTGTTTCTCACCGTCGAATTCGACGATGTGCCGCGGGTGCGCGACGATGATCGGGTGGAGATCCAGCGCGGGGCCAACGGCATCATCCGCCTGATTGCCCACTTCGGTTTCCGCGAGGACCCGGACATCGAACTGCTGCTGCGCCTGGCGGCCCGCCGGGGCCTGCAACTGGCAGTCGAGACGACCTCGTTCTTCACCAGCAAGCCGACGGTGGTATCGGTGTCGCGCCGGGGTGTGTTCGGCTGGCGGCGCTCGCTGTTCGGCTGGATGCTGCAGAACAGCGCGAGCGTGGCCAGCTACTTCAACCTGCCGCCCAACCGGGTGGTCGAACTCGGCGCCCAGGTCGGCATCTGAGGCGCGGGCACCCGGTCGCGCACCGGTACAATTGCCCCCCGGCCCGCCGACGGCGCGGACCGTTCCTCCCAACCACCGCAGCGACATGGCCACACGCAAGGGCGATTACAGCGAATCCTCGATCCGGGTCCTGAAGGGACTCGAACCGGTCCGCCAGCGGCCGGGCATGTACACCCGCACCGAAAGCCCGCTGCACATCGTCCAGGAGGTGATCGACAACGCCGCCGACGAGGCACTCGCCGGCGCCTGCCGCGAGATCTCGGTGCGACTCGAGGACGACGGTTCCATCACCGTCGAAGACGACGGCCGCGGCATCCCGGTCGGGCTGCACCCGGAAGAACAGGTGCCGGTGGTCGAGATCGTCTTCACCCGGCTGCACGCCGGGGGCAAGTTCGACAAGCAGTCGGGCGGCGCCTACAGCTTTTCCGGCGGCCTGCACGGGGTCGGCGTGTCGGTCACCAATGCGCGGTGCAGCCGGCTGGCGGTGACGGTCTGGCGCGACGGCGCGGTCCACGACATCGTGTTCGCCGGCGGCGACGTGGTGCAGCCGCTGGCCTCGCGCCCAGCCACCCGCACCGACCGGCGCAGCGGCACGCGGGTGCGCTGCACCCCCGACCCCCGCTACTTCGACTCGCCGCTGATCTCGCAGACCGATCTGACCCGCCTGCTCCAGTCCAAGGCGGTGCTGTTGCCGGGTGTCCGGGTGAATTTCAGCGACGTGCGCGCCGCGCGCGAACTGAGCTGGAAATACGACGAAGGCCTGCGCGGCTACCTGTCGCAGACCCTGGCGCAGGGCGGCTCGGCCGAGCCGCTGATTCCGCTGCTCGAAGGCGAGCAGTCGTACCCGGTTGGCCACGACACCTTTGCCGAAGGCGAGGGCGCGCACTGGGTGATCGCCTGGACCGAGGACGGCCCGCTGGTGCGCGAGTCGTATGTGAACCTGATCCCCACCACCGCCGGCGGCACCCACGAGTCGGGGCTGCGCGACGGGGTGTTCGGTGCGGTGCGCTCGTTCATCGAACTGCACGGCCTGCAGCCCAAGGGCGTCAAGCTGCTGCCCGAGGATGCGTTCGCGCGCGCCAGTTTCGTGCTGTCGGCCAAGGTTCTCGACCCGCAGTTCCAGGGGCAGATCAAGGAGCGGCTCAATTCGCGTGATGCGCTGCGCCTGGTGTCCTCGCTGGTGCGCCCGCAACTCGAGTTGTGGCTGAACCAGCATGTCGACCTCGGCCGGCGCCTGGCCGACCTGGTGATCCGTCAGGCCCAGGCCCGCAACCGCGCGGCCCAGCGGGTCGAGAAGCGCAAGGGGTCCGGCGTGGCGGTGCTGCCCGGCAAGCTCACCGACTGCGAGTCGACCGACCTGACCCGCAACGAGATCTTTCTGGTCGAGGGCGACTCGGCCGGCGGCTCGGCCAAGCAAGGCCGCGACAAGGAGTTCCAGGCGATCCTGCCGCTGCGCGGCAAGGTGCTCAACTCCTGGGAGACCGAACGCGACCGGCTGTTCGCCAACAACGAGATCCACGACATTGCGGTGGCGATCGGAGTCGATCCGCACGGCGCGGGCGACGAGCCGGACCTGTCGCGCCTGCGCTATGGGCGCATCTGCATCCTCTCCGACGCCGATGTCGACGGCGCGCACATCCAGGTGCTGCTGCTCACGCTGTTCTTCCGCCATTTCCCGCGCCTGATCGAGCGCGGACACATCTGCATCGCCCGCCCGCCGCTGTTCCGGATCGATGTCCCCGCCCAGGGCCGGCGGCCGCTGCGCAAGCTCTATTGCCTGGACGATGCCGAGTTGCGCCACGCCGAGGACCGGCTGCGCAAGGAAGGCGTGCGCGACGGCGCCTGGAGCATCTCTCGCTTCAAGGGGCTGGGCGAGATGAGCGCCGAGCAATTGTGGGAGACGACGATGAACCCGGACACCCGGCGGCTGCTGCCGGTGGCCCTGGGTGACCCGGGTCGCCTGGCCACCGTCGACCGCTTCACCATGATGATGGGCAAGGGCGAGGCGGCGGCGCGCCGCGCGTGGCTCGAAGAGCGCGGCAACGAGGCCGAGGTGGACATCTGATGACCGAGGACCTGTTCTCGAACCTGCCGGCGCCCGGGGCCGGCGAGACCCTCACGCTCGCCGATTACGCCGAACGCGCCTATCTCGATTACGCGGTCTCGGTGGTCAAGGGACGCGCGCTGCCCGATGTCTGTGACGGCCAGAAGCCGGTGCAGCGGCGCATCCTGCACGCGATGAACGAGATGGGCCTGGCGGCCACCGCCAAGCCGGTTAAGTCGGCGCGGGTGGTGGGCGATGTGCTGGGTCGCTTCCATCCCCACGGCGACACCGCGGCCTACGACGCGCTGGTGCGCATGGCCCAGGATTTCACGCTGCGCTATCCGCTGATCGACGGCCAGGGCAACTTCGGGTCGCGCGATGGCGACGGCGCGGCGGCGATGCGCTACACCGAGGCGCGGCTCACCCGCTTCGCGCGCCTGCTGCTCGACGAGATCGGCGAAGGCACGGTCGACTTCATTCCCAACTACGACGGCTCGGCCCAGGAGCCGCGCCAACTGCCGGCGCGGCTGCCGATGATGCTGCTCAACGGCGCCTCGGGCATCGCGGTCGGGCTGGCCACCGAGATTCCGCCGCACAACCTGCGCGAGATTGCCGCCGCCGCGGCGCAGATGGTGCGCGATCCCGACACCGGGCTCGATCGCCTGCTCGCGCTGGTGCCAGGACCCGATTTCCCCGGTGGCGGCCAGATCATCTCGTCGGCCGCCGAACTGCGCGACATCTATGCCGGCGGACGCGGTTCGATCCGCCTGCGCGCGCGCCATGTGTTCGAGGACCTCGCGCGCGGCCAGTGGCAGCTGGTGATCCGTGAGCTGCCCCATGGCGTCTCCTCCCAGAAGGTCCTCGAGGAAATCGAGGAGCTCACCAATCCGAAGATCCGCGCCGGCAAGAAGGCGCTCAGTCCCGAACAGCTCCAGGTTCGTCAGACGGTGCTGGGCGTGCTCGATGCGGTGCGCGACGAATCCGGGCGCGAGGCGCCGGTGCGCCTGGTCTTCGAGCCCCGCACCGCGCGCATCGCGCAGCAGGATCTGCTGGCGGTGCTGCTGACCCACACCAGCCTCGAGAGCAACCTCGCGGTCAATCTGGTCTGCGTGGGCCTGGACGGACGCCCGCGCCAGAAGGGCCTGGTCGCGGTGCTGCGCGAGTGGGCCGATTTCCGGCTCGACACCGTCACCCGTCGAACCCGCCACCGGCTGGCGCAGGTCGATGACCGCATCCACATCCTGGAAGGCCGCCAGCTCATCCTGCTGCACCTGGACGAGGTGATCCGGATCATCCGCGAGTCCGACGATCCCAAGGCCGCGCTGGTGGCGCGCTTCGGCCTGAGCGAGCGGCAGGTGACCGACATCCTCGAGATCCGGCTGCGTCAGCTGGCTCGTCTGGAGACCCTGCGGATCGAGTCCGAACTGGCCGAACTGACGCAGCGCCGCGATGCACTGCAGGCGCTGCTGGCGAGCCCCGCGGCGATGCGCCGGCAGGTGGTGCGCGAGATCGAGCAGGACGCCAAGCAGTTCGGCGACGATCGCCGCACCCTGATCGAGGAGTCGCGACGCGCGGTGCTCGAGGTGCGGGTGCTCGATGAACCGGTGACCGTGATTGTCTCGAAGAAGGGCTGGGTCCGGGCCCGCCAGGGTCATGGCCACGACGCCTCGCTGTTCACCTTCAAGGCGGGCGACGGCCTGGACGGCGCCCACGAGGTCAGCACCACCGACCACCTCTTCGGCGTGTCCAGCCGCGGCCGGGTCCACTCGGTCGCGGTGTCGCTGCTGCCATCGGCGCGCGGCGACGGCGTGCCGATCACCAGCCTGGTCGAGCTCGAGTCCGGCAGCCGCCTCGATCATGTGTTCGCCGCCAGCGCCCAGTCGGGCGTTCTGCTCGCCACACGGCTGGGCAACGGGCTTGCCTGCCAGGCGGCCGACCTGATCGGACGCAACCGCCAGGGCAAGACCTTCCTGACGCTGGACGACGGCGACGAGCCTCTGCGCCCGGTGCTCTTCGGACCGGGCAAGGACCGGGTGCTGTGCCTGTCCGGGGAGGGGCGGGCGCTGGTGTTCGGCCTGGACCAGGTCAAGGCCCTGCGCAATGGCGGGCGCGGCACCGCGCTGATGGCACTGGAGCCGGATGAGTCCCTGCGCCAGGCGCTGGTGTTCGGCGCCGCCGGCGTGGTCATCTCCGGGGTCGGCCGCGGCGCCAAGGCGGTGGCCAGGGACTTCAGCGCGCGCGAGCTGGAGGCCTGGGCGGGCGTGCGCGCCCGCAAGGGACGCCTTCTCGAGCCCCGAATCCGGGATCCCTTTGCAATCGTTCGTTCTGCGGCATAATCCGCGCGATGAGCCGGAGGAGACACCGGCGCCCGATAACGAACAAGAGAGCCGAGCAGGGATTCCATGGCTGAAGTGGCAATCAGGGGCGTGCAGAAGTACTTCGGGGAAACCCACGTCATCAAGGGTGTCGAAGTCGCCATCGCCGATGGCGAATTCTGTGTGCTGGTAGGGCCTTCGGGCTGCGGCAAGTCGACGCTGCTGCGGATGATCGCCGGTCTCGAAGAGATTTCTGGCGGCACCATCGAGATCGGTGGGCGGGTGGTCAATGACGTGGCTCCCAAGGAGCGCGACATCGCGATGGTGTTCCAGAACTACGCGCTCTATCCGCACATGAAGGTCTACGACAACATGGCCTTCAGCCTGAAGCTGGCCAAGGCGCAGGCCAGCGAGATCGATCGCCGGGTACAGGACGCCGCGCGCATCCTGGGTCTCACCCCGCTGCTCGACCGCTATCCTCGGCAGCTCTCGGGCGGCCAGCGCCAGCGGGTCGCGATGGGGCGCGCCATTGTTCGCAAGCCCCAGGTCTTTCTCTTCGACGAGCCCTTGTCCAACCTGGACGCCAAATTGCGCGTCCAGATGCGCACCGAGATCAAGGAACTGCACCAGCGGCTGCGCACCACGTCGGTCTACGTGACCCATGACCAGATCGAGGCCATGACCATGGCCGACAAGATCGTGGTGATGCACGACGGCATCGTCGAGCAGATGGGCACGCCGCTCGAACTCTACGATCGTCCTGCCAACACCTTCGTGGCCGGCTTCATCGGTTCGCCCGCGATGAACATGCTCAAGGGGCAGGTTGGCGGCGATGGCGTCAGCATCCAGCTCGACGGCAGCTCGATGATTCCTGTCTCCGGGCTGCGCGCCAGTGCCGGCCAGTCGGTCATTTTCGGCATTCGCCCCGAGCACCTGACCCTGGGCAGCGCGGGCATCCCGGCCGAGGTGGTGGTGGTCGAACCCACTGGCGCCGACACCCAGATCTATGCCAGGAGCGCGGCCGGTCCTCTGAACGCGATCTTTCGGGAGCGCCACACCTTCAAGCCCGGCGACCAGATCGTGCTGGCGCCCGACAGCGCGTCCATCCATGTATTCGACGCCGCCAGCGGGCAACGCCTGCCGACGGCTTGATCCCTGCGGATGAACGGTCGACCGAGTCGGCCGATCTTTTCCCCGAGGCGGCGTTCATGCAATCGCCGCCCACTTTTTGTTGCGATCACCACCGAGGAGACAACCCATGACCCAGATCAAGCGTCGCGAGTTTCTGAAATCCACCGCGGGTGCCACCGCGGGCGCTGCCATTGTCGGCGCGCCGTCGGTCCATGCTCAGGCGGCCTGGAACAACCAGCCTGAAAAAGGCGCCAAGCTTCGCGTGCTGCGCTGGAAGCGTTTCGTGCAGGGTGATGAAGATTCGTACATGGCCAACGTCAAGGCCTTCTCGGCCAAGTACGGCATCGAGGTCCGGGTCGACAACGAAGGCTGGGAAGACGTTCGTCCCAAGGCGGCGGTGGCGGCCAACGTGGGCAGCGGCCCGGACATCGTCCTGTCCACCAATGACGATGCCAACCTGTATCCCGACAAGCTGGTCGATGTGACCGACCTGTGCGACTACCTGGGTAAGAAATACGGCGGCTGGTATCCGGCCTGCGAGGCCTATCTGCGCCCCGACGGCAAGCGCTGGATCGGCGTGCCGCTGGGCGCGGCTGGCGGCATGATGGTCTATCGTGAAAGCCAGGTGAAGGCGGCCGGTTTCGACAAGTTCCCGCGTGACACCGACGGCTTCCTGAAGATGTTCAAGGCGCTCAAGGAAAAGGGCACGCCGGGCGGCATGGCGCTGGGCAACGCGACCGGCGACAGCGGCTGGACGAGCTGGCTCATCTGGGCCTTCGGTGGCCAGATGGTCGACAAGAACAACAAGGTCATCATCGACAGCCCCGAGACCATCAAGGCACTCGAGTACGCCAAGGAGCTCTACAGCACCTTCGTTCCGGGCACCCTGTCGTGGCTCGACCCGAACAACAACAAGGCCTTCCTCGATGGCCAGGTCAGCGTCACCAACAACGGCATTTCGGTCTACTACGCGGCCAAGAATTCGCAGGATCCCAAGGTCAAGGATCTGGTCAACGACATCCAGCACTCCCCGTTCCCGGTCGGTCCGGTCGGCGTGCCCACCGAGTCGCACCTGTTCTTCAACCAGATGATCTTCAAGTACACCAAGTACCCGAAGGCGGCCAAGGAGTTCCTGCGCTTCATGATGGAGCAGGAGCAGTTCAATGCCTGGCTGCAGGGCAGCGGCGGCTATGTGTCGCAACCCCTGCGCGCCTACGAGGCGAACAAGATCTGGACGGTCGACGCCAAGCACACCCCGTATCGTGACGCGACCAAGAACCTGCGGCCCTCCGGCTATGCGGGCAAGCTGGGTTACGCCTCGGCGGGCGCGCTGGCCGACTTCATCGTCGCGAACATGGTGGCCGAGGCGGCCAGCGGTTCGAAGACGGCGAAGGAAGCCGCCGAACGCGCCCAGAAGCGCGCCGAGCGCTACTACAAGGTCTGACGGCGGGACATTCCCCACCCGGCGCGACCGGCGGGCACCGGCTGATCCCTGCGGGGGTCGGCGGTGCGCCGCAGCGGCCTGAGTGCCGACGCGCCGCCCTCATACCCCTAGCAGTCGGAAGAGCCAGTGTCATTACTCGCGCGTCTTCAAAACAGTCGCAACGGACTGGGCATCGCATTCATGCTGCCCGCTGCCGTGCTGCTGATCCTGTTTCTGACTTACCCCCTGGGGCTCGGCGTCTGGCTCGGTTTCACCGACGCCAAGATCGGTCGCGCAGGTGTGTTCGTGGGCCTGGAGAACTACGAGTTTCTCTACAGCGACCCGGTCACCCGACAGGCACTTTTCAACACCCTTTTCTACACCATCGTCGCGAGCATCTTCAAGTTCCTGCTGGGCCTGTGGCTGGCCCTGCTGCTGAACAAGGCGATGCCGCTCAAGACCTTCATGCGAGCGGTGGTGCTTCTGCCCTGGATCGTGCCGACCGCGCTGTCGGCGATCGCGTTCTGGTGGCTCTATGACGCGCAGTTCTCGGTGTTCAGCTGGTTCCTGATGAAGATCGGCGTCATCGACCACTACATCGACTTCCTGGGTGATCCCTGGAACGCGCGCTTCGCCACCATCGCGGCCAATGTCTGGCGCGGCATTCCCTTCGTGGCGATCTCGCTGCTGGCGGGCCTGCAGACGATCTCGCCCTCGCTGTACGAGGCGGCGGCGATCGATGGCGCCACGCCCTGGCAGCGCTTCCGTTTCGTGACGCTGCCGCTGCTGACGCCGATCATCGCGGTAGTGATGACTTTTTCGGTGCTGTTCACCTTCACCGATTTCCAGCTGATCTACGTGCTCACCCGCGGCGGTCCCCTGAACGCCACCCACCTGATGGCCACGCTGTCCTTCCAGCGCGCGATCCCCGGTGGCGCAATGGGCGAGGGCGCGGCGCTCGCGACCGCGATGGTGCCGTTCCTGCTGGGCGCAATTCTGTTTTCTTATTTCGGCCTGCAGCGGCGGGCCTGGCAGCAGGGGTCTGATCGATGAGCAACAAGAACAATGAATCGGTCGGCATGGACTTTCTCGATAGCCTGCCGCGGCGATGGGTCACCACCTACATTCCGATCCTCATGTTCCTGTTCATCCTGCTGTTTCCGTTTTACTGGATGACCATCACCGCGTTCAAGCCGAACAGCGAGCTGCTGTCGCGAGACGGCAATCCTTTCTGGGTGGTCGAGCCGACGCTGGCGCACTTCAAGAAGCTGCTGTTCGACACCGCCTATCCCGAGTGGCTGTTCAACACCCTGCTGGTGGCGTTCATCTCCACCTTCCTGTCGCTGGTGGCGGCGGTGCTGGCGGCCTATGCCATCGAGCGGCTGCGCTTCAAGGGGGCGCGTCAGGCGGGTCTGGCGATCTTCATGGCCTACCTGATCCCGCCCTCGATCCTGTTCATCCCGCTGGCGGTGGTGCTGCAGAGCTTCGGTCTTTTCAACACACGCTGGGCGCTGGTCTTCACCTACCCGACCTTCCTGATCCCGTTCTGCACCTGGCTGCTGATGGGGTATTTCCGCTCGATTCCCTATGAGCTGGAAGAGTGCGCGCTGATCGACGGAGCGACCCGCTGGGAGATCCTGATCAAGATCATCCTGCCGCTGGCGGTGCCGGGACTGATCTCGGCGGGCATCTTCGCGTTCACGCTGTCCTGGAACGAGTTCATCTATGCGCTCACCTTCGTGTCCGACTCCGAGATCAAGACGGTGCCGGTGGCGGTGGTGACCGAACTGGTCGAAGGCGACGTGTACCACTGGGGTCCGCTGATGGCCGGCGCGCTGCTCGGATCGCTGCCGGTCGCGGTGTTCTATTCCTTTTTCGTCGAGTACTACGTCTCGGGCATGACCGGCGCCGTCAAGGAATGAGCGTGCCGCGATGCCGCGCCCGGCCCCCTTCGGGCCGGTGCCTTCCCCTTTCCTTCCTTTGCCTCCATGACTGACGACCCCATCCTGTTCGAAGAGCTCGCCGCGGCGGGCGGCCGCCGTGTCGGCGTGATCACCCTGAATCGCCCGCGTCAGCTGAACGCGATCAACCTCGAGATCTGCGAGCGCATGCTCTCGATGCTGCGCACCTGGGCGTCGGACACCGGCATCGCGATGGTGATGCTGCAGGGCGCCGGTGATAAGGGCTTTTCCGCGGGCGGCGACGTGGCCGAGGTCATCCGGCAGGTGCGCGCCGGCGGCGATCGCCGCTACGTGTACGGCGATGCCTTCTTCGAGATCGAATACCAGCTCGACCTCCTGATCCACACCTATCGCAAGCCGATCCTGTCCTGGTCGCACGGCGTGTGCATGGGCGGGGGCGTCGGTCTGGTGGCGGGCGCCAGCCACCGGGTGGTCGCCGATGCGTCGCGAATTGCCATGCCCGAGATCCACATCGGCCTGTTCCCCGATGTCGGCGGCGGCTTCTTCCTGAACCGCGTGCCGGGCGGCATCGGACGCGTGATGGCGCTGACCGGACTGACCATCAACGAGGCCGACGCGATCTTCGCCGGTCTGGCCGATTTCTTCGTGCCCAACGAGGAAAAAGCCGGGGTCATCGACGAGGTCCTGGCGCACCACTGGGTCGAGGACGCGGGGGCCAACCACCGCGCGCTCTCGCACCTGCTGATGGCACGTCATCGCCGCTACCGGGCGGGCCTGCCGCTCAATCACCTGCTCCAGTATTTCGATGCGCTGCGATTCATCGCGATGCAGCCCGAACTCGTCGGCGTGCGCGACGCGCTGCTGGCGGCGGCTGCCGACGATCCCTGGTTCGCCGCGCCGGCGCGCAGCCTGGCCGATGGCAGTCCGACCGCGGCCTGGGTGACCGATGCCTATCTTCGCCGCTCGCGTCACCTCTCGCTGGCGCAGGTGCTCGACCTCGACCTGGTGCTGGCCCGTCAGTTCCAGCGCCATGCCGACTTCCCCGAAGGCGTGCGCGCCTTGCTGATCGACAAGGACCGCAAGCCGCAATGGGCCGCCGGCAGCCTGGCGTCGGTCAGCCAGTCGGAAATCGACTCGCACTTCGTCTGATCCGGCTGCGCCGGCACGCGGCGCGAACGGGTTGAAAAGCGCGCGCATCGGCCCCACCTGCGCGCCTGCCCCTATTTTTTGACTGATCCACACCATGTCCGACCTGAAAGAAACCCTGGGTTTTCAGACCGAGGTTCGTCAGCTGCTGCAGCTGATGATCCATTCGCTCTACAGCCACCGCGAAATCTTTCTGCGCGAGCTGATCTCCAACGCGTCCGACGCCTGCGACAAGCTGCGCTTCGAGGCGATCGACGCGCCGGCCCTGCTGGCCGATGACCCGGAGCTCGCGATCCGCATCGAGTTCGATCGCACGGCGCGCACCATCACCATCGCCGACAACGGCATCGGCATGTCGCGCCAGGAAGCGATCGATCACCTGGGCACCATTGCGCGTTCGGGAACCCGCGAGTTCTTCGGCAAGCTGTCCGGCGATCAGTCGCGCGATGCCCAGCTGATCGGTCAGTTCGGCGTCGGCTTCTATTCCTCGTTCATCGTGGCCGATCGGGTGACGGTGCTGACCCGGCGCGCCGGTGCGCCGGTGGCCGAGGGGGTCCGCTGGGAGTCGGAGGGCAGCGGCGATTTCACCGTCGAGCCGGTCGAGCGTGCAGCCCGCGGCACCGAGGTGATCCTGCATTTGCGCCCGGATGCCGACAGCGGCGATGCCCAGGCGCAGTTCTCGGCGCTGCTGTCGTCCTGGGAGCTGCGCAGCACCGTGCGCAAGTATTCCGACCACGTCTCCCTGCCGATCCGCATGCGCCAGGAGGAGTGGGACAAGGAGGCGTCCGAGTACCGCACGCTCGATGCGTGGGAAACGGTCAACCAGGCCAGCGCGCTGTGGACGCGGCCCAAGTCCGAGATCGACGACGAGCAGTACAAGGCCTTCTATCAGCACGTCTCGCACGACAGCGCCGAGCCGCTGGCTTGGACCCACAACCGGGTCGAAGGCCGCAGCGAGTACACGCAGCTGCTCTACATCCCCTCGAAGGCGCCGTTCGACATCTGGGACCGCCAGCAGCGCCGCGGGGTCAAGCTCTATGTGCGCCGCGTGTTCATCATGGACGACGCCGGTGAACTGCTGCCGACCTACCTGCGCTTCGTGCAGGGCGTGGTCGACTCCAGCGATCTGCCGCTGAATGTGTCGCGCGAAATCCTCCAGGAAAGCCGCGACGTCAAGGCGATCCGCGAGGGCTGCGCGCGGCGCGTGCTGGCGATGCTCGAAGACCTGGCCGAGAACCAGCAGGACAAGTACGCGCTGTTCTGGAAGGAGTTCGGGCAGGTGCTCAAGGAGGGGCTGGGCGAGGACACCGCCCAGCAGGAAAAGCTGGCGCGACTGCTGCGCTTTGCCTCCACCGCCAGCGAGAGCAATGAGCAGACCGTTTCGCTCGACGAGTATGTGGCCCGCATGAAGGAGGGTCAGGAGCACCTCTACTACGTCACCGGCGACACGCCGGCGTCGGCCCGCAACAGTCCGCATCTCGAGGTCTTCCGCAAGAAGGGCATCGAGGTCCTGCTGCTCACCGATCGGGTCGACGAGTGGATGCTGTCCTTCCTGTCCAGTCATCAGGACCAGGCGCTGATGTCGGTGGCGCGTGGCGGCCTGGATCTGGGCTCGCTCGCCGATGAGGAAGAAAAGAAGCAGGCCGAGCAGGTGGCCGGCGAGTTCAAGCCGCTGGCCGACCGGATTCGCGAGAGCCTGGGCGATCGGGTCAAGGATGTCCGAGTGACCTCCCGGCTGACCGATTCGCCCTGCTGCCTGGTGTCCGACGAAGGCGAGATCAGCGGTCACCTGGAGCGCCTGCTCAAGCAGGCCGGCCAGCAGGCGCCCGATCGCAAGCCGATTCTCGAGATCAACCCCGAGCACGCGCTGCTGCGGCACCTGAAACCGGACGATCCGGCGCTCGACGACTGGTCGGCCCTGCTGTTCGACCAGGCGATCCTGGCCGAAGGCGGGCAACTGGCCGATCCGGCGGCCTTCGTGCGGCGACTCAATTCGATGCTGCTGGCATCCCCCCGGGCTGACTGAGCGGTGAGCGGCAAGCCGGGCAGGGGCGCGCAGGCCGCGCGGCTGCGCGGATTCGAACCGGTCGCCGATGTCCGGGCGCGGGTGCTGGTGCTGGGCAGCTTCCCCAGCGAGGCTTCCCTGGCGGCGGGTCATTACTATGCCCACCCGCGCAACCAGTTCTGGCGGCTGATGTCGTCGGTGCTGGGCCAGGACCTGCTGCAGGCCGACTGGCCCACGCGCTATGCGGCGCTGCGCGACAACCGCATCGCCCTCTGGGATTCGGTCGACGCCTGCGAGCGGGCGGGCAGTCTCGATGCCGACATTCGTCAGCCCGAGGCGAATGATCTGGGCACGCTGGTCGCCCGGCTGCCCGAGCTTCGCCGGATCGTGTTCAATGGCGCGACCGCCGCCCGCCAGGCGCGGCGTCTGGCCGAGTCGGGCTTCGAGATCCGGGTGCTGCCCTCGAGCAGCCCGGCCCATGCGGCGATGCCGTTCGAGGCCAAGTGCGAGCGCTGGCAGGAGGCCCTGTCGGAACGTTTTCCCGCGGATGAGCGCGAGCCCGCCCCGGACAACCCGCGACCGGCGACGCGGGGGCGCCATCGCTCGGTGGCGGTGCCGATCAACCTGTCGGAGTTCGCCGGTGTCCGATACCTGCATTTCGGTACCCCCTGGGTCCAGGGTGCGATGCTGACGGCGCATCCGAACCTGCTGGTGCTCGACTACATCCAGCGCATGATGGCCTGGCTGCTCTTCCTGTCGCCGCCCGCCGAGATCCTGCAACTCGGGCTGGGCGCGGGATCGCTCACCCGCTTCGTGCATGCGCGCCTTGCGCCCAGCCGGATCACCGTGGTCGAGTACAGCCGCGATGTCATCGAGGTGACCCGATCGTTCTTTGCGCTGCCGCCGGATGACGCGCGGCTGCAGGTGCAGTGCGACGAGGCCGAGCGTTTCGTCGCCCGGCCTGCGCTGGCCGGCCGCTTCGGCGTGATCCAGGTCGACCTCTATGACGAAGAGGCGCGCGGACCCGCGGTCGATTCGGAATCGTTCTATCGTGACTGCCGGCGCGTGCTGGCCGAGCCCGGCATCTGCGCGGTCAATCTGTTCGGCAGCCACCGGTCGTTCGCCCCGAATCGGGCACGCCTGTCGGCGGCTTTCGACGGCCGCTTGCTCGAATTGCCGCCCAATCGCGAGGGCAACCGGATCGTGCTGGCCTTTGCCGGCCCGCCCCTGCGCATCGAGTGGTCAGCGCTCGAGCAGCGGGCCCGCTGGCTGGAGCAACGCTTCGGCTGGCCCGCGACCGCCTGGTGCCGCCTGCTCAAAGCCCGTCGCCGGCGCGCCGTCTGCGAGGTTTGAGTCACCGCCCATCCGGGCGCTTCCGGCACCCGGATGCGGGGCTGTTATCGTGGGTCATCGCGGCAACCGGCCAGCCGGCTTTCGGGAATGATCCATGGCCCATGACACCTCCCTCGACCTTTCGCCGCTGACCGACGCGCACGACGATCCATCGACCCGGGTAGCCGCGCCGCGCGCGCTGGGCAAACCCGGTCAGCGGGTCCAGGTCGGCGAGCTCATCGATGCGCTGGTCGAGGATGGCCTGCTCGAGGACGACCAGGGTGCCAAGCTGGCGCTCTACTCGAAGCTGTCGACCTCCGAGCAGCACGCGCTGGTGTCGCTGGCGCAGCGCCAGCTGCGCAGCGCCCGTCCACCTCACCGAACCCTCGACCTCGAAACGCTCACCGAGTGGTTCGCCGCCCGCGTCGGGCTCGCCTATGTGCACATCGATCCGCTTCGGGTGAACCTGTCCAAGGTGGCCGAGGTGATGTCGAGCCAGTACGCCACCCGCTTTCGCATCCTGCCCATCGAGGTGCGACCCGGCGAGGTGGTGATCGCCACCGCAGAACCCTTTCTGACCGACTGGATCCCGGAGCTCACGCACCTGCTGCGCACCGAGATCCGGCGGGTGGTCGCCAACCCGCAGGACATCACCCGCTACATCGCCGAGTTCTTCTCGCTGGCCAAGTCGGTGCGCAACGCGCAGAAGAACGGCGCGACCAACAACCAGAACAACTTCGAGCAGCTGGTCGAACTCGGGCGCAGCGGCAAGAACGTCGACGCCAACGATCAGCACGTCGTCACCATCGTCGACTGGCTGATGCAATACGCGTTCGAGCAGCGTGCCAGCGACATCCACCTGGAGCCGCGGCGCGATCTGGGCGTGGTGCGCTTTCGCATCGACGGTGTGCTGCACAACGTTTACCAGGTGCCGGTGGCGGTGCTGTCGGCGATGACCAGCCGGATCAAGCTGCTGGGCCGCATGGATGTGGTCGAGAAACGCCGTCCGCAGGACGGTCGCATCAAGACACGCGGGCAGACCGGCCGCGAGGTCGAACTGCGCCTGTCGACGCTGCCCACCGCTTTTGGTGAGAAGCTGGTGATGCGGATCTTCGACCCCGATGTGCTGGTCCGCGATTTCACCGAGCTCGGCTTCAACGACGAGGACCGCAGCCTGTGGAACGCGATGGTCTCGCGCCCCAACGGCATTGTGCTGGTGACCGGCCCGACCGGCTCGGGCAAGACGACGACGCTCTACACCACCCTCAAGCAGCTCGCCACCGAGGAGGTCAACGTGTGCACGGTCGAGGACCCGATCGAGATGGTCGAGCCCTCGTTCAACCAGATGCAGGTGGTCCACGGCATCGACCTGTCCTTCGCCGATGGCATCCGGGCGCTGATGCGCCAGGATCCCGACATCATCATGGTGGGCGAGATCCGCGACCTCGAGACAGCCGAAATGGCGGTGCAGGCCGCGCTCACCGGCCACCTGGTGCTGTCGACCCTGCACACCAACGACGCGCCTTCGGCGATCACCCGGCTGCTTGATCTGGGGGTGCCGTCGTACCTGATCAGTTCGACGCTGGTGGGCGTGATGGCCCAGCGTCTGGTGCGCACCCTCTGCCCGAACTGCAAGGAGGAGGGGGCCGAGATCGACGAGGCGCAGTGGAAATCGCTGATCTCGCCGTTCCGGGCGCGCAAGCCCGATCGCGTCTGGCGGGCGGTCGGATGCCTCGATTGCCGGATGACCGGCTACAAGGGCCGCAGCGGCATCTATGAGCTGCTGCTGCTCACCGATGAGCTGAAGGCCCTGATCGACGCGCAGCCCGATCCCCGCAAGCTGCGCTCCAGTGCGATCCGCAGCGGGCTGCGACCGCTGCGTCTGTCGGGCGCGCAGAAGATCGCGCAGGGGGTGACCACCTTCGAGGAGGTCATCCGGAACGCGCCGCCGATCGAGCACTGAGCGGTCGGCGACACCGCGGCGAGATGCGCCCCCGTGCGCGGGCCCCGCCTCGGGAGGGTGATTCCGTTCCCCAATGAGCGAGCGCACGGCGGGTCGCCCCGGCTCTGACAGAATCAATCGCGTCGCGGTGAGCGGCACCTCCGGGGCCCTTCTGCATCCCATGTTGTCCGAGTTTCATATCCCCACGGCGTTCCTGATCGGCGGTCTGAGCAGTGCGCTGGCGGGCGCGATTCTGCTCGGTTCGACGCGGGAGGGCGAGCGGTCGCGCCTGGCGGTCCGCCTGATGGCCGGTGCCGGACTGTTGTTCAGCCTGGCCCTGTTTGCGCTGGCCGCCGCCGCATCGAGCTCGGCGCAATGGTTCCAGCCGATGGGCGCCGCGGCAGCGGTGGGCGCCCTGCTGCTGGCTGGCGAGGGTTCGCGTGCCCTGATTCATCGGCCGCCAAGGCTGAAACGGGTGCTGGCAGTGCTGCTGATTCTGGCCGTCCTGCTCTGGAGCCTGCGGGGGTCCGCTCGAATCCTGTCGGTGGCGCAGTTGCTGGTGGCGGTGATCGCCGGCGAGTTCGCGGTCACGCTCTGGCGTGGCCGTAGACTGCTGGGTCGCGGTGTCGGCATTCTCCTGCCGGCGCTGCTCGGCGGGGTGGCGGTTGCCGCCGGTGCGCGGGCAGCCAGCCTTTTCTCGTTTCCAGTCCCCGACGATTCTGCGCTGTCTTTCAGCCTGGGCAGCGGCGGGGCGATTGCCGCGGTGCTCTATGTGCTGACGCCGCTGGTGCTGGTCTTCACCACCACGTTGGTCCTGCATCGGCGCAGCCAGGCGGCGCTGGAAGCGCTGGCCAACAACGATTCCCTGACCGGCCTGGCGAACCGTCGGGTGCTGCTGGAGCGGGGCAGCCTGCTCAACCAGCGGCGACGCGACGATCCGCCGCGCGTGGCGGTGCTGATGATCGACATCGATCATTTCAAACGGGTCAATGACAGCTTCGGCCACCGGGCCGGCGACTCGATCCTGCAGCAGGTCGCCCAAACAATGACGATGTCGCTGCGCGCCAGCGCCTTGCTGGCCCGCTATGGGGGAGAGGAGTTCGGCGCGCTGGTGCCGGTCGCCGATGAAGACGAGGCGCGGGCGGTGGCCGAGCGGCTTCGCGCGGCGGTGGCGAGAGAGACCTATCTGGCCGAAGGCCATCCGGTCAGCATCACGGTGAGCGTGGGGATGACGGTGACCGATCTGTCCGGGGAGCGCTTCGACGATCTGCTGCGGATCGCCGACCAGCGGGTCTATCGGGCCAAATCGAACGGGCGCAATCAGGTCGTCGATTCGGAGAGCCTGCCGACCTGAAGCGGCCCGGCAGGCGGGTCCTCTACTTGGACAGTTCGCGCATCGCGCGTTCGAGTCCGGCCAGCGTCACCGGGTACATCCGGTTGGTCATCAACTGCTTGATCACCGAGATCGACTGGCGGTATTCCCAGACACCTTCCGGCTCCGGGTTCAGCCAGGCAAATTTCGGATAGCGCTCGACCAGCCGGCGCAGCCAGATCGCGCCGGCTTCCTCGTTGTTGTACTCGACCGATCCGCCCGGCTGCAGCACCTCGTAGGGGCTCATGGTGGCATCGCCCACGAAGATCAGCCGGTAGTCGGCGTTGTACTTGCGGATGATGTCCCACGTCGAGTGCCGCTCGGAATGACGGCGGCGGTTGTTCTTCCACACATGGTCGTAGACGCAGTTGTGGAAGTAGAAGAACTCGAGGTGCTTGAACTCGGTCTTGGCGGCCGAGAACAGTTCCTCGGTCTGCTTGATGTGGTCGTCCATGGTGCCGCCCACGTCGAGCAGCATCAGCACCTTGATGGTGTTGTGCCGCTCGGGGACCAGCTTGATGTCCAGATAGCCGGCATTGCGGGCGGTGCTGGCGATCGTGTCGTCGAGATCGAGCTCTTCTTCGGCGCCTTCACGGGCGAACTTGCGCAGACGCCGCATCGCCACCTTGATGTTGCGGGTGCCCAGTTCGATCTGGTCGTCGTAATCGCGATAGGTCCGCTGCTCCCAGACCTTGACTGCGGTCCGGTTGCCCGCTGACGGGCCGCCGACGCGCACGCCTTCCGGGTTGAAGCCGCCGTTGCCGAACGGCGAAGTGCCGTTCGTGCCCAGCCACTTCTTGCCGCCTTCGTGGCGTTCCTTCTGTTCCTCGAGCAGCTCGCGCAGGCGCTCCATCAGCTTGTCGAGTCCGCCCATGGCTTCGATCTGGGCCTTTTCCTCGGCGGTGAACTCGCGCTGCAGCTGGCGCTTGAGCCATTCGAGGGGCACATCGATGTCGATGCCCGGCATGGCCTGGACATCCTTGAAGTAGGAGCCGAAGGCCTTGTCGAACTTGTCGAAATTGCGCTCGTCCTTGACCAGGGTCGCGCGCGACAGGTAGTAGAACTCGTCGATCGAGTTGCTGATCACATGCTGCTTCAGCCCCTCGAGCAGCATCAGGTATTCCTTGATCGAGACCGGCAGCTTGGCCTGACGCAGGTGCAGGAAGAAGTCGATGAGCATGTGGCTGACTCCGGGATCAGCGGTTGTGGCGCGCCATGAAGATCAGGCGCTCGAACAGGTGCACGTCCTGTTCGTTCTTGAGCAGTGCGCCGTGCAGCGGCGGAATGATCTGCTTGGCATCCTGCGAGCGCAGCGCTTCCGGGGGAATGTCCTCGGCCAGCAGCAACTTGAGCCAGTCCAGCAGCTCCGAGGTGGACGGCTTCTTCTTCAGACCCGGGATCTCGCGGATCTGATAGAAGGCTTCCATCGCTTCCTTGAGCAGCGTCTGCTTGAGGCCCGGGTAGTGGACACCGACGATCGACTGCATCGTTTCCTTGTCCGGGAACTTGATGTAGTGGAAGAAGCAGCGGCGCAGGAACGCGTCAGGCAGTTCCTTCTCGTTGTTCGAGGTGATGACGACGACCGGGCGATGGCGTGCCCGCACCAGCTGGCGGGTCTCGTAGACATAGAACTCCATGCGGTCGATTTCGCGCAGGAGGTCGTTGGGGAACTCGATGTCGGCCTTGTCGATCTCGTCGATCAGCAGCACGACCGGCTTGTCGGCCTCGAAGGCCTGCCAGAGCACGCCCCGGACGATGTAGTTGTGGATGTCCTTGACCCGCTCGTCGCCGAGCTGGGAGTCGCGCAGGCGGGACACCGCGTCGTACTCGTAAAGGCCCTGCTGCGCCTTGGTGGTCGACTTGATGTGCCACTGCAGCAGCGGCATGTCCAGACCCTTGGCGATTTCTTCGGCCAGCATGGTCTTGCCGGTGCCCGGCTCGCCCTTGATGAGCAGGGGGCGCTGCAGGGTGATGGCGGCATTGACCGCCAGCTTGAGGTCGTCGGTGGCGACGTACTGCTCGGTGCCTTCGAATCGCATGGGAATTTGATCGGATGAGAGTGCGCACTGCACGGGATGGCGTCGAGTATACGGTAAGCATTGCGCGTGCGTGCCCGAACTGGACGGGCAGATGACCCCTCGGCTAAAATCCGGTGTTTGCTTGAAAAACAAGCACTTCGCGCGCAATCAGACGCGCTCTCTCCGAATCCTAGGTGGATATGCTCAAGAAATTGGTACTTCTCGCCCTGGTCGCGGCGCCGCTCGCTGCGTTCGCGCAAGGCAATGCCGAAAACGCGAAAAACAAGATTTCGCAGTGCATCGGGTGTCATGGCATTCCGGACTACAAGGCGTCGTTCCCGTCGGTCTATCGCGTTCCGATGATCGCCGGCCAGACGGCCCGCTACATCGAGAACTCATTGCAGGCCTACAAGAAGGGTGAGCGATCGCATCCGACGATGCGCGCGATCGCGGGTTCGCTCAGCGATCAGGACATGGCCGATCTCGCGGCTTACTACGGCACCAAGTAAGGAACACGCCATGAGCCGCCTTTCCCAGATTCTCCCGTTCATCGCCGCCACGGCTGCCCTTTGCGCCGCTCCGGCATTCGCTGCCGACATCGCCCAGGGCCGCCAGAAGGCCGAGCAGGTGTGCTCGGCCTGCCATGGCAAGGACGGCAACACCCCGATCGATCCTTCGTACCCCCGGCTGGCCGGTCAGTACCGTGACTTCCTCGAGCGCGCCTTGCTCGACTATCGGTCGGAAGCCCGCAAGAACGCGATCATGGTCGCTCAGGCCAAGCAGCTCACGCGCGACGACGTCCGCAACCTGGCGGCCTACTACGCGAGCCTGCCGGGTTCGCTCAGCATCAAGAAGTAATCCCGATCATCGGACGGCCCGGTGCCGTCCGCCGCCGCAGCCCGACACCGTATCGCGCGCGCGGGACGCCCACCCCTTGGGGATTCAGGGCTCGGTTCGGTCGGCGTGGTCTTCGCCGGCATGCAGCCACAAATACAGCGTCGGCAGCACCAGCAGCGTGAGCAGGGTGGCGGTGATCAGGCCGCCGATGATCACGATGGCCAGCGGGCGCTGGGTCTCTGCGCCGATGGCGGTCGACAAGGCCATCGGCAGCAGACCCAGAGAGGCGAGCAGGGCGGTCATCAGCACTGTCCTGAGGCGGTCCAGCGATCCGCGAAACACCGCGTCATACAGATCCTCCCCGTTTTCGCGCAGATGCCCGAAGTGCGACAGCATCACCACCCCGTTGAGTACCGCCTGCCCGAACAGCGCGATGAAGCCGATCGCGGCGGACACTGACAGCGCGATGCCGCTGAAATACAGGGCGAGGATGCCGCCGATCATCGCGAACGGTATGTTGGCGATGATCAGGGTGGCGTTCTTCAGCGATCCGAAGGCATTGAAGAGCAGCATGAAGATGATGAGGATCGACAGCGGCACCACCCAGGCCAGTCGAGCCATCGCGCGCTCCTGATTCTCGAACTCGCCCGACCAGCCGATCTGGTAGCCCTGCTGCAGCTTGACGGTGGCGGCGACCGCGGTCTGCATGTCCTTGACCACGCTGCCCATGTCGCGATCCTTGATGAACACGCCGATCGACAGCACGCGGCGGCCACCCTCGCGGGCGATGTTCATGGCGCCGCTGGTGCTGCGGAAGGTGGCGATGTCCTGAAGCGGCACGAATGCGCCCCCCGGCGTGGCCACCGCGATCTCCTTGACGCGCGCCAGGCTTCTTTCCTGATCGGCCAGTCGGACCGTCACCGCGAAGCGGCGCTCGCCTTCCCAGATGTAGCTGACCGCCTGGCCGGCCAGCGCTGTCTGAATCACCGTCTGGACCGCATCGACCGACAGGCCGTAGCGCGCGGCGCGTGCCCGGTCGATGTCGATCCGGTACTGCGGGAGCTGACCGTCACGGTCGATGAAGGCTCGCGAGACCCCCTGAACCCCGCGCACTTCGGTGAGGATGGCTTGCCCGTAGCTGCGCAAGGTGCCCAGGTCCTCGCCGGTGATCTTGATGACGATCTGGCCATCGATTTGCGAGATCGACTCCAGAACGTTGTCGCGAATCGGCTGCGAGAAGGTGACGGTGATCCCCGGGATGGTGCGCAGGTTCTGTTCGATCTCGGCCAGCACCTGCTTCTTGGATAGTCCGCGCTTCCAGTCCTCCTCGGCAAACAGATCGACCAGCGCCTCGATCTGGCTGGCGATCTTGGGGTCGGTGCCGTCCTCGGGACGACCGAGCTTGCTGACCACCCCTTCGACCTCCGGTGTCTTGCGAACCTGGGCGCGGATGCGGCCGGCCTGCAACTGGGCCTCGCCGATCGACACGCTGGGTTCGAGCGTCACATTGAGCCAGACGCTGCCTTCGTTGAGCTCCGGCAGGAATTCCGATCCCAGGCGGGTGGCGGCCGCCAGCGCGATCGCCAGCCCGATGCCCGCCAGTCCGAGAACGATGTTCCGGTGGGCGAGCGCCCAGCGCAGACTCGGCGCGTAGAGGCGCTTGCTGAAGTGCAGGATGCCGGGCTCCGTGTGCGACAGCTTCCCGCGCAGCAGCCAGTACGACAGCAGCGGCACCAGGGTGAGCGACAGCAGCAGCGAGGCGATCAGGGCCGACACCACGGAATAGGCCATCGGGGCGAAGATCCGGCCCTCGTGGCGCTGCAGCGTGAAGATCGGGATGTGGGCCGCGATGATGATCAGCATCGAGAACACCGTGGGACGGCCGACCTCGGCGGTCGCCGACAGCACGGTGTTCATCTTGGTCTTGCGATCGGCGCTGTCGGGCAGCAACTGCAGTCGATGAAAGATGTGCTCGACCACGATCACCGCGCCGTCGACGATGATGCCGAAGTCCATCGCACCCAGCGACAGCAGGTTGGCGGGAATGCCGATCCAGGTCAGCCCCAGGAAGGTACCCAGCAGCGACAGGGGAATGATCGAGGCCACGATGGCCGCCGCCCGCATGTTCTTGAGAAACAGGTAGAGCACCACGCTCACCAGCAGGGCGCCTTCGAGCAGATTGGTGAACACCGTCTTGAGCGTGCGGCCGATCAGCCAGCTGCGGTCGTAGAAGGGTTCGATGGTGACGCCGGGCGGCAACTGCATCCGGGTGATCTCGTCGATGCGCTCCTTGACCGATGCCAGGACCACCGACGCGTTCTCGCCCTTGCGCATCAGCACCATGCCGTAGACGATGTCGTCATCGGCATCCTGACCCGCGACGCCCTGGCGCGGCACGCCGCCGATGGCCACCCGCGCGATGTCCTTGACCAGGATCGGATTGCCGTTGAACTGGGCCACCGGCACCAGCTCGAGGTCTTCGGCGCTGTGCAGCAGACCGATGCCGCGGATCAGGTACTGCTGGCGGCCGTGTTCGACATAGCCGCCGCCGGCGTTGCTGTTGGACTTCCCCAGTGCCTGTGACAACTGCTCGAGGCTGATGCGATAGTCGCGCATCTTCAGCAGATCGGGCTGAACCTCGTAGGTCTTGATCAGGCCGCCGAAGCTCACCACGTCGGCGACGCCGGGCACCGTCTTGAGCTGACGCTCCATGACCCAGTTCTGCAGGGTGCGCAGATCGGTCGAACCCAGGTGGTCCGCACGGATCCGGTATCGGTAGATTTCACTGATCGCCGAGGTCAGTGCCGCCAGTTCCGGCTGCACGCCCTCGGGCAGATCGGCGTTGCGCAGCCGCTCGGTGACCTGCTGACGGGCGAAATAGTCATTCACCTTGTCATTGAAGGTGACCACCGTGAACGACAGCCCGAACTGGGTGTGCGAGAACAGTCGCACCGCATTCGGAATGCCCGAGAGCGCGACCTCCAGGGGGATGGTCACCTGGCGCTCGACCTCTTCGGCGGCGCGGCCCGGATAGAGGGTGATGATCGTTACCTGGGTGTCGGTGACATCCGGGAACGCCTCGACGGGCAGGCTCCTGAAGGCCATCAGCCCGCCGCCGATGAACACCAGCATGGCCAGCAGAATCACCAGCGGCTGGTGCAGCGAGACGCTGACGATTCGGCGGATCATCGGGGTGCCGCTGCCGCGTTGCGCGGCGCGGTGGCCTTCTGGCTGATCAGCTGCTGCAGCAGCAGTGCGCCGTCGGCCACCACCTTTTCACCCATGACCAGGCCACCGGAGACCCGCATTGAACCCAGCGAGCCTTCCTCCGCCTTCAGGGCCCGGCGCACGAAGCGCCCGGTCGACTCCTCGACGAATGCGTAATGGGTGTCGCCCAGCAGGTAGACCGCGGTGCTGGGCACTTTCAGGGCGGTGGTGGGCGGGATCTCGACATCGCCGGTGATGTACATCTCGGCCTTCAGGCGCCGGTCCCGATTGTCCAGCGCGGCGCGGGCTCGCACGGTCCGGGTCTGGGGGTCGATCGCGTCGGCGACGTACTCCACCCGGGCCGAGAAGGTTTCCCCCGGCAGAGCCGGCACGCCGATTCGCACCAGTTCGCCGACCTGAATCTCGCGGGTGAGAATTTCGGGCACATCGAGCAGCACCCAGAGCCGTGCAGGATTGGAGATCACGAAGAGCGGCTGATCGCTGGACTGTTCCGGCCTGATTTCCTGCCCCAGCGTGACCTGCCGCTGCACCACCACGCCGTCGATCGGGGAAACGAGCTTGAACTGCTGATCGATTGCGCCAGCGCCACCGTACAGGCGTTCCTTGGCCAGGGTGCGCTCCCGTTCGGTGCGCGCGCGCGCATGGTCGTTCTCGGCGGCTTGCTGCTCCTTGAGCGCGATGACGCCGGCCTTCAGCAGCTCGTTGGCCCGCGCCAGATTGCGTTCGGCGAAGATCAGGTCGTTCTCGGCGCGCCGTGCTTCCGCCTGGGTCTGACCAAACTCGGGCGAGGAAATCACCGCCATCGTCTGGCCGCGCCGCAGGTGGGCGCCAGGCATCGCCAGCAGCGCCGACACGCGCCCGGCGACCGGCGAGTTCACCCTCGAGGTCAGGGTTTCATCCCAGGCCGTGCGACCGTTGATGCGCACCCGGCTCTCGCGCTCAGGGGCCACCGTGGTCGTGCGCAGGGTGCTGAGTTGCGGACTGTCCTTGGGGAAACTGATGACATTGCCCTCGACCGATGCGCCCGGTACGGGGGGTTTGAGCGGCTCGGCAGGCTTCTGGCAGGCCGCCAGCAACAGCAACCCCAACAGGGCACAGGCTGTCGGGAAGCGCAGGTTCATGGGTTGACTTCCTCGTGGAGTACGGCTTCCCGCCAGACCAGCACCGCCTTCGAGTAGTCGGCTCGCGCCGCCAGCGCTTCGACCCGCACCGCGGCCAGCTGACGGCGTGCGTCGAACAGGTCGGTCAAGGTGGCGGCGCCTCGGGAAAAGGCGAATTCGATGGCCTGCGCTGCCTGCGACGCCGCGGGGATCGAGGTCTGGTCGATGCGGCGCACCCGTTCGGCTGCCGACTGCAGCAGGGCGCGCGCGCGCGCGGCGTCTGCCTGTATCAGGCCGCGGACGCGGGCGAGCTCTTCGCGGGCGATGCTGAGGTCGGCATCGGCCCGGGCGATGTCGCCGGAGAAGTCGTTGTTCAGGAAGAGGGGAATCGAGGCGCTGATGCCGAACACATTGCCCCCCAGGGACGGGGCGCGTTCGGTCTGAACGCCCAAGGTGACGTCTCGGGTGCGCTGCGCCAGAGCCAGGGCGCGGGCCTGTTCGAGTGCTTCGATGCGCGCGATCAGGGCGGCGACATCGGGTCTGCGCGCCAGGGCGAGTTCCAGATCGTGCGGTTGCGGCACCGGCTGCTCGAGCGGCAGGAATTCATCGCTCGCCGTCAGTGCAGTGGCCCGGGTCTCGATGCCCAGGGTGAGCGCCAGCGCGATCCGCGCCTGTTCGGCGGCGGCGGCGGCCGAGCGCGCCTCATTGCGTGCGCGTCCCTCCTCGACGCGCAGGCGCGACACGTCGACGGCGGCGATGTCGCCGGCCAGCAGCCGGCGCTCGGCCGCCAGCCGCAGGCGTTCGTGGCCGGCGACGGTCTCCAGGGCGAGTGCCTGGGCCTGCTGTGTGGCGACGAGCTCGAAGTAGGCTTGGGCCAGGGCCAGTCGCTGCTGGCGAGCGGTTTCACGAATGTCCAGACTGGCGGCGCGTTCCAGGGCGCGCGCGCCGGCGGTGCGCAGTCCGCGTTTGCCGCCGCGTTCGAAGAGCTGCTCGACGCGGATGATCCAGTCCGAGTCGGGCACCTGGTAACGGCGGGCAGTGCTGTTCGAGACCGAGGCCGACAGCGATGGATTGGGAGCGACATCGGCGCGTCGCACTTCGGCGCGGCTGACATCGAGTTGCAACCGGGCATTGCGCAGGGCCCGGTTCGACTGTTGCAGCAGGTCCAGGCACTGGCGGTACGACAGCGGATTCGTCGGGGAGGGGAGCGGCGTCGATGTTGTCGCCGAAGTCGAGGCGACGGTCTGGGCGTTGACGCCGGTCGCTGCGATCAGAACCACCGAGACCGCCGCGGCGATTCGAAGAACCCGCATGCTGATCCGATCAGGCAATGGGATGATGAATGGTCACCCCACGCGTCGTGAGGGCAACCAGTGAGGAGGGCGAAAAAAGGTATAGCTGATATCGGCTTTCAGCTTGCTGACGCCGCGGTAAGACTGGCGCTTCAGACGCTGTGTCTGCACCAGAGTCTTGGCCGATCGGTGCACCGGGGCAGACTTGCCCTCAGACCAGCCCGTCGAACAGCAGGCAATCGACCCAGCCACCCTCGGGGACCGAGGCCTGATCGTGGTGGAGCACCACGATGCAGTTGGCCCGCGACATCGACCGCAGCACGCCGGAGCCCTGGCTGCCGGTGGTACGCACTTCCGGCTCCCCGTCGGGCGAACGGGTGATGATGGCCCGCTGGTACTCGGTGCGGCCGGGCTTCTTGCGCAGGAATTCGCGTGATCGGGCGCGGGTGAATACCGACGGTGATTCGCTGGCGCCCATCAGGCGCAGCAGGGCGGCGCGGGCGAAGAAATAGAAGGTGATCATCACCGCGACCGGATTGCCCGGCAGACCGAAATAGACCGCATCACCGATGCGCCCGAAGGCCAGTGGTCGGCCCGGGCGCATGGCGATCGTCCAGAACGCGACATCGCCCAGGCGCGCCATGATCTCGCGGGTGAAGTCGGCCTCGCCCACCGAGACGCCGCCCGAGGAAATGATGGCGTCGGCGCTGCCGGCGGCGGCGCGAATCGCGGCTTCCAGGGCGAGCGGATCGTCGCGGACCACGCCCATGTCGATCAGGTCGACGCCGAGACGGGCGAGCATGCCGTGGAGGGTGTATCGGTTGCTGTCGTAGACCTGGCCCGGACCCAGTGGCTCGCCGATCGAGCGCAGTTCGTCGCCGGTGGAGAAGATCGCCACCCGCAGACGGCGCCGGACCGGCACTTCGGCGATGCCCAGCGAGGCCAGCAGGCCCAGATCGGCCGGTCGGATGAGGCGGCCGGCTTCCAGCGCCGGCTGGCCGGCGGTCAGGTCCTCGCCCTTCAGGCGCCGGTTCTGGCCGGCTTCCTGGCCGGGGGGAACGGTCACGAAGCCGTCCTGCTCGCGGGCCACTTCCTGGATGACCACCGTGTCGGTACCCGTCGGCATCACCGCACCGGTCATCACGCGGACCGCTTCGCCGGGGCCCGGCACCTGCGGCAGCGGCTTGCCCGCCAGCGCGGTGCCGATGAGGCGCAGACGAACCGGGGTGTCGGCGACGAGATCCGCATGACGCACCGCGAAGCCGTCCATCGCCGAGTTGTCGTGGGCGGGAACGCTGATCGGCGACAGGATGTCGTGCGCCAGGATCCGTCCCAGGCTCGCCCGGATCGCGACCTGCTCGATCGCGGCCACCGGCCGCAGCAGTCGGGCGATGACCCGGCAGGCATCGTCGACCGGCAGCGCGCCGGGATCGTAGGACGACAGACAGCCGATGGCATCGGCCAGGCTTGCCGGGGCCTCGGGCGGATCGGACGGGCGATCGGTCATTCCAGTGATCTCAATTCATCCAGGGTGTTCAGATTGCGAAAGGCCTCTTCATCGGAAAACGCGACGATGGCCGGGGAAAGGGACGCGTACCACGCGTCGATGCGCCGGCGCCCGGTCGCCAGAAAGGCTTCCAGATCGGGGAGCAGCGTGCGGCGGGCGAGCAGGAAGACCGGCTGCGGCTGGCCGCCCGTGTGGACGACCGCCACCGGTGCGCCGGCCTGCTGCGCGCCCTGCGCCAGTCGGGCAGCCAGGTCATCGGGAAAGAATGGCGAGTCACAGGGCACGGTCAGCACCCAGTCGGTGGTGGCGCTGGCCATCGCGCTCGCCAGCCCGGCCAGGGGGCCGGCGAAGCCGTCCAGGCGGTCGCTGATCACCGGCCACCCGAAGGCCCGGTACGCATCCTGATTCCGGTTGGCGTTGACGAGGAGGGCGCCGACCTGCGGCTGCAGACGCGCCAGTGCCTGCACGACCAGGGGCTGGCCGCGAAAAGGCTGCAGTCCCTTGTCGGTGCCCTGGCCGTCGGCACTCATCCGGCGGCCCAGCCCGCCGGCCAGCACGACGCCGGTGATGTCGGTACGCGCAATCATGCGAGCGCTGTGACGCCGGGGCCGTGGAAGCGCTCGGCCCCGGTGAACAGCAGGTAGTGCTTGCCCTGGCAGCGGCCGATCAGGGTGATGCCGAGCCGGCGCGCCAGCTCATGACCCATCTGGGTCAGGCCGGAGCGCGACAGCAGGAAAGGCACGCCGATCTGCGCGCACTTGATCACCATCTCGGAGGTGAGCCGGCCGGTGGTGTAGAAGATCTTGTCGGCACCGCTCACCCCGTTCAGCCACATCCAGCCGGCGATTGCGTCGACCGCGTTGTGGCGTCCGACATCCTCGACGAACATCAGGATCTCGCCGCGTTCGTCACCGGTGTTGGCGCACAGCGCGCAGCCATGCACCGCGCCGGCGACCTTGTAGATCGACTCGTGGCGGCGGGCCTGATCCATCACCGTGTAGAGCACTTCCTGCGACAGCCGCGCGTCGGCCGGCAGCGCCAGGTCGTCCAGCGACGCCATCAGGTCGCCGAACAGGGAGCCCTGGCCGCAGCCGGTGGTCACGGTGCGTCGGGACAGGCGCGCCGCGAGATCCTCCTCGCCATTCGCCCGATCCCACAGGGCGACACCCTCATCGGCCATCGAGCGGGTGGTGACGGCGACCGCCCCGGTGCTCCAGTCGACCTGGACCGCGGCGATGTCCTCCACCCGGGACAGCAGGCGCTGGTTGCGCAGGTAGCCGATCGCGAGGTATTCGGGCGCAGCGCCCAGGGTCATCAGCGTGACGATCTCGCGTTTGTCCAGATACAGGGTCAGCGGATGCTCGCCGGCGATCGCGGTGGGCACGCTTTGTCCGCGCTCGTCCAGCGCCAGGACCTCGAAGGTCGATGGCCGGGCGGCCCGGGTCAGCAGGGGAGTCGGCATCGGCCGGCCTAACCGCCGATGTAGGACATTTCGATCTTGCGCAGCGGCGCGGTCTCGGCCGACCGGATCTCGGAGTAGCGGTCCTCGCGCTGGCCCCACAGGTGACCGATCGCCGCGGCGATGCGCTCGTCGCTGTCGCCCCCGCGCAGCAGGGCCCTCAGGTCATGTCCACCGGTCGCGAACAGGCAGGTGTACAGGCTGCCTTCGGTCGACAGCCGGGCGCGCGAGCAGTCCGAGCAGAAGGGCTGGGTGACCGAGGAAATCACCCCGATCTCGCCGCTGCCGTCCCGATAGGCCCAGCGCTCGGCGACTTCACCCGGATAGTTGGGCTGCAGGCTGGTGAGCGGCAGTTCCGCATCGATGCGCCGGACGATCTCGGCGCTCGGCAGCACCTCGTCCATTCGCCAGCCGTTCGAGGCGCCGACATCCATGAATTCGATGAAGCGCACGATGTGTCCCGTGCCGCGGAAATGACGGGCCATCGGGACGATCTCGTGGTCGTTGACGCCGCGCTTGACGACCATGTTGATCTTCAGCGGTGCCAGGCCGGCGCGTTCGGCAGCCGCGATCCCCTCGAGCACATCGCTGACCGGGAAGTCGACATCGTTCATCCGGCGAAAGGTGGCGTCATCCAGCGCATCCAGGCTGACGGTGATCCGGCGCAGGCCGGCCTCGCGCAGGGACTGGGCCTTGCGGGCGAGCAGCGATGCATTGGTGGTCAGGGTCAGATCCAGCGGTTCGCCGGCCGGCGTGCGGATCGCGGCGAGCATGCCGATCAGCCGCTCGAGGTGCTTGCGCAACAGGGGTTCGCCGCCGGTCAGGCGAATCTTCTCGACGCCATGCGCCACGAAAAGGCGCACGAGACGATCGATTTCCTCGAAGCTGAGCAGTGAGGTCTGGGGCAGGAAGGCGTAATCCTTCCCGAAGACCGATTTCGGCATGCAATAGGTGCAGCGGAAATTGCAGCGATCGGTGACCGAGATGCGCAGGTCATGCAGGCGGCGACCTCGCCGATCGGTCAGTTGGCCATCGGGCGCGGCGGCAAGGTCGGGCACGAACGGACGCTGGCGTTCGTAGCGTCCGTCGGCTATCGGAATGATGCGCTCGGTCATCGTTCAGATCCTTGCAAGGGGATCGCCCCGGCTGGCGGCCGGGGCGCTCTCAGGACAGTCGGCACTGTGCACCGACCCACCCGAGAGGCGGGTCGGCCAGTGCGCAGCACCCGCTGCTCAGCGGTTGCCGTCCTCGGGACGGGTTTCCACCTGCTGCAGCGGTTCGGCCGGTGCGGCGGCGGCCCGCGGACGGCGCACCCGTGCCGGCCTGGCGGCGGGCAGCGTCTCGAGACTATCGTCGAGCGACAACTGGCGCGACTTCGTCTCGACCCACTGCAGCCCGGCACCGCTGACGATGCTGTCGAGGTCGGCCTTGGCGGGTGCAGCGGCGGGTGCCGCCGGCGCGGCGATGGCCACCTGGGCTGGCGCGGGGGCCGGTGCGGGGGCTGGCGCAGGGGCTGGCGCAGGGGTCGGATCAGGGACGGCCACCACGATCGGCTCGACCGCGGCAATCACCACGGGTTCGGGTGCGGCGACGACGGCAGGTTCCACTGCTGGGCTGACCGCCTCCGGGGCTGGCATGACCACCACCGGTGCGGGCAGCGACTCGGCCGGCGCGGGCGCTGCCGCGACGACAGGCGCCGCTTCAGCGGACGTTGCCTGCGCAGGTGCCGGTGCCGTAACAGCCGGCTCGATCGCGGGCGCTTCCTGGCTGGCCACCGGCTCGGGCGCGGGGGCCGGTGCCACAGCGGCCGGAGTCACGGCTTCGGTCACCGGAACCGCCGGCTCGGCAGCGGCTGGCGTGGCGGCAGGCTCGGTTTCAGCCTGCAGTGCCGAAACAGCCTGCGCAGCGCTCGGCTGCACAGCGTCGGCGCCTTCGCCCGCCTCGTCGCCACTGCCTTGACCGGTGGCATCGGCGTCGGTGCCCGCACCCCCACGGCCGCGCCGACCGCGGCGGCGCCGCGAACGACGGCGTTCCTCATCGCCCTCCGCGCCGCCCTCGGCGGTGGCATCGGTGCCTTCCGGCTCAGCGGACGCTGCGGTCACCGCAGCGGCAACCACGGGTGACGCCGATTCGGCGACTGCGGGGACATCGGTTGCCACCACGGCCCCGGCAACACCGGCTGCAGCGACCAGCCCGGCCGTGTCGAGCCCGGTATCGGCGCGTTCACCCTCGGCCGGCTGCGCTTCGCGCGGTCCGCGTCCGCGGCGACCGTCACCGCGGGTTCCACGGCTGCGCCCGCCGCCTTCGCGGGCAGCCGGTGCGCCTTCGGTGTCGGGCGCCACGGGCGCGGCGACACCATTCTCGAGCATCTCCTCACCGGCGACCTGCGGGGCGCGCGGCGCGCGCTGACCCTCGCGGCGACCGTCGCCGCGCGGTCCGCGTTCGCCTTCGGCCCGCGGTGCGCGGTCTTCACGCATCGGCCGATCTTCCCGGCTGGGCCGGTCTTCACGGGGAGCCCGCTCCTCGCGGGGCGTCCGGGCGCGTTGTTCCTCGCGCGGCCGACCATCCTCGCGCCCTTCGCGCGGGCGGTCGCCGCGGCCGCCGCGTGAGCGGCCATCGCGTCGTCCTTCGTCGCGCCGTCCGTCTTCACGGGGGCGGCGGGCCTGTGTCGCGTCGCCGGTACGCGGCGCCTGGGCGGTGGCCTGAGCCGTCGCGCTGGCGACCGGTTGGGCTGCAGGTTCGGCGGGCTTGCGCTTGAACAGCATCATGAACCGGCTGAACAGCCCTGCCTCTTCGAGCGCAGCGGGCGCACGGGCAGGCGCGGCAGCGACCGGCACCGGTTCCGGGGCGACCGGCGCCGGCGCCGCCACCGGCGTGGGCATCGGTGCCGGTTGCGACGGCGTGATGCCTTTCACCATGGCTTCGGACTTGGACTTGCTGGCCTCGAATTTCGATTCGAGATAGGCGTTGTCTTCGGTTGGGCCATCGGCCAGCGCATAGCTGGCGCGGTAGTTGTTCAGGCGCTCGTCGTCGTGACGCAGGCGCTCCAGGTGGTAGTGCGGCGTCTCGATGTGCTTGTTGGGGATGAGAACGACCTCGACCTTGAGACGTGCCTCGAGCTTCGCGATCTCGGCGCGTTTCTCGTTGAGCAGGTAGGTCGCGACGTCCACCGGCACCTGCGCATGCACGGTGGCGGTGTTGTCCTTCATCGCCTCTTCCTGAATCACGCGCAGCACGTGCAGCGCAGATGATTCGGTGTCGCGGATCACGCCGGTGCCATTGCAGCGCGGGCAGGTGATGTGGGTGCCTTCATTGAGCGCCGGGCGCAGCCGCTGGCGCGACAGTTCCATCAGCCCGAAGCGGGAGATCTTGCCCATCTGGACCCGCGCCCGGTCGTAGTGGAGCGCGTCTTTCAGACGCTGCTCGACCTCGCGCTGGTTCTTGCTGTTCTCCATGTCGATGAAGTCGATCACGATGAGACCGCCGAGATCGCGCAGGCGCATCTGGCGGGCCGCCTCGTCGGCCGCCTCCGTGTTCGTGCGCAGCGCGGTTTCCTCGATGTCCCCGCCCTTGGTGGCGCGCGCCGAGTTCACGTCGATCGCCACCAGTGCCTCGGTGTGGTCGATCACGATCGCCCCGCCCGAGGGCAGCGGCACGACCCGCGAATAGGCCGTCTCGATCTGGTGCTCGATCTGGAAGCGCGAGAACAGCGGCACGTCGTCGCTGTAACGCTTCACCCGCGACACGTTGTCCGGCATCACGTGGGCCATGAACTGATGGGCCTGCTCGTAGATGTCCTCGGTGTCGATCAGCAGTTCACCGATGTCGGAGGTGAAGTAATCGCGGATCGCCCGGATCACCAGGCTGGATTCCTGATAGATCAGGAAGGCGCCGGGCGCCGAACCGGCCGCCTGTTCGACCGCCCGCCACAGCTGCAGCAGGTAGTTCAGGTCCCATTGGAGTTCTTCGGCGGTGCGGCCGATGCCCGCGGTTCGGGCGATCATGCTCATGCCCGAGGGAACCTCGAGCTTGTCCATGGTCTCGCGCAGTTCCTGCCGGTCCTCGCCTTCGACGCGACGCGACACGCCGCCGCCGCGCGGATTGTTGGGCATCAGGACCAGGTACCGGCCCGCCAGCGAAATGTAGGTGGTCAGCGCCGCGCCCTTGTTGCCGCGTTCTTCCTTGTCGACCTGGACGATGACTTCCTGGCCCTCGGCGATGGCGTCCTGGATGCGGGCGCGCCCGGCATCGACGCCGCTCTTGAAGAAGACCTTGGAGATCTCCTTGAAGGGCAGAAAGCCGTGGCGTTCCTCGCCGTAGTTGACGAAACACGCTTCCAGGCTGGGCTCGACCCGGGTGACCACGCCCTTGTAGATATTGCTTTTCCGGGATTCGTGGCCGGCTGATTCGATGTCGATGTCGATCAGCTTCTGGCCGTCGACGATGGCGACTCTCAACTCTTCCGAGTGGGTCGCATTGAAAAGCATCCGCTTCATGGGTAATCCGCTCCAGTGCGCCGGCGGCGCAGCCCGGCAGGGCCGGCGGAACATGCCCCGACAACGCGGGGCCGACGGAAGCGAGCCAAGCGCGGGCTCAGAGAGCCGCGCACCGAAGTCGTGAGACTGGGAGGAAGGTCGACAGGCTGCGGCACTTTCGGCCCTGGCCGACGCGCTCGGGCACGCGCCGGCATTCCGCAAGGAATGCCGCTGACGGCCGGGTCGGGGAGGGGGGGAAGGTCCGCATCTTGGTTCGGCCCTGCTTGCGCGTGGTCGCAGGCAGCAGTCGTCAGGTCAGGCTCGGGGGTCCGTCGGTGTTCCGCTCTTCCGCTGTGCGGAAGCCGCGAAAAAAAGTGTTCTTGTCTTGTCGCTCTCCGGCGGGGAAGCCGTGCCGATACAATCCAGCCTTTCTGGCTATTACGGCGCACGACACTGAAAGTATAGCAACATGAAGGCCTTACCGACAAAACTTGAGAGACCGCTTGCAGGTCGGCCGCCAGCGCCCGTCGGGGCGGAGCGGCCTCGCGTGGTCATGCTCACGGTGGGCGAGGACGATGGTGCCAGCCAGCGGCTGGACAATTTTCTGTTGCGGCACTACCGGCACGTGCCCAAGAGCCACCTCTACCGGATCATCCGCAGCGGCGAGGTGCGGATCAACGGTGCGCGCTGCCGGCCCGATGATCGGCTCTCTGAAGGCGATGTGATCCGGGTCCCGCCGATCCAGCCGCCGGCCGCAGGCGCGCCCGAGCCGGGGGCGGTGGTCGGCCCGGCGCCGCCGCTGGCACTGCCGGTTCTGTTCGAGGACGAGCACCTACTGGTGGTCGACAAGCCGGAAGGTCTGGCGGTTCATGGGGGCAGCGGCGTGTCGCACGGGGTGATCGAGCGGCTGCGGGCGGCCCTGCCGCAGAACCGGTTCCTGGAGCTCGCCCACCGGATCGACCGCGAGACCTCGGGCGTGCTGGTGCTCTGCAAGAAACGCAGCGCACTGGTGGCGCTGCACGCCCAGTGGCGCGAGCGGGTAACCGGAAAGCATTATCTTGCGATCGTGCGCGGGCGCTGGCCGCTGCGCACCAAGACGCTCGATCAGCCGCTTCAACGTTATCTGACCCCGGAGGGTGAACGACGCGTCAGCGTGCAGGCCGGCGGTCAGGAGGCGATTTCCCGGGTCACCGGGGTCACTCGCCTGGAACTGCCGGAACTGGGCGAACTCACCGTGGTCAAGGTCGACATCGAGACCGGCCGCACGCACCAGATACGCGTGCACCTGGCCCATGCCGGTTTTCCGATCCTGGGTGACGACAAGTACGGCGATTTCATGCTGAACCGCTCGCTCGACCGGCTGGGGCACCGGCGCATGTTCCTGCACGCGCAGCAGCTCGACTGCATTCACCCCCTGGGCGGGCGGCGCCTGCAGCTGGTCGCGCCGACGCCGGCGGCTTTCGACGCGCTGATCGCGGCCGCGGCGCCGGCGCTGGCGCTGTGAGCGGCATGGCCCCGATGCGACCCGGACGCGAGCCGGCCGTCCCGAGCCTCCCGGCCGGCGCCGGGCAGGCGGCGATCGAGCTGGTGGTCTTCGACTGGGATGGCACCCTGATCGATTCGACGGCCCCGATCGTCGATGCCCTCTGCCTGACCGCGACCGACCTCGGCTTGCCGCCGCCGTCGCGCGAGCAGGCCCGCCAGGTCGTTGGCCTGGGTCTCGCGCAGGCGATCCGCCACATCGCGCCAAGCGCCTCCGGCGAACAGCTGGCCGCATTCATCGACGGCTGCCGCGCCCGCTTTGCCGTCCTGAATGACGAACTGCGTCCGTTCGCCGGCATCGTCGACCTGCTCGAGGACCTGCACGCGCTGGGCGTGCCGCTGGCGGTCGCCACCGGCATGTCGCGCAGCGGCCTCGACCGGGCGCTGGCGCGCCTGAACTGGGTCAGTCTGTTCGCCGGTACCCGATGCGGCGACGAGGGTATTCCCAAGCCGGACGCCTGGATGTTGCGGGATCTGTGCGACACCCTTGGGGTGGCGCCGTCGCGCGCAGTGATGATCGGCGACACCACTCATGACCTGGGCATGGCGGCCGCGGCGGGCGCTCCCGGTGTGGCGGTGAGCTACGGTGCCCACCGGCGCGAGGCCCTGGCGGCCGGACAGCCGGCGGCGCTCGTCGACGAGGTGGCGCAGCTGCGCGCATGGCTCTGGCCGCGGCTGGTTGCGGCGGGTCGCGATCTGCCGCCCGGTTCGCACTGGCGGGCGGTCTGCGTGTCGGCCGATCTGAAGGAAGGCGGCGATGGGGTGCGCTTCGATGCCGCGCCGCCGGGCGCCGGCGCGCCCGGCACGACCGCCAGACGGCCGGCATTCGTGGTTCGCCACGAGGGGCTGCCAAGGGCTTATCTGAACGAGTGCGCCCATGTGCCCGTCGAGCTCGACTGGCCGGCCGGCCGCTTCTTCGATCACAGCGGCCTATACTTGGTGTGTGCCACCCATGGCGCGACCTATCGCGCCGCCGATGGAAGCTGTGCCGGCGGCCCTTGCCGCGGCCGCGGCCTGACTCCCCTGAAGACCCGGGAATCCAACGGCAGAGTCTGGGTGGCCTTCGAAACCCGCGACGCATGACCACACCCGACGATCCCGATTCCCGGCCCGCAGCGGCCGGATCTTCCGACTTGCCCTCAACCGGTGCTGCATCGGCCGCTGGTGCGCAAGGTCAGTCACCGGGATGGGAGCGCGCGGTCCTCGAGAAACTCGCGCTGTCGAGCCTCGATGAAAAACGTCGCGCGCGCCGCTGGAACATTTTTTTCAAGATCCTGTTCTTCGCCTATCTGGCCCCTTTCCTGCTCATCTTCCTGGGCTGGTGGTCGCCGGGCGAGCACAAGGCCGGACAGGCCGGTCGCCATACCGCGATGGTCGACATCAAGGGCGTCATCGAGTCCGACGGCGAGGCGTCCGCCGAGGCGATCAACGCCGCGTTGCGTCTGGCCTTCGAAGACGTCAAGACGGCCGGCATCGTGCTGCGCCTGAACACGCCCGGCGGCAGCCCGGTCCAGGCCGGCATCGTTCACGACGAGATCAAGCGCCTGCGGGCCCTGCATCCGGACACGCCGGTGTATGCGGTGATCGAGGAAATCTGCGCCTCGGGCGGCTACTACATCGCCGCGGCAGCCGACCGCATCTATGTCGACAAGGCGAGCATGGTGGGCTCGATCGGCGTCCTGATGGACGGCTTCGGTTTCGTGGGGGCGATGGACAAGGTGGGCGTCGAGCGACGCCTGCTCACCGCTGGGCGCAACAAGGGCTTTCTCGACAGCTTTTCGCCGATGAACGACGAGCACCGGCAGATCGCCCAGAAGATGCTGAGCGAGATTCATCAGCAGTTCATCGAGGTGGTGAAGGCCGGCCGTGGTGCTCGACTGAAGGACAGCCCCGATCTGTTCACCGGTCAGGTCTGGTCGGGCGCGCGCAGCATCGAACTCGGCCTGGCCGATGCCCTGGGCTCTGTCGAGGGTGTGGCCCGTGATGTCATCAAGGCAGAGGACATCGTCGATTTCTCGACCCATGAGAACCTGGCCGAGCGCCTGGCCAAGCGGATCGGGGCGGCGGCCGGCCAGACGCTGGCCGGGACGCTCAGCGCCGCCGGGGTGACCCCGCGCCTGCGCTGACCGGTTTGCGCGTTCCAGACGCCGGCCGGTTCGACGGGCGGGCGCCGGGCCGGGCGGGCAGCCGCGCGGGTTTGCCCCCGGGTTCGGCCGCCAGGGTGAACACGGTGGGCGTGCGGGCCAGTTCCGCCGGCTCGGCACGCCATCGGGCGATCGTGCGCACCCGGATGCTTTCTTCCGGCAGGCTCAGGTCGCTGGCGATGCCCAGCAGCGTCGACGGCGACAGCGCGCCGACCAGTGCCTCGAACAGCGCCTGATTCCGGTACGGCGTCTCGATCATGATCTGCGTCTGGCCTTCGTCGGCCGATCGTCTTTCCAGTGCCTGGATCCGGGCGAGCCGCTCGCCCGCGTCGATCGGCAGGTAGCCGACGAAGGCGAATGACTGGCCGCTCATGCCGCTGGCCATCAGCGCCAGCAGCAGGGCACTCGGTCCCACCAGCGGCACGACCCGGATCGCGCGCTGATGGGCCAGTGCCACCAGGATCCCGCCGGGATCGGCGACCGCCGGGCAGCCGGCTTCCGACAGCAGACCGACCGAGCGGCCGGCCAGCAACGGGGCCAGCAGCGCCGCGACCGCATCCGATGGCGTGTGCGTGTTCAGTTCGGCGATCTCGATCGACTGCATCGGGCGGCCCATGGCCAGTCGCCCGAGCACCGACCGCGCGGTTCGCGCGTTCTCGGCGATGAAGCAGTCGAGGGTCCGGATCGCCGCCAGCGTGGCCGCCGGCAGGTTGTCGGCAGGGTCTTGCGCCGGACCCAGCGGCACCGGCACGAGAAACAGCGTCCCCGGGGTCCGGGCCGACGCTGTCGGGGGGGTGTCGCTCATTCGAGCGGGCCGCCCAGCACGTCCAGCCCGGCCTCGTCGAGCAGGCGGGTGAGTGCAATCAGCGGCAGGCCGACGATCGCGGTCGGATCGGTGCTCTCGAAGCCCGCCATCAGCGCGATGCCCAGGCCTTCGGCCTTGGCCGAGCCCGCGCAGTCGAAAGCGGGCTCCAGCGTCAGGTAACGCTCGATCGCGGCATCGGAAAGCCGGCGAAAGCGCACGGTGGTGTCGATGACCTCGACCTTCGCGAAGCCGAGTTCGGCGCGCACGACCGCCAGCGCGGTGTGAAAGGTCAGCACCTTGCCGCTGGCCTGGCGCAGCTGTTCGCGGGCCCGCTCGCGCGTGCCGGGCTTGCCGATGGTGTCGCGCCCGTCCAGGGTGGCGGTCTGATCGGAGCCGATCACCACCGCCCCGGGCGTCCCGTCGGCCACCGCGCGTGCCTTGGCCAGCGCGAGGCGCAGTGCGGCCTCGCGCGGACCCTCGCCGGGCAGCAGGGTCTCGTCGGTTTTGGGCGAACGGACTTCGAAGGGCATCTGCAGGCGTTCGAGCAGCTGGCGGCGATAGATCGATGTCGAGGCCAGGATCAGGGAAGGGCGGCCGGCGGGCGTCGCGTCTTGCATCGAAGGGACTTTCGGTAGGACATTCCGGTGGATGGCGAGACTGGCCGTGATCAGCCGGGTCAGGTCGTCATGGGGCGGGCCCGCACGCGTCAGGCCGCGCACGGGTCAGGCCGGTATCATAGCGATCCTCGGGTTCGTGCCCGGGCTGCCGGATCGCGGGGGTCCCGGATGACCGTCGTCGCTCCCGTCCCATTCGCGCAGGCTGCGCGCGCGTCTGCTTCACCACAGGATCCATCCGCCAATGGCCAGGCCGAATGAACCGACTCGTCCCTGGATCGACACCCAGGAGTTCACCCGCACCGGCGGTCGTCTCGAGGGGCATTGGCCGATCGCCCGCCTGCCGCGACTGGCCGACATGCTGGTCGATTCGACCGGTAACGTCGACTGGGCGATTCAGGGGGAGCGGGTGCGCCGCGCCGATGAGGGCTATGACGCTGGGCTGTCGCTCGCTTTCTCGGCCACGGTGCGCATGCCCTGCGTGCGCTGTCTGGAACCGGTCGAGGTGTTTGTCGAGGAGGAGCGGCGCTACCGGCTGGTGGTGAGCGAGAGCATCGCCGAGCGCGAGGATGCCGAAGCGCAGGACCACGACGTCCTGGTTTCTTCTGCGCACCTCGAACTGGTCGATCTGATCGAGGACGAGGCGATCATGGCGCTCCCGCTGGCCCCTCGGCATGACCGGTGCCAGCCGCCGCCGGGCGCCGATTCGGTGACGGGGGAGGGCATCGAGCCGCCGCCAGACGAGGCCGGCGCGGGCGAGGCGGCCGAGGAGCGGCCCAATCCGTTCGCGGTGCTGGCGCGCCTGAAACGCGGCGGAACGGACGGCGGTGGGACGAATTGAACTTCCCGCGCCAATTCCTTGATATAATTGCGGATTAACTTTTCAACGGAGCGACCGAGATGGCCGTTCAGCAAAACAAAAAATCCCCCTCCAAGCGCGGCATGCACCGCTCACACGATTTCCTGGGCGCGCCCCCCATCGCGGTTGAGCCGACCACCGGTGAAATCCATCTGCGCCACCATGTGAGCCCGAACGGCTTCTATCGTGGCAAGAAGATCCTCAAGACCAAAGCCGACGAATAAGAGTCTCGGTTGGCCGCTGCGTTTTCGGTCGTGCTTGCGCGGGTGAATGGCTCGCGTCGGCCTGAATGAGTCTGCGGATCGCCATTGATTGCATGGGCGGGGACCATGGCTTGACAGTCACGGTCCCCGCTTCGCTGTCCTTCCTCGGGCACACGCCGGGGGTAGGGCTGATTCTGGTCGGTCTGTCCGACCAGATCGAGGCGGAACTCTCGAAGGCCTCGTTTGTTGATCGCAGCCGCATCGAGGTGCGTCACGCGGCGGAGGTGGTGGGCATGGACGAGCCGCCAGCCAGTGCGCTTCGTGGCAAACGGCAGTCATCGATGCGGCTGGCGGTCGAGTCGGTGAAGTCGGGCGAGGCTCAGGCCTGCGTCAGTGCTGGCAACACCGGTGCGCTGATGGCGATTTCCCGCTTCGTGCTCAAGATGCTCGATGGCATCGATCGGCCGGCCATCGCGGCGCCGATCCCCAACCAGAAGGGCGGGGTCACCACCGTCCTGGACCTCGGCGCCAACGTCGACTGCGAACCACAGCATTTTCTGCAGTTCGCGATCATGGGCGTGGCGCTGGCCGAGGCGATCGAGGGCAAGGCGAACCCGACGGTGGGCCTGCTGAACATCGGCGAAGAGGTCATCAAGGGCAATGACGCCGTCAAGCAGGCCGCCGAACTCCTGCGGGCCAGCACGCTGGACTTCCGCGGCAATGTCGAGGGCAACGACATCTATGAGGGCACCACCGACGTGGTCGTCTGCGACGGCTTCGTCGGCAATGTCGCGCTCAAGACCTCGGAAGGCCTGGCCCGCATGATCGGCGGCTTCATCCGCGAGGAGTACTCGCGCAACTGGTTTACCCGTCTGGCCGGCCTGGTCTCGCTGCAGGTGCTCAACCGGCTCAAGGGTCGGCTCGACCATCGCCGCTACAACGGCGCCAGCCTGGTGGGGCTTCGCGGCATCGTCATCAAGAGCCACGGCTCGGCCGATGCGATGGCCTTCGAACAGGCGTTGCGGCGGGCGCATGAAGCCGCCCGCAACGGCCTGCTCGACCGGATCGCCAAAGCCCTGCCCCGGCTGTCGGGCGAGGCCGTCAGGGCGGACACATGAAGGGAGTCAGATGACACGCTATTCCCGTATCGTCGGAACCGGATCGGCCCTGCCGGAACGGCTGGTGACCAATGCCGATCTCGTGCGCGAACTCGCCGCGCGCGGCATCGAAACCTCCGAAGACTGGATCGCCGATCGCACCGGCATCCAGCAGCGCTACCTGGCCGCGCCCGACGTCACCAGCAGCATGCTCGGTGCACAGGCGGCACAGGCGGCGTTGCTCAGCGCCGGCGTCGCCGCAGCCGACATCGATCTGATCATCGTCGCGACCTCGACACCCGACTTCATCTTTCCCAGCTCCGCCTGCCTGGTCCAGAAGGCGCTCGGCGCCTATGGTGGCGCGGCGTTCGACGTGCAGGCGGTCTGCAGTGGCTTCGTCTACGGCATGGCCACCGCCGATGCGATGCTGCGTACCGGCATGGCCCGACGCGCCCTGGTCATCGGCGCCGAGGTCTTTTCGCGGATTCTCGACTGGAACGATCGCGGCACCTGCGTGCTGTTCGGCGATGGCGCCGGCGCGGTGGTGCTGGCTGCCGACGACTCGCCCGGCATTCTCGCGTCGAAACTGCACGCCGATGGTCGTCACGAGAGCATCCTGCGCACCGCCGGCAGCGTTCATTCGGGTGCGGTCACCGGCCATCCCTTCCTGACCATGGACGGTCAGGCGGTGTTCAAGCTGGCGGTCTCGGTGCTCGATTCGGTGGCCCGTGAAACCGTTGCCATGGCCGGCATGGCGGTGTCTGACATCGACTGGCTGATTCCGCATCAAGCCAATGTCCGCATCCTGCAGGCCACTGGCCGAAAACTCGGGATTGCGCCCGAGCGGGTGGTCGTTACCGTCGACCGCCATGCGAACACCTCGGCGGCATCGGTGCCGTTGGCGCTCGATACCGCGGTTCGCGACGGCCGGATCACGGCAGGCCACCACGTCCTGATGGAGGGCGTGGGCGGCGGATTCACCTGGGGTGCAGTGCTGGCCCGGATGTAGCCGGCGCTGTCTCATGCGCCAGCGGCGCGTTTTCACACAGATACCATCATGACGATCGCATTTGTTTTTCCCGGGCAGGGTTCCCAGTCGGTGGGCATGCTCGACGCTTTTGCCGGCAACCCGGTGGTGGCCGATGTCCTTGCGCGGGCCGATGAAGCGCTCGGCGAATCCCTGAGCGGACTGATCGCGGGCGGGCCGGCCGAGAGCCTGGGCTTGACCGTCAACACCCAGCCCGCCATGCTGGTGGCGGCCTATGCCTGCTGCGCCGCCTGGCGGGCAGCGGGCGGCCCGGGGGCCGCGGCGGTGGCCGGTCACAGCCTTGGCGAGTACACCGCGCTGGTGGCCGCCGAGGTGCTCACGCTCGAGGAGGCGGTTCGTCTGGTTCGTCTGCGGGCGACCGCGATGCAGGAAGCGGTGCCGGTCGGCACCGGCGGCATGGCGGTCATCATGGGACTGGATGACGATGCAGTGCGCCAGGCGTGTGCGGCCGCCGCCCTGCCCGGTGAAGTGGTCGAGGCGGTCAATTTCAATGCGCCGGCGCAGGTCGTGATCGCCGGGCACAAACCGGCGGTGGAGCGGGCTTGCGCGAAGGCCAAGGAATCGGGCGCCAAGCGCGCGCTGCCGCTGCCGGTATCGGCGCCGTTTCATTCCTCGCTGCTGGTGCCTGCCGGGGAGCGGCTGCGCCGGGCCCTGGCCGATCTCACCTTGCGCACGCCGACCATCCCCCTGGTGAACAACGTCGATGTCGCTGTCCAGACCGAACCGGCGCTCATCATCGACGCGCTGGTGCGTCAGTCGTTCTCGCCGGTGCGCTGGGTCGAGGTGGTTCAGCGGCTCAAGGCGATGGGCATCGATCGCGTCATCGAGTTCGGCCCGGGCAAGGTGCTGACGGGTCTGATTCCCCGGATCGACAAGTCGATCCAGGCGTTCGCGGTCCACGATCCGGCCAGCCTCGAGGCGACGCTGGCGGCCCTGCGTGAAATCCCCGGAGCGTCGGCATGAGCGCGCTGCAAGGTCAGATCGCACTGGTCACCGGCGCCTCGCGCGGCATCGGCCGAGCCATCGCCATCGAACTGGCGCGTCACGGTGCCCAGGTGGTCGGTACCGCCACCTCGGCCGCCGGCGCCCAGGCCATCACCGACGCCTTCGCCGAGGCGGGGCTCACCGGACGCGGCGTGGTGCTCGACGTCACCGACGCCCAGGGCGCCACCGCGCTGCTGGACGACATGGGAAAAAATGGGGGCGCGCCCGGCATCCTCGTCAACAACGCCGGCATCACCCGCGACAACCTCGCGATGCGGATGAAGGACGAGGAATGGGATGCGGTCATCGACACCAACCTGTCTTCGGTCTTTCGGCTGTGTCGGTTGGTCATGCGTCCGATGATGAAGGCGCGACACGGCCGCATCGTCAACATCACTTCGGTGGTCGGCTCCAGCGGCAACGCGGGGCAGGCGAACTACGCCGCCGCCAAGGCCGGGGTCGCCGGGATGACGCGCGCGCTGGCCCGGGAACTGGGCAGCCGCAACATCACCGTCAATTGCGTGGCACCCGGGTTCATCGACACCGACATGACCCGCGCCCTGAGCGAGGCCCAGACCGCCAGCCTCGTGCAGGGCATTCCCCTGGGTCGCTTCGGTCAGCCCGAAGACATCGCCGGCGCGGTCCTGTACCTGGTCAGCCCGCAGGCCGGATATGTCAGCGGCGTGACGCTGCATGTCAATGGCGGGATGTACATGGAATGAACTGGCGGCTCGGCCTTTCGACCGGTCCCTCCGGTCGAGCCCGGCCGGGCAACTAGCTGATAGAATCCGCGCCGTTCGTGACCGAGGCAGCGCGGGCAGGCCGCACAGTCCGCTCCTGCAACAGTGCAGGGCGGAACCAGTCAACATCAGGGGCACGGCCGATCCGTGTCCCATCTTGAGGAGCAGGACAAATGGATAACGTCGAACAGCGCGTGAGAAAGATCGTGGCCGAGCAACTCGGCGTCTCCGATGCCGAAATCAAGATCGAGTCCAACTTCGTGGAGGACCTCGGGGCCGATTCGCTGGACACCGTTGAACTCGTGATGGCGCTCGAAGACGAATTCGAGACCGAGATTCCCGACGAAGAGGCCGAGAAGATCACCACGGTTCAGCTGGCGGTGGACTACATCAAGTCCCATTCCAAGGCCTGATCCCCGGGTCTGCGGCAAGGAGAGCGCTGTGAGTCGTCGTCGCGTTGTCATCACCGGTCTGGGCATCGTCAGCCCGGTCGGCAATGATGTGTCGAGTGCCTGGACCAATCTGGTCGCCGGGCGCTCGGGCATCGATCGGATTACCCGGTTCGACACCTCAGCGTTCGCCGCGCAGATCGCTGGCGAAGTGCGTGGTTTCGACATCACCCAATACCTCGCCGCCAAGGAGGCGAGGCACTTCGACACCTTCATTCACTACGGCATCGCGGCCGGCGTCCAGGCGCTGCGCGATTCCGGTCTGCAGGTCGACGAGAGCAACGCCGAGCGGATCGGCGTGGTGGTCAGTTCCGGCATCGGCGGCCTGCCGATGATCGAGGACAACCACAGCGATTTCGTCAATCGCGGCCCCCGTCGCATCTCTCCCTTTTTTGTGCCGGGCTCCATCATCAACATGGTGTCCGGCCAACTGTCGATCATGCTTGGCCTGAAGGGCCCGTCGTTTGCGGTCGTGTCGGCCTGCACCACCGGCACCCATTCAATCGGTGAGGCCGGACGGATGATCGAGTACGGCGATGTCGACGTCATGGTGGCCGGCGGCACCGAGTCCACCATCTCCCCGCTGGGCGTGGGTGGTTTCGCCTCGATGCGCGCGTTGTCGACCCGCAATGACGACCCGGCCACCGCCAGCCGACCGTTCGACAAGGATCGCGACGGTTTTGTGCTGGGCGAGGGTGCCGGTGTGGTGGTTCTCGAGGAATACGAACACGCCCGGCGTCGCGGTGCGCGCATCTACGCCGAACTCGCCGGTTTTGGCATGAGTTCCGATGCGTTCCACATGAGTGCGCCCTCCGAAGACGGGGAAGGTCCGGCACGGGGCATGCGCCAGGCATTGCGCAATGCCGGCGTTTCTCCCGACGACGTTCAGTATGTGAACGGGCACGCCACTTCGACCCCGCTGGGTGACATCGCTGAAACCCGTTCGATCAGGCGGGCCTTCGGTGAGGCGGCCAACCGGCTGGTGGTCAATTCGACCAAGTCGATGACCGGGCACCTGCTTGGGGCTGCCGGCGGTATCGAAGCGGTCTTCACCGCGCTGGCGGTTCACCATCAGGTCTCGCCACCGACCATCAACATCTTCAACCAGGACCCGCTTTGCGATCTTGATTACTGCGCCAACACCGCGCGTGACATGAAGATCGAGGTCGCGATGTCGAATTCCTTCGGCTTCGGCGGCACGAACGGCTCCCTGGTGATGCGTCGGGTCTGACCCGCAGGCGCTGCGGCGAGCGGGTTGCGGCGTCGGGCCGGCGAGCGTGTCCTTTGCCTTCGAGATGCCCCTGGGCGGCAGCGCTCGTGTCCGGGTGGCGACGTGGGCAGTCCGAGGTCTGGCGGTTGCCGGCCTGATCACGGCAGGTCTGGCGCTGGCGACCGGCGCGGGGCAGCCGGCACCAGGTGGCGTGCTGTTGAGCGCCATCACCGTCTGCGGCGCAGTGCTGGGCGTGCGGCTGCGGGGGTCTCTGGCCGTGATCGATTCCGGCGACCTGCTGTCGGTGGACGCCGACGGTGTGGCTCGGCTGCTGCCGCTCGCCGGACCGCCCATCCCGCTCGAGATTCGTCGGTTTCATCAGGCGCTGGGCATTGTCTGGATCGACGCCACCGCGGATGCCCGCCGATGGCATCTGGTGTCAGGCCGCGACCGGCTCGACGACGCAAGATGGACCCGATTGTGTGCCTGGCTGATGTGGTTGGAGCGCGGCGGTTCCCGAGCCGGCGTCCAGCTGCCGGCCTGAGCGGCGGCGAGTCTTGCAATCTGCTCCTTCTGCCCCCATTTTCCAGCGCACACCTCCATTCAACGCCCACGGCCTCCGCATGAACTCCAAACGACTGCTGCTTCTCTTCACGCTTCTGGTCGGGCTATTCGGCCCGCTGACGGGGCCGGGCGTCCAGGCGCAGGCGCGTGACCTGCCCGACTTCGCCGATCTGGTCGAGAAGGCGGGCCCCGCGGTCGTCAATATTCGGACCACCGAGCGTTCCCGCGCGGGCGCCGCGCCGGGTAGCGGTCCCGGATTCCAGATGCCCGAGGGCCTCGATGAGAACGATCCGTTCTACGAGTTTTTCCGCCGCTTCATTCCTCCGCGCCAGTCGCCTTCTCCGGGACAGGGCCAGACGCCGCGCAACCGCGGCGGCGAAGAAGTCCCCCGGGGGGTCGGATCGGGCTTCATCATTTCCAGCGACGGCTTCGTGCTGACCAATCACCACGTGGTCGAGGGTGCCGATGAAATCTATGTGACGTTGACCGACAAGCGCGAGTTCAAGGGCAAGGTGGTCGGTTCGGACCGGCGCACCGACGTCGCCCTGGTCAAGATCGAGGCGTCGAACCTGCCCAGGCTCACTGTGGGCGACTCCAACCGCGTACGGGTGGGCGAGTGGGTGCTGGCGATCGGCTCGCCCTTCGGGCTGGAAAACACCGTCACCGCCGGCATCGTGTCGGCCAAGGGCCGCGAGACGGGCGATTACCTGCCTTTCATCCAGACCGATGTGGCGGTCAACCCCGGCAATTCGGGCGGTCCGCTGCTGAACATGCGCGGCGAGGTCATCGGCATCAATTCCCAGATCTACAGCCGCACCGGCGGATTCATGGGCATCTCGTTTGCCATTCCGATCGATGAGGCCATGCGGGTGGCCGATCAGCTCAAGAGTTCCGGGCGGGTGGTTCGCGGGCGCATTGGCGTCGGCATCGCCGAGGTCACCAAGGAAATCGCCGAGCCGCTGGGCCTGCCCAAGGCCGCCGGCGCCCTGGTTCGCAACGTCGAGGCCAACGGCCCGGCCGCCAAGGGTGGCCTGGAGGAAGGCGACATCATCCTGCGTTTCGACGGCAAGGCAATCGAGAAGTCCAGCGATCTGCCGCGCTTGGTCGGTTCGACCCGGCCGGGCGCCCGGGTGAGCCTGCAGGTCTGGCGCAAGGGCGCCACGCGCGACCTGATGGTGACGGTGGGCGAGAGCGAGCCCGATCGCGCCCAGAAGGCGCAGCGCCCGGGCGCGCCCGGCTCCGGCCCCGGTGCGCCGCCGGCGTTGGCCGCTGCCAACGCCCTGGGCATCGCGGTGGTCGACATCACGGAGGAGCGCCGGACCCAGTTGCGACTGAAGAACGGCGTCCAGGTCGAGTCGGTCGACGGTGTCGGCGCGCGCGCCGGTCTTCGCCCCGGCGACCTCCTCTTGTCGCTGAACAATCAGGACGTGACCAGTGCGCGCCAGTTCGCCGAACTGGTCGCGAAGCTGGACAAGAGCAAGACGCATGTGGCGCTGGTGCGTCGCGGTGAAAGCGCCAGTTTCGTGCCGCTTCGTCCGCTGCCGGCGCCCGCGCCGGCCCGCTGATCGCCCGCGACGACGGCGTCCCTCGTCGGGTCTTCGGGCCCCGGTGACCCGCCACTGCTAGAATGCAAGGTCGGCGCGCCCTCCGGCGCGCCTTTGATTTTTCCGGGTCCATGCGGCACATCCGTAATTTTTCGATCATCGCCCACATCGATCATGGCAAGTCGACGCTTGCCGATCGCCTGATACAGCGTTGCGGCGGCCTGTCCGACCGCGAAATGGAGGCCCAGGTCCTCGATTCGATGGATCTGGAGCGCGAGCGCGGCATCACCATCAAGGCCCAGACGGCGGCATTGCGCTACAAGGCGGCCGACGGACAGGTCTACCAGTTCAACCTCATCGACACGCCGGGCCACGTCGACTTCTCCTACGAGGTCAGCCGCTCGCTGTCGGCCTGCGAGGGCGCGCTGCTCGTGGTCGATGCGACCCAGGGCGTGGAAGCGCAGACGGTCGCGAACTGCTACACCGCGATCGACCTCGGCGTCGAGGTCGTCCCGGTGCTCAACAAGATGGACCTGCCCTCGGCCGATCCGGACTCGGCAGCCGCCGAGGTCGAGGACGTGATCGGCATCGACGCCACCGACGCGGTGCGCGCGAGCGCCAAGACCGGTCTGGGCATCGACGAGATCCTGGAGTCGATCGTCGTCAGGATTCCGCCCCCCAAGGGCGATCCGACGGCGCCGCTGCAGGCGCTGATCATCGACTCCTGGTTCGACAATTATGTCGGCGTGGTGATGCTGGTGCGGGTCTTCAACGGCGTGCTGCGCCCGCGTGACCGCATCAAGCTGATGGCCACCGGCATGGCCTACAACTGCGAGCAGGTCGGGGTGTTCACGCCCAAGTCCTCGTCGCGCGAGGCCCTGTCGGCCGGTGAGGTCGGTTTCATCATCGCCGGCATCAAGGAGCTGAAGGCGGCCAAGGTCGGTGACACCGTCACGCTGGTCAATCCGAGCGCCAAGCAGGCCCTGCCCGGATTCAAGGAGATCAAGCCGTCGGTCTTTGCCGGTCTCTACCCGGTGGAGTCGAACCAGTACGAGGCGATGCGCGACGCGCTCGAGAAGCTCCAGTTGAACGACGCCTCGCTGCATTACGAGCCGGAAGTCTCGCAGGCGCTGGGCTTCGGGTTCCGGTGCGGCTTCCTCGGTCTGCTCCACATGGACATCGTCCAGGAGCGACTCGAGCGTGAGTTCGACATGGAACTCATCACCACCGCGCCGACGGTCATCTATGAAATCCTGATGCGCGACGGCACGCTGCTGCGCATCGAGAATCCGTCGAAGATGCCCGATCCGGCCAAGATCGAGGAAATCCGCGAGCCGATCGTCGACGTCACCATCTTCGTGCCGCAGGAGTACGTCGGCAACGTCATCACGCTGTGCACCAACAAACGCGGTGTCCAGACCAATCTGGCCTATCACGGGCGTCAGGTCCACCTCAGCTACGAACTCCCGATGAACGAGATCGTTCTCGATTTCTTCGACAAGCTGAAGTCGACCTCGCGCGGTTACGCGTCGATGGACTACGAGTTCAAGGAATACCGCGCCTCCGATGTGGTGAAGCTCGACATCATGGTCAACGGCGACCGGGTCGATGCGCTCAGCCTCATCGTCCATCGCTCGATTTCCCAGAGCCGCGGGCGCGACGTGGCCGCGCGCATGCGCGAACTGATTCCGCGCCAGATGTACGATGTGGCGATCCAGGCGGCGATCGGCGCCAACATCATCGCTCGCGAGAACGTGAAGGCGCTGCGCAAGAACGTGCTGGCCAAGTGCTATGGCGGCGACATCTCGCGCAAGAAGAAGCTGCTGGAAAAGCAGAAGGCCGGCAAGAAGCGCATGAAACAGGTCGGCACGGTCGAGATCCCTCAGGAAGCCTTCCTGGCGGTGCTGCAGGTCGATGATCGCTGAGCCGGGCATTTTGCCGAGCCCCCCATCCGAGACGGAGAGCGAGTGGACGACACCAGTACCTCATTGAATTTCGCGCTGATCCTGTTCGGTCTGCTGGTGGTCTGCTTTGCCGCCTGGCTGGGTGACCGGTTCTACTTTCAGCCGGCGCGCCGGCGCACCGCGCAGCGGCAGGCGGCCGAGTTCGATGCCCAGCAGGCAGCCCTGGCGGTTCATCAGCGGATCAATGATGCGCCGGCCGCCCGGGCGGCCATCGTCCGCGAGGCCCTTCGCCAGCCGCTCTGGCTCGAATACACCGCCGGCCTGTTCCCGGTGATCGCAGTGGTGTTCTTCCTGCGCTCTTTCCTGGTCGAACCCTTCAAGATTCCTTCCGGCTCGATGCTGCCCACCTTGCTGATCGGTGACCTGATCCTGGTCAACAAGTTCAGCTACGGCGTTCGCTTGCCGGTGGTGCACACCAAGATCATCGATGTCGGCAGTCCGCAGCGCGGTGACGTCACCGTGTTTCGCTTCCCGCGCGACCCGTCGATGGATTACATCAAACGAGTGGTCGGCTTGCCCGGCGACAAGGTCTCCTACGAGAACAAGCGCCTGCGCATCAACGGGGCCGACGTGGCGCTGGCCGCTGCTGGCGAGTTCTATGACGCCGACCGGCTGAGCTACTCGCGGCAGTACCAGGAAAAGCTCGGCGCGGTCGAGCATCGGATATTGACAGAACTCGACAAACCGTCTTTCATCACCGCGGTGGATGGCTTTCCTTTCCGGGATCAGTGCAACTACAGCGGTGCGGGTGTCAGCTGCACCGTGCCCCCGGGTCACTACTTCGTGATGGGCGACAACCGCGAGAACAGCCTCGACAGCCGATTCTGGGGCTTTGTCCCCGAGCGAAATCTGGTTGGCAAGGCGTTTTTCATCTGGATGAATTTCAGCGATCTCAAGCGGATCGGAAGGTTTCACTGATGATGTCGTTGCCAGCCTCCCGCCGCCTTGCCCTGCGAGCTCGCCAGCGCGGTCTGAGCCTCTTCGGACTGCTGTTCATCGGTGCCCTGATCCTGATGGTCGTGTTGCTGGTGATGCGGGTGCTGCCCACCGTGCTCGAGTACCAGGCCGCCAGGAAGGCGCTGCAACAGATCGTCGCCACCGGCGAGACGTCGCCGGCGCTCATCGCCCAGTCATTCGACCGGATTGCCGCCATCGAAGACATCTCGAGCATTACCGGGCGTGACCTGAAGATCGTCCGGATCGACAACAAGGTCACCATCAGCTTCGCTTACCAGAAGACGGTGCCCCTGGTGTCGATCGCGAGTCTGCTGCTCGATTACCGTGCGAGCGCTGCCAGCAAATGAGCGCCGGATGAGCATCGACAGCCTGCAGCAACGTCTGGCCTATCGCTTTCGCGACCCGGCTCTGCTCGAGCAGGCCCTGACGCACCGCAGCTTCGGCCAGCCGAACAATGAACGGCTCGAGTTCCTGGGCGACAGCATCCTGAACTGTGTGATCGCTGCGCTGCTGTACCAGGCTTTCCGGGACATCGACGAGGGCGATCTGTCGCGAGTGCGGGCCAATCTGGTCAAGCAGCAGTCGCTCTTCGAGATCGCCGCCCGTCTCGAACTCGGGCCGCATCTGCGTCTGGGCGAGGGTGAGGCCCGCAGCGGTGGCTTCCGCCGACCCTCGATTCTCGCCGATGGGGTGGAAGCCCTGTTCGGTGCCATCTTTCTCGATGGCGGTTTCGACAGTGCGCATGGCGTCATCGCGGCTCTGTATGCGGGCGTCCTGAAGACCGTCGATCCCCGCACCCTCGGCAAGGATGCCAAGACCCTTTTGCAGGAGTACCTTCAGGGCCGGCGCATGCCGCTGCCGGTCTATTCGGTGGTCGCCACCCATGGCGCAGCCCACAGCCAGACCTTCGAGGTCGAATGCGCGATTGCCAAGCTGGGCATCACCGTCATGGGCGGCGGTGCCAGCCGCCGGGCGGCCGAGCAATCGGCGGCCAAGCTCGCCCTCGAACAGGCCCAGACGATGGCGCCTGGCGCGCCGCGGCGCAGCCGTGGCAAGGGCGTGGGTACCGCGCCAGCCGCCAGCCCCGATTCCATTGATTGCGCACCCCACACCGCCTGATGCCCGATACCCCTGTTGCTGAACACCGTTGCGGCTATGTCGCCATCGTCGGCCGCCCCAATGTGGGCAAGTCGACGCTGCTCAATTACCTGATCGGCCAGAAACTCTCGATCACGTCGCGCAAGGCGCAGACCACGCGGCACCGCATCGTGGGCGTGCTTTCGCGACCCGACGCGCAACTGCTGTTCGTCGACAGTCCCGGCTACCAGACCCGTTCGATGGGACCGCTGAACCGGGTGCTCAACCGCACCTCCCAGCAGGTGGCCGCCGACGCCGATGTGGTGATCCTGGTGTGCGATGCTTCCGGGTGGACCGACGCCGATCGCGAGATGGCCCGGCTGCTGCCCAACGGCCTGCCGCTGCTGCTGGCGGTCAACAAGTCCGACTCGGTCGCCGACAAGTCGCGGCTCGCGCGTCTGATCGGTCAGGCCAGTGCCGAGCGCAGCTTCGATGAAGTCGTGCCGATCAGCGCGCGCACCGGTCACCAGGTCAAGCTGCTGGCCGACCTGTGCGTGGCGCGTCTGCCGGTGGGACCGTCGGTGCTCGAGGAGGACGCGCTCACCGACCGCAGCGAACGCTTCCTGGCGACGGAACTCATTCGCGAGAAGCTGTTCCGCCTGCTTGGCGATGAATTGCCTTACGAGAGCACGGTCGTCATCGAGAAATACGAAGAGATGCCCCGGCTGCGGCGGGTGTTCGCGACCATCATCGTGGCGCGCGAGGCCCACAAGCCGATCATCCTGGGCGCGGGCGGCGAGCGCATCAAGCGGATCGCCAGCGAGGCGCGCGTCGATCTGGAAAAGATGGCTGGCACCAAGGTGTATCTCGAGCTGTTCGTGAAGGTGCGCGGCGGCTGGGCCGACAACGAGACGAGCCTGCGCGCCTACGGCTACGAATAGGACGCGGCGGCGATGGGTTCTCCCCTGCCTCGGATCGATCAGCAGGCAGCGTTTCTGCTGCACAGCGTGCCCTACCGCGAGAGCAGCCTGATCGTCGATCTGTTCACCCGCGAGCACGGTCGGATCGCCGCGGTTGCCAAGGGGGCCCGGCGGCCGCACTCCGCGCTGCGGGGGGTGCTGCTGCAGTTCCAGCCGCTGTCGGCGGGCTGGACCGGACGCAGCGAGTTGCGCACCCTCACCGCCGCCCAGTGGGTCGGCGGGCTGGCCAATCCCCAGGGCGATGCGCTGCTGTGCGCGTTCTACCTGAACGAACTGCTGATGAAGATGCTGCCGCGCGAGGATCCGTATCCCGGCCTCTATGCCGCCTATGCGCAGGCGCTGCGGGAACTGGGCGAGGGCGCGCCGCTGGACGACACGCTGCGCCGCTTCGAATGGCTGCTGCTGCGCGAGACGGGCTATGCGCCCGACCTTGATTGCGACACCGACGATGCGCCGATCGACCCGGCGCGGCATTACCACTGGCAGCCCTCGGCCGGCTTCGCTGTCGCCGAGCCCGGCAGCGAGGGCAGGGGGGGCGCACTGGTCAGCGGCGAGACCCTGCAAAGCCTGGCCGCCGGCAGCTTCGATTCGCCGCGCGCCCGAACGCAGGCAAAATACCTGACTCGCGCGATCCTCGCCCACCACCTGGACGGCGCGGTGCTCAACACCCGACAGATTCTCATCGACCTGCACAAACTATGATCGAACTCGGCGTCAACATCGACCATGTGGCCACCGTGCGCCAGGCCCGGCGCACCCATGAACCGGACCCGGTCTGGGCGGCGGTCGAGGCCCATCTGGGCGGCGCCGACGGCATCACCGTCCACCTGCGCGAGGATCGCCGCCACATCCAGGACGAAGACGTCCGCCGGCTGCGTGATCTCACCCACATCAAGCTCAATCTCGAGATGGCCGCGACCGACGAGATGCTGGGCATTGCCCGAGGCATCCGGCCCGAGATGGCGATGCTGGTGCCCGAAGGCCGCCACGAGGTGACCACCGAAGGCGGTCTGGACATCGTGTCCCAGGAAGCGCGCATTCGCGAAATCGTGGCGTCGCTGGCCGATGCAGGCATCGTCACCAGCGTGTTCATCGATGCCGAGATCGCACAGGTCGAGGCAGCGGCCCGGGTCGGCGCGCGGGTCTGCGAAATCCACACCGGCCCCTACGCCCATGCGTTTCACACCCTGGGGCGCGATCCCGAGAGCCCGGCGGTGGTCGCCGAACTCGGCCGCATCCGCGCGGCGGGTGAGGCGGTGCGCGGGCTGGGCATGCGGTTCAACGCCGGGCACGCGCTCAACTATTTCAATGTGCAGCCGGTGGCCGCGCTGGTCGGCATCCGCGAACTGCACATCGGTCATGCCATCGTGTCGCGCGCGCTGTTCGTCGGCCTGCGCGAGGCGGTGCGCGAGATGAAGCGGCTGATGCGCGAAGCCGCCGACGGACCGCGCGCGCGCCGTGAGTCGGCGGATCGCTGACGTGCCGGCGCAGGGGCCTGTGGTGACCGATCTGCCCGCGGTGACGTCCTTGCCGGCCATGGCATTCCGGCCCGCGATGACGTCCCTGCCTGCGATGGCGACTCTTCCCATGATGACCGGTCTGGCCTGCGCATGATCTACGGCATCGGTACCGACATCGTGGTGATCGCCCGCATCCAGAGCCTCATCGATCGCTATGGCGAGCGGTTCGCGCGCCGGGTGCTCGGCCCCGAGGAACTCACCGAGTACCGCCGGCGCGCCGCGCGCGGCGATCACGGTCCGGCTTACGCCGCGCGCTATCTGGCCAAGCGCTTCGCGGCCAAGGAGGCCTTCTCCAAGGCGCTCGGGCTGGGCCTGCGCGCGCCGATGACCTTGCTCTCGCTGCAGGTGCTCAACGACCGTCGCGGCCAGCCGGTGGCCCATGCCCGCAAGGCCCTCGAACCCTACCTGCGCGAGCGCGGGCTGGTCGCCCACGTTTCCCTGTCCGACGAGGTCGACAGCGCGGTGGCCTTCGTCGTCATCGAGACCCGGTCGCCCGACACCCCCTTACCTGGAAGCGCCGCCGCATGATGATGAAACCCGGTCCCGTGGTGCTCGATGTCGCCGGCTTGTCGCTCACGCCCGCCGACCGCGAGCGTCTCGCCCATCCGCTGGTCGGCGGGGTGATCCTGTTCGGTCGCAATTTCGAGAGCGCGGCCCAGGTCACCGAACTGGTCGGCGAGATCCGGCGCGCCCGCCCGGGTCCGCTGCTGGTCTGTGTCGACCATGAAGGCGGCCGGGTCCAGCGGTTTCGGGAGGGCTTCACCGCGATCGAGCCGATGCGGGTGCTGGGCCAGCGCTGGGACACCGATCCCGTGCGGGCCTGCCGGCTGGCCACCGAATGGGGCGCGACCATCGGGCGCGAACTCCGGGCGGTGGGCGTGGACCTGAGCTTCACGCCGGTGCTCGATCTCGATCACGGCCCGTCCGGCGTCATCGGCGATCGGGCTTTCCATCGCGATCCGCGCACGGTCACGCTGCTGGCCAAGAGCCTGATGCATGGTCTGTTGCTCTCGGGCATGGCCAATTGCGGCAAGCATTTCCCCGGTCACGGCCATGCGCATGCCGACTCCCACCATGAATTGCCGATCGACGAGCGTCCGCTCGCCGCACTGCTGGCCGACGATGCGGCGCCCTACGGTTGGCTGGGCGAGTCGTTGCTGTCGGTGATGCCGGCGCATGTGGTCTACCCGGCGGTCGATTCCGCACCGGCGGGCTTTTCGCGCAAGTGGCTGCGCGACATCCTGCGCCGGCGGCTCGGTTTCAAGGGGCTGATCTTCTCCGACGACCTGACGATGGAAGCCGCGGCGGTGGCCGGCGACATCGTCGCCCGGGGCGAAGCGGCGCTGTCGGCCGGCTGTGACATGGTGCTGGTGTGCAACCAGCCGGTCCTGGCCGATCGGTTGCTCGATTCGCTGGCCTGGAAAAGTTCGCCGGCGTTCGCGCGGCGCCTGTCGGCGCTGATGCGTTGAATCGCCCGCCGCGCGCGCGCTGAGCCGCACGATCGGGATGACGATGACGCCCACCGACACCGCCGAGCCGCAGGATGACCCGGCGCCCTTCGATCCGAAGCCGATCCTGGCCGGGCTGCCCAACCTGCCCGGCGTCTACCGGATGCATGACGCCAGCGGCGCGCTGCTCTATGTCGGCAAGGCGCGCGACCTCAAGAAGCGCGTCTCGTCGTATTTCCAGAAAAATCTCGCCAGTCCGCGGGTCGCGCACATGGTCGGGCAGATCGCTTCGCTCGAGACCACCGTCACCAGCTCGGAAGCCGAGGCGCTGCTGCTCGAGAGCAATCTCATCAAGACCCGTCAGCCGCGCTACAACATCCTGTTTCGCGACGACAAGTCCTATCCGTACCTGAAGATCACCGGCCATGAATTCCCGCGGGTGACCTACTACCGCGGCGCGGTCGATCGGCGCAGCCAGTATTTCGGTCCGTATCCGAGCGCGTGGGCGGTCAAGGAGAGCATTCAGGTGCTGCAGAAGGTCTTCCGGCTGCGCACCTGCGAGGACTCGGTCTTCAGCAATCGCTCGCGACCCTGCCTGCTGTTCCAGATCGAGCGATGCAGCGGCCCGTGCGTGGGGTCGATCAGCCCGCCGGCGTATGCGAAGGATGTCGCGGACGCGACGAACTTTCTGCGCGGTGGCCATCGCGACGTGCTGCAGGCACTCGAGGACCAGATGCATGGCGCGGCCGCCGAGCTGCGTTTCGAGGAGGCGGCGGTGCTGCGCAATCGGATGACGGCGCTGTCGCGGGTGCTGCATCAGCAGTCGATGGACACCGGATCGGACATCGATGTGGATGTGGTGGCGGTCGAATCGCAGGGTGGCAAGGTCTGCGTGAACCTGGCGATGATTCGCGGCGGGCGGCATCTGGGCGACAAGGCCTACTTCCCGGTGCACGCCAGCGCCGAGGACACCGTGCCCGACATTCTGGAGGCGTTCGCGGCCCAGCATTACACCGATGCGTTCGTCCCGCCGGTGATCGTGAGTCATGACGAGCCTCTGTCGGGCGCGCTGGTCGACCTGTTGCAGCAGCAGTCAGGACACCCGGTGCTGTGGGTTTCGCGCCCGCAGGCGGCGCGCCGCAAATGGCTCGACATGGCGCGCCAGAATGCGCAGCTCGCCCTGGCGCGGCTGCTGGCCGAGGAGGGCTCGCAGAAAGGCCGCACGCGCGAGCTGGCCCGCGTGCTCGGTCTGGACGAGGAAACCGACCTGACCGCGCTGCGGATCGAGTGCTTCGACATCAGCCACACCATGGGCGAGGCGACCCAGGCCTCCTGCGTGGTGTTCAGCGCCCATGAGATGCAGCGCGGCCAGTATCGCCGCTTCAACATCGACGACATCATTCCGGGCGACGACTACGCGGCCATGCGTCAGGTGCTCACCCGGCGCTACGGGCGACGCCCCGACGAGGGCGCCGCCCGCGAGCCGGCGCCGATGCCCGACGTGGTGCTGATCGACGGCGGCAAGGGGCAGGTCGAAGTGGCGCGCCAGGTCTTCGAGGAACTCGGGCTGGACATCGGTGCGCTGGTCGGGGTGGCCAAGGGGGACGACCGAAAAGTCGGGCTCGAGACGCTCGTCTATGCCGACGGTCGCGCGCCGGTCGCCCTGGGCCGTGATTCGGCGGCGCTGATGCTGGTGGCCCAGATCCGCGACGAGGCCCACCGGTTCGCGATCACCGGCATGCGGGCGCGGCGCGCCAAAGCGCGAAACACCTCGCGGCTGGAGGAGATCGACGGCGTGGGGCCGCGCAAGCGCCAGCGGCTGCTGGCGCGGTTCGGTGGGCTGCGTGGCATCATGGCGGCCAGCGTCGAGGATCTCGCGCAAGTCGAGGGCGTGTCGCCCGCGCTGGCCGAGATCATCTATCGACAGCTTCATTAGCGCTGCCTCATGGCGCCATGAGGCTGGAACTTCCCGTGTCCGGCTGACCGGCGCACACTGTCCGTATCCGCGATCGCCAAGGCCCCGCCGCTCGATGCCCCTGAATCTGCCGACCTTCCTGACCTGGCTGCGAATGCTCGCCATTCCGCTGCTGGTGGGCATCTTCTATGCGCCGCTGTCCGCCTCGGCGATGAATCTCGCCGCGACCGCGCTGTTCCTGGCTGCCGCGATCACCGATTGGGTCGACGGCTGGCTGGCGCGTCGTCTGAAGCAGACCTCGGCCTTCGGCGCCTTTCTCGATCCGGTAGCCGACAAGCTGCTGGTCTGCGCGGCGCTGGTGATGCTGGTGGAACTGAACCGGGTGCATGCACTGATCGCGGTGATCATCATCGGCCGCGAAATCACCATCTCGGCCCTGCGCGAGTGGATGGCGCAGATCGGCGCGCATTCGAACGTGGCGGTGCATTCCATCGGCAAGTTCAAGACGATCGCGCAGCTGGTCGCCATCCCGATGCTGCTCTACAACCAGCCGCTGTTCGGTTGGGTCGACTGCGCGCTGCTCGGTCGCTGGCTGATCGTGGTCGCGGCGATCCTGACGGTGTGGTCGATGCTCTTCTACCTGCGGCGGGCCTGGCCCTACCTTCGAGACGCCGCTTGAGCTTGCTGATTTGACAGACGCTGTCGACCAGCTATAATCTTGTTTCTTTGCAGCACAGCACCACGCGGGAATAGCTCAGTTGGTAGAGCGCAACCTTGCCAAGGTTGAGGTCGCGAGTTCGAGACTCGTTTCCCGCTCCAGAATTCCAAGGGAAGCGCTTGCTTCCCTTTTTGTTTGAAGCCGCCGGGCGCGTCAGCGTCCCGGTGCAGGGCGGGGTGGCAGAATGGTCATGCAGCGGCCTGCAAAGCCGTCAATGCCGGTTCGATTCCGGCCCCTGCCTCCAGTAAATTCAAGAACTCCATCGCGGCCAGGCCCAGGGCGAGGGGCTCACCGGGCCGCCTCGACGCGCTGACCCGTCGACGGGTCGAACCAGTGCAGGCGCTCAGCCGGCACACGCAGGTACAGCGTCTGGCCGGGGCGCGGCGGGGTCAGCATGCCGTCGATGCGCAAGGTGTAGGGCGCGCCGGCCAGATGCCCGTGCACCAGGCGTTCGGCGCCCAGCATCTCCACCACCTCCACGCACAGCGGCCAGCAGGCCGGGTCGCCCTCGGTGCCCGGCTCGGTGTGCTCCGGGCGCAGACCCAGGGTCAGGTACCCGTGCCGCGGCGCTGCACCCGGAAGGGGCAGCCGATGCGCGCCGAGCGCGAATCCGGCGGCCGTGGCCTGCCCGTTCAGCAGATTCATGGGCGGCGAGCCGATGAAGCTGGCCACGAAGGTGGTGGCCGGCGCACCGTAGACCTGCTCGGGCGTGCCGATCTGCTCGATGCGCCCGGCATTCATCACGATCATGCGCTGGGCCAGCGTCATGGCCTCGACCTGGTCGTGCGTGACGAACAGCGAGGTGATGCCCAACTCGCGGTGCAGCTTCTGGATCTCCAGGCGCGTCTGCGCGCGCAGCTTGGCGTCCAGGTTGGACAGCGGCTCGTCGAAGAGGAACACCTGCGGCTGCCGCACGATGGCGCGGCCCATGGCCACCCGCTGGCGCTGACCGCCTGACAGTTGCCGGGGTTTGCGCTGGAGCAGGTGTGACAGCTCCAGCGTGGCTGCAGCCTTCTCGACACGTCGCTGCACTTCGTCCCGCGGCAACTTGCGGATGCGAAGTCCATAGGCCATGTTGTCGAAGACGTTGAAGTGTGGATAAAGCGCGTAGTTCTGGAACACCATCGCGATGTCGCGGTCAGCGGGGTCCACGCCGTTGACGACGCGACCTGCAATCGCGATCTGGCCTGTGGTGATGTCTTCCAGGCCCGCCACCATTCGCAGCAAGGTGCTCTTGCCGCACCCGCTGGGGCCGACGATGACGACGAACTCTCCGTCGTCGATGTCGGCGTCTACGCCGTGGATGGCTTCCACGGCCTTGGCGCCCTGTCCGTAGGTCTTCCCGACCTGCTTGAGCGAAATCGCACCCATCCTGGATCCCGTTGTTCTGCGGCACCGGGCCGCGCAGGTCATTTCTCGCTGTCCACCAAACCCTTGACGAACCAGCGCCGCATCAATATCACCACCAGTGCAGGTGGCAGCACTGCCAGCAGTGTTGTGGCCATCACCTGAGGCCAGTTAGTCGTGGCATCCCCCGTGCCAATCATCTTGGTGATTCCCACGACGATGGTGTCGAGCCGGTTGTCTGTGGTCATCAGCAGGGGCCAGAGGTACTGGTTCCAGCCGTAGATGAACAGGATGACCGCAAGCGCCGCGATGTTGGTGGCCGACAGCGGCAGCACCACGTCCTTGAAGAAGCGCAGTGGCCCGGCGCCATCGATGCGCGCAGCCTCGACAAGCTCGTCGGGAAGCGTCATGAAGAACTGACGAAAGAGCAGCGTACCCGTCGCGCTGGCGATGAGGGGAAGCGTGAGCCCGGTCATCGTGTTGATGAGCTGGAGGTTGCTCACGACCGCGTAGGTCGGGACGATCCGAACCTCCACTGGCAGCATCAGCGTGAGGAAGATCATCCAGAAGGCGATCATGCGACCGCGAAACTCGAAGAAGACCACCGCGTAGGCCGACATCATCGACAGCACGATCTTTCCGGCCGTGATGATGAGTGCCATGAGCAAGCTGTTCCACATCATCTGCCAAACCGGCGGGCTGAGGTAGGTGCCTTTCATGCCCTGTATCAGGATGGCGTGGTAGTTCTCCGCCAGGTGCGCGCCTGGCAGCGCCGGCATCGGCGCCTGCGCCACGTCCTGAGCCGTGAGCGTGCTTGCCACGAAGGCGATGTAGAGCGGAAAGGCTGTGACGGCGATCCCCAGCCAGAGCACCAGGTGAGGCAACCAGTCGAGCCCGGTGTCACTGGATCCAGCGGGGCGTGACGGCCGGCCCGCGGCCGCCGGTGCAGCACCGGAGGCTGGCTCAGCCATAGTGCACCCGCCTTTCGACGAAGCGGAACTGCAGAAGGGTCAGGCCCACGACAATGACCATCAGGACAACGCTTTGCGCCGCACTGCTGCCCAAGTCCAGGTTGTGCACACCGTCCTTGTAGACCTTGTAGACCAAGGTCTCCGTCGCGGTGGCAGGTCCGCCCTGGGTGATGGCGCTGATGATGCCGAAGGTATCGAAAAAGGCGTACACGAGCCCCACCACCAGCAGGAAGAAGGTGGTCGGAGACAACAGGGGGAAGATGATGGTCCAGAAGCGACGCGTCGGTCGCGCACCGTCGATCGCTGCGGCTTCCAGTAGGCTCTTGGGGATGCTCTGCAGGCCGGCCAGGAAGAAGAGGAAGTTGTAGGCCACCTGCTTCCAGGCTGACGCGAGGATGACAAGCCACATGGCGTCAGCGCCGTCCAACGTGGGGTTCCAGTCGACCCCCACCGCCTTCATCCACCATGCCAGCACCCCGATGCTCGGGTTGAACATGAACAGCCACAGCACGCCTGCCACCGCCGGAGCAACCGCATAGGGAATCAGCATGGCGGTGGTGTAGAAGGTGCTGGCCTTGACGACGCGGTCGGCCATGACCGCAAGCCACAGGGCCGGCACCATCGCCAGAACGGTCACGCCCACACTGAAATACAGCGTGCGCCAGAGGGCCTGCAGGTAACCCTCATCGCCCAGCACGTGGGCGAAGTTGTCCAGGCCCGAGAACTTGACGCTGGCGCCAAAGGCATCCTGCTGCAGCAGGCTCATGTAGATGGCCTGCCCTCCCGGCCAGAAGAAGAACACGAGGGTCACCGTCAACTGCGGCGCAAGCAGCAGCCAGGGCAGGGTCTTGTGGGGAAAGACGACTCGGCGTTGCATTTAAGGGGCAGACAAAGAACGAACCGCCTCAACCTGCCGGCTGAGGCGGCCCGAACTCAGGTATCCAGTCGATCAGGAGGCGCTGCGCTCGAAAGCACGCAGCAATACGTTGCCCCTGCGCTCAGTGTTGCGCAGCACGTCGGCTGCGCTCTGATTACCCTGCAACGCCTTTTCCATCTCCTCATGGAACACGTCCCGGATTTCCACCCAGCGCCCAAACCGGTAGCCATTGGTGTTGTCACCCTTGGCCCCTTCAATGAGCGACAGGACAGGGACGTCACGGCCCGGGTTCTTGGCAAAGAAGCCCTCGGCCTGCATGGCGCGGAAGGCACTGTTGGTGGCCGGCAGGAACCCGGTGGCCTTGGCCCATTCGGTCATCACCGCGTCGCTGCGCAGGAAGTCAAGAAAGCGCGCCACACCGCGGAACTCGGCCTGCGTACGGTTGGGCGCATTGAACACCCAAAGCGACGCACCGCCAATCGTGGTTGCATAAGGAGCGCCCGTGACGTCGGGCCAGAAGGGCAGCTGACCGACCCCAAAGCTGAACTTGGCTCCCTGCGTGATCGCGCCAAGCCCACCGGAGCTCTGCGTGAGCATCGCGCACTCTCCGCTGATGAACTTTGCGGCCGCGTCGTTGCTGCGTCCGCCGTAGTCAAAGCTCTTGTCCTTCTGCATGTCAATCAGCGTCTGCAACTGGCGGCTCAGCACGGCATTGTTGGCCAGTGTCAGCGAAGCGTCCAACCCGCCTCGTCCGTTACCTTGGGTGCCGAAGGCCACGTTGTGGCGGCTGGCGATCTGCTCAAGCATCACCCATGCAAGCCATGTGGTGGTGTACCCGCAGGCCGCGGCGTTGGTCGTGCGGATCTTCTTGGCTGCATCAATCAATTCGGGCCAGGTGCGCGGTGCCTTATCGGGGTCGAGCCCGGCCTTGCGGAAGGCATCCTTGTTGTAGAACAGGACCGTCGTGCTGACGTTGAAGGGCATCGACAGCAGGTCGCCGTTCGGAAGGCCGTAATAGCCGCGCGCCGCCGGGATGAAGTCCGCCGCATTGAACTGCAGGCCTGCGCGCCGGAAGACCTCGCTCACGGGCACGATGGCGGTGCGAGCCGACATCATGTCCCCGCTACCGGCGTCGAACATCTGCATGATGTGCGGAGGGGTGCCGGCCCGGTATGCGGCCACCGCAGCGGCACGTTGCTCGGGGTACTGCCCCTTGAACGAGACGACCACGCGGTAATCGTTCTGCGTCTTGTTGAAGTCCTCACCGAAGCGGGTCAGCATCTCGCCGCCCTGACCGGTGAGGCCCATCCACATGTTGATCTCGATCGGCTTGTTCTGTGCCGATGCACCAAAGGCCAGTGCGGCCGTGGCGGCAGCCAGCAGGCCGCGGGTAATCATTCGCTTCAGTTGCATCGGAACTCCCAGATGAATGGATCTGAATGCGAAGTCTGGGAGTGATTTGTTACGGTTTCGTTTATCTCCGCAATCGACCCTGCGGCCATTCGGGAAACTTCCCAATCGCGCCGGCGGCTGCCTACGGCAGTTTCAGATAACCCTTCCGGTATGCCTCCGACGCGAGCTGGTAATAGCTGATCGCGGTCTCCAGCATCTGTTCGCCGGCTTGATCGGCCGCCAGCAGCTGGCCGCTCCGGGCGTCGACGATCCGCGACCGGCCGTTGGGCCGAAGCTCGACGATTCGTCCGTTGGCGTAGTAGCCGACCGTCTGGTAGTTGGCCATCAGCGCCCGCGGATTGGCGGGGCCGTCGCGCAGGATGTCTTGCCCGAAGAATCGTGAGCGGTAGGAAATGCCCAGCATGCCCAGCAGCGTGGGCGCCACATCGATCTGCGAGGCGATGGTGTCGACCCGGCCTGGCGCAATGTGGCCGGGCGCGTAGATGATCATCGGGATGTGGTAGGCGTCCAGCGGCAATTCCTGGCGGCCCCGACCCTTGTGGGTGTGGTCGGCGACGAACACGAACAGCGTCTGGTCGAACCAGGGACGCTGGCGCGCCTGCTCGATGAATTGCCCGATCGCATGGTCGGTGTATTTCACGCCGCCCTCGCGGCTGGTCTTGCTCGGAATGTCGATTCGGCCCACTGGATAGGTGAAGGGTCGATGGTTCGACGTGGTCATCACATGGGCGTAGAAGCGTTTGCCCTGCGCGTGGCGCGCATCGAGCTCGCGCAGCGTGAGCGAAAACAGGTCCTCGTCGGCGACCCCCCAGATGTTCTCGAAGTGGATCTGCTCCGGTCGCAGGGCGGTCCGGTCGATCACCGTGTAGCCGTTGCCGCCGAAGAACGCGCTCATGTTGTCGAAGTAGCCGTAGCCGCCGTAGAGGTAGATCGGCTCATGGCCCTGCTGGCGGAACACCTCGCCCAGAGTGAACAGGCCGGCGTTGTCGGGGCGCTTGACGATCGAATGGCCGGGCGTGGGGGGCACCGACAGGCTGATTGCCTCGAGCCCGCGCACGGTTCGCGTGCCGGTGGCATAAAGCCGGGTGAACAGCAGCCCTTCGCTGGCCAGGCGGTCCAGGTGCGGTGTGAGCCGCCCGGTGTTGCCGAAGCTGCCCATGAATGAGGCGCTCAGGCTTTCGATCGACACCAACACGACATTGCGCCGGCTCGGCTGGTTGCCGTTGTCGATCGGCCGGTCATAGGGACGTGCCGCCGTTGCGCCGGGGGCGCCGCCCGCCATGGCGGCGGCCAGGCGCGCTACCGCGCGTTCGCGGGGCAAGGTTCGGTAATAGCGTTCGTAGTCGATCTCGTTGTAACGGAACGCATGCCAGAAATCGAAGTAGCCGTTGCCGGCGAGTTCGTTGAGCTGGCCGTTCTCGGAGAACTCCTTGAACCGCGCCTGGCACGACACGATCAGCACCAGTGGGGCGATCAGACCCAGCACCAGCGCGGGGCGCCAGCGCCGGGCGAAACGCTCGTCGGAATCGCGCAGCGGCGCGAGCCCCCAGCGCCAGGCCAGGCCCCACAGCAGCACCGTTGCGGCCCCTACCACGCCCAGGAGCATCGGCAGGTTGTAGGACTCGCGGATGTTGCCGATCACTTCGTTGGTGTAGATGAGGTAGTCCACCGCGATGAAATTGAAGCGCGAGGCGAACTCGTTCCAGAACGTGAATTCGGACAGCGCGACCAGGCTCGCGACCCCGGCCAGCGGCACCAGCAGCAGACCGGTGAACGTGCGCAGACCACGCGAGGTCGGCCGGCCTCGGGTCGGCCACAGGGCGTAGAGCCACGCGATCGGGGCCAGGCCGATCAGGCCGACGCACAGATCGAACAGCAGACCGATCGCCAGGGCGGGGGCCAGTCGCCAGGGGTAGAGCAGCGAGGTGTCCTGGTTGAACAGGGCCAGGCCGATGCGCACCAGCGCATTGAGCGCCAGAAAGAGCACCAGCAGACGCCCCAGCGACCGGAACCGGCCTCTGAATGGGGAAAGCGCTTTCACCGAACCGGTGTAGCGAAGCAGCGATCTGCTTGACATGGGCCGCCATTGTTGCGCTCAGGGTCGCGCGCCTGGAGCGCGGACTTTGCGCCGGGAGGGCGGACTCTATCAGAGCCCGGGGCGACGATCCGGGCGCACCAGCGTTGAACGCGGGTCCCTTACGCGGCGGATTGCGCACCGCAGCAATGCGGGCGTGCCGGCTGTGCCCTCACCTGGCGCACCGATAGCGGGCGTCGGAGGCGGATTCTGTCTGCCTGCGGCGCGATATGCCCACCTGGCACAAGGGTTGCTCTACAAAGCCTGTCGCCGCATCCATGCGATCGATCACCTCCCATCCAATCGGTCCCTCGACCCAGGAGCAAGAATGACCCGTCGTCTATTTCTGAAGTCTGCCGCCGCCACCGCCGCCGTGTCGAGCGCTGGCCTGCCGTCCGCCTTCGCTCAGAGCAACACCATCAAGGTCGGCATCCTGCACTCGCTGTCGGGCACGATGGCGATCTCGGAGACGGCGCTGAAGGACACCGCGCTGATGACCTTCGAAGAGATCAATGCCAAGGGTGGCATCCTCGGCAAGAAGATCGAGCCGGTGGTCGTCGACCCGGCCTCGAACTGGCCGCTGTTTGCCGAGAAGGCCCGCCAGCTGATCACCCAGGACAAGGTGGTCGCGGTGTTCGGCTGCTGGACCTCGGTGTCGCGCAAGTCGGTTCTGCCGGTCTTCAAGGAACTGAACAACCTGCTGTTCTATCCGGTTCAGTACGAGGGCGAAGAGCTTGAAAAGAATGTGTTCTACACCGGCGCGGCGCCCAACCAGCAGGCGATCCCGGCCACCGAATACCTGATGAGCAAGGAAGGCGGCGGCGCCAAGCGTTTCGTGCTCCTGGGCACCGACTACGTCTACCCGCGCACGACCAACAAGATCCTGCGCGCCTTCCTGACCAGCAAGGGCGTGAAGGAGTCGGACATCGACGAGAAGTACACGCCGTTCGGCCACAGCGATTACCAGACCATCGTGGCCGACATCAAGAAGTTCGCCGCCGGTGGCAAGACCTGCGTGATCTCGACGATCAACGGTGACTCGAACGTGCCGTTCTACAAGGAACTGGGCAACCAGGGCCTGAAGGCCAAGGATGTGCCGGTGGTGGCGTTCTCGGTCGGTGAAGAGGAACTGCGCGGCGTCGACACCAAGCCGCTGCTGGGTCACCTGGCCGCCTGGAACTACTTCATGTCGGTGAAGAACCCCGAGAACGAGGCCTTCGTCAAGAAGTATCGCGCCTACGCCAAGGCCAAGAATCTGCCCAACGCCGACAAGGTGGTGACGAACGATCCGATGGAAGCGACCTATGTGGGCATCCACATGTGGAAGCAGGCCGTCGAGAAGGTCAAGACCACCGATGTCGACAAGGTCATCGAGGCAATGGGCGGCCAGAAATTCAAGGCGCCCTGCGGTTTTGAGCTGACGATGGACAAGACCAATCACCACCTGCACCGGCCGGTGATGATCGGTGAAATCCGCGGTGACGGTCAGTTCAACGTCGTGTACAAGTCCAAGGGCCCGGTCCGTGCGCAGCCCTGGAGCCCGTTCATTGCCGGCAACGAGAGCAAGCAGAAGATCTGATCCCGCCAGGGCGGATCGGTTCGGTTTTTCTCGGTAGTGGTGTTCATGGCCGGGTCTGGTGCCCGGCCTTTTTTTTGTACTCGACGCAATGAGGGATGTACCGATGAAAGCGGGTGACGGCGAGGGCGCGGATGACCGCGGTTCGGCGGACCGTCGATCGCCGGCGGCCACCGGTGTCCTGATGCGTCGTTTCCGTTTCGCGCTGATGGCGTTCGGGCTGTGGCTGGCGCAGGCATCCGGCGTGATGGCGCTGCCGTCGTCGATGATCGAACCGCTGGCCGGCGATGACGCCGAGGCGCGCAGCGCGGCGCTGGCGACCATCGTGGCCTCGGGTGACCCCCGGGTGGCGCGCGTGATCGAGGCGCTGGGCGACGGTCGCCTGCATTTCGAGAACGGCGCGGGCGTGCTGGTCGAGGACGGCAAGGCAATCCGGGTCGACACTGGCGCGGCGGTGGCCATGCCCAAGGGCGAGGCCATCGTGGCCAATAACCGGTTGCGCTCGGAGATCGACGCGGCGCTGTCCGGTCTCAAACTGCTGGACCCCGATGCAAAGGTGCGGCTGGCGGCCGCCAAGGCACTGGCCGAGTCGGCCGAGCTCGCGCAACGCGCGGCGATCACCGCGGCGCTGGCCAAGGCCGAGCCCGCACTCCAGGTGTTCCTGACGGTGGCGCTGGCTCGGATCGACCTGGCCGACGAGGATCCGGCGAAACGCCTGGCGGCGGTGCGCGCCTTCGTGGGCAGCGACGACCCGCAGATCCGCAGCGTGCTGGCCGAGCGGCGAAAGGAAGAGTCTGATGCCGGCGTGAAGCGGGCGATCGACGAGACGCTGGCCGGGATCGCGGCCCGCATGGAGCGCTCCGAATGGATCGGACGGGTGCTGACCGGCATCTCGCTGGGCAGCGTGCTGCTGCTGGCGGCGCTCGGGCTGGCGATCACTTATGGGGTCATGGGCGTGATCAACATGGCCCATGGCGAACTGCTGATGGTGGGCGCGTATGCAACCTACTTCACCCAGGGCTTTTTTCGCGCCTGGTTGCCGCAGTGGGTCGACTGGTATGTGGTGGCGGCGATCCCGGTGGCCTTCATCAGCGCCGGGCTGGTGGGGCTGGTGATCGAGCGCACGGTGATCCGATTCCTGTATGGCCGCGCGCTCGAGACACTGCTCGCGACCTTCGGGGTGTCGCTGCTGCTGTCGCAGGCGGCGCGCACGCTGTTCGGTGCCCAGAATGTCGAGTTGTCCAACCCGTCGTGGATGTCGGGCGGGCTGGAGATCACCTCCACGCTGGTGCTGCCCTGGAACCGCATCGCGATCGTCGGTTTCTCGATCGCGGTGCTCGCGGTGGTCGCGTTCCTGCTGGTTCGCACCCGTCTGGGCCTGCATGTGCGCGCGGTGACCCAGAACCGGCGCATGGCCTCGTGCATTGGCGTGCCCACCGGGCGCACCGACGCGCTCGCTTTCGGGCTGGGATCGGGCATCGCCGGGCTGGGCGGGGTCGCGCTGTCGCAGTTCAGCAATGTCGGGCCCGACATGGGCCAGGCCTACATCGTCGACAGCTTCATGGTGGTGGTGCTGGGTGGCGTGGGACAGTTGGCGGGGACGGTGATCGCCTCGTTCGGCCTGGGCGTGGTCAGCAAGTTCCTGGAGGGCTGGGCCGGCGCGGTCATCGCCAAGATCCTGGTGCTGGTGTTCATCATCATTTTCATCCAGCGGCGCCCCCAGGGGATGTTCGCGCTCAAGGGAAGGCAGGCAGACGCATGACGCCGTGGTCTCGACCGGTCCTGTCGCGTCCCGAGTGGACGACGGCACTGGCGGTGTTCGCGCTGATCGGCGTGCTGGTGCCGCTGGCCCATGTGCTGCTGCCCGAGACCAGCCCGCTGCGGCCCAGCACCTACGCGGTGACGCTGGTGGGCAAGATCCTGTGCTATGCCACGGTGGCGGTCGCGATGGACCTCATCTGGGGGTTCGCCGGCATTCTCTCGCTGGGGCATGGCCTGTTCTTCGCGCTCGGCGGTTATGCGTTCGGCATGTACCTGATGCGCCAGATCGGGCGCGACGGCAGCTACGGTGCCGAGCTGCCCGACTTCATGGTGTTTCTCGACTGGAAGCAGTTGCCCTGGTTCTGGCAGGGCTCCGACCAGTGGTGGTGGGCGATGCTGATGGTGCTGCTGGTGCCGGGTCTGCTCGCCTTCGTGTTCGGCTGGTTCGCGTTCCGCTCGCGCATCAAGGGCGTGTACCTGTCGATCGTGACGCAGGCGCTGACGTATGCCGCGATGCTGCTGTTCTTTCGCAACGAGACCGGCTTCGGCGGCAACAACGGCTTCACCGATTTCAAGCGCATCTTCGGGGTCTCGATCACGTCGCCGCAGACGCGCGCGGCGCTGCTGGCGGCGTCGGCGCTGTGTCTGCTGGGCGCCTTCGTGCTGTGTCGCTACCTGGTGCGCTCGAAGTTCGGCCGGGTGCTCGAGGCGATTCGGGACGCCGAGGCGCGCGTCATGTTCCTGGGTTACGACCCCTTGCCCTACAAGCTGGCGGCCTGGGTGATCTCCGCGCTGCTGTGCGCGGTGGCCGGTGCGCTGTACGTGCCGCAGGTCGGGATCATCAACCCGGGTGAAATGAGCCCGGCCAATTCGATCGAGATCGCGGTCTGGGTCGCGGTCGGCGGTCGCGGGACGCTGGTCGGTCCGATCGTCGGCGCCTTTCTGGTCAACCTCTCCAAGAGCTGGTTCACGCAGGCGTTCCCGCAGCTCTGGCTGTTCTTCCTGGGCCTGCTGTTCGTGATCGTCACGCTGGCGCTGCCGCGCGGTGTGGTGGGGCTGGTGGTGCAGTGGCGTGAGCGCCGCGCGGCGAAGGGAGTCTCCCGGTGAGCGATTTTATCGGCCGCCGGGCGCGGCCCGGCGAGGCGCAGGCGATGCGTGGCGAGGCCCGCGATGGCGACGGTGGCGCCAGCGGCGGCAGTCACCTGCTGGTGCCCGGCCAGATCGACGTCTCGCACAAGGTCATCCTGTACCTGGAAGGCGTGACGGTGTCCTTCGACGGCTTCAAGGCGCTCAACGAGTTGTCGCTGTCGATCGACAATGGCGAGATGCGCGCGATCATCGGCCCCAACGGTGCCGGCAAGACGACGATGATGGACGTGATCACCGGCAAGACGCGGCCCGACGCGGGCAGGGTCTTCCTGGGGCAGACGATGGACCTCACGCGGATGAGCGAGGCGGCGATCGCGCGCGCCGGCATCGGGCGCAAGTTTCAGAAGCCGTCGGTGTTCGAACAGGCGACGGTGCTGGAGAACCTGTGGCTGGCCTGTGAAGGCGCCAAGGGCTGGCTGCGTTCGCTGCGCGAGCGCATCGCCCCCGGTCAGCGCGAACGCATCGACGAGGTGATCGAGACGGTCGGTCTGGCCGATGCCCGCGACCGGCTGGCGGGATCGCTGTCGCACGGCCAGAAGCAGTGGCTCGAAATCGGCATGCTGCTGATTCAGGGGCCCAAGCTGTTGCTGCTCGATGAGCCGGTGGCGGGCCTGAGCGACGAGGAGACCGAGCGCACCGCGGTGCTGCTGCGCCAGCTGGCCGGTCGTCACTCGGTGGTGGTCGTCGAGCACGACATGCATTTCGTCGAGCGGCTGGGCTGCCCGGTGACGGTGCTCCATCAGGGACGGGTGCTGGCCGAAGGCGACCTGGCGACGGTGCAGGCCGACGCCCGGGTCATCGAAGTGTATCTGGGGCGCTGACCATGAGCCTGCTGGAAGTCGACAAGCTGTCCCAGGCCTATGGCGGCAGCCGCATCCTGCGCGAGGTCAGTTTCACCGCCGAGGCGGGTCAGGTGGTGGTGCTGCTCGGGCGCAACGGCGTGGGCAAGAGCACCCTGCTGCGCACCCTGATGGGCGTGCACCCGGCGCTGTCGGGGCAGGTGCGATTCGATGGCTGTCCGCTCGACGGTCTGCCCCCGCACCTGCGCGCGGCGGCCGGGATCGGCTATGTGCCGCAGGGCCGCGAGATCTTCCCCCGGCTGACGGTCGAGGAGAACATGCGGGTCGGTTTCGCCACCGGGCGGCTGAGCCGGATCGATGACGAGATCTACGAGTTGTTCCCGGTGCTGGCCGAGATGCGGGCCCGGCGCGGCGGCGACCTGTCGGGCGGCCAGCAGCAGCAGTTGGCGATCGCGCGGGCGCTGTGCACGCAGCCGCGCATGCTGCTGCTCGACGAGCCCACCGAGGGCATCCAGCCGTCGGTCATCAAGGACATCGGGCGGGTGATCCGGCGCCTGGCCCGCGACCGCGGCCTTTGCGTGCTGCTGGTCGAGCAGTACTACGACTTCGCCGCGGAACTGGCCGATGCCTATCTGGTGATGGAGCGGGGCGAGATCGTGGCGCGCGGGCCGGGTTCGGCGATGGCCGAGGACGGCGTTCGGCAGATGGTCTCGGTGTGACCGTCGCGGCGGCGCTGCCGCTGCCGCTGCCCTGGCAGGGGCACACGCGCAGGCGCAAATCCTCTCCCTATAATGCCGGCTGCCGGACAACCCTGCGTGGAAACTGCCGTGTCACCCGATCCCTGGCCTGAAGAGCCTGCTGCCCGCGCCGCGCTGAGTGCCTACGGCGGCGGCTGGCGTGCGAGCCTGTCGGTCGGGATGGAGCGGGTGGCTGAACGCTGCGTGGCCGCGCGGGTCAGCCATGTCGGCCCGCTGCGCATCCAGAAGGTGCTGTGGCCGGAAGGCCCTTCGCTCGCGCATCTGATCCTGCTGCATCCGCCGTCGGGGCTTGCGGGTGGTGACTCGGTCGCGTTCGACCTCACGCTGGCCGAGGACTGCCGGGTGCTGTTGACGACCCCGGGTTCCGGGCGCTGGTATCGGGCCGATGCGCCAGCGTCGCAGACGGTGGCGGTCAGTGTTGGCGCGGGCGCCAGCCTCGAGTGGCTGCCCCAGGAGACCGTGTTGCACGACGGCGTGCTCGGACGCAGCCGCATGACGATCGATGTCGCGGCCGGTGCCGCGGCGCTGGGCCTGGAGGTGCTGGTGCTGGGGCGGCGCGCCAGCGGCGAGACGCTGACCCGGGCCGATTTCCGCAGCCACCTGACGCTGCGTCGCGAGGGCCGTCTGCTGCTGGCCGAGGCGGCGCGCGTGGGCGGTGCCGAGCGCGGCCCGGCGGCACTCGGGCAAGGCCATGTCAGCGGCCTTTTCTGGGCGGTGTCGCCACAGCCGATGGCGCCGGAACTCGTCGAGACGATCGAGGCGGCGCTGGATGAGGCGCTCGGCGCCGATGCGGTGGCCCGCGACCGTGGCGACGGCCAGGCGATCGGGGCTGCCTCACTGATTGATCCGCATCTGCTGCTGGTGCGCGCGGTGGGCTCTTCGCCCGAGCGCATCCGCGCGGCGCTGATGCGTGCCTGGGTGCTGTTGCGCCCGCTGCTGATCGGACGGGCGGCGGTGACGCCCCGAATCTGGATGACCTGAGGCGCGCCCGGCCCCCGGCGCACCTGCGATCGACCCGAACGTCATTGAACACGGAGAACCCGACCCATGGACCTGACCCCCCGCGAAAAAGACAAGCTGCTGATCTTCACCGCTTCGCTGCTGGCCGAACGCCGGCTGGCGCGCGGCCTGCGGCTCAATCATCCCGAGGCGGTGGCGCTGATCAGCGCCGGCATCCTGGAGGGGGCCCGCGACGGGCGCAGCGTGGCCGAACTGATGTCGCTGGGCAAGACCTTCCTGCGCCGCGACCAGGTGATGGAGGGGATCGCGGAACTGATTGCCGAGATCCAGGTCGAGGCCACCTTTCCCGACGGCACCAAGCTCGTCACCGTCCACCAGCCGATCGCCTGAGCGGCGTCGCAGCGACCCCAACCCCGAGGGAGATCCGAACATGATTCCAGGCGAGATCATCGCCGCTGCCGGCGACATCGAGCTCAACGTCGGCCGGCGCAGCCTTCGCATCGAAGTGTCCAACACCGGTGACCGCCCGATCCAGGTCGGGTCGCACTACCACTTCGCCGAAACCAACGCCGCGCTCGCCTTCGATCGTCAGGCCGCCCGCGGCATGCGACTGAACATCGCGGCCGGCACCGCGGTGCGTTTCGAGCCGGGCCAGTCGCGCACCATCGAGCTCGTCGATTTCGCGGGTCGTCGCGAGGTTTACGGTTTCAACGCGGCGGTGATGGGTCCGCTGGATTCGGCTGGCGCCCCGGCGTCGGCCCCTGCCGCGGCGGGCCCGTCCGCCGGTACCGGAGAACGCACATGAAGATCTCCCGCCAAGCCTATGCCGAGATGTTCGGCCCGACCGTCGGCGACCGCGTGCGGCTGGCCGACACCGACCTGTTCGTCGAGGTCGAGCGCGACTTCACGATTTACGGCGAGGAAGTGAAGTTCGGCGGCGGCAAGGTCATCCGCGACGGCATGGGTCAGTCGCAGGTGACCAGTGCCGGCTCGGTCGACACCATCATCACCAACGCCCTCATCATCGATCACTGGGGCATCGTCAAGGCCGACATCGGCATCCGCCACGGTCGGATCGCCGCGATCGGCAAGGGCGGCAACCCGGACATCCAGCCCGGGGTCGACATCGTCATCGGGCCCGGCACCGAGGTGATCGCCGGGGAGGGCATGATCGTCACCGCCGGCGGCATCGACACCCACATCCACTTCATCTGCCCGCAGCAGATCGACGAGGCGCTGATGTCGGGCATCACCACGATGTTCGGCGGCGGCACCGGGCCGGCGACCGGCACCAACGCCACCACCTGCACGCCCGGTCCGTGGCACCTGGCCCGCATGCTCGAGGCCGCCGAAGGCCTGCCGATGAACCTGGGCTTCATGGGCAAGGGCAACGCGAGCCTGCCGGCAGCACTGGTCGAGCAGGTGAAGGCCGGGGCGATCGGGCTCAAGCTGCACGAGGACTGGGGCACCACGCCGGCCGCGATCGACTGCTGCCTGAGCGTGGCCGACGAGCATGACATCCAGGTCGCGATCCACACCGACACGCTGAACGAGTCGGGCTTTGTCGAGACCACGATTGCGGCCTTCAAGGACCGCACCATTCACAGCTTCCACACCGAAGGCGCCGGCGGCGGTCACGCGCCCGACATCCTCAAGGTGGTGGGCGAGGCCAATGTGCTGCCCTCGTCGACCAATCCGACCCGGCCCTACACCGTCAACACCGTCGACGAGCATCTGGACATGCTGATGGTCTGCCATCACCTGGATCCGTCGATCGCCGAGGACGTGGCCTTCGCCGAAAGCCGGATCCGTCGCGAGACGATCGCCGCCGAGGACATCCTCCACGACCTGGGGGCGATCTCGATGATGTCCTCGGACAGCCAGGCGATGGGCCGGGTCGGCGAGGTGATCCTGCGCACCTGGCAGACCGCGCACAAGATGAAGATGCAGCGCGGCTCGCTGACCGATGCCGCGGCGCTGAAGGCGCCCGCCGACAACGCGCGGGTGCGCCGCTATGTGGCCAAGTACACGATCAATCCGGCGATCACCCACGGCATCGCCCACGAGGTGGGCTCGATCGAGCCCGGCAAGCTGGCCGACCTGGTGCTCTGGAAGCCGGCCTTCTTCGGCGTCAAGCCGGCGATCGTCGTCAAGGGCGGCATGATCATCGCCGCCGCCATGGGCGACCCGAACGCCTCGATCCCCACGCCGCAGCCGGTGCACCTGCGGCCGATGTTCGGCGCCTATGGACGCGCGCTGTCGTCGACCTGCGTGACCTTCGTGTCCCAGGCCGCGCTGGCCGATGGCATCGGCGAGCGGCTGCGCCTGCAGCGCCGGCTGGTGGCGGTCAGTGGCATGCGCCAGCTGCGCAAGTCCGACATGATCCACAACGGCTACACGCCGCAGATCACCGTCGATGCGCAGAACTACCGGGTGCACGCCGACGGCATCCTGCTGGCCTGCGAGCCGGCGAGTGTGCTGCCGATGGCGCAGCGCTACTTCCTGTTCTGACCGCGGAGCGCCCGGACATGGGTTCGCGCATCATCGATCCGGACACCGAACGACCGCCGGCGATCGACGGCCTGCCGGTTCTCGATCGGGTCGACGATCCGGGCGGGACGGGCGGGACGGGCGGGACGGGCGACCGCGTGCTGCGCCTGCCCTTCGATGCGCGCGCGCGCAGCCGCCTGCGGGCGCGGCTGGTCGACGGGCTCGAGGTGGCGCTGGTGCTGCCGCGTGGCACGGTGCTGCGCCATGGCGCGGTGGTGACCGGCAGCGGCCTGCGGGTGCGCATCGAGGCGGCTGACGAGGACGTGCTGGAAGTGCGCGCGGCCTCGGCGCAGGCACTGGCGCGCGCGGCCTACCACCTGGGCAACCGGCATGTGCCGGTGCAGGTCGTCGACGATCGCCTGGTGCTGGGTTACGACTCGGTGCTGGCCGACATGCTGGTCGGACTGGGGGCGCGGATCATCCGTACCTGGGCGCCTTTCGAGCCCGAGGCGGGCGCTTATGGCCACGGCCACTGACCGCGACGCCGCGCTGCCGGCGTGGCTGCCGGCACTGCTGCAGATGGCCTCGCCGGCGCTGCCGATCGGCAGCTTCAGCTATTCGCAGGGTCTGGAGGCCGCCGCGTGGTCCGGACTGGTGCGCGACGAGGCCAGCGCGCTGGCCTGGATCGAATCGCACTGGCAGCAGGCGTTCGCGGTGCGTGAGCTGCCGGCGGTGCTGGCGGCGGCCGATGCATTGGCCGATGCGGCGGCCGAGGCCGGGGCCAGTGCTGGCGCGGCCAGCCGGGCCGAGGCCGATGCGGGCGCTGCTGACCGGGTCGATGCGGTTCCCGCACCCTTGCTCGCGGCACTGCTGGCGATCGATGAAGACTTCCTGGCCAGCCGCGACAGCGCCGAAGCGCGGGCCGAGACCCGTCAGACCGGGGCGGCATTGCTGCGCTGGCTGGGCACGCTGCACCCGGACAGCCTCGAACACCGCCTGGCCCAGGCGATCCTGGCGCGGCGTGACAGCCTTTGCGCGCCCACCGCGTTCGCCTTGTGCGGCTGGGTCCAGGGTCTGCCGCCAGCCGCGATCCGTTTTGCCTGGGCGTTCGCGTGGATCGAAAACCAGGTGCAGGCCGCGGTCAAGATCGTGCCGCTGGGCCAGAGCGCCGGTCAGCGCCTGCTGATGGCGCTGCGTGCGCGGGTCGCCGATCCGGCGCCGACCGAACCCTGGAGTTTCGCGCCGCTCGCCAGCGTGATGGCGATGCGCCATGAACGCCAGTACACCCGCCTGTTTCGTTCCTGAAGGACCTGATTGATGCGTACCAAGAAGTTGCCCGCGCTGCGGGTCGGAATCGGCGGCCCGGTCGGGTCGGGCAAGACGACCCTGGTCGAAATGCTCTGCAAGGCGATGCGTGACCGCTATGACCTGGTGGTGGTCACCAACGACATCTACACCAAGGAGGACCAGCGGCTGCTGACGGTGGCCGGCGCGCTCGAGCCCGAGCGGATCATGGGTGTGGAGACGGGGGGCTGTCCGCACACCGCGATCCGGGAGGACGCCTCGATCAATCTGGAGGCGGTCGACCGCATGCTGCGGCAGTTCCCGGATGCCGACCTGGTGTTCATCGAGTCGGGCGGCGACAACCTCGCCGCGACCTTCAGCCCGGAGCTCTCGGACCTGACGATCTATGTGATCGATGTCGCCGGCGGCGAGAAGATTCCGCGCAAGGGCGGCCCCGGCATCACCCGCTCTGACCTGCTGGTCATCAACAAGACCGACCTGGCGCCGCACGTGGGCGCCTCGCTCGAGGTGATGGCCCGCGACGCGCGGGCCCAGCGCGGCGAGCGACCGTTCGTGTTCACCAACCTGAAGACCCAGGAAGGCCTGGCAGCGGTAATTGCATTCATCCAGGCGCGCGGGCTGTTCGAGACACCCGCCTGAAGCGGTCGCGGGCTGTGCCGGCGGCTGGCAGCGGCGCAGCGGCCGGTCGTGGCGGGCGCGTCAGTGCGCCGAGTGCTGGTGCGCCCAGCCGGACTCGAACCGGCACGACCGAGGTCGGGAGATTTTAAGTCTCCTGCGTCTACCGATTCCGCCATGGGCGCCGCACAGGCGAATGATCGCACAGGGGGCATCGGGCTCGTTGCCTGGCGCACCGTGCCGGCCGGGTGATCGTCAGATCAGCTTGCGCAGCGCCGGCCAGACGTTTTCCAGGAGCAGCGGCTGCGCCTGCTCGGTCGGGTGGATGCGGTCGGCCTGGAACAGGTCGAGCCGTTCGGCCACACCCGCCAGGAAGAAGGGCACCAGTGCGCAGCGCCGCGCCGTCGCGATGTCGCGGTACAGGCGCTCGAAGCGCTCGCCGTAGCTGCGGCCGTAGTTGGGGGGCATGCGCATGCCCAGCAGCAGCACCCGGGCGCCGGCGGCCTGGGCGGCGCCGACCATCGCATCCAGGTTGCGGGCGGTGGCCTCGAGATCGAGGCCGCGCAGCGCGTCATTGGCGCCCAGCTCGATGACCACCAGCCGAGGGCGGTGCTGCGAGAGCAGGGGCGCCAGGCGCGTGAGGCCGCCGGCGCTCGTCTCGCCGCTGATGCTGGCATTGAAGATCTGCCAGCCGGGCGCCGTCTTGAGCAGGCGTTCGGCCAGCAGGGCGACCCAGCCGCTGCCGCGGCGCAGTCCGTATTCGGCCGACAGGCTGTCGCCGACCACCAGCACCAGCGGCGGGCTGGTCGTCGTCGGGACCGCAGCGCGGGCATGGCCCGTCGGTGCGGTAAGGAACCCCAGGCCCGCGCCACCCATCGACGGTAGACTCGCGAGCGCGGTCAGCAGCGAGCGGCGCCAATCGCAGGGCTTTTTCATCGGGAACGGATTACGCATGAGCATGATTATCGTCGAGCATCTGTGCCGGCGGGTACGCGACGCCGACGGCTGGCTGGCCATCCTTGACGATGTGTCCTTCTCGATCGACTCGGGGACCACCGCGGCGATCGTCGGCGCGTCGGGCTCGGGCAAGTCGACACTGCTCGGCCTGCTGGCCGGCCTCGACCTGCCCGATGCGGGTCGGGTGGTGATCGGCGGCCAGAGCCTGTTCGATCTCGACGAGGACGCGCGCGCCGCCTGGCGGGCGCGTCACGTCGGCTTCGTGTTCCAGACCTTCCAGCTGCTGGCGCAGATGACCGCGCTCGAAAATGTGATGCTGCCACTCGAACTGGCCGGTGATCCGCGGGCCGAGTCGCGCGCACGCGATCTGCTGGCCCGGGTCGGGCTGACCGAGCGCGCCCGCCACTATCCGCGGACCCTGTCGGGCGGTGAGCAGCAGCGGGTGGCGCTGGCGCGGGCCTTCGCGGCGTCGCCACCGCTTCTGTTCGCGGATGAGCCGACCGGCAGCCTCGATGCCGCCACCGGCGAGCGGGTGATCGAACTGCTGTTCGAACTGAACCGCGAGGCCGGCGCCACGCTGGTCCTGGTCACCCACGATGAAAGCCTGGCCGCGCGCTGCCAGCAGCGGATCACGCTCAAGGCAGGGCGGTTGCAGCCCGCCTAGCGCGGGGCCTCAGCCCTGCCGGTTGTCCTGCGCCGCGAGCAAGCCGCCGAGTCGTTCGATCCAGGCGTGCGAGGCAGGGTCGTCTGCCGTCACCGCACCACCGGCCCGCCGTTGCGCGAGCGCCAGCTCGATCGGGCCAGCCATCTGCTTGCCCAACTCCACCCCCCATTGATCGAAGGGGTTGATGCCCCACAGCCAGGCCAGCGCCGCGGTCTTGTGCTCGTACATCGCGATCAGCGCGCCCAGGGAATGGGGCGTGAGCGGTCCGATCAGCAGGGTCGTCGAGGGTCGATCGCCCGGGTGCACCCGGTGCGCGGCATCGCGCTCGGCCTGCGCCGCCGGCACGCCCTGGGCGAGCAGCGCCGCCACCACCTGCGCGTAACTGCGGCCCAGCATCAGCGCCTGGGCCTGGGCGATCGCATTGGCCAGCAGCGCCTCTTCGCGGCGCTGCGGATCGGCGCGCTCGGGCAGCGCCAGCACGAATTCGACCGGGTGCGCGTCGGTACCCTGGTGCAGTGCCTGGAAAAACGAGTGCTGGGCGTCGGTGCCGGGCGCGCCCCAGGTCACGGCGGCCGTCTTCCAGTCCAGCGCCTGACCTTGCTCGTCCACCGATTTGCCGTTGCTCTCCATCTGCAGTTGCTGAAGGTAGGCCGGCAGCCGACGCAGCGGGTCGCAATAGGGCGCGATCACCTCGGTGGCGCCGGGGTCGAGCAGCCGGTTCCAGAAGGCGGTCAGGGCGAGCATCAATGGCAGGTTGCGCGCGGCATCGGTCTGCGCGAAATGGCTGTCCATCGCATGCGCGCCGGCCAGCAGGGCGTTGAAAGGGTCGGGTCCGATCGCCAGCATCACCGGCAGGCCGATCGCCGACCACAGCGAATAGCGCCCGCCGACCCAGTCCCAGAAGGGAAACAGGGTCGACTCGCCGATACCGCTGGCCGCGGCCAGATCGGGGGCGGCGGTCACGCCCGCGAGATGCTGTGCCAGCCCGGCTTCGGTGATGCCCGAGGCGCGCAGCCATTGCAGCGCCGCTTCCATGTTGCGGGCGGTCTCCAGCGTCTTCCATGACTTGGAGGCGACGATGACCAGTGTGCGGTCGGGATCCAGGCGCTCGCGCAGGTTCAGCCAGGCGGCGGGATCGACGTTCGAGAGGAAATGCACCCGCAGGCCGGGATCGGTAAAGCGCTCGAGCGCTTCGCAGGCCATCTGCGGTCCCAGGTGCGAGCCGCCGATGCCGATGTTCACCACATCGGTGATCCGCTGACCGCGCTCGCCGGTCCAGCTGCCCTCGCGCACCGCGAGCGCGAATCGGGTCATCCGCGCCAGGCAGGCGGCGACTTCCTCGGGTTGCTGCGGGCCGGGCGGTGTGCGCAGTGCGGTGTGCCAGGCGCGCCGGCCTTCGGTGGGGTTGACGATGTCGCCGCGCAGCATCGCGGCGCGGCGATCGTCGAATCGCACTGCGGCGGCGTAGGCGAGCAGCGCGCTCAGGCAGCCCGGATCGATTCGCTGCCGGCTCAGGTCCAGCGTCAGGCCGGCGCCCTCGACGGTGAAGCGCGACACCCGGCCGGCATCGTCCGCAAACAGGGTGCGCAGCGGCACCGCGCGGGTCTTGGCAGCCAGTGCCTGGAGCCCGGCGATGAGCGGGCGGCGGTCGGTGGGGTTCATGGCGTTTCCGATGCGACGGGCCAGGCGGCCGGGATGAGGTCGACAAGATGAAGCGGATTCAGTCCGGCGCCTTGCGGATGGGCAAGATGCCAGCGATCGCCGGCATGGCCGTGCAGCCAGACGCCCAGGCGGGCCGCCGTCCAGGCGTCGTAGCCCTGCGCCAGCAGTGCGCCGAGCAGGCCGGCCAGGACATCGCCGGTGCCGCCGGTGGCCAGGGCCGGCGAGCCGCTGGCGTTGATGGCCCACCGACCATCGGGATGGGCCAGGACGCTGCCGGCGCCTTTGAGCACGACCACCGCGCCGCAGATCGCGGCCAGCCGTTGGGCGCTCGCGATCCGGTCGGCCTGCACGCTGGCGGTGTCGCAGCCCAGCAGGCGAGCCGTTTCCAGCGGATGCGGCGTCAGGATGCGGGTTGCCGGCGGCCCAGGCCAGCGGGCAAGCAGCGCGGGTTCGCGGGCCAACAGGTTCAGCGCGTCGGCGTCCAGCACGCAGGCGGCCGGGCTCGCCAGCGCGTCGTGCAGCCGCGCCAGAGCGATGTCGCTCGCGCCCAGTCCACAGCCGATCACCAGCGTTTCGCCGGCCTGCAGCGGGGCGTCGAAGGCACGCGTCATCAGTTGCGGATAGGTCGGGTCGGAGGCGCCGTCGCCCGGGCAGGCGAGCCACACCTTGCCCGCGCCGCTCGCCTGGGCGGCCAGGGCGGCCAGCCAGGCCGCTCCCCGGGTGCCGGGCGCGCCGCCCAGCACCAGTACCCCGCCGTGGCTGCCCTTGTGCGCATCGGCCCGGCGCGCGACCGGCAGCCGGCGGGCCGCCGCGCGGGTGATCAGGTGGCCGGCACCGGCGGGCGCGGGCACCGCGCAGCCGGCGAACACACCCAGCCCGTCGACCTCGACGCGGCCGGTGTGGCTGGCCGCCTGGCCGGTGTGCAGCCCTGGTTTGTCGGCGATGAAGGTGAGGGTGCGTGTCGCCCGGATCGCCGTCCCCTGAGCGCCGCCCACCACCCAGCCGGTCTCGGCATCGAGCCCCGAGGGCACGTCGACCGCGAGCACCGCTGCGCCGCTGCGGTTGACGGTGTCCACCAGATTGGCGGCGAGACCCGCCAGCGGACGGCTCAGGCCGATGCCGAACAGACCGTCGATCACCAGCGCGGGGCCGGCGGCGAGCGACTCGGCCAGTCCGGCCGCGTCGTGAAAGATGCCGCCCTGAGCGCGCCAGCGCGCATGCACCGCCCGCGCATCGGCGGCCATCGGCGCCTCGCTGGACAGCGCCCGACAGCGCACCGCAAAGCCGCGCGCCTGCAGTCGCGATGCGGCCAGCAGCGCATCGCCACCATTGTTGCCGCCACCCACCAGCACCTCGATGGCCCGGCCGCGCGGCAGCCCCCGGGCCATCGTCGCCGCGAGATCCGCGACCGCGTCGGCGGCGCGCGCCATCAGCGCGCCGGCGGGCAGGCGGGCCATGGCCTCGCCTTCCAGGCGCCGCAGGTCGCCGGTGCGCAACAGGGTGTCGTTCATGGGGATCGACGATAGCGCTGAAGCGTGAGCCCGTCGAGGTCGATGGCCGGCTCGCGCCCGGCCAGCAGATCGGCCAGTACCCGGGCACTGCCGCAGGCCATGGCCCAGCCGCAGGAGCCGTGGCCCAGGTTCAGGTGCAGTCCCTGGATCGGGGTCGATCCCAGCACCGGCGGCCCGTCGGGCAGCATCGGTCGCGCCCCGACCCAGTACTGTGCCTGCGACCATGGCGCCGCCGTTGCGAACCAGTCGCTGGCGACCTTGATCAGGGTCTGCAGGGCCGCCGGGCGCAGCCGCAGCTGCCGGTCGCCGATCTCGGCGGTGCCGGCGATGCGCAGGCGCCGCCCCATCGGGGTGATCGCGGTCTTGTAGGTCTCGTCCATCAGCGCGCGCGTCGGGCCGATCGCGTCCGGGCGCAGGGCCACGGTGGCTGAATAGCCCTTGACCGGCCAGATCGGCAGCCGGATGCCGGCCGGATCGAGCAGCATGACGCTGTCGGCGCCGGCGCACATCACCACCGCATCGGCCGGGTGGTGTTGCGAGCCCTGCTGCACGCCGGTGACCCGGCCACCGTCGATGCGCAGCGACTGGACCGCGGCGTCGAACTGGAATCGCACGCCCAGCGCCTGAGCCTCGCGCCGCAGCGCGCCGGCGAAGGCCGGGCAGTTGCCCGATTCATCTTCCGGCAGGTGCAGCCCGCCGGCCAGTGGCGTCAGGGTCGACAGACCCGGCTCCAGACGCCGGCAGGCCGGTGCGTCGAGCCGCTCGAAGGGCACGCCGTCCTCCGTGAGCAGCGCCTGTACCGGGGCGAGTTGCTCCAGCTCGCGCTCGCTGCGAACCAGTTGCAGGTAACCCTGCGACTGCTCGTACTGCAGATGGTGACGGCCGCGCAGATGGTGCAGCCGGTCGCGGCTGTAGAAGGCCAGCCGCTGCATGCGCCGCTTGTTCAGCCGCCAGCGCTGGGCCCGGCACTCGCCGACCCAGCGGATCAGCCAGCGCCACAGCCGCGGATCGAGCGTCGGGCGCAGGATGACCGGCGAAGCCGCGCTGAAGAGATGAGAGAGCACCTTGCCCGGCATGCCCGGCGCCGCCCACGGCGTCACATAGCCCGGGGCGATCACCCCGGCGTTGCCGAAGCTGGTTTCCTGGGCGACGCCACCACGACGCTCCAGGACCAGCACCTCGAATCCTTCCGTCGCCAGCTCGTAGGCGGTGGTCACGCCGATGATGCCGGCGCCCACGACGATCACCCGCATGCCGGCTACTTCTCCTTGCCCATGGTGAGGTCAGGCAGCCAGGTCACGATTTCCGGGAACACGGTGATCAGGCCGATGCAGATGACCAGACACGCAAAGAACGGGATCGCCGCCTTCGCGATCACGTTGCTGTCCTTGCCGGTCATGTTCTGCAGCACGAACAGGTTGAAGCCCACCGGTGGCGTTACCTCGGCGATCTCGACCAGCAGCACGATAAAGATGCCGAACCAGACCAGGTCGAAGCCGGCCTTCTGGATCATCGGCAGCACGACCGCGCTGGTCAGGACGATCATCGAGATGCCGTCGAGCGCGGTGCCCAGCACCAGGTAAAGGATCGACAGCACGCCGATCAGGGCGAACGGCGACAGGCCGAGCGAATGGACCCATTCGGCGAGTTCGCGCGGAATGCCGGTGAAGGCCATCGTCTTGGTCAGGAACGCCGCGCCCGCGAGAATGAACATGATCATGCAGGAGATGCGGGTGGCACTCATCAGGCTGTCGCGAAAGTTCTGCCAGTTCAGGCTGCGGCTGGCCGCCGCGATGACCAGCGCGCCCAGCACGCCGTAGGCCGCGCATTCGGTGGCGGTGGCCCAGCCGGCGATCAGCACCCAGACGATGAAGACGATCAGCAGGCCGCAGGGGATCAGGCTGCCGGAACGGCGCAGCTTCTCGGCCAGACTGCTCGGCGGCTCGGCCGGCGGCACCCGATCGGGGTTGCGGATCGACCAGATCGCGATGTAGCCCGAGAACAGCAGCATCAGGATCAGCCCCGGAATGAATCCGGCCAGGAAGATGCGGATGATCGAGGCGTCGGCCGCCACCGCGTACACCACCATGGTGATCGAGGGAGGGATGAGGATCCCGAGCGTGCCGGCGGTGGCGAGCGAGCCGAGCGCCAGCCGCTCGTCATAGCCGCGGCGCGCCAGTTCGGGCAGCGCGACTTTCGCGATGGTGGCGCAGGTCGCCGCCGACGATCCGGAGACCGAGCCAAAGATGCCGCAACCCAGAATGGTGGTGTGCATCAGCCGGCCCGGCACTCTGTTGAGCCACGGCGCCAGGCCCTCGAACATCTGTTCCGAGAGCCGGGTGCGGAACAGGATCTCGCCCATCCAGATGAACAGGGGCAGGGCGGCCAGTTCCCACGAGGCGCTGGACTCCCACATGGCCGAAAACAGGTTCTTGCCCCACACCGCGGCCGGCAGGTTGGTGAACATCACCATGCCGATCAGACCGACGATGGCCAGGGTCATCGCGATCCAGACCCCGCCGGCCAGCAGCAGCAGCATCACCACCAGCAGGAAACCACCCACTTCGACGACGTTCATACATCCTCGCTGAAGTCGCCGCGCGCGTGCCGTTCCTCGACCGCGACCACATAGTCGGGGCGATGGCCGCGCAGGACGTGAATGAACTGGTCGGCCACTGCCACGCAAAGCAGCACGCTGCCGATCACCAGACTCGACTGGGGTATCCAGATCGGGATGACCACCAGACCCCCCGCCATGTCGCCGAAGGTCCGGCTGTCCATCACATACTGGGTGATCGACCAGCTGAGAAAGCCGGTGAACGCCGTACCCACCGCGAGCGAGGCGACCTCGAAGGCGTGACGCACGGGTGGCGGCATCTTCTCCAGCAGCAGTCCGACCCGCACGAAGTCGCCATGCTTGAAGGTGTGGGCCAGGCCGAAGAAGGCGGCAGCCGCGGTCATCCAGGAAACCACGTCGTCCGAGCCGCCGGTGCGCAGCCCGAAGGTGCGCATCACGGTGGCCGCCAGCATCACGAAGAAGATGGCGAAGACGAATGCGCCGGCGATTGCGCCCCCGGCATCGATCAGGCGGGCGAGCAGGGGACGCATGCCGGGATTACTTGCGGTAGGCGTCGACGATCGCCTGGCCCTCGGGGCCCGCCTTCTTCAGCCAGTCGGCCACCATGACGTCGCCGATCTTCTTGAGTTCGCCGGCGAACTGCGGGCTCGGCTTGAGGATGCTCATGCCGCGCGCCTTGAGCTGATCGAGATACCAGCCGTTCTTTTCCTGGGAGACTTTCCAGCCCCGCGCTTCGGCCTCGCCGGCGGCCTTCATCAGCGCATCCTGGGTCGGCTTGTCGAGCGCGTTGAAGGCGGCGCGGTTCACCAGGACCGCGTTCTTGGGCACCCAGGCCTGGGTGTCGTAGAACATCTTCACATGCTCATAGGTCTTGCTGTCGAAGCCGGTGGAACCCGACGAGATGTAGGAGTCGACGACCCCGGTGGCCAGCGCCTGCGAGAGCTCGGCCGCCTGCACGGTGACCGGCTGCGCGCTCACCAGCTCGGCGAGCCTCGCGGTGGAGGGGCTGTAGGCCCGCCATTTCAGGCCCTTCATGTCGGCCACCGAATTGAGCGGTCGCTTGGTGTAGATGCCCTGCGGGGGCCACGGCACCATCATGATCGAGAGCATGCCCTGCTCGGCCAGCTTGCGGTCGATGACCGGCTTGGTGATCTTGTAGAGCTTCTGTGCCTCGTCATAGCTGTCGGCCAGGAAGGGCAGGCCATCGACGCCGAAGATCGGCCACTCGTTCTCGTAGTTGACCAGCAGGATCTCGCCGGCCTGCGCCTGGCCACCCTGGACGGCGCGCTTGATCTCGGGGGCCTTGAACAGCGATGCGTTGGCGTGGACGGTGATCTTGAGCTTGCCGGCGGTGGCTTTCTCGACGTCGGCAGCGAACTGGACGAGATTTTCGGTGTGGAAATTACCCGGCGCGTAGGCGGTGGCCATGTTCCAGGTGGTCTGCGCGGCAACGGTGCCGCCGAACGACAGCGCGGCCGCTGCAAGCAGGGAAGACAGGCGTTTCATCATGGGCTCCAAGGTCTGCTGGGTGGGACGGGTCGGGAAGGGGCAGGCGATAACCGCTGGCAGTTTAGTGGAAGCGCCCTTGGTTCAGGGGGTTTGGTTGTCGCCCGGGCCGAAGGATTCGCGTGGCGTGACGGCTGGCGCGAAGAACAAGCAAAAATCTTGCCGGCGATCTTGCGCGCCCCTCCTCTTATAATTCAGCCCAGCGCCCTGACCATCGCGCCCTGCGCGCCGACCGGTGTTGTTTTTCACGCCTGCCGGCGGCATTCCTCAATCGCTTCCCCCAAAGCCTCCGATGCCCGAGTTTCTTTCCTTGCCGGGGCAGCCCGCGCTGTCAGCTTTTCGCCAGGAGCGTCTGCTGGAGCGCCTGCGCGCCGTGCACCCCGCGATCAGCGCGCTCGACGCCGACTTCATCCACCTCGTTTGGGCCGACCGAGCGCTCGACGGTGATGAGACGGCCCGCCTGAAGGCGCTGCTCGACGTGCCGCCGGCGGGCGAGCCGCGCGAGGGCGCGCTGCTGTGGAGCGTGCCGCGACTGGGCACGCTGTCGCCCTGGGCGAGCAAGGCCACCGACATTGCGCACAGCTGTGCGATGCCGTTCATTCGCCGCATCGAGCGTGGCATCCGTTATCGGGTGGCGGTTCGCAGCGGGCTGCTGGCCGGCCTGCTGGGCGCGGTCCGAAGCCCCGATCGGCAGGTGCTCGAGGCGGTGGGTGGGTTGCTGCACGACCGCATGACCGAGACGCTGCTGCTCTCGCCGCCCGATCCGCGCGCCCTGTTCGCGCCGCTGGCGGGCAAACCGCTGGCCCGCATCGCGCTGGGCGCGCGAGGGGTGGCGGCACTGCAGGAGGCCAACCGCGAGCTGGGACTGGCGCTCTCCGAGGACGAGGTCGACTATCTGGCCCAGGCCTTCGGGCAGGCCGGGCGCGATCCGAGCGATGTTGAACTGATGATGTTCGCGCAGGCCAATTCCGAGCATTGCCGCCACAAGATCTTCAACGCCAGCTGGTCGATCGACGGCGAGTCGCCCGAGCAGACGCTGTTTGGCATGATCCGCAGCACCCATGCGGTCAATCCGGCGGGCACCATCGTGGCCTATTCGGACAACGCGGCGGTGCTCGAGGGCGTGCCGGTGCAGCGATTCCATGCCCATCAGCAGGGCACCAACGGCCTGTACCGGGCGCAACCCGTGCTGCTGCACAGCCTGCTCAAGGTCGAGACCCACAATCATCCGACCGCGATCTCGCCCTTCCCGGGCGCAGCCACCGGTTCGGGCGGCGAGATCCGCGACGAGGGCGCGACCGGTCGCGGCAGCAAACCGCGGTTCGGGCTGACCGGCTTCACCGTTTCCAATCTGCGGATTCCGGGGTTCGAGCAGCCCTGGGAGACCGCGGTCGACACCACCGTTCCCCTGGAGCGCCGCGCCGGCGAGGGCGCGCCCTACGGCCATCCCGACCGGATCGCCAGCGCGCTGTCGATCATGATCGACGGGCCGCTCGGGGCGGCCGCCTTCAACAATGAATTCGGCCGGCCGAGCCTGCTGGGTTACTTCCGCACCTTCGAGGCCGACATCGGCGGCCAGATGCGCGGTTATCACAAGCCGATCATGATCGCCGGCGGGGTCGGCGACATCGAGGCGCGCCATGTCGGCAAGCACGATCTGCCCGAGGGCTCGCTGCTGATTCAGCTGGGCGGGCCAGGCATGCGCATCGGGGTTGGCGGCGGGGCGGCCTCCAGCATGGGGGCGGGCTCGAACACCGCCGAACTCGATTTCAACTCGGTGCAGCGCGGCAATCCCGAGATCCAGCGGCGGGCCCAGGAAGTGCTCGACCGCTGCTGGGCGCTGGGCGACGAGAACCCGATCCTGTCCTTGCATGACGTCGGCGCGGGCGGGCTGTCCAACGCCTTCCCCGAACTGGTTCACGGGTCGGATCGCTCCGCGCTGTTCGAACTGGCGCGGGTGCCCCTCGAGGAGACCGGGCTGTCGCCGGCCGAGGTGTGGTGCAACGAGTCGCAGGAACGCTATGTGCTGTCGATTCCGCCGGGTGCGCGCGATCTGTTCGACGCGATCTGCGCGCGTGAGCGCTGCCCCTATGCGGTGGTGGGCACCGTCACCGACGACGGGCAGCTGATCCTGCAGGCCCCGGACGGCAGTCGTCCGGTCGACATGCCGATGGATGTCCTGCTGGGCAAGCCCCCGCGCATGCACCGCGAAGCGCGGCGGCGCGAGCGGGTGCTGGCGCCCGTCGACTGCGTGCCGCTCAAGCTGGCGGAGGTGGCGCGCCAGGTGCTCAGCCTGCCGGCGGTCGCGAGCAAGGCGTTCCTGATCACCATCGGCGACCGCACGGTGGGTGGGATGTGTTCGCGCGATCCGATGGTCGGCCCCTGGCAGGTGCCGGTGGCCGACTGCGCCGTCGGCCTGAAGGACTTCGTCGGCTACCAGGGCGAGGCCCTGTCGATCGGCGAGCGCACGCCGCTGGCGATCATCGACGCGCGCGCCGCTTCGCGGATGGCGGTGGGCGAGGCGATCACCAACCTCGCCGCGGCGGGCATCGACGACCTGTCGCGCATCAAGCTGTCGGCCAACTGGATGGCGGCCTGCGGCGATCCCGCCGAAGACGCCGACCTCTACGACGCGGTCGACGCCTGCGCCGCCCTGTGCCGCGAGTTGCGCATCGCGATTCCGGTCGGCAAGGATTCGCTGTCGATGCGCACCGTCTGGCGCGAGGACGCGCAACCGGACCGCCAGAAGCAGGTCACCTCGCCGGTGTCGCTGGTCGTCACCGCCTTCTCGCCGGTCGCCGATGTGCGACGCGCGCTGACCCCGCAATTGTCGCCCGACATCGCGACCGCGCTGATCCTGATCGACCTGGGGCAGGGCCGCCAGCGCATGGGCGCCAGCGCGCTGGCGCAGGTCAGCCAGCAGATCGGCGATGCTGCGCCCGACCTCGATTCACCCGGCACCATGCCGGCGTTCGTGGCCGCGATCGGCGAACTGGCCGGGCAGGGGCGGCTGCTGGCCTATCACGATCGCTCCGACGGCGGCCTGTTCGCGACCCTGTGCGAAATGGCCTTCGCCGGGCACTGCGGCATCGCGATCAACATCGATCTGCTCACCATCGACCCCCATTCGGCCGACTGGGGCGACTTCAAGATCCGCCCCGAGCAGGTCGCGGTGCAGCGCGACGAGATCACGCTGAAAGCGCTGTTCAACGAGGAACTCGGCGCAGTGATCCAGGTGCGCGCCGATGATCGCGATGCGGTCCTGGGCGTGCTGCGGGCGCACGGCCTGTCGCGTTTCTCGCATGTGATCGGCAAACCACAGGCGCGCGACGCGATCGAGTTCTATCGCGACGGTCGCTGCATCTACACCGAGGCCCGCGCCGAGTTGCAGGCCTGCTGGGCGCAGACCAGTCACCGGATCGCCGCGCTGCGCGACGATCCCGCCTGTGCCGCCGAAGAGTTCGCCCGTGTGCACGACACCGCTGACCCGGGGCTTCATCTGCGGCTGAGCTTCGATCCGGCGCACGACATCGCGGCCCCCTTCGTGGCCACCGGCGTGCGCCCTCGGGTGGCGATCCTGCGCGAGCAGGGCGTCAACAGCCAGGTCGAGATGGCGGCCGCCTTCGATCGGGCCGGATTCGACGCCTACGATGTCCACATGACCGATCTGTTTTCCGGTCGCCACCGGCTCGAGGACTTCAAGGGGCTGGTGGCCTGCGGCGGTTTTTCCTATGGCGATGTGCTGGGCGCCGGTGCCGGGTGGGCCCGCTCGATCCTGTTCAACGCGGCGCAGGCCGAGGCCTTTGCCCGGTTCTTCCAGCGTCCGGACACCTTCAGCCTGGGGGTGTGCAACGGCTGCCAGATGATGTCGCTGCTGAAGTCGATCATTCCGGGCGCCGCCGACTGGCCGCGGTTCCTGCGCAACCGTTCCGAGCAGTACGAGGCGCGGCTGGTGCAGGTCGAAGTGATGCCCTCGCCCTCGATCCTGCTGGCCGGCATGGCCGGGTCGCGCTTGCCGATCGTGGTGGCGCACGGCGAAGGTCAGGCGAGCTTCGATTCCGAGCGCCAGCGCATCGATTCGATCCCCGCGATGGCGTTCATCGAAAACGACGGCAGCACAGCCCTGCGCTACCCGGCCAATCCCAACGGCTCGCCCGACGGCCTCACCGCCTTCACCACTGCCGATGGTCGCGCCACGATCCTCATGCCGCATCCGGAAAGGGTCTTTCGCAGCGTCCAGATGAGCTGGCGCGATCCGTCGCTGGGCGAGGATTCGCCCTGGATGCGGGTGTTCCGCAACGCGCGCGCCTGGCTGGCCTGAGCGCCGGCGCCTCCAACCTGACTCTCCGGAATCCTTCATGCCCGTCGTTCTGCTCGTTCGTCACGCCCAGGCCTCGTTCGGCACCGCCGACTACGACCGTCTTTCCGAACTCGGCCGCCAGCAGTCGCGCTGGCTGGGCGAGTACTTCGCCACCCGGTCCCTGCGGCCGCATCGCGTCATGGCGGGCACGCTGCGCCGCCAGCGCGACACCGCGATCGAGGCGCTCGGGGCGATGGGCATGGCCGACACGCCGATCGTCGAGCACGCCGGGCTCAACGAGTATCCGGGCGAAGCGCTGTACGCGGCATTCACCCAGGGCGCCGACCCGGTGGCGCACCAGCGCCGCGATTACCGCGACTACTGGCGCACGTTTCGCGCCGGCATGGATGCCTGGGCCGGCGACCGGCTGCCGGACATGCCCGAGACCTGGACGGCGTTCGGTAACCGGGTCCGCGCCGCGCTCACTGCCGCCTGTGAAGGCGCCGGGCGCGACGACACGGTGCTGGTGGTGAGCTCCGGCGGCGCGATCGGCCGGCTGGTGGCCGATGTGGTGGGCGCGCCCTCGGCCACCGCGATCGAACTGAACCTGCAGTTCCGCAACACCGGCTTTTGCGAACTGCTGGCCGGCCGGGATTCGCTGCGCCTGCTCAGCTTCAACAACGTTCCCCACCTGGACCTGCCGGAGCGCCGCCATGCCTTCACCTTCGCCTGAACCCGTCGTGCGGCCGGTGGGGCTGGCGGTCATCGGACTGGGGGTGATCGGTCGGCGGATGCTCGAGCAGGCCGCGCTCTCGCCGGCCCTGCGGGTGGTGGGTGCCTGGGACATCGATGCCGCGGCCTGCCAGCGCGCGCAGGCGGATTTTCCCGACACGGTCATCGCGGCCGACGCGCGCGCCCTGATGCAGGCCGCCGGTGTCGATCTGGTCTACATCGGCACGCCGCCAGCGTTTCACCGCGACTACTGTCTGATGGCGGCCGACCTGGGCAGACACGTCTTCTGCGAAAAGCCGCTCACCGCGCGGCTCGAGGAAGCGCGCCTGCTGGTGACCGAGCTGAACGCCCGCGCGACGCCGAATGCGGTGAATTTCGTCTTTGCCAGCGCACCGGCGGCCGATTACCTGGCCGCGCGACTGGCCGACGGCAGTCTGGGTGATATCGCGGCGATCGAGATGCGGATCTTCTTTTCGCAATGGCCCCGGGCGTGGCAGGCCAGCGCGCAGTGGCTGCGTCTGCGCGAGCAGGGCGGGTTCGTGCGCGAAGTGCTCTCTCATTTCGTCTATCTCAGCCTGCGCCTCTTCGGCGACTGTCGCCTGGTTGGCTCGCAGGTGATCTGGCCCGCCGATCCGTCCCTGTGCGAACGTGCGGCCAGCGCGCTCCTGAACTGCGCGGGCATCCCGGCAACCCTGAGTGCCGCCAGCGGCGCGAGCGGGCCCGACGAGGTCGTCTACACCGTGCGCGGCAGTCGAGGCGCGCTGCGACTGACCAACTGGTACGAGGTCGAGGAAAGCGACGGCCAGGCCTGGCGCCCGGTGGTCTTGCCGGCCGATTCGTCCGGCGATCCCCGGACCGCTGCCTATCAGCGGCAACTGGCCAATCTGGTCTGTTTCGCGCGCGGTCAGCCGCATCCGCTGCCCGATGCAGGGATCGCGCTGCAGGTCCAGACGGTCATCGAGGGCATTGTTTCGGTGCCCTGATGCTCGACGGCGGCGCTTTTTTTGCACCCCGACGGTCCGGTTGGTGCGCCATTTCAGGGCGTTTTTCAGAATCGAAAAAGATCTGTTGTTGCGCTGCCGCAGCGTGCGTCGCAACGCTTCGGCCAGGGCGGTTGTTACCGTATCGTTAAGACTTCGCCCGCTGGTCGGGTGTCTTTCAGAGAGAACTCGAGATGAAGAAGACCGCCCTAGCTGCCGCCCTGGCGGCCCTGTCGATCGGCAGCGTTCAGGCCCAGTCGACCACCAGGATCTACGGTTTGGCCGATGCGTTCGTCGGTCAGGCGAAAACGTCCACCCCCACCACCTCCGGCTCGCAGAATGTTGTCGACTCGGGCGGTATGAGCACCTCTTACTGGGGTGTTGCCGGGTCCGAGGACCTCGGCGGCGGTCTGAAGGCAGTCTTCGCGGTGGAAGGCTTCCTGCGTCTGGATGTGGGCAACTCCGGCCGGTTCAACGGCGACGGCATGTTCACCCGCAGCGCGTTTATCGGTCTCGAGGGCGGTTTCGGCCGGGTTCAGCTGGGTCGCAACACCACGCCTTACTTCATCTCGACCATCGTCTACAACCCGTTCGGCGACTCGTTCAGCTTCTCGCCCGCGGTGATGCACTCGTTCCGCGGCTATCTGAAGAACGACAGCGGCTGGAACAACTCCATCGGCTACAGCAATGCGTTCGGCCCGATCCGCGCCAACGCGCTGTACTCGGTGAACGCAACCGGCGGCGAGCCGGCCCCCGGTCTCGATCGCAGCAAGGCCTTCGGCGGCTCTCTGAACTACGGCGCGGGCCCCCTCGGCCTGAACGTGGCTTACCAGGAAAGCGACACCCCGGGCGCCACGCTCAACACCCAGAAAGCCATGCTGCTGTCGGGCGCCTATGACCTGAAAGTGGCCAAGCTGTTCGGTCAGTATCAGGAAATCAAGGACAAGACCGGTGCCCTCGACAAGAAGGACAAGAGCTACCAGATCGGCGCGTCGGTGCCGGTCGGTCCGGGCAGCGTTCTGGCTTCCTACGGCAATGTGAAGACGTCGGACAACAACGCCCTCACCGCCGACCAGAAGCGCGACAGCTTCGGCATCGGCTACGACTACTTCCTGTCCAAGCGCACCGACGTGTACGCCGCCTGGTTCGAGACCAAGCTGAGCGCGGCTGGCAATACGATCCAGAAAGACAGCGTGGTTGGCCTGGGCGTTCGCCACCGCTTCTGATCGAACGGGCGCGGCTTCGGGCCTTTCGGCCCGGCGCCCGCCCTGTTCAGGCTTCGCGGGGTTTCACTCGCGAGGCCGCCAGTTTGGCCCGCTCCCGGGCCAGACCAATGTCTCCGGCACGCGTCAGTGCCACTCCCATGCGCCGCTTCACGAACGACTCGGGCTTGCCGAACAGCCGGATGTCGCTGTCGGGCACTTCCATTGCATGCGCGAGACCCTCGAAAACCACTCCGCGGGCGGACAGCCCACCGTAGATGACCGCGCTCGCACCCGGCGAGCGCAGGCGCACATCCACCGGCAGTCCCAGGATCGCGCGCGCGTGCAGTTCGAATTCCGACTGGTGCTGCGTGGCCATGGTGACCATGCCGGTGTCGTGCGGACGCGGGCTCACTTCCGAGAACCAGACCTGATCGCCCGCCACGAACAGCTCGACCCCGAACAGGCCGCATCCGCCCAGGCGGGTGGTGACGCGGTCGGCCATGTCCCGCGAAGCGGCGAGCGCCGCCGGCGACATGGGCTGGGGCTGCCAGCTCTCGACGTAGTCACCCGCCACCTGCACATGACCGATCGGTTCGCAGAAGTGGGTCTGAATCGAGCCGTCCACGGCGCGTGCGCGGACGGTGAGCAGCGTGATTTCATAGTCGAAGCGGATGAAGCCCTCCACGATCACCCGACCGGCATCGACCCGTCCACCGCTGGCGGCGTATTCCCAGGCGGCGGCGACTTCGGCGGGGCCGTCGATCTTCGACTGGCCCTTGCCCGATGACGACATCACCGGCTTGATCACGCACGGATAACCGATTCCGGCCACGCCGGGGCTGCCATCGATGGCGGCCTGCAACTCGGCCAGGCTGCTGGCGAAGCGATAGGGCGAGGTGGCCAGGCCGAGTTCCTCGGCAGCGAGCCGGCGGATTCCCTCGCGGTTCATGGTAAGCCAGGCGGCACGGGCGGTCGGGATGACGGTGGCGAGACCCTCTTCCTCGATCGCCATCAGCGTCGGCGTGGCGATCGCCTCGATCTCCGGCACCACGAGATGAGGACGCTCGCGCTCGATCAGCGCGCGCAGCTGGGCGCCGTCGGTCATGTCGATCACATGGTGCCGGTGGGCCACCGGATGACCGGGCGCGTCGGCGTAACGGTCGACGGCGATCACCTCGATGCCCAGCCGCTGCAGCGCGATGATGACTTCCTTGCCGAGTTCGCCCGCGCCCAGCAGCATCACGCGAACCGCGCCGGGGGTCAGCGGGGTGCCGATGACGGGAGGAAAGGGAAGAGGCATGGCGTTGCTCGCAGTCAGGCAGAAGGGATGAAGTCGGGATCATCCTGGTGCTTGCGCTCGAACTGGATGAACTCGTAGTAGCCGCACCGGCTGCCGTTCGGATACTGGCGGCAGACCGCCGGGCGCGCGGTGTAGATGGTGCAGCGCCGCTCCTCGGTGTCGAAGAATCGGCAGACGGTGCCGTAGATCTCGTCCTTCTGATGGCGCAGGATGCGCTCGGCGCCGCCCTCGGCCTTGTAGAGCCGGGTGAAGCGGCGCTCGGCCTGTTCGACGGTGAGGTCGAAGTGCTTGGCCAGGCGCTTCACGTCGGCGGCCTTGACCTCGATGCGGGGGTAGCTGCAGCAGTAGCCGGGACATCGGCTGCAGTCATATCGGACGCGGGGCGTGGTGGCGGTCATGGGGAGGGTGGAGTGAAGTTGGCGGGGGGGCCGGCACCCGGAGGTCGGTCGCTGGCGGGTCCGAGTTTAGCCGAGGGGCAGGCGGCTGCGTTCAGATCGGCTGCCCGCGGCGCAGCCGCTGGCGCAGGAATCGCGAGGGATCGATCGCCCGCAGCAAGTCCGCCGGCAGGGGCGAGGCGCCGCCATCGATCGCGGCGCCCAGCACCTCGGCGCCCAGGGTCGACCACAGCAGTCCGCGCGCGCCCAGCGCACAGTGGCCATAGAGACCGGGCTGGCGCGGCAAGGGCAGGCGATCATTGGCCGACAGGCGCTGCTGGTGCGCGCGCACCTGCGCCTCATCGGGCAGGGCGCCGATGATCGGCAGGCGATCGGGCGTGCTCAGGCGCCAGCCGATGCCGCCGCTGCTCGAAGCGGCGATCCAGTCGCTGATGTCGGCATCGGTCGCGGCGTGGCGCAGCATCGACTTCAATCGGCGCAGGTTTCGATCGACGGCGTTCACTTCGGGGTCCGGCGCACCGCCGTCGTCGAATCCCGATCCGACCAGCGTCTGCCCGCCGGGCAGCGGGCACGCATAAGCCGGTCCGCCCAGGATGCAGCGCAGTTCGTGCAGATCGACGCTGCGAAGACGCGAGGAGTGTCCGCGCAGGCGCTGCAGACCGGGCCAGTCGAGCCGGGCGAGACCGGCGGCGCCGTGCGCGTTCGCCAGGATGACGACCGGCGCACAGGCAAGGGTTTCGCCGGCACCGTCGAGCAGGTGCCAGCGCTCGTGGGCCCGGTGCAGCGCGGCGACGAAGGTTCGGGGGCGCCATTCGATGGCGGCGCTGCCGGTGAGCCAGCGATGGCACAGCTCGGCAGGGTCTACCGCATCGCAGCCCGGCATCCAGAGTCCGCCCCAAGGCAAGGCGATGCCGCTGAGGGCGGATGCCTCGACGGCATCGACCACGCGGGCGAGCGCCGGGTCGATGCCGGCGCGCGCGCACAGCGTGACCTGGGCGACCCGTTCGACTTCCGTGATCGCGAGTTGCAGGCGTCCTAGCGGCCGTCTGGCGGGACGCCAGGGCGCCGCCAGTCGCAGCGCGTGGTGGCTCAGACGGGCAAGGAGATTGTCGTCTGGCGAGAAATGCGGGTGGTCTGCGACCACTGGCTGCCCGCCGCCGGCACCCTCAAGTCCGTCCGCCGAATCCAGCACGGTGACCCGCCAGCCACGATCGGCGAGCACCGCCGCGCAGGCGCAACCCGCGAGTCCTGCGCCGACGACCACCGCATGGCGTGGCGCCGTGGCAGTGGCGGGCCGATCGACTGGTTTGCGGGCTTGCGTGCGGGTCGAGATCAGCAGCGCGGCTGAGCCGGCGGGCGGCTGATCCGGACCGGACTCGCGTGGCGTGAAACCCCTGGCCGTGAATTCGGCCAGCACGGAGGCGGGTTGACCGCTGGCCCACAGCAGCGCGCCAGGCCGGGCAAGGCTGGCCATCGGGCGAGCCAATGCCCGAGCGGCTTCCGGCGTCAGGGGAGCGCCGGGACCCGCGTCAAGGCAGAAGGCGTCGAACGCGGCGGCCAGCTGCGGCAGCATCGCTTGCGCGGGCCCGATGGCCAGCGTGAACCAGGCGCGGCGCGCGTCGGCGTCGCCCCCGGGCAGCGGCAGCCGGATCCGGTGCAGCCCCTTGCCCGTCGGCGGCCAGTGCGCGAGCAGGGCGGCCGCAACGGGATGCGCCTGAAGCCCCGACTGGGTGAGCGCATCCGTCAGTGCCTGTTTCGTGGGTGGCTCCGCTTCGATGGCGACATGGTCGAGGTGCCGGGGGCCTTCATCGGCGTGGATGAAGGCGTCGATCGCCGCCAGCAGGATCGATGGTGTCTTGAAGCCGATTTCCAGAATGGCGAAGGGCGAGTGCGCGCGCCAGGCGGCTGAGCGTGTGCAGCACGCGATCAGGGGGGAGGGCGGGTGGCCCGGCGGCGGTGAGCAGGACGAGAGAGTCAAGGCGCGCAAGCGGCCCGGTCGGCCGGCAGGGACAGGAAAGGTTCGTGGGCAGCAGGACCTGCCGGCGCAAGCGCTGCGGGCGGTCTTGGACAGCGGACGTGGGTTGAGGATACAGAGGGTGATTCATGACGCCTAGCCTGGAGACGCTCGTTTGCCTTTTCGTTCTGTCTCTCACTGTCCTAATCGTAGTAATATTACGTATTACGTAAGTAAAAATGATAAACATCGATGAATCCTGATCTGAGTGCCGACATCGAAGCCCTGAAGCGCCAGTTCCCGAACACTCGCGAGCTGTATCGGGAGGTCTGCGCCCTGCTGTTCTTCCGGCATGGCATCACCCCGACCGCCAGTCGCCTCTACCAGCTGGTCAAGCGCGGCAGCATGAGTACGCCGACCGACGTCTTGCGGCAGTTCTGGGTCGATCTGCGCGAGAACGCCCGGGTCCGGCTGGACCGCTCGGATCTGCCGACCGAGTTGCGTGAACTCGGCGGCGAGTGGCTTTCACGGGTGTGGTCGCTGGCCCAGCAGAGCGCCCAGGCCGAACTTGCACCGATGCGCGACCAGCACGGTGAGCAGGTCCGCCAGGCCGGTGCCGAAGTTCAGGCGGTCCGGGCCGAACTCGAACGGCTTCGCGAGCGCCTGCGACAGGCGCAGGCCGATCTCGAAGCGGCGGGTGCGCGAGAAGCCGACGCGGCTCGCGAGCTGGCGACCAACCAGGGTCGAATTGCCTCGATGACGGAAATGCTGCGCGAGACCGCCCAGGAAATGCAGCGGGTTCGTCAGGAACTGGCGTGGGTTGCGCGCGACGCCGCGCGGGCGACCGGCGAGGCCAATGCGCTGCGCGTGCAACTGGAGCTGGCCAGCCGTCGCCCGCGTCGTGCGCCGGCTTCGGCGCCGCCGGCCGCCCGCCGCGACAGCCAGGAGGCGCTCGCGCTCGATCCGGTTGCATTTGCACCAGCGAGCGATCAGCCTTCGCTCATCGTCGATCAACCCCCTGAAGACGTCAGACACCCATGACAGCTGCATTCGATGTCCCGGTCACCCGCACCCTGGCGCGCGTGATTGCCTCGGTTCCCGCTTCCGACGGCGCTGGCGTGCGGCTTCGACGCAGCATCGGCGCGCAGCCCTCGCATCGGCTCGATCCCTTCCTGATGCTCGACGAGTTCTCGTCGGAAGACGCCGCCGATTATCTGGCCGGATTCCCGTCGCATCCGCACCGCGGCTTCGAGACGGTCACCTACATGCTCGACGGACACCTGCTGCACGAGGATCACCTGGGCAATCGCGGTGACCTGCTGCCGGGGGCGGTGCAATGGATGACCGCCGGCCGGGGAATCATCCACTCGGAGATGCCCCAGCAGCAAAGCGGACGCATGCGCGGGTTTCAGCTGTGGCTGAATCTGCCGGCGCGACTGAAGATGCAGCCGGCCTGGTATCGCGATATTGCGCCGGTCGAACTGCCGGTGCTGGCGCTGCCCGGCGGCGGCCAACTCAAGGTGATCGCGGGGACCGCGCCGATTCCTGAGGCGGCTGGTGCGGTCGCGCCCGGTGCCGTCATGCCGGGAGGCAGCCGCGCTGCGTTCACTACCCCTCCCGGCGAACCGGACAGCACCCTGATCCGCGGCCCGATCGGCGGGCCTCGCTGGCAGGACTCGACCGATCCGATCTACTGGGACCTGATTCTCGAGCCGCATGGTTGCCTGGTCCAACCGCTGCCGGCCGGGCATCAGGCATTCGTCTACCTGTATGAGGGGCAGGCCTGGATTGGTCCGGCGGACGACCGCTCGGCATTGCCCGCACACGCGGCTGGCGTGCTGAGCGAGGGAACCCAGCTTCGCATCGAGGCGGGCGGGCAGGGGTTGCGCGCGCTGGTGCTGGCTGCTCGGCCGTTGAAGGAACCGGTGGCGCAGTACGGGCCCTTCGTGATGAACACCCACGAGGAACTCGAGCAGGCGGTGGCGGACTTTCGCAGCGGCCGGCTGACCTGAGGGTCCGGCCGGCCGCCCCGACGCCCGACGCCCGACGCCCGACGCCCGACGCCCGACGCCCGACGCCCGACGCCCGACGCCCGACGACTCTTCCGGCACCCGCCATCGATCCGATCCACATTGCCGCGGCGCTGCTGAGCGCTCTGCTTCACGCCGGCTGGAATGCCGGGGTGAAGGCCAGCGAGCGGGCGCCGCAGGCGATGGCCGCCCAGATGCTGGTGGCCGCCGCGATCTCGGTGCCGATCCTGCTGGTGACAGGCCTGCCGGCGGTCGGCGCCTGGAAATGGATCGCCGCCTCGACGTTGATCAACCTGCTGGCGGTGCGGGCCCTGCTGCGCGCCTACGAGCTGGCGGGATTCGGTCTCGTCTATCCGATCGGGCGCGCGGTGTCGGTCCTTCTGGTGGCGCCCTTGTCGGTGTGGCTCGCCGGTGAGCGGCTCGGCCCGGCTTTGCTGGGGGGGATCGGGCTGATCGTCGTGTCGCTCGGGCTGGTGGGCATGAGCGCGCGGCACGATCGCAATCTTCAGCCGCGCGCGCTTGCCTGGACGCTGGCCAGCGGGGTCGCGATCGCCTGTTATGTGCTGGCCGATGCGCAGGGCGTCCGACAGTCGGGCTCGACGCTGGCCTACGCGAGCGCGGTGTCGATCGGCAATGCCTTGATCGTCTATCTGAGCCAGCACCGGGCAATCGCGCCGTGGCGGCTGGTGCGCGAGCATTGGCGGGTTGCGGTCCCCTGCGGCCTGGCGTCTTCGGTCTCGTATTTTCTGATCTTGTGGGTGTGGCGCCAGGCGCCGATTGCACCGGCCTCGGCGCTGCGCGACACCAGCGCGATCTTCGCGCTCCTGATCGCGGTCTTGTGGATGAAGGAGTCCCTGGGCGGCTGGCGGCTGGCGGCCCTGCTGATCGCCGCGGCGGCGATCCCGCTGCTGCGGCTGGGCGCTTGAAGCGGCCGCGCGTGCCGAATCGGCAAGGACTCGATGACCCGAAAGCGCGTGCGTTCACTGCGCCGGGTCGGCTTGGTGTCGGTCATCCCTGGGAGGCGGGTCAGCAGCCAGACTGACCGCGCCGCGCCGCTGCCCAGGCAGAGCAGCGCCTGACGTGCCGGCCGCTGGATCGTCAGGTCGGGGCGGAACATGGATTGCCTGGCGGGCCGCAGTACCGGTCGGCCGCGGGGCTCAGTTGCCCTCGAAGCGCGGCGGCCGCTTTTCCATGAAGGCGCGGGCGCCCTCGCGGTAGTCGTTGCTCTGACCGCAGGCAGCGACTGCTTCACGAGCCGCCTGGAATCGCTGATCGAGCGCCTCGGGACCGGCCGGCACGCCGCGCGCGAACAGCAGCGCTTCCATCGACCGCTTGGCGGCGTGCTGGGTCAGCGGCGCGTTCTCGGCGATGCTGGCGGCCAGCGCGGCCACGGTGGCGTCAAGTTCGGCCGCGGCGGTGACCTGGAGCACGAAGCCCATCGCCAGCGCATCGGCGGCACCGAAGATGCGGGCGGTGTAGAACAGTTCCAGGGTGCGCTGCGGGCCCAGCAGCGAGAGGAATCGCGCGACGCCCGAGGTGCTGTAGCCCAGGCCGAGCCGGGCTGCGGGCATCCGGAACCGGGCGTCGTCCGAGCAGATGCGCAGGTCGCAGGCCGCGGCCAGGCCCAGGCCGCCGCCCATGCAGATGCCGCGGATCTTGGCGATGGTGGGCTTGCGGTTTTCGACCGGGGAGCGGTAGCCGGCGTCCACCGCGGCGTCGTAGAGCGCGCGTGCCGACGGGTCGGTGCGGGCGCTTTCGAACTGCGAGATGTCGGCGCCCGACACGAAGGCGCGGTCGCCATCCCCCTCGATCACGATCACCCGGATCGCCGGGTCGGCGTCGAGTTCAGCGATCGCCTGTGGCAGCGCCTGCCACATGCCCAGGCTCATGGCGTTGAATTTTGCGGGATTCGACAGGACAATCGAGCCGACCGGACCGGTGCGGCGGACAAGGACTTCGGGCATGCAGGCTCCGCAAGGAAGGAGAATCGTCGGGAAACGGACGCCGTCGATTCTGGCAGAAAGACGGCCCCCTGCGGTTCGGTCTCGCCACTCACTGACATTGGAGCTTCACATGATCGAGACGGAAAACTTCACGGCGGCGCTGCTGCGCGACGGTTATCTCGACGTCGAGACGCGAACCATCGGGCCGAACATCGAGGTGCCGCTGCACAGCCATGCCTTCGATGTGCGCGCGCTGGTGCTGAGCGGACAGGCCGGCATCGACTGCGGCCAGGGCGTCGTGGTCTACCGCAGTGGCGATGTGGTGGAGGTCGCCGCCGGCTGCCCCCACACCGAGTCGTATGGCCCGCAGGGCTACACCTTCCTGGTGGGCCGGCGCCACCCGGCATGAGTCGGCGGCGCGCGGCGGTGCGGGCGGTCCGGAACAGCCGATGAGGCGCGCGCCGCTCTATCGGTCGTCGCGCTCGCCGCGTCTCGGGGCCTCGGCCGGTGAACGGGTGCAGACGAACCCGGCTTCGACACCCGCTTCGACCGCGACTTCGACTTCGACCTCGACCTCGACCCCTGCGGCGGCTGCGCCCCCGACCCTGGCCGCGGCCGCCGCTGCGGCGCCGGCCCGAACCCCCGAAGCCCCTGCGCGCCGCTGGCGCCGATCGCTCCAGGCGCTCGGCGCCGTCGTTGCACTGCTCATGCTGGGATGGCTGGCGCGCGGCGCCTGGCCGCCGGCCGACGCGGGCTTCACCCAGGATGACATCGATGCCGCCGTGACCCGCAGCCTGAGCACGACGACCCTGCCGTCGCAGGCGGCGCGCGCCTACGAGGTGATTCGACCATCGGTCGTGCTGGTGCAGGCGGTCCCGGAACCGGGGCAGACCGACGGCAAGGGGACGCCGCGCGCGGCGGCCCGGCCGGATCGCGCCGGTCCCGGCGAGCCCGGCAGCGTGGGCACCGGGGTGGTGATCGTCGACAAGGGCCTCATCCTCACCAACCTGCATGTCGTTGCCGGCGCGCGGCGCATCCGGATCACCTTCGCCGACGGGTTCGAGTCCGAGGCGACGATGGTCGGCGCGCAACCCGAAAACGATCTCGCGGTGCTGCAGGCCCGCAGCATTCCCGACGACCTGGTTGCGGCTGCGATGCGGTCCAGCGCCGACCTCGCGGTGGGCGACCTGGTGGTGGCGGTCGGTTTTCCGTTCGGCATCGGCCCGTCGGCGTCCGCCGGCGTGGTGTCGGGCCTCAAGCGCGACTACCGCTCGCCCGAAGGGCAGCGCACCATCGGCAACCTGATCCAGTTCGACGCGGCGGCCAATCCGGGCAACTCCGGCGGTCCGCTCGTTACCGCCGAAGGCGAAGTGGTGGGCATCGTGACCGGCATCCTGAGCCCCGGCAGCCAGCGCTTCTTCATCGGCATCGGTTTCGCCGTGCCGATCGAGAGCGCAGCCTCGGCGGCCGGCATCGCCCCTTTCTGAGCAGTCAACCGAACCGACCCGACCCACCGGCGCATCGCCATTCTTCGCAAAGGCCCCGCATGGAAAATCGTTCAAGCGACGCGAGCAGCAGCGCCCCGGTACTGGAACGCATCCTCTATGAAGTGAAGAAGGTGGTGGTGGGCCAGGACCACTTCCTGGAGCGGATGATGGTCGCCATCCTGGCGCAGGGCCATCTGCTGGTCGAGGGCGTGCCGGGCCTGGCCAAGACGCTGACCGTCAAGACGCTGGCGAGCGTGATCCAGGGCGGCTTCAAGCGCATCCAGTTCACCCCCGATCTGGTGCCCGCCGACCTGATCGGCACCCGCATCTACAACCAGAAGACGGGCGAATTCGCCACCGCGCTGGGACCGGTGTTCACCAACCTGCTGCTGGCCGACGAGATCAATCGTGCGCCGGCCAAGGTCCAGAGCGCGCTGCTCGAAGTCATGCAGGAGCATCAGGTGACGATTGCCGGCGAGACCTATCCGGTGGGCGAACCGTTCCTGGTCATGGCGACCCAGAATCCGATCGAGACCGAGGGCACCTATCCGCTGCCCGAGGCGCAGGTCGATCGCTTCATGATGAAGGTGCTGGTGGGCTATCCCCGTGAGGAGGAGGAGTTTGTCATCGTCGAGCGGGTCACCGGCCCGCGGCCGACCGTCTCGCCGGTGGCCACCACCGAGCAGTTGCGCGAGTTGCAGGCGCTGGCCCGCCAGGGTTTCGTCGACCCGGTCCTGATCCAGTACGCGGTGCGTCTGGTCGGGGCCACGCGCGACCCGGCCCGCTGCGGGCTCCCCGACCTGTCGCGCCACCTGGCGTTCGGCGCGAGTCCGCGCGCCTCGATCCACCTGATCGAGGGCGCCCGGGCGCTCGCCTTCCTGCGTGGTCGCGACTATGTGTTCCCGCAGGATCTGCTGGACATCGCCCCGGATGTCCTGCGCCATCGCCTGGTGTTGTCCTACGAGGCGCTGTCCGACGGCGTGTCCGCCGATCAGCTGATCGCGCGGTTGCTGCAGCACCTGCCGCCGCCCGAAAAACCGCTCGAATCCCATGTCCGAATCCCCCGGGGCGTCTGAGCGGCTGCTGCGGCGCATCGAGTGGACCTCGTTGCGCCGTCTGGACGGCCTGCTGCAGGGTGACTACCGCACGCTGCTGCGCGGGGCCGGGCTGGATCTGGCCGACCTGCGCGAGTACCAGTTTCAGGACGACGTGCGGCGCATCGACTGGAACGCGACCGCCCGGCTCGATGTTCCCCAGGTGCGCGATTACCTCGAGGACCGCGAACTCGCCGCCTGGTTCGTGCTCGATCTGAGCGCCTCGGTCGACTTCGGTTCGGGCGCGGTCAGCAAGCGCGACCTGTGCGCCGGGTTCACCGGTCTGCTGGGGCGGGTGCTGCTGCGGCACGGCAATCGGGTGGGTGCGGTCTGCGCAGGCGGTGACGGTGCCTGCACCGTGCTGCCCGCGCGCGGCGGTCGGACGCACCTGCTGCATCTGCTGTCGCGCATCGCCGCGAAGGTATCGGGAACAGGCGCGGGGGCGGTGGCAACGCCAGCGCCAGGGCCAGGGCCAGGGCCAGCACCCGCACCGGGCGGGCTCACCGATCTGGGTGCCATGCTCACCCGCGCGGCCGGGCTCATCCGGCGCCGTTCGCTGGTGCTGGTGGTCTCCGACTTCATCAGCACGCCCGGTTGGGAGCAAGCGTTGGCGCGCCTGTCGATGCGCCATGACGTCATCGCGGTGCGTCTGCTCGATCCGCTCGAGGAGCGTCTGCCCGACCTCGGGCTCGTGCCCTTGCGCGACTCGGAAACCGGCGACTGGCTGATGGTCGACACCGGCGATCGCGGCGTGCGGGCGCGCTACGAGGCGCTGGCGCAGGCTGCGGACGAACGGCTGCAGGCCGCGCTGGCGCGAGCCGGTGTCGATGCGCTGGAATTGCGCTGCGACGAGGACGTCGCGCAGGCGCTGTTCGGTTTTCTGCAGTTGCGCAAGCAGCGGGCACGCCTGAGTGCGGGGGCCGCTTCGGCGGCGATGGCGGCGCTGGCCGCGGGGAGGGTCGTGTGACGTTTCTCTGGCCCGAACTGCTGTGGTTGCTCCTGGCCCTGCCGCTGCTGGTGCTGGCCTATCGCTGGCTGCTGCGCCGGCGCGGCGGGTCGACGCTTCGGTTTGCCAGCCTGGGGCTGGTGCGCGAGGCGGTGGGGCAGGGCGTGCGCTGGCGCCGGCATCTGCCGGCCGCGCTGCTGCTGGCTGCGCTGGCGGCCTCGGTGCTGGCGCTGGCCCGGCCCTCGGCGGTGCTGTCGCTGCCCGCGCGGGATCGCACGCTGATCCTGGCGGTGGATGTGTCGGGCAGCATGCAGGCCCGCGATGTGAAACCCGACCGGATCGGCGCGGTGCAGGCGGCGCTGCGCGAGTTTGTGGCCGGTCTGCCCGACACCACGCGGGTCGGCCTGGTGACTTTCGCGGCCACCGCTGCCGTGGCCCAGCCGCCAACCCTGCAGCGCGATGACCTGATCGCCGCCCTCGATGCCTTGAAACTGCAGCGGGGCACCGCCACCGGGAGCGCGATCCTGGTTTCGCTGCAGCTGCTCTTTCCCGACGTCGAGTTCGATCTGCAGGCGGTGAATCCGCGCCGTGCCGCCGCCGCGCCGAGCGAATCGGGTTCCTTGCCGCCCAAAGTGGCCCCTGCGCCGGCGGCACCCGGCTCGTTTCGCTCGGCGGCGATCATCCTGTTGTCCGATGGTCAGCAGAACGTCGGGCCGGATGCGGTCGCGTCGGCGCGCCTGGCTGCGGAGCGTGGCGTGCGGGTCTTCACCGTCGGCATCGGCACCGCGGCCGGCGAGATGCTGGGCGCCGACGGCTGGTCGATGCGGGTCCGGCTCGACGAAGACACGCTCACCCGCGTGGCCGAGGTGACGCAGGCGCGCTATTTCCGTGCGGCCAGCGCCGCCGAACTGCGCGCCGCCCATGACGCGCTGAGTACCCGGATCGCCTTCGAGCGGCGCGAACTCGAGATCACCGCGCTGCTGGCTGGGCTGGCAGGGCTGCTGATGCTGGCGGGCGGGGCGCTCTCAGCGTTCTGGTTCGGTCGGCTCGACTAGCCCGCCGACGCGTCTCGGACGGCACGGGGCTGCTTTGACCTCCCCGGCAATCTCTGCGACCATCGCCCGCCGAATCGGTTTTCAGCCGTCGCATCGCCATTCCCCGGAATCGCTCCGGATCCCTCGAGGAGACTCTCCCCCATGTACAAGACCGCTGCGAAGTTTTCGCTCAAGAAGGTCGCCCTTGCTGTCGCGGTGGCGCTCGGCGCCACCGTCGCACTGCAACCGGCGTCGGCTCAGAAGGCTGCCAAGGCCCCCCTCGTCATCAAGATCTCGGATGGCGTGGTGAAGATCGGGCAGCTCAACGACATGAACAGCCTCTACGCCGACCTTACCGGGCAGGGCACGGTTGAAGCCGGCAAGATGGCGATCGAGGACTTTGGCGGCAAAGTCCATGGGTTCCCGATCGAACTCGTGTATGCCGATCATCAGAACAAGGCCGATCTCGCCGCCGCCAAGGCGCGTGAATGGTTCGACTCCCAGAAGGTTGACATCCTCGGTGACGTTGGCGCCTCAGCGACCGCATTGGCCGCCTCTGAGGTGGCTCGTCAGCGGAACAAGCTTGCGCTGCTCTCGGGCCCGGGCGCGAGTCGCCTGACCAATGAGTCCTGCAACGCGGTCACCATCCACTACGCCTGGGATACCTACGCGCTCGCGCAGGTTGTTGGCCGCGGGGTTGTCAAGACCGGCGGCGACTCGTGGTTTTTCCTGACGGCCGACTACGCCTTCGGGCATGCGCTCGAGAAGGACACCTCCGATGTGGTCAAGGCCGAGGGGGGCAAGGTGGTCGGCGGCGTGCGCCATCCCCTGAACACCAATGACTTCTCGTCCTTCCTGCTGCAGGCGCAGTCATCGAAGGCCAAGATCATCGGCCTGGCCAATGCTGGCGGCGACACGATCAACTCGATCAAGTCTGCCAACGAATTCGGCCTGACCAAGAATCAGCGGCTGGCCGGACTGCTGCTCTTCGACAACGACGTGCATTCGCTCGGCCTACAGGTCACGCAGGGCATGTTGCTGGCCTCCGCTTTCTACTGGGACATGAACGACGAGACCCGGAAATGGTCGCGACGCTTCTTCGAACGCATGAAGAAGATGCCCAACATGCTGCAGGCAGGAACATACTCGTCGACGCTCCACTACCTGAAGGCGGTGCAGGCCACCGGCACCGACGACACCGACACCGTCAACAAGTGGATGCGAGCCAACCCGATCAACGACATGTTCGTGAAGAATGGGCGCATCCGGGAAGACGGCCGGATGATGCGCGAAATGTACCTTTTCGAGGTGAAATCGCCCGCCGAGTCCAAGTATCCCTGGGACTACTTCAAGTTGAAGGCCACCGTGCCGGCCGAACAAGCCTTCCGCCCGCTCAGCCAGAGCGTCTGCCCGCTGGTCAAGAAGTAATCGCTTGTCGGGTGCCTGCGCCGCGCCTCCGGGTGTGGGCGCGGGCCGCCTGAGTGGCGGCTGCCAGCCCGGGACCGACGCAGACCGAGCCGGGGCTGCGTTCCCGAGCGGCGCGCTGGAGACTGCATGAAGGCACTCAATGTGCTCGGCAACGAACTCGTTGCCTGCTCGTACGACCCGCTCACCGGCTGGTACCGGGATGGCTGCTGCCACACCGACGCCCAGGACGCGGGCAGCCATGTCATCTGCGCCCGGATGACCACCGCGTTCCTGAACCAGCAGTTCGAGGCCGGCAACGACCTGATCACGCCGCGGCCCGAGCATCGCTTCAAGGGGCTGAAGGCGGGTGACCGGTGGTGCGTGTGCGCGCTGCGGTGGAAGCAGGCCTTACTGGAAGGCTGTGCGCCCCCCGTGGTGCTCGAGAGCACCCACCAGCGGGCGCTGGATTTCGTGCCGCTGGACTGGCTGCAGGGCCCCAGCGGCGACCCGGCGAGCTGACCCATCCGGTTTACCTCCGGATCCCGGCTGACATTGGCCAGCCCGGAGATCCGGCCCGCGGGCCGCTTCAGGTGCCGGTGTGCGTCGAAGGACGCAGCTGCGGCATCGCCGCCGCCCGCTTGCCCAGCCACCAGCCGTAGGCGTCGGGCACCATCGCAAAGCCCGGATCGATGCCCATTTTTTGTGCGGCGTCCATCGCCCAGTTGGGGTTGTAGAGCATCTCGCGCGCGAGCGCGATCAGATCGGCATCCCCCGATTGCAGGATCGCTTCGGCCTGGTCGTGGTGCACGATCAGTCCCACCGCCATGCTGCCGATGCCGGCCTGCTGGCGGATCGCACGGGCGAAGGGCACCTGGTAGCCGTAGCCGATCGGTGCGCTGCTGACCGGGCGCGCCAGGATGCCGCCGGCGCTGCAATCGATGATGTCGACGCCGCAGCCCTTGAGCTCGCGCGCGAGCGCCACGCTTTCGGCCGGTCCCCAGCCCGCGTCGTCGTCGACCGACAGCCGCATGAACAGCGGCTTGTGCTCGGGCCAGTTGGCGCGCACGCAGCGCGAGACCTCGAGCGCGAAGCGCATCCGGTTCTCGAGGCTGCCGCCATATTCGTCGTTGCGCTGGTTGGCCTGCGGGGAGAGGAACTGGTGGATGAGAAACCCGTGCGCACCGTGGATCTCGACCACGTCGAAGCCGGCCTTGTCGGCCCGCGCGGCGGCCGCGCCCCAGTCGAGCGCGAGCTGGCGGATCTCGGCGATCGTCAGCGCGCGCGGCACCGGGCTGCGTTCATCGGCGGGCAGCGCGCTTGGCGCGACGAGTTCCCATTGATCCCAGTCGGCGATGCCGGGGTTCTCGGTCAGCGGGCGGCCGCCCTCCCAGGGGCGGGCGCCGCGTGACTTGCGACCGGAATGGCCCAGCTGGATGCCGCAGGCCGAGCCGCACTGGCGCACCAGCTCGACGATGCGCGCCAGCGGCGCGATGAAGCGGTCGTCCCACAGGCCCAGGTCACCGACCGTGCCGCAGCCGCGGCGTTCGATCTTGGTGGATTCGACGATCACCAGCCCGGCGCCACCGGCGGCATATCGGCCGGCATTCATCAGGTGCCAGTCGGTGGGCATGCCGGCGACCGCGGCGTACTGGTGCATGGGCGCGACCACCACCCGGTTCTTCAGGGTGAGCCCACGCAGGGCAAGAGGGGTGAACAGCAGCGGTTGGCTCATGGCGGAACGCTTCCAGGTCGGGCGGGGGGCGGCCTGACGGGCCGGTGAAGGGGACTGCCCGGATTGTATGAGCGCGGGCGCCGGGCCCGTGCCGCCCGGGCGCCGTCGCATTTCGAATCCGGGTACGGCGGGGCGGCGCGGGCGCGCGCGCCGGGGCATGATCGTGACCGGCACGGGGCAGGACCGCCCTTCACATCGAGCCGCCACGGCGCTCACCGGAACTGGAAACCTCATGAATGAACTGATCGAGCAGGCGCGGGCGATCGCCGCGATCCTGAAGGCGCGCGGGCAGACGATCTCGGTGTCCGAGTCATCGACCGGTGGCCTGGTGTCGGCCTGCCTGCTGGCGATCCCGGGCGCATCGGCGTACTACCTGGGCGGTGCGGTGGTCTACACGCGCCGCGCGCGCGCGCTGCTCAGCGGGATCCCGGACGCCTCGATGCAGGGCATCCGCTCGTCCAGCGAGCCCTATGCCCAGCTGCTCGCGCGAACCTCGCGCGAGCGCTTCGGCGCCACCTGGGCGCTGGCCGAAACCGGCGCCAGCGGGCCGAGCGGCAACGTCTACGGCGATGCGCCCGGCCACTCCTGTCTGGCGCTGGCCGGTCCGCTGGACCGGGTGATCACGCTGGAGACCGGCAGCGACGACCGGGTGGCCAACATGCGCGCGTTCGCGGCGGCGGCGCTGTCGCTGCTGGCGCAGGGACTGGCTGAAACCGGCGACCAAGCGCGCGCTTAGGCGAACGGTTCAACCGGCTGAGCCGGGCGGTGTCGCCCGGCTGCCCGCTCAGTCGGCCTTGATGTTGCGTTCGCGGATGATCCGGCTCCAGCGCACGATCTCGCGCTGGATCAGCGCATCGAGTTCGTCGGCGGACCCGGGCGTGATCTGGGTCCCCATTTTTTCCAGCCGTGCGATCGTCTCCGGTGTGGCGAGCGCCTTCTGGAGCTCGTCGGAGAGCCGCTGCACGATCTCGCGCGGGGTGCCGGCGGGCGCGGCCATTCCGTACCAGGGCAGGAACGAGGCTTCCGGATAGCCGGCCTGCGCCACCGTGGGCACATCGGGCAACTCGGGCGAGCGGCGCGGCGCACCGATCGCCAGGGCGCGCAGCTTGCCGTCCTTCACATGCGGCATCGCCAGCGCCTGGGTCACCAGGCCGAAGCTGACCTGCCCGCTGAACAGATCGGCCATCATCGGCGGCTGGCCCTTGTAGTTGATGTCGATCATGTCGATCCCGGTCAGGCTGAAGAAGAGCTCCTGGCCGAGGTGGTTCGAGCTGCCGATCCCGGGGTTGGACACATTGAGCTTGCCCGGGCGCGCCCGCGCATACTCGACGAGTTCCTTCAGGCTGCGGACCGGCAGCGAGGCCGGCACCACGAACAGGTTGGGCGGCGCGCCGATCAGACCCACGCCGGTGAAATCGGCCGGCTTCCAGCGCACGCCCTGCGCGAGTATCGGATTGGTCGCCAGGTAGGTCGACACCATGAGCAGGGTGTAGCCATCGGCCGGCGAGCGTGCCACCGCCTCGGCTCCGATGTTGGCATTGGCCCCCGGACGCGCCTCGACGACGATCGGCTGCTTCAGGCCGGTGGCCATTCTTTCGGCCACGATGCGGGCGACGATGTCGACCACCCCGCCCGCCGGATAGGGCACGATCAGCTTGATCGGTTTGGACGGATAGGCTTCCTGGGCGCCGGCCAGCCCGGTCAAGAAGGGGGCGGCGGCGCCGGCCTGAAGAATCGCGCGTCGTTTCATGTTGGCTTCCAATGACGAATCGAGGGGCCGGCAGCGCGGCGCCCGAGGGGCGACTGTGGCAGTCTCGCGCTGACCGGAATTTTCCGACGACAAGCTTACCCTGAGGACCGAAACCGATGAGCATCGATGAAGCCTGCCTGCGAACCGCGGTTCGCGGGCTGCGGATCACCGCCGACCAGGGCCAGGTGGCGGCCGGGCTGGCCGACCTGACGGTGGCCGACCTGAGCGCCGGCAATGTGGTGGTGAAGGTGGCCTTTGCCGGCCTGAACTACAAGGATGCGCTGGCCACCACCACCGCCGGCAAGGTGATCCGCGACTTTCCTCGGGTCGGCGGCATCGACCTCGCGGGCACGGTGATCGCCTCCGACGACCCGGCGTTCGCGCCGGGCGACCGGGTGCTGGCGCATTCGCGTGGCATCGGGGTCGACCATGACGGCGGCTTTGCCACCCATGCGCGCCTGCCGGCCGCGTCGCTGCTGCCGGTGCCCGCCGCGCTCAGCCTACGCGAGGCCGGTGCACTCGGCGTGGCCGGCTACAGCGCGGCCCTGTGCGTGGAGCTGCTGGAAGAGCAGGGCGTGCATCCCGCCGGGGGACCGGTTCTGGTCAATGGCGCAAGCGGTGCCGTGGCCGGGCTGGCCATCGACATGCTGGGCGCGCTCGGCTATCAGGTGGTGGCCCTGAGCAGCAAGGCGACCGCGGCGGCCCGTCTGCGCGGACTCGGCGCGGCCGAGGTCGTGCTGGTCGACGAGATCGGCGACGAGGGCAAGCCGCTGGCGCGGGCCCGCTGGCAGGGCGCGATCGATTCGGTGGGCGGACGACAACTCGACTGGCTGATCCGCAGCGCGCAGCCGCGCGGCGTCATCGCCTGTCTGGGCAACGCGAGCGGCAACGCCCTGAGCACCAATGTGCTGCCGCTGATCCTGCGCGGCGTGCGGCTGGTGGGGGTGAACGCGATGGTCTACATCGATCGCCAGGCCCATCTCTGGCAGCGCATGGCCGGCGATCTCAAGCCGGTTCGACTGCTGTCGGAGATCCGGCTGATCGGGCTCGATGATCTCGGCGCTCACCTGCAGTTGATGCTCGACGGCAAGGCCGACGGGCGGGTGGTGCTGGCCCTGCCCGGCTGAGTGGCGCGCGGCGACCGGCAGCCTCAGCTGCCGGTGCCTTCATCCCACCACGGATAGCCCGAGGGCATGTCGGTCGACACCCGCCCCGGGAACGCGGGTTTGCGCTTTTCCATGAATGCGCGCACACCCTCGGTCACGTCGGGTCCCGCGCCGAGTTCGCGCGACATCGGTACATCGACCTCGCGCACGCGCCGCATGTCCGGCTCGGCGGCGAAGCGCCACAGCATCTGACGGGTCAGCGCGATCGACACCGGCGCGGTTTCCTCGACGATCTCGCGGGCGATTTCGCGCGCCTTGGGCAGCAGGTCTTCCGGGGCGAGGACCTCGCTCACCAGGCCGCCGCGCAGGACCTCCTGCGCATCCAGCAGCCGGCCTGAATAGCACCAGCGCAGGGCCTGCTGCAGCCCCACCAGCCGCGGCAGGAACCAGGCGCTGCCGGCTTCGGGCACCAGGCCGCGGCGGGCGAACACGAATCCGACCCGGGCACCGCTGGCCGCCAGCCGGATGTCCATCGGCAGGGTCAGCGTGATCCCGACGCCCACTGCAGCGCCGTTGATCGCAGCGATCGAGGGCTTGCGGCAGCGGTAGATGCTGTCGACAAAATTCGGTTCGCTCTGGCTGGGCTTCTGGTCGCCGAACATCACCGAGGCGCCGGCGCCGAAAGCGGTAGCCCCGCCGGAAATGTCCGCGCCGGCGCAGAAGGCGCGTCCGGCGCCGGTGACGATCACCACCCGCACGGCATCGTCGCGATCGGCTCGATCGAAGGCGGCGGCCAGCTCGCGACCCATCTGCGCCGTGTAGGCATTGAGCTTGTCGGGCCGGTTCAGTGTCACCGTCAGGATGGCGTTCTCGAGTTCGCAGTGGATGTGTTCTTCCATGTCAGGTCCTTGGCGATTGGGCGATTGGGCGATTGGGCGATGTCGGATGGCTTCCTGTCCATCATGCGACAGACCGCGCAGGGCGTGGCTGGCGAATCGTCCGAAAAGACGATTGCGGGCGTTGAAAGCGCTGCGGCACGATCCGCCTCGCTCGCAGGAAACGTTTTTTTAAAAAAATGTCCCCGATGTTTTCCCCTATTCGATTCCTGGTGGGCACCGGGCCAAGTACACTCGCGTGGGTTTAGATTCGGGCGAGAAAAGCCCCAATGACGGTGCGCGCCACGCATGTGCGCACCGCAAGGAGACAACCATGAATTTCGTGAAACCCCTGGCCCTGGCCAGCGTCGCTTTTGCCTTGTCGTCCGGTGCCGCGCTGGCCCAGCAGAACTGGAAGATCGCCTCGGCGGCGCAGCCTGGTTCGGTGCTGGTCGGCTTCGTCGACGAGACCGCGAACAAGATCACCACCGGCACCGCCGGCGCCCTCAAGACCGAGCGTCTGTTTGTGGGCAGCGAGCAGGAGATCATCCAGCAGCTCGTGCGCGGCCGCCTCGAGATGGGCAGCGTCTCGTACACCGGCGCCTCGGTGCTGATCCCCGAAGCCGCGCTGCTGAACATGCCCTACCTGTGGCGCAGCAACGCCGAGCGTGACTTCGTCACCGACAACTTCGCGCTGCCGATCCTGAAGAAGATCTACGAAGCCAAGGGCCTGGTCATCATCGGTCTGGGCGAGGTCGGCTGGAACGACGTCGTCTGCAAGAAAGCCTGTCTGACGCCCAATGATGTCAAGGGCATGAAGGTGCGCGTGTCGCCGGCGCCGTCGTCGAAGATGTTCTGGGGTTCGCTCGCGGTCAACGGCGTGCAGATGCCCCTGTCCGAGCTCTTCCCGGCGCTGCAGAGCGGTCTGGTCGAGGCGGCCGATCTGCCGTTCTCCTACTACATCACCACGCCGGCCGCCCAGAGCGCGCCGCACTACGTGATGACCCGCCACCTGCATCACGGCTCCACCTTCATGATCAACAAGAGGGTCTGGGACGCGCTCAGCGCCGAACAGAAGAAGGTCGTCGAGAGCGCGCGTCCGGACATCGCCCGCATGCGCCGCGAAGTCGAGGCCGAGGAGAAGCCGAAGATGGAAGAGTTCCGCAAGAAGGGCGGCGTGGTGCATGAACTCACCGCGGCCCAGCGTCTCGAGTGGTCCAGGCTGGTGGAGCCCAACCAGGAAAAGCTGGTGAAGGAAATCGGCGATGGCGCGCAGGAACTGTGGGAAGCCATCCAGAAGGGCAGGAGGGAATTCGTCGCCAAGGGGGGTAAGTAAGGCCCCGGGCGGTGGCCGGTGATCTGACGCAATGAATTGGACCGCGCGCGCCCGACCGGCGCGTGGCGGTTGCAACCAGGAGTGATGACGATGCAGGCGGCTCGGCTGATGCTGAAGTGGCTGTGGCGGTTGGAAGCCACGGTGTGTGTAGTGACCTTTTCCCTCACGGCGATGGCGTTGATGTCCGACGTGCTGGCGCGCGAGCTCTTCGGCGACGGCATTTTCGGGGCTCAGCGCTTCGCGGTCTGGACCACGGCCATCTCCGGCCTGCTCGGCTTTGCGCTGGTCACCGCCGAGGCCGGCCACCTGCGTCCGCAGTTCGCCGACGGCTGGCTGCCGCGGGCGCTCGACCCCTACATGAACCGGATCGGTGATGTGGTGTCGGCCCTCATTTGTCTGTTCCTGGGGTATTTCGCCTGGGGCTTCGTGATGAGCTCCATGCAGCTGGGCGAGCGCGGCATGGCCATACCGATCAAGGTCTGGCCGATCCAGATGGTGCTGCCCTGGATGTTCGTTTCGTCGGCGCTTCGCCATCTCGCATTCGCTGCCTGGCCCGCGCTGCGGCCCGAGCCCAAAGGGGAGACACACTAATGGCCTGGATCCTTCTTCTCGTGCTGATCATGGCGCTGCTGCTGCTGCGCCAGAGTCTGGTACTGGTGCTGGCGGTGGCGACCGCCTATGTGCATCTGTTCATCGCCAACAGCAAGATCGAATTCCTGATCCAGGATTTCTGGTTCACCGTCGATCGCGAGGTGCTGCTGTCGATCCCGCTGTTCATGCTGGCCGGCAACATCATGTCGCGCGGCTCGATCGCCCAGCGGCTGATCGGCTTCATGCAGGCCTTCACCTCGTCGCTGCCCGGCGGACTCGGCATTGCCTGCGTGCTTTCGTGCGCGGCCTTCGCGGCGATCAACGGCTCCTCGATCGTGACCATGCTGGCGATCGGCTCGATCATGTACCCGGCGCTGATTTCCCGCGGTTACAGCAAGAGCTATGCGCTGGGTTCGATCGCCTCGGCCGGCACGCTGGGCATCATCATTCCGCCCTCGATCCCGCTGATCCTCTACGGGATCATGACCGAACGGGATATCTCGAAGCTGTTCTTGGCCGGCATCGGGCCGGGGCTGCTGCTCACCTTCATGTTCGCCGCGTATGCGATCACCGCGAACTGGAACTCGCAGCGCACGCCGTTCAGTGTGGCAGTGGCGGTGAAGTCGTTCTTCGAGGGCGGCTTCGCGCTGGCGCTGCCGTTCATCATGATCGGCGGCATCTACACCGGCTGGTTCAGTCCCACCGAATCGGCGGCGGTCGCGCTGGCCTACGCGCTGTTCATCGAGTTCTTCCTGCACCGCGACGACAGCGCGCCGCCGGCACCCAAGGGTCTTGGGCCGCTGCGGCAGGTGATGTACTACATGGGCACCCGGCAGATGAAGCCGTCGACCCTGCTGGCGGTGATCCTCGAGACGACCAAGCTGCTGGCGACCCTGCTGCCGCTGCTGTGCATCGCGGGCAGCCTGAACACCATCCTGGACCATTCGGGCATTCCGAAACAGATGGTGGCGGCGCTGACCGGCTCGATCGAGAACCGCTGGGTGCTGATGTTCGGCATCAACGTCCTGCTGCTGATCGTGGGCTGCCTGATGGATGTGGGTTCGGCGGTGCTGATCCTGGCGCCCTTGCTCGAGCCGCTGGCGGTGGCCAAGGGTTTCGACCCGTTGCACTTCGGCATCATCATGATCGCCAACCTCGAGATCGGCTACCTCACACCACCGGTAGGTCTGAATCTCATTGTGGCCATGGCGGCCTTCAAGGAGTCGTTCGTTACCATCTGCAAGGCGGTGGTGCCGTTCATCATCATCATGCTGATATGGCTGGTGATCGTGTGCGTGTATCCGCCCTTGTCGCTGTTCCTCTTGACGAAGTGATCACATGGGCGCGCCAATGAACCTGCAGCTCGACGACGAACAGCGCCTGCTGCACGACAGCGTGGTGCGGTGGGTGGCGGCGCGCTCGGCGTCCGACGCCGGCGCTTCGGTCAGCCGCGAGCGATGGGCCGAGATGGCCGGCTTCGGCTGGCTGGCCATGACCCTGCCGGCCGCCCATGAGGGGCTCGGACAGGGGCTGGCCGAGGCGTGCGTGCTGGCCCAGGCACTGGGCGCGGGGCCGCTGGCCGACCCCTATCTGCCGGCGATCGTGCAGGCGGCGGGCGCTCTCGTCGGCGGTGCCAACGAGGCTCAGCAAGCGCGCTGGCTGCCCCGCATCGCCGACGGTTCGCTGCTGGTGGTGCCCGCCGATCGCGAGCGCACGGGTTCGCGCGGCGGACGCACTCTCGCGCGCCGCGATGGGTCGAATTGGCGCCTCGACGGCCACAAGAGCGTGGTGCCCTGCGGCGCGCTGGCCGATGCCTGGCTGGTCAGCGCGGCGGACGAGACCGGCGCGCGGCAGTATTTCATGGTGCCTGGCGGCACCGACGGCGTGCGGATGGAAGCCTTCGAGAGCGTCGATGGCGCCGGAGCCTGCGCGCTGCATTTCTCGGGCGCGCTGCTGCCCGATGCCGATCGGCTGGCGGGGGCGGCGCAGGCCGCTTTCGAGCAGGCGACCGACCACGCGGCAGTGGCGGCGTGTGCCGAGGCGGTGGGCGCGATGCAGGCCATGCTCGCGGCGACGGTGGCCTACACGCGAACCCGTCAGCAGTTCGGCAAGCCGCTGTCGATGAACCAGGTGCTGCGCCACCGGATGGCCGACATGTCGGTGGCCTGCGAAGAGGCGCGCTCGATGACCATCGGTGCTGTCCAGCAGGTGATCGAGGCCGATCGCCGCGGCGATCCGCTGGCGCGCTCGCTGGCCGCGGCGGCGGTCCGCGCCAAGGTGGCCGGCGCGGCACGCCGGGTGGCCGAAGAGGCCATCCAGTTGCACGGCGGCATGGGTGTCACCGAAGAACTCAACATGGGGCGCTACCTGCGCCGTCTGCTGGCGCTGGATGCGCTCTATGGCGGGGCCGAGACCCATCTGCGTCGTCATGCCACTCTGCGGGCGACCCTGCGGCGATCAGGCGGCGCTGCCCACCTGCCGGTGCAGGCTGAGATGGCCGCGCTCGACGGGTTCCGCGATGAAGTCCGGCAATTCCTGGCCGAGGAACTGAGTCCCGAACTCGTCCGCTCGGCCCGCCTGAACACCTCGGTGTTCTCCGAGCCGCACACCGGTCTGCAGTGGCATCGCGCGCTGCATCGGCGAGGCTGGGTCGCGCCTGCCTGGCCGGCGCAGCGCGGCGGCACCGGCTGGTCGCTGGCCCAGCGCTGGATCTTCGAGACCGAATTCGCGGTGGCCGGCGCGCCGCCGCTGTCGCCGCTGGGCCTGCGCATGGCCGGTCCGGTCATCATGCATTTCGGCACCCCCGAGCAGAAGTCGCATTACCTGCCACGCATCCTGTCGGGCGAGGATTACTGGTGCCAGGGCTATTCCGAGCCGGGCTCCGGTTCGGATCTGGCCTCGCTCAGCACCCGCGCGCGGCGCGAGCGCGGCGCCGATGGCGCCGAGGTCTATGTGATCAACGGGTCCAAGATCTGGACGACCCATGCCCATCTGGCCAACCGGATGTTCGCGCTGGTGCGTACCGGCGAGGGCGAGACCCGCAAGCAGGAAGGCATCAGTTTTCTGCTGATCGACATGGCCACCCCGGGCATCACCGTGCGCCCGATCCGCAGCGCCAGCGGCGATCACGAGGTCAACCAGGTGTTCTTCGACGACGTCCGGGTGCCGGTTGCCTGCCGTCTGGGCGAGGAAGGGCAGGGCTGGACGATCGCAAAGTATCTGCTCGAGTTTGAGCGGGGCGGCGCCATCTCGGCCGGCCGACTGCGTGCGGCGCTCGATCGCGTCGAGCGGCTGGTGGCCGCCGAGGAAGGCAGCCTTGCCGACGGCGGCGCGCTCGACGATCCCGACATCGCGCTGGCGTTCTCGGCCATCGAGATCGACATCCGCGCGCTGGAGATGACCGAACTGCGGGTGATGTCCTCGCTGCAGGTCGGGCAGAACCCGGGCAGCGTGTCGTCGCTGCTCAAGCTGCGCTGGAGCGAGATCCACCAGTCGATCACCCGACTGGGTGTCCGCTTGCTGGGCAGCGATGCGCTGGTCTGGGAGTCGGCGCGGCCGATGCACCTGGCCGAGCACAGCGTGCTCGACGATGTCGCCAGGCCGGTGGTGGCGGGCTATCTGAACGCCCGCGCGTTCACGATCTTCGGCGGTACCTCGGAGATCCAGCGCGAGATCATCGCGCGTGACGTGATCGGCTGACGCGCGCAGGGGCCGTTCGCGGGGCGACTCGCGAACGGCGGATGATCGCGGGCGGCCCGCCAGGGCCCTCGAAAGGCTGACCCATGAAATCGATTCTGATCGACCGCAGCCGCCGTCTTCGCGACGACCCTGGCACGGGGCACAACCGCTGGCATCCCGACATCGCGCCGATCCTGGAGGCGGTGCCCGGCGAGGAGGTGCTGCTCGAGACCCGCGATGCCTCCGACGGACAGGTGCGTCCCGACACCGTGTTCGCCGACCTGGCCAGTCATGACCGAAAGGCCGGGCACCCCCTGACCGGGCCGGTGTTCGTGGCCGGTGCCCGTCCCGGCGACCTGCTCGACATCGAGTTTGTCGACATCACCGCGCAGCGCTACGGATGGACGGTGATCCGGCCTGGCGCCGGATTCCTGCGCGACGTCTTCGATGCCAGCTTTCTCGCCCACTGGCATGTCGAGGACGGTTTCGCCCGCTCGGCGCAGATTCCCGGCGTGCGGATTCCCGAGGGAGTCTTCATGGGTACAGCCGGCGTGGCGCCGTCGCACGAGCAACTGGTGCGCTGGACCGCGCGCGAGGCCGATGTGGTTCGGCGCGGTGGCATCGCGCTGCCGCCCGATGCGCAGGATGCGGTTCCCGCGATCGAGCCGATCGCCAGTACCGGGCTGCGCACCATGCCGCCTCGCGAGAACGGTGGCAACGCCGACATCAAGCAGCTGACGCGCGGCGCCCGGTTGCAGATTCCGGTCAATGTCGAGGGCGCGCTGTTCTCGCTGGGCGATGCCCATTACGCGCAGGGCGATTCCGAGTGCTGCATCACCGCGATCGAGATGGGCGCAAGCGCGGTGGTCCGGTTCACTGTCCTGCCGGGCGAGGCCCGGCGTCGGGGAATGCGCTTTCCCCGCTTCTCGCACCCCGGCTATTTCCTGCCGCCGCAATGGGCCGCCCCCCGCGACTTCATCGCAACCACCGGACTGCCGATCCGCGAGGACGGCACCCAGGAGTGCGAGGACCTGACGCTGGCGGCCCGCAACGCGCTGCTCGAGATGATCCTGCTGCTCGGCGAACACGGATTCACCCGCGAACAGGCCTATGTGATCTGTTCGCTCGCGGTTGATCTGCGGATCAGCAACGCGGTCGATCTGCCGAACGTGACCGTCAGCGCGCTGCTGCCGCGCGCGATCTTCGAGCCGCGCTGAGCGGCGCGCCCGCTACTTCGCCTGCAGGCGCGCCAGATAGTCGAGCAGGGCGACGATCCGCCCCCGGACATACCATTCCGGGACGCCGCCCTGACCGAGTTGAATGGCCTGCAGGCGGTACTGGACCCCCCAGATCGGCATCTCGCGCGAGCCGTGCGGACCGATTTCGCGCGAACCGCGCCCGTCGATGACCTCCCAGACCAGTTGCGACGGGAAGACGCCGCCATTGCGCGCGGCAATGGCTGTCAGGTCGGCCGGTCGTCGAATCAGATGAGGCGCCACTGCGCCATCGCCCTTGCCGCTCGCGCCATGACAGCTGGCGCAACTGGCTTCGTATTCGGCCTTGCCCAGGTCCAGGTTCGGCTGGGCGCTGCAGACGCCGGCCGCGGCCGACAGGAGCAGGGCGGCCAGCCCGCGTGGCGGTGGTGTCATGGGCGATCTCCTTTGCTTGGGGGCATGACGCATCTGTTTCGGGGCATTGCTCATCTTGGTGGTCGACGGACGCGATCGGCCGGGCTGCCCCATGGTGAACCGGGGGTGGGCGAGGGCGGGTGAGCCTGAGCAATCACCCGAAACTGTTGTTTCTTGCATAAGCAAAGTAGTCTTTGCATTTGAAAAGAGTTTTTGCCATATTTCGCCTCTCATGCTTGCTTCGGTCCCCCAGCATTCCCTGCGCTTCGCATTCACCCGTCTGCTGGGCAATGCCGGGCAGGTGCGTGTCCTGCGGGTGCTCGGCCGCGCGGCGGGGCCGCTGGGCGTGTCGTCACTCGCCGCCGCCGCCGGCCTGACTCCGCAGGGGACGCGGATGGTGCTGGCCACGCTGGTGGCGCATCGTCTGGTGCGGGTTTTCGGCGCCGGGCGGGCTCGGCTCTATGCGATCGACTCCGCCCATCCGCTCGCAGCGGCGCTGGCCGATCTGTTCCGGCAGGAGCAGGTGCGCTGGGAACGGCTGATGCTGGCGCTGCGCGGCCTGATGAACCGCCACCGGGTGGTGAAGGCCGCGTGGTGTCGGGGCCGGCCCGCGAGCGAATCGGACGAATCACCCGACGCGCTCGACATCGTGGTGGTGACGGCATCCTTGCCGCTCGACGGCTCGACCGCCGCCCCAGCCAGGCGGGCGGTGCCGCCCGTCCGGGCAACGCTCGCCGTCATCGAAAGCGCGCTGGCCGAACTGGATGCCCGCCATTTCACCCGCTCCCGCCTGGCGGCGTTTCCGATCGATCGCCTGGCGGTGCTCGCCGCCGACGGGCGCTGGTGGAACGATCTGATCGCCGATGCCCAGGTCCTCAAGGGCGGCGATCCGGCGCTCCTGCCAACGCGGGCCCGGCCCGCGTTGCAGAGCAGCCTGTTTGCACCGACAGGCTGATCCCGACTGCGCGTCATCCCCCGGAACGACGTCTTCGGGTTACCGGGAATCCGGCCCAGGCTGCGTGCTAACCTCGTCAGCCCCTTTCGCCTCTGGTCCTTCCTCGGAGACACCGCCATGCCCCTGACCGAATCCCACGTCACCGGTCCCGCCGAACCGCCGATTCGCGACCTCACGCTCGGGGAACTGCTGGCCTGGGCGGCACAGACCACGCCGCAGCGTCTGGCTCTGGTGACCGGGCAGAGCGCCCCCGCACCGCGGCAGTGGACCTACGCGCAACTGCACGAGGAGGCGCTGCGCACCGCGCGCGCGCTGACCACCCGGTTCCGGCCGGGCGAACGGGTCGCGATCTGGGCGCCCAACGTGCCCGAGTGGATCATGATGGAGTTCGGCGCAGCGATGGCCGGCCTGGTGCTGGTCACCGTCAACCCGGGTTTCCGGGCTGCCGAGGTGGCCTATGTGCTCAAGCAGTCGCGGGCGGCGGGCATCGTGGTCGTCGAAGGCTTTCGCGGCAATCCGATGCGCGCCACCGTCGAGGAAATTGCCCCGGGCTGCCCCGAACTGCGCGAAATCATCCGAATCGAGCAGTGGGACGCCTTTGTCGCGGCCGGCGACGATGCGTCGATCGCGCTGCCCACGGTCCGATCGGACGATCCGGTGATGATCCAGTACACCTCCGGGACCACCGGTTTCCCGAAGGGCGCGCTGCTGCACCACCGGGGTCTGGTGAACAACGGCGCGCACACCATGGCCCGGATGGGCGTGGCCGATGGCGCGGTCTGGGTCACCACCATGCCGCTGTTCCACACCGGCGGCTGCGTGCTCTGCGTGCTGGGTGCGGTGGCCATGCGGGCCACCCAGGTGCTGGTCGAAGCCTTCGATGCCGGTCTGGTGCTCGATCTGATCGGCCGCTATCGCGCCAATGCGCTGCTGGCGGTGCCAACCATGCTGATTGCCCTGATGGAGCATCCCGCTTTTGCGACCACCGACCTTTCGTCGATCCGGTCGATCTGCTCGGGCGGCTCGACAGTGCCCGCCTCGCTGGTGGTGGCGCTGGAGGAGCGTCTGGGCGCCGAGTTCACCATCGTCTTCGGTCAGACCGAGTGCTCGCCGGTGGCCTCGATGACCCGTCCGGACGACAGCGTGGCCGACAAGGCCGGCACGATCGGACCGCCCATGCCGCACGCCGAGGTGCGCATCGTCGATCCCGCCACGGGCGCCACGCTGCCGATCGGCCAGATCGGCGAGTACCTCACCCGGGGCTATCACGTGATGCTGGGCTATTTCGAGATGCCCGAGGCCACCGCGGCCGCGATCGATGCCGACGGCTGGCTGCACACCGGCGATCTGTGCGCGATGGACGCGCGCGGTTATTGCACCGTGGAAGGTCGTCTGAAGGACATGATCATCCGCGGCGGCGAGAACATCTATCCGCGAGAACTCGAGGAACTGCTGTTTCGCCACCCGGCGGTGGCCGAGGTCGCGGTGGTCGGTCTGCCGGACGAGCGATGGGGCGAAGAGGTCGCCGCGTTCATCCGCCCGGCGCCCGGCACCTTCGTCGACAAGGACGCACTGTTCGCCTATGTGCGCGAGCATCTCGCCCCCCACAAGACACCGCGCCGCTGGTATGCGATGCAGTCGTTTCCGCTGACCGGTTCGGGCAAGATCCAGAAGTTCCGCCTGCGCGAGATGTGCGGGGCAGGGGAACTGTCCGAACTCTGACAACCGTCTTCACCAGAATGCGATGCCATGCCTGATTCCCTGACTCCTCCCGCCGACTCACGATCGGGTCAAGCAACCCCCAGCCGCTCTCTGAGCCTGGCCGGCGCGACCAATTTCCGCGATCTCGGCGGCTACCGAGGGCAGGGCGGGCGCACGGTGCGCTGGCGGCGCCTGTTCCGCTCCGATCACCTGGCGGGGCTCACCGAGGCGGATCGCGCCGTGCTGGGCAGCCTCGGCATCGGGCGCAGCGTTGATTTCCGAGGCGTCCAGGAGCGTGCCGCGACCGCCTTCGATCTGCCGGGCATGACCCAGCACTCGCTGCCGATCGAGCCCACCGTGGTGCAGAACGTGCGCAGCCTGATCGAGCCGGGGCGCGATCTGACTGCGCTCGATGCGATCGGGGTGATGCAGCAGACCTACCGGGCCTTCGTGCTGGGCAACTCGCACCGATTCGGCGAACTGTTCGCCCATCTGCTTGCCGACGATTCGCCGCTGGTGTTCCATTGCACCGCGGGCAAGGACCGGACCGGCTTCGCCGCGGCGCTGATCCTGCTGGCGCTGGAGGTGCCGCGTCCGGTGGTGATGGCCGACTTCCTGCTGACCAACGAACTGTACCGACGCTCATCGGCCACGCCGCCGCCCGATCTGCCGCAGGCGGTGCTCGAGGTGCTCTGGAAGGTGCAAGCTGGCTTTCTCGAGGCGGCCCTTCGGGAGGTCGATGTCGAGCGGGGTGGCATTGACGCGTATCTGGCCACGCTGGGGGTGGGTCCGCGGGAGCGTGAGCACCTGCGCCAGCGTTACCTCGAGGGCTGATCGCCGGGTTCGGCGGCGCTGAGGTCTCGGTCGGGTGGCGGGGTGGCTGGGTGGCTGGGTGGCTGGGTGGCTGGGTGGCCGTGTGGCCGTGTGCTGAGGGCACCGGCGCTGCACGGCCGGCGCGCACCGGCATTCCCTTGCGCATTAGTTTACATAATACACATTATGCGCATATTGAAAGGTATGAGTCGAGATCGATCAACCGTGCTTCGCCTCGGTCGTTCCGCCACCTCACGTCCCTAGCGATTCCCCGGCAATCGGTTTCCGGGCGTCGCTGCCGGCGCTGTTACCGGCGCTGTTACCGGCGCTGTTACCGGTGCAGTGACCGGTGCAGTGACCGGTGCAGCCACCGGTGCCGCCTGCGTGCCATACCGCCGCAGATACTCGCTTGCCTTGGCGGCCATCCACTGCGCGTTGGTCTCATCGCCGCGCCGCAGGAAATACTCGGGTGCGCCCAATCCCGCCTGGTTGCGCAGACTCGGATCGGCACCCTGTTCAACCAGGTAGCGCGCCAGCGTGGGCCGCCCCTCGCGGGCGGCCATCATCAGCGGCGTCGTCCCGTTCGCGGACGCGGTGTCGATGTAGGCATGGTTTTCCAGCAGCCAGGCGGCCATCTCCATCTGTCCGGCGCTGGCCGCGTAATGAAGCGGTGTCCAGCCCGGCATGTTGACCAGCGCGCCGCGCTTGAGCAGCGCGCGCGCCACCTCGAGGTTGCCCTGCAGCACCGCGTACATCAGCGCGGTCTCACCCTGTTCGTTGCGGATGTTGACATCGGTCAAAGGTGACTCGAGCAGCACCTGCAGCGACTTGAATGACTGCTCGCGCGCCGCCATCACGACCGCCGGACCTTTTTCCGGGTCCACCGCATTGGACGACACGCCGCGAACCAGCAGCTTGCGCACGGTGGTGATCTCATCGAGTGCCAGCGCCTCGAAGAGTTCACGTTCGCCCGGCTCACGTGCCGCGAGCGGCCCGCCCGCGAGCGTCAGCAGGGCGATCAACAGCGTGAGCGCACGCCGGAAAATCATGTCAAACGACTTCAAGTTCACTTTCCATCACTTTGAATAAACGAAGAAAATTATCCGTCGTCACTTTTTCGATGTGCTCGAGACTGACGCCCCGCAGCTGTGCCAGCAGCCGGGCCACTTCCGGTACGAATGACGGCTCGTTCGTGCGTCCCCGATGCGGTACCGGCGCCAGATAGGGCGAGTCGGTCTCGATCAGCAGCTGTGAATCGGGCACCTGCAGCGCCACTTCGCGCAGCGCCTGCGCGCTCTTGAAAGTGACGATTCCGGAGAACGAGATGCAGAACCCCATCTCGATTGAAGCGCGCGCGGTGGGCCAGTCCTCGGTAAAGCAGTGCATCACGCCGCCAGCGGCGCTGGCGCCCTCCTCCGCCATGATTCGCAGCGTGTCTTCCGAGGCTTTGCGGGTGTGGATGACCAGCGGCATCCCGACTTCGCGGGCCGCTCGGATGTGGACGCGGAAGCGTTCGCGCTGCCAGCTCAGGTCGCCGGTCAGTCGGTAGTAGTCGAGGCCGGTTTCGCCGATGGCGCGGATCCGGGGGTGCGCGGCCAGCTTGACCAGGGTCGCGACGTCGGGTTCCGGGGTGTCAGGGTAATCGGGATGCACGCCGACGGTGGCCCAGAGGTGCGGGTGGGTCTCGGCCAGCGCCAGTACCGCCGGAAAGTCGGGCAGGTTGACGCTGATGCACAGCGCGCCGCCGACCCGCGCCTCGCGCATGCGTGCGAGCAGCTGCGGCATCTGGTCGGCGAAGTCGGGAAAATCGAGGTGGCAGTGGGAGTCGACGAACATGGACCGCAGTTTACCCCCGGTCCGGCGGTCGCCCCTTTGCCCGGCGTGCCCGTCAGAGGGCATGACCCTCAGAAGACGTGCCCCTCAGAGGGCGCCCCCCTCAGAGGGTGTGCGTCGGGCGCGGCGCGCTCAGCAGGGTCCCCAGCAGTGCCTCGATCTTGATCCGGGCCTGCTCGCCGGTCTCGTTGCTGGAAAACTGGATGCCGATGCCCTGCTGGCGTCCGGGCACGCCGGCCGGCGTGATCCAGCAGACCTTGCCGGGGATCGGTACCTTGGCCGGTTCATCGAGCAGGGTCAGGATCGCGTAGACCGCGTCGCCGAGCTGCGCTGGGCGGGTGGTCGGCACGAACAGGCCTCCGCCCTCGACGAAGTGCATGTAGGCCGACGACAGGGCGCCCTTTTCCTTGATCGCCAGCTGGATGACGCTGGGACGCAGCCCGGTGGCCGCATCGTTGGGCGGTGTGGCCGATTCGGTCCTCTGGTGGGGCTGCTCCATGAGCGTTGCGTCCTTGCAGTGAGTGAGCGCCGAATCCCGTCAGCGCGCCGGTGCGGTCATCAAGCGGCCGCGAACATCGACTCGTAGCGCAACCACACCTCTTCGGCGAACAGCCGCGCATTCAGCGGATGCTCGAGGATCGGCGTCTGGCGGTTCAGCCAGCCGGCCATCTCGCCGATTCGGGGCAAAGAGGTCAGCCGGCCGAGCGTGCGCAGCCGTGGCGCCTGAGCGGGAAACCGAACCGGCGCCGCGCCGGCGCTGACCCGGCCCAGGTCCCCGATCCATGACTGCAGGAAAGGGACCCAGAGCGTGGGCGGCGTCGTGGCAAAGCCTTCGGCTGTCTTCAATACCGAATTCTCGGGGATCTGATCGCCGGCCAGTACCACCAGCCGATAGGCGGACGCCGCTGCGGGATCGGCGAAGGCCAACGCCCGCAGTGGGGCGCCATCGGCCAGCGCGAGCCATTGCGCCAGCATCGACTCCTCGCCCGGCAGCGCTTGCCGCAGCCAGGCGAGCGCCTGTGCGGGGGGCGGCGAAGCGACGGTAAACGGCACGCAGCGCGACCGCACCGTGGCTGGCAACGCACCCGCATTGCCGCAGACCAGCAGGAAGACGGTGTCGCCCGCCGGTTCCTCCAGCGTCTTGAGCAGGGCGTTGGCGGCAATGGCGTTCATCGATTCGGCTGGCTCGATCAGCACCAGCTTGTGCCCCGCCCGATGCGCGCCGATACCGACGAACCCGGCGAGCGCGCGGATCTGGTCGACCTTGATTTCGCGCCGGGCGCGTTCCGATCGGGAACCGCCCTCTTCTTCGGTCAGCGGCGAAACGCGCCGGAAATCGGGATGGTTGCCACTGGCGTACCAACCGCAGGCATCGCAGCGCTGGCAGGCCGATCCGTCGGGCCCCGGCGCCTCGCACAGCAGGCTCTGGGCGAACCGGTCGGCCAGCCAGCCCTTGCCGATGCCCCGGTGCCCGCGCAGCAGCAGCGCGTGCGGGAGGCTCTCGCGCATGGCGAGCAGCTTCAGCAGTGACCCGTCGAGCCAGGCGGGCCAGGTGCGCGCGTCGGACGCTGCCGCCGGCTCGGTCATCGATTCTTGCTCCAGTCGATTCGATAAATCACTTTAATTAACCGTCTCAAGATGTTGTTATCAATGATTTAATGTCTTCCTGGATGAATTGCCGAATGGTCTCGATGCTCTGGCGCGAGTCGATCGTGCGGAAGCGCCCGCCCCCTACCCCGGCCCGTCGCGCATAGGCCGCGCGCACCCGTTCGAAAAAGGCGACATCCTCGGCTTCGAAGCGGTCGGCGGCTCGTGCCGCCGCGCGGCGCTGGGCCGCCAGGTCCGCCGGCAGGTCGAACAGGTAGGTGCGCACGGGTTGCAGCCCGCCCTGGACGGCCTGTTCCAGTGCCTCGATCCAGGCCAGCGGCAAGCCGCGTCCGCCGCCCTGGTAGGCGTAGGTCGAGTCGGTGAATCGGTCGCAGATGACCACGCAGCCGCGCGCCAGCGCCGGCCGGATCAGCCCCTCGAGGTGTTCGTTGCGGGCGGCGAAGACCAGCAGCAGCTCGGTCTGGGCGGCCATCGGCTCGTTCAGGACCAGCTCGCGCAGCCGCTCGCCCAGCGGCGTGCCGCCCGGCTCGCGGGTCACGATCACCTCGCGCCCAGCCTGCCGGCAGCGCTCGGCCAGCCAGTCGACGTGGCTGCTCTTGCCGGCACCGTCGATGCCCTCGAAGCTGATGAAGCAGCCGCCGCCTGGGCGCTCGGCGCGGGCCTGTTCAGGGTTCATGATCCCCGCCGTTTCTGGTATCGGTCGACTGCGCGCTGATGCGCCGCGAGATCGTCGGAAAACTCGCTGCTCCCATCGCCCCGGGCCACGAAATACAACGCGCTCGAGGGCGGCGGGTTCAACACCGCGGCCAGTGAGGCCTTGCCGGGCAGCGAGATCGGGCCGGGCGGCAGGCCGCCGCGGGTGTAGGTGTTGTAGGGGGTGTCGGTGCGCAGGTCCTGACGGCGCAGGTTGCCGTCGAAGGCCGCGCCCATGCCGTAGATGGTGGTCGGATCGCTCTGCAGCATCATGCCCAGGCGCAGCCGGTTGGTGAACACCGCCGCCACTCGCCCGCGGTCGGCGTCGCGGCCGGTTTCCTTTTCGACGATCGAGGCCAGCACCAGGGCCTGATAGGGGGTAGCGAGCGCCACCGATGCCGAGCGCGTCGCCCAGGCCTCGTCGAGCGCGCGCTTGAGCAGGCGATAGGACTGGCGGTAGACCTCGATATCGCTCGATCCGGGCGAAAACCGGTAGGTGTTGGGCATGAACAGGCCCTCGGGATCGCGCTCGGCGGCGCCGATCCGCGCCATCAGCTCGGCATCCGACAGCGCGGCGCCTTCCTGACCGAGATCGGGGTGGCGGGCCAGCGCCGCGCGCATCTGGCGGAAGGTCCAGCCCTCGACAATGGTCACCTCGGCGAGCAGAACATCGCCGCGCACCATCTTGTCGATCAGGGCGCGCCGGGTGAGACCCGAGGCGAAGACGTAGGTGCCGGCCTTGATGCGCCCGCCGTCGCCGCGCAGCCGGGCCGCCAGTTCGAACTGCCAGGCCGGCAGCCCGATGCCGGCGGCAGCCAGGGCATCGCCGATCGCCGAGAGACCGAGCCCGCGATCGATGCGCACGCGCACCGGCTCGCCCGGGAATGTCAGGGGCTGGCGGGAATAGACCTGGAAGGCGGCAGCAGCCAGGGCGGCGAGCGCCAGCAGCAGCGCCGTCAGCGATACGACAATGCGGTTCATCGGGATTCGGGTGAGCAGACTTCCTATAATACGGCCATGACACCCGCCCCCGCTCCCGCCATTGCCCCGGCCTTCGCCTTCGACGAAGCCTTTGCCCATGAACGCGCCCGTGCGCTGGGGCTGTCCGCACGGTTCGATGAATACGGTCCGCAGGCCGAGCTGCCCCTGCCGGCGCGCCTGAGCGCCGGTCTGGTGGTGCCGCTTCTCGATCTCGGGCTGCTGTCGGCCACCGGCGAGGAGGCGGTCAAGTTCCTGCACGCGCAACTCACCAACGATGTCGAGCATCTGGTGCCGGGATCGGCGCGCTGGTTCGGTTACTGCAATGCCAAGGGCCGCCTGCAGGCGAGTCTGCTGGGGTGGCGGGCCGATGCCGACGCCGTGCCCCGGGTCGCGCTGGCGATTTCGCTGCCGCTGGCCCAGACGCTCAAGCGCCGGCTGTCGATGTTCGTGCTGCGCGCCAAGCTCAAGATCACCGACGACAGTCTCGAGCAGGCCTGTTTCGGCCTGGCGGGCGAGGCCGCGCGCGCGCAACTGGTCGCGCTGGCCGGATCGGCGCCGGGTCCCCTGGCCGTGGTCCAGGCGGGCTCGCTCACCGTGATCGGCCTGGACCCGGTGGCGTTGCCCGACGGGGCGGGCACGCTGCCGCGCTGGCTTGTCTGGACCCCGCAGACCGAGGCGGCGGCACTCTGGGCCCGCCTTCAGGAGCGGCTCAGCCCGGCGCCCGGCGCCTTGTGGCGCTGGTTCGAGGTGCGCAGCGGCATGGCGCGCATCGTCGCCGGCACCTGGGAGCGATTCGTGCCCCAGATGGTGAATTTCGAGCTGGTGGGTGGGGTCGATTTCAAGAAGGGCTGCTACCCGGGTCAGGAGGTGGTGGCGCGCAGCCAGTACCTGGGCAAGCTCAAGCGGCGCATGTTCCTGGGTTCGGTTGCCGGTCCGGCCCCGCTGCCCGGCGCCGATGTGTCGGCGCCCGGGGCCACCGAGTCCTGTGGCGAGGTGGTGATGGCCGCCCCGGCACCCGGTGGCGGCATCGACGTCCTGTTCGAGAGCCAGACGGCCGCGGTCGCCCTGGGGGGACTGAGCATCGGCGGCCAGGCGCTGACGCTGCACACCCTTCCCTATCCGATTCCCGCCTGAGCGCGGCGCGCGATGTGCCTGATTGCCTTTGCCCTCGATGCGCATCCGCACTACCGGCTGGTGCTGGCAGGCAACCGCGACGAGTTCTATCACCGGCCTGCCGAACCCGCCGCCTGGTGGTCCGATGAGCCGGGGGTGCTGGCGGGGCGCGACGCCCAGGCGCAGGGCACCTGGCTGGGGATCCATCGCAGCGGGCGCATCGCCGCGCTCACCAATGTGCGCGAAGGGGGGCGGCCCAGTCCGCCCGGCCTGTCGCGCGGCGCCCTGCCCTGCGATTTCCTGAGAGGCAACGCCTCACCGATCGAGCATGCCGAGCGGCTTGCCGACAACCCCCGCTCCCGATCGGCCGACTACGCCGGCTTCAATCTGCTGATGTTCCAGCTCGACCGGGCCGGTGCGCAAGCCGGCTGGATGAGCAATCGCCACCCGACACCGCGCACCCTGGTCGCCGGCGTTCATGGGCTGTCGAATCACCTGCTCGACACCCCGTGGCCCAAGGTGACCGGCCTGAAGGCGGCAGTGCAGCAGGCGCTGACGGCGCCCGGACCGGCGAGCCTCGAGTCGCAGCTGTTCGCGGCGCTGGCCGATGCCCGGGAAGCGCCGGACGAGCACCTGCCCGGTACCGGACTGCCGATCGAGCGCGAGCGTCTGTTGTCGGCCGCCTTCATCCGATCGCCCGATTACGGGACCCGGGCCTCGACGGTGCTGCTGGTCGGGCGCGATGGCTCGGTCGAACTCATCGAGCGCAGCTGGGACAGCCCGGGCCCCTCGGCGCCGCGCTGGCAGGAGCGCCGGCACGGATTCAGTCTCGACTGAATCCTGGCTCGCGCGCGACCAGCCAGCGGTCCAGGTCGGCGAAGACCTGCTGGCGGGCGGGCTCGGCTTCATTGAACAGCTCGTGGTACAGCCCGTCGTACCAGTGCAGGCTGACGCGGCCGGCGGGCGCGGCATCGGCGAAATCCCGGCTGCCCTGGGGCCGCACCAGCCGGTCGTCGCCGGCCACCAGCAGCAGCGTGGGCACCGCCAGTTCGCCGGCGGCGCGTCGGGCGTGCTGTCCGGCCTGTTCCAGCCAGCTCAGCAGCCGTGGGCTGATCCGGTCGTGGACCAGCGGATCGGCCCGATAGGCGCCCACGATCGCGGGATCGTGCGAGAGCCGGTTCGCATCCAGTCCATTGCCCAGGGCGAGTTCGGGCATCAGCCGGTTCAGCACGCTCACCAGCAGCGACAGCGGCCGACCGAGTCCGATCGCCAGCGCTGGTGAGGAGAGCACCAGGCCCGACACGCGGGCTCCGGCGCCCAGCACCAGATCGGCCGCGAGCGCCCCGCCCATGCTGTGCCCGAGCAGCAGGGGCGGTGCGCCCAGCGAGCGTTCGAAGTCGGCCAGCAGCAGGCCCGCCTCGGCGCGCAACTGGTCGGCGGCGGTGATGACGCCGCGCCGTCCGCCCGATTCACCGTGTCCGGCATGGTCGTGTGCCCGCACCCGCCAGCCGCGCTCGCACAGCCAGGTCGCCAGCGCGTCGTGGCGTGCGCTGTGCTCGCCCAGCCCATGCAGCAGGTAGAGGCCGCCGCCATGCCCCCGTTCCGGGCGCCATTCCCGCTGACGCAAGCTCGGACCATCCGCCCGCGCAGGCTCGCGCCACTCGTGGCGGGTGACGGCGCCGCCCCACAGCGGGCGGCGCATGTGGCGGTGCGCGATGCCGACCTCGTCATAGACCTCGCCCTGCGCCACGAAACCATGGCGCCGATAGAAGTCCAGCGCGTGCGTCTGGGCGCTCAGCTGCACGGCGGTGTCGCCGCGCCGGCGGGCTTCACCGACTAGCGCGGTCAGGATCCGCCCGCCCAGGCCCGCCCGGCGCGCGTCGGCCAGCACCGCCATCCGTCCGATGTGTCCATCGGGCAGCAGTCGCCCGGTGCCCACCGGCTGCCCGTCCTGGTAGGCCACGCAGTGGCGTGACACCGGATCGTTCTCATCCCATTCCAGGGACTCGGGGATCTGCTGCTCGTCGATGAAGACGGCGCGGCGGACCTGACCGGCCGGCTCGCCCAGCGACTCCCAGGTGCCCAGTTGCAGTCGGATCGTGTTCATGGCGTCAGTCTCCGGTTCCAAAGGCGGCGCGCAGCGCGGCACCGGCGGCGGCGTGCGCGCGGCGCGCCGCCGGCACGAAGCCGCCGTGCTGAAAGAAGGCATGCACCATGCCCTCGAACACGGTGCAGCTGACCGGCACCGCTGCGTCGCGCAGGCGCCGGGCATAGGCCAGCCCCTCGTCGAGCAGCGGGTCGAACTCGGCCAGCGCGAGCCAGACCGGCGCCGCCTGCGTCAGGTTCGGGGCCAGCAGCGGCGCGAATCGCCAGTCGGTGCGATCGGCGTCCTGGCGAAGGTAATGCTGGAAGAACCACTGGATCACGTCGGCGTCGATCAGGAACCCGTGCGCCATCCGGCGATGCGACTCGGTGTCCTGGCGGGCCGCCAGGCCCGGGTAGATCAGCAACTGCAGCACCAGCGGGATGCCCCGGTCGCGCGCGTGCAGCGCGGTGGCGGTGGCCAGTGTGCCGCCGGCGCTGTCGCCGCCCACCGCCAGTCGGGCGACATCGACGCCCAGCACCGGCGCCTGCGCACGCAGCCAGTCGAGCGCCGCAAAGGCGTCGTCTACCGCGGCGGGGAACCGGTGCTCGGGCGCCAGCCGGTAGTCGACCGAATAGACATGGCAACCACCCGCCCGCGCCAGCACCCGGCACAGCCGGTCGTGGGTCTCGATCGAGCCGATGGTGAAGCCGCCGCCGTGAAAGAACAGCAGGCCCGGTTGCGGCTCGGCCCAGCCGTGCGCCAGCGGCACGTACTGGCGCACGGTGATCTCGCGACCCGGCAGGCGCAGCCGGTGGTCGTGCAGTTCATGCATCGCCACCGGCGCGACGTCCAGCGTGAGCACCGCGCGGGCGTAGGCTGCCCGCGCGGCCACCGCGCCCATCTCCGGATAGCGCGGGCCGGGCGCGCGGTGGGCCCAATGCAGGATCTTGGCGACCTGCGGGTCGAGCGCTGGCTCGCGCGCTGCGGCCGTTTCTTGCGCGCTCAGACGTCGAAGCCCGGGAAGTGGCGCTGAACCCGGCGCAGTGCCGCCGGCCAGGCGATCGAACCCCCCATGCCGCGGGTGGCGGTGCGGGAGAAATCGCGCGCGGTGGCCAGCACACCCGGGTCGATGCGGATCAGCGGGGCGCCGCCCGCCTGCGCCAGGACCTGGATCTCGCAGGCGCGCTGCAGCGTGAACATGTGCAGGAAAGCCTCGGGAATGCTGGCGCCCACCGTCAGCAGCCCGTGGTTACGAAGAATCAGATAGGCGTTGCTGCCCAGGTCGGCCACCAGCCGCGGCCGCTCTTCATCGCGCAGCGCGATGCCTTCGTAGTCGTGATAACCGAGGGCGCCCATCACCACCGACGCCTGCTGCGAGATCGGCAGCAGCCCGTCGCGCTGGGCCGATACCGCCACGCCGGCCGGCGTGTGGGTGTGCATCACGCAGACGACTTCCTCGCAGGCCTCGTGCACCGTGCTGTGGATCAGGAAGCCCGCCGGATTGACCGGGTGCTCGGTGGCCAGGACCGGGCGGCAATGGCTGTCGACCTTGATCAGCGAGGAGGCGGTGATCTCCTCGAAGGCGAAGCCATAGGGGTTGATCAGGAAATGATGTTCCGGTCCCGGCACCCGGGCCGATATGTGGGTGAACACCAGGTCGTCCCAGCCGAACAGGGCGACGAGCCGGTAACAGGCGGCCAGATCGACCCGCAGCGCCCACTCTTCGGCGCTGACCTGATGGCGGATGTCGGTTTGCGGTGCGTTCATGTCCGGATCTCCTGGTTGGGACGGGGGGCGTCGGCGGCCTCGGGATGGGCGAGGCCCTCGTGGCGGCCGGCGACGACGACGGAACCGCGCGGCGCAAAGACGCGCCGCAGGGTGTCGGTGAAGGGGCGGACCTCGGCGCCCTGCAGCAGGCCCTCGGTGTCGAGCCGCCGGTGCAGGGCGGCCAGCCGATAGTGCGGCACCGCCGGGTACAGGTGGTGCTCGATGTGATAGTTGACGTGGTGCGGAAAGAGCGCGAGCCGCACCAGCCATCCGAGCGGCCCGCGGCCCGGCAGGTTGGTGCGCGCCGCGGTCAGCGGCGACTCGTAGCCAGCGGGCGCGCCATGCTCGGCGACCGCCCGCAGGCGCAGCAAGGCCTGCAGCACCGTCGCCAGCGGCAGCAGCCACAGCACCGCATAGGCCGCCAGTCCGCGCCAGCCGCCCAGCAGCAGCGCCACCAGCGGCGCGCCAAGGTGGAAAGCGACCACCACCCAGCGATCGCGGCGCGCCGCGGTGCGCAGCGCCGGCGAGGTGTCGTCCAGCGGTCGCAGGGCCCGCCGGGCGTCGGTGTCGATCGCCGGCGCCCCGAAGAAATACGCATAGGTCCGCGGCGCGGTGCGCCCGCTCAGGTCGATCAGCAGCTTGCGCACCAGGTAGGCCCGTCCGCGCGGGTAACCGGCGTTCAGCGCAAGGTCCGGATCCTGCGTGCCGTAGAGGTGGTTGTGGTGCAGCCGGTGGGTGACCCGGTAGGTGCACATGGAAATGCCACCCAGCGTCGCCGCCAGCCGGCCGATCGCGTCATTGAGCGCGCGTGACGAGAACAGCCGGTAATGCGCCGCTTCGTGCGCCAGCACGAACAGCGCGTGCTGCTGCGTGCCCATCAGAAGCGCACAGGCGGCGACCAGCGCCCAGGCGCCCGCCTGCCAGGCCGACCAGCCGGCCCACACGAGCAGCGCGATCGCGAGAAAGGTCAGTGCCGGCGCGAGCACCCCGCGCCGGTCGTCCAGCCGGGTAAACGGCGCGAGCTGCGCGGCCTCAAGCAGCCGGCGCACGCGCCGGCCGTCGACCCGGAATTCTTCTCCGCGTTCGCCGGCCATCGGCTCAGACCAGCTTGACGAGCTGCTTGCCGAAGTTCTGGCCCTTGAGCAAGCCCATGAAGGCCTGCGGCGCGCTTTCCAGGCCCTGCGCCACCGTCTCGCGATAGCGCAGGCGTCCTTCGGCCACCGCGGCGCCCAGTTCGGCCAGCGCCTGCGGCCAGATCTGCGGATGCTCGGAAATGATGAAACCCTGGACTTTCAGGCGACTCACCAGGATGGCGCGGATGTTGTTCACCGGGATGGCCTGGCCGTCGTAGCCGGCAATCAGTCCGCAGACCGCGATGCGCCCGAAGGCGTTCATGCGCGCCAGCACCAGGTCGAGAACCTCGCCGCCGGTGTTCTCGAAATAGCCGTCGATGCCGTTCGGCGTGGCCGCCTTCAGGTCATCGCGCAGCTTGCCCGCCTTGTAGTCGACGCAGGCATCGAAGCCGAATTCCTCGACCACTGCCCGGCACTTGTCGGGACCGCCCGCCACGCCAACCACCCGGCAGCCCTTCGCCTTGGCCAGCTGGCCGACCACCGAGCCGACCGCGCCGCTGGCGGCCGACACCACCACCGTCTCGCCGGCCTTGGGTTCGATGATGCCGTTCAGCCCGTACCAGGCGGTCACGCCCGGCATGCCCACGCAGCCCAGGTAGGCCGACAGCGGCACGCGGCTGGTGTCGACCTTGGTGAGTCCGGTGCCGGCGACCACGCCGTAGAGCTGCCAGCCGACGCGTCCGATCACCTTGTCGCCCGGCTGGAAGCCGGGGTGGCGCGACTCGACCACTTCGCCCGCGGTCCCGCCTTCCATCACCTTGTCCAGCGGCTGGGGCTGGGCGTAGGACTTGCCGTCGTCCATGCGTCCGCGCATGTAGGGGTCGAGCGACAGGAAATGGTTGCGCACCAGCACCTCGCCGTCGGCCAGGGTCGGCAGCGGCGCCTGTTCGAGGCGGAAATTCTCGGGCGTGACGGCGCCGCGAGGGCGATTGGCCAGCACGATTCGCTGATTGATGAGGGTCATGGGATGCCTTCCGTTCAGTAGGGGAAACGATCGCCGGCTTGGGCCGGCGCATCAGAAGAAACGATCGCCGGCCAGGGCCGGCGGATCAGAAAAAAATTCGCCGGCCCGGGCCGACGGGTCAAAAAACCACCGGCCCGTGCCGGCGATCGGCGCTCTAGAGCGCCGGCGAATCAGTGCGCGCGGCCCGCACGCGCGGATGAACGTACTTGAACGTGCCCGACCCGCGCGCCACCACCCGCCCGGCGGGATCGGTGACCTCGCCCTCGCAGAACGCCATGGTGGCCGAGTGCTGCAGGCAGGTGCCGCGCCCCACCAGGGTGGGCCCCAGCCCCGGATTCATGAAGCTCGCCTTCATCTCGATCGTCATCACGCCCAGATCCTCATGGCCGTCCTGCCGGCGGCTGGCGCGCGCGGCGCGCGCCATGCAGACATCGAGCAGGGTCATCACCACGCCGCCGTGCGCGGTCGCCCGCGAGTTGCAGTGCTCCGGCTTGAGATCGAGCACCACCTCGCCGCCCTCGGCCAGGTCGGTGATGCGGCCGCCCAGATGGGTCAGGAACGGCGGCGGGACGGGCTGTCGGTGCTTCGGGGAATCGGGCATCAGGCAAAAGGGGAAGAACGGGGCTGCGCGAACGCGGGCGCCCCGCGCCGTCGCCAGCGCAGGGCGAGAGAAAACGGCTCAGATGATCTCGAACAGGCCGGCCGCGCCCATGCCGCCACCGATGCACATGGTGACCACCGCCAGCTTGCTGCCGCGGCGCCGGCCCTCGATCAGGGCATGGCCGGTCAGGCGCTGGCCGCTCACGCCATAGGGGTGGCCGACCGCGATCGCACCGCCATTGACGTTGAGCCGGTCGTTGGGAATGCCCAGCCGGTCACGCGAGTAGATCACCTGGACCGCGAAGGCCTCGTTCAGTTCCCACAGGTCGATGTCATCGACCTTCTTGCCGGCGCGTGCCAGCAGCTTGGGCACCGCGAACACCGGCCCGATGCCCATCTCGTCGGGTTCGCACCCGGCGACCGCGAAGCCGCGGAAGTAGCCCAGCGGCTTGAGCCCGCGTTTCTCGGCCAGTCGGGCTTCCATCACCACCACCGCGCCGGCGCCATCGGAGAACTGGCTCGCGTTGCCCGCCGAGATCACGCCGCCGGCGATCGCCGGCCGGATCTGCGACACCGCTTCGAGGGTGGTGCCCTCGCGCCGGCCTTCGTCGTCGGCCAGTGTGACTTCGCGGGTGATCATCGCGCCGGTCTGCTTGTCGACCGTCGCCATGGTCACGGTGATCGGGACGATCTCGTCCTTGAATCGCCCCAGCGCGGCCGCCGCGCAGGCGCGCTGCTGGCTCTGCACGCCGTACTCGTCCTGGCGCTCGCGCGAGATGGCGTAGCGGCTGGCGACCGTCTCGGCGGTCTGCAGCATCGGCCAGTAGACCTCCGGCTTGCGGGCCAGCAGCGCCGGGTCGGTGAGCATGTGGCGATTGGATTCGTTCTGGACGCAGGAAATCGATTCGACGCCGCCGGCGACATAGACATCGCCCTCGCCGGCGATGATCCGCTGGGCGGCCATCGCGATCGTCTGCAGGCCCGACGAGCAGAAGCGGTTGATGGTCACTCCCGAGGTCGTCACCGGGCAGCCGGCCATCAGCGCGATCTGGCGCGCGATGTTCGATCCGGTCGCGCCCTCCGGGGTGGCACAGCCCATCAGCACATCCTCGACCTCGGCCGGGTCGATGCCGGCGCGCTCGATCGCGGCGCGCACCGCGTGCCCGCCCATGGTCGCGCCGTGGGTCATGTTCAGCGCACCGCGCCAGGATTTGGCCAGCCCGGTCCGGGCGGTAGAGACGATGACAGCTTCACGCATTTCAGGATCCTTTCGCAGGAGGACCGCACGCCCGCCGGGCGCCGGTCCGGGAGTGTGGGAGGGTCAGCCGTTGAAGCCCTTGCCTTCAGCGGCCAGCCGGGCCAGCAGCGGCGCGGGCGTCCAGAAGTCGGTGTCGCCGTGACCGAGCGCGGCGAAACCCTTCATGCGGTTGACCACGTTGTACAGGCCGCAGATGTCGGCGTACAGCATCGGCCCGCCGCGGTGAACCGGGAAGCCGTAGCCGGTCAGGTAGATCATGTCGATGTCCGAGGCCCGCAGCGCGATCCCTTCCTCGAGGATGCGCGCGCCTTCGTTGACCAGGGCGAACACCAGCCGGTGGATGATCTCGTCATCGGTGATCCGGCGCGCGGTGATGCCGAGCTCGGCCCGGTGGTCGGTGATCAGCTGGTCGATCACCGGATCGGGAATCGCGTCGCGCTTGCCGGCCTCGTAGCGGTAGTAGCCCGCACCGGTCTTCTGGCCGAAGCGGCCGAGTTCGCACACCTTGTCGGCGACCTTCGGGTAGAGCATGTCCGGGCGCTCGAGGTAGCGGCGCTTGCGGATGTACCAGCCGACATCGTTGCCGGCCAGGTCGGCCATGCGGAACGGGCCCATCGCGAAGCCCCATTTCTCGACCGCGCGGTCGACCTGCTGCGGGCTGGCGCCTTCTTCGAGCAGGTAGGCCGCCTGACGGCTGTACTGTTCGATCATCCGGTTGCCGATGAAGCCGTCGCACACGCCGGACACCACGCCCAGCTTGCCGATCCGGCGGGCCAGCTGCAGCGTTGTCGCCAGCACGTCCTTGCCGGTGTGCTCGCCGCGCACGATCTCGAGCAGGCGCATCACATTGGCCGGGCTGAAGAAGTGCGTGCCGATCACGTCCTGCGGGCGCCGGGTGAAGGCGGCGATCTGGTTCACATCGAGGGTCGAGGTGTTCGAGGCGAGGATCGCGCCGGGTTTCATCACCTCGTCGAGTTTGCGGAAGACGGCTTCCTTGACCGGCATGTCCTCGAAGACCGCCTCGACCACGATGTCGGCGCTGCCGATCTCGTCATAGGACAGGGTCGGGGTGATCAGCCCCATTCGCCGCTCGACGTCCTCGGGCTTGATGCGCCCCTTCTTGGCCGAGCTTTCATAGTTGCGCCGGATCACCGCCAGCCCGCGATCGAGCGCGTCCTGGCGGACCTCGAGCATCTTCACCGCAATGCCGGCGTTGGCGAAGTTCATCGCGATGCCCCCGCCCATGGTGCCGGCGCCAATGACCGCGGCGCTGGCGATCGGCCGCACCGGCGTGCTGTCGGGCACGTCCGGAATCTTGCTGGCCGCCCGTTCGCCGAAGAACACATGGCGCAGCGCCTTCGATTCCGGGGTCTCGACCAGTTCCATGAAGCACTGGTGCTCGAATCGGATGCCTTCGTCGAAGGACATCGTCACCGACGCGGCCACCGCCTCGACGCACTTGCGCGGCGCCGGGTAGTTGCGCGCGACCGTGGCGACCGTGTTGCGGGCGAACTGCAGGAAGGGTTCGGCCATCGGGAAGTCGACCTTCAGGTCGCGCACCCGCGGCAGGCCCCGCCCCTCGGCCAGTGCCTGGCGGGCAAAGGTGACCGCGCCGCCCAGCAGGTCACCCTCGATGATCGCGTCGAACAGCCGCGTGCCCTTGAATTTCTCGGAGGGGACGGCCTGACCCGACACGATCATGTTCAGGGCCATGGTGAACGGCACCACGCGCGGCAGGCGCTGGGTGCCGCCGGCGCCGGGCAGCACGCCCAGCTTGACCTCCGGCAGCGCGATCTGGGCGCCCGGCGACGCCACGCGGAAATGGCAGCCGAGTGCCAACTCGAGTCCGCCGCCCATCGCCACCGAATGCACCGCCGCGATGACCGGCTTGGTCGCGCCCTCGATCAGGTCGATCACCGTGCCCAGGCTGGGCTCGGCCGATGCCTGCGGGGTGTTGAACTCGCGGATGTCGGCGCCGCCCGAGAAGGCCTTGCCGGCGCCGGTGAGCACGATTGCCCGGATGGCCGGATCGGCCAGCGCCTGGTTCATGCCTTCGACGATGCCGCGGCGCAGGCCCAGGCCCAGGCCGTTGACCGGCGGGCTGCTCATGGTGATGACAGCGACATCGCCCTGGACGCTGTAGGGTGCTTGGTTCACGTTGGCTCCATCCATGCGTTATGAAATCGAACGTTCGTTCGTTTTGAATTCGTCAAAAGCGCGGGCCTGTCGAGGCCCGCGGCGGTGAAGTGTAGCGCCGCGCCGCCACCGATCAGGCGGTGGGCAGCCGGTAGTCACCGAACTGCTCGCGCAGCCGGGTCTTCAGGATCTTGCCGGTCGCGCCCAGCGGAATGGCCTCGACGAACTGCACGTCGTCCGGGGTCCACCACTTGGCGATCTTGCCGTCATAGAACGCGATCATTTCCTCGCGGGTGGCCTGTGCGCCGGGCTTGAGCGCCACGATCAGCAGCGGGCGCTCATCCCATTTCGGGTGGGCCACGCCGATCACCGCCGCATTGGCGACCGCCGGGTGCGACAGCGCCAGGTTTTCCAGGTCGATGGAACTGATCCACTCGCCGCCCGACTTGATCACATCCTTGCTGCGGTCGGTGATCTGCATGTAGCCCTGGGCATCGATGGTCGCCACGTCGCCCGTGGGGAACCAGCCGCGTCCCTGCTCGTCGTAGACCAGCGGATCGCCGCCCTCGCCACGGAAATACTCGCGCAGCACCCAGGGGCCGCGCACCAGCAGGTTGCCGTAAGTGCTGCCGTCCCAGGGCAGTTCGCCCCCTTCCTCGCCGACGATCTTCATGTCGATGCCGAAGATGACATGGCCTTGCTTGGCGAAGATCTTCTGCTGCTCTTCGGTCGACAGCGCCAGGTGCCGGTTCTGCAGGCGCGAGAGCGTGCCCAGCGGCGACAGCTCGGTCATGCCCCAGGCGTGGATCACGTCGACGCCGTAGGTCTCGCGGAAGGTGCGGATCATCGCGGGCGGGCAAGCCGAGCCGCCGATCACCGTGCGGGTGAGCGTGCTGAAACGCAGGTTGTTGGCGCTCACGTATTGCAGCAGACCCAGCCACACGGTGGGCACGCCGGCCGAATAGGTGACGCCCTCGGCCTCGAACAGTTCGTAGATCGACTTGCCGTCCAGCGCCGGCCCGGGCAGCACCAGCTTGGCGCCCACCATCGGGCACACATACGGCAGGCCCCAGGCGTTCACATGGAACATCGGCACCACCGGCAGGATCGAGTCGCGCGCCGAGGCGCCCATCGCGTCGGGCAGCGCCGCGGCGTAGGCGTGGAGCACCGTCGAGCGGTGCGAATACAGCGCGCCTTTCGGATTGCCGGTCGTGCCCGAGGTGTAGCACAGCGCCACCGCGCTGCGCTCGTCGAGCTCGGGCCATTGCCAGTCGTCGGCGCCCTGGGCCATCAGGGTCTCGTAGTTGAGCAGGTTCGGGATCTTGTCGGAGACCGGCTGGCGGTCGGCGTCGACCATTGCGATCCAGGCCTTCACCTGCGGGCAATGGGGCGCGATCGCTTCGATGATCGGCAGGAAGGTGATGTCGAAGGCGAAGAAACGGTCGCCCGCGTGGTTGACGATCCAGGCGAGCTGCTCGGGGTGCAGGCGCGGGTTGATGGTGTGCACCACCGAGCCCATCCCGCCGGCCGCGTAATAGATCTCCACATGGCGATAGCCGTTCCAGGCCAGCGTGGCGACCCGTTCGCCGGGTTGCGCGCCCAGGTGGGTGAGCGCCGAGGCCATGCGCCGGGCGCGCTGCTCGCATTGCGCATAGGTGTAACGGTGGATGTCGCCCTCGACGCGCCGCGAGACGATTTCAGTGTCGCCATGGTGGCGGGCGGCATGCTGCAGGATCGACGAGATCAGCAGCGGCATGTCCATCATCAGACCTTGCATCGACACTCTCCGGAAGGTGGTTCAAAGGTGAGGCGCGATGGTGTCGCCAGTGCCGCCCGCCGTCAAGCGGCCCCTGCCCGCAGCGCGGTTGCTGGCAGCCTCAGGCAGGGTCTTTGCCGGGCGCATAGAATCACGACATGAACGCTCCCGAATCCGTTGTTCCGGCCCTGGTCGCTGCCACCGTCGCGCCTGCCGCCTCCACCGACCGTCCTGCTCCGGCGTGCGAACCGGCGGCATTCGACCCCGGGCTGCCTTTGCTGCCGGGCTTCCAGGCACTGGGCGACGGCTTTTTCGCCCGGGTCGCCGGCACCCCCCTGCCCGACCCGCACCTGGCGCTGGTGAACCGCTCGCTGGCCGACGAACTCGGCCTAGCGCCCGAGGCCCTCGCCCATCCCTCGATGACCGCCATCCTCGCCGGCAATACCCCCTGGCCGGGCGCCGACAGCATCGCCACCGTCTATTCCGGCCACCAGTTCGGCGCCTGGGCGGGGCGGCTGGGCGACGGCCGGGCATTGCTGCTGGCCCAGGTCCGCGCGCCCGACGGCGGCGCCTGGGAGATTCAGCTCAAGGGCGCCGGCAAGACCCCGTTTTCCCGGATGGGCGACGGCCGCGCGGTGCTGCGCTCGTCGATCCGGGAATACCTGTGCTCGGAAGCCATGCACGGGCTGGGGATTCCGACCACCCGCGCGCTCGCGCTGGTGACTTCCGATGCGCCGGTCCTGCGCGAAACCCTCGAGACGGCCGCGGTCGTCACCCGGGTCGCGCCCACCTTCGTGCGCTTCGGTCACTTCGAGCATTTCTACTGGAACCGCCAGCACGACGCCTTGCGCCGGCTCGCCGACCATGTCATCGACACCGGCTATCCGGCGTTGCGCGCCGAACCGAACCCCTATTGGTCGCTGCTGCAGGCAGTGAGCGAGCGCACCGGCGCGCTGATCGCGCAGTGGCAAAGCGTCGGGTTCTGCCACGGCGTGATGAACACCGACAACATGTCGATCCTCGGGCTGACCATCGACTACGGCCCGTTCGGCTTTCTCGACGGCTTCGACCCGAGCCATGTCTGCAATCACTCCGACGACCAGGGGCGTTACGCCTATTCGATGCAACCCGGCATCGGCGAGTGGAACTGCTACTGCCTGGGCCAGGCACTGCTGCCGCTGATCGGCGAACCGGCCGATGCCGAGCGGGCGCTGGCAGCCTACCGGCCCGCCTTCGAGGCCCGCTATCGCGAGCTGATGCGCGCCAAGCTGGGGTTGTGCAGCGCCGCCGAGGGTGACGCGGCGCTGGCCGATCAGCTGTTGGCGATCCTGGAGGCCGGCGGCGTCGATTTCACCGCTTTCTTTCGCGCCCTGGGCCAGCTGCGCCGTGCCGATGCGAGCGGCGATGCCGCGGCGCGCGACCTGTTCATCGATCGCGCTGCCTTCGACGCCTGGGCGGTGCGCTACCGCGAGCGCCTGGCCGTCGAGGCGATCGAGGACCCGATCCGCCAGGCGGCCATGAACCGGGTCAATCCAAAGTTCGTGCTGCGCAATCACCTCGCCGAGATCGCGATCCGCGGCGCGCGCGACGCGTCACCGCCCGATTTCACCGAGATGCACCGGTTGCTCGAGGTGCTGCAGCATCCGTTCGACGAACACCCCGATCATCAAACCCTGGCCGCCCTGCCCCCCGACTGGGCGGGAAGCCTCAGCGTGAGTTGCTCATCATGACGATTACCAAGATCCAGAAGACCGATGCCCAGTGGCGCGCCCAGCTGTCCGACGAGCAGTTCGAGGTCGCGCGCAAGCACGGTACCGAGCGCGCCTTCAGCGGCTGCTACTGGGACCATCATGCCAAGGGGACGTACACCTGCGTGTGTTGTGGCGCCGCGCTGTTCGCGTCGGACACCAAATTCGAATCGGGCTCGGGCTGGCCCAGCTATTTTCAGCCGCTGTCCAACGAAGCGGTCACCCTGAAGCGCGATTTCGGCTGGGGCATGATCCGCACCGAGGTGCTGTGCAGCACCTGCGATGCGCACCTCGGGCATGTCTTCAAGGACGGGCCCCCGCCGACCGGGCTGCGCTACTGCATGAATTCGGCGTCGCTGTCGTTCGAGCCGTCCGCCGAGACCGACCCGAAGGCGTGAGCGAGGGCCGTCAGGCCCGGGCACTGAACGCCCGGGCAGCGAAGGCCTGTCAGGCCTTCTTGACCTTCTCGAGCATGCGGAAAACCGGTTTGCCCGCGCCCTTGAACAGGCGCTTGAACGCCTTCGAGAGGCAGCGGCGTTCGAGGGTGTTACGACGGGTGCGGTTGCGATCGGCCATGAAAAATCTCCAGGAAATGCGGGTACAAAGCCCACGAGTATAACCGACGCGACCTCGCGTGACCGTCAGACCAGCTAGACTGCCAACATGAAACTGCTCTTCGATCTCTTTCCCATCATTCTCTTCTTCGTCGCCTACAAGCTGGCCGGCATCTACATGGCCACCGGCGTGGCGATCGTGGCCAGCGTGGCCCAGATCGCCTGGCTGAAATGGCGGAACCGTCCGATCGAACCCATGCAGTGGCTGAGCCTGGGCATCATCGTGGTCTTCGGCGGGCTGACGCTGTTCCTGCGCGACGAGGCCTTCATCAAATGGAAGCCCACCATTCTCTACGGCGCGTTCGCCGTGGCCCTGGTTGGCGCGCGACTGCTGCGCGGGCGCAACCTGATCCAGGCGGTCATGGGCAAGCAGATCCGGTTGCCCGAGCCGATCTGGTCGCAACTCAACAGCGCCTGGGCCATCTTCTTCGCCCTCCAGGCGGCGCTGAACATCATCGTGGCCTACCGGTTTTCCACGGATGTCTGGGTCAACTTCAAGCTGTTCGGGTCGATGGGCCTCACGCTGGTCTTCGTGATCCTGCAGGCCTTGTGGCTGGGTCGGCACATCCAGGAAGAGCCCGATGCGTCCTGACCTCGAGGCGGTTCGCGCGCGGTTGCTGGCCGCGCTGCCGGGTGCCCTGATCGAACTCCAGGATGAAAGCCATCTGCACGCCGGCCATGCCGGCGCCCAGGGCGGCGCGGGCCATTTCCGGGTGCGGGTGGTCGATGACGCGTTCATCGGACTGTCGACCGTGGCCCGTCACCGCCTTGTGTATGATTCCGTGCGCGACTGGATGCCCGATCGCATCCACGCCCTCGCCATCGAGGCGCGAACGCCCGACGAAGCCACGCGCCAACCAAAGGATCCCCGCTCATGAATCTGTTTCAATTCCTCGCCAAGGCGATTGCCGGCGCCACCCTGGCGCTGGCCGCTGCGGCCGTCATGGCCCAGAACGCGGCTGTGGTGAACAACAAGCCGATCAGTTCGAAGAAGGTCGATGAATTCGTGGCCGCCCTCGCCGCCCAGGGCCGGCCCGACAGCCCCGAACTGCGCGCCGCGGTGCGCGAGGAACTCATCGCGCGCGAACTCTTCGTCCAGGAGGCCGAGCGCCGCGGCCTGCTGCGCAACGCCGAGGTCCAGCGCCAGGTCGATACCGCGCGCCAGGAGATCCTGATCCGCGCCATGATCCGTGACTACCTCAAGACCAGCCCGATCACCGATGCCGACCTCAAGGCCGAGTACGACAAGGTCACCAAGGCGCAGAGCGACAAGGAATACCGCGCGCGCCACATCCTGGTCGAGAAGGAAGAGACGGCCAAGCAGATCATTGCCGATCTGAAGAAGGGCACCAAGTTCGAGGAACTGGCCAAGCAGTCCAAGGACACCGGTTCGGCGGCCAATGGCGGCGATCTGGACTGGAATGTTCCCGGCACTTTCGTGAAGCCCTTCGCCGACGCGATGGCCAAGCTCAAGAAGGGTGAATTCACCGAGACCCCGGTGCAGAGCCAGTTCGGCTGGCACGTCATCCGCCTGGACGACACCCGCGAGGCCAAGCCGCCCCCCATGGATCAGGTCAAGCCGCAGATCCAGCAGGAACTCGAGCGCCGCAAGATCCAGGAACTGCAGAAGGACCTGCGTTCCAAAGCCAAGATCCAGTAAGGACGATCGGCCGGCCAGGCGCACGCCCTGGCCGGCGTTTTCAGCGGTTCATCCGGCCAGTTCGCGCCGGAACACGAGATCGCCCGCCGACGCGCTGTCGTGCGGATAGCGATCCGGGTCGACCGGCTCGAAGCCGAGTCTGACCATCACCGCCGTCGCTCGTCCGTTGTCCGGACGAACCGTGGCCCACACCTCCCGTACCCCCGCCTGCGTGGCCAGCTCTTCCAGCACGGCGGCGCCCGCCTCTGCGCTCAGGCCACGGCCCCAGTGCGCGGATCCCAACAGGCAGGTCATCTCGGCGCTGTGTCCGGCATGGACGGTGGCCTGCAGACAGCCGAGGTAATCGCTGCTGCCCTGGTCGCGCACTGCCCAGCTCAGCCAGGCGCAGCGCCCGTCGGGCGAGCGACGGCGCTCCAGTGCCTGGTAGCGCAGGTTCAGCCAGTCCAGGGACACCGGCGGTTCGTCTTCGATCAGCCGGTAGAGGGTCGGATCGCTCAGCACCGGCATCAGCGGCTCGGCATGCGCCGACACGAGCGGCTCCAGGATCAGGCGCTGCGTGCGCAGCGTGCGCCGCCCGAGCATCTCGGGAAACCGGGCGGCATCGGCCGGCTGGCGCCGGCGCCGGCGTTCGGCAAAGAAGGATTTGAGCAGGCGGGACGACTCCTCGGCCAGCATGCCGCCGACAGCCTGGCAATGGTGATTCAGGCGGGGCTGCGCCATCAGGTCCACCACGCTGCCGCAGGCGCCCGTCTTCGGGTCGGCCGCACCCCACACCAGGCGCCGGATGCGGGCGTGCTGGATCGCGCCGGTGCACATCACGCAGGGTTCCAGGGTGACGTAGAGGTCGCAGTTCACCAGCCGGTAATTGCCCAGCAGTTCGGCCGCCTGGCGCATCGCCTGGATCTCGGCGTGCGCGGTCGGATCGCTCGCGCCGATCGGCTGGTTGTAGCCGGTGGCGATGACGCGACCCTCGTACACCACCACCGCGCCCACCGGCACCTCGCCCAGCGCCTGGGCATTGCGGGCCTGGTCCAGTGCCAGGCGCATGAACGCCTCGTCCAGGCGCATCCCCGGATCGGCTTCGCTCATGCCTGACATTGACGCAACCGCATCCCCATGACGACTTCCGGCTTCACGTGATCTGCAGATCGTCTGACTGCATGCAGCAGTCGTGACGCTGCCGACCCCGATTATCCGGCACGGTCTCCCGTTTGCACAGCCGCCCGGCGATCGGCGCTCCCGGCTGCGCAGCGGGGCCTGCCGCCCGGGATCGGTCAGTGACCCGAGCCCCGGTTGGCAGCCAGCGCCTCCTCCAGCCATTGCAGCCAGTTCCTCCTGGCAGGATCGTCGAACATCTCGATGTGTTCGATGTCGAGGAACTCGACCCGGGCATCGCTGGCCAACAGGGCTGGCCAGATCGAATGCTGGCGGTCGGCCTGACGAAGGACCACGATGGCAGCACCGTCGTAGGGCTGTGCCACATGGTGGCGGATCATCTTGCGCGCCGCATAGCCGAAGGCGGGCCAGCGGTTGCGCGGCAGCAGCGCTCGGGACACGCGACCGGGTCGGCGGCCATAGAAGTCCACCAGCCGGTAGCTCAGCCATTGCACCAGCGCGATCTCCTCGACCAGCCAGCGAGCCTTCAGCGCGAGATAGGCGCCGAGATCCGATGGTCGCGCCCGGATTCGCCGGATGACTCGCTGCAAGCGCGCCTGCAACGGCTGGTTGGCGGCGACCGGTTGTCCGCCTGGCGCCGCGTCCGAATCGAGGCGGGCCCGCAGGGGTTGCAGAGGATCGAGCATGAACAGCAGCTCGACCGTCTGGGCGCTGGCGCGCAACTGCTGGGCGATCTCGAAGGCGATCAGGCCGCCGAGCGAGTACCCCGCCACCCGGTAGGGCCCGTCGGGCTGAACCGTGCGGATCTCCCGAACGAAAGCACGGGCCAGTTCGCTCAGGGTATCGGCCTGGATGAATCCGCCGCCCAGCGCCCACAGCGACAGGGCTTGAAGCGGCATGGGCAGTGTCCACAGGCCGGGTCGGGCCATCCGATGGTCGATGCCGCAGAAAAAGATCGGTGCGCCCACGCCCGCCGGTGCGAACGGAAAGACGTGGCGGGTGTTCTCGCTGCCCTGGCGAGGGACGGCTGCCTGGTCGATGCGCAGGGCGAGCTCGCGCAGGGTGGGCGTCTCGAAGGCCAGGTGGGCCGGCAGCGCCACCCCGAAGACGGTCTCCACTTCCAGCGACATCTGCACGCTGGCCAGCGAATCGCCGCCGACCGAGAAAAAATTCTCCTCGATTCCGACCCGGTCGATGCGCAGCACCCGCTTCCAGATCGTCGCCAGCTCGATCTCCGTCGGTGTCATCGGACCCGACGCATCGGCCGCGGTGTCGCCGGCGTCCGCCGCCGCGAGCGCCAGCTGTCGTATCGCATTGCGGTCGACCTTGCCGCTGGCGCTGTGCGGCAGGTGCTCGGGGAACACGAAGCGCGCGGGAATCATCGCCGCTGGCAGCGCTTCGCGCAGTCCAGCCTGCAGATCCTTCGACAGAGGCGGCGAAGACCAGTGGCCGATCAGCGCGGCAACCACCACCCGGCCGCCGCTCGCCGTCGGCATCCAGGTGGCAGCCGCCTGGCTTACCCTCGGCAGGCGCAGCAGCGCTGACTCGACTTCACGCGGTTCAATGCGCACGCCACGAACCTTGATCTGGTCATCGAGGCGTCCGAAATACTCGATCACCCCATCGGGACGGCGGGCGACGAGATCACCCGTCCGGTAGTGCCGCTCGCCCAGGGGCCCCAGCGCGGTGAACCGTTCGGCGGTCAGTGCCGGCTGATCGCGGTAGCCGCGGGCAACGCCGGCGCCCGCCAGGCAGAGTTCGCCCTGCACGCCATCGGCAACCGGCTGACCCTGGGCATCCATCACCAGCGCGGACAGCCCGGACAGCGGTGTGCCGATCGGGGCGGAGATCGACGAACCGCCCGGATCGTCCGCGAGCATTCGATGGCCGGTCGCCCAGACCGTGGTCTCGGTCGGCCCGTACAGGTTCCAGGCCTGGTCGGCGAGTGCCGCGATCCGGCTTGCCAGTTCGGGTGCCACCGGCTCCGCGGTCGAGATGGCGACTCTCAGTCGCGGGAGTGCAGTGGTCCCGGCCAGCAGCACCGCCCAGACCGAAGGACCGGTTTGCATGACGGTGACGTGGTGGTGCCGCATCTCCTCGGCGAGCCGATCCGGACGCAACAGCAGGCTGCGCTCGCGCAGCAGCAGGCTCGCGCCGCTGATCAGCGGCACAAAAACCTCCGCGACCGAGATGTCGAAGCCGATCGAGGCGACCGCCAGATAGCGGTCCTGAGGGCTGAAGCCGATCAGCGCGGCGGCGGCGTGCAGCAGGTTGATCACCTGAGCGTGCTCGACTTCCACCCCCTTGGGTTCGCCGGTGCTGCCGGAAGTGAAGAGCACATAGGCCAGCCGGGCGCCGCCCGGCGCGCAGGCTGGCACCGCCGATTCGTCCGTGGGAGTACCCACGGTGTTCGGGTCGATCCAGTTGATCTCGCCCAGTTCGCAGGCATTGGTGCGGGCCGCGTCGCGCAGTCGCTGAGTCAGCGACGCCTCTGCGATCACCATCCGGCAGCCGGCCGCCCGCAGCAGGCGCGCGCCACGCCCCAGCGGTTCATCGGCATCGATCGGTACATAGGCGCCGCCGGCCCACCAGATACCCAGGAGCGCCGCCACCAGATCGGCGCCGCGTGGCAGCAGCACGCCAACCGTCTGCTCGGGCTGAAGCCCCTGGGTCAGCAGTTCGGTGGCAAGCGCCTGGGCACGGCCGGCGAGTTCCCCGTAAGTGACCGGCCGCTCGGCGATAACGGCCACCGCGTTCGGCGTTCTCCGGGCATGAGCGAGGAACCCGTCTACCCCGGTCATCCGTGGGTCATGCATCGGGCTCATGTCCGCGGACCGGGTGTTGTCTAGAGAAAGGTGACCCGCTGGCTCAGCGCATCGATCGCGACGGCCGGATCGCCAAACACGGTGCCCGACGCCTGACTGCCGATCACCACGCCGCGCCCGGCCACCGGTGCCAGATTGTCGAGCTTGAACCGACCCGCAGCCGGCTGTTGGCGGATGAAGCAGGCTTCATCGAAGAAGAGCCGGTCGCCGGAATCGTCGATTTCATCGGAGTCCAGGCTGTCGAAGCCGATCAGGCGGCGCAGCCCCGGCATCGGATCGTCGATCTCGATCTCGCTGACGCGCTGCTCGATGGGGTCGATCAGGAATACCTTCATGGTGTCATTCCGTGCAGAGAGGTCAACGAACGAGAGTAGCCTGCCCGGCGCCGTTGGGCAGCAATGCCCCGACGAACGTCAGCGCTTTGGTATGGACCTTGCGTGGATGGCCAGCGCGGGCTTCATGCCCGACTGGCCGGCCCGGCGCCTGCCCTTCGAGCGCGCCTGGCGAAGCCCGAACCGGCTGGGCAGTTGAACGCGGCGGGCCGGAGGCAGCCGTATCCCGGGCTATGCGCCGCTGCGCTGCTGGCGCAGCGTGCGCTGCGCAATGGCGGCCCGATGGACCTCCGAGGCGCCATCGTAGATGCGAAACGCGCGAAGTTCCTGATAGAACGCCGCCACCGGATGGTCGTGGGCGATGCCCTGGGCGCCCATCAGTTGCACCGCGCGGTCGACCACCCGGGAGATGGCTTCCGAGACGAATACCTTGGCCATCGCCGACTCCTGCTTGACCGGGAGGCCGGCATCCATCCGGGCGGCCACCTGCCAGGTCATCAGACGCGCCGCCTGGAGATCGATCTGCGAGTCGGCGATGTGGGCTTGCACCATCTGCTGCTCGCTCAGGCGCCGGCCGAAGGATTCACGCTCGATCACATAGGCTTGCGCGATCTCCATCGCGCGGGCGGCACGCCCGATCAGCCGCATGCAATGCGCCAGGCGCGCGGGCTCGAGCCGCCGCTGCGCGTACTCCAGGGCTCGTCCGACTTCGCCCAGCACGTCGTGGGCGCCGACCTTGCAGGACGTCAGCGAGATCTCGCCGTGACCGCCCTGCTGCCAGGCGTCCAGCGAGCGGATGGTGCGCAGGTGGTGCCAGCCGGGGTTCGTGGTGTCCACCAGAAAGAAGGTGGGCCCCTCGTCGGTGGCGGCCATCACGATCGCCACCGCCGCCCCCTGCGCGCCGCTGATGAACCACTTGTGCCCGTCGATCACCCAGCCGCCGTCCACTCGCCGGGCATGTGTCTTCAGCATGCGCGGGTCGGAGCCGGCGCCGGGCGCCGGCTCGGTCATCGCGAAGCACGACCGGATCCGGCCCTCGATCAGCGGGCCCAGCCATCGTTCGCACTGTGCCGGCGTGCCCAGCTCGGCCAGGGTGGTGATGTTCGGGCCCTCGGGGGGCGCGCAATGCAGCGCGATCGGGCCCAGCGGGCTGCGACCGGCCTGCTCGAGCACCGGCTGCGCATCGCGCCAGTTCAGCCCCAGTCCGCCTTGTTCGCTCGGCAGCCGCGGGCCCCAGACGCCGGCCTGTCGCGCCAGCGGCTGCAGCCGGGCCGCGAGCGCGTCGAGCGCCTCGACGTCATGCGCCAGCGTGGCCCGCTCGCAGGGAATCACTGCCTGTTCGATGAACGCTCGAACCGATGTCGCCAGGGCTGTCGCCCGGGCACTGACGCCGTGGATGTCGCTCATGATCGATGGATGTCCTGTCTGTTCATCGGTCTTGCGGGCCGCGCGGCAACAGCCGGGCGCTGCGCAGGTTCTCGCTCAGCGTGGCCAGCGACAGCGGTTTGGACATGAATCCGTCCATGCCAGCGGCCAGGCAGGCCTCGCGGTCTTCGGGAAAGGCGTTGGCGGTCATGCCGATCACCCACGGCCGCCGCGTGACCGGCAGCGCGCGCAGGCGGCGGGTGGTTTCCAGCCCGTCCATGTCGGGCATCTGCATGTCCATCAGCACCACGTCGAACGGGTCCTCCATCAGTCGGGCCAGCGCCTGCCGCCCCCCATCGGTCAGCGCCGGCGGGAGGGCGCCGAGCCTGGCCAGCTGGCGTTCGGTGACCAGGCGGTTCACCGGGTTGTCATCCACCACCAGGATCCGCAAGCTGGCCAGATCCGCGTACGCCTCGGGCGTGGCGACGACAGCCGCTGGCGCGACCACCTCATGCGTTCTCAGGGGGACCGTGAAAGTGAAGACCGAGCCCCTGCCCGGCTCGCTCTCGACACTCAGCGAGCCACCCATCTGTTCGATCAGGCCCTTGCAGATGGCCAGTCCGAGTCCGCTGCCGCCGAAGCGGCGGGCGGTGGTGCTGTCGGCCTGGGAGAAGGGTTCCCACAGGTGCGCGAGCGCGTTCGGTTCGATGCCCATGCCGGTGTCCTGGACCCGGCCGCGCAGGACGACGGTGCCCGCATTCCGAGTGGCCACCTCGAGCGAGGCGGTCACGCCGCCACGTTCGGTGAATTTCAGCGCGTTGCCGACCAGGTTCACCCAGATCTGGCGCAGGCGGGTCGGATCGCCCGCGAGGCTGGCGGGAACGTCGGCGGCGGTGCTCACCCGCAGCCACAGTCCCCGACTGTCGGCGGCGCTCTTCAGCAGCAGCCCCACTTCCTCGAGAAGCGTCGCCGGCGACAGGGGAACCCATTCGAGTTCGACCCGGTTCGCCTCGATCCGGGAGAAGTCGAGGATGCCGTCCAGCAGCGAGAGCAGGGCCGTGCCGGCAGTTTGCATGGTGTCGATGTAGCGCGCCTGTTCGGCGCTCAGTTCGGTGCCTGACAGCAACTCGCCCAGTCCGAGCACCCCGTGCATGGGGGTCCGGATCTCATGACTCATCATGGCCAGGAAGCGGCTCTTGGCCTGCGTCGCCGCGTTCGCGCGGGCCAGTGCTTCCTCCAGATCACGGGTCCGCGTCGCCACCTTGTCTTCCAGCGAGGCGGTGATCGCGCGCAACTCGGCGTTGCGCTCGGCGAGGTCGCGCGAACTCGCCTGCAGCTGCTGCTCGGTGGCCAGGCGGGCCTGCCGCTCGGTCTCCAGTCGGGCCATGTCGGCGACCTGCTGGCGCACCAGCGCATCGGCGCTGCGCAGGGCCTGCTCGGCCAGGGCGCGCTGGGTCAGTTCGTGGGCAGTGCCGATCATGCCGAGCAGACGGCGGTTTTCGGTGACCTCGACCAGCAGGGTCAGCAGCGGAATCACCCGCGCCAGGTGGCTTGCCTCGAGCGCCGTCCAGCCGCCCGGGCGCGCGGTCCACATCGCCAGGACATGCACGTCGCCGCGGGCTGCCTGCAGCGGCAAGGCCAGATAGGAGGTGGCCCCTGCCTGCGCGAAGCCGCGCACGATGGGAAAGCGTTCGTCCTGTTCGATGGCGGTCTGGTCGAGGAAGAGTGGCGCCCGGGTGGTGATCACCGCATGGAGCGGGCTGACCCGGTGCTCCTCGCTGTCGAGAAATCCCGGTGGGCGCTCCAGAAAAGCCACCTGGGGCTGTCCGCGGGTCCAGACGTAGCCCAGACCCGACAGCCCGGGGTGGCGGGTGAGGACCGCCACTGACAGCCGTTCCGGGGCGAAGCCGGCCTCGGTCAGACAGTCGGCCGTCGCCTGGACCGCCGGCTGCAGGTCGAGCGTCTGGACCTCGATGGCCAGGACGCGTTCATGCAGTCCGGCCAACCAGAGGCGGGGGTCATCGGTTGCGGGCAATGCCGCACCGGGCGAAGTCGCGCCGGCCTTGCCCGACGGATCGGATGACAGCTCGCGTGCCATGGCGGTGAAGGCGGGTGTCAGGTCTTGCGGCGTTGGCGCGCCGACTTGTTGCGGGTCTGAACGCCCTGCGGGCCGCCGAGCTCGCCGGCCGCGATGGCGTCCTCGAGCCATTTCCGGATGCTGTCGATGCCGGGCACTTCCCTGACCGCCGGGTCGCGCAGGGCGCGAACGGCCACCCGGACCTCGTTGGCAGCCTCGAGCAGGCCCAGGCTCGGCTGCTCCGCCCAGATGCGGCCCGCTGCCGTCAGGCAGGCCTTGCGCGCCGGATTCATGCGTTCACTCCCGATGGTGTCGGCGGACGACGACATCCGCGAGCCCGCATTGTAGAGGGCCCCACCCCGGCTTGCGGCTTCGGCCGCACGATCATGCGGGTGGATTCGGCGGTTCGCAGGCCACCGTGCCCATGTCCGCGGGAAGCGTCACCTCGAGCAGTTCCAGGTCTTCCGAAGTGGCGGTCTCGTTGTGCTTCATGCCACCGGGAATCAGCAGCGATTCGCCGGCTTGCAGGCGAATCCGGCGGCCATCCTCGAACTCCAGATCGACCCAGCCCTTGAGCCCGTAGACGAACTGCGCCTCGCAGACGTGGTAGTGCCAGCCGGTGGGCTGCGACAGGCCGCGGCTCGAGGACATGACCTGCGCGCGCAGGCGGCCCTGGGTGGCCTCACCGACCAGCAGGTCGCGATAGTGGAAGAACGCCCGCCGGCCGGCGACCTCGGGCGCGCTGGCGGCCGTGGCATGGGCGAGTTTGCCCGTTGCTGCGGCGACGCTCGTCGCGGTGGCTGGGGTATCGTTCGATTGATTGTCGCTCATGGGTTTTCTCCGGATGCGTCCAGAGCGAGTATGACCCGCGAGCGTCCTCGACGACAACGAACACCCGCCCAGGTGATGGGCCGACCCCCTTCATGAACGACGATACGGAGAGCCTCGACGTGCAGACCGCTTCCGCCCAACCCGGATCGCCCCAGCGCCCCTACGACACCGTGCTGAGCGGCGGCCACTTCATCGATCCCGCGCAGGGCCTGGACGGCGCGTACGACATCGCAGTCCTCGATGGCCGGGTGGCGGCGGTGCTCCCCGGGGGCGCGTCAGTCGCCGCCCGTGAACGGATCGATGTGCGCGGCCAACTGGTCATCCCCGGCATGATCGACACCCATGCGCATGTGTTCCAGCACGTCACCGGGCGCTTCGGCCTGGAGGCCGACCTGTGCGGGGTGCGCTCCGGTGTCACCACGCTGATCGATCAGGGCGGACCGTCCTGCATGACGCTGCCGGCCTTCCGCGAATTCGTGGTCAAGCCCAAGCGCTCGCGCGTGTTCGCCTACCTGTCCGCCTATCTGGTGGGCGGCATGGAAGGCCATTTCTACCCTGCCCTTTACAAGCCGGACTGCCTGGATGTCGAGGCCACGGTGAAGGCCGCGCTCGCCAACACCGACATCGTCCGCGGATTCAAGGCCCACGCCGAGCTCGGCGGCTTCGCTCGCTGGGGCATCGAGGTGATGCGCCAGGCGGCCGAGATCGCGCGCCGCGCCGACATGCCCCTGTACATCCACTTCGGACAGCTCTGGCCGCTGCCGGCGCACGGCGATGCGGGCGTCGATCCGGACACGATCCTGGCCGAGGTCGTGCCGCTGCTCAAGGAAGGCGACATCCTGGCGCATCCCTTCACCCGTCACCCGGGTGGCTTCGTCGATCGTCACGGCAAGGTCCATGCGGTGGTCCGTGAGGCGCTGAACAAGGGGCTGCGGATCGATGTCGGCCACGGCTCGCATTTCAGCTACCGGATGGCGCGCATTGCGCTGGACGCCGGGATCATCCCCGACACCCTGGGCGCCGACATGCACGGCTACAACACCGCGGTGCCGGCGCCGCCCGGAACCCCGGATGAGCACAGCGACACCGAACACATGTTCTTCGGCAAGACGCGCTTTTCGCTGGCATCGGCCATGACCGCCATGCTGGCGCTCGGCCTGCCACTGGAACAGGTGGTACGGATGGTGACCTGCCGGGTGGTCGATGTGTTCGGCCTGCCGCGCGAGCTCGGCACGCTGGCACCGGGCAACCCGGCCGACATCACCGTTCTGCACGATGAGCGCGGCCGCTGGGCGCTGTCCGACAACGAGGGCACGCAACTGGTCGGCGAGCGGCTGCTGCGTCCGGCCTTCTGCCTGCGCGACGGCGTTCGCCACGAGGCCGACGCCTCGATCCTGCCGGTGACTCAGGCGGCCTGAGCGGGATCGCGCCGGGCCCGGTCGGCCTGTTCGGCCAGAAAACGCGGGACCGCTGCGCGTTGGCGCCGCTGGACCTGGCACAGAAGGCCGTGGCCGATCTGCTCGAGCGCGTAGCCGGTGGCGATGTCCTGGCGGATGCGCTGCCACAACTGCACCGTCATCAGGACATCGGCCAGTGCCCGGTGCGCCCGGCCGGTGCCCCGCAGGCCCAGATGCCCGGCGAGCGTGCCGAGCCGGTGGTTCGGCGCGTCCGGATAGAGCCGTCGGGCCAGCAGCATCGTGCAGGCGAATTCAGCCGTCGGATCCAGGCCGAGCCGCCGGAGCTCGCTCGTCCAGAAGCCACGATCGAACGCGGCGTTGTGGGCGACCAGCGGGCGTCCCGAGACGAACCGGGCCGCCTCGCGCATCACCCGGTGCACCGGCGGCGCATCGGCCACCAGGTCGTTGGTGATCCCGGTCAGGTGCGCCACGTCGGACGGAATCCAGCGGCCAGGATTCATCAGGCTCTGAAAGCGGTCGATGACGACGCCGTCGCGCACCAGGGCGATCGCGATCTCGGTGGGCCGGTCCTGTCCGGGACTCAGTCCGGTGGTCTCGAAGTCCAGAACGGCGATTTCTTCCATGAACGCTCCTTGTCACGACAGCCGGCGGCACCGCGCCTGGCGACGATCTCCGTTACAGTTTCGCATGTCGATTTTCCCGCCCAAGCAATTTACCGTTGGTCGCCTGAGGGTGCCCGCTGCGCCTGAGCGCGGTGATTCACCTGATTCGCTGCGCGCGGCCTGGTCATGAACGCCCTGCAAGCCGAACGCCACCGCCTCTACGATGCGCCTGAGGGTCTGGTGCGGGCCCTGGTGCTGGAACTGGCTCGGCCCGCCGACTGGGACCTGCTGTCGCCCCTGTGGCGAGGCGTGCAGACCGACCTGGCCCTGCCCGCGCCGGCGATCGCGGTATCGGGCGTGGACGGCTACCAACTCTGGTTTTCGCTGGCCGAGCCGGTCGCGGTGGTCGAGGCGGCGGCCTTCCTGGACGCGCTGCGGCGCCATTATTTGGGTGGCGTGTCACCCGGCCGCATCCGGACGATCCCGTCCCTGGCGGGCACGCCTCATTCGCCCCAGCCCGAGTCCTTGCCGCAGATTCCCGAAGAGCAGCCGGGCACCAGCCGATGGTCGGCCTATGTGGCGTCGGACCTGGCGCCGATCTTTGCGGAAGAGCCCTGGCTCTTTCAGGAGCCCAGCCCCGACGCGCAGGCCAGCGTGCTCAACCGGCTGAGCTCGATCAAGCCTGCCGCGTTTCAGGCGGCGCTGGCCCTGCTGCGCCCGGCCGCGCCATCGGGCCGCCCGGCTCCGGTGTCCGCCGGTACTGCGCCACCACAGGAGCCCCGATCCTTTCTGCTGGCCGTCATGAACGATCCCGCGACTGACCTGCAATGGCGCATCGAGGCGGCCAAGGCACTGCTGCCCTATTTCGAGCGTCCGGCCGGAGCGTGAGCCGGGCGCAGCTTGCGAACCCGTGCGATTGTCGGGTCCCGGGCGGACGCTGCCCCTGAACATCCAATGCCTGAGCCTGCGAACCGACGAAGCGACGCTCGGTGGGCCGGCGCAAGCTCACGCCTTGCTGGTGTTCCACGACCTCGAGGACGTGCCACCCATCGACCTGCACATCCTGATCGCTGTTTTCGGCCTGACACGTGCCGAGGCGTGTGTTGCCGGACTGCTGGCCGAGGGGCAAGCGCCGGCTGATATCGGACTGATCCTCGATGTGTCGATGGGCACCATCCGAACCCACCTGCGGGTGGTTGCGAGCAAGCTCGGCGTCAAGCGCCAATCGGAGATGGAGAGACTGCTCACCCGATTGCCGCAGACTTGGCGCGGCTGACCAGCGCGGCCCGTCTGCCGCCGTTCCCGGCACGCGCCGTACCCATCCGGCAACGCAGGGGGGCGAGGGGGTCCGTGTACCACCCGGCCTGGTCCGCTGCGATCATCGATTTCGCGAACGGCCAACGGGTGTCTGGCCGGTTCCGAAAGAGCGCACCGGCGCAGGGGGAATGAGGGGGTCGACCCGGTGCGTCGCCCTCTGTGCGATGGGTCGCGCGCCACCTGCGCTGCCGTCGCCCTGATTGTCGATTGACACTGCCCTGAGCGCCTCGTAGGCTGCGGGCGCGGTGTGGCTGACCTGAGTCCACCCTCATCGGCCCCGTCGCTTTCTCACCCGAACTTACGTTTCACCAGGAGCCCTCCCATGACCCGCTTCATCGACCGGCGCTGCGCCCTGATTGCCCTGGCAGCCGCCGCCCTGCCCGGCACCGCGCTGGCCCAGAGCGACTTTCCCAACAAGCCGATCCGGGTGATCGTGCCCTTTGCCGCCGGCAGTGGCGCTGACGGCGCCACCCGGGTGATCGCCGAGCAGATGCAGCGCATCCTCGGCCAGACCCTGATGGTGGAGAACCGCCCGGGCGCCAGCGGTGCGGTCGCGGTGCTGGCGGTCAAGCAGGCGCCGGCCGACGGCTACACCATCCTGGTGGGCACCAACTCGCCGATGTCGGTCAACCCGGTCGTCATGAAGAACCCGGGCTACGATTCCACGAAGGACTTCAAGCCGGTCAACGGCATCCTTCGCAGCATGAATGTCTGGTATGTGGCCAACGAGTCACCGATCCGCTCGATTCCCGAGCTGGTGGCGGCGTCCAAGATCAAGCCGGTGTCGGTGGGCAGCTATTCGGCGGGCTATCAGCTCGGCGTTGAATGGGTGGCCACCCTGGGCGGCGTCAAGGTCAACTACGTGAACTACAAAGGTCAGGCGCAGGCGATTACCGACGTGATCGGCCGCACGCTCGATGTCGGCATGGGTGACATGTCGGGCGCGCTGCCGCTGATCCAGTCGGGCAAGATCCGCGCGATCGGGGTCTCCGGCGCCACCCGTCATCCCGCGCTGCCCAATGTGCCGGCGATCCGCGAGACCTTCCCCGAGTACGAGAACTACGCCTGGACCTCGTTCTTCGTGCGCGCCGAGACTCCCTCCGATGCGCACGGCAAGCTGGTGACTGCGATGCAGACGGCGCTGCGCTCGCCCGAGATGAAGCGCTACTTCGAGGTCAACGGCAGCGATCCGATGACCGATTTCGGCCCGGAGCGCATGGCTGAGCATCTGCGCCTGGAGATCGTCCGGTTCCGCCGCGTGGCCGAGGCGGCGGGCATCAAGCCGGAGTAAGTCGGGTGCGGGTGCGCGGCGGCCGAGGTAGTGCGTGACCATCAGGCCTCTTTGGTCGAGCAACTGGTTGCCAGCGGTCGGTACCAGAACGCCAGCGAGGTCCTGCGCGAGGGACTTCGACTCGTCGAGCAGAGGGAGGTCGAAGAGGGGGTACGTCTGGATGCGTTGCGCGCTGCGGTCAAGGTCGGCATCGCTGACATCGACTCGGGGCGCTTCAAGACCTTTGACTCCTTCGAGTCTCTCGGCGTCCATTTGCAGGATGACGGCCGGACCCTCGCGTTGGCCCTGGAGGTCCTGGGGACGGGGCCTGATGAACCAGGCACCAGAGCGCGAGAAGACCTGGCCCCGGGGATCCGTACGCTGCATGCCGGGCGGCGCGGGCGAAAGGCGCGCCATTTCGTGGTCTTTCGAGTGGGCACCGACGGGACGGTGGACGTGCTCAGGGTGCTGCATGACAGTGTGGACTTGGCGAGGCACATTCCTGGTGCCGATGATTCATCGCATTGAGTGGCGACCTGCGGTGTCTTGGAAAGCTTGTCTCCGTGGTCATTCACCCCGACCCAATCGGCCACCCGACTAACCCATCGGATCGAGGGCCCGCCGCCCGGTTTCCGGTCTAAACTGCGCTGCCCCGTCACCGGCTCGACACGCGCGCCGGGCGATCTTTCCGAGACCCACCTTGCCCTTATCCGACAGCCCTGGCGACGAACCTGTTCCGATTCACGAGCCGCGCCTGTGGCGCGACGACGGCTGGACGGCGCTGGTCATCAAGAACGAGGACGACGACGGCTGGGCGGTGGCCATGACGCGTGACGGCGAGTCCGAACCCGCACTGGTGGGGCCGTGGACGATGGGCCGCGACAAGCGCAACCCGAAGCCGCTCGATGGCAGCGCCTTCATCACCCTGGTGAAGACCGCCTCCGAGTTCGTGCGCCGGCGCGAGCAGCAACTGCACGCGACCCTGCATCAGTCCGTGGCGATCACCGCCGATTCAGGGCGCCTGACGGTGTCGCTCGACATCATTCCGGACGACGATGAACCCTATGCCTGGCTGAGCGCCTGCGATGCCTTCGGCGAGGAACTGGCGCGGATCCGGGTGGCGCCCTCCTACAAGCTCAATCGGGCGAGCGCTGCCGACTGGGTCCAGGGCGGCTTTCGCAAGCCCGGCGGCTGACCGGTCGGATCGGTCAGAACTTCTCGCCACGCCCCAGGTAACGCCACTGGCCCACCGGCAGGCCCCCCAGCGGCACACCGCCGCTGCGCACCCGCCGCAGCCCGGTCACGTGGAGTCCGACCAGCTTGCACATGCGCCGGATCTGACGTTTGCGGCCCTCGCGCAGCACGAAGCGCAACTGATCGTCGTTCAGCCAGGTCACCTGCGCGGGCTTGAGCTGCACGCCGTCGAGTTCCAGGCCGTGCTGCAGCCGTTTCAGGCCGGCCTCGGACAGGTGGCCTTCGACGCG
>CAIZNI010000014.1 GCA_903934295.1 uncultured beta proteobacterium
CAGCCGGTGAAAGGCGCGGTCAGCGGGGGCACCGTCCCGGCGATCGCCGCGAGCGGCTCACCGCGCTTGCCGGTGCCCGGCAGGGCCTGCAGCAGCAGCCGCGCATAGGGATGGCGGGGTTGCGCGAAAAATGAGGCCGTATCGGCCACCTCGACGATCTGGCCGGCGTACATCAGTGCCACCCGGTGCGCCATGCCGTGGACGATCCCGAGGTCGTGGGTGATGATCATCATGCCCATGCCCTGATCGCGCTGCAGCTGCGCCAGCAGATCGAGGATCTGGCCCTGGATGGTCACGTCCAGCGCGGTGGTGGGCTCGTCGGCGATCAGCAGCTGCGGCTCGGCGGCCAGCGCCAGCGCGATCATCACCCGCTGCTTCTGGCCGCCCGACAGCTGGAACGGATAGTGATCGAAGCGCTGCGCGGCCTCGGGCAGCCCGACGCGCTCGAACCACTCGATCGCACGGGCCCGCGCCGGCGCGCCGCGCAGCCGGGTGTGGCGCTCGATCACCTCGACCACCTGACGCCCGACAGTCATGACCGGATTCAGGCTGGTCGAAGGCTCCTGGAAGATGATGCCGACGCGTGCCCCGCGCACCGCCTGCATGTCGAGCTCGCGCAGCGCGCACAGGTCCTGGCCGAGCAGGCGGATCGCCCCACCCGCGATGCGTCCGTTGTCGGGCAGCAGGCGCAGCAGCGACAGCGCGGTCATCGACTTGCCGCAGCCCGACTCGCCCACCAGCGCGAAGGTCTCGCGGCGCTCGATCGACAGGCTCAGCGAGTCGACCGCGCGTGCGAGTCCGGCCTCGGTTTCCAGCACCGTGCTCAGATCCTCGGTGACCAGCAGCGGATCGCTCATGCGGGGGCTTTCAGGCGCGCAGCCGGGTGCGGGGATCGAAGGCATCACGGACCGCGTCGGCGAACAGGTTGGCGGCGAGCACGATCAGGAACATGAAGGCGAAGGCCGACGCCAGCGTCCACCAGATCACCGGCGTGGCCGCCAGCTCGAGGCGCGCGGTGTTGATCATGACGCCGAAGCTGGCGGTCTTGGGATCGACCCCCACCCCGACATAGGACAGCACCGCCTCGGCCAGCACGAAGGCCGAGAACTGCATCACCGTGCTGATCAGCACGATCGGGACGATGTTGGGCAGGATGTGGCGCACCAGGATGCGCACCGCCGGCACGCCGAACGCCTGGGCGGCCTGGATGTATTCGAGTTCGCGCAGCTTCATGGTCTCGCCGCGCACCAGCCGGCACAGGCCGGTGAACGAGGTCACGCCCAGGATCAGGCACAGAAAGAACAGCCGCGCATCAGCACGTTCGAGCGCGGTCTCGAAGAGCGCTGGATTGGAGTCGATCCGGACCTGCAGCAGCAGCACCGCCGCGGCGATCAGCAGCACATCGGGAATCGAGGCCAGCAGGGTGTAGACGTACTGGATGACCTCGTCGATCCAGCCGCGAAAATAGCCGGCCGCCACCCCGAGCGCCAACGCCAGCGGCAGCACCACCAGGGTGGTGAGCGCGCCGATCACCAGCGCGGTGCGCACGCTCTTGAGCGCGGCAACCAGCACGCTGGCGCCCACGCGGTCGGTGCCGAACACATGGTAGCCGCCCGACAGCGACGCGATCACGCCGACCGCCAGCGCCAGCGCCGCGGCGCCGGCCAGCAGCGAGCGCAGCGGGTATCGGGTGCGCCCGTGCGCCAGCCGCGCCAATGCAGCGCGCAGCCGCGCAACGCCGGTGCCGGTGCCGGTGCCGGTGCCGGTGCCGGTGCCGGTGCC
>CAIZNI010000015.1 GCA_903934295.1 uncultured beta proteobacterium
GTGCTGCGTCTGGACGGCACCGCGCTGTCCGGGACGGGCGGCCCCGGCATCGAGCTGGCGCTGGTCGCGGTCGCCGCGCCGCAGGTGGCCGCCGCGCTGGCGCTGGCGCGGCGGCTGGGCGCGAGCGCCGTCACCCTGCTCACCGACGGCGCCGATCCGGCGGATGCGCCGCAGTGGGCGGCGCTGGCCGAGCGACTGGGCCTGCGACTGCTGGGGCCCGGCACCCTGGGTTTCGTGCGACCGTCGATCGGGCTGAACGCCGGGCGCACCGGCGCGATGCCGGCGGCCGGGCAGGTGGCGCTGGTCTCTCAGTCGGGCGTGCTCAACGGCGCGGTCCTCGATTGGGTGGCTGACTACTCGGTGGGCTTCTCGCTGGTGGTCTCGCTGGGCGCCGAGGCCGGTGTCGATCTGGCGCAGGTGCTCGATTACCTGAGCAGCGATGCGCAGACGCGCTCGGTGGTGGTCTACCTGGAAGCCGTGACCGACGCGCGCCGTTTCATGAGCGCGTTGCGCGCGCTGGCGCTGGTCAAGCCGGTGATCGTGCTCAAGGGCCATCGCGACGACCGCGCGCCGCGCCGGTCGCTCACCCACAGCGGCGCGGTCTGTTCGGCCGACGCCCTCTACAGCGCGGCCTTGCGGCGAGCGGGCGCGGTGCAGATCGGTCTGTTCACCCAGATGTTCACCGCCGCCCGCATCCTGGCCTCAGGTCCGGGTCCGTTGGGCACGCGGCTGGCGGTGATCGCCAATGGCCATGGGCCGGCGGCCCTGGCGGCCGATCAGGCCGGCTTCCAGGCGCTGCGCCTGCCCGATCTCGCCGAGGTCACCCTTGCCGCACTGGCGCGCACGCTGCCCGGCCGGGCGCTGGCCAATCCGCTGAACCTGGGGGTCGATGCGACACCCGAGCACTTCGCGCAGTCGCTCGTCGCGGTGGCCGCCGACCCCGGTATCGACGGCGTGCTGGTGATGCTGGCGCCCCACGGCGGACTCGATGCCGAGGGCATCACCCGGCGGGTGGCCGAGGTCGCCGGCGGCCTGCACAAGCCGCTCTTCGCCTGCTGGATGGGCGATCGGGCGATGCGCCCGCTGGCCCATGTGCTGGACGCCTGCGGGGTGCCGGTCTACCCGGTGCCGGAGGCGGCGATCGACGCCTGGGCGACCGTCGCCCGCTTCCACCAGAACCAGCGCCTGCTGCAGCAGACACCGCGGCCGCTGTCCGGCGGGCAGGCGCCCGACCTGGCTGGTGCGCGCGCGCTGATCGCGGCGGCGCTCGCCGCCGGCCAGACGGTGCTCGACGAGCGGCAGTCCAAGGCGCTGCTGCAGGCCTTCCGGATCGGGGTGACCCGGACCCTGCTCGCGCGCACGCTGACGCAGGCCCTCGAGGCCGCCCGCACGCTCGGCTTCCCGCTGGTGATGAAGGTCAGCGCCGCCGGCATCGTCCACAAGAGCGAGGTCGGCGGCGTGGTGCTCAATGTGCGCAGCGAGGCCGAAGTGCGCGAGCAGTACCCGCGCATCCTGCGCGCGGTGGCCGACGCACAGCCGCAGATCGCGATCGACGGGATCACGCTGCAGCCGATGCGCCAGGGCCGCCACGCCCGCGAACTCTATGTCGGCGTCTTTCGCGACCCGCTGTTTGGGCCGGTGATGGCCTTCGGCGCCGGCGGAACGCGGGTGGAACTGCTGCGCGACACCACCCTCGAGTTCCCGCCGCTCAATGGTTTTCTGGCCGGGCGCATGATCGAGCGAACCCGCGTGGCCGACACCCTGGCCGATTTCCAGGGCGCGCCGGCGATCGATCCGCAGCCGCTGCAGGCGCTGCTGGTGGCGGTCTCGGAGATGGTCTGCGAACTGCCCTGGATCGCCCAGATGGACATCAACCCGGTGATCGCCGACGAGCACGGGCTGGTGGCGGTCGATGCCCGGGTAGTGCTGGATGGGTCGGTGGGCGCCGCGCCGCCGCGCCATGCCCATCTGGCGATCATGCCGTATCCCTCGCACCTGACCCGCGGCTATCAGGCCCCCGGCGGGCGCACGTGCACGCTGCGCGCGATCCAGGCCGAGGATGCCGACCGGCTGCAGGCCTTCATCCGCGCGCTGTCGGCGGAATCGCGCTATTACCGGTTTCTGTCGGTGCTCGCCGAACTGCCCCAGCGGATGCTGATCCGCTACACCCAGATCGACTATGACCGCGAGCTCGCGCTGGTCGCCGTCCAGGGCGCGGGCGAGGACGAGCGGATCGTGGGCGTGGTGCGCTACCTGCTCAACCCGGACCGGGTCAGCTGCGAGTTCGCGGTGGCGATCGCCGACGACTGGCAGGGCGAACGCCTGGGGGCGACGCTGATGCGCGCGATCGTCGATGCCGCGCGTCTGAAGGGCCTGCAGCGCATCGAAGGCTATGTGCTGGCGACCAATTCGCGGATGCTGGGCCTGATGAGCTTCCTGGGTTTCACGCGCGTCACCGATCCGCAGGACCCGACCCTGCGCCGGGTCTGGCTCGACCTCACCGCAGGCTGATCACGCCGCGCCCGCGCCCAGCACACCGCGCCCGCGCTCAGGGCTGGTGATAACCCGTGACCCGCTCGACCTCGGTGCGCGATCCCATGAACACCGCCACCCGCTCATGCAGGCTGGTCGGCTGCAGGTCGAGGATCCGGGTGCGCCCGTTGGTGGCCGCGCCGCCGGCCTGTTCGACCAGGAAGCTCATCGGGTTGGCCTCGTAGAGCAGGCGCAGCTTGCCGGGCTTGTCGGGCTCGCGCGCATCGGCCGGGTACATGAAGATGCCGCCGCGGATCAGGATGCGGTGCACATCGGCCACCATCGAGGCGACCCAGCGCATGTTGTAGTCGCGCCCGCGCGGACCGGTCCGCCCGGCCAGCAGTTCATCGATGTAGCGGCGCACCGGCGGCTGCCAGTGGCGCATGTTCGAGGCGTTGATCGCGAACTCGCCGGTCTCGGGCGTGATCTGCATGCGGTCTTCGCTCAGCCACCAGCTGCCGGTCTCGCGCTCGAGGGTGAAGCAGGCCACGCCGTCGCCCACCGTAAGGACCAGCAGCGTCGACGGGCCGTAGACCGCGTAGCCGGCGGCGATCTGCCGATGGCCGGGCTGCAGGAAGTGTTCCTCGAGCGGATCGCTGACGCCTTCGGGCAGCCGCAGCACCGAGAAGATGGTGCCGATCGAGACATTCACATCGATGTTCGAGGAGCCGTCCAGCGGATCGAACAGCAGCAGGAATTCGCCCATCGGGTAGCGGTTGGGGATCGCGTGCGGATGGTCCATTTCCTCGGAGGCCATCGCCGCCAGGTGGCCGCCCCACAGATTGGCCTCGAGCAGGGTTTCGTTGGCGATCACATCGAGCTTCTTCTGCGATTCGCCCTGCACGTTCTCGGAGCCGGCCTCGCCCAGCATGCCGCCCAGTGCGCCCTTGCCCACGCCGTAGCTGATCCGCTTGCAGGCGCGGGCGACCACCTCCAGCAGCATGCGCAGCTCGCCGGGGATCAGGCCTTTCTCGCGCTGCTTCTCGACCAGGTATTGGGTAAGGCTGATGCGATTCATCGACGGGGGGCTCCGGGGTTCCCTGGGAAAGCCGACATTATCGCCGACCGCTCCGGTGTTCGATCCGGCAAATGCCGCACTCGGGTGTCGGGCGGGCGATTTCAGCCGCCCGCCAGCGCCCGCTCAACGATTTCCCGGACATCGCCGGACAGCTTTTCTCGTGCCGCCACCCGCTGCAGCGCCGCCTGCGCCTGTGCCTGGCGGTCGGGGGTGAACTTGCGCCAGCGGTCCATCGCGCGGGCGATCCGGGCCGCCACCTGCGGATTGATCGGGTCGAGTTCGCCGATCATGGTTTCCCAGAACCGGTAGCCCGAGCCGTCGGCCTGGTGGAATTCGGCCAGATTGCCCATGCAGAACCCCCCGATCAAGGCCCGCACCTTGTTCGGGTTGCGCAGCGAGAACGCCGGGTGCGACATCAGGCGGTGAACCTGTGCCAGGACCGGTTCGCCGCCCGGTGCCCGGTGGGCGCTCGCCTGCAGCGTGAACCATTTGTCCATGGCCAGCGGCTCGTGGCCGAGTTCGCGCTCGAAGCGCGCGAGCGCCTCGGCGGCGGCCGGTGCGTTCGCCGCCATCAGGGCGACCAGCGCGCCCTGGCGCGCGCTCATGTTGTCGGCGCCCTCGAACTGCGCCACAGCGGCCTGCACCGCCTGCGGCGCGCCCGACATCGCCCAGTACCACAGCGCCAGATTGCGCAGCGCGCGCCGCCCGGCCTGGGCAGCACTGGGCTCGAAGGGCCCGGCGGGCGCCAGCGTGGCATGGGCGCGAGCCCAGTCCGCCTGGTGCGTGCGGCCCAGGTGCCGGCCCATGGCCTGGCGTGTCGCCCGCAGGGCATCCGGGTCGACCACCGGCAACTGCTCGGCGATCACGCCTTCGCCGGGCAAGGTCATCATCAGATCCTGGAACGCGGGATCGAGCGACGGATCGGCCAGCACCCGACCCCAGGCCTGCGCCAGCGTGTGCCCCGCCTGATCGACCGGTTCACCGCGAACACCGGCGGTCAGCGAGGCGATGGCCAGGCGCTGCGCGGCCTCCCAGCGGTTGAACGGGTCGGCGTCGTGCGCGGCCAGGAAGGCCAGATCCTGATCGGTGTAGTCGAAGTCGACGATCACCGGCGCGCTGAAGTCGCGCAGCAGCGACGGGACCGGCGCCGAGTCGATTCCGGTGAACACGAATCGCTGGCGGGTGTCGGTGATCTCGAGCACCCGGGTGGTGGCGTGCCCGTCGCCGGCGCCGGGTTCGGCCCCATCGATCGCATCCGCTTCCCCGCTCAGGCGCAGCCGCAGGTCATGTCCGTGCGGCCCGACCAGCCCGATGGCCAGCGGCAGGTGCAGCGGCCCCGGCGCACCCGGGTTGGTCTGCGCCACCTCGAGGGTGTAGGTCCGCGCAGCGGCCTCGAAGCGGCCGCTGACCGCCAGTCGCGGTGTACCGGTCTGCGAGTACCAGCGGCCAAACTGGGTGAAGTCGCGGTGGTTGGCGTCGGCCAGCGCGGCGACGAAGTCGTCGCAGGTGACCGCCTGCCCGTCGTGGCGCTCGAAGTACAGGTCCATGCCGCGCCGGAAACCGTCGCGCCCGACCAGCGTCTGGAGCATGCGCACCACCTCGGCGCCCTTTTCGTAGATGGTCATCGTGTAGAAGTTGTTGATCTCCTGGTACGCATCCGGGCGGATCGGGTGGGCCATGGGGCCGGCGTCTTCCGGGAACTGGGCCGCGCGCAGGCTGCGCACATCCCCGATGCGCTTGACCGCCCGGGCGCTGGCGGCCGCCCGGGGCGAGCTCGACTCGCCGGCGAGCCGGTCGGCCGAGAACTCCTGATCGCGAAAGACGGTCAGGCCTTCCTTCAGCGTCAGCTGGAACCAGTCGCGGCAGGTGACCCGGTTGCCGGTCCAGTTGTGGAAATACTCGTGCCCGACCACCGCCTCGACCGCAGCGAAGTCGGCATCGGTCGAGATGCCCGGGTGCGCGAACACATACTTCGTGTTGAAGATGTTCAGGCCCTTGTTCTCCATCGCCCCCATGTTGAAGTCGCTCACCGCGACGATCATGAAGCGGTCCAGATCGAGCTCCAGACCGAAGCGCTGCTCGTCCCAGCGGATCGAGTTCACCAGCGCGCGCATCGCGTGCCCGGTCTTGCCGCGGTTGCCCGGCTCGACCCAGATCTGCAGCAGCACGTCGCGTCCCGAGCCGGTGGTGAGCCGCTCCTCGACCGACTCCAGCCGACCGGCCACCACCGCGAACAGGTAGCTGGGTTTCGGGAACGGGTCTTCCCAGCGCGCGAAATGGCGCGCGCGCCCGTCGGCCAGCGCCGGCCAGTCCCCCTGCTCGATCAGGTTGCCGTTGGACAGCAGCACCGGTAGCCGCTCCCGGTCGCCGATCAGGGTGACCCGGTAGCGCGCCATCACATCGGGGCGATCGGGAAAGAAGGTGATGCGGCGGAAACCCTCGGCCTCGCACTGGCTGTAGAAGTTGTCGTTCGACACGAACAGCCCCGACAGCGCGGTGTTGCCCACCGGGTCGATCCGGTTGACGATGCACAGCTCGAAGTCGGCGGGCGGCGCGACGATGCGCAGGCACCTGTCGTCGACCTCGAACTCCTCGTCCGCGAGGATCCGGCCGTCGATTGCCACCGACACCAGCGTGAGCAGTTCCCCGTCCAGGCGCAGCGCGCACGGCGGCTCGCCCGGCTGGCGCGTCAGGCGTGAAACCGCTGTCACGATCGTGGCCCGGGGAGCCAGTTCCAGCGTGAGATCGAGGGTCTGCACCTGATAGGGCGGCGGGGTATAGTCCAGCCGCCTGACAGTGACAGGCATGACTTTCTTCATGGAGTTCACCAATGGTCGATACCCATTCTACCGTTGAGCCTAATCTTATCGGCTGGCGCGTGCAGCTGGCTGCTTTTGCGCTCATCGGTTCGGCCCTGCTGGGCGGGTGTACCCAGGAAACACAGAACAAGATCCAGCGCAGCATCCAGAACTGGACTGGCACCAACGGCGTGCTTGAGATCTATGCGGGCGACAAGGTGATGCGCCGGTTCCTGTCGATCGACAAGATGTCGACCGCGCTGGGCACCGACGACCAGAAGCCGCGGCCCTACCGGTTCGGCTACGGCATCCTCGACGAGAACCTCAACGGCGTGGCCGACGCCGGCGAGAAGCGGGTGTACTTCGAGGTCAGCGACTACGCCACGAATTACCTGTTCTTCGAAAACCCGCGCTGAGCCTGGGCGGGGCCTGTTGGCCCTCGCGGCGCCTACTTCAGGCGCCGCGCCGCCTACTTCAGCCGCCGCGGCGCCTACTTCAGCCGCCGCGGCGCCTACTTCAGCCGCCGCGGCTGCCACCAGTTCGGTGCCGCCGCTTCGAAGTCGCCGCTTTCATGCAGCCGGTTGGCCAGCGCCAGCGACGCCTCGCCCGCCGGCGACTCGATCAGCCAGCTGCCACTGCCCGGACCGTTTTCCCGCAGCACCGTCAGGCCGTGACGGGCCAGCGCCGCCTGGCGCTCGGCCGCGGTGACGCCGGGCGCGAACCGGATCAGCACGCCCCCCGGCAGGGCGCGTGCCGGGCCGCCGGACTGGGCCTGGTCACGAAACACCGGCGATTGCCGCCGGGCGTCGGATTTGACCAGGGCCGACGGGCTCACCACCGCCGACTTCTCCCGCGTCGGCCCCGAAAAATCGGCGACCACGCCCGGCTCGGCCCACAGCGGCCGGCGGGTCGCGCCGTCGTACCAGTAGTGCTGCTGGGCCAGGGCCGGCGTGCCCAGGAAGACCATCATTGCCCCGGACAGGAGCCATCGGGTTGCTCGCATGATCATCGTCCCTGGAACCGCAGGCCCCAGGCCTGCCAGGTGCCCTCATCGCCCGCCTGCGCGTCGGTCACCTGCAAACGCCAGGTGCCCCCCGGTGACTCGTTCAGGTGCCGCACCGCGCCGAAGCGCCAGCCGTCGTACTGACCGCAGACGCCTTCGCACACGCGCTCGGCGGCCAGCTCGCTCACCAGCCCGCCGGGGCTGATCAGGCGGATGCGCAAGTCGCCCGAATAGGGATGGTTGGCGCTGAAATCGATCTCGACGTATTCGATCTTCGAGATCGGGCATTCGGCGCCGACGGTGAGACTGTCCTCGCGTGTGATCGAGCCGACGCCCGACACATCGGGCAGCGCGAGGCCGGGCGTGCGCACATAGGGTCCGCAACTGCGCAGGCTGGCGCTGCCGCCCACCGAGGGCCAGTTCCGGGCGACGGCGAGCGCGGCCTGCGCATCGGCAACGCCGAAACCATAGCTCGGGTGGTGAGCCAGCCCGGCCGGACCGTTGACCCAGCCCGGGTCGGCGGCGTCGTTGCGCCGCGCCGTCTGGGCCAGGATCAGGCGCACGTCGCGCCAGGTCAGCAGCGGGTTGTGCGCGAGCATCAGCGCAGCCACGCCCGAGACCATCGGGGCGGCCGCCGAGGAACCGTTGAACTGGCTGCGGAATCCGCCCTGCGGCGCGAGGGTGGTGATGCTCGCGGTGGCGCCGTCGTTGGAGCCCGGTCCGCACACCAGCAGATTGGCGCCGGTCTCGGCGTAGCGGGGCTTGCGGCCGCGGTGATCGACGGTGCAGGCGACCATCACGCCCGGGTGATTCAGGTAACCGTCCATGCCCGCGGTCTCGCCGATGCACGCGCCGCTGCCCGGGCGAGTGGCATAGCAGCCGCCGTTGCCGGCCGGGAACACATACACCGCGCCGCGACCGCCGCGCCCGCTGGCGGTGCCGCGGTCGATCGCCGACTGGAAGCTGGCGTCGACGCGATGCAGCGTGCCGTCGTCGGGCGACCCCCAGCTGTTGTTGAAGATGCCGGTGTCGGACAGACCGCGGCCCAGCGCGTCGGCGATGTCGGCGCTGAAGCCGGTGCTCAGCGGGTTGTAGCCGACCAGCGCCGCCCGCGGTGCCACACCGGCGCCGCCGGTCAGGTTGTTGTCGCGCGCCAGGATCACGCCGGCCACCGCGGTGCCGTGGTCCTCGTCGGCCGCGCAGGGCAGGGGATAGGGATTGCCCAGGACCGCCGGACGGTAGTTGTAGCCGGCTGCGCCGACCACGTTGGCCACCAGATCGGGGTGCACGATCTCGATCGCGTCATCGATCACCGCGACCCGCGCGCCTTCGCCGCGGGTGATGGCCCAGGCCGCACGGGCGCGCAAATCCTCGCCGGCGATGCCCCCGCTCTGACCGGTGTTGGCCAGATGCCATTGGGCGTCGAGCAGCGGATCGGCGCCGATCAGCACCGGGTTCGAGGTCAGCGTGTAGCGAAAGGCGCAGCCGGTCTGGTCGGGCAGGCCCGATGCGGTGGGCGGTGGTGCGCCCCCGCCTCCGCCGCCGCCGCAGGCGCCGGTCAGCAGCAGGGCCGACAGCGCGATGGCCGCGCGCCAGCGGATGGCGGCTGGTGCGGGGCGTCGCGCAAGGGTGGCAGGGATGGGGCGGGATCGGTTCATCGGGCGGTTTGAAAATGAACGGCCTGCGCGCTTGCGTGTCGCACCGGCGTCGCGCTTTGCCGGCGGGGTGCGTGTCGGAGATGAGTTTACGCCGGTGCGGTGGCGCCGCCCGGACCGCCCGATCGACGGCGCCAGACCGCAAACCTGAGGCGATATTTGCCGCGCGGTCGGTGATCCGTTACGCTGCATTGCAACATTGCGGGTGCCGGCCAGAGGCCCCATCCTGCGCCGTCCTGCCCCACCCTGTTTTCGCGGAGCCCTCCCATGCGTCGCATTCAATCGCTGCTGGTCGCCAATCGTTCCGAGATCGCGATCCGCGTGATGCGGGCCGCGGCCGAACTCGGCATCCGCACCGTCGCCATCTACGCCAACGAGGATCGCTTCGCGCTGCACCGGTTCAAGGCCGATGAGAGCTATCTGGTGGGCGAGGGCCGCAAGCCCCTGCAGGCCTATCTGGACATCGACGACATCATCCGCATCGCGCGCCTGTCCAAGGTCGATGCCATCCACCCGGGCTACGGTTTTCTGTCGGAGAACCCGACCTTCGCGCAGGCCTGCGCCGATGCCGGCATCCGTTTCATCGGACCCTCGCCCAAGGTGATGACCACCCTGGGCAACAAGGTCGCCGCGCGCAATGCCGCGGTGGCCGCCGGCGTGCCGGTGATGCCGGCGACCGCACCGCTGCCGTGCACGGTGCTCGGCCCCGAGGCCAGCGCCGAGCAGCGCGAGTCGGCCGCCGGCGCCGACCTGCAGGCCGCGCTGCGCGCCGCCGGCGAGGTCGGCTATCCGCTGATGCTCAAGGCGAGCTGGGGCGGCGGGGGCCGGGGCATGCGGGTGATCGAGAACGAAGCCGACCTGGCCGGGCAACTCGGCGCCGCGCGCCGCGAGGCGGCCGCCGCCTTCGGCAACGACGAGGTCTATCTCGAGAAGCTGGTGCGCCGCGCCCGCCATGTCGAGGTTCAGATCATGGGCGACACCCACGGCAACCTGGTTCATTTGTTCGAGCGCGACTGCTCGGTCCAGCGGCGCAACCAGAAGGTCGTCGAGCGCGCGCCCGCCCCGTATCTGGATGAAGCCGGCCGCCAGGCCCTGTGCGAGTCGGCGCTGGCCCTCGGTCGGGCGGTGGGCTACACCCATGCCGGCACGGTCGAGTTCCTGATGGACGCCGACACCGGCCGCTTCTATTTCATCGAGGTCAATCCGCGCATCCAGGTCGAGCACACCGTCACCGAGCAGGTGACCGGCATCGACATCGTGAAGTCGCAGATCCGCATCACCGAGGGCGCGCGCATCGGCGACGCCGACTGCCCGGTGCCCAACCAGTCCGACATCCGCCTGAACGGCCATGCGCTGCAGTGCCGGATCACCACCGAGGATCCGGAGAACGGCTTCACCCCCGACTACGGCCGCATCACCGCGTATCGCAGTGCCGCCGGTTTCGGTCTGCGGCTGGACGGCGGCACCGCCTACACCGGGGCGGTGATCACGCCGTATTACGACTCGCTGCTCGTCAAGGTCACCGCCTGGGCGCCGACCTCCGCCGAGGCGATCCGGCGGATGGATCGCGGTCTGCGCGAGTTCCGGATCCGGGGCGTGACGACCAACCTGCAGTTCGTCGAGAACGTCATCAACCATCCGCAGTTCGTCGCCGGCACGGTGATCACCCGGTTCATCGACGACACGCCGGAACTGGTCAAGTTCACCCGCCGGCGCGACCGTGCCACCCGGGTGCTGCGCTACCTGGGCGAGGTGACGGTCAACGGCAACCCCGACATGGCCGGGCGCGTGCGCCCCGACCTGACCCACGTCAGCCTGCGGCTGCCGCGCACCGATCTGCTGGCCCCCCCGCCCCCGGGCACGCGCACGCTGCTCAAGCAACTCGGCCCGGCGCGCTTTGCCAGCTGGATGCTGGCCGAGGAGCGCGCGCTGCTCACCGACACCACCATGCGCGACGCCCACCAGTCGCTGCTGGCCACCCGGATGCGCACCGCCGACATGCTGCGGATCGCGCCGCATTACGCGCGCCGCCTGCCGGGCCTGTTTTCGCTCGAATGCTGGGGCGGCGCCACCTTCGATGTCGCGATGCGCTTCCTGAAGGAGGACCCGTGGCAGCGCCTGGCGCAGCTGCGCGAGGCGGTCCCCAACATCGCGCTGCAGATGCTGCTGCGCGGCTCCAACGCGGTGGGCTACACCAACTATGCCGACAACGTGGTGCGCTTCTTCGTGCGCCAGGCCGCGGCCACCGGGGTCGACATCTTCCGGGTGTTCGACTCGCTCAACTGGGTGAGCAACATGCGGGTGGCGATCGACTCGGTGCTCGAGACGGGCGCCCTGTGCGAGGGTGCGATCTGCTACACCGCCGATGTCTTCGATCACGGCCGCAAGTACGACCTGCGTTATTACGTGCACATCGCGCGCCAGATGCGCGACGCCGGCGTGCATGTGCTGGGCATCAAGGACATGGCCGGCCTGGCACGCCCGCGCGCCGTCTCGTTGCTGGTGCGCACGCTCAAGGAAGAGACCGGGCTGCCGATCCATTTCCACACCCACGACACCAGCGGCGCCGGCGCGGCGTCGATTCTGGCCGCGATCGAGGCCGGCGCCGATGCGGTCGATGGCGCGATGGATGCGATGAGCGGGCTCACCTCCCAGCCCAACCTCTCGGCGATCGTCGCCGCGCTGGCCGGCTCGGACCGTGACCCGCGCTTTCGCGCCGGCCGCACCGACGGTGTCCCGGCCGGCATCGACCTGGCCGCGATGCTCGAGATCTCGCACTACTGGGAGGGCGTGCGCCGCCATTACGGTGCCTTCGAGTCCGACATCCGCAGCGGCACCGCCGACGTCTACAACCACGAGATGCCGGGCGGTCAGTACACCAACCTGCGCGAACAGGCGCGCGGCATGGGTCTGGAGCACCGCTGGCCCGAGGTTTCGCGCGCGTATGCCGAGGTCAATCACCTGTTCGGCGACATTGTGAAGGTCACCCCGACCTCGAAGGTGGTGGGCGACATGGCGCTGTCGATGGTGGCCAACGACCTCACCGTGCAGCAGGTCCAGGATCCGGCGCGCGAGGTCGCGTTCCCCGAATCGGTGGTGTCGCTGTTCAAGGGCGAGCTGGGCTTTCCGCCCGACGGTTTTCCGGCGGCGCTGTCGCGCAAGGTCCTCAAGGCCGACCCGCCCAGGCCCTACCGGCCGGGCGACAGCATTCCCGAGGTCGATCTCGAGGCGGCCCGCCAGGAGGCCGAACGCGTCTGCGGGCACCAGATCGACGACAACGCGCTGGCCTCGTGGCTGATGTACCCGAAGGTCTATCGCGAGTTCTCCGATCACCACCGGCGCTTCGGCGACGTGAGCGTGCTGCCCACCGCGGCGTTCTTCTACGGCATGGCCGATCGCGACGAGATCGCGGTCGATCTCGATCCGGGCAAGACGCTGGTCATCCGCATGCAGGGCACCGCGCCGGCCGAGGAAGAGGGCGTGGTGAAGGTGTTCTTCGAGCTCAACGGCCAGGCCCGCGCGATGCGGGTCGACAAGGCCGGCGCGCCGCGCCGCGAGCAGCGTCCGCAGGCCGATCCGGCCAATCCGGCCCAGGTGGCCGCGCCGATGCCCGGCATGGTGGTCACCGTGTCGGTCAAGCCTGGCCAGGCGGTTCGGGCCGGCGATCCGCTGGTCTCGCTGGAGGCGATGAAGATGGAGACCCAGGTGCGCGCCGAGCGCGATGGCGTCGTCCGCTCGGTGCATGTGCGCACCGGCGAGACCATCGCCGCGCGCGACCTGCTGGTGGAGTTCGCGCCTGCCGGGTGACGGCGGCCAGGGCACGCGATAATCTGCGCTTCGCGGTTGGCGTGCCGATGGGACGCCAACCGCCTTCGCAACCCTATCGGCCCGAATCCATGGACACCACCGCTTCCTATCCCCGCGACCTGATCGGCCACGGCCGCCACCCGCCGCACGCCAACTGGCCGGGCCGCGCCCGGGTGGCGGTGCAGTTCGTGCTGAACTACGAGGAGGGCGCCGAGAACTGCGTGCTTCACGGCGATCCCGGCTCGGAACAGTTCCTGTCCGAGATCGTCGGCGCCGCTGCCTATCCGGCGCGCCACATGAGCATGGAGTCGATCTACGAATACGGTTCGCGGGCCGGCGTCTGGCGCATCCTGCGCGAGTTCGAGCGCCGCGGCCTGCCGCTGACGGTGTTCGGCGTCTCGATGGCCTTGCAGCGCCATCCGGAGGTGACCCGCGCGTTCGTCGAACTCGGCCACGAGATCGCCTGCCACGGCTGGCGCTGGATCCATTACCAGGACGCCGAGGAGTCGGTCGAGCGCGATCACCTGCGTCGCGGGGTCGAGATCCTGCGCGAACTGACCGGGCACGCGCCCCTGGGCTGGTACACCGGGCGCGACAGCCCGAACACCCGCCGCCTGGTGGTCGAGCACGGCGGCTTTCGTTACGACTCCGACTATTACGGCGACGATCTGCCCTTCTGGAGCCAGGTCGGCACGACCGACGGGCGCCAGGTGCCGCACCTGGTCGTTCCGTACACGCTGGACGCCAACGACATGCGCTTCGCCTCGCCGCAGGGCTTCAACACCGCCCAGCATTTCTTCGATTACCTGCGCGACAGCTTCGACGTCCTCTACGCCGAGGGCGAGGAGTCGCCCAAGATGATGTCGATCGGCATGCACTGCCGGCTGCTCGGGCGGCCCGGCCGTTTCGCGGCGCTGCAGCGCTTTCTCGATCACATCGAGCGTCACGACCGCGTCTGGGTGGCCCGGCGCATCGACATCGCCGATCACTGGATCGCCCACCACCCCTTCGTCGCCAGCGCTGGCTGAGCGGTCATGGCGAGCGCAGCCCGGGGGGCGGTGAGTGATCCGACCGGCCCCGGCTGCTTCGAACTGGCCTGCCCGGCCCCCTTCGACTGGGACTGGATGCTGGGCTTTCTCGGACGCCGGCTGATCGCCGGGGTCGAGCACATCGAAGACGCCACCTACCGGCGCGTGCTGCGCCTGCCGCAGGGCTCGGGCTGGGCGATCGGCTGGCTGTCGGCGCGCTGGCTGCCCGGGCGGCAGGCGATCGCGGTCGAACTGGACGCCGGCCTGCTGCCGGTGGCCGGTCTGGCGCTGGCGGCGCTGCGCCGGGTGTTCGATCTCGATGCTCGCCCGCTGGTCATCAATGCGGTGCTGGGCGAGTTGGCCGCCGATGCGCCGGGCCTGCGGGTGCCGGGCACGGTGGATGGCTTCGAACTCGCGGTGCGTGCGGTCCTGGGCCAGCAGGTGACGGTCAAGGCCGCGCACACCCTGGCCGGTCGGCTGGCCGCCCGCTTCGGTCATCCGCTGGCGTCCGAATCGTCCGTGGCGCCGCCCGGTGCGCCGCGCGCGCCGGGCCCGGCTGGCCCGCGGGGCGCACCTGGCGCGCCTGCCACCGCTGACCCGCCGGCTCTCGCGATACCGGCCTGCCCGGGCATCGCCTTTCCGGATGCGGTCACGATGGCCGCCCTCACCCCCGATGACCTGCGCGAGTGCGGTCTGATCCGCACCCGCGCCGCGGCCATCCTGGCGATCGCGCACGCCGTCGCCCATGACGGTCTGGTGCTCGAGGCGGGGGCGCCGGTCGAGCCGGCGATGCGCCACTTGCGCAGCCTGCGCGGCGTCGGCGACTGGACCGCCCAGTATGTGGCGATGCGCGCCCTGGCCTGCCCGGATGCCTTCCCCGCCGCCGACCTGGTGCTGATGCGGGTACTCGATGCCCGCACCCCGGCCCAGGCGGCTGCGCGCGCGCAGGTCTGGCGCCCGTGGCGTTCCTACTCGGTGATGCACCTCTGGCGGCGTGCCGCGCTGGCCGCATCGGCATCCTGATCGGGTGCCAGCGCCACCCGTTCGTCGAACACAAAACAGCGGCCCCTGAAATGATGGGCGCCAGCGCGTTCGAAATAGCGCAGGATGCCGCCGTCGAGCTGATGGACATTGGCGATGCCGGCATCTTGCAGCGCGATCGCCGCCTTTTCGCAGCGGATGCCCCCGGTGCAATAACTGACCACCGTCTTGCCGGTCAGTTCATCGCGGTGTCTGGCCAGCGCCTGGGGGAAATCGCTGAATTTCTCCAGCCGCCAGTCCAGGCAGTTGTCGAAGGCGCCGTGATCGACCTCGAAACCGTTGCGGGTGTCGAGCGTGACGACCGGCCTGCCGGTGTCGTCGTGGCCCTGGTCGAGCCAGCGCTTCAGGGTCAGCGGATCGACGGCCGGCGCCCGGCCGGCAGCGGGCCGGATCGCCGGCTGGTTCATCCGGATGATTTCCGCCTTGACCTTGACCCGCAGCCGGCGAAACGGTTGCGCCGCTGACCAGCTTTCCTTGATGTCCATATCGGCCAGTCGGGAATCGCCGCGCAATGTCCCGACCATTTCCGAGATGGCCTGCGGGGTCCCGGCCAGGACCAGATTGATTCCCTCTTCGGCCAGCAGGATGGTGCCCTTCAGGTCCAGCGACCGGGCGGCCTGAAGCAGCCCCGGCTGCAGTTCGCGCGCGTCCGGCAGGTGGGCGAAGCGGTAGGCGGCGATATTGAGAACGGGTTCCATATCGGTTGATTATACTGTTACATATCCTGCAGTATGCAGGGCAGTATTATTCGAGTTATGATCGCGGCCCACCGAGGAGAATAAGATGTCCACCTACCGAGATATTCAGGTCCAGATCGAGGAGTTGCAGCGCAAGGCAGCCCAGGCGCGCAAGGAAGAAACCGCCTCCGCCATCCGCGACATCAAGAAGAAAATTGCCGAACTCGGGCTGACGGCTGCCGATCTGGGTCTGGCCGCTGCGCCGGCCGTTCGGGCACCGAAAGCCGGCGGCAAGATCGCCGCCCGCATCGCGGCCAAGGCCGCCTCGGCCGAGGCCAAGGGCGCGCGCAAGAAGCGCCGCTCGACCGCCGGACGCAAGGTGGCGCCGAAATACCAGGGTCCCGCCGGCGAGCTCTGGACCGGTCGTGGCCGTCAGCCGAACTGGGTGGTTGCCGAACTCGGCAACGGCCGCAGCCTGGATGATCTGCTGATCAAGTAATGTCGGGGATTGAAACCCGGGGCGGGTTGATTATTGGCTGACGAAAACAGTTGTTGAATCCGGCGTCGTCAGGCGCCGGTTTTTCGCGAGGAAGCCGCCGGCCTGGTATTTGGCGTCGATGGATGTCAGGAACCGGGGTTGGTTTCGATTCCTTCGGAGTTGGCTCCGATCCCTCGGCGCTTGGCTCCGATTCCTGATAATCCCCGCCGAAAGGTATTTTCTTTTCTCAGCGAGCGGGCGGCGCGTTCGGCTGCACCGTCAGCGTGGCAACCGGTTCGGGCGCCAGCAGCGTGCCCGCGCGCAGTCCTTTCAGGGTGGCCAGCGTCAGGCCGGCGATCACCAGTGAACTCACCGCCAGCATCGCCACACCGGGCAGTTGCAGGGCGGGGGTGTCGGCGGCCGTGCGCAGCAGCAGTGCAGCGAAGGCCGCCAGCGGGAAGGAAGCGGCCCAGGCCGGCATGCCGAAGCCAGAGCGCAGCATGGCCGGCACCCGGGTGGCGCTGGCCAGCAGCAGCAGGCTTGCCACGCCCAGTGCCGCGAAGGCCAGTGGCGCCGGCGCGCCGAGCGCCAGCCCCGAGGCGCCCGCCACCGACGGCGGCGCCACCGTGATGAACCACGAGGGCGCCAGCCGGTCGGGCAGCGGCTGCTGGGCCTGGCGCACCAGCAGCATTGCGGTCACCACCGGCCAGAAAAAAGCGCCGATCCCGAAGAAGGCCCAGCTCAGCTCCGCATGACCCAGCGGGACCCCGGCCAGGGGCACCAGGATGTTGCCCACGATCGGGATGTAGAGGACCGGTGTGAGCGAGGCCCAGGGCAACTGGCCGCGCATCCATCGCGAGATCAGCCAGGTGGTCACCGTCAGCTGCAGCGCGAGGCCGATCGCCCAGAGGCTGCGTCCCGCCCACGCGGGCAGGTCCAGCGCCACCGCGACCGCGCCCAACAGGATGAACGAGACCGGAAAGGCCGCGGCGAATCCCTGACGCACCGGGTGGGCAAGGTCCTCCGGCAGGGCGTCCGGGTGGCGCACCAGCCGCAGCAGCGCGCCGGCCAGTACCGCGCAGAAGATCAGCGCCGCGATCGCGCCGCACCCCTGGGCGAGCCGGTGCGCCGGTTCGCCGAGCATCGACCCGGCGCGATGCCAGGCCAGCGTCAGGCCGCACCAGCCCATGACGGGTGCGAACCATTGCGGGCCGAGAAAATACAGGGCGGATCGGGGCTCGCTCATGGTGGTGTTTTCCGCGGGTGCTTGTGCGGGACCGCGTCAGCCCCATATCGACTGTCGGAGGGCAGGGTTTGCCCCGCAGGGGAGGGAATTCAGATGCAGCTGGTGTGTCCCGATTGTGCCACGGTGAATCGCGTGCCCGATGAGCGGCGCGGCGATCGGCCGGTGTGCGGGCGTTGCGGCGCCGATCTGGCCGGTGCGAAGGTGCGCGCGCTCGATGAGCCGGGCTTCGAGCGCCTGCTCGCCCGCCACGAAATGCCGGTGCTGGTGGATTTCTGGGCGCCCTGGTGCGGGCCCTGCCGCTCGATGGCGCCGCAGTTCGAAGCGGCGGCCGGCCAGATGCAGGGCCGGGTCAGTTTCGCCAAGGTCGACACCGAAGCGAACCCGGCGCTCGCCCAGCGCCACGGCATCCGCAGCATCCCGACCCTGGCGCTGTTTTCCGGGGGCCGCGAGGTGGCCCGGGTGAGCGGTGCGATGGGGGCCGCGGACCTGGTGCGCTGGCTCAGGACGGCCGGGGTGGGCGGCTGAGCCGGCGGCGCGAGCCGTGCGCGCCGGCACTGCCAGGGCCGTGCGCGCCGGCTCCCCGGGGGCATCAGGCGTTCAGCCGCACCCGCAAGGCGTCGGTCAGGTCGTAGCCCTGCAGGCGGGCGGCCTGGCGCGAGAAGGCGCGCGTTCGGGCGAAGGCGAGCAGGGCCTGCAGCGGGGGCTCGAACGCCAGGCGGCGCCACATCACCAGGTCCACCGTTTCCCAGGCCAGGGGCACGAAGCCCAGGCCGGCGCCCGCGGCTGCCGCGCGGATGCCGAAGCCGGCATCGGCCACCCCCTCGCGCACCGCCTGGGCGACATCGGTCTCGCCCGAGGCCACCGCTGACACGGTGCGCAGCGCACCGGCCGACAGGCCGTCGGCGCGCAGCAGGCGCAGCAGCAGCAGGTGGCTGCCCGCGCCCGGGTGGCGCATCACGATCCGCCGGCGCGGTCGAACCAGGTCCGCCAGCCGCGCGATGCCCAGCGGATTGCCCGGCGCCACCAGCAGTCCCTGCTCGCGCCGCGCCCACTGCAGCATCACCAGCGGCTGACCGGGCGCGCGGGCGGCGATCGCCTCGTGGTTGAAGCCCGGGTCGGCCAGGTTGGGGATGTGCAGCAGCGCCGCGCAGGCGGTGCGCGACACCAGCCGGTCCAGCCCGTCGGTGCTGCCCAGGGCGGACAAGGCGAGGCCACTGCGGCATTCGCGCAGCGCCCACTCCAGCAGCGGGTCGTGGCTGCCGGCGATGATCGCTGGCGGGTTCAGTCCCGCGGTCTCGAGCGTGCCGGCCGATTGGGCCGCGACCCAGCCCTGCAGCGCGCTGCGCTCGAACAGCAGCTTGCCGCGGGCCCGGGCATGCGGCACCTCGCCGCGCGCCACCAGGTGGTAGAGGGTGCGCGGCGCCAGCCGCAGCCACTGGGCCGCCTCGCGGGTGGTCAGCCACTGCGAGGGCGCCATCCCGGTCATCTGGCGTGGATCGGTCATGTGCAAATTTTACGCGCCTTACGCGAGTCGGTATCGGCTTGCTAGATTGCGTCCGATGAACGATTTCCTGCAAAGCCTCGGATCGGCGCTCGCGCTGCTCGGCGGCGCCGACCCGGCCTTGTGGCCGATCGTGCGCCTGAGCATCGAGGTCAGCGGCGCTGCCACCGTGCTGGCGGCGCTGATCGCGCTGCCGCTGGCGGCATGGGTGGCGCTGACGCCGTTTCGCGGCCGCGCGGCGCTGGTCGCCTCGCTCAATGCCTTGATGGGTCTGCCCTCGGTGGTGGTCGGGCTGATCGTCTATCTGCTGCTCTCGCGTGCCGGTCCGCTGGGTTCACTGGGGATTCTCTTCACGCCGGCGGCGATGGTGGTTGCGCAGACCCTGCTGGTGGCGCCGCTCATCACCGCGCTGGCGCGTCAGACACTCGAGGATGCGCTGGCCGAATACGGTCCCTACCTGGCTTCCCTGAAGGCCGGCAAGGCGTCCACCATGGCCACCCTGCTCTGGGAGGCGCGGTTCTCGCTGCTGACGGCGCTGCTGGCCGGTTTCGGGCGCGCGGCCGCCGAGGTCGGCGCGGTGCTGATCGTCGGCGGCAACATCGACGGCGTCACCCGCGTGATGACCACCGCGATCGCACTGGAAACCAGCAAGGGCGACCTCGCGCTCGCGCTCGGGCTGGGCGTGGTGCTGGTGCTGCTGGTGCTCGGCGTGAATGCCATCGCCCACGCGGTGCGGCTGTATGCCGCACGGCGCTACGGCTAGGACCGGCCGGTGAGCAGCGCCAGCGATCAGTCGCGGCACTCCCCGATGCCGCCGCTGCCGGCGCAGGGCCCGAGCGTCGGGCAGGGGCCCTTCGTCGCGTTCGAGTCGGTCTCGGTGCGACACGGTGACGTCCAGGTGCTGCGCGACGTCAGCCTGCGGCTCGCGCTGACGCAACGCACCGTGGTGCTGGGACCCAACGGGGCGGGCAAGACCACCCTGCTGCAGCTGATGCACGGTCTGGCCGAGCCCAGCCACGGGCGGGTCAGCCGCGGCTGGGAGGCCGGCGTGGGCACCGACCTGCGCCTGGCCTATCTTTTTCAGAAGCCGGTGATGCTGCGTCGCTCGGCGCGGGCCAACCTCGAACACGCCCTCGCGCTGGTCGGCGTACCGGCCCGACAGCGCCGGGATCGGGCGATGGCGGCGCTCTCGCGCATCGGTCTGGGTTATGCCGCCGAACGGCCGGCCCGCCGGTTGTCGGGCGGCGAGCAGCAGCGGGTGGCGCTGGCGCGGGCGCAGGCGCTCGACCCGCACTGCCTGCTGCTCGATGAGCCCACCGCCAGCCTGGACCCCGGCGCGGCGGCGCTGATCGAACGGGAACTGCTCGGCCTGGCCGACCTTGGCGTGGGTCTGGTCATGGCCACCCACGATCTGGCGCTGGCCCGTCGGCTGGCGACCCGGGTGGTCTTCATGCACCGCGGCCAGGTGCTCGAATCGGGTCCCGCCCCCGCCTGCTTCGAGTCCCCCCGACACGAGACCTTTCGTCGATTCCTGTCGGGCCAGTGGCTCGACTGACCCCCGAGCTGGAGAAGCCCATGTCCGATTGTCGTTTCCCTCACCCACGTCCGCTGTCCAGCGCCGCACTGCCTGCTGCTGCGCTTTCCGACCGTGCGCCATCGGTTCATCCGGTGCCCGCCGCGGCACGGCAGGCGCGCCGCCTGCTCGCGCGCGGTCTGCTCGGCCTGCTGCTGGCGGCCACCGCGCTGACCGGCCTGCCGGCCGGCGCCCAGGAGCGGTTCATCGTGATGGCCTCCACCACCTCGACCGAGCAGTCGGGGCTGTTCGGTCATCTGCTGCCGATCTTCACCCGCGAGACCGGCATCGCGGTCCGCGTGGTTGCGCAGGGCACCGGCCAGGCGCTGGCCACTGCCCGGCGCGGCGATGCCGATGTGGTGTTCGTGCACGACCGCGAAGCCGAGGACAAGTTCGTCGCCGACGGCTTCGGGCTGCCGCGCCGCGACGTCATGTACAACGATTTCGTGCTGATCGGCCCGGCGTCCGATCCGGCGACGGCGGGCGCCGGCGGCCACCGGGATGTGGTGCTGGCCCTGCAGCGCATCGCCGCCGCGCGCCAGCCCTTCGTGTCGCGCGGCGATCGCAGCGGCACCCACGCGGCCGAGCTGCGCTACTGGAAGGCCGCCGGCATCGACGCGCCGTCGTTCAAGACCGCCTGGTACAAGGAGAGCGGCTCGGGGATGGGGCCGACCCTGAACATCGCCTCGTCGCTCAATGCCTACACCCTGGCCGATCGGGGCACCTGGCTCAGCTTTCGCAATCGCGGCGAACTGGCGGTGGTGCTGCAGGGCGATCCGCGGCTGTTCAATCCCTATGGCGTCATCGTCGTCGATCCGGCCCGCCATCCGCATGTGAAGGCCGCGATGGCCCAGCGCTTTGCCGACTGGATCGTCTCGCCGGCCGGGCAGAAGGCGATCGCCGACTACCGGATCGGCGGCGAGCCGTTATTCTTCCCCCATGCCAGACCCTGACTTCACGCGCTGCACCTGGGCCGCCAGTGCGCCGCCCGACTATGTCCGATATCACGACCAAGAGTGGGGCCGTCCGGTCGCCGACGACCGGCGCCTGTTCGAGAAGCTGTGCCTTGAAGGCTTTCAGTCGGGGCTGTCGTGGCTGACCATCCTGCGCAAGCGCGAGGCCTTTCGGGCCGCCTTCGCCGGGTTCGACATCGAGACGGTGGCGGGCTTCGGCCCCGCCGATGTCGCCCGGCTGCTGGCCGATGCCGGGATCGTGCGCCACCGCGGCAAGATCGAGGCGGCCATCGGCAATGCTCGCCGGGCCCGCGAACTGCGCGACGAGTCCGGCTCGCTGGCCGCTTTCCTGTGGCGCTATGAATCCGATGGCACCGGGCGTGCACCCCTTCTGACCGAAGACGTGCTGCGTGCCATGACCACCTCGCCCGAATCGGTGGCGCTGTCGCGTGAGCTCAAGCGGCGCGGCTGGGCCTTCGTGGGTCCCACCACGCTTTACGCTTTCATGCAGAGCATGGGAATGGTCAACGACCATCTCGAGGGCTGCTGGGTGCGCGAGGCGGTGCAGGCCGAGCGCGACGCGTTCATCCGCCCGCGCTGAATCGGTCGCGCGGGCCGCCATCCTGCGCCCGCACGACCCTCAGCCCCCGGCCGCGCCCTTGCCGGTCGCGGCGTTGTCGTCGACATCGATGTGATCCCATTTGCGCCGCATCACCGGATGCGCCTTCCAGCCCACCACCCGGGAATGGGTCAGGTCGGTGCTGATGCTGTGCACATGCACTTTCCAGGGCCGGTAGGCCAGCACCAGACGGGTCATCTCGCGGATGAGTGCATTGCGCTCAGGGCCATCGGGTAGCGTCACTGACCGCTCGTACAGCCGGTTGTAGGCCGGCAGGTCGAAGCGGCTCAGGTTCTGCCGGCCGGTGTTCGGACCGTACAGCGACGACAGCGTGCTGTCGGCGTCGGGGGCCGACGAAGCGCCGCCCACCGACCACATCTGCAGCTTGCCGGCCCGCGCCGCCTTGAGCTGTTCGGGCCACTTGGCGCGCTTGAAGGCGAGCCGGATGCCGATCGCGTCCATGCTGCGCTTCCAGAGCTCGTTGGCCTGCTTGGCCGCCTGGTCGTTGCCGGTGGTGAATTCCAGGACCAGCGGGCGGCCGTCGGGCCGCTCGCGATAGCCGTCGCCATCGCGGTCGCGATAGCCGTGGATGTCGAGCAGCGCCTTGGCGCGCGCCGGGTCGTAATCGTTCATGTCGCTGCGCAGCGTCGGGTCGTGACCGGCCGCGCCTGGTGGCACCAGCCCATGGGCTGGCAAGGCCTGGTTGCGGCGCAGGATGCGCAGGTCGTCGTCGCTGTTGTAGCCCAGCGAGATTGCCCGGCGCAGCGCCACCTGCGCCGGCTGTGGGCCGCCCACCACCGGATCGGTCCAGTTGAAGAAGGTATAGCGGATGTCCAGCCGCACGAAGCGGTCCATGCGCACGCCGCGGCGCACCAGGTAGGCGGCCAGCCGGTCGCCCGGGAACGCGGTCTGGGCGAATTCGTTGGGCACCATCTCGATCAGGTCGTGCTGCTGGTTCAGGAAGGCCAGCCAGCGCGGCTGCGCCTCGTCGACGACATCGATCTCGACCCGGTCGAGCATCGGCAGCCGTCGTCCGCGCAGCGCCGCGGCGATCGCCTGCGACCCGGCGTCGTCGGCGGGTGCCTGCGCGTCGAAGCGCTCGTCGCGATACCCCGGATTGCGTTCGAAGACCATGCGCGAGGAACGCTTCCAGAACGCCAGCTTGAATGGCCCGGTCCCCACCGGATGCTCCATGATCCGGTCGCCGTGGGCCTCGACGATCTCGCGGGCGACCGCGCAGGTGGCGCGGCAGTCGGCCAGCGCGTAGATCAGCACGAAGTTCGGCTTGAGCAGGCGCAGCTCGAAGGTGTAGCGATCGAGGGCGCGCAGCCCGGCCACCTCGGTGTCGTAGTCGAAGCGGCCGCTCTTGAGGGCCTGCTCGCGCAGTTCGCGCAGGCCGATCAGGTACTCCTCGAAGGTGCCCAGCGACGAACTGCGCCAGCGCGGATCGAAGTGCCGCTTGATGCTGTAGACATAGTCCTGCGCGACCAGCTCGCGCGGCTTGCCCTTGAAAATCGGATCGTCGGCAAAGAAGATGCCGGGCCGGATGCTCACCCGGATCGTCATGCCATCGGCCGAGACCTCGGGCAGCGCGGTCGCGGTGGCGGCTTTCAGCCGCGAGGGCCGCGCCAGGTAGTCGTACTGCAGCGGCGAGTCGAAGATGTGCGCGATCAGCGTCGCGGAGTAGAGGTCGCTGATCTGGGGCGGATCGAAGCCGGTCTCGGCCACCGGCAGCGCATAGCGCAGCACCCGGGCCGCGCCGGCGGTCCCCGGCGGGTCGCCGGCCCCCGGTGCGGCCCCCACGCCCGGTGCGGCCCCGGCAGGACCGGCCAGGGCCGACAGCAGCAGGCAGAGCAGCAGGATCGACCGCAGCAGGGCCGGCCGCAGCAGGGCCGACCGCAGCAGGGCAGACAGCAGCAGGGGTGAGGGCAGCAGGGGTGAGGGCAGCAGCGGTGACGACAGCAGGCGGGCGAACATGAGCGTGCTCGGGCGTGGGTGGACGGCGGATCGAAAGACCGGCGGCTTGGCCGGATCCGAATTCGATTCTATGCTTGTCGGCGCGCCCCTCCCGGTCTTTCCCGCACCGACCCGCAACCGTCCCCGATGGCCAGCTTCCTCCTTCGACGCCTGTGGCAGATGATCCCCACCCTTGCCGGGGTGATGATCCTGATCTTCGTCCTGTTCAACCTGGTCGGCGGCGACCCGGCCGAGCAGCTGGCCGGGCTGATCGCCGATCCGGTGCGCGTCGAGGAGATCCGGGCGTCGCTGGGCGTCGACCGGCCCTGGTGGGCGCAGCTCGGGCTGTTCGCCCAGCAGGTCGTCACCTTCGATTTCGGGCGCAGCTGGGCCACCAACGAGGAGGTCCGGCACATCTTCCTCACCCGCATCGGGCCCACGCTCACCATCATGCTGCCGGTGCTGCTGCTCGAGACGGTGCTGGGCGTGCTGCTCGCGCTGGCGGTCGCCTATGTCCGCGGCTCGCTCACCGACCGCGGCATCATGATCCTGTGCACGGTCGCGATGTCGATCTCCTTTCTGGTCTACATCATCGTCTTCCAGTACCTGTTCGGGTTCCAGCTCGGCTGGCTGCCAGTGCAGGGCTGGAGCGACGATCCGCTGCGCAACCTGCTGGTCTACGCGCCGCTGCCGGTGCTGTGCGCGGTGGCGGTGTCGCTCGGGCCGCAGATCCGCCTGTACCGCTCGTTCTTTCTCGAGGAACTCGACCAGGACTATGTTCGCACCGCGCGCGCCAAGGGCCTGTCCGAGCACACGGTGATGCTGCGCCATGTGCTGCGCAACGCGCTGATCCCGATCCTCACCAATGTGGCCATCCATCTGCCCGGCGTGTTCGTGGGGTCGTTCCTGCTCGAGAAGTTCTTCTCGATACCGGGGCTGGGGCGAGAGGTGATCACCGCGGTCGAGCGCAGCGACTTCCCGGTCATCAAGGCGGTCACCGTCAGCCTGGCGCTGCTCACCATGCTGATCAACCTGCTGGTCGACGTGCTCTATCGCGCGGCCGATCCGCGGGTCACCTACAAGTAGCCGCCCGCCGTGTCTGCCGTCGCACCCGCCTCCATCCGCCCGCCGCTGGTCGCGCCCCCGGCGCACACCGGGGGGCTGCTGTCGATGGCCTGGGGACGGCTGCGGCGCGACCGGCTGGCGATGGCCGCGCTGGCGGTGGTCCTGGCTTATCTGCTGCTGATGCTGGGCGCCTGGTCGGGGCTGCTGGCGCGCGACTGGAGCCGCGAGGTCGCGATTTCCTATGCGCCCCCTTCCTGGGCGCCCGGATCGCCGGCGGGCAGCGGGGCGGACAGCGCCCGCGAGGCGTCGTCCGGCACCGCGCCGGCGGGCCCCCTCATCGATCTCACCGACATCGATCCGCTGGCGTCCGCCTACGAGGCCTGGGCGCGCCGTGCCGCCGAACTCGCCACCACCGAAACGCCGCGCGCCCGGACCCTGCCGATGGGCGCCGACAAGTGGGGTCGCGACGTGCTGGCCAAGGCGATCAAGGGGACCGAGATCTCGCTGTTTGTCGGTCTGACGGCGGCGCTGCTGGCCACCCTGATCGGCACGGTGCTGGGCGCCTGCGCGGGCTTCATCGGCGGCTGGGTCGATGACCTGCTCGAGTGGTTCTACAGCGTCTTTACCGCCATCCCGGGCATCCTGCTGATCCTGGCCTTCGCGGCGGTGCTGCGCCCGGGCCTGCTCAACATCATCGTGATCCTGGGCCTCACCGGCTGGACCGGCATCTACCGGCTGGTGCGCGCCGAATACCTGAAGCACCGCTCGCGCGAGTACGTGCGCGCGGCCGAGGCGATCGGCGCCGGGCGGGCGTCCCGGATGTTCGTGCACATCCTGCCCAATGTCAGTCATGTGTCGCTGGTCCAGCTGTCCCAGCATGTGGTGTCCTTCATCAAGGCCGAGGTGATTCTTTCGTTCCTGGGCTTCGGCGTGCCGCTCGATCAGGTGTCCTGGGGCACGATGCTGTCCGAGGCGCAGGCCGAACTGGTGGTGGGCAAGTGGTGGCAGCTGGTGGCGGCCACGCTGAGCATGGCGGTGCTGGTGACCGCCTTCTCGCTGCTCACCGATGCCTTGCGCGATGCCCTCGATCCGCGTTTGCGCGGGGTCGACCGTGAGCGCTGAACTGCTGGCGGTGCGCGACCTGCAGGTGTCGTTTCGCACCGAGAGCGGCGTGCCGGCACCGGCCTTGCGGGGGGTCTCCTTCGAGGTGCCCGAGAACACGACGGTGGCCCTGGTGGGCGAGTCGGGCAGCGGCAAGAGCGTCTCGGCGATGGCGGTCCTGGGGCTGCTGCCCGGCAACGCGAGGGTGTCGGGCGAGATCCGCTTCGAGGGCCAGTCGCTGATCGGGGCGCCCCCGGCCCGCCTGCGCGCGCTGCGCGGCGCGCGCCTGTCGGTCGTCTTCCAGGAGCCGATGAGTTCGCTCAACCCGGTGTTCCCGGTCGGCGAACAGATCGCCGAGGTGCTGCGTCTGCATCGGCGGCTCGCACCGGCGGCGGCGCGCGCGCGCGCCATCGAACTGCTCGACGAGGTCGGCCTGCCGGAGCCCGCCCTGCGCGCGCGGGCCTTTCCCCACCAGCTCTCGGGCGGCCAGCAGCAGCGGGTGATGATCGCGATGGCGATCGCCTGCGAGCCGCGACTGCTGATCGCCGACGAGCCGACCACCGCGCTCGATGTCACCATCCAGGCGCAGATCCTGGACCTGCTGCGCCGGCTGCAGCGCCAGCGCCGAATGAGCATGCTGTTCATCACCCACGACCTGGGCGTGGTGGGCGAGCTGGCCGACCGGGTGGTGGTGATGCGCGGGGGGCGGGTGCTGGAGGAGGGCGCGACGGCAGCGGTGTTCACCGCGCCGGCCCACGCCTACACCCGCGCGCTGCTGGCGTGCCGGCCCTCGATGGACCGCCGGCCTGCGCGCCTGCCGGTGATCGCCGACTTCCTCGACGATGCCGATCCCCGCCATCTCGAGGCACCCGCTCCGGTCGTCGCACCGGTCATCTCAACCGCCATGGCACCCGCACCGGTCATCGCACCGGTCATCTCAACCGCCATGGCACCCCCGGCCGCCCCCCGCGCGGGTCCGCCCGCCGGCATCACCCCCGCCCGCGACGAAGCGTCACCCGTGGTGCTGGAAGTCCGCGGGTTGAGCAAGACCTTCGTCCTGAAGGAGGGGCTGTTTCGCCGCCGCCGGGTGCCCGCGGTTCGCGATGTCTCGTTCACCCTGCGGCGCGGGCGCACGCTCGGTCTGGTGGGCGAGTCGGGTTGCGGCAAGACCACCGTCGGTCTGGCCGTGCTGCGCCTGCTGCAGGCCGACGCCGGTCAGGTGCTGTTTCAAGGGGTCGATCTCCAGACCCTGCCGGCCGCGCAATGGCTGGGCTACCGGCGGCGCCTGCAGATCATCTTTCAAAACCCGTACGCGTCGCTGAATCCGCGCTTCACCATTGCCCGCACGCTGATCGAGCCGATGCGCATCCATTCGATCGGCGCCGACGATGCCGAGCGCCATCGGCTGGCCGGCGCGCTGATCGAGCGGGTCGGCCTGCCGGCTGACGCGATGGCGCGCTACCCCCACGAGTTCTCGGGCGGCCAGCGCCAGCGCCTGGCGATCGCGCGGGTGCTCACCATGCGCCCCGAGGTGGTGGTCTGCGACGAGTCGGTGTCGGCGCTCGATGTGTCGGTCCAGGCGCAGGTGCTCAACCTGCTGCGCGACCTGCAGGACGAGTACGGCCTGTCCTACCTGTTCATCTCCCATGACCTCGCGGTGGTGCGGTACCTGGCCGACGAGGTGATGGTGATGAAGGACGGGGTGGTCATCGAGGCCGGGGACAGCGAACGGCTCTATCGCGAGCCGCGCGAGGACTACACGCGCAGCCTGATCGGCGCCATTCCCCGCGGCCTGCCTACTTCAGGATCCTGACCAGGTTGTGATGCGCGTCGGTGAAGGTCGCCAGGCCAGGCAGGTCGGCGATCTCGGTGGCGCCGCGGGCGAGCGGGCTGGCCGCGAGCACCGCCTTGTTGCGGGTGACGATCACCTGGTCGGTCGATGAGTACCAGTAGGTGTGGTCGCTGCTGTTGGGCGGCGTGTCCGACACCAGCACCGCGTGCATGCCCAGTTCGGTGGCCAGCCGCTTGATGACCGGTGGCAGGTTCACGAACCGGTTGGTGGCCTGGAACACGATCACGCCGTCGTCCTTGAGATGGCGCGCGTACTGCGCCATCGCTTCCCGGGTGATCAGGTGCATCGGGATCGAATCGCCCGAGAAGGCGTCGATCCCCATCACGTCGTAGCGGCGCGGCGCCTCGCGCTCCAGCGACAGACGCCCGTCGCCCATCACCACCTCCATTTTCGCGCCGCTGTCGGCCATCAGGGTGAACTCGCGCCGGGCGATGTCCACCACCCGCGGGCTGATCTCGTAGAAGACCATCGTGTCGCCCGGTCGGCCATACGCGGCCAGCACGCCCGCACCCAGGCCGATCACGCCCACCGAGCGCGGCTTGGCCGGATCGAGCTCGTTGAGTGCGGCGAAGACCCGGCCGTAGCCCGATCCGGGGCTGAAATAGTCGGCCGGCACATTCTTGAATTGCGGTCCGAGCAGCTGCCCGCCGTGCATGATCGAGCCGTGGTACATCGTGCGGTACGGGCTGGGCTCCTGCCAGTCGCGGGTGCGCACCACGCCGTAGAAATCGCGCTCCATCACCCGGATTCCGTCGCTGTAGTCGATCGCGCCGCGCACCACCAGCACCAGCGAAGCCGCCGTCACGCCCAGCGCCAGCAGGCGCAGCACCCGCTCCAGGCGGACCGCCAGCAGCGCCGCCAGCAGCACCAGCACGATGCCCAGCTCGAAGTAGCCGGGCAGGGTCAGCGGCGCGACGATGGCGATCAGCACCGCGCCCAGCGCGCCGCCCACCGACAGCATCAGGTAGAAGCGGGTCAGGTGCTGCGGGTCGGGCTTGATCGCCGCCAGTTCGCCGTGACAGACCATGCAGGCCACGAACATGCCGACGAAATACAGCGGCGCGGCCACCGCCAGGTTCAGCGAGCCGATGAACCAGGCCATCGCCGGCACCGTCGCCGCCAGCAGCGTCAGATAGAGCCCGCGCCGATACCAGCGCGGATGGTCGAAGCACAGGATGAAGGTGAGCAGGTACAGCGCCAGCGGGATCACCCACAGGAAGGGCACGCTGGCGATGTTCTGGGTCACGTGGTTGGTGACTGCCAGCAGCATCATCGAACCCATCGCCGACAGTGCCAGCCAGAGCAGCTGGCGCGCCGCGCCCGGTGCTGTGCTGTTGGCCGCGCCAGCGCGGGCGGCGTCCGGGCCCGGTGCATCGGCGGCGCGCCCAGCGGCGCGCGCCGACACGATGCCGGTGGCGGCGCAGATCACCGCGAACACCGCGTACAGCGCCGACCAGCCGACCCCCAGGTCGGGCAGCGAGAGCACCGGCTCGAACAGCACCGGAAAGCCGAGCAGCGCCAGCATCGAGGCGAAATTCGACAGCGCGAACAGCCGGTAGGGCACCGCGCTGCGAAAGCGCTGCCAGTACCAGGCCTGCAGCAGCGGCGTGGTCGACGACAGCAGGAAGTAGGGCAGGCCGATGGTGGCGGTCAGCAGCAGCAGGATGCGGCCGATCGGCTCGGCATCGCCGGCCGGCTTCCAGCTGGCGTCGGGCAGGATCGGCAGCAGCGCGAGCGACACCAGCAGCAGACCCGCATGCACCGCCGCCTGGCGGCGCACGCCCAGCCGCGTGGTGAAGTCCGCGTAGGCGTAGCCGGCCAGCAGGATGCACTGGAAGAACACCATGCAGGTGGTCCAGACCGCGGCCGAGCCGCCGAACCAGGGCAGGATCTGCTTGGCCACCACCGGCTGCACCAGGAAGAGCAGGAAGGCCGACAGAAAAATCGTGCCGGCATAGGGCAGGATCGCGAAGCGGGGCAGCACAGGGGAGTTGGCAGTGGTCATGGCCGGGGAGCGGGTACCTGGAGGCACAGACGGAGGAGCCCGGCTGCTGTGGAAAACCGCTGATTATGCCAAAGCCGCGGGTCCGGTTGACAATGGCCTTCGAAAATGAGACTTTAACGGCCGCACGCGTTCCAAGCGGTGTTTCTCGGCGGTTTGCCCGCTTTTGCGCCCCCTGCGGGGGTGGTTCAAGTCTGGTGTTCCCTGGTTGCTACTTGTGCGTCGTCGCCTTTCGGGCTCAAAGCCCGGATTTTTCAACGCTCGCATGGGAGTATCCAATGAGCACCAAGACCGGTACCGTGAAGTGGTTCAACGAAACCAAGGGCTTCGGCTTCATCGCCCCCGATGATGGTTCCGAGGACCTGTTCGCGCATTTCAGCGAAATTCAAGGTCAGGGCTTCAAGACCCTGGCTGAAAAGCAGCGCGTTCAGTTCGAAGTGACGCAGGGCAAAAAAGGCCTGCAAGCCAGCCGGATCCAGGTGATCTAAGGCCACAGGTTCCGCTGGTCGCGGCCTGTTCCGCGATCGGCAGAACCCCAACCCCAACCCTATGGCCAAAGAAGATCTGATCGAAGTCGAAGGCGTGGTCGCCGAGGTCCTTCCGGACACCCGGTACCGCGTCACGCTGGACAACGGCGCGGTGGTTTCCGCCTATGTCTCCGGCAAGATGAAGAAGCACCGCATCCGCATTCTGGCGGGCGACCGGGTCACGCTCGAGTTGTCTGTCTATGACATCACCAAGGGTCGCATCCGGTTCCGGCACAAGGACACCGATTCCATGCCGGCCGGCGGACCCCAGCGACGCACCTATCGTCCTGGCCGCTGAAATCCACGGTCCTCCCGGGTTGCGCCGGGTTGTTCCGGTGTCTCGCGTCAGGGCCTGAACCCGACTTTCGAGACCAACCAACATGACCTCATTTCGCAGCGCGCTCGACGCCCGCTACGGTTCTTCGCTCGCCTCCCCTTCTGCGCCCGTGCTCGCCGCGGATGCGCTGGCACATCCGGTCATCGAGTCGCTGCTGGGCCATCGCTCGGTGCGGGCTTTCCTGCCTGACCCGGTCGCCCCCGAGGCCCTGCATGCCATGGTCGCTGCCGCGCAGTCGGCGGCCACTTCGTCCAACCTGCAGGCCTGGAGCGTCATCGCGGTCCAGGATCCCGATCGCAAGGCCCGGCTGGCCGAGTTTGCCGGCGGCCAGGCCCACATCCGCCAGTGCCCCCTGTTCCTGATCTGGATCGCCGACCTGTCGCGCCTCGACCGGGTCGGTGAGCTGGCCGGCGTGCCGGCCAAGGCCAACGACTATCTGGAGATGTTCCTGGTGGCGGTGGTCGACGCTGCGCTGGCTGCCCAGAATGCGGTGGTGGCTGCCGAAGCACTCGGCCTGGGCACCGTCTACATCGGCGCCATGCGCAACCACCCCGAGGCGGTGGCGCTCGAACTGGGGCTGCCGGGGCACGCGTTCGCGGTCTTTGGGCTTTGCGTGGGCGTGGCCGATCCGGCTCGCCCGGCATCGGTCAAGCCGCGTCTGGATGCCTCGGTGGTCCTGCACCGCGAGCGCTACCAGGACGGCTCCGAAAACCGGCCGGTCGGCGCCGAACTCGACTCGATCGCGGGGTACGATCAGGTGATGCGCGCCTTCCAGGCTTCTCAAGCCATGCCGGCGGCCGACTGGAGCGCCCAGTCCGCCACCCGGGTCCGTGGTCCCGAGAGCCTGTCCGGCCGTGACCGGCTCAAGGCGGCGCTGGCTGCCCTGGGCTTTCCGCTGGCCTGACTTCCGCTGGCCAGACCTCTGCCGGACGGGTTCCGGGTATCCGACGCCCGGGACCGGCCAGTGCTCAACCGGAGATTTCCCGACCATGACCGCTCATTCCTACGAGGCCATCACCCTGACGGTGGCCGACGACATCGCGCAGCTCACCCTGAACCGTCCGGCGACGCTGAACGCGCTCAACGAGGCGATGTTCCGCGAGATTCCGATGGCGATCGACGAGGCGGCGGTGGCCGGCGCTCGCGCGCTGCTCATCACTGGTGCAGGACGCGGCTTCTGCTCGGGTGCCGATCTCGTGGGCCGGGGTTTCGCGCCGACCACCACCGAGGCGCAGCGTGAGACGGTCAACCGCATCGGCTTCGAGAAGGTGATCTCGCTGGTGCGGGGCATCAACGAGGCGCCGATGCCGGTGGTCTGTGCCATCAACGGGGTGGCCGCCGGCGGCGGCGTGGGCATCGCGCTGGCGGGCGACGTGATCCTGATGGCCACCAGCGCCCGCTTCGTGCTGACCTTCGTTCCCAAGCTGGGGCTGGTGCCCGATGTCGGCGCCACCTGGTATCTCACCCGCATGGCGGGTCGCGCGCGCACCATGGCCGCCAGTCTGCTGGGCGATGCGATCAGTTCCCAGGACGCCGAACGCTGGGGCCTGGTGGCCCGAGTCATCGACGATGCGCAACTGCACGCCGAAGCGATGGCGATCTGCCGGCGCCTGGCCGATGGTCCGCAGACCGCGGTCGCGGGCACCCGCCGACTGGTCGATGCCGCGCCCGAGATGCCGATCGGCGCGCACATCCTGCTCGAGCGTGACCTGCAGTCCCAGCTGATCGGCTCGGCCGAACACCTCGAAGGCATCGCTGCCTTTCGCGAGAAGCGCCCAGCGCGCTTCGGCCAGCCGCGCTGAACCGCTCGCCAGACGGCGCGCGGGCGCCTGTCTTTGTTTTGTCACAAACCGACCCGGCGTCGCAAGCGCTGGATCGGTGCGTGTTGCAGGGCCTGTCATCAGATTGTCATCGACGCCGGTTAGCTTGGGGTTTCTGTTTGAATCCCTTCACGAGGTAGTCCGATGAAATTCCTGTCCAAAATGGTTGTCGGCACGATGGCCGTGTTCGCCGCCGGCCTTGCCCAGGCCCAGATCACCGGCGCTGGCGCCACCTTCCCCGCCCCCATCTATGCCAAGTGGGCCGAGGCCTACAAGGCGGCGACCAATGTGGCCCTGAACTATCAGGCGATCGGTTCGGGCGGCGGCATCAAGCAGATCCAGGCCAAGACGGTCGATTTCGGTGCTTCCGATGATCCCCTGAGCGCCGATGAGCTGAGCAAGGGCGGGCTCGTCCAGTTCCCGGCGGTGATCGGCGGAGTCGTCCCGGTCGTCAATCTGGCGGGCGTGAAGCCGGGTGAAATGCGCCTCTCGGGTACGGTCCTGGCCGACATCTACCGCGGCCAGGTGAAGACCTGGAACGACCCGGCGATCGCGCAGCTGAACCCGTCGGTGAAGCTGCCCGCCACCGCGATCACGCTGGTTTACCGCTCCGATTCCTCGGGCACGACTTATGTCTTCACCGACTATCTGGTCCAGGTGTCGCCCGCCTTCAAGGCGGCGCCCGGCGTGGGCAAGACGGTAAACTGGTCCTCCGGCGTGGGCGGACGGGGCAATGCCGGCGTGGCCGCCAACGTGACCAAGATCGACGGGGCCATCGGCTATGTCGAGTACGCGTACGCCAAGCAGAACAAGATGACGCATGCCGGCATGATCAATCGCGACGGCAAGACGGTGCAGCCCGACGACCTGACCTTCGCCGCTGCTGCCGACCGGGCTGACTGGGATTCGGCACCGGGGTTCGGTGTGAACCTGAACAACCAGGCCGGCGCCAATGCCTGGCCGATCACCGCTGCCACGTTTATCCTGATGCACCGCAGTGCGCAGGACGCCAAGCGCTCGGCGGAGGCGCTCAAGTTCTTCAAATGGGCGCTGGAAAGCGGACAGAAACTCGCCCTCGATCTGGACTACGTGCCGCTGCCGGCGCCAGTGGTCCGGAAAGTCGAAGCGGCCTGGAAGGACATCAAGGACGCGTCGGGCAAAGCGGTCCTGAATTGAATTGAGATGCCATGAGCGCGACTGCCGGATCCCTGAATGATCAACCCGACCGCGACGCGGGCGGCATGAGCCGCGACGAGTCGGGTGCGCAGCGCGCGCTCGCGGCGCGGGTGGCGAAATTCGCGCTCCAGGACCGCTGGTTCAAGGCGGTCACCTTCCTGTTCGCGCTGCTGGTGCTGCTCGGCATGGCCGGGATCCTGGGCTCGCTGCTGATCGAAGCCTGGCCGGCGCTGCGCTCGACCGGCCTCGCGTTCCTCTACGGCACCACCTGGAGCCCCACCGACGATGTCTACGGGGCGGTGATCGCGATCTACGGCACGCTGGCCACCTCCGCCATCGCGCTGCTGTTCGCGGTGCCGATCAGCTTCGGCATCGCGATGTTCCTCACCGAAAGCTGTCCGCTCGTGCTGCGCCGCCCGCTGGGCACCGCGATCGAACTGCTGGCGGGCGTGCCCTCGATCATCTACGGCATCTGGGGTCTGTTCGTTCTGGCGCCGATTCTGCAGAAGCATGTCCAGCCGCTGCTGGCGGCCACCGGCCTGCCGATCTTCTCGGGCGCCCCGCTGGGCATTGGCATCTTCACCGCCGGGATGGTGCTGGCGCTGATGGTGATCCCGTTCACCGCGTCCGTGATGCGCGACGTGTTCGAGACCGTGCCGCCGGTGCTCAAGGAGTCGGCCTACGGTCTGGGCTGCACCACCTGGGAGGTGGTTCGCCACATCGTACTGCCGTACACCCGCGCCGGCGCGATCGGCGGCGTGATGCTCGGCCTGGGGCGGGCGCTCGGCGAGACGATGGCGGTCACCTTCGTGATCGGCAACGCCAACCGCCTGTCGCCCAGCCTGTTCGCGCCGGGCAACTCGATCGCCTCGACGCTGGCCAACGAGTTCGCCGAAGCCTCGCCCGAGAAGCACATTCCGGCGCTGTTCGCCCTCGGACTCATCCTGTTTCTCATCACCTTCATCGTCCTGGGGCTGGCCAAGTGGCTGACCCGCCCCGACAAGTCCCACGGCTGAGAGGGCGATCATGAACGCGAACATCTATCTGCGCCGGCGCAGCGTCAATGTGATCGGGCTGACGCTGTCCTGGGTCTCGATGGCGCTCGGGCTGATCGGGCTACTCTGGATTCTCTGGACCCTGTTCTACAACGGTCTGTCGGCGCTCAACGTGGCCTTCTTTCTGAACAGCACACCGGCGCCCGGTACCGAAGGCGGCGGGATGGCCAATGCGATCATGGGCAGCCTGATGATGGTGGGTTTTGCCACCCTGGTCTCGACGCCGATCGGCATCCTGGCCGGCGTCTTCCTGGCCGAGTTCGGGAAAACATCGGCCTTCGCCGCAGCGACCCGCTTCGTGGTCGACATCATGCTGTCGGCGCCCTCCATCGTCATCGGCCTGTTCGTCTATGCGATTGCGGTCGCCACCGTCAAGCACTTCTCGGGCTGGGCCGGATCACTGGCCTTGTCACTGATCGCGGTGCCGGTGGTGGTCCGCACCACCGAGAACATGCTCAACCTGGTGCCGGGCAGCCTGCGCGAGGCGGCCTTCGCGCTGGGGGCGCCGCGCTGGAAGGTCAGTCTCGCGGTCACGCTGCGGGCGGTGCGCGGGGGCGTGGTGACCGGTGTGCTGCTGGCGATCGCCCGGATGATCGGCGAGACAGCGCCGCTGCTGTTCACCGCCCTGAACAACCAGTTCTTCAGCCTCGACATGAACCAGCCGATGGCCAACCTGCCGGTGGCGATCTACAACTTTGCGATGAGCCCCTATGAAAACTGGCAGAGCCTTGCCTGGGGTGGCGCGGCGTTGATCGCGCTGATCGTGCTGACCATCAACATCATTGCCCGTGTCGTGTTTCGCGACAAGGTCCAGGCCTGAGATCCGGAGCAACCAAGATGAGCGAAACCATGACGGCCGCCGCCCCCGAGATCGTTGCCGACAGCGTGATCCAGGTCCGGGACCTCGATTTCTACTACGGCAAATTTCAGGGCCTGCGCAAGGTGAATCTGGATGTCGCGCGCCGCAAGGTCACCGCGTTCATCGGCCCTTCCGGCTGCGGAAAATCGACGCTGCTGCGCACGCTGAATCGCATGTTCGACCTGTATCCCGGCCAGCGCGCCGAGGGTCGGATCATGTTCAACGGTCGTAACATCCTGGACAAGGATCAGGATGTGAACCTGTTGCGCGCCAAGGTGGGCATGGTCTTTCAGAAGCCCACCCCGTTTCCGATGTCGATCTACGAGAACATTGCGTTCGGGATCCGGCTCTACGAAAACCTGTCGCCGGCCGACATGGCGCAGCGGGTGGAGTGGGCGCTGCGCAAGGCGGCGCTGTGGGAGGAGGTCAAGGACAAGCTGCAGCAGAACGGGCTGTCGCTGTCGGGCGGCCAGCAGCAGCGGCTTTGCATCGCCCGGATGGTGGCGGTCAAGCCTGATGTGCTGCTGCTCGACGAGCCGACCAGCGCGCTGGATCCGATCTCCACCGCCAAGGTCGAGGAACTGGTCAACGAGCTCAAGGTCGACTACACCATCGCGATCGTGACCCACAACATGCAGCAGGCCGCCCGGATCTCCGACTACACCGCCTACATGTACATTGGCGAACTGGTCGAGTTCGGCGAAACCAACAAGATCTTCATCAAGCCGGCCAAGAAGGCGACCGAGGATTACATCACCGGCCGATTCGGCTGAAGGAGACGTGATGCCCACCGAACACACCTACAAGGCCTTCGACATCGACATCGACACCCTGCGCAGCTCGGTGACGACGATGGGCGGGCTGGTCGAGCGCCAGTTCGTGCGCGCCGTCGATGCGATCCGCTACGGCGATCTGCGCCTGGTGATGGAGGTGCTGACCGATGAAGAGACGGTCAACCGCATGCACATCGAGACCGACCTGCGCTGCAACCAGGTGATCGCCAAGCGCCAGCCGATCGCGGTCGACCTGCGCGAGACCATCGCGGTGATCCACAGCATCAACGACCTCGAGCGCATCGGCGACGAGGCCAAGAAGATCGCGATCAAGGCCAAGGGTTTCGACGGGCGTCCGCTGCCCATCGACATGGACAAGATCCAGCGCATGGCCAACCGGGTGGCCGAGATGCTGGGCGCGGCCATCGACTCCTTCGTGCGTCACGACACCGCGGTCTCACGCCGGCTGGCCGAGAGCGATCGCGAAGTCGATGAACTGCGCGACTCCCTGATCGAGGAGCTGATCGCCAAGATGACCGCCGATCCGGCCAGCGTGTCGGACTCGCTGGCGCTGGTGTTCGTGGTCCAGTCGATCGAGCGGGTCGGCGATCACGCCAAGAACATCGCCGAGTATGTGGTGAACATCGTCGAGGGGATCGATCCCCGCCACGAGCACGGCGCGCTGCAGCGGCGAGCCTGATTTTCGCGCGATCCCGGGGCCACCGCAGCGCAGCCGCTGCGGTGGCCCTGATTTTTTCCGGGCCGGCTCGCGGGTTCATCTTCCGGTGCCGGGCCGGGTGTTGTACCGTGCGCTCATCGGCGCGTGCGCAGCGATGAATCGCAGGGCGTTCGCCCTCAACTCGAAGGTGGAACCGGATGAAGCGTCGTCATTGGCTCACAGGAGTGCTCACGGCCGCGCTGTGGCCCCGGCTGGGCGCTGCCCAGGGCAAGACCGTGCCGGGCGTCGAGCCATTGCGGCTGTCGTCGGCCGAGTGGCGCAAGCGTCTGACGCCGGAGCAGTTCAATATCCTGCGCGAGGAAGGCACCGAGCGCCCTTTCAGCAGCGCGCTGAACGCGGAAAAGCGCACTGGTCGGTATTTGTGCCTCGGCTGCGATCACCCGCTGTTCAGCTCGCAGGCGAAGTACGACAGTGGCACCGGCTGGCCGAGCTTTCACACGGCTTTGCCGCGCGCCTTCACCACCCACACCGACTACAAGCTCATTTTGCCGCGCACCGAGTACCGCTGTGCCCGTTGCGAGGGTCACCACGGTCATGTGTTCGACGATGGCCCCAAGCCCACCGGCAAGCGCTACTGCAACAATGGTGCGGTCCTCAAGTTCCTGGAAGGCTGATTCGATGCGAACCGATTCGACGTGGGGGTCCCGGCTGCGGGCTTTTGTGATGGCGCTCGCGCTGGGGGTGCCGGGTCTGGCGCTGGCGCAGACGGGCGCGGCTGCGGGTGCGGCTGCGGGTGCGGCCAGGGATGCGGCTGGCGCGCCGGCGGCCGGTGCCTCGGCGGGGGGGGCAGCCAATCCGGCGAGTGCTCGCGCCATTTTTGCCGGGGGCTGCTTCTGGTGCGTGGAGTCCGATTTCGACAAGGTGCCGGGCGTGCTGGCCACCGTGTCGGGCTACATCGGCGGCACGGTCGCCAATCCCACTTACGAGCAGGTGTCGCGCAACCAGACCGGGCATGCCGAGGCGGTCGAGGTGCTCTATGACCCGCGCAAGGTCACCTATGCGCAGCTGGTGGAGTATTTCTGGCGCACCATCGACCCGACGGTGAAGGACCGGCAGTTCTGCGACACCGGCTCGCCGTATCGCAGCGCCATCTTCACGGTCGGCGACGAACAGATGCGGATTGCGCGCGCTTCGCTGGCGGCGCTCGAGAAGGCGCGTCCGTTCAAGGAACCAATCGTCACCCAGATCGTCGCCGCCGGCCCGTTCTACCTGGCCGAGGATTACCACCAGGACTACTACCGCAAGAACCCGATCCGCTACGAGTATTACCGCAGCTCCTGCGGGCGCGATGCGCGCCTGAAGCAGCTGTGGGGCGACAAGGCGGGCAAGTTCCCGGGGGGCTGATTCAGGTGTGGGCGCGGTCCCTGGCCCGCTCCTGCGCGATCATCCACAGACCGGCGCCGATCAGCAGCGCGATCCCGACCCAGGCCAGGGCGTTCGGGATGTCGCCCCAGACCAGGTAGCCCAGGATCAGGGCCCACAGCAGGCCGGTGTAGCGAAACGGCGCCACCAGCGAGACCTCGCCCTGGCGCACGCCGCTCACCATCGCGTAATAGCCGCCGGCCAGAAAGATCGACGCCAGGGCGAGCAGACCGGTTTCCGGCCAGCCGATTGGCTGCCAGCCCTGGATCAGCGTGAAGCTGCCGGCCATGAAAATGACCGCCAGGGTGGTGGCGAGCGTGATCAGGATCGACGGGGTGGTGTGCGCGATCCGACGCGTGACCAGGTCGCGTGCCGCATGGAACAGGGTCGCGAGCAGGCACAGCCAGGCGTAGACATTGAAGCCATCGGTCGTCGGCTGGATCACCAGCAGCACCCCGCCGAAGCCGGCCAGGATCGCCAGCCAGCGCTGCCCGCTGACCCGTTCGCCCAGGAACAGCCCGGCCAGCACCGCGATGAACAGCGGCGACGACAGGTTGATGGCGGTCGCGTTGGCGATCGGCAGCTGGAAGAGCGCCGCCAGGTAGAGAAACGAGGCGATGGCCTCGATGCCGGCGCGGGTCAGCACCCACCGCTGGGACATGACCCCGAGGCTCGCCAGGACGCCCATGCGCCAGCTGACCGCCAGCACCAGCAGGCCCGCCATCATCCCGCGCACGAAGATCAGCTGCGCGGTCGGCATGTGCTGGCTCGCCTGCTTGATCAGCGCGTCGTTGATGATGAACAGCGCCATGCCGGCGCACATCCAGGCGATGCCACGCCGGTTGGCGCGGGCCCGATCGGCGAGGGCGCCCGCCGGCGCCGCGGTGCTCAGAAGAAGCCTGCGTTGATCCACTCGGCGGCGATGGCCGGCTTGCTTTCGCCCTCGATCTCCACCGTGACATCCCAGGTGGCGGTCCAGCGCGCGCCCGGCTGGCTCTCGAAGTTCTTGAGCGTGTAGTGGCCCCGGACGCGCGAGCCGGCCCGCACCGGCGACAGGAAGCGCAGCCGGTTGAAGCCGTAGTTGACCCCGGATCGGGTGCCTTCGACGCCGGGGCAGACCTGATAGGCCATCTGGGCCAGCAGCGACAGGGTGAGAAAGCCGTGGGCGATGGTGCCGCCATAGGGCGTTTCGCGCGCGGCACGCGCCGGGTCGGTGTGGATGAAGTAGCGGTCGTCGGTGAGGTCGGCGAAGGCGCTGATCTTTGCCTGGTCGATCAGCATCCAGGCGGAGGCGCCGAAGGCGCTGCCCACGCGTTCCTGCATCTGGGCAGGCGTCGCCCGCAGCTCGGTGTTGGGGCCGTCCAATGTCTGATTTTCGCTCATCTGTCTGTCTCCTGAGTGGGGCGGCAGGGGCGCGATCGGGGTGCGCCGGGGCCTGCCCGGCATGGTAGCGCCTGTGCCGGTCAGCCGGCGCCACCCGCCGGCTTTGCCGGAACGGCGCGCCCGCGGCGGCAGGCCTGCGAGCAGTGGCGAACCGATTCCCAGTTTTTCGCCCAGGCTTTTCGCCAGGTCATCTCGCGCCCGCAGGTCGCGCAGGGCTTGCTCGGCAGATAGGACTTGTTGCCCTTGAAGCCGGTGCTCATGGTCGTGCGCCGCCCGGCCCGGGTCGAGCCAGATCGGCGCGCAGCGCGGATTGCAGGCGTTCCACGATGACCGGAAAGAACGGGTTGCTGCGCAGCCGGGCCAGGTCGCCCAGCGGCATCAGCAGCGACCCCCCTTCGCCGCTGGGTGCCGAGCCGCCCAGGGTGAACGCGCGCTCGCCGGGGCGGGGTGCCGGCGTCAGGCCATAGATCGGATCGTCCATGGGCAGGGTCAGCGCCAGGTGGCCCAGCGACACCACGCCCGCCGGCCATCGCAGGCCCAGGTCCACCACCGCGGCGCCGGCCTGGCCGGGCTCGCGGATCCGTTCCACCACCTCGGCCGATTCGGGGATGCGGTTGCCGACCACCGACAGGCGAAACGGCAGCGCCGGTGCGGCGGTCATCGCCAGGAAGGCGCGCATCGGTTCGGGTGCGATCAGCCCGCTGAGGAAGTCGCGCCGGTTCACATCGAACACCACCAGCTCATGCCCGGCCGCCGGCAGCCGGCCGAACAGCCGCGATCCCAGGTCGGCCGCCCGCACGGTGGCGTCGACCATCGACTGGAAGGCGGTGATGCGCGGCAGCCGGGCCAGCGTGCCGGCGGCTTGCGCGGCGCGCAGACGGCGATCGAGTTCGCGCGTGAGCCCCCAGATCTGGCGGGCCGCGTTCACCGGGAACGAGTTGTACTTGTAGGGGTCGTATTCGGGCAGCACATCGAGCCAGCGGGCTTTTTCCAGCCCGGGCACCACCGCCAGGTCCGCCGCCACCCGGGCGATCGCGGCAGCGCTGGAAATGCCGATCGCCGGGGCAAAGAGAAACAGGCGGGTGGGCATGGCCAGCGTCGGGTCGTCGATCGCGCGCAGCGCGTGCAGCACCGCGAGGGCAGCGCCGGTCGAGTAGCCGGCGATGTAGAACGGCCGGCCGTCACCGGCCAGCCCGGCAGCGTGGCGGGCGGCCAGGGCCACCGCGGCCGACCAGTCCTCGCGGTCGACCCCGGTCAGCGCGCCCGGCACCGTGCCGTGGCCGGGCAGGCGCAGGGTGACCACGGTGAGGCCGCGCTCGCGCAGCGCCTCGCCGATCGAACGCATCATGTAGGGCGCGTCCGACAACCCATGCACCAGCAGGACGGCGCCTTGCGGCGCCGCGGCCGGCAGCACTGCCGAGCGGTTGCCGGCGGGGTCCAGCGCCAGCCGGGCGCCCGGCGAGCCGGGGGTGTAGCGGCCGTAAGGGTCGCGGCCCGCGGCTTGCGGGTCGCGGTAGATCCGGCGATCGACCTCGTCGAACAGCAGGGCTTCGCGAGCGAGGTAGGCGTCGAAGCTGGCCGGCGCATCGGGCTGGTCGGCGCGAAACTCGTGGGTCAGCCCGATCGTGTGCCAGGCCGACAGGTCGGGCAACCGCCACCAGGCCTGCGTGGCGAATCCTGCCGCGACCGTCAGCCACACGGCGCCGGCCGCCAGCAGCAGCCAGCCGCCCAGGCGCAGGATCGCTCGGGGCCTCGGGACGAAGGGGCGCAGTGGGGGCATGCGGGAGGCCGGTCGCGGTGTCGGGTCAGGGGAAAGGATTCGAGGATAGCCGAGTCCGCCCGTCCGGTCCTGGCGCTACGATGGCGTCATGAACGCATCCCCCGATACCCCGCCCCCCGAATCGTCCGACCTGATCCGGGCCGATCGCCTGGACTTCGCCTATCCGGATCAGCCGCTGTTTCGCGCGCTCTCGTTCACCGTCGGGCCCGGCCTGAGCGTCGTGCGCGCGGGCGACGGCAAGGGCAAGAGCACCTTGCTGCGCCTGATGGCGGGGGCACTGGCCCCCTCGGCCGGTCAGCTCTGGCGCGCCCCGGCGACGGTGTTCTTTGCCGATCCGCGCGACGAACGCGAGGACGCGCTGACCGCCCGCCAGTGCCTGCGGGCGCATGCCGGCCGGTTCCCTGACTGGAACGCGGCGCGCGAGCAGGCCATGGTTGAGCGCTTCGATCTGGCCGAACACCTCGACAAGGGTCTGTTCATGCTCTCGACGGGCACCCGGCGCAAGGTCTGGCTGGTCGCCGCCTGCGCGTCAGGCGCGCGGCTCGTGCTGCTCGATCAGCCGTTCGGGGCGCTGGATGCGCCGGCGCGGGCGGTGGTGGCGCAGTGCCTGACCGAGGCCGCCCGCGACCCGGTGTGTGGCTGGGTGGTGGCCGACCACGAGTTGCCGGCCAGTCTGGCGGACGTCGTGCTGGCCGGCCTCATCGATCTGGGCGACTGAGACCGGCGGGCGGGTGCTGCCCGGGTCAGCGGGCTCCCGCCGCTGGCGTCTGACGGCTCAGTTCGGGTGCCAGCCGGCAGATCGCCTGATAGTGCGTGAGGAAGACTTCACCGCCGAGTTCGGCCAGCAGCGCGGTGTTCCTGAGCCGATCCATGACCGGTCCTTTCACTTCCGTCAGGTGCAGGCGGATGCCGGCATCGCGCAGCCGGTGGTTGATGGCCTCCAGGCTTTCCAGCGCGCTCATGTCGATGTCGTTGATCGCCGAGCATTGCAGCACCACATGCGCGAGCTGAGGCATTCGCGCCACCGCGTCGTTCACCCGGTCTTCCAGAGCCCGCGCGTTCGCGAAATACAGGCTTTCGTCGACCCGCAGGCCGATCACTTGCGGGCTGACCCGCACCGCGTGGCGATTCACGTTGCGAAAGTGTTCGGTGCCGGGGACCAGTCCGACCTCGGCGATGTGCGGCCGGCTGGTGCGCAGCAGGAACAGGGCAAGCGACACCCCGACGCCGACGACCAGCCCGATCTCGACCCCCAGGGCGAGGGTGGCGAGCAAGGTGGCGAGGACCGCGAGGAAGTCCGGTTTCGAGTAGGTCCAGGTCCGGCGCAGGATGCCGAAGTCGACCAGCGACAGGACCGCCACCATGATGGTGGCCGCCAGGGTGGCCTGGGGCAGGTAGTAGAGCGCCGGGGTGAGCAGCAGCGACGCCGCCAGCAGGCCGATCGCGGTGAACACGCCGGCGGCCGGCGTCTGGGCGCCGGCGTCGAAATTCACCACCGACCGGGCGAATCCACCGGTGACCGGAAAGCCGCCGGTGAAGGCGGCCGCCAGGTTGCTCGACCCCAGGGCGATCAGTTCCTGGTCGGGCTCGATGCGCTGGCGTCGCCGGGCGGCCAGGGTCTGGCCGACCGAGACCGATTCGACGAAACCCACCACGCTGATCAGCAGTGCCGGCACCGCGAGCTGGCGCCACAGATCCGGATCCCACTGGGGCAGGGTGAACGGGGGCAGACCCTGGGGAACCGTGCCCACGATCTTCACGCCCAGCGCGGGCCAGTCGCAGGCCCAGGTCAGCAGCGTGGTCACCGCGATCGCCGCGACCGGGCCAGCCTTGGCCAGCACATCGGCCGTCCGCGGACCCAGGCCCCCGCGCAACAGCAGCGGCTTGAGGCCCTGGCGGACCCAGAACAGGAAGGCAAGGCTGGCGGCGCCGATCGCCATCGTCAGGGGCTGCGCCTGATCGAGCCGCGACACGATCGCGGCGCTCAGTTCGAGGAAATCATGCCCCTCGGCCCGGATGCCCAGGATCGTCTTCACCTGACTCATCGCGATCAGCAGCCCCGACGCGGTGATGAAGCCCGAGATGACCGGATGGCTCAGGAAATTGGCCAGAAAGCCGAGTCGCAACAGCCCCATCGCCAGCAGCAGGATCCCGGACAGGAAGGCGAGGGTGATCGCCACCGCCCAGTAGGCGGGCGAGCCGGCGACCGCGTGTTCGCCGATGGCGGCGGCAGTCATCAGCGACACCACCGCCACCGGCCCCACCGCCAGCACCCGGCTCGTGCCGAAGAGCGCGTAGACGACCAGGGGCGCGACGCTGGCATACAGGCCGACCTCGGCCGGCAATCCCGCCAGCAACGCGTAGGCGAGGCTTTGCGGGATCAGCATGATGGTGACGATCAGCGCCGCCACCAGGTCGCCGGTCAGGGTGTCGCGGTCGTAGGCGCGGCCCCACTGCAGGATCGGTAGCGAGGGCAGCAGGCGGCGCCAGCCGGCGGGGGCGGCCATCAGCGCGCGGCCTCAGCGCTCATGCGGCTGCAGCAAGGTGCGCAGATCGAAACCGGCCTGTGTCGCCGCTTCGATGATTTGCGTGGTGTCCCGGTGTCCGACCTCGGAGAGCGCCCACAGCGATGCCGATCGCAGCCCGCTGCGGCAATACGCCAGCACCGGCCCGGGGAGTTGCTCGAGCAGCGCGCCGAAGGCCCGCGCCAGCTCGGGTGTCACTTTGCCGGGTGCGACCGGCAGGTAGTGAAAGCCCAGCCCGGCCTGCTCGGCCATTCCGGCCAGTGCCTGCCAGCCGGGCTGTTCGGCGCTTTCGCCGTCGGGGCGGTTGCAGATGACCGACCGGAACCCGAGACCGCTCAGCGCGGGCAGGTCGGCCGGTGTGATCTGTCCGGCGACCGACAGGGCGTCGGTGAGCGGTCGGATGTCCATGGGGCGGGCGCCTTCAGTGTGCGGTGCGGGGTCGGTGGATGACCCGATCGGCCCATTCGTAGCCGATCATGCCGATCAGCATGGCGACCACGAAGACGGCCGCCTTGGGCTGCCCGGACGCCATCGACACCAGCCCGGGCCCCGGGCAAAAGCCGGCCAGCCCCCAGCCGGCGCCGAAGACCAGGCTGCCCAGCACCAGCCGCTGGTCGATGTCGCGCGAGCTCGGCAGGTGCATCGCACCGCCCAGTACCGCGACGGTGCGTTTCTTGGCCAGGCCGAAGGCCAGGATCCCGACCGCGATCGCCCCGCCCATCACCAGGGCCAGCGAGGGGTCCCACTGGCCGAACAGGTCCAGAAAGCCCAGGACCTTGCCCGGGTCGGTCATGCCGGACAGCAGCAGGCCCAGACCGAACAGAAGGCCCACCACGAATTCGCTGATGCGTTGCATGAGATCGATCTCCTCAGAGCAGGTGGCGGATGATGAAGACCATGGCGAAACCGGCTGCCATGAAGCTCAGGGTGGCGACCAGCGAACGCGGCGACAGGCGCGACAGGCCGCACACGCCGTGCCCGCTGGTGCAGCCGGATCCGTAGCGGGTGCCCAGACCGACCAGCAGCCCGGCGATGACGACCAGCCCGTAGCCCGCGTCGATGCGCGGCGCCTGCCTCATGTCGGCCGGGATCAGCCAGGAAAACACGAAGGGCGCGCTGGCCATGCCCAGCAGGAAGGCGATCCGCCAGACGCGGTCGCCGGGCCGCGGCAGGATCAGCCCGCCCAGGATCCCGCTGATGCCCAGCACCCGCCCGTTGAGCAGGATGAACAGGGCTGAGGCCACGCCCAGCAGGATGCCCCCGGACAAGGATGCCCAGGGGGTGAAATGGGCCCAGTCGATCGTCATTCGTCTACTCCTTTGGCTGGCTGCAGAATTGTTCGTAGAGCGTTTGCATCACCGCCAGCGCCTGCGGGCTGGCCAGTCGGTAGTGGATGCGCTTGCCGTCGCGCCGGGTGGCGACCAGCGACTCCTCGCGCAGCACGGTGAGCTGTTGCGACAGGGTGGGCTGGACGATGCCCAACGAGGCTTCCAGGTCGCCCACCGAGCGCTCGCCCTGCGCCAGCTGGCACAGGATCATCAGGCGGTCCGGATTGGACAGCACCTTCATCAGCTGGCAGGCCTGTGTCGCCGCGGCTCGCATGTCCTGCGGAGCCAGCATCACGCTGTTCATCCTGAGGGCTTTCGGTGGTTACGTTCAATCAATCTATTGACAAATGATCTATCTGTCAATAGATTGATTGAACAAAATCACTCGTCCCCTTACTCCCGACAGGACTTCCCCATGACTGCATCCCCGGCGCCTGCGCAAGTTCACGGCTTCTTCGATCCGGCCACCTGGACGGTGACCTACCTCGTGCATGGCGGCGCGGGCACCGCCTGCGCCATCATCGATCCGGTACTGGACTACGACCCCAAGTCAGGGCGTACCGGGCATGCCAGCGCCGATCGGGTGATCGAGCATGTGCGCGCCCATGATCTGCGGGTCGAGTGGATTCTCGAGACCCATGCCCACGCCGATCACCTCTCGGCGGCGCCCTACCTGAAGGCCCGCCTGGGCGGCCGGGTGGGCATCGGCGCACGCATCACCACCGTCCAGAAGGTGTTCAAGGACATCTTCCATCTCGAACCGGAATTCCGGCTCGATGGCTCGCAGTTCGACCACCTGTTCGATGATTCGGAGGCGATCCCGCTGGGCGAACTCACCGGCGAGGTCCTGTCGGTGCCGGGGCACACGCCGGCCTGCGTGGCCTACCGCTTCGGTGACGCGGTGTTCGTGGGCGATACCCTGTTCATGCCGGATGTGGGCACCGCGCGCTGCGACTTTCCGGGGGGCGACGCCGCGACGCTGTACGCATCGACCCGGCGGCTCCTCAGCCTGCCGCCGCAGACGCGGCTGTTCATGTGTCACGACTATCCGCCGGCGGGGCGCCAGCCGGCCTTTCAGACCACGGTGGCCGACCAGCGCGCCCGCAACATCCATGTGCACGACGGGATCTCCGAGGCGCAGTTCGTCGAGATGCGCACGCGGCGCGATGCGACGCTCGAGATGCCCACGCTGATCCTGCCGTCGGTGCAGATCAACATCCGCGCCGGCGAGATGCCGCCCCCGGAGTCCAACGGTGTTTCTTATCTCAAGATTCCGCTGAACCTGCTGTGAGGTTCCGGCGGTCCGCCCAGGCCCACGCACCGCACAGGGATACCCGTTTGACCCGGACCACCGATGTTTCACCCGGCCAGACCCTGCTGCTGCTGGGCGCCACCGGTCTGGTCGGCCGGCAGGTCCTTCGCCAGGCGCTGGCCGACCCGCGCGTGGCCCGGGTTATCGCGCCGACCCGGCGGCCTCTCGCGGGCGACCCGTTCCTTGCCGACCCCCGCCTGTCCAACCCGGTCCTCGATGTCGAGCATCTGTCGGCCCAGTCGCCCTGGTGGACGGTCGATGCGGTCATCTGCGCGCTGGGCACGACCATGGCTCGCGCCGGATCGCGGGAGGCGTTTCGTCGCATCGATGCCGAGCTGCCGCTGCAGATCGCGCGCTGGTGCCGTGCTGGCGGGGCGCGTGCGTTCGCGCTGAACTCGGCGCTGGGCGCCGACCCCGCTTCACGGGTGTTCTATTCGCGCGTCAAGGGTGAACTGGAACAGGCGCTGCGGGCGCTGGATTTCCCGTCGCTCACCCTGGTGCGGCCCGGCCTGCTGGGCGGTGATCGGGAGGAGCGCCGACCGGCCGAGCGCGCCGGCATCCTCGTGTCGCAGGCGCTGGCGCCGCTGCTGCCGCGCCGCTACCGGGTGGTGCCGGCCGAGCGGGTCGCGCACCACCTGCTGCGGGCGGCGCTGACGGGTGCGCCAGGGGTGACGGTCCTGCCCTCCGAATCGCTGACCTGAGCCGCACCGGACTCCCCGGGGGTGAATGGATCCAAGGCGATCGTGTTGATCGGCGCCTGCCGGTCGCTCAGCCAGCCGCAGCGCCCGCTGTTGCGCCGGCCGGTCAGCGGCCCCGCGGTCCCGCGGGCTCCGATGCGGTGGGTGCCGGTGCTGCGGCAGCGCGCGCCGCGGGTGCCGCGCCGATCCGCTTGCGCGGCCGCACCGGACGCGCGATCAGGATCGGCAGGATCAGCACCAGGTAAGCGATCGACGAGACGAGGAAGATGTCATTGGCACCCAGCGTCAGCGCCTGCTGATCGACCAGGCGCTCGAGCTGGCCGCGTGTCTGTTCGAGGGCCATCCCGGCGGCGCGCAGCGGGTCGAAGAAGGGCGAATCGAGCGACCAGCCGGCCCGGCTCGCGCCCTCGACCAGGTCGGTGCGGTGCAGCTGGGTGCGGGTGTCCCAGGCCGTCGCGGCGATCGAGGTGCCGAAGGCGCCGGCCGAGATCCGCACGAAGTTGCTCAGCCCGGCCGCCTGCGCCATCTGGTGCGGGGCGACCTGCGACAGCGAGATGGCGCTCATCGCGATGAAGAACAGCGAGCCGGCCACGCCCTGCAGCAGCATCGGCATGACGATGGTCCAGTAGTCGGCCTGGATGGTGAACTGCGCGCGCAGCCAGAATGACCAGGCGAAGCAGAAGAACGACAGGATCGCCACTGTGCGGGCCAGCCCGCGGTCGACGCCGCGGCCCGCGGTCGGCGAGAACATCACCGCGATGACACCCACCGGCGCCAGCACCAGGCCCGCCCACGTCGAGGTATAGCCCATCGCCTGCTGCAGCCACAGCGGCAGCATCACGACGTTGCCCGAGAACAGTGCGAAGCCGCCCGACAGCGCGATCACGCCGCAGGCGAAGTTCCGGTTGGCGAACAGCCTCAGGTCGACCACCGGGTGCTCATCGGTGAGCTCCCAGACGACGAAGAATGCGAAGCCCACCGCCGCCACCACCGCCAGCGCGATGATCTCGCGCGACTCGAACCAGTCCTCGTCACGACCGGTGTCGAGCATGATCTGCAGCGCGCTCACCCACACCACCAGCAGCACCAGGCCCACCGCATCGACCGGCATCCGCCGGATCGGGGTCTCCCGCGGCCGGTAGATCGACCAGGTCATCGCCGCACAGAACAGGCCCACCGGAATGTTGATGTAGAAGATCCATTCCCAGCGCAGGTTGTCGGTGATCCAGCCGCCCAGCAGCGGCCCGCAGATCGGCGCCAGCAGCACCATCATCGACCAGATGCCGAGCGCGCGCCCGGCCCGCTCGGGCGGGTGGCTGCCCAGCAGCAAGGTCTGCGAGAGCGGCATCATCGGCCCGGCGACCAGCCCCTGCAGCACCCGGAACGCGATCAGCCATTCCATTGACGAGGCCAGTGCGCACAGCCACGAGGCGCCGGTGAACAGCAGCACGCTCGCCACGAACAGCCGCACCTGGCCGAATCGCGCGGCCAGCCACCCGGTGAGCGGGACCGAGATCGCGTTGGCGATGGCGAAACCGGTGATGAGCCGGGTGCCCTGGTGCACGCTCGAACCCAGGTCGCCCGAGATGGCCGGCAGCGACACATTGGCGATCGACGCGTCGAGCACGTTCATGAAGGTGGCCAGCGACAGCACCAGCGTGCCCAGGGCTCGGGCTCGGCCCTGCAGGGGCGGTGGGGTGTCGGTGGGATGCATGGGTGGCTTCTCGGCAGGGGGCCCGGGGCGGATGTCGCGGGCGCGCGATGCCCGGCCGCGTCTGCGGTCGAGGGTGTCGATTCGCCAGCGCCGTTGACATCGGTCAATGCCATTATTCATCAAGGCGCCTAAAACGGGTTCAGGGCAAGGCCATTCCTGATGTCACCCACAGGCCATTGCCCGTTCGATGCCACCGACGCGGCCTGATGCGGGCGGTGGCGGCCCTGTGGACGACCCCGACTTCGAGGCATGGCAGCCGATGAGCGCGCAGCGTGCGGTCCGCCGGGAATGAACCCGGACGCGAATCCGGCCAGCGCCCGGCTGATCAGCCGCGAGGTGGTGCCGTTCTATCTGTCGCTGCTCGCGCTGGCCGCTGCCGCGCTGTTGTGCGACGCGGCCCTCCACCTGCTCGACGCCGTCTGGATCGGTCGCTGGCTGGGCATTGCCGGCCTGCTGCTGATCCTCGGCTCCATGGGCTATTCGCTGCGCAAGCGAAAGCTGATCTCGGTGGGCCAGCCCCTTCGGCTGCTGCGCCTGCACGAGGCACTTGCCTGGGTGGGCTCCCTGCTGGTGCTGGTTCATGCCGGCGTTCACTTCAACGCGATCCTGGGCTGGCTGGCAGTGCTGGCGATGATGATCAACGTGGCCAGCGGCCTGACCGGCAAGTTCCTGCTCAAGCGGGCAAGGCGCCGGCTCGATGACGCGCGTCAGGTGATGCGAGAACAAGGCCTCTCGGAGGATGAGTTGCTGGAGCGCACCTACTGGGACAGCCTCGCCTTCGACGCGGTACGGCAATGGCGGACGGTGCATCTGCCGATCACCCTGGCCTTTGCGGTGCTCGCGTCGGCCCACGTGGTGTCGATCCTTCTGTTCTGGCGCTGGCGGTGAAGGGCCGCTGGATCCGGGCGGTGTTCGTCGCCGCGCTGCTCGGGCTGGTGGCCCTGGCCTTCGTCTACCCGAGCCGGATGGTGAGCCCCGGCGCGCTGTCGCCCGGACACGCGTCGCTCGCCACCGACTGCTTTGCCTGCCACGCGCCCTGGCACGGCGCTGCGGCCGACCGCTGCACCGCCTGTCATGCCTTGCCGGACATCGGCGTGCGCACCACGAAAGGCCTGCGCGTGGCCTCGGGCCAGGCGTTCGGGTCAGGGCCGCCGAAGGTGTTGTTTCACCAGCAGCTGGCGGACCCCGACTGCCTGGGCTGCCACACCGACCATGCGAGTCCGCGGCTGACGCAGCGCAGCCGCAAGCCGTTCTCGCACGCGCTGTTGCAGCCGGCGATCCGCGATCGCTGCGAGTCCTGTCACACCGTACCCGCGCTCGAGATGCATCGCACGCTCACCGGCCCGTGCGCGCAGTGCCATCAGGCCGATGCCTGGAAACCGGCCACCTTCGCGCACGACAAACACTTCCTGCTCGACCGGGACCATGACGTGTCATGCGTGACCTGCCATGTCGCCGGCGATTACCGCCGGTACACCTGTTACGGCTGTCATGAGCACACACCCGCCAAGGTGTTGCGCAAGCATCAGAAGGAGGGCATCCGCGACACCGGGAACTGCGTCCGGTGCCATCGCAGCGCCGATGATGAGCCGCGGGGCAAGGAGGGCGGGGAAGGGGAACGCAATCAGCGGGATCAACCCGGCCGCGCGTCTCGCTGAGGCGCTATTCAGCGCATCGCCGACCGGTGTCGGCCAGCACCGCCAGCCCCCAGACCCGAAGGCGCGAGCGGCGTTGCTCAGTCATCCGTCGTCACCCATGAAAAACGGGCACCGAGGTGCCCGTTTCGGTCGAACGCAGAAGCCGCTGGATTATTTCTTGTCCATCATGGCTTTGCAGTCGGCTTTCATCTTGTCGTCCATCTTGGCGTCGGCCTTCATGCAGGCGGCCTTCATTTCTTCTTTTTTCTTGTCGTCTTTCATCGCGCCGCCGTGCGAGCCCGCCAGGGCAGCACCGGACATCAGCAGGGACACGGAAACCATCAGGGTCGAGAAAAGGCGGGTCATGGAAATGCTCCAGGCGGTTAAGGGGTGATACCTCGATCTGCCGCGGATGGTGCAACCCATTCATGAAAGAGACCAGCCGGATTCAGCCACGATGGGCGGGCCTGCTCCTCCTCGCGATGCTGCCCCTGGCGACCGGGACTGCCGCGTGGGCCGCGCCTTATCGCCCGTCGTCCGACAGCATCGTGCTCGAGCGCCTGCCACTGCGCGCCAGCCGTCAGGCCGGACAGACGCTCCAGGCGTTGCGCAGCGACAGCGCGCGCAACCCCGCTGATGCGCAGGCGGCCGCGCGCCTGGCGGACTTCTATTTCGACACCGCGCTGGCCACCGGTGATCCGCGTTACACCGGCTATGCGCGCGCGGTGGTCGACCGTTTCGCCGATCCGCTGCCGGTCGAGCTGCTGCTGGTCCGCGGCTATCTGCAGCAGTACCAGCACGGGTTCGAGGCCGCCCTGGCCGATTTTGCCGCCGCCCTGCGCCTGCAGCCCGACCTGGCCCAGGCCCATGCCTGGCGGGGCGCCATTCTGCTGGTCCAGGCCCGCTACCCCGAGGCCGACATCGAATGCAAGGCCTTGCAGCGCCTGGGACGGGCGGCGCTGGCCGGCGCGTGTCTGGGCCTGCGGCAGGCCTACACCGGGCAGCTGGCGGCCGCGGAACTCACGCTCAAGGCCGCGCTGGCCGCCAGCACCGAGGCCGCCAGCCGCCAGTGGCTGCTCACCCGGCTGGGCGAGGTCGCCGCCTGGCGCGACCAGTCCGCGCGGGCCGAGGACTACTACCGGCAGGCGCTCGCCCTCGATCGGGACGATGTCTATCTGTTGGCCGCATGGAGCGACTTCCTGCTCGATCGGTCCCGCTTCGAGGAGGTCGAGCGGCTGCTGCAGCGTTTCGAGAACGCCGACCCCCTGCTCTTGCGCCTGGCACTGGCGCAGTCGGCGCTCAAGCGCCCTCAGGCCGCCCGCAGCATCCAGGTGCTGGCCGACCGGTTCGCCGCGGCGCGCCTGCGGGGCGACACCACCCACCGCGCCGAAGAGTCGCGTTTCGAGCGCGAGTTGCGCGGCGATGCGGCGAAGGCCCTGGTCCTGGCGGTCAGCAACTATTCGGTGCAGCGCGAGCCGCGCGACGCCCGCGTGCTGCTGGAAGCCGCCCTGGCGGCAGCCGACCCGGCGGCCGGCGCGCCGGCGCGGCAATGGCTGGCCGGCAGCGGTTTCGAAGATCCGGTGCTGCGCCGTCTGGCCGCGCTGACCGACAAGCCGGGGCGGCCATGAAGCAGACCGTCGCCTGGCTGGCCCTCGCGCTGGCACTTCTGCTGGCGGGATCGGGTCCGGCGCGCGCACACAAGGCCAGCGACAGCTACCTCACCCTGACGATCGACGGCCAGCGGATCACCGGCCACTGGGACATCGCGCTGCGCGACATCGACTTCGCGCTCGGCCTGGATGCGGACGACAACGGCGAGATCACCTGGGGCGAGGTCCGGGCCGCGCACCCCCGGATCGCCGCCTGGGCACTGAGCAGCCTGGCGGTGCGGCGCGGGGGCGATTGCACGCTGACCTTCGCCGAGCAGCTGGTCGATGAGCACACCGACGGCCATTACAGCGTGCTGCCCCTGCAGGGCGAATGCCCGGCGACGGCCGGCTCGGCCACCGTGGCCTATCGGCTGCTGTTTCCCGTCGATGCCCTGCACCGGGGTCTGCTGAACCTGACGCTGGACGGCACGAGCCATGTCTCGGTGTTCGCGCCGCAGTCCGGGGAGCAGGTCTTCTCGGATCGGGCCGCGTCGTCCGCCGCGCAGTTCGGCCGTTACCTGCGCCAGGGTGTGCACCACATCTGGATCGGCATCGATCACATCCTGTTCCTGCTGGCGCTGCTGTTGCCGGCGGTGCTCACCGTGGCGCCCCGCGGGGCCGCGCCGGGGAGCGGTTTCGCGGCCACCGCCCGGGAGGTGCTGCGGGTGGTGACCGCCTTCACCGTCGCCCATTCGATCACGCTCAGCCTGGCGGCGCTGGGGATGGTGTCGCTGCCCTCGCGGCTGGTCGAGTCGGTCATCGCCGCCTCGGTGGTGTTCGCCGCGGCCGGCAACCTGCGCCCCGGCCTGCCGCGCAGCCGCTGGCCAATGGCCTTCGGTTTCGGACTGATTCACGGCTTCGGGTTTGCCAGCGTGCTCGCCGACCTGGGCTTGCCCGAGGGCGCGCTGGTGATTGCGCTGGTGGGCTTCAACGTCGGGGTGGAACTGGGCCAGATCGCGATCGTGGGCGCGCTTTTGCCCCTGGGGTACCTGCTGGGGAAAACCCGGTTTCCCCGGCGCGGTGTCCTGGTTGGCGGCTCGGTGCTGATCGGTCTGGTGGCCCTGGTGTGGTTCGCCGAGCGTGCGTTCAATCTGACGATTTTCGGGTTCTGAACCGGCGGCGCGTCGGGCCTCAGGCCCGGACGGCCCGCCAGCTGCCGCGCGCCAACTCGTTTCGCTAGCCCCGGCGCTCTCTCAGGTCAGCCGGCGGCGAATCCGCTGGCCCAGCGAGTCGACCAGGGTGACGCACAGCAGAATGCAGAGCAGGATCGCGCCGACCTGCGGGTAGTCCATCAGGCGCAGTGACCCCATCAGCTCGGTGCCGATGCCGCCCGCGCCGACCGCGCCCAACACCGTCGAGGCCCGAAAGTTGTACTCCCATCGATAGACGGTGGTGTCGGCCATCTGCGGCAGCACCTGCGGCAGCACCGCGTGCCAGATCACCTGCAGTCGGGTACCACCGGCCGCGCGGGCGGCCTCGATCGGCCGCGGGTCGGCATGCTCGATCGCCTCGGCGAAGAACTTCCCGACCATGCCCACCGAATGAAGAGCGAGCGCCAGCACACCGGGCAATGCGCCGAAGCCCACCGCGGCCACGAACAGAATGCCCATGATCAGCTCGGGGATCGCGCGCAACAGATTGAGCAGCAGCCGCGAGGCCTGCTGCGCCGCCCGACCCGGCGAGGTGTTCGGGGCGGCCAGCAGCGCCAGCGGCAGCGCGAGGACGACGGCAATCGCGGTGCCGGCGATGCTCATCGCCAGCGTGTCGAGCAGTGGTCGCATCCAGGCGCGCCAGCGCGCGAAGTCCGGCGGCATCATCTCGGAGGCGATCTGCGCGAGCGCGGGCAGACCGTCGATCAGGCGCTCGCGGTCGAACGAGCCGGTGAATGCGAGTGCCGCGATGACGATCGCCGACAGGGCAGCGATTCGCCAGGCGCTCGCCCGCGTGGCCGCGCCGCTGCCGGCCAGCAGCGCCTCGTGGACGTGGCGCTCCGCCGACCCGGTGCCCGGCGCGGCTGGCGTGCTCACTGGAACTTCACCAGATCCAGGTTCAGCACCTTCGCGGTGTCGCGCAGCACATCGTAGGCCCGGTCATCGGTCGCGGCGAAGCCCTCGGCGCGAAAGCTCTTGAGCAGGTCCGGATCCTTGAGGTCCAGGAACGCGCTGCGGATCTTCGCCTTGAGCTCGGCGGTCAGCTTCGACTGCATCGCCATCGGATAGTTCGGAATCGGTCGGGTCTCGGCGAGCACACGCACCTTGGTCGCGTCGATCTTGCCCGACTTCAGCAGCGAGTCGAAGATCGGTCGCGACAGCGCACCGGCATCGACCTTGCCGGTCTCGACCGAGCGCGCGACCGCGTCATGCGCGCCGAGGTACACCGGCTTGTAGTCGGTCGTTGCGACCAGGCCGGCGTTCTGGAGCATCGCGCGGGGCACCAGTTGCGACGATGTCGATGCCATGTCGCCATAGGCGACGGTGCGTCCCTTGAGTTCGGTGATCGACTTCAGGCTCGAGGCCGCCGGCACGATCACCACGCTGGTGTAGGTCGCTGCCCCGCGCGAGACGCCGACCGCGAAGGCCTCGATGTCGGCCTTCGATCGGGCCAGCACATAGGACAGCGGCCCGAAGTAGGCGACATCGATGCGGCCGAAGCGGGTGGCCTCGATCATCGATGAATAGTCGGTGGTGACGATCAGCTCGACCGGTTTGCCCACGACCTTTTCCAGATGCGCTTTCAGCGGCTGGGCGTTCTGGATGATGGTCGAGGCATTCTCATCGGGCAGCAGCGCGACGCGCAGCGTTTTCGGATCGGCGCCCTGCGCCGTCGCCAGGGCGGGGAGCAGTGCGGTCAGCAGCGTGGCGAGACAGGCGGTGCGGCGGTTCATGATGCGATCCTTTCAGGGGGTTCAGGCGGCAGCCGGCAGCGGGCCGGTGCCTTCGTGTTCGATGGCTTCATTCGCAGACGCGCCCGCGGGTGCGCTGCCCGCCATCTCGGCGCCCGCACCGTAGATCCCGCGGAGCACGGCGGCGTCGAGCCGCTGTGGGGCGTCATCGAAAACGACGCGCCCGCCGGCGATGCCGATCACCCGGTCGGCGAAGCGACGGGCGAGGTCGACCTGGTGCAGGCTCACCACCACCGCGATGCCCGTGTCGCGGCAGATGCCGTGGAGCAGTTGAAGAATGCGCACCGCGGTGGCCGGATCGAGGCTGGCCACCGGTTCATCGGCCAGCAGCAGACGCGGCTGCTGCGCGAGCGCACGGGCAATGCCGACCCGCTGCTGCTGGCCGCCCGACAACTGGTCGGCGCGGCGCAGGGCGGTCTCGAGCATGCCTACCCGCTCCAGCGCCTGCAAGCCGATCCGCCGGTCGTCCAGCGAGGCCGGCCAGAGTGAACGCCAGGTCGACGAGAAGGCGATCCGCCCGGTCAGCACATTGCGCAGCACCGTCAGCCGGCCGATCAGCTGGTGCTGCTGAAAGACCATTCCGGTTCCCCGACGGTGCGCTCGCCAGTCGCTGGCGCGCGTGAGCGTGCCGATGCCCTGGACCGAGATCGTGCCGCCGGCCAGCGGCACCAGTCCGTTGAGACTGCGCAGCAGGGTCGACTTGCCGGCCCCGGAGGGACCCAGCAGAACGCAGAACTCGCCGGCCGCCACCGCGAGCGAGGTCGGGGCGAGCCCGACGGTGCCGTCGGCGTACACGACGGTGGCATCGGCCAGCCTCAGCAGGGATTCGTCTTTCAGGGGGGCGTGGGTCGGCATGCTGCGCATCGTGCGGTCCGCGCATTGCGGGAATATTACAGAGCGCAATAAACAATATTGTTGAATTACGATTCGCAAATCGTCATCACTGAACTCCTGTCCGAGTCTACCCCATGCCCAGGATCGTCGTTACCAGCCGCGCCTTCCCCGAAACCCTCGATCTGCTTCGCGCGCACGGCGAGGTGGTCGCCAACGCGGATGAGGAGCCCTGGTCCGCCGAACGCCTTCGCGCCGAATGCCGCGACGCCGAGGCGATGCTCGCGTTCATGCCCGACACCGTCGATGACGCCTTTCTCGCCGCGTGCCCGCGACTGCGCATCGTGGCCTGTGCGCTCAAGGGTTTCGACAACTTCGATGTCGCCGCCTGCGCCGCCCGCGGTGTGTGGCTCACCATCGTCCCCGACCTGCTGACCGAGCCCACCGCCGAACTGACGGTTGGCCTGATGATCGGCCTGGGCCGTCTCGTGCTGCCGGCCGATGCCCTGGTGCGCGGCGGCGAGTTTCAGGGGTGGCGCCCGGTGCTCTATGGCCGCTCGATCGACGGCGCCAATGTCGGCATCCTGGGCGGTGGCGCGGTCGGCCGCGCGATCGCGCGAAAGCTCGCCGGATTCGATTGCGCGACGAGCGTCTACGACCGCGTGAACGCCGGCCCGCTGCCGGCCAACGCGCGCTGGTCCTCGCTCGATGAGGTGATCGCCACCGCCGATTTCCTGGTGGTGGCGCTGCCCCTGAACGCCGGCACGCGGCACCTGGTCGATGGCGCACTGATCGGGCGTCTTCGCGCCGGGACGCTGCTGGTGAATCCGGGTCGTGGTTCGGTGGTCGATGAGCGGGCAGTCGCCGACGCCCTGGCGAGCGGACAACTGGGCGGCTATGCGGCCGATGTCTTCGAACTCGAAGACTGGGCGCTGCCCGACCGGCCGACTGCGATCGATGCACGATTGCTGGCCGACCGGACTCGCACCGTCTTCACCGCCCACATCGGTTCGGCGGTTCAGGCGGTACGCCGGCGCATCGAGCTCGACGCCGCCCTGAACATCGTCGAGGCCCTGCGGGGCGACAGGCCGCACGGTGCGATCGGTCGCTGACGATCTCGATCTGCGCGAGGTGCGCGCCTTCGTCGCGGTGGTCGACGCGGGCAGCTTTCTGGAGGCGGCACAGCGCCTGGCGCTGTCGCAACCGGCCATCAGCCAACAGGTACAGCGCGTCGAGGCCAGTCTCGGCGTGCCGCTGCTGGTTCGCGATCGCGGGGGATGCCGGCCCACACCGGCGGGCGCCGCGTTCCTGCCGCACGCCCGCCGTCTGCTGCAGGCCGGTGAACGGGCGCGGCATGCGCTGGTGCACGATCGGCTGTCGCTCGGCGCATCCACCAACATCGGGGTCTATCACCTGCCGGGCTTGCTCGCCGGCTGGTCCGAGCCCGATGTCGTCGAGCGTCTCGACCTGCATGTCTGGCCGCATGCGCCGTTGCTTGACGCGCTGACCGCCGGCCAGATCGATCTCGCCCTGACCGAGTGGTGGGACGGGCGCCCGGGCTTCGTCGCGCGGGCCTGGCACCGCGAGCCGATCGTGGCCATCGTGGGACCGCAGCACCGGCTGGCCGCGGCGAAATCCGTCTCGTTCGAACGGCTGTTCAGTGAGCCGCTGGTCGGTGGCGAGCCCGGCACCGGCACCGCGACGCTGTTGCGCCAGGCGTTCGACGGCCGCTTTGTGATGCCGCCGGTGCGCCATGTCTTCGGCAGCACCGAGGGTGTCAAGCGCGCGGTCGCCGCCGGGCTCGGTGTCTCGCTGGTGCTGGCGAGCAGCTGCCGCGACGAGGTGGCCAGCGGTGCGCTGCGCGCGATCCGGCTGCGCGACGGGCCACTGCACAAGACCTTCCATCTGGTGGCGCCAGCGGATGCGCCGCCGGACCGGCGCACCGACGCGCTCTGGGCCCGGCTGTGCGGTCCGGTCAGGGCGCGGGCAACACCCGGCCGATTGCGTCGTTGATTCCTGCCACGCGCGCCCTTGCGCTCACCTCATCCAACGGGCCGCAGCCGCCGGCAGGCCTTCGGCGGCACGGCGAAGCCGCGCGAGCACCGCCATCTTCGCCGCATCGGCCGGGTCGACCGAGGCGATCAGCTTGCCGAAGCCGTCCAGCCGGCAGGCCCGGATCCAGGCCCGCAGCCGCGCGTCCTGGCTCCAGCGGCCCTGGTTCATCAGGTTGACGAGGGCGGCGCGCGGCACGTCGCGCACGCTGTCGGGCAGCGGCACGGGGATGCTCATCGCGTTGCGCGCGGCGTCGTCGCCCCCGTGCGCTTCCAGCCACGCCGCCAGCGCGGCGCTGAAGGCGGGCTGGGGGATGCGGGTCATCTGCAGCACGATGCGCTGCGGCTGATACACCGGCACCGGTGGGCGGCGGGTCACCGCGCGGGCGGTGCAGTCGATGAAGAGGCTGTCGGGCGGCACCGCGATGCGGGCGTCGGCAAACACCAGCGCTTCGGATTCAATCGCCTTCACCGGCCCGTGGCGCAGCACCCGGGTGATCTGCTGCAGCAGGGCGATCTCGCCTTCGGAAATGGTGGCGTAATGGAACATCGTCGGCCGCACCGCCCGGTCCAGCCGGAGCATCTGGCCGCCTTGCTCCAGTCGGTCGAACCAGTCGTCGGCATCGGCGGCCGACGTCAGGGCCTCCATCTGCAGCGCCTGGCCCCCGAGGACTTCCTCCAGGAAGGCCATCAGCGGCTGCGTTCCCCGGCGGTTGAGCATCCAGCTGTCGCGCGGTCGGACCCACTGGATGCGATCGGGCGGCGCGCCGCATTGCAGCAGGTAGACGGCTGCATCCATGGCCGTCTTGCCGGCGCCCAGGAGGATGAAATTCGAGGGCAGCCGGTCCGCGTGCTTCCACAGTTGCGGCAGGTCATTGGGTGTCGCCAGCCAGGCGCCTTCGGCCACCGGGAAGGCCGGCCGATGCGTGGACGGCACGGTGGTCCCGTAGTAGGTCGCGTCGACCAGGCGCCGGCGAACCTGCACGGTCGTCTGGTGGCCCGACAGCAGCGAGCGCAGGCGGTGGCTGCCGTCGGTGCCGTGCTCGAGTTCGGACAGGGGGAAGTAGCGCACCCGACCGCTGGCCAGCAGCCGCTCGCGCATCACCCGCTGAAAATACGCGCTGACCTCGGCGCCCGAGGCCAGTTCCAGGAAACCGTCGTTCAGCCCTCCGACATCGATCCGGTCCGACCCCAGTGGCATCGAGTTCACGCCGTAGAAGGCCGAGGGCTGGTGCAGGGCAACGAACGGGTAGGCGTCGTTCCAGTGGCCACCCGGGAGTCCGTGGCGGTCGACGATGACGATGTCCGCGTCGGTCTCGGTGAGCAGCGTGTCGGCAAACGCCAGGCCGACCGCGCCGGCGCCTGCGATCAGATAGTCGGTGTGGATATCGGCCATGGCTGCCCTGGGTCCATCGCTGCCCTCGGGATGAGGGCTTTCCCGCGAGGGTCGAGCAGCATGGCCTGCGGCGTCGGGTTTGCCAAGGGTGTTTGAGCGCGCTCGGTCGACCCGGTGGGCGCGCCAGCTCGGCCCGGCCGTGCAGGTGCTCGAAAAGCAGCGCCCGGATGACGTCGGGTCGGCTCGTGTTCGTTTCGGCGCTGACGACATCGAGGGCGGTCAGCAGTCTTTCGGGCAGCCACACCGTGACGGTCACGTCGTTGGTGGAATAGGCGGCGTAGTCGAGCGCCGGCCCCGCACCTGCTGCAGCACTTGATCGATGAGACTTATTGCTATCGGGACTCGCAACCCGATGTTCGCTTCGTGCGAACCGAACTGATCCTCATCCGGTTGGCCCAGCACTCGGGTCCGGCGGTGGCGGATGGTTCCTGCGCGATGCCCGTCGCAGCTTCAATCGCCTGCCCGCAGCCGACGCTCGCGGCCAGCAGCCAGGCGCTGCGCTCCCTCATCCCGGACTCGGGTGGGCGCCCACATCGAACACCGGGTCGACCGCCACCTGCAGCCCATTGGCGAGGTGATTGGTGCGGGCGGCCAGCGCGATGATCGCCAGCAGCTCGGCGTGCTGCGCATCGCTCATGCCCCTGGCCCGTGCCGCGGCGGTGTGCGAGTGCACGCAGTAGCTGCAGGCATTGGCCACCGAGACCGCGATGTAGATCATCTCCTTGGTCAGCGGATCGAGATGGCTGGGCGTGGCCATCAGGGTCTTGACCTCGGTCCAGGTGCTGGCTAGCAGGTCGGGGCTGAAGGCGAGCGCCAGCCAGAGGTTGTTGATGAAGTCGGTCTTGCGGGTGGCCCGGATGTCATCGAACACCGCCTTCACGCGGGGATCGGATTCGGGATTCGGCAGGGGCGGGGTACCGCCTGGCAGCAGGGCCATTCCCGGCTCGCGTAACATCCGGCGCTCCCGCGCGGGTCCGCCAACGGTGGCCGTCGAAGCGAGCAGCCGCCCGCGCAGGACATCCAGCGCCCGCGGGCGGGAAAGGTCGGTTGTGGGTCGTCGAACCTCGTGGTGTGTATCGGTCGCGTGTCTGGCGATGGCGGCTGCGCTGCTCGCGGGCTGCGGTGGCGGTGGCGGCAGTGGTGGCGGGGGGCCGTCGATCGTGCCGGTCGCCGACACGGTGCCGCCTGCCCTCACCATCGCCAGCAGCGCGGCCGGCACCACCGCGAGCGGGGCGGTGATCTTCACCTTCACCTGGAGCGAGGACGTCGGCACCAGCTTCACGAGCGACGACGTGACGGTCAGCGCGGGCAGCGCCGGGGTCTGGACCCGCGTCGACGCGATGCGTTACACGCTGGTGGTCACCCCACCGTCCGGGGGCGCGGGTTCGACCGTCATCGGCGTCGCCGTCGGGCGAGCCAGCGACCTGGCCGGCAACGTCAACACCACATCGGTCAGCGTGTCGCAGCTCTATGACGCCCGCCTGGCCGGCTGGACGCTGGCATGGTCCGACGAGTTCGACACCGACGGCCTGCCCGATCCCGCGAAGTGGGACTACGACACCTTTCGCAATCGGGTGGGCTGGTTCAACAACGAGCTGCAGTACTACGCGCGCGACCGGCCGGAGAACGCCCGCGTCGAGGGCGGTCGACTCATCATCACCGCGCGCAAGGAGGAGTTGCGCGCCGCCCCCGACTTCGGCGGCCAGCGCTACACCTCGGCGCGGCTGGTCACCCGCGGCAAGGCCAGCTGGACCTACGGCTTCTTCGAGGTGCGGGCCAAGATGCCGTGCGGTCAGGGCACCTGGCCAGCGATCTGGACGCTGGGCACTGGCGGACGCTGGCCCGAGGACGGCGAGATCGACATCCTCGAGCAGCGGGGCCAGAACAAGACCGAGATCCTGGGCACCGTGCACACGCGCGCCTACAACTATTCCAACGGCACGCTCGGGGTGGGCCGTGGCGCCAGCACCGGTTTGCCCGACGCCTGCCAGGCGTTTCATCGCTACCAGCTGACCTGGTCCGCCGACCGGATCGAGATCGGTGTGGACGGCGTCGTGTACATGGTTTTCGACAACCCGAAGACGGGTGATGTCTCGCGCTGGCCCTTCGACAGCCCGCAGTACCTGATCCTCAATCTGGCCATCGGCGGAGACCTCGGGGGTGCGGTCGATCCGGCTTTCACGCCGCAGTCGATGGAGGTCGACTACGTGCGGGTTTACCGGCGATAGGTTTCTCGGGCCGGGACGGCGCGCTGCCGCCCCGGGCCCGCCCGACTCGAACCATCGGCCCGTCGGTTCGACCGTCGGTCGCCTGCGGACGGTCCGCACTGTCGCGGGCTGCTAGCGTATTGCCGAAGGGTGCCCAGGCGGATTTCACCCCCGTCTCGCCTGGCCGTGGCCGACGACCTGATCCCGGGATTCCTCTTCATGCACGACACCCTCACCGCCACCCTCCCGGTGGCCACCGACGCGTCCACGCCAGTGGCGCCGGGCGCCCCCGCGGCCCCCGTGACGGTGCGCACCCCGATGGCTCGCACCAGCGCGCTGGCCGCGCCGGCACTGATGCTGGCAGGCTGCGGGAGCGGCAGTGACACGGCCTCGCCCCCGACGCCGCCGCCCGCCCCGGTCGGGCCGTCGGCTGCGCAGGCCTCGCGCTTTCTGGCCCAGGCCTCGATGGGCGCCGACCGCACCCGGATCGAAAGGGTCAAGGCTCTGGGCTATGCCGGCTGGCTCGACGAACAGTTCGCGATGGCGCCTTCGATGAGCCGCTGCGACTGGCTGGTCAGCAAGGGCTACGACCAGCCGGGCACCAACAACGCGTTCAAGAACGGCTTTGCCGGCTTCGACAGCTGCGCCTGGAAAAAGCTGATTGCGTCACCCGACACCCTGCGCCAGCGCGTGACCCTGGCCTTGTCGGAGCTGCTGGTCAGTTCCCTGCTGGGTTATGCCGGTGGCTGGCGCGCCTTCGCCGGCGCGCGCTACCTCGACCTCCTCGAGGCCAACGCCTTCGGCAACTATCGGGCCTTGCTGCAGGAGGTCTCGACCAGCGCGCCGATGGGCGAATACCTGACGTTTCGCGGCAACCTCAAGGCCAATCCCGCGACGGGTGCCTTGCCCGATGAGAACTACGCCCGGGAGCTGTTGCAGCTCTTCAGCATCGGGCTGGTCCAGCTCAACCCCGATGGCACCCCCCGGCTGGTCAGCGGAGCGCCTGTCGAGACCTATGGGCTGGCCGACGTCACCGGGCTGGCTCGCATCTTCACCGGCTGGGAGTGGGATCTCTCGGTCGGCAGCGGCAACACCCCCGACTTCCAGCGTCGGCCGATGGTGCAGAACGCCAATCGCCACGAGACCGGCGCCTCGACCTTCCTCGGGACCACGGTGCCCGCCGGCAGTGACGGGGCCGCCCATCTGAGGGCTGCGCTCGACATCGTCTTCGCCCACCCGAACGTGGCGCCCTTCGTCAGCCGGCAACTGATCCAGAAGCTGGTGACGAGCAACCCGAGTCCGGCCTATGTGCAGCGGGTGGCCAGCGTCTTTCTCGACGATGGCGCCGGCGTCAGGGGCAACCTGAAGGCCGTCGTGCGCGCGCTGCTGCTCGACAGCGAAGCCCGCAGCGTGCCGGCGCCCGGCGCGGTCGGCCAGGGCAAGTTGCGCGAGCCGATGCTTCGTTTTCTCGGCTGGGCCCGTGCCTACGGGCTTCAGTCACCGGGGGATCTGTGGGCGGTGGGCGACACCAGCGACGCGGCGACCCGCCTGGGCCAGAGCCCGCTGCGATCGCCCAGCGTCTTCAATTTCTTCCGGCCCGGCTACGTGCCGCCGAACAGCGGCATCGCCGCCGCCGCGCTGGTGGCGCCCGAATTTCAGCTCACCAATGAGTCCAGCGTGGTCGGCTACCTCAACTTCATGCAGCAGGTCATCGGCGCCGGCATCGGCGACATGAAGCCCGACTACGCCAGTCTGCTGCCGCTGGCCGACGATGCGAATGCCCTGCTGGCCGAGATCAACCTGGTCATGGCCGCCGACCAGGTCTCTGCGGCGACCCTGGCCCCGCTGGTTGCGGCGGTCGCGTCAATGCCTTCGGGCACCGCCACGGCGCGCAACAACCGCATCGGCGCTGCGCTGACCCTGGTGATGGCGGCCCCCGAGTACCAGGTGCTCAAGTAGGCTGCCAACCGGAGATGACGATGGATCTCTCGAACCGCCTCGACGCCTCGCGCCGCGCCTTTCTGCGCCGCGTCTCCTCGCTCTCCCTGGCCGGCTCGGCCGCGCCCTGGGCGCTCCATCTGGCCGCGATGGGCGAGGCCGCTGCCGCCGGCGCCAGCGACTACAAGGCCCTGGTCTGCGTCTTCCTGTACGGCGGCAACGATTACGGCAACACGCTGGTCCCCTACGACAGCAGCAGCTACAACCTGTACGCCGGCCTTCGCCCGACGCTGGCCTACCCGCGCAGCGCCCTGGCCGCCACCGCACTGAACCCGGCAGTGGCGTTACCGGGTGGCCGTCAATACGCGATCGCGCCCGAACTGGCGCCGCTGCTGCCGATCTTCAACGCCGGCCGGATGGCGGTGATGCTCAACGTCGGTCCGCTGGTGCAGCCGACCACCAAGGCGCAGTACAGCGCCGGCTCGGTGCCGCTGCCCCCGAAGCTTTTTTCGCACAACGATCAGCAGTCGGTCTGGCAGTCCCTGTCGCCGGAAGGTGCCACCTCCGGTTGGGGCGGGCGCCTGGGCGATCTGTTCCAGGCCGGCAACGGCAACGCGACCTTCACCTGCGTGAACGTGTCCGGCAACGCGGTGTACCTGTCGGGAAACACCGCCGTGCAATACCAGGTGTCGACCAGCGGTTCGGTGCCGCTGCGGGCAGTCGCTCAGCCCCTGTTCGGTTCCACCGCGGCCTCGATGGCGTTGCAGGCGATGATCACCGCGCCACGCGCCCATCTGCTCGAAGCCGAGCTGACCCGTGTCGCCCGGCGTTCGATCGACGCGAATGCGCAACTGGCGTCCGCGCTCGTGCCGGCCTCCTCGATCGCCACGCCGTTCCCCGTCGGCAACAGCCTCGGCGACCAGCTGAAGCTGGTGGCCCGGATGATCGCCGCCGCGCCTGCTCTGGGTGCCAAGCGGCAGGTGTTCTTCGTTTCGCTCGGCGGTTTCGACAACCACGACGGCTTGCTCACCGTCCATCCGGGCCTGCTCAAGACGGTGGCCGATGCCGTCTCAGCCTTCTATGCCGCCACCGTTGAACTGGGCGTCGCGCAGCAGGTGACGACGTTCACCGCCTCGGATTTCGGACGCACCCTCTCGGGCAATAACGACGGCTCCGATCACGGCTGGGGCAGCATGCATTTCATGCTGGGCGGCAGCGTCAACGGCCAGCGCTTCTACGGCACCGCGCCGGTGGTGGCCAGCAACGGGCCCGACGATGTCGGGCGGGGGCGGCTGCTGCCGAGTACCTCGGTGGACCAGTATGCCGCGACGCTGGGCGCCTGGTTGGGCGCGTCGCCCACCGATCTGCTGGCGCTGCTGCCCAACCTGAAGAACTTCGATCCATCCACGCGTCAGCTCGGATTCGTCTGAGCGCGGACCGATCAGCCCCGGCTGCTCGCCGTCCTCATGCCTTCATCGATTCGAAAGCGGCTCACCACCTGGGCCAGCCGGCTCGCCTGCTCGCGCAGGCTCTCGGCTGCCGCGGCCCCTTCTTCGACCAGCGCGGCGTTCTGCTGCGTGGCCTGATCGAGCTGGGCGACGGCATCGTTGACCTGCGCGATGTCGGTGCTCTGCTCGCTGGTGGCGGTGCTGATCTCGCCGATGATGTCGGTCACGCGCTGCACGCTGACGACGATCTCATTCATGGTGGCGCCGGCTTCGGCGACCAGGCGAGAGCCGCTCTGGACCTTGTCGACGCTGGCGCCGATCAGGCTCTTGATCTCGCGCGCGGCATCGGCGCTGCGCTGGGCGAGGCTGCGCACCTCGCTGGCGACGACCGCGAACCCGCGCCCCTGTTCGCCCGCTCGGGCGGCCTCGACCGCCGCGTTCAGCGCCAGGATGTTGGTCTGAAAGGCGATCCCGTCGATGGTGCCGATGATGTCGCCGATCTTGCGGCTGTTGGCGCTGATCTCGTCCATGGTCGAGACGACCTGGGAGACGACCTCGCCGCCGCGTCGGGCGACGCTGGTGGCCGAGGCGGCGAGCTGGTCGGCGGTGCGGGTGGATTCGGCGGTCTGGCGCACGTTGCCGGTCAGTTGCCCGAGGCTGCTGGCAGCCTGCTGCAGGTTGCTGGCCGTCTGCTCGGTGCGGCTGGACAGGTCCTGATTGCCGCCGGCGATCTCGGCCGACGCCGTTCCGATCGACTGGGCACCCGAGCGGACGGCAGCGATCGCCTCGGCCATCTGAGACAACGCGTCGATCAGTTTTTTCGTGACCGGTTGCACCGCCGCGCCGCGGGCGAGTTCGAAGGACAGGCTGCCATCGGCCTTGACCAGCCCCTCGGTGATCGCGGCCAGCTCGACCGTGGTGCGGTGCTCGGCAGCCGCGCGTTGCGCCAGCAGGACCAGGATGCCGGCCTCGGCCACCACGAAGGCGGCGTGTTCGAACACGGTGGCCAGACTGGGGGTGGTGAAGCAGATCGGCCCCCAGCCCCAGGCCTGAAAATAGTTGAAGCTGAGGTGGTGGACCGCAATCGTGGCCGCAGCGACAACCACGGGCAGCCAGTGCCGGTAGACGACGGTGCAGGCCATGAAGGCGAAGACGGCAAAGTGGGCCGCCGTCTGGCCGTTCGCCGCGTGAATGACCAGGCCGACCATCGCCATGCCCAGGAAGGGAAGGCCCCACTGGCTGCCGGCATTTCCCTGCGATGCCGCCGCGACCGCGAATGCCACGCCCAGCAACGCCGCACCCAGCAGCGCGACCACCTGAAAGCCCGTGCCGGCCCAGCCATAGGCGATCGCTCCCGCATAGACGAGGCTGATCGCCGCGAGAACCGACTGATCATTGGTGTGAAGCTTGATCATGAGAAATGTCCTTGGCTGGGGCTGACGCGGGTTGCTGAATCGATCAAGCCCTCGGTTGGCGCTGCCCATCACGCCCTGGATGACTTTCGCGTCGAGCATACGAGGGCGCTCGCCTGGATTTGCTCGTTACTGGCCGAAGCGCCGACGAACGGAGTCCTGGCGACCATCAATCCGACGGAAAGCGTCTGCAGACAGTCATTGGGCTGCCAGGGTCGTCAACCCAGCTTTTCAGCGACGACTCGGCCTTGAGCGTTGATGAAAACCCGGTACCGATTGCCATCCTGGCAAGTCGCGATGTGATCGTCTTCCCTGAGTTGGGTTGCGCCCAGCACCTGGCCGCATGGCACACCCAGCAGCGCGATCACCGACGTCAGATCCTTGAGCAGTCTGGCGTCATCGGCCAGTGCGCAAGGCGAGGCGACCAGCGCGGACCACAGTGCGGCGCAGACGTGTAGTCCCTGGCGAGTGGTTGGCAGCATTTTTCTTTGTTCCAACTAGAGGGCCGGGTGCTTGGCTGGAACGGAGATGGCGTTCCAGATGGACTCTCTGGACGACGCCAGTGCGCTCGCCAGTGACGGGTCATCATCCTGCAGCAGCGCGAGCGCTTTCATCATGAGCAGGTCGAACGCCCGCCGCAGTTCGCTCAGCGATGTCCTGAAACTGCCCTGAGGGATGGCCCGAAGCTGTTCCATCAGGTCATCGAGCTGGTTCTTGAGCGCCATCTTCGACAAGAGACTGATCGCCTTCGTTTCCCTCAGGCGGTGTTCGAGGGCGGTCAGGTCCATTGGCGGTGTTGCCGGTGGTGCAGGGACGGCAGGTGCGGCAGGTGGCGCAGCAGCGCGCCCCTCGGAAGCGGGCGGTTTCGGCACTGCCGCCTTCGGCACTGCTGCCTTCGGCGGAACACGAACGGCGGCAGCGGGTTTCGAACGCTCTGCGGGCGGCGTGCTCTTGACGGCGATTGCCGAACGATCCTCGACCGCTGAAGGCGGTGCTGGTTCGGATGAGGGCGCTGCGGTGGGGGTTCGTTCGATCTGCGGGACGACAACCTCTGGCGAGGGCGTCGCGCGCGAGCCCTGAGGCGCTGGCGCACGGTCGAGGATGGCACAGCCCGCCATCAGCGCCATCCCGAGCGCAAGCGCGCAACCGCGACTTGCAAGCATCTTCATTTGCCAGGCCGAAAGGATTGCATGCCCCACCGCGAATCCCGGATCAGTCACTGCCTCGATGAATTGAAACGCTGTGGTGCCGACCAGTCAGCCTCAGGACGATGAGAAGAATGGATCCGATGCGCATTTCATGCGCCACGTTTTCTGATCGATCCATCACCGACGCAGCGTGCCGCCTGACGGGTGCCGATGGGCATCGTTGCGCGGCGGGACCGTTTCGAGCATGCCTCGCTTGATGCAAGGCGAGCTTGAGCACTCTCAAGCCATGGCCCGTTGCCAGCTTTGGTGACACCTTGTCCGGGTGCAGTACGAAACCGCAGAGGTGTCACGTCAGCGAGCCGTGCTGTGACCGTGGGGGCACGGGACCTGATGATTGCGGCCCGGCGACAGGCGGCCTGGCGACGACCGGGTCGGTGACGAGGCCGCGCTGGCCAACCCGCGTCAATCGTCGCGCAGACGTTCCTCGCCTCGCACCAGCCGTCGCGCGATCTCTTCATAAAAGCGCGCGTTGCGCACGTTCGCTTCGCCGTTGTCGCGGGTGCCGAGCAATTTGGCGGGCACGCCGCCGATGATCGAATTCTCGGGAAACACCTGGTTCTGCATCACGATCGCATGGCCGGCCACAATCGAGTTGGCCCCGATCTTCGCGCCGTCCATGATGGTGGCGTTGATGCCGATCAGGCACCGATCCCCGATCTCGCAACCGTGCAGCGTCACCCGATGCGTGATCGAGCAGTCCTCGCCAACAATGGTCGGTGTGTCGTTGCCCACATGCACCATCACGAAATCCTGAAGGTTGGTGCGCGCCCCGATGCGGATGTGATGCACCTCGCTGCGCATGACCACGTAGGGCCACACCGACGCGCCGGGTCCGATCCAGACCTTGCCATGCAGCTGTGCGGTGGGATGCAGCAGGGCCAGCCCATCGAGTGCCACTTGCGGACCCACCTGCGGCAGGCGCAGCACCGGCTGTGCCCGCACCCGCTCCCAGTGCCGGCGAACCTGGTCCAGCATCGCCTGCAAGTGGCTGTTGTTGTCGATCACCACATCGGCCAGCGCCATGCGCTCGGCATTCGAGAGCTGGGCATCCAGGCGCCCTTGCGCCGCCACACGGGCGATCCCGTCACGGGCCATGGCGCGCTCGATCGCCACCTCGCGGTCCACCACATTGACCCAGACCTCATTGCCCAGGTCCTGCCAGCCGGCCTCGAACAGAACAGCGGCCTCGAGCACGATGACCTGGCCCGGTCGTGATGCCCTGACGTCGGCCATTTCCTGCGCAGCCAGTCGGCGAATGGCCGGCCACACGATGTCGGTGAGTTTTCTCAGCTCGGTCGGTTGACCGAATACCGTCGCGCCCAGCGCCTTGCGGTCGATGCGCCCGTCGGCAGCCACCACCTCGGCGCCGAAGACCTCGGCAATCCGGGCGTGGGCAGGCGAACCGGGCTCATACACACGATGGCCGAGCAGGTCGGCGTCGATCACATGGGCGCCGAGTTCGCGAAGATGGGCGGCAGCGGTGGATTTCCCGCTGGCAAGGCCGCCGGTGAGGCAAATGACCAATGGCATGACAAGCCTGCGATGAGTGGAAGGGCGAGCAGCTGACCGGCGAGCGCCGGCACAAGCCGCCATGATAAGCAGTTGCCCGATCAGCCGGGATCGCGCATGCGCTGCGCCAGTTCGGCGTGCCCGCGCTCGTCGAGCACCTCGGCCGCCTGGAGCCGATCGCGCGCCTCCCGGTTCTGGCTGAGCTTGGATTTGCCCACCAGCGAGGTCAGGGTCACCTCGATGCCGACGATGTTGCGCAACATGCCGTCGATGTATTCCGGCGCCGAGTCGGTCATCTTCCAGGGCTTGGGCTCGGCGGCCTCGTGATGCCGTGTCAAGCGGGCCACCAGGCCGCGCACGAAGCGTTCGTCGTCATGCACAGTGATCGTGCCCTGCGCGTGGACCACCTCGTAGTTCCAGGTTGGCACCTGGCGGTGCGACTCGTGCTTGCTCGGGTACCAGTTGGGCGAGATGAAGGCCTCGGCGCCCCGGAACACCACCATCACCGGCGAACCGCTGGGGCATTGCTGCCACAACGGGTTGGCGCGCGCCACATGCGCCGTCAGGGTGCCCAACGGGCCGATGGCGGGATCGAGCTCGAACGGGATGTGGTCGGCATCCAGGCCGTCGCCGCCCTGGCGCACCAGCATGCCCAGAGGGTGCTCGCGGATGATCCGGTGCAGGGCGGCAGGGTCGGACACGGCGAAATGGGCTGGGATGTACATGGCGTGGTGGATTGTCGTGGGTCAGGTGTCAAGGCCGGTACTATCGACGGACACCAGTCCGATGACAAGGACCAGTCCGGATGGCTCACCCGCAGCCTGACCTTGGGTACCAGCACCCGGTGGTGCCGGATCGGTGCCTGGCCTCAACATCGGTGCCCGGCGTCCGATTGGCGCTTGCGCGCCGTCGCTGGCAGTGACTTTGCCGAGAAGGAGCGATCCAGGGCAGGGTGAACGGTTGATCGTGCTGGCTTGAACTGCATCGCCCAGTTTCCCGTTCGGGAAAGCATCAGCCGCAAGGGGACTGTGCGCCAGCGATACTTCCCGATCGGGAATGTTGCCGGCTGGCGGAGAACGCAGAGAGGCGATAGGCCTCTGGAAGTCGTCTGAGTTCAGGCGGGCTGCCGCGCCAGCCATGTCTCGGCGATGAGGCCTGCGGCGAGAAGAATCGAGGCGACCACGTCAGCGGTGACCACTCTTGCAATCGCCGAGTTGTAGTCGCCAACCCACAGGGCCACTGCGATGAAGCTGGCGGTGCTGAACAGCGCAACAGTCAGCACAGTCACGCGAAGGCTCGGGACGGCGATCGCGCCAAACATCAAGAGCGCCAACACCGCGAAGAGCAGCGCCCGATGCTGGAGAAGGATCGATGTGTTGGGGTCCGGGATCTCGACCCCGTACATCCTCGTCAACGCTGCTGCACCCGTCACCCCTGACACGGGCAGCAGATGGATCAGGCCGGCAACGAGCAGAGCAACGACGGAGACATACCTCATGCAATCACCTTTTCAGCGTTTCGGGGTGGATTCAGCTTGCCGCGCAGCAGGCGATCGCCGGATAGACAGGGAGGTCTGTCATGGGATTCGTCAGAGCCAAAGCAATGGCGACAGCTTGTCGATATCCTTTCGAACCCGCTTTCAAGAATCGCCTGTCATGCCGCGAATCTGCATTGCGCCTGCGCGCGCCATGTACATAGGGCCCGGGTTGGGTCTGGCGCCACACCTGAATGCGGTGGCGACCATTGCCATCGCGCTTGATGCGCCATTCGAGCTTCGGATTTGCACGAAGTCGTCAGGTTGGTCCGAGTGGCGTTCAACCTTGTCGTTTCTGATCCCGTCGCAGACGCTGCACCATTTGAAGAGCCATGGGCCCATGGTGTTTCTCTACCTGGATCCCTTGACGGATCGACACCTTCCGCTGAGTCAGGCGGAACTCGACGTTGGTCGAGAGCGTCTGATCGACGCGGGCCCGGAAATCGGCATCGGCGAGGCGTTCGCCGCGTTCGGCCTTCGGACCAGGTTCCCGACGGATGAGCGGATCGCCAAGGTTGTGCGGGAGATCGAGAAGCGCCCCGACCTGTTCGGGCGACAGCAGGAGGCTGCGGCACTGGCCTGCCTGTCGCCCTCACGGTTCCGGGCGCGTTTCGATGCCGAGGTCGGCCTCCCCTTCCGACGGTACCGACTGTGGAGACGAATGGCGCTCGTGATGCGCACGATCGCCGCGGGCGGCAGCCTGACGCAGGCCGCAATGGCAGCAGGGTTCTCCAGCTCAGCCCACTTGAGCCTTTCCTTCAAGCGCATGTTTGGTTTGTCCGCCAGCGAGATCATTGGTCTGGGTGTGGCGATTGACGTCTCCGAGGATCAGATGGTGCCGACACCGCAAAGGTGTTCCGGCGCGCGCCCGCGGCGGTGAGCGGTGCTCGCCGCAACCCCGCGCTCGCCCCGCGCCCCGCGGGTTCGATTCCCGCGCTTGCGTCCGCCATCTGAACAGAAGTCGGTCCTCGAGTCTGCAGTCCCGGATTTGGATTTTTTGGCCTGGACGCCGACAAGTTCAAGCAGTTCACCGCGATGCTCGACGCACCTCCCGGCCCCAACCCCGGGCTTGAACGTCTCATGGCCGTCAAGGCACCCTGGAGCACCGGCGCGGCATGAGCTTGCAACTGAGCGCACCGATTCCGCTCGCAGCCATCCACATCCTGGACGATTTCGCTTGCGGTGAAGCCAGTCTCGATGAATGGCTAAAGCGCCGGGCACTGACCAGCCAATTGAGCGGTGCCAGCCGCACCTTCATCGTCACGGATCAGGAAGGGCGCGTCTACGGCTATTACGCGATGGCCGCAGGTGCGGTTTTACATCAGGCGGCAACCAGCCGCGTGCGACGCAACAGGCCCGATCCGGTGCCCGTGATGGTTCTGGCCCGGCTGGCCGTTGACCATCGTGCGCAAGGCATCAAACTTGGCGCATCCCTGCTGCAGGACGCGGTCGGTCGAGCGGTGAGCGTTTCGCGGAACGCCGGTGTCCGGGCGCTGCTCGTCCACGCCCTCCACGACCGCGCCAAGCGGTTCTACGAACGCTACGGTTTCCAGGAGTCACCGCAGCATCCAATGACGCTGACGCTGCGCTTGAACACCGTCAAGGCTTGAGAGCGATGATCATCCACAGAATTCGCACGCAGGCAGAGTACCGCGCCACTCTCAAGGAAATCTCGGCGCTGGTGGGTGCTGATCCTGATCTGGGCACGCTTGCAGGGGATCGACTCAACGCACTGATATCGCAGGCACACAGGCCTACGAACCACATTGCGTGCCAATCGATGCGGGACTTGAAAAAAATCCCAACCGGATGAGGGTCGGAATTTCACATGATGGTGGCGGACGGTTGACCATGTGCTGACTGGCCTCCCGAAATGATGCGCACTTCTGCGGGCGCGAGCGGGTGCAATCAGGCTTTTCGTTTCAGCCGCTCCACTTCGGCGTGGAAGGCCGGGGTCAGGTCCGCGATCAGGGATTCGATGTCGCGCACCTGATGTTGAACCGTCAGCACCGCGATGCCGTGCGGCACGAGGTCGTAGATCACGAAGTGCTGCCGCGCTGGAATCACCAGAAACGGCGCCGAACGGTACTGCCGCAAGCGGCCCTTCTCCGGGTTGGCGGCAGCAACGCCCATGACCGCGTACAGATCGGCGAGGTACTGGTCGGCAACGTCTTCGCCCCATTCACGGCGCGACCGCGTGTGGATGCGGCGCAAATCCAGCGCCGCATTCCGGGTCAGCAGGAACGTGGCGGGGGATGGCACGTCATTTCCAGCCATCGGCTTCCTTGCGGTCGAGCACCGCCATGTCGGCCTTGAAGTCGCCGCTGGACGCAAAGACGCGGCCTGCCGCCAAGTCTCGGTACCCGGCAAGGATGGCGTCCTGCACAAACTGGCCGTCACGCCGTTCCATGTCGCGGCGGATCAGGTCGCGCACGTATTCGCTGGGCGTTTCGTAAAGACCCGCCTCGCCGACCATTCGATCCACGAATTCAGCCAAGGGTTGCGACAGACGAGCGTTGATGCGTTCGGACATGGGAGCCTCCCGGAGCGAAAGAATAAGTGAATTGTCGCACATATGGCTGTATTTGTCGCAACTATTGCGACAAAGAAGAAAAGCGACAGTACTGGCACCTGATTTCGCTCATTTCTCCCCGAGGATTCACGGGCAAGCCGTTGTCACGGAACAACTTTCGCTGATTTCGCCAACTTCGCGCGGCGCCTCGACGCGATACCCCATCGCCCGGTAGCCACGCTGGCGCTTGTCCCACATCCGCAGCAGCGCCGGGTGACCGGTGTCGACGAAGTCGATGATCCGCACGTCGGTCTTGCTGGCGTGTTCGCGGTGCAGGCGCCCGGCGTAATGCTGTAACGTGCCCCTCCAGGACACCGGCGTCTTGATGGCATCGAACTGTTCTGTGCGTTCTGTCAGGACCAGCACCTTGCGTCCTTGCGCGACGGCATCGCGCACCTCGGCGGCGATGGCTGCTGTTCGGGCCGGATCGTTGGCAATGTGCCGGAAGACGTCCTGAATGCCAGCCTCGGTCGGCAGATCGATCCGTGCGTGCCGGGAGTGCGGTATGACTGCCAGATCGTGCGGTGCCCCGGTCGGCGTGGCCGCCGTGTGGCGGATCAGCCCGCACTGCATAAAGATGATCGGCTGCTGCCCGTCGCTGCGGACCGGTGTCGCCGTCAGGCCCAGCACGTACTTCGCCTTGGTCCGCTTGAGAATCGCGTCGAAAGAGACCGCGCCGACGTGGTGGCACTCGTCGACGATCACCTGGCCGTAGTTTTCTACCAACGGGTTGACCTCGCCCCGCCGGGCGATCATCGCGGCGGCGGTGACCGTCTTGCCGAAGGCAGTTGGCGCGCACAGCACGCCAGCATCGTGGGTGAGCAGTCCTGCAACAGCAGCTTCCTGATCGAGGCGCAGACTGCCGACAAAAGACACGTCCAGCGGCTGGCCGCCGAAGCGTTCGTCTCGCAGGTCACAGGCAATACCGTTATCTCGCAGCAAGGACAGCGCGGCATCCAGACAACCGCGCGGCAGGGCGATGTGCTGGGGATAGCTCTCGGCACAACCGATGACGCGTGGTTTGTCCCACACCGACATCCGCATCGCCTGGGCCTTGTAGAACTCAGGGTTCTGGAAAGCCGCCAGCCGGATCAGCCGGTTGGCCAGAGCCTGCGGCAACTCGGCCTTCTCGAAATAGATCAGATTGGCCAGCGTGACGGTCAGTGACTTCGGCATCGGACCGGCCAGCTTCTCGGCCGATGGGTTCTCGCGCTTCCAGGGCGTGGCCAGGTCCTCATCATCGATGAAGGTGACGTCCAGCGGATGGACGCCATGAACCGGTTCAGGCGGGTTTTCCAGTGAAGGTGATCGAAGGCAATCGCCACACACCGGAAAAGGACTGCCATCCCTTCTTCAAGGGATGCGCTGACGGGTGGGCTCCAGAATATTACCGCTACGCAGCTGATGCTGATTCCGGAGGCGCATCGATGAGAGCCACAAGACTGCTGCTCGCGGCAACGCGGACTATTTTCATTTCTGGTCTGGCTGCTCCTGCCGACGCATCTTCCTGGTTGCTAAGTGGCCTGAGTTCAAGGCGGGTGAACGTGCCTGCAGCCGGGCGGGGGGGTGTCGGATTCAATGGCATGGGCGGCAGCTTGGGCTCCGTCGCTGCACGGGAAACCAAGAGCACCCGGGGCCGCGTGACACTTCCAGGTGTTGCGCTGGATTGGGGTGACGAAATGCCGTGCGTTACCGGATATTCCACCAGGCTGAAGGGATCGGCGTTCGGTGCAGGGGAGTGGGAGCGTTGCAAGTGAGCGGCTGGTGCTGCTGTCTTGGGTGCGGGGTCGGGTGGGTTGCAACTGGTTTGCTTGTGTCAATGCCACTGGCTGCTCAGACCATTGTGGCTGCGCGGACGCCCACGCCCTTCGCCGCCCCTGGCCAGGAGGTTGTGTTCGAGATCGACCTGCAGCGCGAGGCCGGCTCGCTCTGGTGCGGGCTGCGGGTGGACTTTGGAAATGGCATTTCGCGCGATTTCCGAATCGGCGACAACGGGACGGCCGACCTTGCGCTGAGATTCGCTCATCGCTTCCCCTCACCAGGGGTCTACTCGGTCCGGGTGACGGGCAAGACTGTCATCAGAGGGCTGCGGAGTGCAACCGCTTGCGAGGGTGGAGAAAAGGTCCTGCGGGTCCAGGTGGAGGGCTCACAACCGTTACCCTCGGTCATGGCGGCGGCGTTGGCCTCATCGGGCGCTGCCCCAAGGCGCTCTGAAGACGCGACTGCACCCTCAACACCGGGAACCGCTACCGAGATCGAGCAGCTTCGTGCTGATTTGACCCGACTTCAGGAGGAATTGAAGCAGCAGCGGAACCAGGTGTCGGGTTCGTCATTCCCGGCCCACGGCCCAGGCGGTCCATGGGGCAACGGGTCCGCGTCGTCGGGGTCAGGCGGATATGGCGATGTTCAAGGCCCGCCTTCGCGGCCAGGTCCTGATGCCAACTGCGGGCCCAATCCCAGCACCGAGTGCGCTGGCCGGGCGCTGGTGGACAGCCTCTTCAAGCTTCGAGAATTGGTGCGCAGCCGGCGCGCGAGCGCGGCTGCCGGTGGTACTGCGTCAGGGTCCTCCGCCTATCCGGGCGAAAGCGGCTCGCCTTCGCCCTCGAACCCGGCCTGGGAGGGCGCTTCCGCGAGCGCCTATCCCGCTTCGTCCGGATCCTATGCGGCAAACCTCGCGGGCCCGCAGGTGGGCAATCCCCCAGGTGGAGCCATCCCCTTCTCGGCACCAGGAGCGCACACATCCCCGCCCGGTGGGGGTGCCTTCAACCTATCCGAGCCCTCGCAGCCAACAGCCTCGACTGCGCTGAGCTGTGCTCCCGGTCGTGCGCTGGGACCGCGGGAGTTCGCTCAGCCCGAATACATCGGTAGCCCCCAAGGGCGCACGGCGAGGATGTGTTTCTTCCGAGGCGATTCAAGATCGCCGTCAGAGTTGCTGAACTTCTACCCGAATGGGACCTTCGTGATGAGCAGCACCAACGCTGCCGGGGGTGTTGGACGGTCAGGCCCTGTCCTGGGGAATGCGCGCGGCACCTATGCTTTCCAGGCGGGAGGAAGCCAACTCGCGCTTCGAATCGCTTACCCTGGCACGGGGGTCAGCCAAACCATCGAGGGCGTCGGGCCGTCGCGAAGAGTCGAGAGCAACACTTCGCCAGCACACCCGCCAGGCCGCGATCTGATACTGCCCAACTGCCAGCGAATTCAGATCCAGGAGGTCACACGACAGACCGACCTCGTCATGGCAAACACCCACCCCCCCTTCATCACGGTGTCCGGTCAGCGCTGGGAGCAACAGCGGATGGACTGCCCGACCTGGCAAGGCTGGCGTTGACCTCGGCAGCCTCGCGAGCGCTCGCGCAACCAGGCGAACTGATCTTCCGACGAAGCCCCTGGAAGACCCGTGAGGCGGTTTAACTGGCGACCATGACCCGGTCTCCTGGTTCAACCATCAAGGGCGCATGGAACCGACCGGGTACATCACGCCGGCCGAACCTGAGGCAAACTACTTCCGTCCATCCACCGTGCAGGCCTGATCCACATAACCCAGCCGCCATGAGACCCGGAGCGGTTCAGACAGCGATGACCCTTTGCCCACCGTTGCCAACGGTCGTACCGGGGCCAGCGTCATGAAAGTCTTGTTGATCGTAGAGGACGACCGACTGCTGCGGGAGTCTCTCGTGCAGGCGACCCAAGCCTCTTCTCCAGGGTGGCAGGTGCTGTCGGCCGACAGTCTGGGAGCAGCTCGCGCCGCTGCGGCCAAGTTCCGCCTCGACGCGGTCTTCTTGGACCTCGGACTACCAGATGGCGATGGGCTCCAATTGATCAGCGAGCTGAAAGCAAGCAATTCGGCTTGCGACGTCCTGGTCATCACAGTCTTCGCCGACGAACAGCGCGTATTGAGCAGTCTGGAAGCTGGCGCCTCGGGATACATCCTGAAAGGTGATCTGCCCGACCATGTGGAAAGGCTCATCAGCACCTTGGAGGCGGGGGGATCACCGGTGAGTCCTGCCATCGCGAGACGATTGATACAGAGGCTGCAACCGAGCCCAGGGCGCGGGCCCATGCCGGACAGCATCGATCGGCTATCCCAGCGGGAAGCCGAGATCCTGCTGCTGTGCTCGAAAGGCTTGCGATACGCTGAGATTGCGTCCGTACTCAGCCTGTCGATTCATACCGTCAATACGCACCTGAAGAATGTCTATCGGAAGCTGATGGTCAACTCGCGCGCTGAGGCGGTATACGAGGCCCGCAGGAGCGGCATTCTCGATGAATAACCTCGGCAGGCTTCGCAGGTTCGTGCTTGCGCTGACTCTCGGACTTCTCGAATCGGTCGCCTGGTGCACACCCCAGGGCTCCGTTGGCATGGTTCCCCTGACCCATGCTCAATTCTGCGAGCTGCCGACCAGCCTTGATGAGGCGGGGTGCCACTGGAAGAGCATCACCCTCTCGCATCGCTGGGAGCCTCAGGCGACCGGACGGCGGTGGGCTCTTTACCGCTTCACGATACCTCACCCCGGTGCAGGTCTTTATGCCTTGGTCGGCGAGCGGATCTCCATGAGTGCCCATATCCGGGTGCCGGGCCAGCGGTTGGAGGTGAATTTCCCCCATGCCAACCAGGCGAACAGCGTGATGATCAACCGGTACTGGCCACAGCTCATGCCTTTCGCTCTGAAGGAAGAGCAGGGAGCGGTGTCGTTGCAACTGGATGTCATGGTCCAAGGCGACCGCAGTACCAAGAACGGAATCGGATCTCTGGGCTTCGGCAGGCTGCCGGTGGCGCAACAGGCGCATTGGATCGAATTGCTGAAAGAAGTGGTTTTTGTGCTTGCCCTTGCGTCTGGCACCCTGATCGCGGGATTGATCGGACTGTTTGCAGCTGAGCGGCGGACTCAGGCCGGCCAACTGCTCTTCTTGTTCTCCGTCCTGGCAGCCGTGGCGGCATCGAGAACTGCGATGGGCTTCGTGGTCCATCCACCCGTGGCACTGACCTTCTGGACGACCCTCAATCTTTGGATGCTGTGCGTGATCGCAGTTCTTACCTGCACCAGCATCGCACTGTACTTGAACGGTTCAGTGCACCGTTGCATGCGGTACGCCGCAGGCGGCACCGCCATTCTCTCGTTGGCCCTGGTCGCGGCGCCGGTCCATCGGCTCTATGAGGTAGCCGAGGTCCTCTTTGCCTTGCTCGCACTGGTCGGTATCGCGTTGGTGGTCGCTTTAAGCCGACGCGTCTGGCGCACGCGTGACCCACTTGGAGCCCTTTTACTGGGCGGGCTGGTGCTGATCGTCGTGTTAGGGATCCATGACCTCATGATTCACCTTGGGGCCAGCTCCCTGTCAGACCGCTACTTTCAGAAGTGGTCGACCCCTGTGTTGATCATTTTGACGATCGCGCTCCTCGCACGTCGCGTGGCGACGCAGCGCTCAATCGAATCTGCTCTGGTCGAAGAAACATTCCGCAGGGACGAGTTGATGCGAGATCTGCACGATGGGGTAGGCAGCCGTCTGGTGGCACTGGCTTTCCATGCCAGGACCTTGAGTAAATCTGCCGCACTGGTCGATGAGATTCAGGGTCTTATCCACGAGTTGCAGATGATCCAGCAGGCCGTAAGGACCGGTCCGACTCAGCTCTCGAGCTTGCTCGCAGACCTGCGTCATCTGTACGCACGCGTCGGTGGAGGTCAGATACCGTTGTCATGGGACGTGAAAGAAGGGGTTGACACCTTGAATCTGTCGGCCCGGCAGGCGGTGGCCACGCTGAGGATTCTCGAGGAGGCGATCACCAACGCCATGAAACACGCAAAGCCTGAGCGGATCATCGTTCGCTTGGAGAGATCCGATCTGAAGAACGCCGTCGTTCTGTCGGTGATCGATGATGGACCGGGTCAATTCCAGCCAGGTCCGCACGGCGGGCTGCACAACATGCAGCACCGCGCGAATCAGGCAGGGATCGCCTTGGACCTGGCGCTCAGCGTCGATTGCAAGGCAGTCAGGCTCACTTTCTCGCTTGAAGCCGAAAAAGCGCCAGTCGGCTTTCTGCACATCGCACAGCACCAATGGCGCAGAGCCGTCGCGAGCAAGCGATAGACCTTATCCAGCGGCTGTGGCCACCGTCCACGTCGCAGCCACTCTTTTGAGACGTGGCAGCGTCAGCTGAACTGCTTTTTCGAAACGCTCTGTCTTCCTGCGTCGCCAGAAAAAGCCGCCCACGACAGGCGTATCCAGTCGATTTGCCTTCAATTCAGGCCACCAGCCGCGATCAGCTTGCCGCCGCCCGCAGTCACGCCCACTTGAGCGCCAGCCGCCTTTCGCATGGTGCCTCCGTCCACCCCGATCAGTTCACCAGTGCGTAGATCGATCAGGCGGCCGGCCGGCGCGCGAGCCGCGTTTTCGCGAAGCCGGTTGGCTGCGGCCTGGTCAGCCATCCGGGAGGCGCGCGCGTCCGCCGACTCCACCAGATGCGCCTTCCATCGCTGATTGCTCGCTCCTGAGCACTGCCAGGCCACCACTCGCACACCCGCTCCACCACGGTTACCTTCAACATCGGCACACCAGCCCGCCTCGTTGACCAGTCGCGAGCTCGACAGGGCCCATGCCTGATTTCGGTCACCCGGCTGGCAACGGTCCCAAGTCAGCGCTTGTCCGGCCGGGCCACGACCGGTGAGGCACTTGTTTGCCTGACGTACTGCGCCGTATCCATTGAAGCCTTGGAGGGGCTGCTGACCAGCCCAATTTGACGTCACGGCTTGTCCCCGAGCTTCGTGCAGCATGTAGCCGCTCGATGAAGAAAGGTAGGCAATCTCTGCTGCATGAATACCGGTGCCTCCCAGGCACAGACCCAGACCCGCAATCATGGTGGCGATTCGCAAGCGTGATGACCCAGACGTCATGGTGTTACTCCCTTGAATTCGTTTTGAGAGTCTAGGGATGCGCTCACCACTGTGTCAGTAGCCCAAATAAGGGATGACTTGCAGTCAACTTCGCCTTAGCAGACGAGAACGCACGTCCTGGCTGAAGTTCCGACCCTCAGGCAGGCGGTCTTCTGCCCGGTGGCCGCCGGCCGGCCTGCCGCGTCCCTCACTGGAAGTAGTCATTGCCGGGCGCGGCGCCGGGTACTACCTTCGGAAGGTAACCGGAGGTCGGCCAGCGACCATCCGTACCCGACCGAAAGGATCACCGTGGGCTCATCGTCGAGGCGGATCGCGCGTGCGATCGCAGCCGTGTTGTTGTTCGCCGCCGCGCTCGTCGGCGCCGGAGACCCCGCCCACGCCTCGGGCAAGTTCAAGATCGGCGATCGCGTCGAGGTGGACGACCTGGGCAACGGCGGCTGGCGTCCCGGCGTGGTCATCGCCGAGGACGCGCGCACCTACCTGGTTCGCATGGATCCGCGCAGCGCGGGTGAGACCTCGCCCAACTTCACCGTGCTCAAGACGGGCATCTACGAGACCCGCATCCGGCCCAGCGCCGCAGGCCTGCCCGAGGCGCAGACGAAGAACAGCTCGCAGCCAACCGGCATCCTCGACTGCCCGATCACCGAAGGCATCGGCAAGCGCAGGCTCGACGAGGCTGTGATCGCCAAGCTGATCCGCTGCATGCACGAGTACAAGGACGGCGCCGGGCCGACCTCGATCGGTACCGACAGCCGCTTCGACATCACGTCGATGAAGGTCGGCGGCCCGCGCGTGTGGAACGTGCTGAACGACATCGGGCCGGCCACCGCGTCCACCCAGGTCTACCCGGTGAAGGTGTCGTACACGCAGACCTGGTGGGCGCGCGAGAGCGTGCGGACGCAGAAGGGCATCACGATCTACGGCTGTTACTACTCCACGCTGTCGGAGTGGACCTGCGCGGTCAACAGCCGCGTCAAGCGCGAGCCGGACCTGGTGCAGCCGCGGGGGTAGAGGGGCAGGTCAGTTCCCCTCGGGGAACAGCCCAAAAGAAAGGGCCCAGAGATGACTCTGGGCCCTTGGTGATGGTGGAGCCGGCGGGAATCGAACCCGCGTCCGCAAGTCCTCTACGGCCAGTTCTACATGCGTAGTCGATCTATTTGGATCTCAGTGTGCAATTAGCCGATCGACAGGCCGATGCACACCCAGTTACCTAAGGTTTCGCCTCCGGACAAAGTAACCCTGCCCGGCCGCTATCCGACTGAAGTTACACCGCAGCCCTTCCAGTTACCCGGTCAGACCCAGCCCGTCGGCTGACTGTTGCGGCGCCAGCGGGGCTTAAGCCGCTAGTGCGAAACGCTCGTCGTTGGCGTTTACTAGTTTGCCAATGGATTTACGAGGAAAAGGCGCCTCGGCATGCCCTGAACCGCTTCGCTACCCACGTCGAAACCAGGTCGGCCCCGGAAATCGGATGATGCAGTGCTGATGAAGCAGACCGGAGCGGACGAAGCCCCGGTACTCACTAAGTATAGCCCCGCCCGCCGATTTCAAGACTTGGCCGGTCGCCCGTCCGTCGGTCGGCGTCCGGGGCGGCAGGCGCGCCGCTTTGGTCTATCCTCGGAGGTTCCGCAGACCAACCCAGCGATGCCACCGATGAGCGCAGACCACACCCACGCCGACCACCGCCATTCCACCGACTGGAAGCACGACGGGGTGCGCGTCATCCCGGGCAACCAGCTCGACGGCAACACCGCCCAGACCCCGGGCATGGACCGCAAGGCGGCGATCAACTTCGCGCGGGTCGGCGCCGAGAAGCTGTGGGCCGGCACGGTCCACATCCATCCCGATGCCAAGACCGGCGCCCATCACCACGGCCCGCTCGAGAGCGTGATCTATGTGGTCAAGGGTCGTGCGCGCCTGCGCTGGGGCGAGAAGCTCGAGTTCGTCGCCGAAGCCGGTCCGGGCGACTTCATCTACGTGCCGCCGTATGTCCCGCACCAGGAGATCAACGCCAGCCCGACCGAGGTGCTGGAGTGCGTGCTGTGCCGCAGCGACGGTCAGGCGGTGGCGGTGAACCTGGACATCGAGCCTGCCGAGCCGCCCGAAACGGTGCTGTGGGTCGATCCGACCCATCCGCAGGGCGGCGTCTGAGGCGGTTCGCTTCGCGAGGGCTGGATGGGCCCGCGGCGCCGCCGCGGACCGCCGCCTCGCCTGTTTAGCGGATCTTCGAGTACGAGGTCGGCGCCAGGATCGAGTTGCTGAAGTGCGTGATCAGCGGTCCGTTGCGCTCGGTCTCGGCGCGTGCGCTGATCCAGTCGGGATCGCTCGCGAAGGTCGCCCAGCGCTGTTCGCGCTCGGCCAGGCTCTCCCACTCGAGCAGGTAGGTGAGGTCGCTGTTGCTCTCGCCGATCAGCGTGGTCCAGAAGCCCACCGGGCGGATGCCATGCTTCTCCCACAGTTTCAGGGTGATCGTTTCGAAACGGCGATTGAGGTCGGGCAGTCGACCGGGTACGCAGTGGTAGATCCGCAGTTCATGAATCATGGCTTCCTCCTTGGTGGGCCGGTGGGTTCGGGGGCAGTATAGGCACTCGACAACCCCGGGGCAGCTTCATGCAGGCCAATAACAGAATCCTCGCCACCGCACCGGCCGCCGGCATCGCGGTGCTGTCCTTCAGCAACCCGCCGCACGGCTATTTCGATGACGCCGGCGAGCGCGAGCTGCTTGCCCAACTCGATCGGATCGAGGCCGACGACAGCGTGCGCGTGGTGGTGCTGACCGGTGCCGACGAGGGCGTTTTCGTGCGGCATTACGATGTCGGGGTGCTGGAAGAACGGGCCCGCGCCATGGCGGCGCGCGGGCTGCGGTTCAGCACCGAACGCCCGGTGCCCGAGGCAGGAATCCACCGCAGCCTGCGCCGCATCGAGCGCTCCTCGCGGGTCTTCATTGCCGCGATCAACGGCGTGGCGATGGGGGGCGGATACGAGATCGCGCTGGCCTGCGACCTGCGCCTGGCGCAGGCGGGCGACTACACCCTCGGGCTGCCCGAGGTGAACATCGGGATCCTGCCCGGCGCCGGGGGCACGCAGCGCCTGTCGCGGCTGATCGGGCAGGCGCGCGCGCTGGAACTGATCCTGATGGGGCAGGTGGTCGGACCGGTGGACGCGGCCCGGCTGGGCATGGTGAACGCCTGTGTGCCGGGGCCGGTGTTGCCCGAGGCGCTGCGCTGGGCCACCCGGCTGGCGGCGCAGTCGCCCCTGGCGCTGGCGCATGTCAAGCGGCTGGTCCGCCAGGCGCACGAGACCCCGATCGATCAGGGGCTGGCCGATGAGCGCACGCTGTTTTGCGACCTGATGGTGTCGCCGGAAGGAATCGCGCGGATGCACGCGATGAATCAGGGTCAAATGACCATCACCGGCGTCGCGACCGGGGCCCCGTCGGCCCCCGTCTGAGCGGGCACGGGACCGTGCCAGCGCCAGGCGCGCTGGCCGGTCCGTCCGATCGTCTTACTTGGCGACGCCGATGTCGCGCAGGATGCCGCCCAGTCGTACCGACTCGGCTTCCACATACCGGCCAAAGTCGTCGCCGGTCAGCAGGAACGGGCCCCAGTCGTTCTTGCGCAGCGCCTCTTTCCAGCTCGCATGCTCGGTGCCCTTGACCACCGCGTCGATCAGCGTCTTGCGCTGCTCGGGCGTGATGCCGGGTGCGCCGTACACGCCGCGCCAGTTGTAGATCTCGACATTGATGCCCTGCTCCTTGAAGGTCTGCAGGTTGCGCAGCTTGAAGCTCGAGGAGATGCCCAGCGCGCGCATGCGGCCCGATTCCACGTCGGCCATGAATTCCGAGACGCCCGCGACACCGACGGTGACATGCCCGCCCAGGATCGCCGACTTGGCCTCGCCGCCGCCGGCAAACGCCACGTAGTTGACCTTGGTGGGATCGACGCCGACTTCCTTGGCGATCAGGCCGACCATGATGTGGTCCACCGAGCCGCGCGAGCCACCGCCCCAGGACACCGCGCCAGGATTGGCCTTGAGCCGGTCGACCAGGTCCTTCAGGGTCTGCACTGGCGAGTTGGCCGGCACGACCAGGATCATCGTGTCGGCGAACAGCCGGGCGATCGGCGTGGCGTTCTTCAGCGTGACCGGCGGCTTGCCGGTCTCGATCGCGCCCACCATCACCGCGCCGGTGACGATCAGCGCCGAACCATTGCCCTTCTCGCTGTTGACGAACTGCGCCAGGCCGATCGTGCCGCCCGCGCCGCCCTTGTTCTCGAAGGTGGCGTTGCGTGCCGCCCCGGCCGCGATCATCGCGGCGCCCAGCGTGCGCCCGGTCTGGTCGAAACCACCGCCTGGGTTGGCGCCGATCATGACCTTGAGGGTGTCGATCTGGGCATGCACCGGCGCGGTGAGCGCCAGCGCGACCGCGAAGCCACCGGCCAGCCGGAGGGCCTGCAGCGAAAGCAGTGAATGAAGCCTTGTCACGATGTCATTTCTCCGAGAGGGCGGCCACCGGCCGGCCTGCGCCGTGCCGGGGCTCGAGAGACCAGAGGGCAGACCGCACTGACTCACAGGGGCCTGCCCATCCGGAAAAGGGGGTGCCTGTGCATTCTAATGGGTGGGGAAACGATTCGAAACCGCTATCTCTCCTTGGGAATCGGGCTGCGCTGACGGCGTGTGAACTGGAAGGCACCGGGGTGACAGTCACCGCCCTGTGTCCGGGGCCCACCGCATCGGGCTTCCAGCAGAAGGCCGCCATGCAGGCTTCGGCGCTGGTGAAGAACAAGAAACTGCCGAGCGCCGAGTCGGTGGCGGCATCCGGCTATCGCGCCATGAAGCGAGGCAAGCGCGTTCACATCACCGGTTTCGTGAACAACCTGCTGGCGCAAAGCATTCGCTTCACGCCTCGTGACTGGGTGACCGCGCTGCTGAAAAAGCTGACCCGGCCGATCTAGCGTCCTGGCGTGGCGGTTACCGTGAAGCGCTGATTCCGCCGCCAGCGCGAGTCGGGCTGGCCCATCCGGATCACTCGGACAACAGCAGCGTTACCAGTGCCTGCGGCGTTTCTACCAGATGATCGGCCCCCCATAGACGGGGTGGCCGGGCATCGCCGCAAAACCCGTAACCGGCGGCCACCGTCACCATGCCGGCGGCCCGTCCGGCCTCGATGTCACGCTCGTCATCACCGATGTAGACGCATCGAAGCGGATCGACCCGGGCCAGTCGGGCGGCATGCAGCAGCGGTTCGGGATGCGGCTTTGCGTGTGCGGTGGTGTCGCCGCCGACCGTGCTGATGCTGCGGTGGAGCACGCCCAGGTCCGCCAGGATCGGTCGCACATAGCGCTCGACCTTGTTGCTGACCACACCCCAGGCGATGCCGCGGGCATCCAGCCCGTCGAGCAGTTCTGCCATGCCCTCGAACAGGCGGGTGTGCACGCACATGGCCGCCTCGTAGCGGCCCAGGAAGTCGACCCGCAGCGCTTCGAAGGCCTCGTCTTCGCGACCGACGCCCAGCCCTCGACCGATCAGCCCGCGTGCGCCCATCGAGGCGAAGGGACGCAGCACTTCCAGCGGCAGGGGCGGCAGGTCGCGCTCCCGGCGCATGGCGTTCACCGGTTCGGCGAGGTCCTGGGCGGTATCGGCCAGTGTGCCGTCGAGGTCGAAGAAGATGGCTGCCGGACGCCAGGGCAGGGCGGTGTCAGTGCTGCGGGTCGTTTGCATCATCGCGTCAGGCTGCGCCGGCTGCCGGCTTGCGGAACGCCACCAGATAATTCACCGACACGTCGCCCCGGGTCAGCCGGTAGCGCCGGGTGATCGGGTTGTAGGTCAGACCGATCATCTCGACCAGGTCGAGCCCGACGTCGCGGGCAAACCCGCAAAGTTCTGCCGGACGCAGGAATTTGTCGTACTCGTGGGTGCCCTTGGGCAGCAGGTTGAGCACGTATTCGGCCCCCACGATCGCGAACAAGAAGGCCTTGGGGTTGCGGTTGATCGTCGACAGGAACACCCAGCCGCCCGGCCGGACCATCGTCGCACAGGCGCGGATCGTCGAGGCGGGATCGGGGACATGCTCGAGCATTTCCATGCAGGTCACCACGTCGAACCCAGCGGGGCTGCGCTCGGCCAGGGCCTCGGCTGAAATGCGCTCATAGCTGACGGCGACGCCGCTTTCCAGACCGTGCAGTTCGGCCACCCGCAGCGGCTTGTCCGCCAGATCGATGCCAGTGACGCGGGCGCCCCGCAGAGCCATCGATTCGGTCAGGATGCCGCCGCCACAGCCCACATCGACGATCTGCTTGCCGCCGATGGCGGCCAGTGCGTCGATCCAGTCCAGCCGCAAGGGGTTGATCTCGTGCAGCGGCCGGAATTCGGAGCCAGGATCCCACCAGCGCGAGGCCAGGGCCTGGAACTTGGCGAGTTCGCCGGCATCGGCATTGGCGGGCAGGGGACGGTCGTCGACAGAGGTGTTCATGGGGTTCAGTGTAGTGCGCCGGTTGGCACGGCGAAAAAAAACCCCGCCGAAGCGGGGCTTTGCGACGCGGGTGAAGCCCGATTATTTCTTGGCCCGGGTGCCCACGACTTCGATTTCCACGCGACGGTTCTTGGCGCGGCCTTCGGTGGTCTTGTTGTCGGCGGTGGGCTGCTTCTCGCCCTTGCCTTCGGTGTAGACGCGGTTGGCTTCGATGCCTTTGCTCACCAGGTAAGCCTTGACCGACTCCGAGCGCTTGACCGAGAGTTTCTGGTTGTAGGCGTCGGAGCCGACGCTGTCGGTGTGACCGACGGCGATGATGACCTCCAGGGTGATGGCTTTCAGCTTGCCAGCCAGGTCGTCGAGCTTGGCCTTGCCTTCGGGCTTCAGGACAGCCTTGTCGAAGTCGAAGAACGCATCAGCCGCGAAAGTGACTTTCTCGCTGGTCGGCGCGGCAGGAGCCGGGGCAGGACGGGCGGCAGGAGCGGGAGCCGGAGCCGGGGCCGGGGTTGCAGCCGGCCTGGGTGCTGCTGCCGGGGGCGGCGCCATCGGCGACGGGGCAGGGGCCGGGGCAGCACGCGGCGCCGGCTTGGGCAGCAGGTCGTCATCGCAACCGGCGATGGCGTTGGCCGGCGTGAAATAGCCGGTACGCCAGCAAAGGCCGAAGCCGCTCTTGACCACTTTCGCGTCGGGGCTCAGAACGTATCCGCTGTTCTTCGGATCCGCGGTTTGGGCGCTGGTGACGGTGCTGACCGACAGCAGGGCGGAGGCGAGCAGGACAGCCAGGGTGACCGGTTTGTTCATCTTTTTTCCTCTCAAGGGGCGAATTCGGTGACGTTGACTCTGGGCGTCTGCTGTTCAGGCACCATCAAGGCGCACGCCAGCCGGCAGAGTTTCGACAACGCGATTGTGCCATAGGCGGGTGCGGGCAACCACGTCGTGAACGCAAGCTCTGGCGACTTGGCTCGCCAGTTGTCGCGAGCGGACAACGGTCTCGCCGGCGATCCAGACCGTCGAGACCTGGTCGCGGCCGGCCGCGTAAATCAGGTGGGCAACGGGATCAAATACCGGCAGCGTGTGCGCGTCGGTCAGGTCGATCGCCGTCAGGTCGGCCTGCTTGCCGGCTTCGATGCTGCCGATCCGGTCGGCCATTCCGAGCGCCCGGGCGCCAGCCAGGGTCATGGCGTGCAGCGTCTCGTGGGCTGACCAGGCGGTGGCATCGCCCGAGCTGCCCTTGGCCAGCAGCGAGGCTGTGCGGGCTTCCGCCAGCAGGTCCAGCCGGTTGTTGCTGGCCGCGCCATCGGTGCCGATGCCCACGTTCAGGCCCGCTGCGCGCATCCGGACGGTGGGCGCGATGCCGCTGGCCAGTTTCAGGTTGGAGTGCGGACAGTGGGCAACCGCCGCGCCATGGGCCGCCAGCAGGCCCAGGTCGGCGTCGTCGAGGTGAACCGCGTGGGTCGCCAGGAAGTCGGGCCCCAGCAGTCCCAGTTCCGCGAGCCGGTGGATCGGGCGCCTGCCGTGCTGGGCAAGGCTGTCGGTGATTTCGGCGCGGGTCTCATGCACATGGCACTGGACCGGCAGGCCCAGTTCCGCCGCCAGGCTGGCGATGCGCCGGAAACTGTCGTCGGACACGGTGTAGGGGGCGTGGGGGGCGAGCGTGAAGGAGATCCGTGTCTCGCCACGCAGGCTGTCGCGCAGTTCCAGTCCCTTGCGGATGTAGTCGGCCGGACCGGTGCCGTAGGCGGAGGCGAACTCGAGCACGATGATGCCCAACGCGGCGCGCATGCCCATGGTCAGGGCCGCTCGCGCCACCTCGTCGGGAAAGAAGTACATGTCGTTGAAGCAGGTCGTGCCGCCCAGAAGCATTTCGGCGCAGGCCAGCACCGAGCCGTCGGCCACGAAGTCGGGCCCCACGAGGCGCGATTCCAGCGGCCATATCCGCTCGTGCAGCCAGGTCTGCAGCGGCAGGTCATCACCCACTCCGCGCAGCAGGGTCATCGGCACGTGAGTGTGAAGATTGACGAACCCGGGTGTGAGCAGGTGGCCGGGCAGTTCGGTCCGGCGGGCATCGGGCCAGGCCTGGCGCGCCTGGGCGGCCGGCATCAGCGCGTGGATGCGATCCCCGTCGATCACCACCGCGTGGTCGTGCAGCACGGTGGCGACCGGCGCGACCGGTGCGATCCATTGGGGGACGATGAGTTCCATGGCCGCGAGTAAAGCACAAGCGCCGACGGGCTGCCCGACGCGCCGGGCCGGTCGAGGCCTGGAATAGGTTAATATTCAAGGCTTTACTTGCGATTGGCAGGCGTTTGCGACGCGTCGTGACGCGCCGCCTGCACCCGGCCTTTCCCGCGCGGGCCCGGTCATCCGGGCGCGATTCGACCGATTCCTTCAGAGCCACTCGCCCCGCCAAGCATGGACCAGTTCGCCAAGGAAATCCTCCCGATCAGCCTCGAAGAGGAGATGCGCCGCTCCTACCTCGACTATGCGATGAGCGTGATCGTGGGCCGCGCGCTGCCCGATGTGCGCGACGGCCTGAAGCCGGTCCACCGGCGAGTGCTGTTCGCGATGCACGAGTCGAACAACGTCTGGAACCGCTCGTACGTGAAGTGCGCTCGCGTGGTGGGCGAAGTGATGGGCAAGTATCACCCGCACGGCGACACCGCGATCTACGACACGCTGGTGCGCATGGCCCAGGACTTCTCCCTGCGCTATCCGCTGATCGACGGCCAGGGCAACTTCGGCTCGGTCGACGGCGACAGCCCGGCGGCGATGCGCTACACCGAGTGCCGGCTGGACAAGATCTCCGTCGAGATGCTGGCCGACATCGACAAGGAAACCGTCGATTTCACGCCCAATTACGACGGCAAGGAAAATGAGCCGACGGTGCTGCCGGCGCGCATCCCGAACCTGCTCGTCAACGGGTCGGCCGGGATCGCGGTGGGCATGGCCACCAACATCCCGCCGCACAACCTCAACGAGATCATCGACGCCTGCCTGCTGCTGCTGCGCCGGCCCGAGGCCTCGATCGACGAACTGATCGAGATCGTTCCCGCGCCCGACTTCCCCACCGCCGGCACCATCTACGGCGTGTCCGGCGTGCGCGAGGGCTATCGCACCGGCCGCGGCCGCGTGGTCATGCGGGCGCGCACCCATTTCGAAGACACCGACCGGGTCGGGCGTCAGGCGATCATCGTCGACGAGCTGCCCTACCAGGTGAACAAGCGTCTGCTGCTCGAGCGCATCGCCGAGCTCGTGAACGAGAAGAAGCTCGAGGGCATCAGCGACATCCGCGACGAGTCCGACAAGTCGGGCATGCGGGTGGTGATCGAGCTCAAGCGCGGCGAGATGCCCGAGATCGTGCTGAACAATCTGTACAAGCAGACCCAGCTGCAGGACACGTTCGGCATCAACATGGTGGCGCTGGTCGACGGCCAGCCGCGTCTGCTCAACCTGAAGCAGATGCTCGAGTATTTCCTGCTGCACCGGCGCGAGGTGATCACCCGGCGCACGGTGTACGAACTGCGGCGCGCGCGCGAACGCGGCCATGTCCTCGAGGGACTGGCGGTGGCGATCGCCAACGTCGACGAGATGATCGAGCTGATCAAGGCGTCGCCCACGCCGCCGGTGGCGCGCGAGCGGCTGATGGCGCGCATCTGGCGTGGCGGCGTCGCGCGCGAGATGCTGGCGCGCGCGGGGACCGATCCCGCCGCCTATCGCCCCGAGGGACTCGAGCCGGGCGTGGGCCTGCTGGCCGACGACGGCCAGGGCGAGGGCAGCTATCGGCTCTCCGAGACCCAGGCCCAGGAAATTCTGCAGATGCGCCTGCAACGCCTCACCGGGCTGGAGCAGGACAAGATCGTGCAGGAATATCGAGAAGTGATCGACACCATCACCGATCTGCTCGACATCCTGTCGCGGCCCGAGCGCGTCACCGGTCTGATCAATGACGAACTCAATGCGATCCGCACCGAGTTCGGCGATGCGCGCAAGTCGGTGATCGAGCTCAACGCCACCGACATCGACACCGAGGACCTGATCACCCCGCAGGACATGGTGGTCACGCTCTCGCACGGCGGCTACATGAAGAGCCAGCCGGTGTCCGAGTACAGCGCCCAGAAGCGCGGCGGGCGCGGCCGCCTGGCCACCGCCACCAAGGACGAGGACTGGATCGACCAGCTGTTCATCGCCAACACGCACGACTTCATCCTGTGCTTCTCCGATCGCGGGCGGGTCTACTGGCTCAAGGTCTGGGAAGTTCCCCAGGGAACGCGCCATTCGCGCGGCCGCCCGATCGTCAATCTGTTCCCGCTGGCCGACGGCGAGAAGATCACCGTCGTCCTGCCGGTGCGCACCTTCGACGAGAACCGGTATGTGTTCATGGCCACCAGCCTGGGCACCGTCAAGAAGACCTCGCTCTCGGATTTCTCGCGGCCGATGAAGCGCGGCATCATCGCGGTCGACCTGGATCCGGGCGATTTCCTGATCGGCGCCGCGGTCACCGACGGTCATCACGACGTGATGCTGTTTTCGGACAGCGGCAAGGCGGTCCGGTTCGACGAGAACGATGTGCGTCCGATGGGGCGCGCGGCGCGCGGCGTGCGCGGCATGATGCTCGAGGAAGGCCAACAGGTGATCTCGATGCTGGTTGCCGGCAGCGAGACCCAGTCGGTGCTGACCGCCACCGAGAACGGCTTCGGCAAGCGCACCCCGGTGAGCGAATACACCCGTCACGGGCGCGGCACCAAGGGCATGATCGCCATCCAGACCAGCGAGCGCAACGGCCGCGTGGTGGCCGCCGTCCTGGTCGAGCCGCGCGACGAACTCATGCTGATCACCACCGGCGGGGTGCTGGTGCGCACCCGGGTGTCGGAGATTCGCGAGATGGGTCGAGCCACCCAGGGCGTCACGCTGATCAGCGTCGATCAGGGCATGCGCCTGTCGGGTGTTCAGCGGGTGGTGGAGGCGGACGCCGAAGAAGAGCCGGGCGAGACCGACCCGGCGGGTCCGGGCGAGCCGGCGGCCTGACCGGCAGGCGAGCCGGTCACCGGGAGGTGGCCGGTCGAAGCCGGCCTTTGATGCAGGCCTTTATGCAGCGTGCCTGCCTTTATGCAGCGCGGCTGGCGCGCCAGCGGCGCAGGCCGAGCAGCCCGAGACCGGCGCCGAGCAGCAGGGCGCTGGCGGGCACCGGCACCGGCGTGCGGTCCGCGATCAGCTGGTCCTGATTGCTACCGCTGGCCAGCACCTGGAAGTTCCACGAGCCGGCTTTCGCCGTCGCCAGATTGGTGAGCCAGAGCGACGCCGTCGCACCGGCTGTGCCGGGGTTGAACTGGCCCGAGGTCATCGCGAAGTTTCCGTTGGTCAGGTAGCTGCCCGCATCCAGCCCGTTGGCGCCGTCGTAGGCGATTTCCCAGACCGCGATCTGGAAGGCCTGGCTGTTCTGGTTGCTGCTGCGTGATTCGGTCAGGTGGTTCTCGTACAGCTTCGACAGCAGACCCATCTGGAAGCTGTCGAACCGGGTGGCCGCGGGGCCGAGCGTGTAGTCGGTGTAGGTGCTGCCGAATCCGATGAACTGGGTGAGTTCGATGCAAAACGAGGTGTTGGCGCCGCCATCGATCTGGATGTTGAACTCGCCGGCCGGGACATCGCGCGCGCTCGCATAGGGCGCGTTCACATTCACATTGCGGCTGCCGGTGGTGTTGACGTTCCAGCCGATGAACTTGACGCTGGCGGCCTGGGCGGCCAGCGGCAGCAGGGCTGCGCCCGCCAGTACGACGGCGCGGGCGATGCTTCTTGCGGTGCTCATGTCTCGGTTCCGATGGAGTTTTCCCTGGGGGCGAGTTTCCGGGGGGCGGCTTGGACAAAGCGTGATAAACCGCACACTTTCTGCCGAAGCGGTCGACCCGTTTTGCTAAACTGTGCGGTTATGCCAGTCGAAAATTCTTACACCCCGGCGTCGCCGGAGAGCGCCGCGTCAATCGAGCAGCGCCTGGGCGAACTGCGTCGCGACATCGATGCGGTCGACCGCGAGATCGTTGATCGCCTGAACCGTCGCGCGCGCCTCGCGCAGGCGGTGGGCGAGGTCAAGAAGCTGACCAACGCGCCGGTCTATCGCCCCGAACGGGAAGCCCAGATCCTGGCCAAGTTCGAGGCGCTCAACGCCGGGCCGCTGCCGCTGGCGGGCATCCAGGCGGTCTATCGCGAGATCATCTCCGCCTGTCGCGAACTCGAGCGGCGCATGCGGGTGGCCTACCTGGGTCCGGCCGGCACCTTTTCCGAGCAGGCGCTGCTGGCCCATTTCGGCAGCTCGGTCGATCCCATTGCCTGCGCCTCGATCGACGAAGTCTTTCGTGCGACCGAAGCGGGAACCGCCGATTATGGTGTCGTGCCGGTCGAGAACTCCTCCGAAGGCGCGGTCAACCGCTCGCTCGATCAGTTGCTGCAGACCACGCTGCCGATCTGCGGCGAGGTCTCGATCGCGGTCCGCCACAACCTGCTGAGCGCCAGCGGCGACCTGGCGGGTGTGACCCGGGTCTGTGCGCATCCGCAGGCGCTCGCGCAGTGCCAGGACTGGCTCGATCGTCACCAGCCGGGCCTGGAACGGGTCCCGGTGTCCAGCAATGCCGAGGGGGCGCGTCTCGCGTCGCTCGACCCGACCACCGCGGCCATCGCCGCCGAGGTCGCCGCAGCCCGCTATGGCCTTCAGATCGTGGCCCGTGGCATCCAGGACGATCCGCACAACCGGACCCGCTTCCTGGTGCTGGGCCATTATGTGTGTGCCCCGTCGGGCCTCGATCAGACTTCCCTCATTCTCTCGGTGCCCGATCGGGCCGGCGCGGTCCACGCGCTGATCGAACCGCTCTCGCGCCATGGCGTGTCGATGAAGCGTTTCGAGTCCCGACCGGCCCGCCAGGGCAGCTGGGAGTACTACTTCTACATCGACCTGATCGGCCATCAGGACGATCCCGCGGTGGCTGCCGCGCTGGCCGAAATCAAGGGCAACGCCGCCTTCTACAAGGTGGTGGGCTCCTACCCCAGGGCATCGACATGACTTTCCAGGCTCCCGAATACGTCCGCCGCATCGCGCCTTACCAGGCGGGCAAGCCGATCTCGGAGCTGGCCCGTGAGTACGGGCTGGCCGAGTCGAGCATCGTCAAGCTGGCCTCCAACGAGAACCCCCTGGGCATGCCGGAGTCGGCGCGCCTGGCGATGCTGGCTGCGGTCGGCGATCTCGGCCGCTACCCGGACGCCAATGGCTTCGCGCTCAAAGCCGCCCTGTCGGATCGCTTCGGTGTTCCGGCCGACTGGATCACGCTGGGCAACGGCTCCAACGATGTCCTGGAACTCGCCGCGCATGCGCTGGTGCAGCCGGGCGAGTCGGTGGTCTATTCCCAGTATTCGTTCGCGGTGTACGCGCTGGCCACCCAGGAAGTGGGCGCGCGGGCGATCGTCGTCCCGGCACGCGACCATGGCCACGACCTGGACGCGATGGCCGCCGCCATCGCGCCGGACACCCGCCTGGTGTTCCTGGCCAACCCCAACAACCCGACCGGTACCTTTGCGCCGGCGGAGGCGCTTGAGCGGTTCATGGCCGCGGTGCCGCCTTCGGTCGTGGTGGTGCTCGACGAGGCCTACAACGAGTACCTGCGCCCCGAGGACCGCTACGACGCCACCGTCTGGCTGCGCCAGTATCCGAATCTGCTGATCTCGCGCACCTTCTCGAAGGCCTACGGGCTGGCCGGGCTGCGGGTCGGCTATGGCTTTGCGCAGCCCGAACTCACCGACCTGCTCAACCGGGTGCGTCAGCCGTTCAATGTGAACTCGATGGCCCAGGCGGCGGCGATCGCGGCGCTTGGCGATCAGGACTTTCTCGCGCGCAGCTACGAGGTCAACCGGCAGGGTATCGAGCGCCTTCAGGGCGCCTTCGCGGAAATGGGCCTGCGCTTCGTGCCGTCGTTCGGTAATTTCGTCCTGGTGCAGGTCGGTAATGCGCCCGCGGTCTACGAGAAGCTGCTGCGGGCCGGGGTGATCGTGCGTCCGGTGGGTAACTACGGGTTACCCGAGTGGCTGCGCATCTCGGTCGGCCTGCCGGCCGAAAACGAAGCCTTCCTGAAGGCACTGCGCGGCGCGCTGGCTTGAGCGCAACCCTGAGCCCGGCGAGTGTCGAGCCGGCTTTCCGGCGGGTGGCCCTGCTGGGTGTTGGTCTGATCGGCGGTTCGGTGGCCGCGGCCTGCCGGCTGGCGGGCTGCGCGGCCCATGTCGTGGGCTATACACCCGGACCGGATGCAGCCGAAGCGCTGGCGCTCGGACTGCTCGACAGCGTCGCGTCGTCGGTCGCGCAGGCGGTCGCCGGCGCCGATCTGGTGGTGCTGGCGGTGCCGGTGTCGGCGCAGCAGGCACTGTTCAACGAGCTCACGCCTCACCTGGGCGCCGATGCGCTGGTCACCGATTGCGCCAGCACCAAGTGCAGTGCCGTGCTGGCGGCCAGCGCGGCGCTCGGCCCCGCGCTGGCTCGGTATGTGCCGGCGCACCCCATCGCCGGATCCGAGCGCCATGGCCCGGCAGCGGCGCGCGCCGACCTGTTCAAGGGGGCGTTGGTGGTGGTGTGTCCGCAGCCACCGAACACGCTGTCGGCGGTGCAGCGCATCAGTGATTTCTGGCGTGCGCTGGGGGGGCGGGTGGTCGAGCTCGACGCGGCCCGCCACGACCGGGTGTTCGCCGAGGTCTCCCATTGGCCGCACGCGGTGGCGTTCGCGATGTGCGCCGCGATCGCCAACGGCGACTGCGCCGAGGATGCGCTGCGGTTCGCCGGTGCCGGCTTGCGCGACACCTCGCGCATCGGCGCGTCGTCGCCACTCTTGTGGGCCGACATCCTGCTCGACAACCGCGAGCCGGTGCTGGCCTGCGCTGAAGCCTTCGAGGCCGAGATGGCCGCGCTGCTGGCGGCCCTGCGGGCGGGCGACCGGCAGGCGCTGGCGGCGTGCTTCGAGCCGGGCAGCCGCTGGCGGCGCGCCCTCACCTGAACGGACGCGACGGGCGGCGCGAGCCGCGGGCCTGCCTCAGCGGTTGCGCGAGCTTCGCGGCCAGACATGGCCGCGATGGTAGGCGCGCAGTTCGGCCAGTTCGGCCACCACCGGCAAGGGAAATCCCTGGCGCTTGCCGCGGGTGTCGACCAGCAGCGAGTCGACGTAGCGGTCGAAGGCCTGCGCGTCGTCCCAGATCGCCGCGATGTGATTCACGATCCGCGCAAATCCGTTGCGCAGGGCCACCAGACGCATGGGCGGGGGCAGGACCTGCAGCAGCGCGATCGCCTCCTCGTTGAGCGTGGGGCGTCCGGCGGTGCTTCTGGGTTCGTCGGACCGGCGTCGACCGTAGCGGACCGCGGGGCGCGCAGCGGGCTCGGCGGGTCGGTCGGCGGGCGGTGGGACGGACGGTGAGGCAGACGGTGCGACGAGCGGCCTGGCGCGGCGCGGCAACGCCGTCTCGTCGGGGCGTCGAGGCACCGGGGCTTCCGGGCCTTGCGCCGTGCCTTCAGCGGGCTTCGCGCCGGCGTCGCGGACTGTGCGGGCGGCTCGCTGGGAGATGCGCGTGAGCATCGCCGCGACGTCCACCTGATCGAAAGGTTCTGGTTTGGCCATGAACCGGGCCTCCCCACCCGGTAAAATCCGCGCAATTGGAAGAAGGCGGGTTCACGGCGCACTCTGCGCCGGCTGCGCGCTTCGACACAGGAATTATTTCATGACAACAGGTTTCGAAGTCGCCGGTGGCGGCAGTCTGTCGGGCCGGGTGCGCGTCCCGGGCGACAAATCGATTTCACACCGCTCGATGATGCTCGGTGCGCTGGCCGATGGCGTGACCCGGGTCAGTGGATTTCTCGAGGGCGCGGACGCCATCTCGACGATGAATGTCTTTCGCGCGCTGGGGGTGCGGATCGACGGACCGGACAACGGGATCGTCACCGTGCACGGGGTCGGGATCGACGGTCTGCGCCCGCCCGCGGCGCCGCTGGACTGTGGCAATGCGGGCACCGCCATGCGTCTGCTGATGGGACTGCTGGCCGGCCAGCGCTTCGAGTCGGTGCTGATCGGCGACGAAAGCCTGTCGCGTCGCCCGATGCGCCGGGTTTCGGAGCCGCTGGCGCTGATGGGGGCGCGCATCGAGACATCGGCGACCGGCACCCCGCCGGTGCGCATCCTGCCGGCGGACCGCCTCAAAGGCATCGACTACTCGATGACGGTGGCCAGCGCCCAGGTCAAGTCGGCGATCCTGCTGGCGGGGCTGTACAGCGAGGGCGAAACCGCGGTGACCGAGCCGGCGCCGACCCGCGATCACACCGAGCGCATGCTGACCGGCTTCGGGGTGACCGTCGAGCGCCACGGCGCCCGGGCCAGCGTGCGCGGCGGCCAGCGGCTGCGGGCCACCACCCTGGATGTGCCCGCCGATATTTCGTCGGCGGCCTTCTTCCTGGTCGGCGCGGCGATCGCGCCCGGTTCGGACCTGCTGCTCGAGCACGTCGGCATGAATCCGACCCGCACCGGCGTCATCGACATCCTGCGCCTGATGGGCGCGCACATCGAGGTGCTCTCGCCGCGCGAGGTCGGCGGCGAACCGGTGGCCGATCTGCGGGTGCGGGCCGGTCCGCTGAAAGGCATCGAGGTGCCGGTCGAGCTGGTCCCGCTGGCCATCGACGAGTTTCCGGTGCTGTTCGTGGCGGCGGCCTGCGCCCAGGGGCGCACCGTGGTGACCGGCGCGCATGAGCTGCGGGTCAAGGAATCCGATCGGATCGCGGTGATGGCCGATGGCCTGGCGGCCCTGGGCATTCCCGCCACCGCGACCCCCGACGGCATGATCATCGAGGGGCTAGGCAGCGAGGCGATGCCGTTCGCCGGCGGCACGGTCGAGTCCCACGGTGATCACCGCATCGCCATGGCCTTCGCGATGGCAGCGCTGCGCGCGCGCGGACCGATCCGCATCCGTGACACCGCCAACGTGGCGACGTCGTTTCCGGGCTTCACCGCGCTGGCGGCGGGCGCCGGGGTCCGGATCGCCGATGTCGACGACCTCTGAAGGCGGCCGATGACCCCTGACGGGCGCCCCGCGCCCGAAGTACCGGTGATCACCATCGACGGACCCACCGCCTCGGGCAAGGGCACGATCGCCCTGGGCGTGGCGCGTGCGCTGGGCTGGCACACCCTCGATTCCGGCGCCTTGTACCGGACGCTCGCCCGGGCGGCGATGACCCGCGGCGTCGCGCTCGACGATCCTGAAGCGCTCGCCCGCCTTGCCGCAGCCCTGTCGATCGGCTTCGCGGGCGATGCACTCACCGCCGACGGGCAGGCGGTGGGTGACGAAATCCGCCAGGAGGCGGTCGGCGCAGCCGCCTCGCGCATCGCGGTGTACCCCGCGGTGCGGGCCTGCCTGCTCCCGGCGCAGCGCGCCGCCGCCCGCACTCCCGGCCTGGTGGCCGACGGTCGCGACATGGGGACCGTGGTGTTTCCCCGGGCCGACCTGAAGGTGTTCCTGACGGCGAGTGCCGCCTCGCGCGCCATGCGTCGCCATAAGCAGTTGATCGAAAAGGGATTTTCTGCTAACTTCGACGATCTTTTGCAGGATTTGCAGGAGCGGGACGCACGCGATGCCTCGCGTGAACACGCACCCTTGCAGGCTGCACCAGAGGCGGTTGTTCTCGACTCCACGCACCTCGATATCCACGAAACCATCGAGCGTGTGCTGCAGGAGTGGCACCGTCGCGTCGGCTGAAGCCGTCGATCGGGCGCCGCCCGGTCCAGGTCTCGGCGCGTCGCAAAGGGTGCTCGCACCGCGGCAGTTCGTCGATTTTTCCGGCAGTGATCTTCGCCCGGTTGCGGGCCCGTTCACCTGGAAACATCGGGGTTCCGTCCGGCGCGGGCTGGCGTCAACACCGCTGGGTCGGTTCGCGTTTCGCGGGACTCCACGAGGATCCCGCACCGTCGGCTGCCTGGCGCGATTGATCTGGAATCCAAATTGACAACTGCTACAACCGCTGCCGCTCCCGGCATGGAAAGTTTCGCTCAGCTCTTTGAAGAATCGCTCTCCCTCAAGGAGATGCGGGCCGGCGAAGTGATCATGGCCGAAGTGGTGCGCATCGATCACAACTTCGTGGTCGTGAACGCCGGACTGAAATCCGAGAGCTACATCGACATCACCGAGTTCCACAACGACCGTGGCGAACTCGATGTGGTCGAAGGCGACTATGTCGCGGTGGCGATCGACTCGCTTGAAAACGGCTATGGCGAGACCCGCCTGTCGCGCGACCGCGCCAAGCGGCTGGCGGCCTGGATCAACCTCGAGAAGGCGCTCGATTCCGCCGAACTCGTGACCGGCACCATCACCGGCAAGGTCAAGGGCGGCCTGACCGTCATGACCAACGGCATCCGCGCCTTCCTGCCCGGTTCGCTGATCGACACCCGTCCGGTCAAGGACACCACGCCCTTCGAAGGCAAGACCCTCGAATTCCGCGTGATCAAGCTCGACCGCAAGCGCAACAACGTGGTGCTGTCGCGCCGCGCCGTGATCGAACTCACCCAGGGCGAAGAGCGCGCCAAGCTCCTCGAGACGCTGCACGAAGGCGCGATCGTCAAGGGCGTGGTCAAGAACATCACCGACTACGGCGCCTTCGTCGACCTCGGTGGCATCGACGGCCTGCTGCACATCACCGACATGGCCTGGCGTCGGGTGCGTCACCCCTCCGAGGTGCTGTCGGTCGGCCAGGAAGTCACCGCCAAGGTCCTCAAGTTCGACCAGGAAAAGAACCGTGTCTCGCTGGGCGTCAAGCAGCTGGGCGACGATCCGTGGATCGGCATCGGCCGTCGCTACCCGCAGGGCACGCGCATGTTCGGCAAGATCACGAACATCACCGACTACGGTTCGTTCGTCGAGATCGAGCCGGGCATCGAAGGCCTGGTGCACGTCTCCGAGATGGACTGGACGAACAAGAACGTCAACCCCGGCAAGGTCGTTTCGCTGAACGACGAGGTCGAGGTCATGGTGCTCGAGATCGACGAGGACCGTCGCCGCATCTCGCTGGGCATGAAGCAGTGCAAGCCCAATCCGTGGGAAGAGTTCTCCGACAACCATCGCAAGAACGACAAGGTCCGCGGCACCATCAAGTCGATCACCGACTTCGGTGTGTTCATCGGCCTGCCCGGTGGCATCGACGGACTGGTCCACCTGTCCGACCTGTCCTGGAACAAGTCCGGCGAAGACGCGGTTCGCGACTTCAAGAAGGGCGACGAAGTCGAGGCGATGGTGCTGGCGATCGACACCGAGCGCGAGCGCATCTCGCTGGGCATCAAGCAGCTCGAGGGCGATCCGTTCAACAACTACGCCGGTGTCCATGAAAAGGGCAGCGTGGTTCGCGGCGTCGTCAAGAGCGTCGAGCCCCGTGGCGCGGTCATCGATCTGGGCAACGACATCGAGGGCTATCTGCGTGCCTCCGAGCTGTCGCGCGACCGGGTCGAGGACGCCCGCAACCTGCTCAAGGAGGGCGAGGAGGTCGAGGCGATGGTCATCAACGTCGATCGCAAGACCCGTTCGATCAGCCTGTCGATCAAGGCCAAGGACAATGTCGAGACCGCCGAGGCGATGCAGCGCATCGCCGCTGAAAGCAGCGCGGTCACCGGCACGACCAACCTGGGCGCACTGCTGCGGGCCAAGCTCGACAGCCAGAAGGATCAGTGATCCGACTGGCGGGCTGACGCACCGATCCGGCCATCACTTCCATGAGCGAAGACCTGTTCGATGAACGTGGGGACGACGACGTCCCCACGATGACCAAGTCCGAGCTCATCGGTCGTCTGGCCGAGAAGTATCCTCAGCTCGTCGCCAAGGATGCCGAGTTCGCGGTGAAGACCATTCTCGATGCGATGGCGAAAACCCTCTCCGAGGGCCATCGCATCGAAATCCGCGGATTCGGCAGTTTCTCGCTCTCCCATCGGCCGCCCCGGGTCGGGCGAAACCCGAAATCCGGTGAGCGTGTGCTGGTGCCCGAGAAGCGGGTGCCGCATTTCAAGCCCGGCAAGGAACTGCGCGAACGCGTCGACGCGGCGCTGCGGCAACTGCCCTGAATTTTCCGTTTCGAATCACGCCACCCCGGTCGTCGCGGGTGGCTTGTGCCAGGAGGCAACGATGCGATTCATCGCCTGGACCATCCGGGTAATCCTCTTCCTGGCAGCGCTCGGCTTCGCCCTGTCCAACACCGGCCTGACCGAACTGCGGTTCTTCGGCGTCGATGTGGTCTGGCGCGCGCCCCTGGTCATCTTCCTGCTGGTCTTTTTCGCTGCCGGCACCGCGCTGGGCCTGCTGGGCGTGGTCCCCATGCTGTATCGCCAGCGCCGCGAGATCGCCCGGCTGCGCCGCGAGCTGCGCGCGGGTGCCCGCCCGTCCGGAACCGGCCAGACGACGGCGCCACCGGACGTGCCGCTGACCGGCCCTTCCGTCATCCACACCCCGCTCGGCTGACCCGCTGCCGCCAATGGAATTCGAGACCTGGTGGCTGCTGGCGATTCCCCTGTTCTTCGGCCTGGGCTGGCTGGCGGCGCGGCTGGATTCGCGCGGCTCCCCAAAGGTGACGGGCGAACTGCCTGACGCCTATTTCCGCGGCTTGAATTTCCTGCTCAACGAGCAGCCCGACAAGGCGATCGACGCGTTCATCGACGTGGTCCGCCTCGATCCGGAGACCGTCGAACTGCATTTCGCGCTGGGCAACCTGTTTCGCCGGCGCGGCGAGACCGACCGGGCGATCCGCGTCCACCAGAATCTGGCCGAGCGCACCGACCTGGATTCGGCGCAGCGCGAGCATGCGGTCTTCGAACTCGGTCAGGACTATCTGCGCGCCGGCCTGCTGGACCGCGCCGAAGACGCCTTCAACCGTCTGGAAGGATCCGGTTACGGCGCAGCGGCGTTGCGCCACCGCCTGTCGATCGCACAGATGGTGCGCGACTGGCCGCAGGCGATCGCGCTGGCGCTGCGCCTGCAGACCGACACCGGTGAATCGCTGGGCCGCGAGATCGCGCATTTCCATGGCGAGATCGCTGCCCGCGCGCTGGCCGACAGCGGTCCGCAGCGCCTCGAGGTCGCGGCCCGCGAGATCGCCGCTGCCCGGGCCGCCGACAAGTCGCATCCGCGCGCCTCGTTGCTGGCCGGTGAGCTTGCGCTGGCCGAAGCCGACCCGGCCGCGGCCATCGCTGCCTGGCAGGAGGTGCTCGATGCACAGCCGGCGTATGCGGCGCTGTTTGCGACCGGCTGGCTGCGGGCCCATGAATCGCTGGGCGAGTTGCCGCGCGGGCTGGCGGCGCTGGAAGCGGCCCATCGGGCCCATCCTGGTGTCGACACCCTGGCCGCGATTGCCGACGCCCTGGTCAGTGCGCAAGGGCCGACGCAGGCGCTGCATTGGGCCGATGAACAGTTGCGCAGCCAGCCCTCCCTGCTCGGCCTGGAAAAGCTGCTGGGACTGCGCCGGGCGGTGGCCGGCGAGGCCGAGCAGTCCGATCTGGCGCTCATCCAGCGCCTGATCACGCCGCAGGCCCGCCGGCTGTCGCGCTATGTCTGCACGAACTGCGGATTCAAGGCCCGCCAGTTCTACTGGCAATGCCCGGGCTGCAGCCGCTGGGACACCTATGCGCCGCGCCGCGGCGAAGAACTCGAGGCCGGTCGATGATTTCCTTTGCCCAGGCGCGGGTGCTGGTGGTGGGCGATGTGATGCTCGATCGCTACTGGTTCGGCGATGTGAACCGGATCTCGCCCGAGGCGCCGGTGCCGGTGGTCCGGGTCACGCGCCGCGACGAGCGGCTGGGCGGCGCCGCCAACGTCGCGCGCAATGTCGCCTCGCTGGGCGCGCGGGCGGCACTGGTGGGCGTGGTCGGGGACGATGAGCCGGGCGAGCGGATCGAGTCCCTGGCCACCGCGGCGGGCATCGAATGCCTGCTGGCCCGCGACCCGGCGATGCCGACCACCATCAAGCTGCGGGTGATCGGGCGCCAGCAGCAGTTGCTGCGCATCGACTTCGAGGAACCGCCCGCCGAGGCCGCGCTGGCGCGCAAGTTCGAGGACATCACCGCGGCGCTGGCCAGCGCGCAGGTGCTGGTGCTGTCGGACTACGGCAAGGGCGGTCTGGCGCAGATCGACCGGATCGTCGATGCCGCCCGTGCCGCGGGGGTGCCGATCATTGCCGATCCCAAGGGGGACGACTACCAGCGCTATCGCGGTGTCTCGTTGCTGACCCCCAATCGGGCCGAGCTGCGCCAGGTGGTAGGCGCCTGGCAGGACGAAGCGGACCTGGCCCGGCGCGCGCAGGCGCTGCGCGAATCGCTGGGCATCGCGCATCTCCTGCTCACCCGCTCCGAAGAGGGCATGACGCTGTTTTCAGCCGAGGGCGCCTTCCATGTGGCCGCGCAGGCCCGCGAGGTCTTCGATGTATCAGGCGCCGGAGACACGGTGGTCGCGGTGCTGGCCGCCATGCTGGCGCTGGGTCGTCCGATGACCGAGTCGGTGGCGCTGGCCAACAAGGCCGGCGGCATCGTGGTCGGCAAGCTGGGCACTGCGGCGGTCAGTCCCGCCGAACTTTTTGGAGACGAGCCTTGATCATCGTGACCGGCGCCGCCGGCCTCATCGGCAGCAATCTCGTTCACGCGCTCAATGCGCGTGGTCATCGCGACATCGTCGCCGTCGACAACCTGACCCGTGCCGACAAGTTTCGCAACCTCGTCGATGCCGACATCGCCGACTACCTCGACAAGGCGGAGTTCCTCGCGCGGCTCGACGAATTTTCCGGTGCGCAGGCGATTCTTCACCAGGGCGCCTGCTCGGACACGATGCACACCGACGGCCGCTACATGATGGAGAACAACTACCGCTATTCGATGCGCCTGCTCGAGTTCACCCAGCGCCACCGGATCGCGTTCGTCTACGCCTCGTCGGCAGCGGTCTACGGCGGATCGGACCGCTTCGTCGAGGACCGCGCCTGCGAGCAGCCGCTCAACGTCTACGGGTACTCGAAATTCCTGTTCGATCAGGTGGTTCGCCGGCAAACCGGGTCGGGCGCCGGCACGCTGGTGGGGCTGCGCTATTTCAATGTCTACGGCCCGCGCGAATCGCACAAGGCGCGCATGGCGTCGGTGGCTTTCCACAGCGTCAACCAGTTCCGCCGCGAGGGTCACGTCAGCCTGTTCGAGGGCTGGGACGGCTGGCCGGCCGGCGGGCAGTCGCGCGACTTCATCCATGTCGACGATGTGGTGGCGCTGAACCTGCACTTCCTGGATCGTCCCGGCACGCGCGGCATCTTCAATGCCGGTACCGGCCACGCGCAGCCCTTCAACGACATCGCCCTGACGGTGGTCAACACCCTGCGCGAACGCGACGGTCTGCCGGCACTGCCGCTGGCCGATCTGGTCGCCCAGCGCCTGGTGCGCTACGTGCCGTTTCCCGACGCGCTCAAGGGCAAGTACCAGAGCTTCACCCAGGCCGACACCACCCGGCTGCGCGCCAGCGGCTGCGCCCATGAATTCATGACGGTGCAGCAGGGCGTGCGCCAGTATGTGAACTGGCTGGCCGATCAGAAGTAGGGCCCCGCCGCCGGCTGGCCGTTTCCTGCGCTGACCCATTCCCGCGCTGACCCATTCCCGCGCTGACCGACTTTCCACCACTGTTCAATGAAGGCACGACCCATGAACCGGATTCTCTTCGCACTGCTCGCGTTCTTCGCCGCCCTGGGCATCGCCATGGCGGCGGTCGATGTCAACACCGCCTCGCCGGCCGAGCTGGAAACCATCCGGGGGATCGGGCCGGCGCTGTCGGCCAAGATCGTCGAGGAACGCAAGAAGGGACCGTTCAAGAATGCCGATGACCTCCAGACGCGGGTCAGGGGGATCGGCGAAGCGAGTGTGAAGAAGATGGTCCAGGCCGGGCTGGTGGTGGGTGGCGGCAAGGGCGTGGTCCGCGAGACGCCGCCGGCGGGCAAGGCCGAGAAGGCCGCGCCGAAGGCTGAGAAGACCGAGAAGGCTGCGCCGAAGGCCGAGAAGGCTGCCCCGAAGACCGAGAAGACCGACGACAAGGCTGTCCGCAAGTGAGCCGGCCGATCCGTTCGGGCGCGGTGTCCGGATGACGACGGCCGCGCCGCCCGGGGCCCCGTCGCGCCCGGTGCTCTACTGGCGGCTGGTCCGGCTGCACCGCCCGATCGGGATCCTGCTGCTGCTCTGGCCGACCCTGTGGGCGCTGCTGATCGCCTCGCACGGCGAGCCCGAGCCCTACACGCTGTTGGCGTTCCTGCTGGGCACGGTGCTGATGCGCTCGGCCGGCTGCGCGATCAACGACTGGGCCGATCGCGACTTCGATCGTCATGTCGCGCGCACCCGTGATCGGCCGCTGACCGCGGGGCTGATCCGCCCCTGGGAAGCGGTCGCCGTCTTCTGCGGGCTGGCACTGATCTCGCTGGCCCTGATCGCGCCCTTCAATCGACTGACCTGGGTGCTGGCCTTTATCGGCGCCTTCCTGGCGGTCAGCTACCCGTTCACCAAGCGGTTTCTGGCGATCCCGCAGGCCTACCTGGGCATCGCCTTCGGGTTCGGCATCCCGATGGCCTTCGCCGCGGTCCAGGATCGCCTGCCCGACACCGCCTGGGTGCTGCTGGCCGCGAACATCTTCTGGGCGGTGGCCTACGACACCGAGTATGCGATGGTCGATCGCGAGGATGACCTGCGGATCGGCATCCGCACCGCGGCGATCACTTTTGGGCGCCATGACGTGCTGGCGGTGATGATCAGTTATGCGGCCACGCTGGGGCTGCTCGGTCTGGCCGGCTGGCTCGAGGAGTTCAGTGTTCTCTACTTCGCCGGGCTGGCGGTCGCCGCCGGCATCGCCGCCTATCACTTCACACTGATCCGCCGACGCGTGCCGGCGGACTGCTTTCGCGCGTTCAACCACAACAACTGGTTCGGGGCGGCAGTCTGCGCCGGGCTGGCACTGGAGTACTGGGTACCGTGAATCAGGGTGTGCTTTGCTATCTGTTCGCCTGCTTCTTCTGGGGGGCGAACCTGCCGCTGACTGCGGTGCTGTTCACCGCCTTCGATCCCTTCTTCATGTCCCTGATCCGGGTGGCCATCGCCTGTCTGGTGCTGGGCTTGATCCTGCAGTGGCAGCGCTCGCGCGAGCGCGACCCCGATCCCCCGGCCCTGGGCCTGACGCTGGCCCGGCATGCGCTGATGTCGGGCCTGATGGCGGCTTTTTTCGTCCTTTACAACCTGGGCCTGAAGTTCACCCACCCGATCACCGCAGCGGCGATCATCGCCGGCGTGCCGGTCTATGCCGCGCTCACCATGCGCGTGAGTACCGGCGCGCGGCTGGAGAAGGGCTTTGCCGGGGCGGCGGCGCTGACCCTGCTGGGCGCCGGGATCGCGATCCATGGCCGGGCGGGCGGCAGCGTGGCGGGTCTGCGCCTGCAGGGCGGCGAGCTGCTGCTGGTGCTCGCGCTGGTCTGCTGGACGCTGTATTCGATCTTCGCGCAGCGCTTCTTCGCGACCGGCGTGTCGCAGCTGCGCCGTACCCTGGCGGCCACCGCAGGCACGCTGCCCTGGATGCTGGTGGCCTGGCTGCTGATGTGGTCGACCGGACTGACCGGGCCGCCGCTGCTGGTGGTCGATGGCTACTCGGTCCTCTGGCTGGTGGTGACCGCGGTTTTTTCCACCGCGCTGAGCGGCGTGGCCTGGAACATCGGCGTGAACCGGATCGGCCTGGCCGCCGGATCGCTCTGGCAGAACACGGTGCCGGTGTTCGGCGTTCTGCTGTCGATGCTGTTCGACATCTATCCGACCCGCGAGCAGCTGCTGGGCGGCGCCATCGTGATGTCGGGCGTGCTGTACCTGCAGTGGCACAAGCGCAAGCCAGCGGTGGCGGCTGGCTAGCGGCGCGGCAGGGTCAGCCTGGCGGCGCGGCAAGGTCAGCCTGGATCGCGCCCGAACTCATCGGCCAGTTCGACCGAACGACGGCAGGCGGCCGACACCGCATCGCCGATGTGCGCAGCGAGCTCGCGTTCGGTCATGATCGCGAGCGCAGCCGCAGTCGTGCCCCCCTTCGACGTGACCCGCTCGCGCAGCACCGACAGGGGCTCGGCCGAATTGGCGGCCAGGGCGGCTGCGCCGCGAAAGGTGGCCAGCGTCAGTTCGCGCGCCGCTGCCGCGTCGAAACCCAGCTTGACGGCCGCCGCGTGGACCGCTTCCATGAACAAGAACACATAGGCCGGGCCGCTGCCGCTGACCGCGGTGACCGCGTCGAGCATCGGCTCATCCGCCACCCACAGGGATTGCCCGACCGCCCCCACGATGCGTTGGGCGAGTTCGCGATCCGCCGCCGACACCCCGGGGCCGGCCCACAGGCCGGTGATCCCTGCACCGATCAGCGCCGGCGTGTTCGGCATCGCCCGCACCACCCTCGGATGCCCGCCCAGCCAGCGGGCCAGGTCGTTCGCGCGGATGCCGGCGGCCACGCTGAGCACCAGCGCTGGCCGGGCGTGCGCCGCCAGCGGCGCCAGCGCCTCGCGCATTTGCTGCGGCTTGACCGCCAGCACCAGCACGTCGCAAGGCGCGACGCCGGTGGCCAGCGCCGGCATCGCGCGAACCCCGAAGTCGCGCTGCAGGCGCTCGCACTGCTCGGCGGCCGGATCGATGACGGTGATGTTGGCCGCCGCCGCGATCGCCCGGGTGTTCGACGAGCCGGCGGCGCCGGTTCGGCCGAGCAGCCCGCCGATGAGGGCGCTGGCCATGTTGCCCCCGCCCACGAAAGTGATGTTCATTGGTTTCTCCTGAGGAAATGGGCGGGCCGCAGGCCGCAGGCCAGCAGCACCACCAGATAGAGCACGGCGCCCGCGCCGATCAGTCCGAGCGCATAACCGGCCCGCAGCAGCGGTTGGGTGCCCAGGCCGATCCAGTCGATGCGCGGTACGCACACCGCGAGCAGCGCCGTCAGCAACACCGCTGCCGCGCTCACCTGGGCGCCCAGCCGCAGCCAGCCGACCCCGGGACGCCAGGTCCGGGCGCGCAGCAGACCGGCCATCAGCAGCCCGGCGTTGAGCAGCGCCGCCAGCGAGGTCGCCAGCGCGAGCCCGGCATGCGCCAGCCAGGGCACCAGCACCAGGTTGAGCAGCTGGGTGGTCACCAGCGCCAGCAGGGCGATGAGCACCGGCGTGCGGATGTTCTGGCGTGCGAAGAACCCGGGCGCGAGCACCTTGATCGCGATCAGGGCGGGGAGCCCGACTGCGTAGGCCTGGATCGCCTGCTGGGTCATCTGCACATCGATCGGCCGGAACCGGCCGTAGTGGAACAGCAGGGCGGTCAGCGGTTCGGCCATCAGGGCCATGCCGATCGTGCACGGCACCGCCAGCACCAGCACCAGCCGCATGCCCCAGTCGAGCAGGGCGCTGTACCGGGCTTCGTTGTGCTGGCCGCTGGCCTGCGACAGGCTGGGCAGCAGCACCGTGCCCAGCGCCACGCCCAGCAGCGCCGTCGGAAACTCCATCAGGCGGTCGCTGTAGCTGATCCATGACACGCTGCCGGGCGCCAGCCGGGAGGCGATGTGGGTGTTGATCATCAGGCTGATCTGGGCCGCCGACACCGCCAGCACCGCCGGCGCCATCCGCGCCAGCAGCGTGCGGGTGGCCGGGTCGCGCAGGCTCTCGCGCAGGTTCAGACCGATGCGTGGCAGCATGCCGATGCGCATCAGCGCCGGCACCTGGATGGCCAGCTGTGCGATGCCCCCGAGCACCACGCCGGCGGCCATCGCATAAACCGGAGGATCGAACCGGTCGGACAGCAGCAGCGCCGAGCCGATGAAGCACAGGTTCAGCAGCACCGGCGAGAACGCAGGGACGGCGAACCGCCGCCAGGTGTTCAGGATGCCGGCCGCAAGCGACACCATCGAGATGAACAGGATGTAGGGGAACATCCAGCGGGTCATCATCACCGCTGCCTCGAAGGCGGGCGGGTCGCGGGTCAGACCCGAGCCGGTCAGCAGCACCAGCAGCGGCGCGCCCGCCACGCCGGCGACCGAGATCGCCACCAGCGCCCAGAAAAGCACGGTGGCGATGCGATCGACGAATGCCCGGAATTCGTCGGGACTCTGGCGTTCGCGGGCAATCGCCAGCATTGGCACGAAGGCCTGCGAGAACGCGCCCTCGGCGAACAGGCGCCGCAGCAGGTTGGGCAACCGGAAGGCGATGAAGAAGGCGTCGGTCATCGCCGAGGCGCCGAACAGGGTCGCGGTGAGGTTCTCGCGCACCAGGCCGGTGACGCGTGACAGCAGGGTCAGGCCGCTGACCGTGGCCAGGGCGCGCAGCAGGTTCATGAAGGGGCTGGATTCCGGGGTCTGGGTCGGGGTTGAACAGGCGAGCTTGCGTGCGACCGGTGGAATGTCCTATTATCGAGGGCTTTACGAAATTCAGCGGGACCTTGTCCGGCTTTATTTCCCGACCCGCACAACCCTCAGGATCATCGCATGGCCAACATTGCCTCCGCTCGAAAGCGTGCCCGCCAGGCGGTCAAGCAGAACGCGCACAACTCGTCGTTGCGCTCGCGTCTGCGGACTGCCATCAAGTCGGTCCGCAAGGCCATCGCCGCTGGCGACAAGGCTGCCGCGACCGCGGTGTTTCAGTCTTCGCAAGGCGTGATCGACACGATCGCCGACAAGAAAATCATCCACAAGAACGCAGCGTCGCGCTACAAGAGCCGCCTCGCCGCCGCCTTGAAACTGATGGCCTGAAGCTCGCCGGCCTGTCCGAGGGTGGCCGGGATTCCCCGGTTTCCTGCCGACAGGCCCTGACGCTTCACTCAACGGCGCCCGGGTCACTGACCGGCGCCGGGCGGCGTCCGAACAGCGCGCTGCCCACCCGAACGATGGTGGCGCCCTGTGCGATCGCTGCCTCCAGATCGTCCGACATTCCCATCGAGAGCACATCGACCGCCAGGCCGTCGCTGCTCAGTTGCGTCAGCAGCCCGCGCACCTGCGCGAACTGCGCCTGCTGGGCCAGCGGGTCGGTCAGCGGTCGGGGAATCGCCATCAGCCCCCGCAAGTGCAACCCGGGCAGTCCGGCCACCAGGCGGGCGAGCGCGACCGCCTGGTCGGGCTTGCAGCCGCTCTTGCTGTCTTCATCGCCGATATTGACCTGGATGCAGACCTGCAGGGGCGCCATCTCGGCCGGACGCTGCTCGGACAGCCGGCGGGCGATGCGTTCGCGGTCGACGCTGTGCACCCAGTCGAAATGCTCGGCGATCGGCCGGGTCTTGTTCGACTGGATCGGTCCGATGAAATGCCATTCGAGCGGCACGTCGGGCGCGCGAGCCGCGCATTCGGCGATCTTGTCCAGCGCTTCCTGCAGATAGTTCTCGCCGAAGCGACGCTGGCCGAGCGCGGCCAGCGCCAGCACCCGGTCGGCCGGGAAGGTCTTGCTGACCGCGAGCAGCGACACTTCGTCGCGCGACCGGCCCGCCGCCCGGCACGCCGCATCGATGCGCTGCGCCAGGGCCTGACAGTTCTGTTCCAACATCGATTTGCCGTCCATCGCCTCATTCTACTGTCCGCCGGTCGGGACTCACGGTTGCGCGACCCCGGGCCGACAATCCTTTCACCGGACCCGCGTCAGTGATGCTTACTGCCCGCAGATGCGCGGGCGTGGCTTGCTGCCCGCAGATGCGTGGGTGTGGCCTGCCGCGCGCAGATGCGCGGAGGTGGCAGCGCGCCGATCGATTTCAGGGTGAAGACATGGACATTGCAGAACTGCTGGCATTCGCGGTCAAGAACAAGGCATCGGACCTTCACCTGTCGTCGGGCCTGCCGCCGATGATCCGGGTGCATGGCGACATCCGCCGCATCAACCTGCCGCCGATGGAGCACAAGGATGTCCACGGCATGATGTACGACATCATGAACGACTCGCAGCGCAAGGAGTTCGAGGAAGCGCTCGAGTGCGACTTCTCGTTTGCGATCCCCGGCCTGGCGCGGTTCCGGGTCAACGCCTTCACCCAGCAGCGCGGCGCCAGCGCGGTGATGCGGATGATTCCGTCGAAGATCCTCACGCTCGAGGAACTCAAGGCGCCCAAGATCCTGTCCGAGATCACCCAGCAGTCCCGTGGGCTGGTGCTGGTCACCGGGCCGACCGGCTCGGGCAAGTCGACCACGCTGGCGGGCATGGTCAACCACATCAACGAGAACCTCTACGGCCACATCCTGACCGTCGAGGATCCGATCGAATTCGTGCACGAGTCCAAGCGCTGTCTGATCAACCAGCGCGAAGTCGGGCCCCAGACGCTGTCGTTCAATGCCGCGCTGCGCTCGGCGCTGCGGGAAGACCCGGACGTGATCCTGGTGGGCGAACTGCGCGACCTCGAGACCATCCGCCTGGCCCTGAGCGCAGCCGAAACCGGCCACCTGGTGTTCGGCACGCTGCACACCTCCTCGGCGGCCAAGACCATCGACCGGATCGTTGATGTGTTTCCGGCGGCCGAGAAGGAAATGGTCCGCTCGATGCTGTCGGAGTCGCTGCGGGCGGTGATCTCCCAGTCGCTGCTCAAGACCAAGGACGGCACCGGCCGGATCGCCGCGCACGAGATCATGATCGGCACCGCCGCCATCCGCAACCTGATCCGCGAAGCCAAGATCGCCCAGATGAACGCCTCGATCCAGACCGGCGCGGCGGTGGGCATGCAGACCCTGGACCAGTGCCTGACCGACCTCGTGCGGCGCAATCTGGTGACCATGGCGGAGGCCCGCTCGGCCGCGCAGGTCAAAGAAAACTTCCCGGGCTGAACCGCGGATCCTGAGCAATGGATCGCCAGCCACCGACCCTCAGCGTGATTTTCCCAGGAATCTGACCGATGGAACGCGACCAGGCTTCGAAGTTTCTGCAGGACCTGCTGCGGCTGATGACGAGCAAGAACGGCTCTGACCTGTTTCTGACCGTTGATTTTCCGCCGGCGTTCAAGATCGACGGCCGGGTCGTTCCGGTCTCCAGCGTGCCGCTGAGCGGCCAGCACACGGTGGAGCTGGCGCGCGCGCTGATGAACGACCGGCAGGCCGCCCAGTTCGAGGCGTCCAAGGAGCTGAACTTCGCAATCAGCCCGAGCGGCATCGGCCGTTTCCGGGTCAATGCCTTCATGCAGCTGGGCCGGGTGGGCATCGTGCTGCGAACGATCAAGAGCGAGATTCCGACGATCGAGAAGCTGCATCTGCCCCCGATCGTGGCCGATCTGGCCAACACCAAGCGGGGCCTGATCATCGTGGTGGGCGCCACCGGCTCGGGCAAGAGCAACACGCTGGCGGCGATGATCGGTCATCGCAACGAGACCACTGCCGGGCACATCGTGACGATCGAGGATCCGGTCGAGTTCGTTCACCCGCACAAGAACTGCATCATCACGCACCGCGAGATCGGGGTCGACACCGATTCCTGGGAGATCGCGCTCAAGAACACGCTGCGCCAGGCGCCCGATGTGATCGTGCTGGGCGAGATCCGGGATCAGTTCACCATGGAGAACGCGGTGGCCTTCTCGGAGACCGGCCACCTGTGCGTGTCGACGCTGCACTCGAACAGTGCCAACCAGGCGCTGGACCGGATCATCAACTTCTTCCCCAAGGAGCGGCGCCAGCAGCTGCTGATGGATCTGTCACTGAACCTGCGCGCGATCGTGTCGCAGCGGCTGATCCCGATGGCCGGTGGCACCGGGCGTGTGCCGGCGGTCGAGATCCTGCTGAACTCGCCGCTGATCACCGACCTGATCTTCAAGGGCGAGGTCGCGATGATCAAGGAAGTGATGAAGAAGAGCCGCGAGATCGGCATGCAGACCTTCGATCAGCATCTTTTCCAGCTCTATGAAGAAGGCAAGATTCTTTACGAGGATGCGCTGCGCAACGCGGATTCGGTCAATGACCTGCGGCTCAACATCAAGCTGAACAGCCGCTTCTCGGACAAGGACCTGCACCGCGGCACCGAGCACCTAGGGGTGGTCTGACTCCCGGGCGGCACGCATCTGGTCGTGGCGGGCCTGGTGCAGCTGGTTGTGCGCCTCGCGGGTGCGCCGGTCGAAGACATCGAAGCGGTACAGCCGGCACTCGAGCGCCCCGTTGAAGAGCGGTGTCTTGCGCGATTCCTTGATGCCCAGCTGACGCGGCAGCTCACGGTCTGACGACAGCACGAACACCTGCCAGCCGCCGAATTGCGTTTTCAATGTGGTGCCGAATGCCGCCATGGCGCGCTGGTGCGCGTCGGTCTGGGCATCGGGCAGCGTCGGCCCGCCCGCGCCTGGGCGGTCGTCATCGGTGTCTGGCGGATTGGCGTCTCGGCGGGCCGTCTGCGAGTCTGGACGACGCTGGCGGCCTTGCGTGTGCGCCTGGCCGGCCGATTCGTGCGCGTCCATGCGCTCGCCATAGGGCGGGTTGGTGACGATGATGCCGGGGTCCTCGAAGGGCGCTTGCAGCTGCGCAGCGTCGGCGATGGCCAGGCGGATGCCGGCCGCGGCCACACCGGCCCGGTCGATGTTTCTTCGCGCCTGTTCGATCGCCGCGGGGTCGATGTCGCTGCCGTGGATGCGCAGCGATCCGGCCGCCTGCGCGGCGAACTGCTGGGCTTCGCGGATGGCTTCGCCGCGCAGCCGTGACCACAGATCGGCGTCGTGATCGACCAGTTTCTCGAAGGCGAAAGCGCGCGACAGCCCGGGGGCGATGCCCATTGCCAGCTGGGCGGCTTCGATCAGCAGCGTCCCCGAGCCGCAATAGGGATCGAACAGCGGCTTGTCGGGTGTCCACCCGGCCAGTGCCAGCAGGCCGGCCGCCAGGTTTTCCTTCAGCGGGGCGATGCCCTTGTCCTCGCGATCGCGCCGCCAGCCGCGCTTGAACAGCGACTCGCCCGAGGTGTCCAGGTAGAGCGTGATGTCCTGTTCGTTCAGGAAGGAGAAGACTCGGACATCCGGGCGCAGCGTGTCGATCGAGGGACGGTCGCCCTGGGTCTCGCGCAGCCGGTCGACCACCGCATCCTTGACCCGCAGGTTGGCGAAATTCAGGCTGCGCAGGGGCGAGCGCACCGCGGTGGTGTCCACCCGCAGGGTCTGGCCGCAGTGCATGAAGCGATCCCACTCGACACGGCGGGCGACGCGAAAGATCTCGTCCTCGTCGCGGTAGCGGCCGGCGCCGACCTGGCGCAGCACCCGGCTGGCCAGCCGCGAATACAGGTTGACCTGGTAGACCACCGTGGTGTCGCCTTCGAAGGACACGCCACCGGGCACCACCCGGCAGCGCTGCCCGCCGATGACGGCGAGCTCGCGCGACAGCAGGTCCTCGAGCCCGCGCGGGCAGGGCGCGAACAGCAGCATCGGGGCGGCGCTCAAGAGGCCAGCGCCCGTTCGAGAAACTCGAGGCGGTCCTGCCCCCAGTAGGGCGTGCCCTCGAACACGTACCAGGGAACGCCGAACACCCCCCGATCCATCGCTTCCTGCGTGTAGGCATCGAACACCTGGTGGGTGTCGGGAATGGCGAGGAACATCGGATCGGCCGGCATGCCGGCTTCGTGGAGGATCGCGCGCAACGTGTGATCGTCGGCGACATCGCGCTCCTGACACCAGGTCGCGCGCATCAGCCGCCCGGCCAGATCGAAGGCGGCGTGCGCCCCGTGCAGGCGGTCGGCGGCGATGATCAGCCGGCAGGCGGTGTCCGCGTTGGCCGGGAAGAAGCGCGGGCGCAGATTGATCGCTACCTCGCGCTTCGCACGCCAGCGCTCGAGCTCGACGAAGCGATAGTCCTGACGCTGTGGCGCGCGCTTGGCCAGCGGCACGCCGCCGGAGACCGGAAACACCTTGTTGCCCAGGTCGATCGGCTTGATTCGGATGTCGGCGTTGTGCAGCGCGCAGATCCGGTGCAGCTCATCGTGGCCCAGGCAGCTCCAGGGCGATTGCGGGTGCATGAAGTAGTCGACGGTCTTGTTCATGGTTTCTCCATGCGGATCAGAAAGGTTTGACGACCACCAGGATGACCGCCACCGCCAGGCCGATCACCGGTACCTCGTTGAACCAGCGGTACCAGACGTGCGATCGGCGATCGGTGCCGCTGGCCAGGGTCTTCAGGATCCGGCCGCAGGCATGGTGATAGGCCAGCAGCGCCACCACGATCGCCAGCTTGGCGTGCATCCAGCCGCTGCCCGCGCCCAGTCCGACACCATAGCCCAGCCAGAGCCACAGGCCGAGCGCGAGCGCAAGGATCATCAGCGGCTGCATGAACCGCCACAGCTTGCGCGACATCAGCAGCAGCCGGTCGCGCTCGGCTTGCGAGCCGGGTTCGACCATCGCCAGGTTCACGAACAGGCGTGGCAGATAGAACAGGCCCGCGAACCAGCTGGTGACGAACACGATGTGCAGGGCCTTCACCCACAGGTAGCCGGTGCCCATCAGGTGCGCACCTGGCCGCTGCCCAGCACCACGTATTTCAGCGAGGTGAGGCCTTCCAGCCCGACCGGGCCGCGCGCATGCAGCTTGTCGGTCGAGATGCCGATCTCGGCGCCCAGACCGTATTCGAAGCCGTCGGCGAAGCGTGTCGAGGCATTCACCATGACCGAGGCGGAGTCGACCTCGCGCAGGAAGCGCATCGCGTGGCTGTGGTTCTCGGTGACGATCGCATCGGTGTGCGACGAGCCGTAGGTGGCGATGTGGTCGATCGCCGCGTCGAGGCCGGCGACGATGCGGATCGACAGGATCGGCGCGAGGTACTCGGTGCGCCAGTCTTCCTCGGTGGCGAGGTGGCAGTTCAGGCCGACGGCGCCCAGCAACTCGCGGGTGGCGGGGTCGCCGCGCAGCTCGACCCCCTTGGCGGCGTAGATGCGCGCCAGCGGCACCAGCACGCGCCCGGCAATCGCTTGCGACACCAGCAGCGTCTCCATGGTGTTGCAGGGTGAGTAGCGCTGGGTCTTGGCATTGTCGGCGATCGCGATCGCGCGGTCCGGATCGGCGCTGTCGTCGATGTAGACGTGGCAGATGCCGTCCAGGTGCTTGATGGTGGGCACTTTCGAGTCGCGCGCGATGCGCTCGATCAGCGACTTGCCGCCGCGGGGCACGATGACGTCGACGTATTCGGGGTGCGAGATCAGCTCGCCGACCGCCGCGCGGTCGGTGGTCTCGATCACCTGCACCGCGTCCTGGGGCAGGCCGGCGGCGGCCAGGCCCTCGCGGATCAGCGCGGCCAGCGCCTGGTTGCTGTGGATCGCTTCGGAGCCGCCGCGCAGGATGGTGGCGTTGCCCGACTTGATGCACAGCCCGGCCGCGTCGATGGTCACGTTCGGGCGGCTCTCGTAGATGATGCCGATCACGCCCAGTGGCACGCGCATGCGGCCGACCTGGATGCCGCTGGGGCGCATGCGCAGATCGGACATCTCGCCGATCGGGTCGGGCAGCATCACGATCTGCTCCAGGCCCAGCGCCATCGCTTCGATCACCCGGGCATCGAGTGCCAGTCGGTCGACGAAGGCCTTGTCCTGGCCGGCGTGGCGTGCGGCGTCGAGGTCGCGCGCGTTGGCGAGCTGCAGCGCGGCCGCCTCGCGCCGGATCGCGGCGGCGGTGGCCAGCAGGGCGCGATCCTTGGCGGCGCACGGTGCGCGCGCCATCTCGCGGCTGGCGGCCCGGGCCCGGCGGCCGACGTCGGCGACGTAGGCGGCAATGTCGACGGAGGACTGTTCCATGAAAGCTCGGTTTGGTTGGCGTGAGGGGCGAAAGACGGGGGCGCTGGGGTCGGGCTGGGGTGCGGCGTGGCGAATAGGGGTGGCGGGCGGGGGCGGCGTGTCACGTCCCGGCCGGGCGGCGGGCCGCGGTCACGGGGGTGGCGCCAGTGTCGGGACACCCGCCAGCCGCGCCGCCAGGGCGGCCATCGCCTGCCAGGGGTCGGCGGCGATCAGGCCTTTGGCGATTCTATCGATCCTGGCGGCTTCCTGCAGCGCGGCGCGCAGCACCCGGGTGTCGAGCCGGCGCAGGGCAGCGAGGTAGAGCCCGTCGCGCGGCGGGAAAAGACGCAGCTCGCGGGTCAGGCTGGCCGGCTGGCGTCCGGCATCGCGGGCCTGCGACAGTCGCAGCAGGCTGCGCGTGGCATCGGCCAGTGCCCACAGCACCAGCGGCGCGGCTTCGCCTTCGGCGCGCAGACCCTCGAGCGCGCGCAGGGCACGCGGCGCGTCGCCCGCCAGCATCGCCTGGGCCATGCCGAAGGGATCGTAGCGGGCCACATCGAGCACCACCGATCGCACCTCGTCGGCCGGCAGCAGACCGGCGGGAAACAGCAGGCCGAGCTTGCGGACTTCCTGGTGCGCGGCCAGCAGGTTGCCTTCCACCCGCTCGGCCAGCAGGGCCAGCGTGTCGGGGTCGGCTTTTTGCTGCTGGGCCGCCAGGCGCCGGCCGATCCAGGCGGGCAGCTGGGCGTGATCGACGGAGGCGATCGCCACCAGGGTGATCCGCGGTTCGAGCGCGCTGAACCAGGCGGTCTCGGTGACCGCGCGATCGAGCCGCACGCTGCTCACCAGCAGCCGGGTGCTGTCGTCCAGGCTGGCGGCGATGTCGGCCAGCCCGAGCCCGAGTTCGCGGTTGGGCTTGGCGACCAGACGCAGCTCGATCAGCCGCTGCGAGGCGAACAGCGACAGCGAGCGCGTCTCGGCGGCCAGCGCGTCGATGCTGAAGGCGCGATCGACCTGGAAGACGTCGCGCTGGGTGAATCCGGCGCGGCGCGCCGCTTCGCGCACCGCATCGGCGGCTTCGATCACCAGCAGGGCTTCATCCCCGTGGATCCAGGTGATCGCCGGCAGCCCCCTGGCCAGGGCGCCGGAAAGGGCTTCGGGGCGCAGCTGCATCAGGCGGGCCGGGCCGCGGCGCGGTGCGGTGTCATCGGCGCACCGCCGAGAGCCGGCGCAACAGCTGCTGGACCATGTCGGTCTGCATCTCGCGATAGAGCAGGGCCTCTTCCTGCTCCTTGGCGACCAGCTGGGTGTCGGTGGTGGTGATCTCGCGGCGCAGCAGCAGTTCGGTGGGCGCGATCAGCTCGGCCCCGTTGGCGACCTCGGTGAGCCGGAAGCGCAGGCGCAGGCGCAGTTGGTACTCGCGCGGCCGGCCGGTGCTCGAGAAACCGACGATCTCCTTTTCGCGCACTTCCTGCAGGATCTCCAGACGCACCTGCGCCTCCTCGATCCGATCGACCAGACGGGTCCCGCCCTGCACCCGGACCAGCCGCCGGAAGTCGGCGCCGATCGCCGAGTTCGGGGCGAAGCCGGCCTGCAGGGTCTCGAAGGGCAGCTGTGCGGATCCCCGAAGCTGGAACCCGCAGCCGGAGACGGCCGCGGTTGCGGTGAGCAGCGCCAGCGCGCGCGCGAACCGGCGGCGCGCCTGCGTGCCGGTCGGCCGGGTCATCCCGGCAGAACCGGATGAGGCGGTCGGATCAGACGACCACATTGACCAGGCGCCCCGGCACCACCACCACCTTGCGGGCGCTGCGGCCTTCGGAGAGACGGGTGAAGGGTTCGCTGGCCAGGGCAGCGGCCTCGATGCTGGCCTGGTCGGCACCGGCCGGCACGCTGAGCGAGCCGCGCACCTTGCCGTTGATCTGCAGGACCAGCTCCAGGGTGTCCTGGATCAGCGCGGCCGGGTCGACCTGCGGCCAGGGTGCGTCCAGCAGGTCGCCCTGGGTGTCGGCATAGCCCAGGGCGGTCCACAGGCCATGGGTGATGTGGGGCACCACCGGGTAGAGCACGCGGATCAGGATCGACAGGCACTCGCGCACCGTGGCCCGGCCACTGGCATCGGGCGCCAGGCGGGCGCCTTCGAGCGCGTTGAGCATCTTCATGGCCGCCGACACCACGGTGTTGTACTGCAGCCGCTGGTAGTCGTAGTCGGCCTGGCGCAGCACCTGATGGATCTCGCGGCGCAGCGCCTTGTGCGCCGGGCCCAGGGTGGCCGGGTCCGGTGGCGCCGTGCTGCCGGCGGTGCCCGCGGCCTGCGAATGCGCGAAGGCCCAGAGCCGGCGCAGGAAGCGCAGCGCGCCCTCGACCCCGGCGTCGGACCATTCCAGGGTCTGTTCCGGCGGGCTGGCGAACATCACGAACAGGCGCGCGGTGTCGGCCCCGCAGCGGTCGATCAGGGCCTGCGGATCGACGCCGTTGTTCTTGCTCTTGGACATCGTGCCCACGCCGCCGTAGTCGACCAGGCTGCCGTCGGACTTCAGGCGCGCGCCGGTGATGCGGCCGGTTTCGTCGTGGATGTTCTCGACATCGTCGGGCCAGAAATAGTCGATGGCGCCGCGCTCGGTGCGCCGGGAATAGATGTGATTGAGCACCATCCCCTGGCACAGCAGGCGCACGAAGGGCTCGTCGAAGGTGACCAGTCCGCGCGCCGGCTGATCGGGCACCTGGCCGGTGACATCGCGCATCACCTTGGTCCAGAAGCGCGCGTACAGCAGGTGCAGCACCGCATGCTCGATGCCGCCGATGTACTGGTCCATCGGCATCCAGTAATCGGTGCGCGCATCGACCATCGCCTCGTCGTTGTCGGGCGAGCAGTAGCGCATGTAGTACCAGGACGAATCGATGAAGGTGGCCATCGTGTCGGTCTCGCGGCGGGCCGGCTTGCCGCACGACGGGCAGCGGCACGACAGGAAAGCCTCGTTTTTGGCCAGCGGATTGCCCGAGCCGTCGGGCACCAGGTCTTCGGGCAGGCGCACCGGCAGGTCGGCATAGGGCACCGGCACCGCGCCGCAGTCGTCGCAGTGGATGATCGGGATCGGCGTGCCCCAGTAGCGCTGGCGCGAGATGCCCCAGTCGCGCAGCCGCCACTGGGTCTTTTGCCCGCCCAGGCCCCGCGCCGCGAGATCGGCGGCGATCGCCTGCACCGCGGCCTGATGGCCGAGCCCGTCGTAGGGCCCGGAATTCACGCACACGCCGCCCGACTTGTCTTCGTACCAGGGCGCCCAGACCTGATCGGAGAAGGGCTGGCCGCCGACATCGATCACCTGACGCACCGGCAGGCCGTATTTGCGCGCGAACGCGAGGTCGCGTTCGTCGTGGGCGGGCACGCCCATCACCGCGCCGTCGCCGTAGGTCATCAGCACGTAGTTGCCGACCCACACCGGGACTGCCTCGCCGGTGAGCGGGTGCGCCACCGTCAGGCCGGTGGGCACGCCCTTCTTTTCCATGGTGGCCATGTCGGCCTCCATGACCGAGCCCTGGCGCGCCTCGGTGACGAAGGCGGCGACCGCCGGGTCGCGCGCCGCCGCCAGTTCGGCCAGCGGATGCTCGGGGGCGACCGCCACGAAGGTGACGCCCATGAGGGTGTCGGCGCGGGTGGTGAAAACGAACAGCCGACCCTCGCCGGCCAGCGTGCCGTTCGCATCGCGGATGTCGTGGGGAAAGGCCAGGCGCACGCCGATCGAGCGGCCGATCCAGTTCGACTGCATGGTGCGCACGCGGTCGGGCCAGCCGTCGAGCTTGTTCTCGACCTGGTCGAGGAGTTCGGCGGCGTAGTCGGTAATTTTTAGGTAGTAGCCGGGGATTTCGCGCTTCTCGACCAGCGCGCCGGTGCGCCAGCCGCGGCCGTCGATGACCTGCTCGTTGGCCAGCACCGTCTGGTCGATCGGATCCCAGTTCACCACCTGGGTCTTGCGGTAGGCGATGCCGCGCTCGAGCATCTGCAGGAACAGCCACTGGTTCCACTTGTAGTAGCGCGGGTCGCAGGCGGCGATCTCACGGCTCCAGTCGATCGCCAGTCCCATCGCCTGCATCTGCTTCTTCATGTAGGCGATGTTGTCGTAGGTCCACTTCGCCGGCGCCACCTGGTTCTTCATGGCGGCGTTCTCGGCGGGCAGGCCGAACGCGTCCCAGCCCATCGGCATCAGCACGTTGTAGCCCTGCATGCGCAGGTGCCGGTACATGACGTCGTTGATGGTGTAGTTGCGCACATGGCCCATGTGCAGCTTGCCGCTGGGGTAGGGCAGCATCGAGCAGGCGTAGTACTTGCCCTTCGGGAACCGCGGGTCGTGCTCGCGGGCGCGATAGGCGTCGATGGCGTTCCAGTGGGCTTGGGCGGCGCGTTCGACTTCACCGGGGGCGTAGCGTTCTTGCATCGGAGTGGGGCCTGGAAAGCGTTCGGGGAAACCGGGGATTATAGCCGGGCCGACCTTCGGAAAAGAGAAGAATCAAGCACTTAGCGACGCTGGTGCCGGGGTGGTGCGGCCGTGTTCCGGGTTCAGGGCCGCGCTGGCGGATGGGTGGCCGGGGTCCCGGCCTCGGCGCGGCGCGACAGCACGAAGGCGGCTAACGCGAGCCCGAGAAACACCAGCGACATCGCGGGTGGCGACCAGGGCCCCAGGTGCTGCCAGACCTGACTCGCGGCGGCCGAGCCCAGCGACATCCCGAGATAGAGCGCCGAGGCGTTCATCGCCAGCAGCAGGTTGCGCAGTTCGGGCGCAAGCGCGATCAGGCGCTTTTGCTGGGGCGCGTAGAAGGTCATGCCGATCAGCGACCAGAACGCGAAACCGGCGATGCCCAGCCACGGTGCCGCTGGCAGCACGATCAGCGACCCGAACGCACAGGCCAGGCCGCCCACCGACAGTTTCAGGGTGAGCGGCGCCCCGAGCCGGTCGCCGAATCGGCCCGCCAGCAGGTTGCCGGCGACGCTGCTCAGCCCGCCCAGCAGCAGGGCCAGCGGGAGCTGCGCGGGGGCCACGCCGAAGCGCTCCTGCAGGAAGGGCGCGATCAGGGCATAGAGCGAGAACTGGGCGGCCATGTGGAACAGCGCCATCGCCACTGCCCACGCGGCCGCCCGGTGCCGAAAGACATGGCCGAAGCTGGCCAGCGAGACGGGTGGCGCGGCGCGCCGGTCGCTCACCAGCAGCGCGATGGTCAGGGCGGTGAGCAGGGTCAGCGCGGCCAGCGCCGCGAACACCCAGCGCCAGCCGAGCAGATCCCCCATCCAGGTGGTGACCGGCAGCCCCAGCACGGTGGCCAGGGTCATGCCGCCGAACACCACCGCCAGCGCATGGCCCTGGCGTGCCGGGGGCACGAGGCCCGCGCCGACAGCCGAGGCGACTGGACCGACGGCCGCGGCGCCCAGCGCCATCACCACCCGCGCGCCGGCGACCTCGGGGTAGCCGGGGGCCAGCGCGGTCAGCAGGCAGCCCAGGGCCATCACCGTCAGTCCACCCAGCAGCAGCGTGCGGCTGGGCAGGCGCCCGGCGGCCACCTGGATCAGCGGCGCGGCGAGCGCGAAGGTCAGGGCGAACACCGTGACGAGCATCGCGATCGCCGGTTTGGACACCGCCAGGTCGGCCGCCAGTTCGTTGATCAGGCCGACCACGGTGATCGAGGCAGTGCCCATCGTGAAATAGGCCAGGCTCAGCGACCACAGGCCGAGGGCGGAGTAGGATGATCGGGACAAGGGGCGGTTCGCTTTGCGGTCCATGGTAGCCGATGCGGCAGGCGGCGCTTGCCCAGCGAATCCGGGGAAAAGGCATGCAGACGCGAATGCAGGCGCCAGGACCGGCGCAGACGGACAGGGTCGGGGAGCCCGCGGCAGTCGCGGTTCTGATCGGCCGTTTCCAGCCCTTTCACCGCGGCCACCAGGCCTTGCTCGAGCGTGCGCTCGCCGAGGGGTCGCGGGTGGTGGTGGTGCTGGGGTCGGCGATGCTGGCGCGCAGCCCGAAGAATCCGTTCACCTGGGAGGAGCGTGCCGCGATGGTCCGGGCGGCGGCGGGCGAGCAGGCCCATCGGGTGGACTGCCTGCCGGTGCGTGACCACCATGATGACGAGCGCTGGCTGCGCGAGGTGGTCGCCGGGGTCGACGCGGCGGTGCGGCGGGTGGCGGCCGGGGCGAGCGCCACCGGCACCACGGGTACCGTGGGCAGTGGCGCCCGCACCGACGTGGCGATCCGCCTCATTGGTCACCGCAAGGACGCGACCAGCGAGTACCTGAACCGGTTTGGGAGCTGGGATCTGGTGCTCGAGTCGCGCCGCCCGGAGCTCGATGCGGCGCCGATCCGGCGGGTGCTGTTTGGCGGCGCGCCGGTCGCGTCGGTGCTCGCGGTGCTGACTCAGTACCTGCCCGGTCCGGTGCATGACTTCCTGCGCGCCTGGATCGAGCTGCCGTTCCATCGCCGGCTCACCGAGGAGTGGCTGGGCATCCGCCGCGAGCGCGAGCAGTGGTCCGGTGCGCCCCGCGAGCCGGTGTTCGTCACCGTCGACGCGCTGGTGCGCGCCCGGGATCGGGTGCTGCTGGTGCGGCGAGCCGGCGCGCCCGGTGCGGGCCTGTGGGCGCTGCCGGGCGGTTTCGTCGAGCCGCACGAGCGGGTGCGTCAGGCGGCGATTCGCGAGCTGCGCGAGGAAACCGGCATCGGCCTGCTGCAGGTGAGCCTGGACGACGCGTTTCGCGCGGTCCAGGTGTTCGATCACCCGCAGCGCGCGGCGCGCGGACGCACCATCACCCACGTTCATTTCTTCGACCTCGGCGGCCACCCGCCCGAGGTGCGCGGCGCCAGCGACGCGAGCGAGGCCGCCTGGATCCCGGTCGCCGAGCTGGCCGGCATGCAGACCGAGCTCTTCGAGGACCACTTCGCGATCCTGGATCATTTTCTGGGGCTTGATCGCCCCGCAGATGGTCAGGGCCACCGCCCGGCGGGTAAGCTTTCGGCGTCCGCCCCCTGAAGGGCGGCCCCCGTCCACTCCGAGAGAGACCGCCATGCTTCTTTATGATTCCGTCGGCCCCAATCCGCGCGTTGTGCGCATGTTCGCCGCTGAGCGCGGCGTGACGCTGCCCACCGTCAAGGTCGACCTGCGCGGCGGCGAGAACCGCCAGCCGGCCTACATGGCCAAGAACCCCACCGGCCAGCTGCCGGCCCTCGAGCTCGACGACGGCAGCGTGCTGGCCGAGATCACCGCCATCTGCGAATACCTCGACGAGATCGGCGGCCCCGGCGCCTCGCTGATCGGCGCCACCGCCCAGGAGCGCGCCGAGACCCGCATGTGGGTTCGCCGGATCGACCTGAACATCCTCGAGCCGCTGGCCAACGGCTTCCGGTTCTCCGAGGGCCTGAAGCTGTTCGAGTCGCGCATCCGCTGCATCCCGCACGCGGCCCCGGACCTGAAGCTGCTGGCCCAGGAGAAGATCGGCTGGCTCAACGACCAGATGGCCGGGCGCGACTTCGTCGTCGGCAACCGGATGACGCTGGCCGACATCCTGCTGTTCGTGTTCCTCGAGTTCGGCAAGATGGTGGGTCAGGGCGTCAATCCCGAGCACACCAACATCATCGCGCATGCCGAACGCATGAAGGCCCGTCCCAGCGCAGCGGCCTGATCGCGATGGCCTCCCAGGCGGCGGGGCGCGGCAGCGGCCCCCTGGACCGACAGTTGCGCGAGCGCGCCGCCCAGGTGATTCCGGGTGGCTTGTGGGGCCATCAGCGCGCCTCGGCGCTGCCCGAGGGCTACCCGCAGTTCTTTCGCGCCGGTGACGGCTGCCGGGTCGAGGATGTCGACGGTCATGTCTACATCGACCTGATGTGCAGTTGGGGCCCGATCGTGCTCGGGCACCGCCACCCCGGCGTCGAAGCGGCGGCGCGCGCGCAGCGCGACCTGGGCGATTGCCTGGATGGACCGGGCGAGGTGCTGGTGGCGCTGGCCGAGCGGCTGGTGACCACCCTCGCGCACGCCGACTGGGTCACCTTCCAGAAGAACGGCACCGACGCCACCACCGCCTGCGTGATGATCGCGCGCGCGGCCACCGGTCGGCGCAAGGTGCTGGTGGCGCGCGGCTCGTATCACGGCTCGGCGCCCTGGTGCACGCCCCTGATGGCCGGGGTCACCGAGGAGGACCGCTGCCACTTCCTGCCCTTCGACTACAACGACCCCGACAGTCTGGCGCAGGCGGTGGCGCAGGCTGGCGACGACCTGGCGGCGATCCTGGTCACCGCGTTTCGTCACGATCTGGCGCGCGACCAGGAAATGCCCGATCCGGCGTTTGCCCAGGCGGCGCGCCAATTGAGCGCCGAGCGTGGCGCCGCGCTGATCGTCGACGACGTGCGGGCCGGCTTTCGCCTGGATCTGCGGGGCAGTTGGGCGGCGCTCGGCATCGCGCCCGACCTGTCGGCCCACAGCAAGGCGATCGCCAACGGCCATCCGCTGGCGGCGGTCACCGGCCGCGACTGGCTGCGCGAGGCGGCGACCCGGATCTACGTCACCGGATCGTTCTGGTGCAGCGCCTCGGCGATGGCTGCGGCGCTGGCCACGCTGACCGAACTGCACCGCGTCGATGCGCCTCGCCAGCTCGAGCGGGTCGGCCAGCGGCTGCGCGACGGCCTGAGCCGTCAGGCACAGGCGCACGGGCTGAGCCTGCGCCAGTCGGGACCGCCGGCGATGCCGATGCTGCTCTTCGACGACGACCCCGGCCAGCGGCTCGGGTCGCTGTTCTGTCAGGAGGCCCTGCGCGCCGGCGTCTATCTGCACCCCCGGCACAACCTGTTCCTGTCGCTCGCCCACACCGAGGCGGACATCGACGCGGTGCTGGCGGCCACCGATGGCGCGCTCGCGGCGGCGGCTGCCGCCAGGCGGGCCGGGGTCGCCTGAATCCGCGCGCACCCGGTTGACCGCAATGGCTGGCGATCAACCGGCGTGCGATCAACCGGCGTGCGATCAACCGGCGTGCGATCAACCCGCTTGAACCGGCGCGGGCCGGCCCGCCCCGCTCAGGCCCGGGCGTCCGCCAGCACCAGTTCGGCGCCTTTTTCGGCGATCGCGATCACCGCCGCGTTGGTGTTTCCCGAGATCACCGCCGGCATCACCGAGGCGTCGATCACCCGCAGGCCGGTCACCCCGCGCACCCGCAGCCGCTCATCGACCACCGACGCGCTGTCGCTGCCCATGCGGCAGGTCGAGGTGGGGTGGTAGACGGTCTCGCCGGTCGCCCGGCAGTAGTCCAGCCACTGGGCATCGCTGGCCACCTGGATTCCGGGTGCACGCTCTTCGGCGACATAGCCTGAAAATGGCTCTGTGTTGACGACTTTTCGCAACATTTTCAGGGCGTCGACCATGGTCTGGCGATCGTTCTCGGTGGCCAGGTAGTTGTAGTGGATGGCGGGCGGGGCGTGCGGGTCGGCCGAGCGCAGGCTGACCCGGCCGCGCGATTCGGCCCGCAACTGCGACACCGAGCAGGTGAACCCGGGGAAGTCGTCCAGGATGCCGCCGCGCTTGGCGATCGAGAAGTTGATGAAGTAGAACTGCGCGTCCGGGCGGGTGAGCTCGGGCCGGGTGCGCACGAAGGCGCCGGCATAGCCCGCGCTCACCGCCAGCGGCCCGCGGCGCTGCAGCACATAGCGCAGTCCGATGCCCAGCTTTCGCCACCAGCGGGCCATGTCGTCGTTGACGGTGATCGGCCGGTTGCAGCGCCAGTAGGTGCGCACGTAGAAGTGGTCCTGCAGGCCTTCGCCCACCTGGGGCGAGTCGCAGACCACCGGCAGGCCGAGTTCGCGCAGCGCGGCACCCGGTCCGACGCCCGAGAGCTGCAGCAGCTGCGGGGAATTGAACGAGCCGCCCGACAGGATCACCTGGTTGGCATGGGCGACCTGGGTGCGTCCGCCCTGGTGGTACTCGACGCCGACCGCCCGCGTGCCTTCGAAGAGCACCCGGGTGGCGAGCGCATCAACCTCGATGTGCAGGTTCGGCCGCTTCTCGGCGGGCCGCAGGTAGCCCACGGCCGCGCTGATGCGCCGGCCGTTGCGGGTGGTCGCCTGGTAGTAGCCGGCGCCTTCCTGGGTGGGGCCGTTGAAGTCGTCGTTGCGCGGGATGCCGTTGGCCTGGGCAGCGTCGATGAAGGCATCGGCCAGCTCATGGCGGTCGGGCAGGTCCGACACCGCCAGCGGTCCGCCGGCGCCGTGCCAGGCGCTGGCGCCGCGCTGCTGGTCCTCGGCCCGGATGAAGCAGGGCAGCAGATCGTCGAAGCCCCAGCCGGGCACGCCCCAGTCGTCGAAGTCCTCGCGCTGGCCGCGGATGTAGACCAGGCCGTTGATCGAGGACGAGCCGCCCAGCACCTTGCCACGCGGGGTGAAGACGCGCCGCCCGCCGAGCGTCGGTTCCGGCTCCGACTCATACGACCAGTTGACCGACCGGTCGGTGAACAGCTTGCCGTAGCCCAGCGGGATGTGGATCCACGGGTTGGTGTCGCGCGGCCCGGCCTCCAGCAGCAGCACGCGCTGGCGCCCGTCGGCGCTCAGGCGATTGGCCAGCACGCAGCCGGCCGACCCGGCGCCCACGATGATGATGTCCCAGTGTGTCATTCGGTCCGCTCCCGGCCGTCGCGGCTCAGAACCCGGCCAGCACGATCTTGCCGATGGTGCGGTTCGATTCCACCGCCGCATGGGCGCGGCGCAGATCGGCCGCACAGATCGTGCCCATCGTGATGCCGTGGGTGCTGCGCACCAGTCCGGCGTCGATCAGCCCGGCGGTCTCGGTCAGCAGGCGGCCCTGGGCCGCCATGTCGGCGGTCTCGAAGCTGGAGCGGGTGAACATCGCCTCCCAGTGCAGCGACGCGCAGCGCGCCTTGAGCAGCCGGACATCGATCGTCTCGGGGTCGTCGATCACGCAGACCCGGCCCTGGGGGGCGATGACCCGGGCCAGCTCGGGGAAATGCTGATGCGTGTGGGTGATGCTGAAGATGTTCTCGACCCAGCGGATGCCGGCGTCCTGCAGCTCGCGCGACAGCGGCCGGGTGTGGTCGATGACCAGATCGGCGCCCAGCGCCTCGAGGTGGGCCCGGGTTTCGGGTCGCGAGGCGGTGGCCACCACCCGCACCCCGGTCAGCCGGCGCGCGAGCTGCACCGCGATCGAACCGACGCCGCCGGCCGCCCCGGTGATCAGCAGTGTCCCCTGGTCGGCCGGCTTGCCGATGCGCAGCTGCAGCCGGTCGAACAGCGCCTCCCAGGCGGTGATGGTGGTGAGCGGCATCGCCGCCGCTTGCGCGAAATCGAGAGTGCGCGGCTTGCGACCCACGATGCGTTCATCGACCAGGTGCCGCTCGGCGTTGGTGCCCGGGCGCAGCCGCGAGCCGGCGTACCAGACCTCGTCGCCCGGCTTGAACAGCGTGACCTGCGGGCCCACCGCCTCGACGATGCCGGCGGCATCGTAGCCGAGCACCCGGGTCTCGCCGTCGGCGGGCGGCACCGCCCGGCGCACCTTGGTGTCGACCGGATTGACCGACACCGCCATCACCCGGACCAGCAGGTCGCGGCCCTGCGCGACCGGTTCGGGCAACTCGAGATCGACCAGCGACAGCGGGTCGTCGATCGGCAGGCATTTGCGGTAACCAACGGCTTTCATCGAATCATCCTGGAAGGAAGGAGCGGGCGGGGCAATGGTGAGGGCGTGGCTTCGCGCGGTCGTTGAGCGACGCGGTCCGCGCGGTGGGAAACGGAATCCGTGCCGCGCGGCGCCCGCCACTGTCGCACCAAAAGCCGCCGGGTTCCAGTCGGGCAGGCGCTAGCATCACATTCCGGCCGTCCTGCGACGGCGAACCGAAACACAGGGGAACAACGCCATGCTGAACCAGGTCATCGGACTCGACCACGCGGTCGTCACGGTGCGCGATCTCGATGCCGCCGCCGCCGGCTGGCGCGCGCTGGGCTTCACGCTCTCGCCGCGCGGCACGCACAGTGCCCACATGGGCACCGGCAACTACACGATCATGCTGGCCGACGACTATCTCGAGCTGATCGGCGTGCTGGCCGACACCGCGCACAACGCGCCCACCCGCGCCTTCCTCGCGCAGCGCGAGGGCATCGAGCGCGCCGCCTTTACCGCGCGTGATGCCGCCGCCGGCGTGGCCGAACTGCAGGCGCGCGGCATCGCCGCCACCGGTCCGATGGATTTCGGGCGGCCGGTGATCCTGCCCGACGGCCGCGTCACCAGCGCCAATTTCGCGACCTTCAACTGGCCGGTCAACGAGCGTCCGGGCGGCATGCGCATCTTCGCCTGCCAGCATTTCACCCGTGACGCGGTCTGGATTCCCGAGCTGCAGCGCCACGCCAACACCGCCACCGCCATCCTGCGCCTGGAGATGCTCGCCCCCGATCCGCGCGCCGCGGCCGAACACATGGGGCGCCTGATCGACCGCAGCCCCGAGGCGCAGTCCGATGGCGCCTGGCGCGTCGCCTCCGGATCGACCCGGGGCGACTTCATCTACCTGTCGCGCGACGTGCTGGCCGCGCGCTATCCGGGCGTCGCGCTCGACGGCCTGGCCGACGAGGGCACGGCGGCACTGGTGCTGCGGGTCGAGGATCTCGAGGCGGCCCGGCGCGCGCTGGCCGGCGTGCCGGTGAGCGTCTCGGCCGGCCGGCTGGTGGTGCCCGCCTCGCACGCCAACGGCCTGATGCTGGTGCTGAGCGCCGACTGATGCGCCGGCCGGCCCCACCGATTCCTTCCCTGGAGCACCCATGACCCTTCACAACCGCGTCACCGAACTGCTGGGCGTCGCCCACCCCATCGTCCAGGCCCCGATGGGCTGGATCGCCCGTGCCCAGCTCGCTTCGGCGGTGTCCAACGCCGGTGGCATGGGCATCATCGAAACCTCGTCGGGCAAGCTCGATGAGGTGCGCCTGGAGATCCGGCGCATGCGCGAGCTCACCGACAAGCCGTTCGGCGTGAACATCGCGCTCACCTACGTGCGCGACCCGGGCATCGTCCAGTTCGTGGTCGACGAAGGCGTGCGCTTCGTCACCACCTCGGCGGGTGATCCGTCGCGCTACTGCGCCGAGCTGAAGGCGGCCGGGCTCACCGTCTTCCATGTGGTGCCGACCCTGAAGGGCGCGCTGAAGGCGGTCGAGGCCGGCGTCGACGGGCTGATCGTCGAGGGCGCCGAGGGCGGCGGCTTCAAGAACCAGCGCGATGTCGCCTCGATGGTGCTGCTGCCGCTGGTGTGCTCGCGGGTGAAGGTGCCGGTGATCGCGGCCGGCGGATTCTCCGATGGCGTCTCGATGGCGGCCGCCTTCGCGCTCGGCGCCGAGGGCATCCAGATGGGCACGCGCATGCTGACGGCCGCCGAGTCGCCCGCGCACCCGAACTGGAAGAACGCGATCGTCGACGCCCAGGAGACCGACACCGTGTTCCTGAACCGCGGTGGCAACGGGCCGGCGCTGCGGGCGCTGCGCACCGCCCGCACCACCCGGCTGGAGTTCAACAACCCCGAGAACATGCGCACCGAGTTCGCCAACGTGCTCGACCTGTATTTCGGCGGTGACATGGAGGCGGCGGTGCCCCTCACCGGCCAGGTCTGTGGACGCATCGACGCGGTGCTGTCGGTGCGCGAGATCCTGGATCAGACCATCGCCGAATTCCATCAGACCCTGGGCGCCCTGGCGGCGCGTTACGTCGCCTGAGTCACTGCGGGCGGCTGGCGAACCGGGGTGCGATGCGCGCGCCCGGGCCGTCTGGATCCCCCGAGGTGGAATTGCGGAAAAGTTCAATCAATGAAATGACAAGCCAGGTTGACGCCTGTCAATTGCCCCTGACAGATGCCGTTTTTCCCTCTGTACGAAGCGTTATTTGCCAATGAAGGCCCTCTGGCGGTGGTGACTCGGACCGTGCGAAAAGTCCCGAAATTTTCTTCAAACTCATTTCGATCGATAAAACCAACAATGACGTGCCTATTTACTCGGATTTCGTTTTCCGCATAATGGGGGGGTGCGAACAATTATCAATGATCGATAACCACTGGAGACAACGCAGTGATGAATGACGATTTCGAGATCGAGACCGAGTTTCATTCCAGCGCGCTCGATGACCTTCCCGAGGCGGTACCTGCCGGCTCGGCGATCCTCCGGGCAGTCCGCATCCTCGAGGCGATCGCCCGCCACGACACCCCGCCGCAACTCTCCGAAATCTGTCGCGAGGTCGAGCTCCCCAAGCCCACCGTCTATCGCATCCTCACCACGCTCGAGCACGCCGGACTGGTCGGTCGCGAGCCGGGCAGCAAGCGCTATGCCTGCTCCGAGCGAATGAACGCCCTGGCGGTCGAGACCCTGATCCGTTCGCCGGCCCGCAGCCCGCGTCGCGCGGTCCTCGAGGAACTGGTCGAGCAGCTCGGCGAAACCTGCAATCTGACCATCCCGAACAACAACTCGGTCCTCTACCTGGACCGGGTCGAGTCCAACTGGCCGCTGCGCGTGACCTTCGGCGCGGGCTCCAAGGTCCCGCTCTACGCCTCGGCCGGCGGCAAGCTGTTCCTGTCCTACCTGCCCAAGCGCAGCCGCGAGCGTTTCCTGCGCGTGACCCCGCTGATCCGGCATACTCACAAGACCTTCACCGATCCGGCCCGTCTGGGACGCGAGTTCGAGGCGATCCGCGCCAATGGTTTCGCGGTCGACGACGAGGAATACCTCGCCGGCATCTGCTGCGTGGCTGTGCCGGTTCGCGATGCCGACCAGCGGGTGGTCGCGTCGGTCGAGGTGCAGGCGCCGGTCTCGCGACTGCGTCTGGAAGAGGCGATCGAGTTCCTGCCGCAACTGCGTCAGGCCGCCGACGCGCTGGCCCAGACCATCGACTGGTAACAGACAGCAATCCGGACAATCAAACAGGAAAAGAAGCGATGAGCGAGTCAGCAGCGGGTGGGGTGATGCGGTTCGGCAGCGGGCAAGCGGTTCGCCGCGTCGAGGATGCGAGCCTGCTGATCGGGCAGGGTCAGTTCACCGACGACATGGCCGATGCCGACACCCTGGTGCTGGCGTTCCTTCGCTCGCCCTACGCTCGTGCCCGCATCGTCTCGATCGATGTCGAGGCCGCCCGGGCGATGCCGGGGGTCGTGTCGGTGGTCACCGCCGCCGATCTCGTCGCCGGTGGCGTCAAGCCCCTGCCGCACGCTGCCGCCTTCAAGCGGGGCGATGGTTCGGGTGCGGTGTCCCCGCCGCGTTTTCCGCTGGCCGACGGATTCATCCGCTTTGCCGGTGAGGCGGTTGCCGCGGTCGTCGCGCACACCCGCGAGCAGGCGCGCGACGCGCTCGAGGCCATCGCGCTCGACGTCGAGGACCTGCCTTCGGTCACCGCGCTGACCGATGCGGTGGCCGATGGCGCGCCGGTACTCTGGCACGAGGCCCCCGACAATGTCGCCGCACAGGCCCGGTATGGCGATGTGGCCGCCGCGCAGGCCGCCTTCGAGGCCGCCGCCCATGTGGTGACCCTCGATCCGCTGGTCAACCAGCGTCTGGCGCCCGCCTCGATCGAGCCGCGCACCGTCATGGCCACGCACGACCCGGCCAGCGACCGGCTCACCATCCGCATGAGCACCCAGATGCCCGCGGGCGTGCGCAACCTGCTGGCCGACACCGTGCTGGGCTGTCCGAAGGAAAAGATCCGGGTCATCGTCGGCGATGTGGGCGGCGGATTCGGCATGAAGACCGGTCTCTACCCCGAAGACGCGGTGGTGGCCTGGTGCGCGCGCAACCTGTCGCGCACCGTCCTGTGGACCGCCGATCGCAGCGAGGAGTTCCTCTCCGCGGTTCATGGTCGCGACACCCACACCCGGGCCCAGCTGGCGCTCGATGCCAATGGCCGCATCCAGGCCTTCCGGGTCCACTCGCTGGCCAATGTGGGCGCCTATGCGACGCCCACCGGCGTGGCGATCCAGCTGCTGATCGGTCCCTGGGTGCTCAGCAGCATCTACGACATCGGCCTGGTCGATTTCGATTTCCGCGCGGTGCTCACCAACACCGCGCCCACCGGCGCCTATCGCGGCGCCGGCCGTCCCGAATCCATCTACATCATCGAGCGGCTGATGGACGCCGCCGCGCGGCAGATCGGCATGGACGGGGCTGAGCTGCGCCGTCGCAACATGATCCGCCCCGAGCAGATGCCCTACCGCAATCCGATGGGTCAGGTCTACGACACCGGGCAGTTCGAAAAGGTGATGGATCAGGGGCTGGCGCTGGCCGACTGGGGTGGTTTCGAGGCGCGTGCCGCGCAATCGAAGGCCCGCGGTCGACTGCGCGGGCTCGGCCTGGCCACCTTCCTGGAATGGACCGGCGGCAACGCCCTCGAGGAGCGCGTCACCGTCAATGTGAAGCCCGACGGCATCATCGAGCTGGTTTCGGCCACGCAGGCGATGGGCCAGGGTCTGGCCACCACCTACGCCCAGCTCGCGGTCGACATTTTCCGCGTGCCGCTCGAGCGCATCCGCGTGATCCAGGGCGACACCGATCTGGCCACCGGCTTCGGCAGCGCCGGCTCGCGATCGCTGTTCACCGGCGGCACCGCGATCTCGGTCGCCAGCGAGCTCACCATCCAGCGGGCGCGCTCGCTGGCCGCCGACGCACTGGAGGCAGGCGAGCCCGACATCGAATACACCGAAGCGCTCTTCCGGGTGATCGGCACCGACCGCAGCATCGGGTTGTTCGAGCTGGCCGCCCGCCAGCCCGACCAGCGGATCCAGATCGACTCGACCACCACGGTCGCCGGTCCGACATGGCCCAATGGTTGCCATGTCTGCGAGGTCGAGCTCGATCCGGTCACCGGCGAGACCGAGGTGGTGGCTTATTCGTCGGTCAACGACGTCGGTCGGGTCGTCAACCCGATCATCGTGCGCGGCCAGCTCGACGGCGGCGCGTTGCAGGGGATCGGTCAGGCGCTCTGCGAGAACGTGGTCTACGACCGGGAATCCGGACAGCTGGTCAGCGGCAGCTTCCTCGACTACACCCTGCCGCGCGCCGATCTGCGCGTGCCGTTCCGGACCGAGATGGATGAATCCACGCCGTGCCTGAACAACGCGCTCGGGGTCAAGGGTGTGGGTGAACTGGGCACCATCGGCGCCACGCCGGCGGTGGTCAATGCGGTGGTCGATGCGCTGGCCCGTGCCGGTGTCGACACCCGCGCCCATCCGGTGCAGATGCCGGTCACGCCGGAGCAGGTCTGGCGGGTGCTCGCGACCCGCTGACGCGGCCTGCTGCGCCAGCGCGCGTGCCAGTGGCGCGCGCGCCCGAGCGCAATCCGCCGTTTCCTCAGGCCTCGGCGATGACCGTGTTGCGCAGCACGCCGATGCGATCGATGTCGATTTCGATCACATCCCCCGGCTTCATCCAGACGGGCGGCTCGCGGCGCGAGCCCACGCCGCCTGGCGTCCCGGTGACGATCACATCGCCCGCCGCGAGCGGCGCCACCGTCGACAGATAGGCGATCTGGCTCGGGATGTCGTGGATCATCATGTCGGTGGTGGCCCGTTGCATCTCGCGCCCGTTCAGCCGGGTCACCAGCGTCATCGTCGCCCCGCCAGCGATCTCGTCGGCGCTCACCATCCAGGGTCCGAAGCCGCCGGTGTGCCAGAAGTTCTTGCCCGGTCCGAACTGCTGGGTGTGGCGCTGCCAGTCGCGAATGGTGCCGTCGTTGTAGCAGGCGTAGCCGGCGATGTGCTCCCAGGCCCGTTCCGGCGCGATCCGGCGCCCGGGCTTGCCGATGATGACCGCGATCTCGCCCTCGTAGTCGAGCTGTGTCGACTCGGGCGGACAGGGGATCGGCTGACCGTGGCCGACCTGCGAGTCGGCCACCCGCATGAAGAACATCGGCTTGTCGGTCACTTCGCGCCGGGTCTCGCGCACATGCTCGGCGTAATTGAGCCCGCAGCACCAGATCTTGCCCGGATTGGGGATCACCGGCAGCAGGGTAAGACCGGCCAGCGCGAAGTCCGGCGCTCGGCCCGCCAGCGCGGCGCGCGCCTGGTCCAGGCCGTCGCCGGCCAGCAGCGCTTTCAGGTCGGCGAAGCGCCCGCCGAGCGCGCGCCCGAGATCGACCACGCCTTGTTCGGTGCCCGCCGGGCCGATCACCGCGCCGAAGCCGGCCCGGCCGTCGCGCTCGAAGCTGACCAGTTTCATGTCGATTCCTGGATGAGAGTTGGAAGATCCCGAATAATGCGGGAAAGGCAGGTCGGACGATCGCGGTCAGGCGCCGAATCATCTTGCGCTGGGGAACGCTCATGTCCGGAATTGGTCTTGCTTTCAGCCACGTCGGCATCCACGTGACCCACATGGCGCCGATGGAGGATTTCTATCGCGGGGTGCTCGAGTTCACCGTCACCGACCGTGGCCAGCTCGGCGCGCCCGGGCGCGAGGTCGACCTCGTGTTCCTGAGCCGCGATCCGGACGAGCATCACCAGATTGTGCTGGCCAGCGGGCGTCCGCCCGATCTGCCGTTCAACGTCATCAATCAGCTGTCCCTGCGGGCCGACAGCCTCGCCACGCTCAAGACGCTTTACGCCCGCCTGCAGGCCGCGCACGCGGGCGGCCTCTCGCCGGTGACCCACGGCAACGCATTGTCGGTTTATGCCCGCGATCCGGAAGGCAATCGACTCGAGCTCTTCATCGACCTGCCCTGGTATGTGAACCAGCCGGTCGCGCTGCCGCTGGACCTGAACCGCGACGACGAACAGATCATGGCCGATGCCCTGGTGCTGGCCAGTGGTCTGCCGGGCTTTCGCCCGCGCGCGCAATGGCGCGCCGAGATGGCCCGCCGGATGGGGCGCGAGTAGGCTCGGGGGCTGCGGTGATGCAGCCCCGTCCCCGCGGGCGAGGCCTCCCGCCGGCGGTTATTTCTCGACCAGGCTCATTGTCTTGCCCAGCTCGCGATAGCGCGCCGTCTCGGCCGTGATCAGTGCGCGCAGCTGCTCCCCGGTACCCGCGACCGTTTCGCCGCCGCCCTGCTTCTCGTTGTAAGCGGCGTATTCGGGCGAGTTGAGGATCTTCAGCAGGATTTCCTCCAGCTTGCGGGCGATCGGCTCGGGCGTGCGGGCGGGCACGCCGAAGCCGGTCCAGACCATCAGCTCGTAGGGCACGCCCTGTTCGGTGATGCTGGGCACCTTCGGCAGGAAGGGGTGGCGCCCCGGGCCAGTGACGCCCAGCGGACGCAGCCGGCCGCCCTCGATCAGCGGCATCGCTCCGCCGGTATCGGTGATCGCCACATCGATGTCGCCCGCGATGACATCGTTGTTCGCCTGTCCTGCGCCCTTGTAGGCCACATGGATGAATTCGGCGCCGGTCAGCTTCTGCAGTGACAGCGCGCCAATCCGGTAGTGATGGCCGTAGTTCGACATCTTGACGGTGCCCGGCTTGGCGCGCGCCTCGGCGATCACGTCGTTGAAGGTCCGAAAGCGCGAATTCGCCCCGGTCACCATCACCGCGTACGAGCGCGAGATGTAGGCCACCGGGCGGATGTCGCGCAGCGGGTCGTAGGGCACGTCGGGTCGCAGCAGCGGGGTCAGCACCATGGGTGACGGAGTCAGGTACATCAGGGTGTGACCGTCGGCCGGGCTGGCCAGCAGCGCCTGCACCGCGATCAGCCCGTCGCCGCCCGGCCGGTTCTCGACCACGCCCGACTGGCCGGTGAGCTTGCCGAAACGCTCGGCGATGAAGCGGGTGCCGGTGTCGGCGCCGCTGCCGGGGCCCAGCCCGACGATGAAGCGAACCGGCTTGCTGGGATAGGCGGTGGCTTGTGAAAAGGCGCGCGGCGAGGTGAGCAGTGCGGCGGCGCCGGCGGCCAGGCCGGTCAGAACATGACGTCTCAAGAGAATCTCCAGGTGCTGCGGTAAAGGGAATGCAGGTGGTGCAGGAAAGAGGCCGGATGGCCTCGGGTCAGGTGGGCGGGAGCGGCGACGGTTCGAATCGCCGAGTGGTCATCGCAGGCCAGAAACCGGCGCCGCGGGCGGCAATCGCCTGTTCGCCCAGGCGCTGCGCCCACCAGGCGTCCGAGCCGCAGGCTTCGCGCCAGGCCCACAGGCGCCGGGTGGCGAACTGCAGCGAGTGTTCGTGGGTAAAGCCGATGGCGCCATGCACCTGATGGGCGATCGAGGTGCCGCGGGTGGCGGCTTCGCCGACCCGGATCTTGGCGACCGCGGCGCTGAACTCGGTGGCGGTGCAGTCGCGATTCTGTGACGACGGTGCGTCGGCGCAGGCCACCAGCGCGGCGACCCGCGCCGAGCAGACATCGCCGGCCAGCAGCGCGAGCGATTGCTGGATCGCCTGGTTGCGTCCGATGGGACGTCCGAACTGCACCCGGTCGCCGGCGTAGCGCACCGACTCCTCGAGCAGCCGTTCCAGGGCGCCCACCATCATCGCGCTGCGCGCGATTGCGCCCAGCGTACGAAGGGGCAGCGCCAGCGCGGGCAGGGGGCTGTCGAACAGCGCCAGGCAGGGCGCCGCCTCGAGATCCACCGTGTCGCAGGGCTCGCCGGCGTGGTCGCTGCGCCGGGTCAGGCGCGCCGTGGCGATGTCGCTCAGGTCGATGACCGCCAGTCGCCCGCCCGCGAGCGCCACCAGCGCCCACCGGCAGTGGCCGGCCCAGGCGACCCGCTGCGCCTGTCCATGCAGTCGCGAACCGCCGGCCGCCTCGCGCAGCGCGATCCGGTTCAGCGTGCCTTCCTCGATCAGCGCGACCGGTCCGTCGGGCAGGTCGATGCCGGCCAGCGAAAGCAGCAGGGTCGCGATCATCGTCTCGGCCAGCGGCAGCGGCGCCTGCCAGTAACCGACGCCGCGCAGGATCGGGTAGGCCTCGCCCCACGAAGCGCCGATGCCGCCGCGGTCTTCGGCGGCCAGCGCGATCCCGAAGCCGCTGTCGGCGGTCAGGTTCCACAGGGCGGCCGGCCACTGGCCTGCCTCGAAGCGCTCCAGCAGTTTCTTGTCGACATTGTTCGAGAACAGCCGTTCGGCGCTCTGGCCGATCATCGATTCGCTCATCGCAGTCCCAGTCCCTTGGCAATGATGCCGCGCAGGATCTCGCGCGTGCCACCGCGCAGCGAGAACGAGGGCGCGGCCAGTGTGGTGTATCGCATCGCGGTGTCCAGCGGCGAACCGGGTTGCGCGCTGCCGCCATACAGGTCGTGGGCGACGTCGGGCATTGCCTGTTCGACCAGCGCGCCCTGGTCCTTCACCAGCGCGGCGGCCAGCGCCGGGTTCTCGCCACGCGCCAGCATGCCCGAGACGCCCAGCGACATCTGGCGCAGGGTGGCGTAGCTGGCGGCGATGCGGCCCAGCGCGACTGCCTGGCGCGCATCACCCGGGTCGGCGACCTCGAGCATTTCCATCATCAGCTGGGTGCTGCTCAGATAGCGCTCGGGCCCGCTGCGCTCGAACGCGAGTTCGCCCGACACCTGGCTCCAGCCATCGCCCTCGACGCCGATCAGGTGGTGGGGAGGGACGAGCACGTCATCGAAGGTGACCTCATTGAAGTCGTGCTCGCCCAACTGGTTGCGGATCGGGCGCACCGTCAGTCCGGGCGTGTTCATGTCGATCAGCAACTGCGACATCCCGCCGTGGCGCTGCGCACCCGCGTCGCCGGTGCGCACCAGCGCGATCATGTAATGCGCCTGATGCGCGCGCGAGGTCCAGACCTTGCGCCCGTTGACCACCCAGCCGGCGTCGGTGCGGACTGCCCGGGTGCGGATCGAGGCCAGGTCGGAACCGGAGTCCGGTTCGCTCATGCCGATGCAAAAGCACAGTTCGCCGCGCACGATCCGCGGCACGATTTCGGGGGCAAGCAGGTCAGGCGACATGCGCATCAGCAGCAGCGCGCTCTGGCGCTCGGCCACCCAGTGCGCCCCCACTGGTGCGCCCGCCGCCAGCAACTCCTCCAGGACCACATAGCGCTCGAGCAGCGAACGTTCGCCGCCGCCGTAGCGCTTGGGCCAGGTCATGCCGATCCAGCCGCGCGCGCCCAGTTGCCGGCTGAAGGCCGGATCCGAGCCCGACCAGTTGCGCACCCGCTTGGCAACGGGGTAATCGGCCAGCGCCTGCGCCAGGAATTCCCGAACCTCGGCGCGCAGTGCGTCGCAGTCAGGGGGCAGGACGCAGGGACTGATGCTGGGCAGTTCCATCGGCGGGACCTTTGAGTCGGGGTGAGTCGGATGCAGGAGGGATTTTCATCCCGTTCGGCAGCATGGGCAATCGACTCGCCGGCAGCACCGGGCGAAATCGAACCAGCCCGCTGCGTCGGCCTGGCTGGCGCTGCGGCGGCAGGAAACGCCGGCCGGGGTCTTCAGGGAGGCGTCGCGCCGACCCGCCGGCGGCTGGCCGCGCCCACCAGCAGGGCCAGACCGGTCAGCGCCGGCAGCACCGCCAGCGCGGTGAACACCCGCGAATAGCTCCCGCTCAGGCTCACCAGACCAGCGAAGGCGGCCGAACCGATCATGCCGCCCATGAAGGTGAGGAACTGCGTCGCCCCGGTGGTTCGCGCCACGCGATCTGGCGGCACCAGCCGCACCAGGTCGGCAAAGAAGACGCCGTTCCACGACACCGCGGTGGCGGCGCAGGCCAGCGTGATCACCAGCATCGCGCTCACCGGCGTGTCCGGTGGCGCCAGGCCCAGCAGGGCGATGCACACGCCCATCGTCAGGCCCAGCAGCCCCAGCAGCAGGGTCGGATCGATCCAGCGGTCGGCCACATGACCCCAGCCGATGCGCGCGACCACGCTGGCGGCCTGCGAGGCGGCCAGCAGACTGGCCGACAGCGCCAGCGTGAACTGGTGCTCCAGCTTGAGCAGCGACACCAGGAAGGTCAGGAAGCTGACCTGGGTGAACGCGAACACCAGCGAAGTGATGGCCAGCCGGCGGGTGGGCGGCGAGGCGATGACTTCGCGCAGTGGCTCGATCAGCCGCATCCGCAGGGCAGCACCCGTCGCGCCACCCGCTGCGCCACCCGCTGCGCCACGCTTGACCCCGACACTCGCCCGATCCGATTCCAGCCGCCCGCGCGTCGGTCCGATCATCAGCGCGGTGATCGCCATCGCCCCGGCCAGCACCAGCACCGCCTGCGACCAGTTCAGCATCACCAGCAGCGCCGGGATCAGCATGCCGGTCACCGCCACACCCAGCGGCACACCGGTCTGCTTGATCGAGAAGAACAGTCCGCGCCGGTCAGCCGGGGCGTGGCGGCTCAGGATCTCGGCGGCGGTCGGATTGGGCAGTCCGTAGCCCACGCCCATCACCACCGCGCCCGCCAGCAGCCACACCGGATGACCGGCCGCCATCATCGCCATTCCGCCGGCCGAGGCCAGCAGCGCGCCCTGACTGGCCCGCACCGACCCGAAGCGCTGCGCCGTCCAGCCGCCGGCCAGCCCGGACAGCATCGCCGCCAGATAGGCCAGGCTCACCAGCCAGCCGACATGCTGGGCGCCGATCCCGATTTCGCCGGCAATCACGGGCGCCAGTACCGAGGGACTGGTCATGGCGATCGCGGCGATCATCTGGACCGCCAGGGTCATGGCCAGCGCGGTCAGCGGCGCGCTGGTCGGCGGACGGGTCGTGCCGGGATGGCTGGGAGTGGCAGGCAAGGCGGGGCGAATCCACGGTTCGGATGGCGTCATCGACGCCAGGCCGATCAGTGTGGTGGTCACCGCCCGCCCGCGGCAAGCGGCCGGCGGCCGGAATCGGACTTCGCAACGCGACCGGCCGGCGCTATCCTTGCGCCCTGTCTGGTTGAACCCCTCTGAATCGTCCACGGAGCCCGCCATGGGTCACAGCGAACCGCAGCTCGAACAACAGGCACGGGATCCCTTCTGGATGCCGTTCTCGCCGAACCGGGAGTTCAAGCAGGAGCCACGCCTGTTCGTGCGCGCCCAGGGCATGTACTGCTACACCCCCGACGGCCAGGAAGTGATCGACGCCTCGGCGGGGCTGTTCTGCGTGGCCGCCGGCCACTGTCGCCCCGAGATCGCACAGGCGGTGTTCGATCAGCTCAATTCGCTGGATTTCGTCGCGCCGTTCCTGCGCGCGCACCCGAAATCCTTCGAACTGGCCCAACGGGTGATCGACTACACCCCCGAGGGCCTGAGCCGGGTCTTCTTCGTGAACTCCGGCTCCGAGTCGGTCGACACCGCGATGAAGATGGCGCTGATGTATCACCGGGTGCGCGGCGAGTCGCAGCGCCAGTTGTTCATCAGCCGCGAGCGCGCTTATCACGGCGTCAACATGGGTGGCGTGGCGCTGGCCGGCATGGCCAACAACCGCCGTGCCTTCGGCACCGGCCTGGCCGGCGTGTATCACATGCGCCACACCGCGCTGCCGGAAAATCGTTTCGTCTGCGGCCAGCCCGAGCACGGCGCCGAACTCGCCGACGATCTGCAGCGGTTTTGTCAGCTCTATGGCGGCGAGAACATCGCCGCGGTATTCGTCGAACCCACCGGCGGATCCTTCGGCTGCCTGCCGCCGCCGCGCGGCTATCTGGACCGTCTGCGCGCGATCTGCGATGCCCACGGCATCCTGCTGGTCTTCGACGAAGTGATCACCGGCTGGGGCCGGATGGGGGCGAATTTCGGTGCCCAGGCCTTCGGTGTGACGCCGGACATCATGACCATGGCCAAGGCGCTGACCAACGGCGCCCAGCCGATGGGTGCGGTGGCGGCCCGTCAGGGCATCTACGACACCATCACCGAGGCCGGCCCCGAGCGCGGCGTGGAATTCTTCCATGGCTACACCTACTCGGCGCATCCGGCGGCCTGCGCCGCGGCGCTGGCGATGATGGACATCTTCCGCGACGAGAAGCTGATCGACCGGGCCGCGCAGATGAGCCCGTATTTCCTCGAATCGATCTTCGCGATGAAGGACCTGCCGATCGTCACCGACATCCGTGGCGTGGGCATGATGGCGGCCATCGACGTGGCCCCGGGTGCGACACCGGGCGCACGCGGCCACGAGGCCCAGAAGCGCCTCTACGACGCCGGCCTGAACCTCAAGAGCACGGGCGATGCGCTGATCATCGCGCCCCCTTTCGTGGCCGAGCGCCACCACATCGATGAAATCGCCGGCAAGCTGCGCGCGGTGCTGGCCACCCTCTGAACTGGAGTCCCATTCAATGACCCGTCTGTCCCGCTGGTTCAGGAATCTGGCCCTGCCGCTGCTGCTGGCCGGCTTTTCGTCACTCGCCTGCGCCCAGGCGCCGGCCGGTCACCTCGAGCGCATCAAGGCCGCCGGCGAGCTGCGCGTGTGCATCTGGCCCGATTACTACGGCATCACTTTTCGCAACCCCAAGAGCGGCGAGCTCTCCGGCATCGACGAGATGCTGTCGGCGCAGCTGGCGCGCGACCTGGGCGTGAAGGTGCGCCACATCGACACCAGTTTTCCGAATTTCATCGCCGACCTCCTGGCCGATCGCTGCGACGTCGCGATGTTCGGCGTGGCGGTGCTGCCCGAGCGTGCCGCCAAGGTGCGGTTCACTCAGCCGTACCTGCGCAGCGACATCTGGGCGGTGACGACCAAGACCCATCCCTCGATCCGGCAGTGGTCCGACATCGACAAGGCCGGCCATGTGGTGGGTGTGCAGGCGGGCACCTTCATGGAGCCGGTGATGAAGAAGTCGCTGCAGCAGGCCGAGATGGTGTCGGTGAAGCCCCCGGCCACCCGCGAGCGCGAACTGCAGGCCGGGCGCATCGATGTCTTCATGACCGACTACCCCTACAGCCGGCGGGTGCTGGACAACGCCGACTGGGCCCGGGTGGTGGCGCCCGATAGGCCGCTCAGTCCGCTGGGCTATGCCTATGCGGTGGCACCCGGTGACGATGCGTGGCTGGCCCGGGTCGACCGGTTCGTTGCCGACATCAAGCGCGACGGTCGTCTGATGACCGCGGCGCGCGCCTTCAAGCTGGATCCGATCGTCGCCCTGCCGTGAGCCAGACGAGTCCCCCGCTGACCGCTGGTCAGCCGGGCTTGCGGCTGGAGACCGGTATACGCCTGAGCGGTCTGCTGTTTGCCGTGCTGGTCGTGGTGGCGACACTGGCGCATGTCTGGTCGCTCGAGCGGGCGATCGAGACCGAGGCGCAGGGGCGGGCCCGCACGCTGTCTCGCATCCTCGCCAGCGAGGTCAACCGCACCCTGGGTTCGATTCAGGGCAGCATCGATCTGATCGACGACGGATTGCTCAGCGCGCTGCAGCGCGCCGAGCTGGCGGGCGTCCAGGGCCTGCTGGAGAACGCCGCGCAAGGCAATCCGCTGATCCGGGAGCTGGCGCTGGTGGATGACGATGGCCGGATGCTGGCCTCTTCGCGGCGCCGCGCCAAGCCGGTGTCGGTGGCCGGTTACGATTTCCTGGCCCAGCCGCGTGACGGGCGGTACCGGCTGGGGATGGCGACCGAAGGGCGCAGTCTGGGCGCCGACGGCGGACCGCGTCAGGGGGCGGCATTCGCACGGCAGGGCTTTCTCACGCTGAGCCGTTCGTTGAACGCGCCGTCGGGCGCGGTGCGCGTGGTGGCGGTCCTGGGCAGCGACAGCCTGATGAATGCGCTGCGCTTCCTGGCGGCCGACGACGACGAGGTGCTCAGCGTCTACCGCTACGATGGCCAGCTGCTGGCGGCCAGTGCGGCGCAGGTCATGCAGCGCACCGCTCCACAGCCGATCTTCGCGCGGTTCATTCCCGAGCGCGAGAACGGCCAGTTCGCCGACACGCTGGCCGATGGTTCCGACTGGCTCGCGCACTTCGACACCACGGCCGATTTCCCGGCGGTGGTGGAAGTGCGCATCGCGCGCGCCTCGCTGGTGGCGCGTCGCGTGCGCGAGCTGTCGGTGCCGCTGCTGGTCATGAGCGCGGTCCTGCTGGCGGTGCTGCTGTACACGCGCTTCGCGCTGGGCGTGATGGCACGTCGGCGCGCCAGCGAGGAACTGGCGGCCACCCAGGGCCAGCGCTTGCGCAACATCCTGGACAACGCCGCCGACGGCATCATCACCATCGATCAACGCGGCATCGTGCGCGATTTCAATCAGGCCGCCGAGCGGATCTTCGGCGTCCAGGCGGAAGACACGATCGGCAAGCCCCTGGCCGATCTGATGCCGCCGGCCGATGGTCGCCAGCACCAGGGGCATGTGCTGCGTTATCTGGCGCAAGGCGGGGGCAGCGTGATCGGTCAGGGCAGGGTGCTTCAGGTCACCCGCCCCGATGGCCGGCCGCTGGAAGTGCATCTGGCGGTGAGCGAGGTCATCGATCAGGGGGAGCGGCTGTTCACCGGCATCGTGCGCGACATCACCGCCAGCCGGGCGATGGAACGCGAGCTGGCGCGCCATCGCGGCCACCTCGAGGAAATGGTGGCTGACCGCACCGTCGAACTGCAGGCCGCGCAGATCGAGTCCGAGCGCCTGTCGCGCGTCAAGGGCGACTTCCTCGCCAAGATGAGTCACGAGATCCGTACGCCGCTCAACGCGGTGCTGGGCCTGGCGCAGATCGGCGCGCGCGGCGCCAGCAGTGAATCGCCGGTGGACACTTTCCGGCGCATCGCCGATGCCGGTCAGCACCTGATGGCGGTCATCAACGACATTCTCGATGTGTCGCGTCTGGAGGCGGGCAGGCTGTCGCTGGAAATCCGGCCGTTCCAGCTGGCCGGCATGACCGAGCGCCTGAGCCGGCTGTTCGCGCCCGATGCCCAGGCCCGTGGTCTGAGCTGGTCAGTCAAGCTGGCCCCCGATCTGCCGTCCTGGGTTGAAGGGGATGAATCGCGCGTCTCGCAGGTGCTCACCAACCTGGTCGCGAACGCGCTGAAGTTCACCGAGACCGGCGCCGTGACGCTGCGCATCGATCGCGAGGACAATCTCGTGGTCTTTCGGGTGATCGACACCGGTATCGGGATCGCGCCGGATCAGCTGCCGCGCCTGTTCACCCCCTTCGAGCAGATCGACAACACGGTGACCCGAAAGTACGGCGGCAGCGGGCTGGGCCTGGCGATCAGCCGCGACCTGGCCCGTCTGATGGGGGGCGGGCTGCAGGCCGACAGCCGGCTCGGTCAGGGCAGCGTCTTTACCCTGCGGATACCGTTGCCGGCGGTGGCCGCGCCGCGGACCCTGGCTCGGGAAGAGACGATGCAAGGTGGCCGACTCGCCGGCCTGCGGCTGCTGGCGGCCGAGGATGTCGCCGTCAACCGGCTCGTCCTGGAAGGGCTGCTCGAGCATGAAGGCGCCACCGTGACCTTCGCCGAGAATGGTCTGGTCGCGCTGCAACGGCTCGAGAGTGTCGGCGCCGCCGCTTTCGATGCCGTCCTGATGGACATCCAGATGCCGGTGATGGATGGCTACGAGGCGACCCGCCGGATCCGGGCCATGACCGACACGCTGCCGATCATCGGCGTTACCGCCCACGCGATGGCCGATGAGCGGGATCGCTGTCTCGCCGCGGGCATGGTCGCGCACATCGCCAAACCGATCGATGTCGATGAGCTGGTGGCCACCGTGATGCGCCACACCTCGGCCCCCGGTCTGGCGCGTGTGCCGCCCGAGCCGGAAATGCAAAAGCCGCCGGCGGACGCGAGCCCCGGCGACGGCCACGAGACCATCGACTGGGACGGCCTGCAGGCCCGCCTCAATGGCAATCGGGCGATGGTGCGACGGCTGGCCTCGGTGCTGCTGACCGGCTATCTCGAACTGCCCGTCGAGATGCGCAACGCCATCGCCACCAACGATGCCGTCCAGGTCCGGTTTCTCGCCCACAAGCTCAAGAGCGTGTTTGCCGAACTCGGATTGCGCCAAGCCAGCGAGCAGGCGGCGCTGGCCGAAGCCGCCGGGCGCAGCCAGGATCCCGGCGCCGCGCAACGGCTGGCCGGTCTGCTGCCCCAGGTCGATTCAATGTTCGAGCAGGCGCGTTGCTACCTCGACGCGGACACGAGCGTTGCCGACCGGTGAACCGCCGTTCGCGTTTTCCCGGGCCCAGTCTCGGACCTCCCGCAGTGACCCCTGTCTGACAAGAGCCCCTTCCCATGACCGATTCCGCCCTGATGCGCGGCTTTCCGCCCGCCCCCGACCACCAGGTCACCCTGGCCAACTGGCGCCAGGCGCCATTCAACCAGTGGGCTTTCCAGCATGTGCGCGAGATCATCCCGTCGGCCGACATCGCCAACGATCCGGACGACGTCTGGGCGCTGCCCGCCGAGCCTTTCGACTGGTCGGGTCTGCGCCTGGCGGCGGGCGGTGGCCAGACCGATCTCGCCGGCCTGCTCGCCGCCACCGACACCGATGCGCTGGTGGTGCTGCGGCGCGGCCGGGTGGTCGCCGAGCATTACGCGAACGGCATGACGGCGCACACCCCGCACATCCTGATGTCGGTGTCGAAGTCGGTGCTCGGGCTGATCGCCTGTCAGCTGATCGACGCGGGGGTGCTCGATCCGGCGCAGTCGGTGAGTGAGCTGGTCCCCGAGATCGCCGCCACCGCCTATCGCGGCGCCACGCTGCGTCATCTGCTCGACATGCGCGCGGGCGTGCTGTTCGACGAAAACTACCTCGCCACCTCGGGACCGATCATCGAGTACCGCAAGGCCCAAAACTGGAATCCGCTGGGGCCGGGCGAGACCGCGTCGGATCTGCGCAGCTTCTACGCTCAGCTCGAGGATGCCGATGGTCCGCACGACGGCCGCTTCCACTATGTGTCGCCCAACACCGATCTGCTGGGCTGGGCGATCGAGCGGGCCACCGGCACCCGCTATGCGGACCTGGTCAGCACCGCGCTGTGGCAGCCGCTGGGCGCCTCGCACAGCGCGAGCATCACCGTCGACCGGTTGGGCGCGCCGCGCAGCGCGGGCGGCTTTTGCGCGACCGCACGCGACCTGGCGCGGCTCGGCCAGCTGCTGGTCCAGGACGGCCGGCGCGGCGAGCGGCAGCTGGTGTCGGCGGCGGCGATCCGCGATCTCGAGACGGGCGGTGACGAGGCCGCCTGGGACCGCGGCGACTTCCTGCCGTATTTTCCCGACATGAAGATCCGCTACCGCAACCAGTGGTACGCGATGCAGGGCGACGAGCCGATGCTGTTCTGCGTCGGCGTGCACGGCCAGCTGCTGTTCGTCGATCGGGCACGTCAGATCGTGATCGCGAAGTATTCGTCGCAGGCGCTGCCGATGGACGCGCCGAAACTGCTGCTCACCCTGCAGGCAGTGGTGCAGATGCGCCGCTACCTGGCGCGCGGCTGATCAGATCGGCCAGTGGCCGGGAAACTCGCGCGCCAGCCAGCGCGCGAGCCCGGCATTCACCGCCACCGGCTGCTCCTGGGCCATCCAGTGGCCGCTGGCCACCGTCTGCTCGGTGAGTCGTGCGCAGTGCTCGCGCATGGGACCAGCCAGCGGCGAGTCGAGGGTCTCGCAGACGAAATCGTGGGCGGCGTGAAAGAACAGCACCGGCATGTCCAGCCGGCCGCCCTGGCGCGCGCGCGCGGCATAGGCGAGGTTGGCCTGCGCGTTCATGTACCACGAGCCCGGCCCGAAGAAACCGTTGCGCGTCAGCGCGGCCGCGTACTGGTGGAGGTCTTCGTCGGTCAGGATGTCGCGGTCCACCGGCAGGTCGGGCGCGGCGTCGGCGCCGCCGAAGTGGCCGCCGTCGCGGCGCACCGTGGCCAGCCGGGCCGGCTTGCCACGCCCGGCGGGGCTGCCCTTGCGGAACATCGCTTTCACGGTGGCCAGCGGGTCGGCCTCGAACACCGCCTGCGCGCGCGCGAAGTGTTCTTCGTAGTACAGCATGTAGTCCCACTGGCCGGCCGGAAACCGGTCGCGCGGGTAGACGGCGCGGTCGATGTAGGGCTCGCAGGTGGCGGGCGCGAACCCTTGCGGCAGGTAGGGCACGCACAGTCCGGCCACGCCCAGGCAGTGCTCGGGGTGGTGGCTGGCGAGGCTCCAGACCACCGGCGTTCCCCAGTCATGGCCGACCCAGATCGCCTGCGGCGCACCCAGCTCGGCCAATAGCTCCAGCATGTCGGTGACCGCGTGCTCGACCGCGTAATCGGCATGACGCGGGTACTGGCTCGAGCGCCCGTAGCCGCGCATGTCGGGCGCGATCGCCCGGAATCCGAGCTGCGCGAAGCAGCGCAACTGGTGGCGCCAGCTGATCGCCAGTTCCGGCCAGCCGTGCACGAAGATGATCAGCGGGGCGTCGGCCGCGCCGCACGACAGGTAGGCGCTGGTGTGCCGGGCGCTGCGCGCGATGTGCTCGGTGATCGGGAAATTCATCGCTGTCCGGTCAGGCGGGCGATCTGTTCGTCATCCAGGCCCGCGCCGCGCAGCACCGCCTCGGTGTGTTCGCCCAGGCTCGCGCTGTGGGCCCCGGCGCTGACATCGGCGTCGGACAGCCGGAACGGCGGATTGAGCACCTTGAAGCTGCCCCCGGCGTCGTGCACCGCGGCCAGCGCCTGGCGGTGCTCGATCTGCGGATCGGCCATCGCCTGCGCCACCGTCCGGTAGGGCGAGCAGGGCACGCCGAACTCGTCGAAGCGCGCCTGGCATTGCGCGGTGGTCAGTTCACGCGACCAGACCTCGGCGATGTCCATCAGCTGGCCCCAGTTTGTGCGCCGGTCCGAGTAGCGCGCGAAACGCGGGTCGGTGATCCAGTCGGCGTGCCCGGCCGCCTGTGCGAAGTTCTGGAAGGTCTTCTCGCTGGCCACCGCCACCATCAGGTAGCCGTCGGCGCACTGCAGCGGCCCGAACATCGGACGCCCCATCGGGGGCACATCGAACTGCGCGCCCTGCAGTTCGGTCAGCGTGAAGCCCATCATGGTCTCGAGCATGGACACATCGACCATCTGGCCGCGGCCGGTGACATGACGATGATGCAGCGCGGTGGCGATCGCCCCGAAGGCATAGGTGCCGGCGGCCACGTCGGCGAAAAACACGCCGCAGTAGTCGGGCCGGGTGCGACCTTCCTGGTAGCGCAGGTGGGTCAGGTCGTAGCCGGCGGCGGCGTGCACCACCGGCGCGTAGGCCGGCAGCTGCGACGATGGTCCGCTCTGGCCGTAGCCGGAGATGGCGCAATAGATGAGGCGCGGATTGAGCGGCGCGATTGCGTCGTAGTCCAGTCCCAGCCGCTGCATCACGCCCGGGCGGAAGTTCTCGACCAGGATGTCCACCGTCGCGATCAGCGCACGCACCGCGGCCACCGATTCGGCGGATTTCAGGTCCAGCACCACGCTCTTCTTGCCGGCGTTGAGCTGGCCGAACGAGGTGCTGGCGCCGGCGCGCAGCGGCGGACGCGTGCGCATCATGTCGCCCTCGGGCGACTCGATCTTGATGACTTCGGCGCCCAGGTCGGCCAGCAGCCGGGTGCAGTGCGGCCCGGCGATGGTGGTCGAGAAATCGAGTACGCGCAGTCCCGCGAAGGCTTTTTCCATGAGGCTTTCCTGATCGGTGATCGGGAATCATCTCAGGGCCGGGCCGATTCGGCCAACGCGGCCCCACCCGGATCGACACGCTGGCCCGCGGATCGACACGCCGGCCGTCCGGCGATCGTGGGTTCGTGCGAAAATAGGGGGTTGACGGTTGCCGCTTCACGGTCTGTCCCCACCACCCAATCTCAAGAGGTTTCCGATGGTTCATCGCATGCAGTTCTACATCGACGGCGCCTGGGTCGATCCGGTCACGCCCAAGAGTCGTCCCGTCGTCAATCCGGCCACCGAACAGGCGATGTACGACATCGCCCTGGGCTCGGCCGCCGATGTCGATCTGGCGGTCGCCGCCGCGCGTCGCGCCTTCGAAACCTTCTCGCAAACCACCCGCGAAGAGCGCGTGGCGCTGCTCACCCGCATCATCGAGGTCTACAAGACCCGCATGAAGGACATCGGCGCGGCGGTTTCCGATGAAATGGGCGCGCCCCTGGGCTTCGCCGAAAAAGCGCAGGCCGGCGCCGGTCTGGGTCACATCGTCTCGACCCTCGATGTCCTGAAGAACTACGCGTTCGAGGAAACCGTCGGTTCGGCCATGGTGGTGCGCGAGGCGGTGGGCGTGGTCGGCATGATCACCCCCTGGAACTGGCCGCTGAACCAGATCACCTGCAAGGTGGCGCCCGCGCTGGCCGCCGGCTGCACCATGATCCTGAAGCCCTCCGAATTCACCCCGTCGTCGGCGCTCATTTTTGCCGAGATCATGCATGAGGCGGGCGTGCCCAAGGGCGTGTTCAACCTGATCAACGGACTCGGCCAGGACGTCGGCGCCGCGATGAGCGGCCACCCCGGCATCGACATGATCTCGTTCACCGGCTCGACCCGCGCCGGCATCGATGTCGCGCAGCGCGCCGCCAACACCGTCAAGCGCGTGAGCCAGGAACTCGGCGGCAAGTCGCCCAACATCATCCTGGAAGACGCCGACATGCAGAAGGCGGTCACCGGTGGCGTGGCCCATGTCTTCAACAACTCGGGCCAGTCGTGCAACGCGCCCACCCGCATGCTGGTGCCGCAGTCGCGCATGGCCGAGGCGATCGCCATCGCCAAGGCGGTGGCCGACAAGACCAAGGCCGGCGATCCGCGTGCCGCCGACACCAACATCGGTCCGGTGGTCTCGTCGATCCAGTGGGAAAAGATCCAGGCCCTGATCGCCAAGGGCATCGCCGAAGGCGCCACCCTGGTCGCCGGCGGCCCAGGCCGCCCCGAAGGCGTCGAGAAGGGCTATTTCGTCCGTCCGACGGTGTTCGCCAATGTCACCAACGACATGAGCATCGCCCGCGAGGAGATCTTCGGGCCGGTGATCTCGATCATGGGCTTCCAGGACGAGGCCGAGGCGGTCCGGATCGCCAACGACACGCCGTACGGCCTGGCCGGCTATGTGTCGGCGGGCACGATCGAGGGCGCCCGCAAGGTGGCCCGTCAGATCCGCGCCGGCAACGTCAACCTGAATGGTCTGCCCAATGAGCGCACCGCCCCCTTCGGCGGCTACAAGCAGTCGGGCAACGGCCGCGAGTGGGGCCGTTTCGGGCTGGAAGAGTATCTGGAAGTGAAGGCCATCGCCGGGTTCGGCACGGTCTGAGGTTTCGGGTCCGGGCGGGGGGCGCGCAAGGGCGCCGCCCGCGCCGGTCATTCCTGGCTCAGGGGGCCGGCAATCGGCCCGCCAGTCGCACTCAGCTCAAGCGCGATTCGTCCACCTCTTCCAGCGCATCGCTGGGGTTGACGCCGATCAGCCGCGACACGCGCACCGGCACGCCCTCGCGCTGCCACAGGGCCACCCGGTCCTGGATCTCGCGGTCGGCCACCGTCATGCGCATGCGCAGTCGCACATATTCCGCCCACGAGGCGATGACGAAGCGCTCGACGAAGCGGCCGGCCTCGCCGACGTCTCGGTACACGCGCCAGCTGGCCGCGCCATTGCGCCGACGGGTCGGCTCCACATCATGGATCGCGCGGATGAACGCGGCCTCGTTTCCGGGGTCGATCCGGTATTCCAGCTGGATCAGTACCGGCCCGTCGTTGGGCAGCGGCTGGATCGCGATCGCGATCTCGGGCAACTGGACGCCGGTGGTCACCTGCGCTTCGGTGCCCATGACCACCGGGTAGCGCCGGTTCAGCGCGTGCATCGCGAGCATCACCACCGTCGAGGCGATCAGCGCGATCTGGGTGCCGGCCGCCGAGGCCATCAGCCCCCACAGCGCGCTGCCCAGCGCCAGGCTCGCCTGCACCGAGACCAGTGCGGCGGCCACCGCGCGCGCCCGCACCCACGCCGGCGCGGTGCTCTGCATGCCGGCCGACAGCCCGGCCAGCACGCTGACCCAGGCCACGCCCACGCCGGCGGCGCCTGCCACCGCGATCGCCGGGATGTGCGAGGCGGCCACCACCAGCGTGGCGCCGATCCACAGCAGCACGCCCTGGGTGACGACCGTGTTCAGGGAGACGGTCTTCAGTCGCCGCGGAATCCACAGCGCGCCGGCCACCGCGCCCAGGCCGAAGCTGGCCGACAGCAGGCCGAATCCGCCCGCGCCCATGCCCAGCTGATCGCGGGCGATGACCGGCAGCAGCGCCCAGAAGCTGCTGCCGCACAGGCAGAAGGTGATGTTGCGGATCAACAGCGCGCGCATCGCCGGCGAATGGCGGGCAAAGCGCAGTCCGCTCTGAACGCCCGACAGCAGCGTCTCGGGCACCCCCGGCAGCCCCGGTTTGGCGGCCGGCCAGCGGCTCACCGCGATGATCAGCGGCAGGATGCAGACGGCGGCGACCAGGAAGGCGCTGCCCGAGGTCAGCATCGCGGCGACTGCGCCGGCCAGCGCCGGCCCGATCGCCCGCGCGGTGTTGAAGGCGACCGCGCCCAGCGCGACGGCCCGCGGTAGATCGTCGCGCGAGACCAGTTCGTTCACGCTGGCCTGTTGCGCGGGGGTGGCGAGCGAGAAGCCTGAGCCGATCACGAAGGTGAGCACGAGCAGCAGCCCCGGCCCGATCAGCCCGGCATAGGTGCTCAGCCCCAGGATCGCGATGCTGGCGAGAATGACCGAATGGGTGGCCAGCATGATCTTGCGCCGGTCGACGATGTCGGCCAGCGCCCCGGCGACCAGCCCGAACAGCAGCGCCGGTGCGGTGCTGGCTGTCTGCACCAGCGCCACCATCAGGGCCGACGGCGTGAGGGTGGCCATCAGCCAGGCGGCCATGGTCGCCTGCATGGTGTAGCCCAGCGACACGCCCAGCGAGCCGATGTAGTAGTGCCGGAACGGCGCGTTGCGCAGCGGCGAGTCGGCCAGCAGCGACTGAAGGCGGGCGGGCAGGGGTTTTTCCACGCCTTCAGTCTAGCCTGCGGCGGGCGGCACGCCTTGACGCTGCTTGAGCAGCAGGGTCAACACCACTCCAAGTACCAGCAGGCCGGGCGCGCTGATTCGCTGCACGGTCTCGAAACCGACCGGACCGCTCAGGGCGGCGGTCAGCGCCACGCCCCCCGACTGCCCGACGAACAGGGCCAGTGCGAAGGCGGCGATCGCGGTGCCGCGCAGCTCCGGCAGCATCTGCGTGGCCAGCGTCTGCAGGGTGCTGTGCATCATGAAGAAGCCCGCGCCGGCCAGGGCGGACTTGCCGATCTCGATCGTCCAGAGCGGCCCGCCCAGCAGCCCCAGCCCGATGCTCAGCAGCACGGCGCCGCCCAGCGCCAGGCCGCGCTCACCCAGCCGGGCGACCATCCACGGCGCCAGGATGGAGTAGGCGACCCCGCCCAGCCCGAAGCCGGCCGCCGCCAGGCCGGTCTGCCAGACGGTCAGCCCGTGGCGTTCGTGCAGCCAGCTCGGCACGAACGCCAGCATGCCGAAGGCGAGCGCGCCCTCCAGGAAGACCAGGACCAGCACGGTGCGGGCCCAGCCGGACTTCAGCACCCGCGCGAAGGCGGCCAGCGGGCGGGTTGCGCCGCCGGCCGCGCTGCCCGCGGACGGGCTGGCGTGCGCGCCACGAAGGTTGCGCCACAGCGCGATCGCCACCGCCAGGAAGATCAGCGACGGCCCCAGGAAGGACAGGCGCCAGCCCAGGGTGTCGGCGAACAACCCGCCCATCACCTGTCCGGTGACCTGTCCGAGCGTGGAGCCGAGCATGAAGCGCGCCAGCACCGGCTGGCGCTGCGCATAGGGCACGGTGTCGCCGATCCAGGCCAGCGTGAGCGGGATCAGGCCGGCGCAGGCGGCGCCCGCCAGGAAGCGCAGCACCGTGAGGCTGAGCGGTCCTGCGGCCAGCGCGCAGGCCAGCGAGGTGATCGCCGCCGCCGCGCACGCCCAGGCGATCACCCGCAGCTTGCCGAAGCGGTCGGCCACCGGCCCGTAGAAGAGCTGCATCAGCCCGTAGGAGATCGCAAACGCGGTGATCACCCCCGACAGGTCGGCGACGCGCGAGCCGAATTCGGAGGCCAGCTGTGGCAGCATCGGGTCGGCCATCCGGATCGAGGCCTGGCTGGCGAACGCGCCCACCGACAGCAGCGGCAGCAGCGCGAGGGGGGATCGGGGCGGCTGGGTGGACAAGGAAGGGTTCGGTGACAAAGGGGCTGACTCCGGTGCGGCCCGTAGCCTCTCACAACCGCGCCCCGGGCGCAGCGCGGTGCAATCACTTCCGGGCAGCGGGCTCGCCGCCGGTCATCGCAGCGGATGCGCGTCGGCACAAGGTATGCTTTCAGGCGCATTGCCGACCCCTGCTCGCCCACCCCTGATCGCCCGCCTGCGCGGGCCCCCGACATGAGCGCCCACGCACCAGCCGCCAGACCCGTCATCCAGATCGTGCCCTCGGTGTGCCCGCACGACTGCACCAGCACCTGTGCCCTCGAGGTCGAGCGCCTGGACGACCACACGATCGGGCGCATCCGCGGCTCGCAGCGCAACGCGTACACCGCCGGCGTCATCTGCGAGAAGGTGGCCCGCTATGCCCAGCGCATCCACCATCCCGATCGCCTGACCCGGCCGCTGCGGCGCACCGGCCCCAAGGGCAGCGGGCAGTTCGAGCCGATCTCGTGGGAGGCCGCGCTCGACGAGGTCGCCGAGTCCTTCATCGCCAAGGCGCAGGCCCATGGCAACGAGACGGTGTGGCCGTATTTCTATGCCGGCACGATGGGGCTGGTGCAGCGTGACGGCATCAACCGCCTGCGCCACGCGATGGGTTATTCGCGCTGGTATTCGACGATCTGCGTCGCGCTCGCCGACACCGGCTGGATCGTCGGCACCGGCGCCAAGCGCGGGGTCGACCTGCGCGAGGCCGGCGAGCATGCCGACCTGATCGTGATCTGGGGCGGCAATCCGGTGAACACCCAGGTCAATGTGATGACCCACGCGATGGCCGCCCGCAAGCGCGGCGCCCGGCTGGTGGTGATCGATCCCTACCGCACCGGCACCGCCGAGCGTGCCGATCTGCACCTGCCGGTGCTGCCGGGCACCGACGCGGCCCTGGCCTGCGCGGTGATGCATGTGCTGTTCGCCGAGGGCTATGCCGACTGGGACTACCTGCGCCAGTACACCGACGCGCCTGACGAACTCGCCGCGCATGTGGCGCAGCGCTCCCCCGAGTGGGCCAGCGCCATCACCGGCCTGCCGGTCGCCGACATCCTCGCCTTCGCGCGGATGTACGGCCAGGCGCGCGCACCCTTCATCCGCGCGCACCACGGCTTCTCGCGCCAGCGCAACGGCGCGGTCAGCATGCATGCGGTCACCTGCCTGCCGGCGGTCAAGGGCGCCTGGCGTCAGCCGGGCGGGGGCGCCATCTATGGCCACACCGGGCTTTATCCGCTGGATCGCACGCTGATCGAGGGCCTGGACCGCGTCGATCGGTCGGTGCGCGAACTCGATCAGTCGCGACTCGGGCCGATCCTGGTCGGCGAAGCCGATGCCCTCAAGGGCGGCCCGCCGGTGACCGCGATGCTGGTGCAGAACACCAATCCGGCGGTGGTCTGCCCGGAGCTCGACAAGGTGCATCGCGGCCTGGCGCGCGAAGACCTCTTCCTGTGCGTGCACGAGCAGTTCATGACCGAGACCGCGGCCTTCGCCGACATCGTCCTGCCCGCGACCATGTTCCTGGAACACGACGACTTCTACACCGCCTCCGGCCACACCACCTTCCAGGTGTCGCGCAAGGTGGTCGAGGCGCCGGGCGAGTGCCGCGAGAACCACTACGTGATCAGCGAACTGGCGCGCCGCCTGGGCGCCACGCATCCCGGTTTCGACATGAGCGTCTGGGAGATCATGGACGAGACGCTGCGGCGCTCGGGCATGTGGGATGCGCAGACCAATCTGGATCGCGGCGGCCAGGACCATGCGCTGCCCTTCGAGACGGCGCATTTCCTGGACGGATTCGCCTGGCCTGATCGCAAGTTCCGCTTCAAGCCCGACTGGTCGCAATACGGCGGGCGCTGGCGCGAGATGCCGGTGCTGCCCGATCATTTCGATGTGATCGACAAGGCGAGCGGGGACAAGCCTTACCGGCTGGTCGCCGCGCCGGCGCGCACCTTCCTGAACTCCACCTTCACCGAGACCCCGGGTTCGCTCGCGCGCGAAAAGCGCCCGACCGCGCTCATCCATCCGCAGGACTGTGCCGCGCTCGGCCTGGTCGAGGGCGACCGGGTGGTGCTGGGCAACGAACGCGGCGAGATCACCGTGCACGCGCGCCCGCAGGCCGGCCAGCAGGCCGGCGTGGTGGTGCTCGAAGGCATCTGGCCGAACCGGCACTTCGAGGGCGGCGTGGGCGTGAACCGGCTGACCTCGGCCGAGCCCGGCTATCCGAACGGCGGCGCGGTGTTTCACGACACCGCGATCTGGATGCGCAAGGCCGACTGAGCGAACCAGCGTGGCTGCCGACTGGCGGACAATGAATCCCTGACCGACACGAGCAGGCTGGCGCTGCCGGCCTGCCCAACGACCCAACGGACCCGACCCATGCCCAAGATCACCGCTTCACCGGCGCTGTCGCGCCTGCGCATCCTCGATCTCACCCGTGTTCGCGCCGGCCCGGCCTGCGTGCGCCAGTTCGCCGATTTCGGCGCCGATGTGATCAAGGTCGAGACCCCCGGTGACGAGGACCTGGGCGGCGCGCGCGACGGCTCCGACTTCCAGAACCTGCACCGCAACAAGCGCTCGATCACGCTCGACCTGAAGGCCGATTCGGGGCGCGACCTCTTTCGCCGCCTCGTGAGCACCGCCGATGTGGTGGTCGAGAACTACCGGCCCGATGTGAAGGATCGGCTGGGCATCGACTACGCCTCGCTGCGCGCGATCAATCCGCGCATCGTGCTGGCGAGCATCTCCGGTTTCGGCCAGGACGGTCCTTATCGCGACCGTCCGGGTTTCGACCAGATCGCCCAGGGCCTGAGCGGCATCATGTCGGTCACCGGCTTTCCCGGCCAGGGGCCCCTGCGCGCCGGCGCCGCGGTGGCCGATGTGACCGCGGGCCTGCTGGCAGCGCTGGGCATCATGACCGCGCTGCTCGAACGCGAGACCACCGGCGAGGGGCAATGGGTCCAGTCCAACCTGCTGCAGGCCGGCATCACCTTGCTGGATTTTCAGGCGGCCCGCTTCACCATGGACGGCCAGGTGCCCCCGCAGGTCGGCAACGATCATCCCACCAGCATGCCGACCTCAGCCTACCGGACCGCCGACGGGCATCTGAATGTGGCGGCCTCCGGCAGCGTGATGTGGCTGCGCCTGTGCGAGGCGCTGGGTCGCCCCGAGTTGGTGGATGACCCGCGTTTTCGCCGGGCCGATGACCGGGCCGCCAATCGCGCCGCCCTGGCCGATGAACTGAACTCGGTGCTGCAGACCCGTGGCAGCGCCGACTGGGTGGAGCGCCTGAACGCCGCGGGCGTGCCCTGCGGGCCGATCTACTCGATGGACGAAGTCTTCGCCGACCCGCAGGTGCGCCATCTGCAGGCCAGCGCCGAGGTCGATCATCCGCGGCTGGGCAAGCTCACCATCCTGAACCAGCCGATCCGGCTGTCGCGCACACCGGCCGCGCTGGTCGCGGCCACCCCCGAGCGTGGCGAACACACCGACGAGGTGCTGCGTGAGATCGGTGTGACCGATGCCGAACTGGCCCTGCTGCGCAGCGGCAAAGTCATCCTCTGAGCCAGCCTGCCAGCCCCGAGCGGCCGGTCTGCTCCTCGACCTCTCCCGTCACTTCGAAGGCATTTTTCATGACCATGAATTCACGCCGGCATCTGCTCCGATGGCTGGCCCTGGCCGGCACTGCCGCTGCCGCCGCGCCGCTCGCCGCTCAGACCGCCCCGGCCTATCCCGTCAAGCCAATCCGCCTGGTGGTGGGTTATCCGCCCGGCGGGTCGGGCGACTTCATCACCCGGGTCGCGGCCGACGAGATCGGCCGCGAGATCGGCGTGCAGGTGGTGGTCGAGAACCGCCCGGGCGCCGGCGGGACCATCGCCAATGAGGCGGTTTCCAAGGCCAGCCCCGACGGCTACACCGTGCTCAATGCCGGACCGTTCGCGCTGACCGCGGCGCTCTATCGCAAGCTCGGCTACGACGGCAATCGCGATTTCATTCCGGTGACCCAACTGGCGGTCGGACCGATGATCATCTGCGTGAACAACGACCTGCCGGTGCGTACCCTGAAAGAGCTCATCGCCTATGCCCGAGCCAATCCCGACAAGCTCAACGCGGCCTCCTCGGGCAATGGGTCGACCCCGCACCTGGCCACCGCGCAATTCGAGGCGATCGCCGGCGTGCGCTTCACCACGGTCCAGTTCAAAGGGGGCGGCGCAGCGGCCACCTCGACGATTGCCGGCGACACCCAGGTGATGTTCGCCACGCCGCCCACCGTGATCAATTTCATCAAGGCCGGGCGGATGCGGGCGCTGGCGCTCACCACCGCCCAGGCCTCGCCGGCCATTCCGGGCATACCGGGGGCTGCCGAGGCGGGTTTGCCCGGATACGATTCCAGTTTCTCGTTTGGCCTCTATCTGCCGGCCGGCACGCCGGCAGCGGTGGTGCGCCGGCTGCACGAGGCCACCGTCAAGGCGATGGCGCGCCCGGGCGTGCGCGAGCGGGTCGCGGTGCAGGGCATGGATGTGGCGACCCACGAGTCGCCGCAGGCCTACGCGGCCGCGCTGCGCGAGGGCGCGGGCCCTCTGGAGCGCGCGGTGCGCGAGTCAGGCGCCAAGCTCGAGTGAGCCGCCGCGGGCGTCGACCAGGCGCGTCAGCGCCGCCGCGGTGTCCTGCAGATTGGCGGCCAGCCGGGCACTGAGCCCCGGTTGGGTCAGATCGAGGCCGGTTCGTGCCCGATCCTCGATCTCGGCCGCCAGCGCGGCCAGGCGGGTCGCGCCGACCTGGGCGCTGCCGGATTTCAGTCCGTGGGCCAGGGAAGCGATCAAGATCGAATCCCTCTGCTCCTGTCCCAGCGCTTTCACCAGCTGCTCTACCCGCGGCGGTGTGTCGCTCAGATACAGTTCGATGGCCTTTTTCAGCAGATCGCGTCCGAGCGCCTGGCCGATGCCGTCCAGGTCGCTCAGGATTTTCAGGTCGAGCAGATCGGGGGATTCTTTCTCCGCCGCCGCCCGGGTCGACGCGGTTGCGGTCGCTTCCGGTGGGCGCGACGCCATGGGCGCCGGCATCGCCTGGCTCGATACCGCCCCGGCGCCCGATACCCCCGCGCCCGGGCGGGGTCCGAGCCATTTCGCCAGCATCGACTGCAACGATTCCCGGGTGAAGGGCTTGGACAGGTAGTCGTCCATTCCCGCTTCCAGGCAGCGCTCGCGGTCGCCCTGCATGGCATAGGCGGTGGCCGCAACGATCGGCAGGCGGCGGGTTGCCCCTGCTTTCCCGCCCGCGCCAATCATGCTGCGGATCTTGCGACTGGCGGCGAAGCCGTCCAGGTGCGGCATCTGCATGTCCATCAGCACCAGGTCGAAATCGCGCATCGCCGCCATGGCGACGGCCATCTCGCCGTCATCGGCCACGCTCACTTCGCAGCCCAGCATCTCGAGGCCGGCCACCGCGATGCGCTGGTTGACCGGATTGTCCTCGGCCAGCAGCACCCGGGTGCCGGCGAAAGGCTGCTCGTGGCGGCCTTCACCCGGCGCCGTCGGCGCGTGTTCCGCGGCCGGATCGATGCGGCCCAGCAGCCGGTCGACCTGCGCCCGCAGTCGGTCGGCCCGCATCGGTTTGCTCAGGCAGGCGCTGGCGCCCGCCTGAATCGCCATCTCGGCCAGCGCCGGTCGTCCCAGCGGCGTGAGCGCCAGGATCGGCAGTTCGCGAAGCTGCGCGTCGCCGCGCAGCGCCTGCAGTGAATCGACCTCGATCGCCTGGTCGGCGCCGATGTCGACGATCACCAGATCGAAGCGCTGGCCGGCGGAGATCGCTTCGCGCAGCCGATGTCGCGCCTGGGTTCCCGAGGTCTCGCGCACCAGGGTGATCCCGATGCGCGTCTGAAGGTGACCCAGCGATTCGCGCAGGGTTTCGTGTCGGGTGATCAGCAGCACCCGTGCCGGCGTCGGCGCGCCCGGCTCGTCGACGTCCGGTGGCAGGCCGGCATCGGCACTGTCCGGTGTGTGCAGCGCGACGGTGAACCAGAAGGTCGCCCCCTGGCCGGGTTCGCTCGAGACCCCCACTTCGCCGCCCATCAGCGCCACCAGTTGCCGGGCGATCGTCAGCCCCAGGCCGGTGCCGCCGTGCAGGCGCGCGGTCGACTGGTCGGCCTGACTGAAGGCGTCGAAGATGAGCTGGTGCTTGTCGGGCGCGATACCGGGTCCGGTGTCGCGCACCTCGACGCGCAGGCGCGGTCCCGCGGTCGGGTCGGTGATCACCTCGGCCTGCAGCACCACCTCCCCGTCGGCGGTGAACTTGATCGCGTTGCCCAGCAGGTTCGAGACGACCTGACGCAGCCGCTGATCATCGCCGATCATCTGGCGCGGCAGCGCCGGCGAGAGCACCGTCCAGACCTCGAGCCCTTTGCTTTGCGCCGGCTCGGCGAAGGTCTCGGCGATGTCCTCGAAGAATCGCCGGCCGTCGAACACGATCGGGTTCAGGTCGAGCTTGCCAGCCTCGATCTTGGAGAAATCGAGGATGTCATTGATCACGGTGAGCAGGCTCTTGCCCGAGCGCATCACTGTCTCGGCGAGGTCGCGCTGGGCCGGCTCCAGACGGGTTTCCAGCAGCAGTTCCGTCATCCCCAGCACCCCGCTCATCGGCGTGCGGATCTCATGGCTCATGTTGGCCAGGAATCGCGATTTCGATTCGTTGGCTTCCTCGGCGATCCGGCGCGCGGCGAGGGCATCACCGATCGCGACCTGCAGGTCCTGGTTGGCCTGCGACAGCTCGGCGGTGGTGCCGGCCACTTCGCCGATCAGCTGATTGAAGCTGTGCGCCAGCTGTCCCGTCTCGTCATCGCCGGGAACCTGGACGCGCCGCGAGAAGTCGCCGCTGGCCGAGATCTCGCGCATCAGCTGCGACAGGTCCTGCAGCGGCTGCGCGACCGAGCGGGCCACCTTGCGCGACAGCACCAGTGTCAGCAGCAGCGCGGCAATCAGGCTCAGGATCAGCGTCACCGCGAAATCGCGCAGGTCGCTGGCATAGCGCGTCGGGTCGCCGTGGATGACCAGCCAGCCGACCCGGCGCTGGTTGAAGACCACCTCCTGGGACAGCCGCAGCCGTTCATCGAAGACGCGCTCGGCCGCGGTGGGTGCGCCGGGCGGCAACCGCGCGGCGTCGGCGCTGTTGCGGGCATAGGTCGCGAAGACGCGGCCATCGGGCAGGTAGAGCCTGGCCCCCGCCACATCCGGCGAGGCCTTGAGCGCTGCCAGCGTCTCGGCGGCGGCGGCGGCATCGCCGAAGGTGAGCGCGGCGGTGGAGTTGTCAGCGATGATCGTCGACTGGGTGGTGAGACCTTCGATCAGCGCCTGCCGATGGGTGTCGGCCTGCTGCAGGTACAGGGTCGCCCCGGCCAGGGTCAGCGCGAGCGTCGTGGCGGCCAGGCTGAACAGGAACAGCTTGCTGCGCAGTGGCGCGTTGCGCAGCCGCGCGCTCAGGGTGGAGATGGTCATCGCACCGACCCCGCCAGTCGCAGCAGCTTCGATGAAATGCCCACGCCCGCCGATCGCGCCGCCGTCTGGCCGATGTTGAAACTCAGTCGCTGGCGCTCGACGCCGATCCCGACCATCGCCCCCAGGGCCACGCCGTCCAGCGAGTCGCAGACTGTCAACATGCCCGGACCCGCCTCGTCCAGCACGCGCCGGATGCGCGCCGGGTTCGAATCGGCGATGAACAGGATCTGGCAGCCGCGCGACGACTCGCCGGGCGCCAGGCGCAGCACCCGCAGCGTGGCGGTGCCGACCGACGCCTTGTCGATCGAGCGCAGCGCGCTGTTGTACTCGTCGCCGCCCAGTTGGCACAGGTTCAGCTGGGACTGATCCCTCGGCCATTCAACGAAGGTGATCACGTTGAACAGCAGCGCGACCTTGGCCTCCGGTTCGCTGAGCTGCGCGCGCGCCGGGCCGCTGGCGAAGGCGAAGGCGATTGCCAGCACCAGCGTCAGCGCAGTCATCCAGCCCCTGCCGGATCTGATCAGTGCCATTGCCGCGAGGCCCGTGCCCACAAAGTGCGGCCATCCTGGGGTAGCAGGGTCTGGCGGAATTCGGCCGACCCCACGTCGGCGAATCGGCGATCGAGCAGGTTGCAGACGCTGGCCGACAGCAGCACGCCGTCGATCAGCTGACGGCTCGATACCGTCAGGTTGGCGATGGCGTAGCCGGCCGCACCCCCCGCGCTCTCGGTGTTGCGGCGCCCGATGTACTGGGCGTCCAGTGCCAGGGTGGCGCCGGCCGTCGGCAGCGGTACCGCGCCGGTGAGCTTGGCCAGCAGCCGGGGCGAGTTCGACAGGAGCTGGCCGGAGTCGCTGTTGACCGCCTGCTGCCAGGTCAGGCTGGCCCGCAGGCGGGCGCCCGAGGCCCAGAACTGCTGCCACTCGGTGGTGAGGCCCTGGGCCTGCGCCGACTGCACATTGGCGAAGTGCAGCAGCCCCGAGACGGGGTCGGTGATCTGTTCGATCAGGTCGCGCAGCCGGTAGCGGAACACCGAGACGCGCAGCTGGGCGTTGCCGGGCATCGATTGCTCCAGTGCGGCCTCCAGCGTCGAGATGCGTTCCGGGCGCAGGTTGCCGGCGGCCTCATACGACGAGCCGGCGGCATAGTCGAGCTCGTAGGCATTCGCGGCGCGGTAGGCATTGCCCGCCATCAGCTTGACGGTGGTCGCCGCCGAATGCCGGTAGACCAGACCCAGCCGCGGTGTGGTGATGCCGCCCGAGGTGCTGTGATGGTCATGCCGCAAACCCGCGGTCACCGTGACCTTCTCACCCAGGCGGATGCTGTCCTGGAGGTACACGCCGGTGCGCCGCAGGTGGCGACTCGAATCGAGATAGCTGAAAAACGGGTTGTCGTCGGAGTTGCGCTGTCTCAGGCGGGTGCTTTGTTCGAGTTCGAGCCCCAGCACCCAGTGGTGTCCGGCGATCCGGGTCTCGTTCAGGCGCATGTCCAGCCCCCACCAGTGGGCCTGGGTGTCGTCGCGATTGCTGTTCAGTCCGGTCGCGCCGGGCGCGGCTGTGTCCTGCACATACCAGCCCTGCGACCGGTAGGTGCTGTGGTTGATCTGGGTGCTCAGGCTCAGGCCCTCGGCGGGCCGCAGTTCATGGCGCAGCGACAGGAACGCATAGCTGTCGACGGTCCGGGTGCCGGCGACATTGAATGCCGATCCGAAGGGCGCGGTGGGCGACTGCTTCTCGCGATCGGAGAAGCTGCCGGTCAGGCGCCAGTCCTTCCAGCCCAGGTTCAGGTGCAGCTTGCGGCTGCGCTCGCCGTCCAGTCCGACGGCCCGGCCCTGGTTGGTCGCCGGCGCGTCGAACTCGGGAAAGTAGACATCGGCGCCGCGGCTGCGCAATCCGGATGCGGCCAGCAAAACGTCGAGCCCGCTGTCGTAGCGGCGTCCGATGCTGGCGCCTCCCTCGATCGTCCCGAAGCTGCCCGCACCGGCGCTGACGGTGACGCCATCCAGGCTGGCCGCGGTTCGGGTGATGACATTGAGCACGCCGAAAAAGGCATTGGCCCCGTACAGCGCCGACCCAGGTCCGGGCACGAACTCGATGCGCTCGATCAGGCTCAGGTCCAGCGGGAACGAGCGGTCGAAGGTGGCGCTGTCGTAGACGATGTCGTTGATCCGCCGGCCGTCGATCAGCAGCAGCACCCGGGTGTTGTAGTCGTTGGGCCGGCTGAATCCGCGCACCCCCAGGTACTCGTAGTTGCGGTCGTTGCTGACGTGCAGGCCCGGCACGGTGCGCATCACGTCGCCCAGCGTCCGAAAGCCGTGCTCGCGAATCTCGTCGCGGGTGATCACGGTGACGGTGGCTGGCGCCTCGCTCATCCGTTGCGATTGCTTGGAAGCGGTCTGGATCGTCATGTCCAGCAGCGCCTCGAGACCGATGCGTGTCAGGTCGGGTTTCGGCGGCTGAACGGCCGCCGCGATCGGAGCCGCCGACAGGCCGGCGGCAACCAGCATCGAGCCGGCGACAGCCGACAGTGGCGGCCAGGAGGAGCGGTGGGATCGCATGGTCGATGGGTAGGCGCTGGCGAGGTGAAGCGGGAGAGGGGGATGACAGGGATACGGGCCAGGGACGGCGGGCCGGGGGCGTCCGGACTCAGCCCCAGAACCCGACGTGTCCGCTGGCGGCCTCGTCTTCGAGCGCCGGACCGATCACCTCGATGTCGCGCTGGCCGGCCGCGAGCACCTGCCGGCACGGCAGGTCCATCGTCAGGTTCTCGGGATGGGGGCCGATCAGTTCGCCGAGCCGTTTCTCCGACAGCCCGTAGACGATGCGGCCGACGCCGCTCCAGTACGCTGCGCCGGCGCACATGGCGCAGGGCTCGGCCGAGGTCACCATCGTGCAGCGTGCCAGCAGCGCAGCATCGAAGCGGCGCGACGCGGCGGTCATCAGGTTGCGCTCGGCGTGGCCGGTGGCGTCGTTGTCGGTGCGACCGGTGTTTTCGGCCTGCAGCAGCAACGCGCCGTCGGGTCCGACCAGCAGCGCGCCGAAGGGGTGGTTGCCATTGGCCCGTGACTGAGCGGCGAGTTCGATCGCGCTGCGCAGCCAGTCGAGTTCGGCATCGGTGGGCGGACGGCTGGTGATGGTCATGAGCGGGGAATCCGGGATTGAGCCGGTGTCAGGCCGGCCGGCAGCGCAGCAGGTTGACCGCCTTCATCGTCAGCACCGTTGCGCCGTGCTGGTTGCGCAGCTCGATCAGGGTGATGGCGATGCCCCGGTCGGGCTGCGATTGCGAGCGCCTTGCCGACAGGATGCTGGCACGCCCGCTGAGCCGGTCGCCGGGACGCACCGGCAGCAGCCAGCGCAGCTCGTCGATGCCGGGCGAGCCCAGGCTGGAGTCGGGCGACAGGAAGGTTTCGGTGAGCAGGCGCATCGCCAGGCTGGCGGTGTGCCAGCCGCTGGCGATGATGCCGCCGTAGGCAGATTGCGCCGCGGCCGCGGCGTCGATGTGAAAGGGTTGCGGATCGAAGCGTTGCGCGAAAGCCTGCACCTCGATCGGGTCGACATCGATGTCGCCGAGTTCGAAGACCCGGCCCGGCGGGTAGTCTTCGAAGTACAGCACCAGCGGGGCGACAAAGGGGCGGGCGGGCAGGGTCATGACTGGTGCGGCGGGGAATCGGACCGGCAGTTTGCACCACGGCCGAAAAGGCCACAATCGATTCTCGCGCGGGCCTCCCTCAGGCTGAGTCCGATTCCCGCGCGGGTGCCAGGCGGCCGTCGATCAGCTCGATCACCCGATCGCATCGGTCGGCGATCCGCGGGTCGTGCGTGACGATCAGAAAGGCGGTGCCGGCTTCGCGGTTGAATCGGCGCAGCAAGTCGAACACTGCGCTGGCGCTGGCGGTGTCGAGGTTGCCGGTGGGCTCGTCGGCCAGCACCAGCGGCGGCTCGAGCATCAGCGCGCGTGCGATCGCCACCCGTTGCTGCATGCCGCCCGACAGCACCGACGGCTTGCGCGCGGCGGCCTGGGCCAGTCCGACATCGGCCAGCAGTTGCAATGCCCGTTCGCGCGCCGCCGTCCCGAGGTGACCGTCACGCAGCAGCGCGGGCATCGCGACATTGTCGAGCGCGCTGAAGGCGGGCAGCAGGTGGTGAAACTGGAACACGAAGCCCAGCGTGGACAAGCGTGCGGCGGTCAGCGCGGCATCGTCGAGCTCGCCGGTCGATCGTCCGGCCAGGCGGTAGCTGCCGGCGCTGGCGGGTTCCAGCAGACCGATGATGTTGAGCAGCGTGCTCTTGCCTGACCCTGACGGTCCGATCAGGGCGGCGAATTCGCCGGCGGCCAGGCTCAGGTCGATGCCGTGGAGCACTTCGGTGGCGACCGGCGTGCCGGCGTTGTAGACCTTGCGGATACCGCGCAGCTCGATGATCGGCGGGCGGCTGTCCTCTCCAGGGCCGGCATCCGGTCGCGCATCGCGAGGCGGGTGCACCGGCCCTGCCGACGCGTCGTCGCGGTTCACAGCCGCATCGCCTGCGCCGGGTCCAGCCGAGCCGCCTGGCGTGCCGGGGCGGCCGCCGCCAGCACGCCGCAGACGGTCGCCAGCAGGCCGATGCTGCCCACCACCTCCCACTGCAGGCTGATCGGGAACAGGGCCCGGCCGTCGCTGCCTTTCACCAGCGCGCTGAACAGGGCAATCATCAGCCATGACAGTCCGGCGCCCAGCACCGATCCCGAGCTGCCCACCAGCGCGCCCTGCAGCAGGAACACCCGCATCATCTGCCCGCGCGAGGCGCCCATCGCGCGCAGGATCCCGATCTCCTTGCGTTTCTGGACCACCGAGACCGCCAGCACGCTGGCGATGCCCAGCACCACCACCAGCATCACCACCAGCCGGATCAGGCGCGTCGACAGGGTCTGCGCCTGAAGCGCCGAGAGCAGTTGCGTGTTGGTCTGCATCCAGCTCTCGATTTCATGGGGCAGCCGCGCGGCCAGTGCTTGTGCAACCCGTTCGGCGGCAAACACATCGGCGACGGTCAGATCGATCTGGGTCGCGCCGCCAGCGATGCCCAGCAGGCTTTGCGCGCTGCGCAGCGGCACATAGACGTTGCGCCGGTTGACCTCTCGAACACCGGCATCGTAGATGGCCACTGCCCGCACCGAGTCGGTGGTCCCGCGGCCCAGGGTGACGATGAATCGATCGCCCACCTGGACGCCCAGATCATCGGCGAGTTCGCGGCCGATGATCGCCTCGCCGGGCCCGAGCCGGAAGTGGCCGGCAATGATTTTGTTGCCCAGCGCGGCGATCCGGTCGTAGCGATCGAGCTCGATGCCGATCAGCGAGATCGCGCGGCTGCCTTCGCCGCGCTGCGCGAGTGCGGCGCCGCTGGCCATCGGCGACACCGCGACCACGCCGGGGCTGCGCTCGAGCATCGGCACGAGGGGCGGCCAGTTGTCGATCGAACGGGTGCGCTGCGCACGCGGTTGCTGGATGCTCATCGATTCGGCCGGTGCACCGGGGCCGGGGGGCTGGGGTGACTGGGCCGATGAGGGGGGCTGGAGCGAGGGCATCGCCGGGGCGGGGCGGGCGACCAGCGGCACATCCTTGATGGGTCGCACCGTCAGGTGCGGCTGCACCCCCAGCGTGCGGCGGATGGTGTTTTCCTGCAGCCCGTTGACCAGTGCGGTGATGTAGGTCACCACCGAGACCCCGAACGCCACACCGACCACCATCAGCGCGGTCTGCAGCCGTCCCTCGACCAGGAAACGGACGGCGATCCGCCAGGCGAAGCCCATCGCGGTCCGGGTCCGTCAGCGCGGTTCGCCGGCACGCACGCGGGCGCCCGGCTGCACGCTCAGCGGCTGCGCCAGCACGCTCTCGCCGGCCGTCAGTCCCTCGACGATCTCGACCCGCTCGAGCGTGCGCAGTCCCACCCGAACAGTCTGCTCGCTGACCCGCCCGTCGACGATCCGGCGCACCCGTCCCTCGGCGCCCGCCCCCAGTACCGCGCTGGCCGGCAGCGTCAGGGCCTGCTCGCGGCGCCCTGTCTGCAATTGCAGCGACAGCGTCATGTCCTCGCGCAGGAAGGCGGGTGGGGAGACCACCGAAAACTTCACTTCGATCGTGCCGCGCTGGGGATCGACGCTCGGGGCGATGGAACTGATCGATGCCTGGAAGGGCTGCTCGGGAAACGCGTCGGCCAGCACGGTCGCGAGCTGTCCGGGGGCCAGCAGCGCGAGAAACTTCTCGTCGGCCTGGCCGATCAGCTGGGTGGGTCCGTCGGCGGCGAATTGCAGCAGAACCTTGCCAGGCTGCACGACCTGGCCCGGGTCGACGCTGCGCGCCACCACCCGCCCGGCGCTGGGTGCGCGGATCCGGGTCTGCTGCAAGCGGGTCTGTGCCAGTGCCGCGGCGGTTTCGGCTTCCACGACCCGCAGGCGTGCCTGGAGGGCTTCATTGCCCGTCCCGGCATTGACCCGTGCGCCGGTCTGGGCTGCCTGCACCTGGGCCTGGGCGACGCGTAACGCCCGCTCGGTCTCGTCGACCCGCGCCTGGGCCACGAATCCACGCGCGAAAAGTGCCTGGGTGCGCTGCGCCTCTTGTCTGGCGACCGCGAGATTGGCATCGGCCTGGGCCAGCGTCGCCAGGCTGGTCGGCAGGGCGAGCTCGCGCTGGCTGTCGGCGCGGGCGCGCGCCGATTGCACGAGGGCCCCGGCCTGATCGAGCTGGGCGCGCAGCTCGTCGGTTTCCAGTTGCACCAGCAGTTGCCCTGCCTGCGCGACATCGCCTTCGCGCACCAGCACCTGGGCGACCCGGCCGGTCACCGCGGCGCCCAGTTCGACTCGCACCCGGGCGGCAACCCGGCCGGAAAAGACCAGCGACTGGGCCAGCGGCCCGCTCGTCACCGTCACCAGTGGCTGCGCCGGCGCCCGGGCCAGCAGCCAGCCGGTCGTGCCCGCCAACAGGCAGCTGACAGCCGACAGCGCCCAGATTTGCCGTTTCATGTGCCCGAGTGTACAGGCCGGGTCGAGTGGCACTGTGACACTGTGGTACGGTCCCGGGTCTGTGGCGCGCGCGACGCGCGTGGCGACTGCGAGGGGTTTGCGCCCGATGACCGTCCCTGACAGTGCTCCCGCGGTGGCGGCTGCCGAGCCGGTGCCGTCGGCGTCTTTTGGCGAAGCCCTGCGGTTCTGGCTGAAGCTGGGCTTCATCAGTTTCGGCGGGCCGGCCGGCCAGATCGCGATCATGCACACCGAGCTCGTCGAGCGGCGCCGCTGGATCAGCGAGAAGCGCTTCCTGCACGCGCTGAACTACTGCATGGTGCTGCCCGGCCCCGAGGCGCAGCAACTCGCCACCTACCTCGGCTGGCTGATGCATCGCACCCGCGGCGGCGTGGCGGCGGGCGTCCTGTTCGTGCTGCCCTCGCTGTTCCTGCTGATCCTGCTGTCGTGGGTCTACATCGCGTTCGGCAACCTGCCGGTGGTGGCCGGGTTGTTCCATGGCATCAAGCCGGCGGTCACCGCGATCGTGCTGCAGGCGGCCTGGCGGATCGGGTCGCGGGCGCTGCAAAACGGCGTGCTGTGGGCGATCGCCGCCGCGTCGTTCGTGGCGATCTTCGCGCTCGGGCTGCCGTTTCCGCTGATCGTGCTCGGCGCGGCCCTGATCGGGTTCGTCGGCGGCCGGCTCGCGCCGACGCGCTTCGCGGCCGGCGGCGGCCATGGCAAGCCGGCCCGCCACTTCGGCGCTGCGCTGATCGACGACCACACCCCCACGCCCGACCATGCGCGATTCAAGGCGTCGCGGCTGGCGCTGGTGCTGGCGGTGGGCGCGCTGCTCTGGCTGGTGCCGATGGGCGCGCTGATGGCGATCCAGGGCTGGTCGGGCACGCTGACCCAGATGGGCTGGTTCTTCACCAAGGCGGCGCTGCTCACCTTCGGCGGCGCCTACGCGGTGCTGCCCTATGTCTATCAGGGGGCGGTGTCGCATTACGGGTGGGTCACGCCCACCCAGATGATCGATGGGCTGGCGCTGGGCGAAACCACGCCGGGCCCGCTGATCATGGTGGTCGCGTTCGTCGCCTTCGCCGGCGGCTGGCAGAGCGCGGATCTGGCCGCGCTGTTCGGGCCCGACCGCTTGTTCCTGGCCGGCGCAGTGGCCGCCACGCTGGTCACCTGGTTCACCTTTCTGCCGTCGTTCCTGTTCATCCTGGCCGGCGGCCCGCTGGTCGAGTCCACGCACGACGACCTGAACTTCACCGGACCGCTGACCGCGATCACCGCGGCGGTGGTCGGGGTGATCGTGAACCTGGCGCTGTTCTTCGGTTACCACGTGTTCTGGCCGCTCGGCTTTTCCGGGCCGTTCGATGCGGTCTCGGCCCTGATTGCGCTGGCAGCGGCGATCGCGCTGTTTCGGTTCAAACGATCGGTCATCCAGGTGATCGCCGCCTGCGCACTGGCCGGGCTGGCGGTCCACCTGGTCTGACCGGCCGTGCCTGGCGGCTGCGCCGGTGCAGCCCGACGCAGCCCGACGCAGCCGGCCACCCGCCGCGTGTCAGTCGACCTGGATGTTCTCGCGCCGGATCACTTCGCCCCAGGTCGCGATCTCGGTGCGGATCTGGGCGGCGAAGGCGGCCGGCTCGTTCAGTTCCACCGTCCCCTGCAGTTGCAGCGTCTTCATCGCATTGGCGTCCTCGCGGACCGAACGGATCGCCGCGGCAAGTGCCTGGATTACCGCGGGCGGGGTCTGTGCCGGCGCCAGCATGCCGAGCCAGAACGACACGTCGAAACCCGGATAGCCGGCTTCGCTCAGGGTCGGCACTGTGGGCAGATCGGGCCAGCGCTTTGCGGTCGTCACCGCCAGCGCCTTGAGCCGGCCGGCCTTGACATGAGGCACCGCCAACGGCGTGTCGAGCTGCGCATCGACTTCCTTGCCCAGCAGGCCGATCTGCGCCGCGACACCGCCCTTGTAGGGCACATGGGTGGTCTTGATCCCGGCCCGGTTGTTGATCATCTCGAAGCCCAGGTGGGCGAGGTTGCCGGGGCCGCCCGAACTGTAAGTCAGCTGCCCGGGGCGGGCACGCGCCAGCGCGACCAGATCGGCCACGGTGTTGACCGACGCGGTGCGTTCGGCGGCGGCGTTTACCGTGAGCACGAAGGGGGCCGAGACGACCATGCTGACCGGTACGAAGTCGGCGACCTGGTAGCTGATCTTGCGGTAGATCTGGGGGTTGACGGTGATGCTGCTCGAGTTGGTGGCCAGCAGCGTGTAGCCGTCGGCCGGTGCGCGTGCCACCTCGGTCACACCGAGTATCCCGTTGGCACCCGGCTTGTTCTCGACGATCACCGGCTGGCCCAGCTTCGTGCGCAGGTGCTCGGCCAGCACGCGAGCGATCGAGTCGGTCGAGCTGCCCGCCGGAAAGCCGACGATGATGCGGATCGGTTTGGCCGGCCAGGCCGGGGTCTGGGCCCGGACCTGGCTGGTCAGTCCGGCCGCGGGCAGTGCGAGTGCGGCGGCCATCAGCCGGCGGCGTGAGGAAGAACGTGTAGCGGTCATGGAGTGGCTCCGGGGTGGCTGGCAGAAAGATCAGGCAGGGTGCAAGGGACGCAACGCGCGGATCGGTGATCGGGTGACCGGTTCGCGGGCAGCACGGCGGACGGGCATCCGGATTTCAGTCAGCCGGCGGACCGTGCCCGGACAGCCCGAGAAGTGAATCGACCAGGTCCGGGTTGGCGCGCGCCTGCGCACCGGACCCCTGGAACATCATCCGCCCCGAGGCGATGACGGTGACCGAGTCGGCCACCTCCAGCGCGCGCTGGGTGTTCTGCTCCACCAGCATGATGGCCAGGCCCTGTTCCTTGAGCGACAGCAGCGCCGCCAGGCAGACATCGACCATCGCCGGCATCAGCCCCAGCGAGAGCTCGTCGACCAGCAGCAGGCGCGGTCCGGCCATCAGCGCGCGGCCGATCGCCAGCATCTGCTGTTCGCCGCCCGACAGCGAACCGGCGCGCTGGCGGTGGCGTTCGCGCAGCCGCGGAAACAGGTCGAGTACCCGCTCTTCGGCCGCTCGCGCCTCGGCCATGCGGCGGGTGTAGCCCCCGACCAGCAGATTCTCGGCCACCGTCAGATCCGGAAAGATCCGCCGGCCCTCCGGCGCGATGCTGATGCCGGCGCGCGTGCGCGCCACCGGCGAGGCCCGCGTGATGTCCCGGCCTTCGAACCAGATGGCGCCTTGCTGGACCTGCACATGGCCGGCGATCGCCATCATGGTCGAAGTCTTGCCGGCGCCGTTGGGGCCCAGCAGCGCGGTGAGGGTTCCGGGAGCCGCGGTCAGATCGAGCGAATCGAGCGCCCGGATCTGGCCGTAGCCGCAGCCCATGGCGCGCAGCTCAAGCATCGCTGCCCGCCTTGCCCAGATACGCGGCGCGGACATCGGCGCGCGCCATCACCGCGGCGGGCAGTCCTTCGGCCAGCAGCGCGCCGTTGTGCAGCACCGCCAGGCGGCTCGCGATCCGCACCACTTCGGCGATGTTGTGCTCGACCAGGACCACGGTGCGGCCCTCGCGGTTGAGCTGCACGATGAGGTCGGCCAGACGCGTCGCCTCGGTGTAGTTCAGGCCGGCCAGCGGCTCGTCGAGCAGCAGCAGGCGCGGCTCGAACGCCAGCGCGCGCGCCACCTGCATGCGTTTCAGATAGCCCAGCGGCAGGGTGTGCGCGGGCCGGTCGGCGGCATCGGCGATGCCCAGCCGCTCGAGCAGGCCGAGTGCCCGGGCCCGCGCCCGGTCGCGCCGGACATGCACCAGTGCCCGCCACGGGTTCGCGGTGATTTCCGGCACTGCCGCGATCATCACATTCTCGATCAGGCTCATCTCGCGGAACGGCCGCACGATCTGGTGGGTCATTGCCATGCCCAGGCGGGCGCGCCGGTGGATCGGGGCGCGCGTGATGTCGCGGTCCTGGAAGCGGATCGCGCCGCAGTCCGGTGCCAGGATGCCGGTGAGCAGGCGCAGGAAGGTGGTCTTGCCGGCGCCATTGGGTCCGATCAATCCCAGCAGTTCGCCGGCCTGCACCGACAGCGATACCTCGCGCACTGCCTGCACACCGCCGAACGAGAGGCTGACCGAGTCGGTGTGCAGCATCATCGGCGCCTTCGGACCAGCAGGCCCGCCAGGCCGCCCGGGCTCAGGCGCATCACCAGCAGCAGCAGGCCGCCGTAGACCAGCAGCTTGTAGTCGTTGATGAAGCGAAACAACTCGGGCATCAGGGTGAGCAGCACCGCGCCGGCGACCACGCCCCAGGTCGACCCGATACCTCCGATCACCACCATCGCCAGCACGGTGACCGATTGCACGAAGCCGAAGGTATCGGGCACCACCAGCTGTGTCAGGTAGGCGTACAGCCCGCCGGCCAGGCCAGCCGCCGAGGTGCCGATCAGAAAGGCAGCCAGCTTGGAGCCCGAAACATCGAGGCCGATGGTGCGGGCTGCGTCCTCGTCCTGTGCCACGGCCCGGAACGATTCGCCCATCCAGCTGCGCCCGACATGCAGGCTGAAGGCGATGAAGGCCAGTGCCAGCACGATGGCCAGCACTGCCAGGCCGGTCTTGTCCAGGGGCGCTGCCGGGATCTTCGAGATGCCCATCTCGGCGCCGAACCAGGGAGCCTTGCGCACCACGCCCAGGAACACGAAGCCCACGCCCATGGTGACGATCGCGAGGAAGTCCTCGCGTACCCGCAGGCTGGCGATGCCGGTGATCACGCCGGCCACTCCGGCCGCGAGCGCGCCGATCAGCAGCGCCAGCCCGAAGGGCACGCCGCTCACCGCGCTCAGCGCGGTCGCATAGGCGCCGATGCCGTAGAACGCGGCATGGCCCAGGCTGATCTGGCCGCACAGCCCGCTGATCAGGTTCAGGCCCAGCGCCAGGATCACATTGAGCGCGGCGAAGGTCGCCACGCTGACCAGATAGGCATTCATCGGCGCGGTCCGGGCGTCAGCGCCGCACGCCGAGCAGGCCCTGCGGGCGCAGCATCAGCATCACGATCAGAAAGAGGAAGGCGATCGCATCACGGTCCATGACCTTGGCCAGATACAGGGTGCCGAAGCTCTCGACCACCCCCAGCAACAGGCTCGCCAGCAGGGTTCCGGGCACGCTGCCCAGACCGCCCAGCACGATGATCGCCAGCCCCTTGTAGCTGATCACGTTGCCCATGCCCGGCTCGACCAGATTGTTCAGCAGTCCGACCAGCACGCCGGCCACCGCCGCCAGCACCGAGGCGATGAAGAAGTTCAGGTAGCGCACCCGGATCACGTCGACCCCGAAACTGGCCGCCATCGCCGGATCGGACACCGTGGCGCGCCAGGCCACGCCGGCACGCGAGCGCGCGCTGAACGCGGCGAACACCGCCAGCAGCAGGCAGGCGGCGATCACGATCCAGACCTGGACCTGGTTGATGCTGATGCCGGCCACCGTGTAGCTGGTGGTGATCCAGGCGTTGTCGTTGAAGGACAGGCCATAGGGCCCGAAGATCAGGCGAAACCCATCCTCCATCGCCACCAGCAGCCCGATCGAGGCGATCAGCGCCACATGGGGCGGCTTGTCCAGCATCGGCTCATAGACCAGCCGGTAGATGAGTGGACCGAGGATGCCGGCGGCCAGCATCGCCGCCGGAAAGGCGAGCCACAGCGAACCGGCGTGGTTGGCCACCAGCAGCCCGACATAGGCGCCCAGCGTGAACACCGTGGCGTGCGCGACATGGAGCACGCGCAGCAGCCCGTACACCAGCGTGAGGCCCAGGGCCATCATCGCGTAGGTGCAGCCCCAGATCAGGCCGATCGCGGCGATCTCGAGTGCGAACATCGGGCGGCGCGCGTAACCGTCGGATCAGCGGGTGGGCGGCGCCAGCAGCACCGGGTCGTCGATCACCGCATAGCCGCGGAACTTGCCCTCGCGCACCACCTGGATGACCGCCGACTTGTAGACCTCGCCCAGGTTGTTGAACGAGATCCGCCCGGTCGCGGTCTGCAGGTCCTTGGTGGCGGCGATCGCGTCGCGCAGCTTCGCCGGGTCGTCGGCCGTGCCGGCCCGCCGGATCGCATCGGCCACCACCCGCACCGCGGTGTGCGTCGAGGCGGCGACCATGTCGGCCGGGGTGTTGTGGCGCTTCTGGAAATCTTCGATAAAGCGGCGCATCTCGGGATCCTTGGAGTCGCGGTCCAGCGAGGTGGTCACCAGCACGCCTTCGGCTGCGCCCTTGGCGACCTCGATGAATTTCTCGGTGTCGATGCCTTCGGTGCCCACGATCGGCGCGGTCACGCCGCCGGCGCGCAGCTGCGCCACCAGCGGGCCGCCGTTGAAGAAATAGGCGGGCAGGTAGATGACTTCGGGTTCGTCGCGCTTGATGCTGGCGACGATCGAGCCGAACTGCCGGTCGGCCATCGCGAAGCTGTATTCGCTGGCGATCTGCACACCAAATTTCGGCGCGGCGTCCTTGAAGCCGGCCACCAGTGCCTGGCCGAAGTCGTTGTTCACGAAGACCACCGTGACCTTCTTCTTCTTCAGGTTGTCACCGATCAGCCGGGCGGCGGCGCGGCCCTGCACCTCGCCCATGAACGAGGTGCGGAACACGAAGTTGCCGGCACGGGTGATGTCCGGGTGGATCGCGTAGGCCGAGACGTAGGGGATCTTCGCGGCGTGGAAGACACCGGCCGAGGCCCGTGTCGGGCCGGAGTAGCTGCCCGAGATCACCACCTTGTGGCCGTCGCCGATCAGTCGGTTGGCCAGCGGCACCGCCTGGTCGGGTCGCGCCTGGTCGTCGAGCACGGTGAGTGCCAGCTTGCGCCCGAGCACGCCGCCGGCTGCGTTGAGCTGCTCGACCGCGAGCTCGGCGCCCATCAGCGAAGACTTGCCGTCGGAGGCGGCAAAGCCGGTCAGGGGGGCGTGGAACCCGATCCGGATCTCGTTCTGGGCCAGCGCGGTAGCCGGCATCGCCAGGGCCAGCGGCAGCAGCGTGCAGGCGGCCAGGGAGCGGAGCAGTGCGTGTCGGGTGGTCATCTCGGGTTCCTGTGGTGGTCGAAGGTCAAGAAACGGGGCAGGCATGGCGCGGGTGCGCGGTGAACGGGATCAGACAGCGGGATCGGACAGCGGGGTGGAGCCGCGGGGTGGGACCGCCGGCGTCGGGCTGGTCGGCGACCCGCGCGGGCCCGGCGCACCCGCGGGTCTTCAGGCGGCGGGCCCCTCGAAGGCGACCGGGAACTGCGGTCCGGTCAGCGGCTCGCCGGGGGCCAGCGTGAGGTCGGGGAAGGGCGGCGAGGTGCGACCGGCGCGCTGCACGAACACCGCGTCGTCGCCGACCCAGCGCGCCGAGAAGGCACGCCGGCGGGTGCCCGACGCATTGGCCGGGGCGCCGTGCACCGTGCGAAAGTGAAAGGCCACCGCGTCACCGGGCGCCATCGCCCAGCCGGCAATCGGATGGCGCGCGCGCTCGGCCTCGATGTCGGGCAGCGCTGCGAAATCATCCTGCGGGTAGAGCTTGCTGCCGTCGAAGCGTTGCGGGCTGAAGTCCCGGCCCCAGCGATGCGAGCCGCTGACATACTCAGGCACGATCTCGCGCGCGACCGGGTCCAGTGCGATCCAGAAGCTCACGCTCTGGCGGCCATCGACGCAGTAGTAGGGCTGGTCCTGGTGCCAGGGCGTGCGCACCGAGGTCCCGGCCTCTTTCACCAGGATGTGCTCATGAAAGAACCGGGCGCGCCGCGATCGCATCAGCGCCGCGGCCAGGCGAGCGGCCGGCGACTCGAAGACAAAGCGGCGGTATTCGTCGATCCGGTCCCAACTGCAGTAGTCCTGGAAGAAGGCCGGCGATCCGTCGGCGGGGCGGTAGGTCCGCTCCAGCGCGCTGGGCTCGGCCATGTTGCGGGCGACGCCCGCCCGCAGGGTCTCGACCCAGTCGGCGAAGGCGCCGGGCATCGGCAACACGCCGTCGCGCTCGAAAGTGTCGACTGCCTCGTCGGTCAGCTGGAACATCGGGGGGGCTTTCTGGGGTCGTCGATTCGCTGCAGCCGGCAATGCTACCGTCAAACGGCGCCCGGCAGAACCGGGCCGGCGTGCTGTGGCACAGTACCGGAACGAGGTCGCCCGCGGCCGCCTTCCGCCGGCCGGGCTGTCCACAGGAGCACGCGCATGACCTTCCCGATCCGCGCGCCGTTTCGCATCGGCGTGGACATCGGCGGCACCTTCACCGATCTGGTCGTCGCCGGCGCCGCCGGCGAACTCTTCGCGCACAAGGCACCCACCACCCCGCAGGACCCCACCGTCGGCGTGCTCGACGCGATCGCCGGGGCAGCGCGCGCGCTGGGGCGCGATTCGCGCGCGCTGCTGGCCGACTGCGAACTGCTGGTGCACGGCTCCACCATCGCCACCAACACCCTGCTCGAGCGCAAGGGCGCGCGGGTCGGCCTGATCACCACCGAAGGCTTTCGCGACAGCCTGGAGATCCGCCGCGGCCTGCGCGCCGATGTCTGGGATCACCGCGCCCCGTTCGCCCCGCCACTGGTGCCGCGCCGGCTGCGCCGCGGCGTGGTCGAGCGCATCGATGCCGGCGGGCAAGTGCTGGTGTCGCTCGATGCCGGCTCGGTGCGCGCGGTGCTGGCGGTGTTTCGCGAGGAATCGGTCGAGGCGATCGCGATCTGCCTGCTCAACAGCTTTCGCAATCCGGCGCACGAATGGCAGGTGCGCGACCTGATCGCGCAGGAATGGCCCGGCATCGCGGTGTCCTGCTCGAGCGACATCGCGCCGGTGATGGGCGAGTATGAACGCAGCTCGACGGTGGCGGCCAATGCCTATGTCGGGCCGCGCACCGTGCCGTATCTGCGCGCGCTCGATGCGCGCCTGCAGGCGCTCGGCCTGGTCCGCCCGCTGCTGATCGTGCAAAGCAACGGTGGTGCGCTCGATGTCAACGAGGTCGGGCCGCAGCCGGTGCAGATGGTGCTGTCGGGGCCGGCCTCGGGGGTCGGGTCGATCCGCCATTACGGTGAGGACACCGGCTCGCGCAACCTGGTGGCCATCGAGGTCGGCGGCACCAGCTGCGACGTGACGCTGATGCGCGACGGCGCCGTCCAGATGACCGACCAGCTCGATGTCGATGGCTACTGCATCGCCATCCCCTCGGTCGAGATCCACACCATCGGCGCCGGTGGCGGCACGCTCGGGCATCTGGATGCGGCCGGTCTGCTGCAGGCCGGCCCGCAGGGCGCCGGCGCGCGGCCCGGTCCGGCCGCCTATGGCCTGGGCGGCACCCGACCCACCGTCACCGATGCGCAACTCGTGCTGGGCCGGCTCGCGCCCGGTCCGTATGCCGGCGGCGCGATTGCGCTGGACCTCGACCGGGCCTGGCAGGCGGTCGACACGCATCTGGCGCGGCCGATGGGACTGTCGGTCGAGCAGGCGGCCGCCGGGCTGCTGCGACTGGTCGAGCAGAACATCCAGCACGCGGTCGAGCGGGTGAGCATCGAGCGCGGCTACGACCCGCGCGAGTTCACCCTGATCGCGGCCGGCGGCGCGGGGCCCCTGCATGGCGCCGCGGTCGGTCGGGCGCTCGGCTGCGCGGCGATCTACGTGCCGCGGCTGGCCGGCGTCTTCTGCGCCTTCGGCATGTGCAACACCGATGTCCGCATCGACCGGCTGCTGAGCTGGTACCGGCCGCTGGACGATGCGCAGTCGTCCCGCCTGGAGCAGGCCTTTCGCGAGGTCGAGGCGCAGGCGGTGCAGGCGCTGGGCCGCCAGGGATTCGCCGCGCCGGCGATCGTGCTGGAGCGCAGCCTGGCCCTGCGTTACACCGGTCAGCAGTGGCCGGTGTCGATCGCGTGCGCCGGCGCGCCGGATGCCGCGGGGCTGCGCGAGGCCTTCGAGCGCGATCACCAGCGGCTCTATGGCCATTTTCAGCCGGGCGGCGAGATCGAGGTGCTCAGTCTGAAGGTGGCGGCCAGCGGACGCCTGGCGCCGCGCCAGCGGGCCGTGCCGGCGGGCGGGTCGGCCGAACCGCCCGCGCCGAAGTCGATTCGTCCGGTCTGGATCAGCGATGCCGCCGGCACGCTGCCCACCCCAGTCCATGACGGCGCGGGGCTGCGCCCCGGTCATGTCGTCAGCGGCCCGGCGATCATCGACGAGCTCACCACCACCTTGCTGGTGGAGACCGGCCAGCGCCTGTGCGTGACCGCCGCCGGCAACTACCTGATCGTTCCCTCGACTCCGCAGGCCGCCGCATGAGCGCTCCCCAGACGCCGACCGACATCACGCCCACCGACGCCGTCGCGATCGACCCGATCCGGCTCGCCGTGATCCAGAAGCAGGCCGACCACATCTCGCACCAGATGGGCTGGATCATGACGCGCACCGCGCGCAGCCCGATCTTCAGCCAGAGCCACGACTTCACCTGTTTCGTGGCGACCGCGCGCGGCGAGATCATCGCGCAGGCCGACGGCATCCCGATCCACAGCGGCGGCGGGGGCTTCGCGCTCAAGGCGGTGCTGCGCGACTTCGCCGGCGACATCGCCGAGGGCGACGTGTTCCTGCTGAGCGACCCCTACACCGCGGGCGGCAATCACTTGCCCGACTGGACGATGATCCGGCCGGTGTTCGTGGACGGCCGTTTCTGCGCCTTCACCTGCAACCGGGCGCACCAGTCGGACATCGGCGGCGGCGCGGCCGGGACCTACAACCCGCAGGCCACCGAGATCTTCCACGAGGGAATCCGGCTGCCGGTGCTCAAGCTGGTCGAGGCCGGCCGGCTGCGCCGCGACCTGATGCGCCTGCTGCTGCTGAACTCGCGCTGCCCCGACCTGATGGAGGGCGACCTGAGTGCGATGCTGGGCTCGACCCGGATCGGGGGCGAGCGTGTCACGGCGATGCTGGCCGACGCCGGCGTGGACACCGGCCTGGCTTATTTCGATGCATTGCTGCGCCACGGCGAGGCGCGCATGCGCGCCGAGATCCGCACGCTGCCCCCGGGCACCTACCGGGGCGAGGACGGCAGCGACACCGACTGTTTCAAGAAGGTCGATGTGCCGGTGCGGGTGACCCTGCAGGTGCGCGAGGACGAACTGGTGTTCGACTTCACCGGCAGCTCGCCGCAGATCATGGGCTTCAAGAACAGCTCGCTGGCCAACACCTACTCGTCGGTCTATGTGGCGGTCTCGACCTTCTTCGACCATTCGCTACCGCGCAACGACGGTCTGTTCCGGCCGATCACCATCATCGCGCCCGAAGGCACGGTGGTGAACGCGCGGGCCCCGGCGCCGATGACGATGAACACTGTCTACCCGGCCACCGACATCATCAGCGCCTGCTGGAAGGCGCTGGCGCAGGCGCGTCCCGAACAGGCCTGTGCGGGGTGGGGCAAGGCCTGTTACGGCTTGAGTTCCGGCACCGCCGAGGACGGCCGCTTTTTCGTGATGTACCACTGGCATGGCTCGTCCGGCGGCGGCGCGGTCAAGGGCCGCGACGGCTTCCAGTGCATCGGGCTGATGATCTCGCTGGGCGGGCTGACGCTGCCCAACGTCGAGGGCTACGAGCAGGCCTATCCGGTGCGCATCCTGCGCCAGGAACTGCGCACCGACACCGCCGGCGCCGGACAGTTCCGCGGGGGCGCCGGGGTCGATTACCTGTGCGAGCTGCGGGTGCCGACCGCGCACGCGATCCGCTCCGAGGGGGTCGGGCGGCCATCGGGTTTCGGCGTCAACGGCGGGCTCACCGGTGCCCCCGGCATCATGGATGTGGAGGACCGTGAGCGCGGCCCGATGCCCCCGCCGCAGTACGGCATCCAGCACCTGGGCCCGGCCACCATCCGGGTGCGCTCCAGCGCCGGCGGTGGCTGGGGCGATCCGATGGCGCGCGATCCGCAGGCGGTGCTGGCCGATGTGCGCGACGAGATCGTGAGCGAGACCGCGGCGCGCGCGGTGTATGGGGTGGCGCTGAGTGCCGACGGGCGCTCGGTCGATGCGGGGTTGACGGCGCGGCTGCGCGAGGCGCCTCTCTAGCTCGGCTCGGCCCGGTCGCGGACGCTCCCGCCGGGTCGCCCGCGTGTCCGGCTCAGCGGAAGCGCTGCTCCAGATACGCCAGCAGCGTGCGCACCGCCTGCGCCTCGCCGCCCACCGGGCGGCCGGGCCGCGGCACGTCGTTCCAGCCGAACACATCGAGGTGCAGCCAGTCCATGTCCTTGGGCACGAAGTCTTCGAGGAACAGCGCGGCACTGATCGCGCCGGCCATCGGGCCGCGTCCGGTGTTCACGATGTCGGCGATCTCGCTTTCGATGCCACGGTGGTAGTCGCGCCACAGCGGCAGATGCCACAGCGGATCGTTGAGCGCCAGGCTGCGATCGACCAGCTCGCGCGCCAGGTCCATCCGCCGGCAAAACAGCGCCGGCAGCTGCGGACCCAGTGCGATGCGTGCGGCGCCGGTGAGCGTGGCGAGGTCGATCATCAGCTCCGGACGGCTTTCGGCGCCGTAGGCCAGCGCGTCGCACAGGATCACCCGGCCCTCGGCGTCGGTGTTGCCGATCTCGATGTGCAGCCCCTTGCGGGTCCGGATCACATCACCCGGCCGATAGGCGTTGCCGGCGATCGCATTTTCGACCGCCGGGATCAGCAGCTGCAGGCGCACCGGCAGGCGCAGTTCCATCACCAGCGAGGCCAGGCTGATCGCGATGGCCGCGCCGCCCATGTCCTTCTTCATCTGGCGCATGCCCTCGGGCGACTTGATGTCGAGCCCGCCCGAATCGAAGCACACGCCCTTGCCGACCAGGGTCAGCCGACGGTGGTCCGGATCGCCCCACAGCAGTTCGATCAGGCGCGGCGGGCGGGCCGCCGCGCGGCCCACCGCATGCACCGCCGGAAAGCCCTCCTTGAGCAGCGCATCGCCCACGGTCTGGTGGAAGCTCGCGCCGTGGGCGTCGGCCAGCTTGTGCACCGCGTCGGCAAGCTCGGCCGGGCCCAGGTGCTCGGCCGGGGTGTTGATCAGGTCCCGCGCGGCGCACAGGGCGTTGGCCATCATCAGGCCGCGCGTGGCACCGGGCCCCGGCGTCAGCATCAGCTCGGCGGGCGCGCGCCGGGGCGACTTGTAGCGGCTGAAGCTGTAGGCGCCGAGCTGCCATGACAGCGCGGCGGCTTCCGGGTCCACCGTCAGCCCTTCGTTGCCCAGGCGATACCGGCCCACCGGCACCGCGCGCGGCAGCGCCGACAGGGCGTAGGGGTGCGCGGCGCTGCGCACACCGGCCCAGACCGAGGCGAGCTTGCCATCGGCATCGGGCACCAGGGCCCGCGTGTCCGGGTCGCCCTTGAAGCCCAGGGTGGTCAGCCAGCGCCGCGTGGCCGCCGGCATCGCGGCCGCGGTGGCCTCGAAGGTCGAGCGATCGACCAGGTGGATCGGCGTGGTGGCGGCGGTGGGTTTGCGCAGCTTGACGGTCATACGGGCATTCGAAGAAAAGTAGGGGGTCGGGAAGGCGTTTCAGCGCGGGCGATGGCGCCCTCGCCACGCCGGTGCCGCCAGCCGCCGCGCCCGACCTGTGCGTCCTGAGTCTAGGGGGGGCGGACGCGACCGGTCAAACCCGGGACTCGCTCGGCGCAGGGCCTCGCGCGCGCCGCGATGCACCGATCGGAACGGCGTGCGCCCGGCAGTCGATAATCGGACGCCGCAGCATCGCGGCTGCCCGTCTTCACCCCGAGAAAAGGAAGTCCCGATGACCGCACTGATCGCCCCCGACATCTGGTGGGAGGACCTGCAGGTGGGCAGCCACTGGCTGACCCAGGGCCGAACCATCACCGAACCCGATCTGGTCGCCTGGCTGAACCTCACCTGGCTCACCGAGCCGTTGTTCACCGACCATCACGATCGTGCCGACTCGGCGATCAGCGGGCGTTTCGTCCCCGGGGCGATGGTGTTCGCGTTCGCCGAAGGGCTGACGCTGGGCGCGGTCCGGATCCGCGGCCTGGCCTTCCTGCAGTCGGAACTGGCGGTCAAGGGGCCGACCTTCCTGGGCGACACCATCCGGGTGCGCTCGACGGTCGAGTCGCTGCGCGAGACATCCAAGCCCGACCGCTCGCTGTGCCTGACCGCCAATGCGGTGATGAATCAGTCGGGGCAGACCGTGCTGGCGTACACCGCGCTGCGGATGATCCGCCGGCGCCCGCCCGCCCCGGGGGCCTGACTCAGCCCAGTTCCTTCATCCGCAGCACCTGGGGCGGGCCGTCCATGAAGGCGCCCATTTCGCGGCCCAGGGTGCGGAAATGATCGGTGGCGCGGTGGTTCTTGAGCGCGTCGTCGTCGGCATAGCGCTCCATGAACACATAGGTCAAGGGGTCGTCGCCCTTGCTCAGGGTGTAGAGCCGGCAGCCCGGTTCGTTGGCGTTGACCGCGGCGACGAGCTTGAGGGCGACGGCTTCGAAGTCGGCGGCGTGACCGTCCTTGACCTTGATGGTGGCGACGATGCTGTGGGTCATTGGGGATGCTCCTGAGTGGGTGGGTGAAAGAGGACGGATGGCGTTTTCGGTGCGCCGGGTTCAGGCCCGCGCGGTCGGCCGGGCCGAGACCTCGGCAAACCAGCGGGTCAGGTTGACAAGTGCCGCGGGAATCGGCGTGCCGGTGTTGCGGCCCAGCAGCAGTGCGCACTGGGCAGTGATGTCGGCCACGGTGTAGCGCTCGCCCACGAAGAACGGGCGCGTGCCGATCTCGGTGTCGAGCCAGCCCATCACCTCGAGCGCGCGGGCGCGCGCCACCTCGCCGTAGGCCGGCACCTGGGGGCGACGACCCGCCCAGAATGGCGACAGGTGAACGAAGGCATGCTGGATCGGCATCTGCAGTTCGAGTTCCAGGCGCCGGTTCCACATCTCGACCTGCGCGCGTTCCTGCAGGCCGACACCGAACATCGGCGGATCGGGCTGCCGCTCATCGAAATAGCGGCAGATGGCGACCGACTCGGTCAGCACCGTGCCGTCGTCGAGCTCGAGCAGGGGCATGGTGCCCAGCGGATTGAGCGCGAGGTAGGGCTGCGCCCGGTTCTCGCCGGCCATCATGTCGACCTGGACCGTGGGCACGGTGATGCCCTTCTCGGCCAGGAAGATGCGCACGCGCCGCGGGTTGGTGCCGGCTTTGAGGTCATGCAGTTTCATCGTTTGTCTCCGGTTCAGGCCGACTTGACCTGTTCATACGCCCATTGCAGCCAGGGCAGCATCAAGGCGATGTCCTCGTGCTGCACCGTCGCGCCGCACCAGAAGCGCAGGCCGGCCGGTGCGTCCTTGTAGGAGCCGCAGTCGAGCGCCGCACCCTCGGTCTCCAGCAGTTTGACCAGTTTCTTGACCTGGTCGGGCGTCAGATCGAGCGACAGGCAAACGCTGGTGTTCGAGCGGTTGGCCGGTTCGACCGCCAGGAAGCGGATCCAGTCGCGGGTGGCCACGAAGTCTTCGAACAGGGCCAGGTTGGCCTGCGAACGCCGGATCAGTTCGTTCAGACCGCCGATCGATTCGGCCCAGGCCAGGGCGTCGAGGTAGTCCTCGTTGGCGAGCATCGACGGCGTGTTGATGGTGGCGCCCTCGAAGATCTCCTCGAGCAGCTTGCCGCCCTTGGTCATGCGGAAGATCTTGGGCAGCGGCCAGGCCGGCTTGTAGGTCTCCAGGCGCTCGACCGCGCGCGGCGACAGCACCAGCATGCCGTGGGCCGCCTCGCCGCCCAGCGCCTTCTGCCAGGAGAAGGTGGCGACGTCGATCTTCGCCCACGGGATGTCCATCGCGAACACCGCGCTGGTGGCGTCGCACAGGGTGAGGCCCTGCCGGTCGTCGCGGATCCAGTCGCCGTTGGGCACCCGGACTCCGCTGGTGGTGCCGTTCCAGGCGAACACGATGTCGTGCGCGGGATCGGCCTGGCCCAGGTCGGGGAGCTGTCCATAGGGCGCATTGAAGTAACGCGTGTCGGGCAGCTTGAGCTGTTTTGAAATGTCGGTGGCCCAGCCCTCGCCGAAGGATTCCCAGCTGAAGACGTCGACCGGTCGCGCGCCCAGCATCGACCACATCGCCATCTCGAAGGCGCCGGTGTCGGAGGCCGGCACGATGCCCACCCGGTAGCCCTCGGGCAGTCCGAGCATGCGGTGGGTCTGGGCGATGCTCAGGGCCAGGCGCGACTTGCCCAGGGCCGAGCGGTGCGAGCGGCCGAGCACATCGGTGGGCAGTCCGGCCAGGCGGTAGCCGGGGCGCTTGGCGCAGGGGCCCGACGAGAAGTTCGGGCTATGGGGCTTGAGGACGGGTTTCAAGAGAATCCTTCAGTGGAAAGGGGGAGACCGGGGGCAGAGCCCGCGGCAGGGCCCGGGTCAGGGCCGATGTCTGGACCGCAAGCGGGCGGACTCTCGCAGGCTGGCGTGCCCGCCCAGTCGCGGTGCGGAATCCGACCGCGCAGAGCGGCATTATCGGATATCTCGGCGCCGACATCGAGTGTGCTGTCGCGCACCCTGGCGCACCGGGCGGCCTCGCCGGCGCCTTGTCCGGGCTCACGCGGCGCGCCCGGCGGGATTCCGGAAATCGGGATGGTCGGAAAACCGGATTGGCCGGTTCGGCAAATATCGTTTTTTCCGGGCGCCGGGATTGCGTAGCATTCGTGTTGGACACTCCCGTCCGAGCCTCCCGACTGCCCCGTCTGATTTCCCGCTTCCTTCCCTTCCTGTCCTGGTGGCCCCTGCTGCGCACGCCCGGCGTGCTGCGCGCCGATGTACTGGCCGGCATCACCGGGGCGATCGTGGTGCTGCCCCAGGGCATCGCCTTCGCAACGCTCGCCGGCATGCCGCCGCAGTACGGTCTCTATGCGGCGATGCTGCCCTGCCTGATCGCGGCGCTGTTCGGTTCGAGCCGGATCATGATGACCGGTCCGGCCAACGCGATCGCCCTGACCACCGGCGCGCTGATGGCGCCGATCGCGATCGCCGGATCGCCCGACTACATCCGGCTGGTGATCACGCTCTCGTTTCTGGTCGGCGTGCTGCAGGTGCTGCTCGGCCTGGTCCGGGCCGGCCGGCTGATCGATCGGGTGCCCCATTCGGTGATCGTGGGCTTTACCGGCGGCGCGGCGGTGCTGATCGTGAGTGCGCAGCTGCCGGTGCTCACCGGCGTGTCGCTGCCGGGGGGCAGTTCGGTGGCCCAGCAGTGGCTGGGTGTCCTGGGGGCGATCGCCCGCTGGCAGCCGCTGCCGATTGCCTCGGCGCTCGTCACCATCGTCATCGTGCGGCTGTGGGCGCCGCTGAACCGGCGCGTGCCGGCGATGCTGGTGGGGGTGGTGGCCGGCACGGTGCTGGCCCAGCTGGCGCAGCACGCGCTGGCGCTGCCGCCGCTGAGTACCGTGCCGGCGCTGCCGGGCGCGCTGCCCCAGCTCTCGCTGCCCGACCTGTCGCTGGAGACCCTGCGCCGGCTGCTGCCAGCCTGTCTGGTGATGACCATGCTCGCCTCGATCGAGGCGGTGGCGATCAGCCGGGCGCTGGCGGTTCGCCACGGCCATCGCCTGGACGGCGATCAGGAGTTCATCGGCCAGGGCCTGGCCAACCTGGCTGCCGGGCTCACCTCGGCGATTCCCGCCAGCGGATCGTTCAACCGCTCGGCGGTCAATTCGGCGGCGGGTGCGCGCACGCCGATGTCGGGCGTGGTCGCCTCGGGCGTGCTGCTGCTGCTGCTCGTCTTCGTGGGTCCGCTGGCGAGCTGGCTGCCGCTCGCGGTCATCTCGGGGTTGCTGCTGCTGGTGGCCTGGGGCCTGGTCGACCGGCCCGAGATCGCCCGGATCTGGCGCGAGGAGCCCCGTGAACGACTGCCCCTGGCGGTCACCTTCCTGGCCACCATCGCGCTGTCGCTCGAATGGGCGATCCTGCTGGGCCTGCTCAGCGCGCTGATCAGTCGGCGCCTGCTGCCCGCGTCGGTTCGCTGAGGCCCTCGCCGGTTCGCCGAGGCCCCCGCCCGGTGCTGTGTAGAATCCCAGTGTTCCGTCGCCGCCGCCGCCCATGCCCGATCTCCTCGCCAATCTCAATGAACGCCAGCTGGCCGCGGTCACGCTGCCGGCCCAGCACGCGCTGATTCTGGCCGGTGCCGGCAGCGGCAAGACCCGGGTGCTCACCACCCGAATGGCCTGGCTGATCCAGACCCGCCAGGTCAGCCCGCAGGGCCTGCTTGCGGTCACCTTCACCAACAAGGCGGCCCGCGAAATGCTTACCCGGCTGTCGGCGATGCTGCCGGTCGTCACCCGGGGCCTGTGGATCGGCACCTTCCACGGGCTGTGCAACCGGATGCTGCGCGCCCACCATCGCGATGCCGGCCTGCCCCAGACCTTTCAGATCCTCGACTCCCAGGACCAGCTCGCCGCCATCAAGCGCCTGCTCAAGGCGCTCAATGTCGACGACGAGCGATTCCCGCCGCGCAACATCGCCAGCTTCATCAACCACGCCAAGGAGGAAGGCCAGCGCCCCGGCGAGGTCGAGGCCTTCGACGAGTATTCGCGCCGCTGCGTCGAGCTCTACGCCGCCTACGATGAGCAGTGCCAGCGCGAGGGCGTGGTCGATTTCGCCGAGTTGCTGCTGCGCAGCTACGAGCTGCTCACCCGCGGGCAACTGCTGCGCGAGCACTACCAGCGCCGTTTCGCGCACATCCTGGTCGACGAGTTCCAGGACACCAACACGCTGCAGTACCGGTGGCTCAAGCTGATGGCCGGGGGCGGCGCGTCGGTGTTCGCGGTCGGCGACGACGACCAGAGCATCTATGCGTTTCGCGGCGCCAATGTCGGCAACATGGCCGCCTTCGAGCGCGAGTTCCAGGTGCCCAACCTGATCAAGCTCGAGCAGAACTACCGCTCGCACGGCAACATCCTCGACTGCGCCAACGCGCTCATCCAGAACAATTCGCGCCGCCTGGGCAAGGAGCTGTGGACCGAAGCCGGCCAGGGCGAGCCGGTCCGCGTTCACGAGGCGATGACCGACGGCCAGGAGGCGCAGTGGCTGCTGGAGGAAGTGCGCAGCCTGATCGGCGAGGGCTGGATGCGCGCCGACATGGCGATCCTGTATCGCTCCAATGCCCAGTCGCGGGTGATCGAACACGCGCTGTTCTCGGCCGGCGTGCCCTACCGCGTCTATGGCGGCCTGCGGTTTTTCGAGCGGGCCGAGATCAAGCACGCGCTGGCCTATCTGCGCCTGATCGAGAACCCCGATGACGATGGTGCTTTCCTGCGGGTGGTGAACTTCCCCGCCCGCGGCATCGGCGCCCGCTCGATCGAGGCCCTCCAGGACGCTGCCCGGCGTGCCGGTCTGAGCCTGTTCGGGTCGGTCGGCGCGCTGTCGGGCGCGGCCGGTGCCAAGCTCACCGCCTTTACCCGGATGATCGAATCGCTGGGGCGTGAGACCCGAACGATGACGCTCACCGAGTCGGTCGCCCACGTCACCGAGCGCAGCGGCCTGATCGCTCATTACCTGGCTGACAAGGAGGGCCAGGAGCGCATCGAGAATCTGCGCGAACTGGTCACCGCCGCGGCCGCCTTCCTGGCCGAGGAAGGCCTGGGTCAGGATGTGCCGGCCTCGCTGGGGCTCTCCCAGGGCGCATCCGCCACCGCCGCTGCGCCGGGCGACGCCGAGGTGCTCGATCCGCCCGATGCGCCCGGGGCGGTCGCCATCACGCCGCTGGCCGCCTTCCTGTCGCACGCCTCGCTGGAAGCCGGCGAGAACCAGGCCGGCGAGGGCAGCGATGCGGTCCAGCTCATGACGGTGCACTCGGCCAAGGGGCTCGAATTCGACGCGGTGTTCATCACCGGGCTGGAAGAAGGTCTGTTCCCGCACGAGAACTCGGTCACCGAGGCCGATGGTCTCGAGGAAGAGCGCCGGCTGATGTACGTCGCGATCACCCGCGCGCGCAAACGCCTGTACCTCTCCTTCACCCAGACCCGCATGCTGCACGGACAGACGCGTTACAACTTGCGTTCGCGCTTCCTCGAGGAACTGCCGGCGGGGTCGCTCAAGTGGTTGACCCCGCAGGTCCAGGCGCGCTCGGGCGGCGCCTGGCGCGAAGGCTACGGTGGCGCCTGGGAGGGTGCTGCATCCTCGGGCCGCGGGCGCGCTGACGCGATCGGGCTGGCGCGCGACGCCGATGGCGGGCGGCCCGACGCCCATGCCCGGCGCGCCGCGCTGGGTTTCGATCGCGGCGTCTCCTGGCGGGTCGGACAGGGCGTTGCCCATGCCCGCTTCGGCGAGGGGGTGATCATCAACATCGAGGGCAGCGGAACCGATGCCCGGGTGCAGATCAACTTCGGACCCGAGGGGGTCAAGTGGTTGGCGCTGTCGGTGGCCAAGCTCACCGCGATCGCCTGACGAGCGCCCGACTGGCGGCGCGCGCCCGGATCAGTCGCGGACCACGTCGCGGTAGGTGGCCCAGAACGAGCAGTACAGCGCGCTCAGCACCACCAGCGACGTGGGTGAGAGCACCAGCGACAGCAGCAGCGGCGAGCCGCCGAGCACCAGCTTCACCAGCTGGATCGCCAGTGAGGCGAGCAGCGCGGCGGTGAACCAGCCGAGTGCGAACTGCAGAAAGGCCCAGCGGTTGCTCAGGACCGCGGCGAAGCTGAAGAAAAGGGCTTTCAGGGGCGACTGACCGTGCCAGGCGCAGAACAGCGGCGCGAACCACAGCGCCATCTGGACCGGCGTGTAGGCGACCAGGAACACCAGCGACGCGAGGATCAGCGACGAATCCTGCAGTGACGGATCCTCGCTCACCGCCTGGCCGGTCGCGATGCGCAGCAGCGTGCCGCCGTCGGCAACCGAGGCCAGCCCGAGCGCGACCAGTGTCGAGCCGGCGTTGATCACGCCCAGCACCAGCAGCGCCTTCCAGGCGCCGGATGTCGGCGCACGGAAGGCGGCGAACAGCATCTGCGGCGTCGGCGGCTCGCCGCGCTCGCCGGCCCGCACCGCGTGCATCACGCCCACCGCCAGCGCGGGGGTGAGCATCATCGGCGCGAACGGCCCGATCAGCGGGATCAGCGTGGCCATCATCAGCACCAGCAGGTAGATGAAGGTGATCGCCAGCAGACTCATCGGCGCCCGGCGCAGCAGACGAAAGCCGTCCAGCACCCAGGTTCGGCCGGTCTTGGCGGGAACGATTTCGATGTGCATCAGACAGTCTCGGGCAGGGCCGGTGCGGATTGGCGGCGCAGCAGCAGCACCCGTTCGAAGTGCGCCGGATCCTTGGGGGTGACCATCTGCGCGGGACGCGGCAGGTGGAAGTCGAACAGTCGCGACAGCCAGAAGCGCAGTGCCGCGGCGCGCAGCATCAGCGGCCAGGCCTGGCGCTCGGCCGGCAGCGGCCGGCGAACCTGGAGATAGGCCGACAGCAGCGCGGCCAGCCGTGGCTCGTCGAAGCGGCCGCTGGCGTCGTCGATGCACCAGTCGTTGCAGGTGACCGCCAGGTCGAACAGCCAGGTGTCGCAACCGGCGAAATAGAAGTCGATCGCCCCGCCGAGTTCGTCGCCCTCGAAGAGCACGTTGTCGCGAAACAGGTCGGCGTGCACCGCGCTGCCGGGCAGCGCCGCGCACAGTTCGCTCTCGCCGAAGGCGCGCTGCGCCGCGAGTTCGTCGGCCAGCATCGCCGCGGCTGGCGGCGCGAGAAAACCGGCGACACGGGGCGCGGTCTCGATCCACCAGGCCAGCCCGCGCAGGTTGGGCAGTTGGCCGGGATAGTCGGCCGCGGCCAGGTGCATGCCGGCCAGCAGCCGGCCGACCTGGGCGCAGTGCACCGGCGCGGGCGACATCTGCGAGGCCCCGCGCAGCCGGCTCACCAGAGCGGCCGGTTTGCCGTTGAGCGTCGACAGCAGTGCCCCGTGGCGGTTCGGGACCGGATCGGGGCAGGCAATCCCGCGTGCCGCCAGATGGCGCATCAGCCCGAGGTAGAAGGGCAGCTGCGTCGCGTCGAGCCGCTCGAAAAGCGTCAGCACGAAGCGCCCGCCGTCGGTGTCGACAAAATAGTTCGTGTTCTCGATGCCCGAGGCGATGCCCTCGTGGGACACGAGCGCGCCGAGATCGAAGCCGGCGAGCCAGTGCTCGAGCTCAGTGCGGGAAACCGGCGTGAAGACAGCCATCGGACAGCGGTGGGGGAGGGAGCGGTGAATGGGGACGCAGGTGCGACGCCGGCGCTGCGCGCAAGCGCGGGAGCATAACAGAGATGACTTTCGGGAGCGCCCGGTCGCCGGGTGTGCGCCCGCTCGTGCTCAGAGGGAGAACAGCAGCTCGCGCTCGGTGGGCGTGGGGCTGAATCCGCGCGACTGGTAGAAATCGAAGATCGCCTCGACCACCTCGGCCGGATCGTCGACGACCTTCATCAGGTCGAGGTCTTCGGCCGAGATCAGCCCGTTGGCCATCAGCGAGCCGCGCATCCAATCGAGCAGCCCCGACCAGAAGGCCGAGTCGACGAGGATGATCGGGATGTGACGCCCGACCCGGGTCTGCACGAGGGTCAGGACTTCGGCGAGTTCATCGAGCGTGCCGAAACCCCCGGGCACCGCGACGAAGGCCGAGGCGTACTTGGCGAACGCCACCTTGCGGGCAAAGAAATGGCGGAACCGCAGCGAGATGTTCTGGTAGGCGTTGTTGGTCTGTTCGTGGGGCAACTCGATGTTCAGCCCCACCGAGGGCGAGGGGCCCTCGAAGGCGCCTCGGTTGGCCGCCTCCATGATGCCGGGGCCGCCGCCCGAGATGACGGTGAATCCGGCCTCCGAGAGCAGCCGCGACAGGGTCACCGTGGTCTCGTACCAGCGATGCCCCGGGCCGATCCGCGCGCTGCCGAAGACCGACACCGCGGGGCGGATGTCGGCAAGCCGTTCGGTCGCCTCGACGAACTCTGAGATAATTCCGAGGATATGCCATGACTCTCGCGCTTTCAGCGAGGTCGATCGCTCGGGACTCGGAATCGAGCGCAACTGCGGGACGTGCTTGCTGCTGGACATGACTGAGAAGACGCTCCTGCTGGTGGATGGATCCAGTTTCCTGTACCGGGCCTTTCACGCCCTGCCCGACATGCGCAGCCCCACCGGCGAGCCGACGGGGGCGGTGTACGGGGTCGTCGCGATGCTACGGCGTCTGCGCACCGACGGCAAACTCAACGAGGGCGCTGTCCTGGGTGCGGTGGTGTTCGACGCCCCCGGCAAGACCTTCCGCGACGACTGGTACCCCGAGTACAAGGCGAACCGCCAGTCGATGCCCGAGGATCTCGCCCGGCAGATCCCGGTCATTCATGACCTGGTGCGGGCGATGGGCTGGCCGCTGCTGATGCTCCCGGGCATCGAGGCCGACGACGTCATCGGCACGCTCGCCCACCGGGCGCTGGCGCACGGCATCAAGACGGTGGTCGCCACCGGCGACAAGGACCTCGCGCAACTGGTCGACGATCACACCGTGCTGATCAACACCATGACCACCCAGGGCGGGGCGCCCGAGCGGCTCGACCCGGCGGGGGTGCTGGCCAAGTTCGGCGTGCCGCCGGATCGCATCGTCGACTGGCTCTCGCTGGTCGGTGACACCGTCGACAACGTCCCGGGCGTCGAGAAGGTCGGGCCCAAGACCGCGGTGAAGTGGCTCACCCGATATGGCTCGCTCGATGGCGTCATTGCCCACGCGGCCGAGATTCCTGGCGTGGTCGGCGAGAACCTGCGCCGCGCCCTCGACTGGCTGCCCACCGCCCGCAAGCTCGTCACCGTCCTCACCGACTGCGACCTGTCTTCCCAGTTCGACTCGGTCGAGCAGACCCTGCCGCTGCGCCACGAGGACCCCGAGGCGCTGCGCGAACTGTTCGCGCGCTGCGGCTTTCGCTCCTGGCTGCGCGAACTCGATCCGGCGATCACGGGTGACCGGACCGCCGATCCGCGCCCGGGCGCCGCCTTCGCCCCGGACGCACCGCTGCCCGACGCCGGCCAGGCGCCGGCGATCGAACCGGTCTACGAGATGGTCGTCGACGCGGCCGCGCTGCAGGCCTGGCTCAACCGCATCACCGCCGCCCCGCTGGTGGCCGTCGACACCGAGACCACGTCGCTCGACCCGATGACCGCACGCATCGTGGGCATCTCGCTGGCGATCGAGCCCTGGCACGGCTGCTACATCCCCCTGGCCCATGCGTATGCCGGCGTGCCGGCGCAACTCGATCGCGAGGCGGTGCTGGCGCGGCTGCGCCCCTGGCTCGAGGACCCGCGGGCGCTCAAGGTCGGCCAGAACCTGAAATACGACGCCCACGTCTTCGAGAACCACGGCATCCGGCTGGCCGGCATCGCCCACGACACGCTGCTGCAGTCCTATGTGCTCGAGGCGCACCGCAGCCACGACATGGATTCGCTGGCGGCCCGTCACCTGAACCGGCGCACGACAACCTACGACGAGGTCACCGGCAAGGGCGCCTCGCGCATCGGCTTCGATCAGGTCGCGCTCGAGCAGGCGACCCGCTATGCGGCCGAGGACGCCGAGGTGACCCTGCACCTGCACCAGACGCTGATGCCGCGGGTGCAGGCCGACGAGCGTCTGCTCCACATCTACCGCGACATCGAGATGCCGGCGCTGCGGGTGCTGCAGCGCATGGAGCGCACCGGGGTGCTGATCGACGCCGCGCTGCTCGATACCCAGTCCGACGAGATCGGCCGCAAGCTGATGGCGCTGGAGGCCCGGGTCCACGAGGCCGCCGGCCAGCCCTTCAACCTGGGCTCGCCCAAGCAGCTGGGCGAGATCCTGTTCGAGCGCCAGGGCCTGCCGGTGCTCAAGAAGACCGCCGGCGGCGCGCCGTCCACCGACGAGGAAGTGCTGGCCCGGCTGGCCGAGGACTATCCGCTGCCCAAGCTGCTGCTCGAGTGGCGCGGCCTGTCCAAGCTCAAGAGCACCTACACCGACAAGCTGCCGCGGATGATCAATCCGGTCACCGGGCGTGTGCACACCCAGTTCTCGCAGGCGGTCGCGGTCACCGGCCGGCTGTCCTCCAGCGAACCGAACCTGCAGAACATCCCGATCCGCACCCCCGAAGGCCGGCGCATTCGCGAGGCCTTCATCGCGCCGCCCGGCCATTGCCTGGTGTCGGCCGACTACTCGCAGATCGAGCTGCGCATCATGGCCCACCTGTCCGGCGACGAGGGCCTGCTGCGCGCCTTCGGCGAGGGGCTCGACGTGCACCGCGCCACCGCCGCCGAAATCTTCTCGACCACCCCCGACGCCGTCAGCGCCGAGCAGCGCCGCTATGCCAAGGTGATCAATTTCGGTCTCATCTACGGCATGAGCGCCTTCGGCCTGGCGGCCAACCTGGGCATCGAGCGCGAGGCGGCGCGCCACTACATCGAGCGCTACTTCGCCCGCTATCCGGGAGTGCGCCGCTACATGGATGAAACCCGGGTGCAGGCGCGCGAGCATGGCTATGTCGAGACGGTGTTCGGCCGGCGCCTGTGGCTGCCCGAGATCAGCAGCCCGAGCAGTCCGCGCCGCCAGGCCGCCGAGCGTGCCGCCATCAATGCGCCGATGCAGGGCACCGCGGCCGATCTGATCAAGCTGGCGATGATCCAGGTCCACGACTGGATCGAGCGCGAGGCCGCCCCGGCGCGGCTGGTGCTCCAGGTCCATGATGAACTGGTGCTGGAAGTGCCCTTGGCGGCACTCGAACCGGTGCGCGATCGGCTGCGGTCGTTGATGACCGGGGTCGCGCAACTCAAGGTGCCGCTCGAGGTCGAGGTCGGCGCCGGACCCAACTGGGATCAGGCGCACTGAACCCGCCGGCTCCCGCCACCAGGAGAACACCATGGCGCTGACAGACGAACTGAACAGCCTGGTCGGGCGTGCCGGCCTGGGTCGACGCGGCTTTGTCGCCGGATCGCTCGCCGGCGGTTTTGCCGCGGCGGTGGCGCCGGCGGGCGATCTGCTGGCGCAGACCCTGCGCACCGATGAAGACGGTCTGGTGGCCGGCGAGGTCCGCATCACCGCTGCCGACGGCCGGCTGATGCCGGCGTACCGGGCCCAGCCGGCCGGTCGCGGCGCGCTGGCCACCGTGCTGGTGGTCCACGAGGCCTTCGGCGTCCACGAACACATCCGCGATGTCTGCCGCCGCTTCGCCAAGGCCGGCTGGCAGGCGATCGCCCCGGAACTGTTCTTTCGTCAGGGCGATGCCCAGGCCCAGCCCAGCATTGCCGCGGTCTACGAGAACGTGATTTCCCGGGTCGCCGACAGCCAGGTTATGTCCGATCTCGACGCCGCCGCCGCCTGGGCCGCCGGCAACGGCGGTCAGCGCGGACGACTCGGCATCACCGGCTTTTGCTGGGGCGGGCGCATCGTCTGGCTGTATGCCGCCCACACGCCGGCGCTCACGGCCGGCGTCGCCTGGTACGGCCGGCTCGATTCGGCCGCCAATGCGCTGACCCCGAAGCACCCGCTGGACATCGCCGACAAGATGCTCGCCCCGGTGCTCGGCCTCTACGGCGGCAAGGACGAGGGCATCCCGACGAGTTCGGTCGATGAGATGAAGACCCGTCTGTCGTTCGGCGGCCCCGCTTCGCAGGCGTCGGACATCGTCATCTACCCCGACGCGCCCCACGCCTTTCATGCCGACTACCGGCCCAGCTATCGGCGACCGGCCGCCGAGGACGCCTGGACGCGCTGCCTGGCCTGGCTGACGCGCCACGGCGCGGCCTGAGCCCGCGAACCGAACCCCCTGATCCTCGTCCCATGATCGTCACCCCATGATCGTCAACTCATGATCGTCAACCCATGATCCTTACCCAGATCCTGCTCGCCACCCTGGCGGCCGGCCTGCTCAGCGTGCTCGCGGCCGCCCTGATCGCAGTGCCCCTGCTCAAGGGGGCGGTGCATCAGCTGGTCAGCCTGTCGGCCGGTCTGCTGCTGGCCACCGCCCTGCTGCACGTGCTGCCCGAGGCCATCGAGTCGGGCGCCGATCTGCACCTGCTGTGCGCCACGCTGCTGGCCGGTCTGGTCGGGTTCTTCCTGCTCGAGAAGCTCGACATCATGCGCCACAGCCATCACTACGAAGGCGATGGTCACGGGCATGCGCACGGCCATGATCGCGAGGAGGCGGGTCCCGGGGGGCTGATGATCCTGGTGGGCGACTCGATCCACAATTTTGCCGACGGGATCATGATCGCGGCGGCCTTCGCCACCGATCCCGGGCTGGGCTGGCTCACCACCTTCGCGATCGCCACCCACGAGATCCCGCAGGAGATCGGCGACTACATCCTGCTGCTCAACGCCGGCTACACCCGTTCGCGGGCGCTGCTGTTCAACGGGCTGGCCAGCCTGGCGGCGGTGCTGGGCGGTCTGGTGGGGTATTTCGCGCTGTCGGCCGGCCAGGGGCTGCAGCCCTATGTGCTGATCCTGGCTGCCGCCAGCTTCATCTACATCGCGCTGGCCGATCTGGTGCCTGACCTGCACCGGCAAAGCCGGCGGGCGAAGGCGGGCTGGCTCAAGCAGTCGATGCTGATGCTCACCGGCATCGCGATCATCGCGGTGCTGACCTCGCACTTTCATCTGCACTGAGACGCTGGCCCGGCGGGGCGCGCCGATTGGCCGGTCGCGATCAGTCCAGCAACGCGTCCATCAGCGACTCGAACGCCGCCTGGCTGTCCGGATCGGCCTCATTGGCCGGCGGTGTGTTGTCGTATCGGATCAGTTCGGGATAGTCGGCCGGGGCTGGCAGGAAGCGCCGGCTGCGATAGCTGTCCCAGTGCGCCAGCTTCCAGGCGTCGCGCGGGTCGCCGCGCCGGCGGATGCGCTCGAGCGCCACCGTTTCGTCCAGGTCGACCCAGACCACCCGGGTCCGGGTGCCGGCCGGCACCGGATAGGCGCGTGCGTCATGCAGGGTGTGGGCCCGAACCTCGCGCGAAAAAGGACCGACCACCAGCACATTCACCGACAGCGCCAGGTTTTCGGCCGCGACCTCGACCAGGCCCGAGTATTCCTGATCGCGCAGGTGGTCCAGGTAGGCCGGGCTGTCGCGATCGTTGGGGTCACCGGTCAGCAGCCCCATCACCCGTGCCGAGAAGGCGCCATACAGGGTGTCCTTGTCGAGCAGGCAGAAGCTTTCGCCGGTTGCCGCGTGCAGTCGCGCCACCGCCCGCCGCGCCAGGGTGGTCTTGCCGGTGCCGGCGTGTCCGCAGAAATAGATCAGGCGGGCCACGCGGGCGCTTCAGGGGTTGGGGCCACGGGTCACCGGCCGGGCCGGGTCGGCGCACCATTCGCTCCAGGAGCCGGGGTAGAGCGCGCCCTCGGACTGGCCGGCCAGCGCCATCGCCAGCAGGTTGTGGCAGGCGGTGACGCCCGAGCCGCACTGATGGATCACCAGCGCCGGGTCGCGCCCGTGCAGCAGGGTCTCGAATTCGCCGCGCAGCACCGGCCCGGGCTTGAACCGGCCATCGGGACGCAGATTCAGCGAGAACGGGCGGTTCAGCGCCCCCGGGATGTGGCCGGCGACCGGGTCCATCGGCTCGACCTCGCCGCGGTAGCGTTCCGGCGCGCGGGCATCGATCACCACGTTGGCGGGCGACCCCAGGGTGGCCAGCACCTCGGCGGCGCTGACCGAGCGGGTCAGGTCGCGGCTGGCGGCGAAGTCGCCCTGGGTCGGACCCGGCACGTCGGTGCTCAGGGGCAGGCGTTCGCGCTGCCAGGCGTCGATTCCGCCGTCGAGCACGGCCACCGCCTCGTGACCGAGCCACCGCGTGAGCCACCACAGGCGGGCGGCGTACATGCCCCCTTGCGCGTCGTAGGCGACCAGCTGCTGGCCGCGGTGCAGTCCGCAGGCGCGCAGGCGCGCCGCCAGGGCCTCACGATTGGGCAGCGGGTGGCGTCCGTTGCGCCCGGTGCGGGCGCCGGCCAGGTCGTTGTCCTGGTGGAGGAAGCGCGCGCCCGGAATGTGTCCGGCGGCCCAGGCGGTGCTGCCGGCCTGCGGATTGAGCAGGTCGTGACGGCAGTCGATGACCACGCAGCGGTCGATCGCGACGCCGAGTTCCTCGGCGCTGATGAGGGTGGTCCAGGTCATGGGGGTTCCTGCTGTCGGGTACTGCGGCGGGCACGGGGTCAGCCCCGCAGGCCCATTTCACGCCGGTAGAACTCGTGGAAGTGCTGCATGCCGTCTTCCATCGGACTCTGATAAGGGCCGACCTCGCTCACGCCGCGCTCCATCAGGGCACGCCGCCCGGCGTCCATGCGCAGCGCGATTTCGTCGTCTTCGAGGCAGGTTTCCATGTAGGCCGCCCGTTCGGCCTCGACGAACTCACGCTCGAACAGCACGATTTCCTCGGGGTAATAGAACTCGACCACATTGGTGGTGTGCTGCGGTCCGCGGGCGATCAGCGTCGACACCACCAGCACATGGGGGTACCACTCGACCATCACATTCGGGTAGTAGGTGAGCCAGATCGCGCCGTGCGGGGGCACCTGGCCGTTGCCGAAGCGCATCACCTGCTCGTGCCAGCGCTGATACACCGGCGAGCCGGGCTTGGTCAGCGCGTCGTGGATGCCCACGCGCTGCACCGAGTAGCGGTCGGCGAAGTGCCAGTCGAGATCCTCGCAGGACACGAAGCGGCCCAGGCCGGGGTGAAACGGCGCGACGTGGTAATCCTCGAGATAGACCTCGATGAAGGTCTTCCAGTTGTAGGCGCACTCGTGCACCTCGACATGGTCGAGCAGATAGCCGTCGAAGTTGAATTCCCGTTCCAGACCGAGGCCGGCCAGATCGGCGGCGATGTCGCGCGGGCCTTCGAACAGCAGTCCGCGCCAGTCGGTCAGCGCCGACTTGCCCAGGTTCAGGCAGGGCTGTTCCTCGAAGTGGGGGGCACCCAGCAGCGTGCCCTGCAGGTCATAGGTCCAGCGGTGCAGCGGGCAGACGATGTTGGTGGTGTTGCCGCGGCCGTTGAGCATGATCGCCTGCCGGTGGCGGCACACATTGGAGAGCAGCTCGACGCCCTGCGGACCACGGACCAGGACCCGCCCTTCGCGCTCGGCAGCCAGCGTGTGGAAGTCACCGGCTTCCGGGACCATCAGCTGGTGCCCGACATATCCCGGGCCCTGGCGAAACAGGACCTCGCGCTCGCGCTGAAACAGCGCGTCGTCGAAATAGGCGGTGACCGGCAGTTGTGTGCTCGCCGGCCTCAGGAAGGCGCGACGACCCAGATCCGACATTCCAAAACCTCCCGGGCAAGCAAGTCGTAGAACCCCGTCCGAAGAACCGCACCGGGACCGGGGATGCCAGCTTGCGAAAGGCGCATGTGACGACTGCGCAAACCCGGCCGCTGCTGCGCGAAGGCGCGAAGCATACCCCAAACACCCAGGGGGGTCACGCTGCCGGGTCACCGTCGTTCCACTGCTGCTGTGCCGCAACGGGCACGCACTTCGCAGGCGAAGTAAAATCTCCGATCCGCCGCACAGATGCGGCCCTCTTCAGGAATTTCCATGGCCAAGAACGGCTCCCCGGTCGCCCCGGGCGCCGACGCGTCAGCCGCCTCCGGGCCGACGCCCGACTCCTTCGAGAGCGCGCTGTCCGAGCTCGAGGAGCTGGTGCGCCGCATGGAAGAGGGCGAGCTGAGCCTCGAGGGGTCGCTGGCCGCCTATCGGCGGGGTGCGGGCCTGGTCACCTTCTGTCGCAAGTCGCTCGCCGACGTGCAGCAGCAGGTCCGGATCCTGGAAGGCGATCTGCTTCGGCCCTTCGAGGCCGACGGTGCCGGCCAGGCCTGACCGGGAAGGAGCCCGCTTGACCCTCCCCGTCCCCGTGCCCGAGAGCGGCGCTGCGGCCTTCGCCGACTGGAGCGCCCGCGGCTGCGTCGCGGTCGAACAGGCCCTGTCGGCCCTGCTGCCGCCCGCCGACCGTGCCCCCGCGCGCCTTCACGAGGCGATGCGCTACGCGGTGCTGGGCGGGGGCAAGCGGGTGCGCCCGCTGCTGGTCTACGCCGCCGGCGAGCTCACCGGTGCGCCGGCCGGGGCGCTGGATGCCGCGGCCTGTGCGCTCGAATGCATCCACGCCTACTCGCTGGTGCATGACGACCTGCCGTGCATGGACGATGACGTGCTGCGGCGCGGCAAGCCGACGGTGCATGTCGCTTACGGCGAAGCCACCGCCATGCTGGTGGGTGATGCCCTGCAGGCGCTGGCCTTCGAGTCGCTGGCCGGCACGCTCGGCTGGGGGGTTCCCGCGCCGGCGGTGGTTGAAATGACCCTGACACTGGCAAGGGCGTCGGGTTCGATCGGGATGGCGGGCGGCCAGGCGATCGACCTCGAGTCCGTTGGCGCGCGCCTGTCGCGCGAGGCCCTCGAGGACATGCACCGGCGCAAGACCGGCGCGCTGCTGGGCGCTGCGGTTCGGCTCGGGGCGGCCTGTGGGCGTGCGCCCGATGCCGGCACGCTGCACTGGCTCGCGCAATACGAACGCGCCATCGGGCTGGCTTTCCAGGTGGTTGACGACATCCTTGATGTGACCGGCGATGCCGCTTCACTGGGCAAGACCGCCGGCAAGGATGCTGAACAAGGCAAGCCCACTTATGTGTCGGTGCTGGGTCTGGACGCGTCGCGCCAGCTCGCCGACACCCTGCTGGCCCAGGCGCGCGAATCGGTCGCCGCGCTGGGCAGCCCGGCCCGACGGCTGGGCGAGATCGCTGAACTCATCGTGCTGAGGCAGTCATGACCCACGGACAATACCCGCTGCTCGATCGCATCGCCGATCCCGGCAACCTGCGTTCCCTCAAGCGCAGCCAGCTGCGCGGCGTCGCCGGCGAGCTGCGCTCGTACCTGCTCGAATCGGTGTCGCGAACCGGCGGCCACCTGTCCTCGAACCTGGGCACGGTCGAGCTCGCCATCGCGCTGCACTATGTCTTCGACACGCCGCGTGATCGGCTGGTCTGGGATGTGGGCCACCAGAGCTATCCGCACAAGATCCTGACCGGGCGGCGCGAGCGCATGCACACGCTGCGCCAGTTCGGCGGCATCTCGGGATTTCCGCGCCGCAGCGAATCCCCCTACGACACCTTCGGCACCGCCCATTCGTCCACCTCGATCTCGGCCGCCCTGGGCATGGCAGTCGCCTCCCGCCACCAGGGCGAGAACCAGGGGCCGACCCGGCGCCGCCACGTCGCGGTGATCGGCGACGGCGCGATGTCGGCCGGCATGGCCTTCGAGGCGATGAACAATGCCGGCGTCACGCCCGACATCGACCTGCTGGTGGTGCTCAACGACAACGACATGTCGATCTCGCCGCCGGTGGGCGCGCTCAACGGCTATCTGGCCCGCCTGATGTCGGGGCAGTTCTATGCCAAGGCGCGTGACGTCGGTCGGGCGGTGCTGTCGCACGTGCCGCCGGTGTTCGAACTGGCGCGCCGCTTCGAGGAGCACGCCAAGGGCATGGTCGTGCCGGGCACGATGTTCGAGGAGTTCGGCTTCAACTATGTCGGTCCGATCGACGGCCACGACCTGGAATCGCTGATCCCGACGCTCAACAACCTGCGCGAGCTGCGCGGCCCGCAGTTCCTGCATGTGGTGACCCGCAAGGGCCAGGGCTACAAGCTGGCCGAGGCCGATCCGGTGCTCTATCACGGTCCGGGCAAGTTCGATCCGGCCCAGGGCATCCAGAAGCCGGCCACGCCGCCCAAGCCGACCTTCACGCAGGTCTTTTCCGACTGGATCTGCGACATGGCGGCGCAGGACGATCGCCTGACCGCGGTGACACCGGCCATGCGCGAGGGCTCCGGTCTGGTCGAGTTCGAGAAGCGCTTTCCGACCCGCTACTTCGATGTCGGCATCGCCGAGCAGCACGCGGTCACCTTCGCGGCCGGCATGGCCTGCGAGGGACTCAAGCCGGTGGTCGCGATCTACAGCACCTTCCTGCAGCGCGGCTACGATCAGCTGATCCATGACGTGGCGCTGCAGAATCTGCCGGTGATGTTCGCACTCGATCGCGCCGGCCTGGTCGGCGCCGACGGCGCCACCCATGCGGGTGCCTTCGATTACGCCTATCTGCGTTGCATCCCCAATCTGGTCGTGCTGGCGCCGTCCGACGAGAACGAGTGCCGCCAGATGCTCTACACCGCGTTCCAGCACGACGGTCCCAGCGCGGTGCGCTATCCGCGCGGCGCGGGCACCGGCGCGGCGACGGTGCGCGAGTTCACCGCGATCCCGATGGGTCGTGCCGAACGGCGTCGCGAGGGGCAGCGCATTGCGCTGCTGGCCTTCGGCACCCTGCTGGCGCCGGCGTTGGTGGCCGCCGAGGCGCTGGACGCCACCGTGATCAACATGCGCTGGGTCAAGCCGATCGATGAATCGATCCTGAAAGATCTGGCGCGCAGCCACGACGCATTCGTCACCCTCGAGGAACACGTGGTGGCCGGCGGTGCCGGCAGCGCGGTGGCCGAAGCGCTGGCCGCGCAGGGTCTGTCCGTTCCGATCCTGCACCTCGGGCTTCCCGACCGGTTCGTCGATCACGGCGAGCAGGCCCAGTTGCTGCGTCTCGAGGGCCTGGACGCCGGCGGCATCGAACGGGCGGTGCGCGAACGCTTTGCCGACCTGCTGCTGACCGCGCCCCGCGTGGCCGCCGCCGGCGCGGCCTGAGCCGGCGCCGCATGCCCCTTTCCTCCCCATTGAACCTGTCTTTGTCCGAATCGGAGTTGTCATGAACACACGCGAGGCGAATGCGCCATTGAAGGGCGAGATGCCCGACGTCCAGGGCAGCGTGGATGAGCGCCGCCTGGCCATCCAGCGAGTGGGGGTCAAGGGTGTGCGCTACCCGGTGCGCTGGCGCACCGCCGACGGCAGCGTGCAGCCGGCGGTCGGCCAGTTCGGTCTCTTCGTGGCGCTGCCCGAGGACCAGAAGGGCACCCACATGTCGCGCTTCATCGCGCTGCTGGAAGACACCGCGCAACCGGATGCCCAGCCGCTCGACGTGGCGGCGGTCACCGCGCTGCATCAGCGCATGCTGGGGCTGCTCGAGGCGCAGAGCGGGCGCTTCGAGATGAGCTTCCCGATGTTCGTGCGCAAGACCGCGCCGGTGTCGGGTGTGCAAAGCCTGCTCGACTACGAGGTGACGCTGGTGGTCGATGGCGATGCGATCGCGCCGCGCGTCACGCTCACGCTGCTGGTGCCGGTCAAGAGCCTGTGCCCGTGCTCCAAGAGCATCTCCGACTACGGCGCCCACAACCAGCGCTCGCACATCACGATGGCGGTCCAGACCCGCGAACCGGTGTCTCCCGAAGCGCTGATCCGGGTGGCCGAGGAAGAGGCTTCCAGCGAGATCTACGGGCTGCTCAAGCGGGTCGACGAGAAGTACATCACCGAGCGCGCCTACGACAACCCGAAGTTCGTCGAGGATCTGGTGCGCGATGTCGCGGCGCGGCTGCGCGATCACCCGGCGGTGTCGGGCTTCGTCGTCGAGGCCGAGAACTTCGAGTCGATCCACAACCATTCGGCGTACGCCCGCATCGAATCCCCCGCCGCCTGAGTCCGCTGAACGGTTGAACAGGCGGGTGCATCCGACGGTGATCCGTCGAATGAGCGCCCGACCGCCGGCGCATTCTGCTGGTCATGCGGAAGCACCCGGCCCCAGGCTGTGGTGCGTCCGATTCCCGCGCAGCAGATGCAGTCAGGCGCACCCAGCCAGGATTCAGCCTTCCATGCCCCAAGCATTTCCGAGCGAGTTCCAGGACGATTCAGGCGCGTCAGAGCCGGTCACCCCGACCGATTCCGGCCAGGCCGCGTCAGTCTGTTATGACAGCCTGACCGGGCACCCGAACCGCCTGCTGTTTCGCGATCAGGTCAACCTGGCGATGCGGCGGGCTGCGCGAGATCGTTCATTGCTGGCGGTCCTCTCGATCGACATCGATCTGGCGCAGGCGGTGAGCGGCGACGTCGGTGCGGATTTCAGCGATCGGCTGCTGCGCGCGCTCTCGGTGCGGATTGGGCATGCGCTTCGGGCCGAGGATCTGGCTGCTGCCCGCCTGGCGCCGCGTCGCGGTGACGATGCCGGTGTCCAGGGCGGCGGCGGATTCAGCGTGCTGCTGCCCTGCGTGCGCGAGCCCCAGGACGCGGTTCGCGTCGCGGCCCGGATCCTCGAATCGGTTACCCGACCGCTGCAGATCGACGGCCACGCCCTGGTGCCGTCGCTGCACACCGGGATCGCCCTGTTCCCCTGGGACGACCAGGAAGTCGACGGGCTGCTCCATTGCGCCGACGCGGCACTGGCGCGTGCCTGCCAGGCTGCCGATGGTCACGCACAGTTCTTCAGCAAACCGATGAATGCGCTGTCGGCCGACCGGCTGGCGCTCGAGAACGCGCTGCAGGCGGCAGTCGAGGGCGACGGTTTCGTCCTCTACTACCAGCCCCGGGTCGACGGCGAGACCCGACAGGTGATTTCCAATGAGGCCCTGATTCGCTGGGATCAGCCGGGCCGAGGTCTGGCGGCGCCCGGCAGCTTCCTCGACGCGGCCGAGCAGAGCCGGCTGATCCTGTCGATCGGCGCCTGGGTCATCCAGCAGGCCTGCCACCAGAACCGGGCCTGGCAGGACGACGGGCTGCCGGCGGTGCCGGTCTCGGTCAATGTGTCGGCCGTCCAGTTTCGCGACCCCGGGTTCGTGGCCTCGGTTTCCCAGGCGTTGAAGGCCAGCGGCATGGCGCCCGAACTGCTGGAACTGGAAATCACCGAATCGGTGCTGATGAACGAGGCGGCCGAAGCGACCCGCATCCTGCGCGAACTCAAGGCGCTGGGCATTCGCCTGGCGATCGACAATTTCGGTACCGGCTTCTCGTCGCTGGCCTATCTGAAGGATTTCCCGGTCGACGTGCTCAAGATCGACCGCTCCTTCATCAATGACATGAACCGTCAGCCCGCCAGCGCATCGGTCGCCTGCGCGGTCATCGACCTGGCGAACCGGCTGGGGCTCGCGGTGGTTGCCGAAGGGGTTGAAACGCAGGAGCAGCGCCGGTTCCTGCTCGAGAACCGCTGCCGGGCCATGCACGGCTTCCTGTTCGCCCGGCCGATGCCGGCCGACGCACTGGCGCAGTTTCACCGTGAGAGCGCCGCCGGCGTCACGCCCGAGCGCAAGATCGCGTCGATCCTGGTGAACGCGCCCGCCGGTCTGCACTGAGCCGGCGGCCATCCCGGCCGTTCAGGCCAGCGCCCGGTTCACCTGGGCGCTGATCTGGACCAGCAGGTCCGTCATCTGCGTGACGATCAAGCGCGCCTGCGCGATGTCACCGCCGTCCTTGAACTGCTCCAGCGCGCGGCAATGCGCGGCGAAACCCAGCGCGCCCACCGTGCCGGCGGCTGATTTGGCGCGGTGGCCCAGCGCGGCCAGGGCGGCGAGATCTTCGCGCCCGAGCGCCGATTCGATCTCGGTCATGGTGCTGGTCATCGAGTCCACGAACATCAGCGCAATCTTGCGAACCTTCTCGATCCGTCCGCCCAGGGTCGCCGACAGGATCGACAGGTCGATGACGTCGGGGTCGCCATCGAGCGGCGCGATGCGCGGCGGGGGTTCCGGGTGCACCGGCGCGCCCGGCGGCGGCGCGATGTCCGAGCCAGCGACCGGCTGACGGGTGTCGAGTCCGGGCTGTCTCGCGACGGGCTCGGCGGTGGCGGGCAGGGCACCGTCTTTGGCCAGCGCCGGGGTCTGAGCGGGCTGCGCGTTGGCCGGCACGGGTGTCGACTCCTGCCCGGTGGCGGGCGCCATCGGCTCGCCCGGTGCTTCGGGGACGACCGCCGCTGCCCGCTGCGGGCCGGCAAGATTCGCCCCGCTGGCGCGCCCGCTGGAGCCGCCGAACCGGGAGTCGATCCGCAGCCACTTGGCGATCATCGCGTAGAGCCGCTCGGCCATGACCGGCTTGGTCATGAAATCGTCCATGCCCGCTTCCAGGCATTTCATCTGGTCTTCGCGGCGGGCGTTGGCCGTCATCGCGATCACGCGGGTGCCCGCCAGCGCCGGATCGGCACGGATCAGCCGAGTCGCCTGCAGACCATCCATCACCGGCATCTGGACATCCATCAGCACGCAGTCGAAGCGTCGTTCGCGCAGCTGGTCCAGCGCCTCCTGGCCGTTGCCGGCGATCCGCACGATGCTGCCGGCCCCCTCCAGAAGCTCGGTGGCGACCAGCTGATTGAAGGCGTTGTCGTCGACCACCAGGATGGTGCGACCCCGCAGGCTGGCCAGATCCGTCTGCTGCGATCCCGCCTTCAGATCCAGGCCTTTGACGACCGAGGTACCCCAGCCCAGAGGCACTGTCATCCAGAAACAGCTGCCGTGCCCGGGTGTGCTCTCGACGCCCACGTCGCCGCCCATCAGGATCACCAGCTGCTTGCTGATCGCCAGCCCCAGTCCGGTTCCGCCATAGCGTCGGGTGGTCGAGGCATCGACCTGCTGGAACGACTGGAACAGCTTGGCCATCTGGGCTTCGGTCATGCCGATGCCAGAGTCGCGAACCTCGAAACGCACCAGCGCCCCGGCGCTCTCCTGGCGCAGGATGGATGCCCGGATGGTGATGTCGCCGCTGGCCGAGAACTTGATCGCATTGCCGACATAGTTCAGCAGCACCTGGCCCAGGCGCAGCGAATCGCCGCGCAGCGGACGCTCAAGATCGGGTGCCGAGTCGAAGACCAGGTTCAGACCCTTGCGCTCGGCGACATCGCCGAGCTGGTTGATGATGTTGCCGAACACCGTCTCCAGTTCGAAATCCCTGGCTTCGATGTCGAGCTTGCCGGCCTCCAGCTTCGAGAAGTCGAGGATGTCGCTGATGATCGCCAGCAGGTGCTGTCCCGATTGCCCGATCTTCTCCAGATAGTCGCGCAGCTTCGGGTTGGGCGAGGCGCGCTGGGCGAGATAGGTCAGGCCGATGATGCTGTTCATCGGCGTGCGGATTTCATGGCTCATGTTCGACAGAAAGTCGCTCTTGGCCTGATTCGCGGCATCGGCCAGCAGCATGGCCTTCTCGAGCTCGCTGGTCCGCTCGAGAATCCGGCTCTCCAGCGTGGCGTTCAGGTTGGCCAGCGCCTGTTCGGCCCGCCGCCGGTCGGTCTCGTCGCGAAAGCTGTAGACGCGGCCGCTCAGGCGCCCATGGGTGAAGAGCGGCATCAGGCGCTGCTCGAATATTCGTCCGGTCAGCAGTTCCAGTGTGGCGGACTCGTCGGCGCCGTCGCCCGGATTGCCGGCGCCGTCGGCGCCGCTGTCGTTGGCGATCGTGCGCGCGATGACGCGCGATTGCGACTGGATGAAGGCGAGGAAACGCGCCTCGTCCAGATCGGTCGCCAGTTCGGCCGGCAGGTTCCACATGCGCATCAGGCGCGGATTGATCTCGCTGACGCGCCCGTTCAGGTCAGCGACCAGGATGCCGTCGGCGGTGGCATCCAGGGTGGCGGCCAGCAGCGCATTGGACCGGGCGAATTCCAGGTGCGTCTTGACCCGCGCCCGCACCACCGCCGGACTGATCGGTTTGGCGATGAAATCGACCGCGCCCATCCCCAGACCGCGGGTTTCCTCGGCGGCGTCGTTGTGGGCGGTGACGAAAATCACCGGAATGGCGCGGGTGAGCGGGTCGGCCTTGAGCTGGCGGCAGACCTCGTAGCCGTCCATGTCGGGCATCACCACATCGAGCAGCACCAGGTCGGGTGGGTCGCTGCGACACAGTTCCAGCGCCTTGGCGCCGCTGGTGGCCATCAGGACCTGGTGATCGGCCGAGAAAACCCGATAGAGGACCTGGATATTGATTGGCTGGTCATCGACCACCAGCAGGCAGGCACGCTGGCGCGGTGGGATCTGCGATGGAAACAGGGGGGGTGCAGCCTCAGCCACGGCGGGGTCCTCGGGTACCAGTCGGTTCATGTTGCGATGCGACGGGTAAGTATCGCGCAGTACTCGCGTGCGCGCTCGAAATCGAGCGCAGTGATGGCTTCCTGGAGCGGCGCGAGTGCCTGCGCGAAGTGGGGCGAATGACGCCCGCGCAGCGCCTCGAAGACATCCACCGCCTGCATGTCGGTGCGAACCAGCAGCGCGGTCAGTTCGGCCAGGTCGCGCGACAGGCCGGTGGGATCGGGCGGCGTGGCGTCGTCACCCGTCGGCGGTGACGGGTCCGCCGCCTCGCGCAGCGCCGGCATCAGCGCCTCGAAGTCGCGCGTCGTGTCCTGCACCGAGGCCCGCAGGGCCGCCACCCACCCGTCAGCGCGCTCATCTTGCCCGGCGTCGGCGAGCTGGCGCTCGGTCGTCCCGATGACGCGGGCGAGCCGCTCTGCGCCGAGCGTGGCCGCGACACCCTTGAAGGTGTGCATCAGCCGGCCAGCCGTCACCCGATCATCGGCTTGCAGAAGCGCCGTCAGCTGCTCGGGCAGCGCGGGCAGGTCCCGGATGAAAGGCTCCAGCATTCGAAGATAGACGCCCAGCTCATCGCCCATGCGCTGCAACGCCTCCTGCAGCGCGATGCCATGGCTCGTGGCGCGGATGATCAGCTGTGCGGGCACGGCGCCGGGGTGCGGTGCTGGCGCGACACTGTCGGCCGGCGCCGCAGCCGGGCGGCCGGTGTGGCGCAGGAGCGTGGCGACCAGACCCGACAGTTCGAAGGGCTTGCCCACGTGATCATTCATGCCGGCGGCCAGGCTGGCTTCGCGGTCCGAGGCCATGGCATTGGCGGTCATCGCGATGATGGGCAACGACTGGTGTTGTGGCTGCTGGCGCAGCCGGGCGGTGGCGGTGTAGCCGTCCATCACCGGCATCTGCAGGTCCATGAGCACCGCGTCGAAGGGCGGATCGGCCGCCTCGACCGCTGCCACGCCGACGGCACCGTTGCCGGCCACCGCCACGATGGCCCCTTCCAGGGCCAGCAGCTCCCTGGCCACCTGCTGGTTGTTCGCGTTGTCTTCCACCAGCAGCACCCGCATTCCCTTCAGGCGCTCGGGCCGGCGTCCGGGCGCCTGGCCCGGTTGGCTGGGATGGGCGTAATCGATGCGCGCGTCGGCGACCGAGTCGAGCAGCATCGACGCGGTGACCGGCTTGACCAGGTACCCGTCGAGCAGGCTCTGGTCTTCCGCGCTTCGCCGGGCGAGCATTTCGCGGCCGTGCGCAGTGACCATCAGCACCAGCGAGGCATCGCCAGCGCCGCTGATCCGGCGAATCTGCTGGCTGGTCTGCCAGCCGTCCATGCCCGGCATCTGCCAGTCGACGAAGATCGCCTGGTACGGGACATGGCGGCTCGCGCGGTCCTGCGCCAGGGCGATGGCCTCCTCGCCGCTGGCGGCCACATCCGCCTGCCAGCCGAGCGATCGGATCATGGTGGCGAGCACGGAGCGCGCGGTCGGGTTGTCGTCGACGATCAGCGCCCGCTGAACCGACGCACGGCGGCGCTCGGGTTCGAGCGGCTCGTCGGCGTCGGTGGCGTCGAGCGAAAACGGGACCTGGAAGATGAAGACGCTGCCTTTGCCGGGCTCGCTCTCGAGACGGAGCTGACCGCCCATCAGGTTCACCAGGCGCTGGCAGATCGCCAGGCCCAGACCGGTGCCGCCGTAGCGCCGGGTGGTCGATGCCTCGGCCTGGGAAAACCCGCTGAAGATGTGCTGGCGATTCTCGGGGGCGATGCCGATGCCGGTGTCGGACACCCGGAATGCCAGCAGCACGCCCTGGTCATTGCGCTCGACCAGCTTCACGCCGATGATCACCTCGCCGCTCTCGGTGAACTTGATCGCGTTGCCGCCCAGATTGATGAGGATCTGCTGCAGCCGCATGTCGTCGCCGATCAGGCTGCGGGGCAGATCGGGCGAGATGTCGAACAGCACCTCCAGCGGCTTGGCCCCGACATTGGCCGACAGGACCACCGACAGGTCGCGCAGCAGGCTGTCCAGGCGAAACGGGCGCGGATCCAGGCTCATCTTGTCGGCCTCGACCTTGGCGAAATCGAGGATGTCGTTGAGCAGGACGAGCAGTGACCGCGAAGCCCCCTCCGTCTTGGTGATGTAGTCGAGCTGGCGAGCGGTGAGCGAGGTGTTCTGGATCAGCGTGAGCATGCCCAGGATCGCGTTGAGCGGTGTGCGGATCTCGTGGCTCATGTTGGCCAGGAACTGGCTTTTCGCCCGGTTGGCCTGTTCGGCGAGTTCCTTGGCGGCTTTCAGCGAGCCCTCGATCGCCTTGCGCCCGGTGATGTTGGTGCGGATCGCGATGTATTGCTCCGGCTGGCCGGCTTCATCGAGCAGCGGCACGATGGTGGCATCGACCCAGTAGAGGCTCCCGTGACGGCTGCGATTGCAGAGTTCGCCGCGCCACACCTGCCCGGCGCCGATGGTCTGCCAGAGGTTCTCGAAGAATCCGGCGGGCATCAGGCCAGAGCCGATCAGCCGGTGGTTGCGGCCCAGCAGGTCAGCGCGCGGGTATCCGCTGACCGCGCAGAACTGATCGTTGGCATAGGTGATGTTGCCGTCGGGGTCGGTGATGCTGACGATCGCGTGCTGGTCGAGCGCGAATTTCTGGTTGTCCAGCGCCCGACGACTGGCCTCCCGCTCCTGGACGAGCAGGGCGGTTCGTTTGAAGAGTTCGACGACTTTCAGGATCTCGGTCGGCGCGTCGTCGGTCTCGATCAGGATCGCCTGCGGGACCGGGCTGGGTTTCGAGAGATCGAACTCGAGCAGACGATCGAGCCCCTTGAGCCAGCGGGCCACCAGGACGCGGAACAGCAGCAGGCCGCCCGCCAGGCCCAGCCCGCCCAGGCCCAGCGCCTTCAGCGTCAGCGACCAGATGTCGCCCGCCACATGCGGCGCATCGAAGTGCAGTCGCAGCACGCCATAGTCCTTGCCGCCGACCGACAGGGACCGGTTGACGTCGTAGAGCTTGTCTTCCAGCCAGCGAAGCAGCCACTTCGGTGCGACACGCCCGGGCCGGGGCCGGCTCTCGGCGATGATCACGCCGCCGGCCAGGTCGATGAAGGTGGCGGTGGCGAACAGCGACCCCTGCACTGCATTGCCCAGCGTCTTGCGCACGGTGTCGTAGTCGCCGATGACCACACTGTCCTGGACCGCCTGGGCCACGACTTCGATCATCATCACCGATGCGCGCTGGGTCTGCTCGACCTGGCTGTCGAACTGATGGGTCAGGAACAGGCCCATGCCGCCGGCCAGCAGCAGCCCCAGCGTGGCGCAGTAGACCGCGAACACCCGGTTCGTCAGCGATCGGGGCAGCAGCCGGGCGAGCACGCGGGAGGTCAGCATCAACGGGGATCGCAGACCGGTCAGCGCAGGCTGGCGGGTGCCGACTGATAGAAGTTCCGATAGGCGCTGTACTCGGACCCGTTGGACGCGATGAACGCGGTGCCCGCCGGCAGCTTGACCAGCTCGGCTGCGGCGGCCAGGATTTTCTGCCCCTCGGGCGTGCGGTTCATGTCGAGGAAGGCCCGGGTCACCGCCTGGAGTTCCTTCTCGGGCACCTTGCGCGCGGCCATCAGCGCCAGGTCGTGCAGGGGCTCGGACTGCCACAGCACCCGCACCGTCTGGTTCTCGCGCCGGCTCCAGCCTTCGGTGAGCTGCGAGTTCGCGCCGACCGCCTTGGCCTTGCCGCTGGCCAGTTGCGCAAAGGCGCCGTCCATGTTGCCCCCGAACAGCACCTGGACCGGTATGTTGCGCTTGAGCAGCTGTGCGTAGGAGAACTTGTAGGCGACCAGCGCTTCGGGGCCGGGGAAGGCCACTGGCTGATCGGCGAGTTCTTCGAGCTTGCGGATCGGCGAACTGGCGAGCACCACGATCTGGCTGTGGATCGGTGGGGTCTGCCGGCGACCGAACACCTTCCAGCCGAGGTGGTCGCGCTCCGGACTGAACAGGTGGTTGGAGAACAGGAATTCGACTTCGTTGGCCAGCACGTAGGCGGTGGTGTCGGCCGACGTGCGGCCGATCTTGAGCTGCAGCTTGACCCCGCTCTGGGCCGAGACGTACTCGATGATCGGGTTCCAGTAGCGCGCGGTGAGCTCGATGCCGTACTGGTTGACCGGCGAGAAGCGATAGACCCCACCCTCCTGGGCCCGGACGGCGCCAGAAGAGGTCACCAGCGCCATCGCGGGGAGCAGCGCCAGCGCCAGCGCCGACCGGCGCCGGGCCGATGAAGGCCGCCGAACTGGGCGGTCACGGTCAATCAGGTCCATGAGACAGGGTCTTTCGGTAAAAGGCAACTTCGGCATGCTACGCGGATTCGCGGCGCACACCGTCCACCACTTGGCGGATTCAGTCCCGGAAGTTGTCGAAAGACAAGGGCACTTCGGTGACCTCTTTTTTCAGCAGCGCAATGGCCGCCTGCAGGTCGTCGCGCTTGGCGCCGGTGATGCGCACCGTGTCGCCCTGGATGCTGGCCTGGACCTTGATCTTGCTGTCCTTCACCAGGCGCACGATCTTCTTGGCGAGATCGCCCGAGACGCCGTGCTTGATGGTGATCACCTGCTTGACCTTGTCGCCGGAAATCTTCTGGATGTCGCCGTGCTCCAGGAACCGGACATCGACATTGCGCTTGGCGAACTTGGAGACCAGGACGTCGCGCACCTGGTCGAGCTTGAAGTCGTCATCGGCGAAGGCGGTCAGTTCGCGCTCTTTTTGCTCGATCCGGGCATTCGATCCCTTGAAGTCGAATCGGTTGCCGATTTCCTTGTTGGCCTGATCCAGTGCATTGCGCACCTCGACCAGGCTGGCTTCTGACATCACATCGAATGAGGGCATGACACGCTCCGTTGTTCGGGGGTGGTCGGGTCAGGGCAGCGGTCTTTCCAGGAAAACCGCCTGCCCCATGATCGGGTCGAGAACATAGGGTTCGAAACCGGCCTGCACATAGGCGGCGATCGCGCCCGCATTGCCGGTCAGCACCTCGAGGGTGAGCTTGCAGCAGCCTCGGGCGCGGGCCTCTGCGTCTGCCGCTTGCAGCAGGGCCCGGCCGATGCCGCGGCGCTGAAAGCGCGGCGACACCGCGATGTCGTGGATGTTCAGCAGTGGCCTGGCCTTGAAGGTCGAGACGCCCTCGAAGCAGTTGATCACGCCGGCAGGGACGCCGCCGGCAAAGGCGAGCCAGCCGACGAAATGCGCCCGCGCCCCCAGCAGCGCGGGCAGCTGATCGCGCACCCGGGGGTCCAGGCGCTGGCCGCTGCCGGTCGGGCCGCTGGCGTATTCGTCGAGCAGGGCGAACAGGGCGTCGCAGTGGGCTGGATCGGCGAGATCGGTGCGGACGATGGTCAGGTCGGACGCGGATCGGGTCATGGCGGCATCCAGTTGGCGGGCTTCGGCGAGGCGCTGTTCAGCGCCGTCGCGCTTCCAGGGATTCCCAGCGCTCCAGACAGGCCAGCAGCGCTTCTTCGATGGCGGCGAAACGCTCGTTCATGGCCTTGAGGGTACTGGCGCCGGACGCGCCCTGGTAGGTCGAGGTGTCGGTCAGGCGCGCGCCGAGCTGCTGCTGTTCGGCTTCCAGCGCGGCGATCTGTGCAGGCAGTGCGTCGAGTTCACGCTGTTCCTTGAAGCCGAGCCGGGGGCGCACGACCGGGGGGCGGGCATCGGCGGAAGTCGCCGCGCCGGCGCCGGGGCGAACGGCGGTCGCTGCCGATCCGGTGGCGGAGCCCGCGCCGGATCCTGCGCCGGACCCCGCACCCGATCCTGCACCCGACGCCTGGCTGCGCGCCTTCGCGTCGGCCTTGGCCTGTCGCGCCCGCGCCGATTCGACATCGCTCCAGCCGCCGGCGTATTCGCGCCAGCGGCCCGCGCCCTCGCTGGCCAGCGTCTGGGTCACCACCGCGTCCAGAAAGGCCCGGTCGTGGCTGACCAGCAGCAGCGTGCCGGGATAGTCGTCGAGCAGTTCTTCGAGCAGTTCGAGGGTGTCGATGTCGAGGTCGTTGGTCGGCTCGTCGAGCACCAGCAGATTAGCCGGGCGGGCGAACAGCCGCGCCAGCAGCAGCCGGTTGCGTTCGCCGCCCGAGAGCGTGCGCACCGGCGAGCGCGCGCGCGCCGGCTCGAACAGGAAACGCTCGAGGTAGCTCATGGCGTGGATCCGCTGGCCGGCAATCTCGACCCACTCCGAACCGGGCGCGATGGTGTCGATGACGGTGGCCTGCGGGTCGAGCTGTTCGCGCAGCTGGTCGAAATAGGCGACCTGGCGGTTCGAGCCGAGGCTGACCGTCCCGCTGTCCGGGACGAGTTCGCCCAGCAGCGTGCGCAGCAGCGTGGTCTTGCCGGTGCCGTTGGCCCCGACGATGCCGACCCGGTCGCCGCGCTGGATGATGCAGCTCACCGAGTCCAGGACCCGGTGGTCGCCGAAGGACACGCAGACATCCTTCAGCTCGGCCACCCGCTTGCCGGAGCGTTCGCCGGAGTCGATCTCGAGCTTCGTCTGGCCGATCCGTTCGCGGCGCGCCTCGCGCTGGACGCGCAGCGCCTGCAGCCGGCGCACCCGGCCCTCGTTGCGGGTGCGGCGCGCCTCGACCCCCTTGCGGATCCAGACTTCCTCCTGGGACAGCAGCTTGTCGAAGCGCGCCCGCTCCAGGGCTTCGGAGGAGAGCTCCTCGGCCTTGCGCCGCAGGTAGGTGGCGAAGTCACCCGGGTAGCTGTGGAGCTGGCCGCGGTCGAGCTCGAGGATGCGGGTGACCACCGCGTCGAGAAAGCGGCGGTCGTGGGTGATCATCAGCATCGAGCCCTGGAAGGCGCGCAGCACGCCCTCGAGCCAGACGATCGCGTCGATGTCCAGGTGGTTGGTCGGCTCGTCGAGCAGCAGCAGTTCCGGTTCGCGCACCATGGCCTGGGCCAGCGCGACCCGCTTGCGCATGCCGCCCGACAGGGTCTGGACCGCGGCTTCACCGTCCAGGCCGAAGCGCGTGAGCACCGCGTCGACCCGATGGGTGGCGCTCCAGGCGTCGTGCTCTTCCAGGTCCTGCGCCAGCGCGCCGGTGATCGCCTCGCGGATGCTCACGCCCGGCTCGAACACCGGTTCCTGGGGCAGGTAGGCGATGCGCGTGCCGCTCGGGCGGCGGATTTCTCCGGCATCGAGCACCGCCAGGCCGGCGATCGCCTTGAGCAGCGAGGACTTGCCGGTGCCGTTGCGTCCGATGAGGCCGATGCGTTCGCCCGGCTCGATGGCCAGGTCGACGCCGGCGAGCAGCGCGTGGTGGCCATAGGCGAGTTCGGCGCTTTGAACCGTGAGCAGGGCCATTCGGGGGGTGTCGTCTCGGCAGTGGTGAAAGAAGGGATGTGAACCCGTTATTGTATCGGTTCCCCGGTGTACGCCCGCGGGCGGCGCCATGAGCGCTCACCGCCGGCCGGCGGCGGCTCAGGTACAGTCCGGCCGTGAAAACCGTCCAGGAACCGTCCTCCCCCGCGGCCGACCGCTTGCCCGTCCCGCGGCGATTCGTGTTCCTGATCGCGGCGATGGGCTCGATCGGGCCGTTTGCCATCGACACCTATCTCCCCGCGCTGCCGGCGATCGGCCGCGACCTCGGTGCCACGCCCGTCCAGGTCCAGCAGACGCTGTCGATCTACCTGCTGGCCTTCGCCGCGATGACGCTCTGGCACGGCGCCCTGTCCGACGCGCTGGGCCGGCGTCGACTGCTGATCGTCGGGTTCGCCGTCTTCAGCCTGGCCAGCGTCGGGGCGGCGTTGTGCGGCAGCATCGAGGCGCTGTGGGGGTGGCGGGCGCTGCAGGGCGCGGTCGGCGGCGCCGGCATCGCCATCGGGCGGGCGATCGCGCGCGATGTCGCCCACGGCGCCGATGCACAGCGCCTGATGTCGCAGTCGACGATGGTGTTCGCGATCGCGCCGGCCATCGCGCCGGTGATCGGCGGGGTGATCGAGGCCTGGCTGGGTTGGCGCGCGGTGTTCGGTTTCCTGGCGCTGATGTCGGCCGGCCTGCTGGCCGCGGTCATCTGGGGACTGCCCGAGACCCTGCCGGCGAACCGGCGCCAGAGCCTGCATCCGGTCGCGATGGCGCGTGGCTATCTGTCGGTGCTGCGCCAGTGGGCCTTCTGGCGGCTGGCGGGCGCGCTGACCACCCACTTCCAGGGATTTTTCCTCTATGTGATGGCCGCGCCGGCCTTCCTGATCACGCACCTGAAGCTGGCGTCGACCCAGTTTTACTGGCTGTTTCTGCCGATGACCATCGGCACCTCGCTGGGCGCCTTCGTGTCCTCCCGGCTGGCTGGCCGTCTGCCGCTGGATGCCTGCATCCGGCTGGGCCAGGCGCTGATGGCGATGGCGGTGCTCGCCAATCTGGTGTCGACCTGGGCGCTGCCGGGGGTGCTGCCCTGGGCGGTGCTGCCGATCGGGCTGTACACCTTCGGCCTGGCGATCGCGATGTCGGCGCTCCAGGTGATGGTGAGCGACCTCTCGCCCGAGCGCCGCGGCATGGTCTCGTCCTGCCAGGGGTTTCTGCAGAGCCTGGGCAACGGCCTGGCCGCCGGCTTCCTGGTACCGGCGATCTGGGGCTCGCTGGCCGGCCTGGCGCTGGGCAGCGGCGCCCTGATGCTGGTCGGCGGGCTGTGCCTGGCGCTCGATCGCCGCTTCAGGCCCCTTGCGGCAGCTCGATGAAGAAGGTCGATCCTTCGCCGGGTCGACTGCGCAACCCGGCGCTGCCGCCGTGCAGTTCGGCCACCCGTTTCACGATCGCCAGCCCCAGCCCGGAACTGCCGCGCAGGTCGCGGTGGCGGGCCGCCTGGTAGAACCGGTCGAATACCCGGGGCTGGTCTTCCAGGGCCACTCCGGGTCCGGTGTCCGAGACCTCCAGTCGCAGCCCCTGGTCATCGCGCAGCACCCGGACATCGATCCGTCCTCCCGCCGGCGTCACCCGCAGGGCGTTGTCCAGCAGATTGGCCAGCGCGCGCTCGATCAGCGCCGCATCCACCGGCGCCAGCGGCATGCCGTCCGGATAGTCCAGCGCCAGGGTGAGTCCGGCTTCGCGCGCGCTGGACAGGAAACGCTGCACCACATCATCGGCGAGCTCGCCGATCGCGATCGGTTCAGGGTGGGTCTGGAATTCGGGGTTGTCCAGTCGGGACAGCTCGTTGAGCGCGTCGGTCAGGCGTTTCAGGTGCTGGGCGTTCTGGGTGGCCCGCGCCAGATAGTCGCGCTGCTCGGCCGGGTCGAGGGCGTCGCCCTTGAGCCGGATCGTGTCGAGCAGGCCGATCAGCGCGGTGAGCGGCGTGCGCAGGTCGTGCGAGACGCTGGCCACCATCTCGCGGCGCCGGGTGTCGGTCTCGCGAACCCGCCGGGTTTCCCGGTTGAGTCGTTCGAAGGTCTCGCGAAAGGTCCGCGACAGTCGGCCGACCTCGTCGTTGCGCCCGCAGGTCGACTCGATCGAGTCCGACAGTCCGGCGGTGAATCCCGAATCCTTGACGCCCTCGACCGCCCGGGTCAGGTCGGTGAGCGGACGGGTCAGCACCGCGATCATCGACACCGTCAGCAGCATGCCCAGCGCCAGGGTCATCAGCGACACGGTGACCGCGGTGCGCACCGCGTAGCTGCGCAGCAGTTCCGGGGTGTGCGAGCCGAGGTCCGCGGAACGCGCGACGATGTAGAGCCAGCCCATGGTCTGGTCGCCGCGGCGCACCGGCCGGGCGGCCACCAGCGCGCTGCGCCCCTCGCGGTCGGGATCGCTGGCGATCACCGGTTCGTCCGACTGGTTCGCGAGCGCCGCGCGCGCGCTCGCCAGATCGACCCGGAAGTCGCGCCAGAACCCCCGTTCCTCGCTGGCCGATGCCAGCACCCGCCCCTCGTCATCGAGCAGATACAGCCCGGTGTTCGGCGAGTAGAGGATGAACTCGCGCAGCCGGTTTGCGAAGCCCGCCGGGTTGTCGGCGTAGATGTCCCAGAGGTCGGGATGCCGCTCGATGACCCGCTCGATGAAGCGCGCGGACTTCTCGTAGGTCATGTCGAGGTAGTAGCCGCGCACCGAGGTGAACATGATCCCCGCCAGCAGGGCGGCGGTCAGCAGGCCGAACCCGGCCACCAGGATCAGGACTCGGAATCGCAACGATTTCATCGGTCGTGCGCCCCGGTCAGCGCTGGTCGGTGAAGCGGTAACCGACGCCGCGCACCGTCAGCACATAGCGCGGATTGGCGGGATCGGACTCGATCTTGGCCCGCAACCGGTTGATGTGGGTGTTGACGTTGTGTTCATAGCCCTCGAAGGTGGTTCCCCAGACGGCGTCGAGCAGCTGCATCCGGGTGAAGGCGCGCCCGGGCTGCCGCGCGAAATGCAGCAGCAGATCGAATTCGCGCGCGGTCAGCGGCACCGGCCCGCGCGCCAGGCGGACTTCGCGGCTGGCGGTGTCGATGCTCAGTTCGCCAAAGCTCAGCTTCTGAGTCGCCTCGGGCGCCTGGGCCTGACGTTCGATGCGGCGCAGGATCGCCTTGACCCGGGCCTGCAGTTCGGGGATCGAGAACGGCTTGGTCAGGTAGTCGTCGGCGCCCAGTTCCAGCCCCAGCACCCGGTCGATCTCGCTGGAGCGGGCGGTGAGCATCAGCACCGGCGTCTCGATGCGGTCCATCCGCAGCGCGCGCAGCACGTCGAGCCCGTCGCGCACCGGCAGCATCCCGTCGAGCACCACCAGGTCGTAGCGTCCGCTGCGCGCCGCCTCGTAGCCCAGGCCGCCGTCGTGCACGCAATCGACCGCATGACCGAGGTCGCGCAGGTGCATCGCGATCAGATCGGCGATGTCCTTCTGGTCTTCGACGACGAGGATGCGGCGTTCCATGGGTTTCTCCAGCGAGGTCGCAGGATAGTCAATGCCAGGGCGTGGCGATAGGTCCGGTGCCGGTCAGCGCGATTTTGTTACCAATTCGTGATCTGGGGGTTATCCGGCGGTAAGGAAGGGTGGTCACACTGGAATTCTCGAATCCCCGCTCGTTCTGGAGGTCTGACGATGAATTCCCTTGCCCTGACCCCCTCACCCGTCGGCGCGGTCACCGCCACGGTGGCCGCCACCGCGAACGCCCTGGCGGCCACCGCGAGCGCCGCGATGGAACTGGCCGCGCACCGCGGCGCGATGCTCAATTTCGCCCGACGCCGCATCCGCGACGCCGAACTGGCCGAGGACGCGGTGCAGGACGCGCTGCTCGCTGCCCTGTCCAGTCGCGAAAGCTTCCAGGGCAAGTCGGCGCTGCGCACCTGGCTGATCGGCATCCTCAATCACAAGATCCAGGACGTGTTTCGTCGCGAGTCGCGCTATGTCCGCCAGAGCGCCGCCGATGCGGATGCCGAGGATGCGGGCGGCGAATCGGCGCTGCTCGAGAGCCAGCCGGCGCTGGAGGCCGGCGACGGCAACGATCCGCTGCAGGAAGTGGCGCGTCGCCACCTGCAGGCGCGGCTGGCCCGCGAGATCGACCTGCTCCCGCCGACGCTCAAGGAGGTGTTCGTGCTGCAGGTGATCGAGGGGGTCTCCACCGAGGAAGTGTGCCGCCGCCTGGGGATCACCGAGGCGAACTGCTGGGTGCGGCTGCATCGCGCCCGCAAGCGGCTGGCCGAGCGGATGCGCGATCACCTCGGCTGAGGGTGGACCCCCGGGGTGAGTGCTCCGGTGGGCGGACCTGATAGGGTGTGGCCGTTCCCACCCTTATCGGAGTCCCCCCATGAAATTTCGTCGACTGGGCCGCAGCAATCTCGAGGTGTCCCAGCTGTGCCTGGGCACGATGATGTTCGGCGACCAGACCGATGCCGCGGCCAGTGCCGACATCGTCGCCGCAGCGCGCGAGCGGAGTGTCAACTTCATCGACACCGCCGATGTCTACAGCGTCGGCCGATCGGAGGAAGTGGTGGGTCGGCTGATCGCCGATGATCGCGACCGCTGGATTCTCGCGACCAAGATGGGCAACCGGATGTCCGGGCGGCGCAACGAGTCGCACTATTCGCGCAAGTGGGTCATCCAGGCCGCCGAGGCCAGCCTCGCGCGACTGGGCACCGACTACATCGACATCCTCTATCTGCACCGCGACTTCGAGGACGAGAACCTGGAAGAGCCGCTGCGCGCGCTCGACGACCTGATCCGCGCCGGCAAGATCCGCTACTACGGGGTCTCGAATTTCCGCGGCTGGCGGATCGCCGAGATGGTCCGCCTGGCCGGCACCATCGGGATGCCGGCGCCGGCCGTGTGCCAGCCCTACTACAACCTGCTCAATCGCATGCCCGAGGTCGACCTGCTGCCGGCCTGCGGCTACTACGGCCTGGGGGTGGTGCCCTACAGCCCGGTGGCCCGCGGGGTGCTGACCGGCAAGTACCTGCCCGGGCAGGCGCCGGCGGCGGATTCCCGCGCCGGACGCGGGGACCGTCGGCTGATGGAGACCGAGTGGCGGCCCGAGTCGATCGAGATCGCCCAGCGGCTGGCGGTTCATGCCCGCGAGCGCGGCGTGACGCCGACCCAGTTCGCGGTGGCCTGGGTACTGGCCTGCCAGCACGTGAGCTCGGTGATCGGCGGGCCGCGCACGCTGGCGCAGTGGCTCGATTATTTTGGCGCCGAGGATTTCGCGTGGACCGATGCCGATGAGCAACGGGTCGATGCGCAGGTCGTGCCGGGCCATTCGTCCACGCCGGGCTATCACGACCCCTCGTATCCGTTCTACGGTCGGCGCAAGGCCGGCGCCTGAGGCAATCGGTCGGTTTCGCTGGTTCAAATTCGAAACGAGGCTTGGAATCCGGCCTTCCGAGCCACGTTGACATCCCCGACAGGCGCATGGTCTAGTTGCTCCGCCAAACCGCCAGCGGGCCCGTCCAGAGCCTGCTGCCACCGCGCCGGACCCCGACGGGGTCCGGGGCTCCCCGGGAGACGAATTGAGCATCCAGCACCTGACCGGGCCCCTGCGCCCGGGTTCGGCCGCCACGGCCACCGGCCGCCAATGAGCGCCGCCGCCACTGCCGTCGAATCGGCTGTCAGCCCCGGCACCGGACCCTACGCCGGCCTTCGGATTCTCGAGCTCGGCGCGCTGCCGGCAGCGTCCTACTGCGCCCGCCTGTTTGCCGATTTCGGGGCGGATGTTTTGAAGATTGAACCGCCGGACGGGGATCCGACGCGCGAGTCGGCGCCCTTGCTGGACGAGGGCGACGCGGGTCTGCGCAGCGGCTGGTTCGCCTACCTGAACTTCGGCAAGCGCAGTCGGGTCATCGATGCCGCCAGCCCGGCCGACCGGGCGCATCTGCAGTCGCTGCTGGCGCAGGCCGATGTGGTCGTCGACGCGCTCACGCCGGCCGATCGCGCGGCGCTGGGTGTCGATCACGACGCGCTGCGCCAGGCGCATCCCGCTTTGGTACTGGCCGACATCAGCTGGTTCGGGTGCAGCGGGCCCTATGCCGGGTACGCGGGCACCGATGCGATCTGCCGGGCGCTCGGTGGCCAGGCCCAGTTGGTCGGGCCGGCCGACGGCCCGCCGCTGCTGCTGCCCGATTACCAGTCGGCGATCGTGGCGGGGCTGTCGGGCCACATCGCGCTGGCGGCAAGCCTGCCCGGACCGGGGCGCGCCGCCGGGGTGCGCTGGGAAGTGAGTGTCCTGGAGGCGGTGGTCGCACTGGCGGAATATCAAGGCTGCGAGGCGCAGCCCTCCGGGCGCGGCCAGCCGCGTCTGGGCATCAACCGGTTCACCCCGACCTATCCGATGGGCGTGTATCGCTGTCGCGAGGGCTGGCTGGGCATCACCGTGGTCACGCCGCAGCAATGGACCTCGCTGTGCGAACTGCTCGGCATGGACGACCTGGCCCACCACCCGGATTACCACATGGGTCCGGACCGGCTGCGCTTTGCCGACACACTCGAGCCGCGGATCATCGCGGCCCTGGCCACCGACACCGCCGCCCGGTGGTTCGAGCGCGGCCTGCAGGCCCGGCTGCCGTTTGCCATCGTGCCCGACATGGCCGGTGTGCTGGCCACCCAGGCGTTTCGCGAGCGCGGCGCGATCGTGCCGCTGCGCGCCGGTTCGCGCCGCTTCGAGGCGCCGCGCTCGCCGCTGCACCTGACCCGCACGCCGCCCGCGGCCGGGGGCGAGGTGCCCGCGCTGGGTGCGCCGCCGGACGCGCCGGACTGGTCCGGCGAGCGGCTGACGCCGGTCTTTCGTGGGCCGGCCCGACGCGCGGGGCCCGACGTCGGACCTCTCAGCGGGCTGCGGATCATCGACCTGTCGATGGGCTGGGCGGGGCCGCTGTGCACGCGGCACATGGCCGACCTGGGCGCCGATGTCATCAAGGTCGAGGCCTGCGGCTATCCCGACTGGTGGCGCGGTACCAGCCAGAGCATGGCCGACTTCGAGAACCGGCTGTTCGAGAAGTACCCGCGTTTCCTGGCGATGAACCGCAACAAGCGCGGCATCACCCTCGATCTGACCGCGCCCGACGGGGCGGCGCTGCTCAAGGAACTGGTGCGCGGGGCCGACGCGGTGGTCGAGAACTATTCCAGCCAGGTGCTGCCCAAGCTGGGCCTGGCCTATCGCGACCTGTGCGCGGTCAATCCGTCGCTGGTGATGGTCTCGATGGCGGCCTATGGCGCCAGCGGCCCCTGGAGCGACTGCCGCGCCTACGGGTCGACCCTGGAGCAGGGCAGCGGCCTGCCCAGCGTGTCGGGCCGCGAAGGCGATCCGCCGGTGATGAACCACATCGCCCACGGCGATGCGGTCGGCGGGCTCAATGCCGCCTGCGCGCTGCTGGCGGCCCTGCGCCATCGCGAACAGACCGGCGAGGGGCAGCACGTCGATCTCGCGCAGGTCGAGTGCATGCTGCCGTTTGCCGCGCCCTGGGTGATCGAGCAGTCGGCCAATGGCCGGGTGTCGCCGCGAACGGGCAACCGCCACGCCAGTTTCGCGCCGCATGGTTTGTACCGCTGCCAGGGCGACGATGCCTGGGTGCTGGTGGCGGTGACCGACGACGCTGCCTGGCAGGCGCTGTGCCGGGTGATCGGCGCGCCGGCGCTGGCCGCCGACCCGGCGCTCGCGAATGCCGCCGGACGGCGCGCGCAGGCCGATCGCCTCGACGCGGCAGTGGCGGCCTGGTGCGCGCAGCGCGGGTCCGATGACGCCATGCGCACGCTGCAGACGGGTGGCGTGCCGGCCGGCGCGGTGCTGGCGCCGGTGGCGCTGTATGCCGATCCGCACCTGATCGCCCGCCACTTCCTGCAGACGGTCGACCGTGCCCATGTGGGCCCCCATCCGCTCGTCTCGGCACCGTATCGACGGGGCGTCGGACCGGTGCCGGTGCGCTGGCCGGCGCCGACCATGGGCCAGTTCAACCGGGAAGTGCTCACCGGTGTCCTCGGTCTGGACGACGCGGCGCTCGAGCGGCTCACCCGGCTGGGGGTGATCGGCGAGGCGGCGCTGCCGCCCACCCAGCGCAAGCGTTCCGCGCGCGCGGGCTGACCCTGCCATGAAGAAACTGCTGATCGCCAACCGCGGCGAGATCGCCATCCGCATCGCCCGCGCCGCCGCCGCCCTGGGCGTGACCACCGTCTCGGTCCATTCACAGGACGACGCGGCCTCGCTGCATGTGCGCAAGTCCGATGCCAGCCACGCGCTGCCCGGCACCGGCGTGCCGGCCTATCTGGACATCGAGGCGATCATCGCCGCGGCGCTGCAGACCGGCTGCGACGCGGTGCATCCGGGCTACGGATTCCTGAGCGAGAACCCCGCTTTCGCCCAGCGCTGCGCGCAGGCCGGGCTGACCTTCGTCGGTCCTTCGCCGCACACGCTGGACCTGTTCGGCGACA
>CAIZNI010000016.1 GCA_903934295.1 uncultured beta proteobacterium
CGACAGACACTGGAACACCGCATTGTGCTCGCTGTAGATCGGCAGGATCACCGCGCCGGCCTCCCGGCAAGCCGCCATGAACAGGTCGCCGGCCATGACCAGCGATTCCTTGTTGGCCAGCAGGATTCGCTTGCCACGGCGGGCTGCGGCCAGGGTCGGGGCCAGTCCGGCTGCGCCGACGATCGCCGCCATGACCGCGTCGACCGGATCGGCGCTGGCCACCTCGGCAAGCGCCTGGGGGCCGTGGCTGACCTCGGTCTTCAGGCTGCCGAGCGCCTCGCGCAGACGCGCCGCATCGGCGGCATTGGCGACCACCGCGTGAGCCGGGACGAAGCGCCGGCACAACACGGCCAGTTCATCGACGCGCTGGTGCGCGGTGAGTGCGTGGACCCGGTACCGGTCCGGATGTCGGGCGATCACGTCGAGCGTGCTGGAACCGATCGAACCGGTGGCGCCGAGGATGGTGATTGCCTGGATGGACATTTGACAGAAGGCCCCGGTTTCTAGCGCAAGACTTCGAAGACTAACAACGCGACCGGCATCGTCGGGATCAGCGCGTCGATCCGGTCGAGCACACCGCCGTGACCCGGCAGGATCCAGCCGCTGTCCTTGACGCCCGCCTGACGCTTGAGCAGGGACTCGTGCAGATCGCCGACCACCGACAGCGCAGCCAGACTGGCCAGCACCACCGAGGCAGCCAATGCGCCGCCGGGCGATGCGACCAGGCGCGCGGGCAGGCAGCCGCCGAGTGCCGGCCAGACCGATGCGGCCAGTCCCGCGACCGCAAGACCGGTCAGTACCACCGCCGCCGCGCCGCCCAGCGCGCCCTCCCAGCTCTTTCCCGGGCTGATCGAGGGCGCCAGCTTGCGCCGGCCGAACGCGCGACCCACAAAGAAAGCCGCGATGTCCGCGATCCAGACCACCGCCATGCTCGACACCAGCGCGTCGGTGCCGTGCAACCGCAATTCGTAAAGCGCGAGCCAGCAGCCAAAGAGCAGCACACCCACCAGCGGCTGCCCCCCGGCGCGCGCCTCGTGGCGGCGCAGCCGGCTGGCGCCGCCGAACACCCAGAAGGAACCCAGCCCCGACAGGAGCAGCAGCAGCACTGCGGGCGGCCATTCATGGTTCTGGCGCCAGATCAGCACCGCGAGCCCGGCGGCAACCAGTAGCGCGGCGAGCCCCCAGCCGCGCCGGCGCGAGCGGGCCGCGCCGGGCAGCAGACAGACCCACTCATGTGCCGCCACCGCCAGAAAGGCCAGGCTCACCGCCCCCCACACCCAGGGGGGCGCAATGAAGATCGCCGGCAGCAGGATGGCCAGCAGGACGATCGCGGTGAGGACGCGTTGGCGCAGCATGGCGGCGATCAGCGCGCCGGCCCGCTCGGGGTCGGACGCATGACCGCCCTGCCCCGACCGGCACGCGATGGGAAGGACTGGTCGTGGCGACGCATGCTCAGGCCGACGCCGCGATCTGCGCGCTGGTCTGCCCGAAACGGCGCTCGCGGCTGCGGTACGAGAGGATTGCCTTGTCGAGGGCGGCGGCGTCGAAGTCGGGCCAGAAGGTGTCGGTGAAATACAGTTCGGTGTAGGCGAGTTGCCAGAGCAGGAAGTTGCTGATTCGCTGCTCGCCGCCGGTGCGGATGAAGAGATCGGGTTCGGGACAACCCGCCATCGCCAGAAAGGGTTCGAGCGCGGCCTCGTCGATCAGTCGGGGATCGGCGGCCAGGTCGGGACGTTCCACCAGCAGTCTGCGCATGGCCTGCAGGATATCCCAGCGGCCGCCGTAATTGGCCGCCACGGTCAGGGTCATTCGCGCGGCCGGCACCGGGCGTGCGGTCGCCACCTCGACCAGCTCCCGGATGCGGGGTTCGAAGGCCGACAGATCGCCGACCACGCGCAGCCGAATCCCGTTCTCGGTCAACCCGGCGAGTTCACGCTGCAGCGCCGTCATGAACAACCGCATGAGCAGCGAGACCTCATCGGGCGGACGCCGCCAGTTCTCGGAGCTGAAGGCGAACAGCGTCAGGAACTCGACACCACGCCGGGCGCAGGCTTCGACGGTGTTGCGCACCGCCTCCACCCCCTTGGCGTGCCCCGCCACCCGAGGCAGCAGGCGCGAGGTCGCCCAGCGGCCATTGCCGTCCATGATGATCGCGACATGCCGGGGCACCTCGCGAACGTCGGGCAATCCGACAGTGGAACTGGTGAAAACGGGCATCGGGTGCGCCGGCAACGGGACGGTCAGGCTGCGTGGCTCAGATCTTCATCAGTTCCTGTTCCTTGGTCGTCAGCACTCGGTCGATCTCGACGATGAAACGGTCGGTGAGCTTCTGGACCTCGTCCTGGGAGCGGCGCTCCTCGTCCTCGGAGATCGTCTTGTCCTTGAGCAGCTTCTTGAGTTGCTCATTGGCCTCGCGACGCAGGTTGCGCACCGACACCCGGGCATGCTCGCCTTCGGACTTCACCACCTTGATCAGCTCCTTGCGACGCTCTTCGGAGAGCGGGGGCATGGGAATGCGGATCGTTTCGCCCATCGACACCGGGTTCAGGCCCAGACCGCAGTCGCGGATGGCCTTCTCGATGGGGTTGGCCATCTTCTTTTCCCAGGGCGCGACGCCGACCGTGCGCGCGTCGATCAGGGTGATGTTGGCCACCTGGCTGATCGGCACCGAACTGCCGTAGTAGTCGACCTGGACATGATCGAGGATGCCCGCATGGGCGCGCCCGGTGCGGATGCGCGCCAGGCTGGTGCCCAGCGCCTCGATGGACTTCTGCATTTTCTGGTCTGCCGTCTTCTTGACGTCGGCAATGCTCATCGGAACTCCTTGCGGTACTGGCGCGGGCGCACTCGGGTCAGGCGTAGACGAGCGTGCCTTCGTCGTCGCCCTGGATGGCACGCTTGAGGGCGCCTTCCTTGAGAATGGAAAAGACCTTGATCGGCAGGCGCTGGTCGCGACACAAGGCGAACGCGGTGGCGTCCATCACCTTGAGGTTGCGTCCGATCGCCTCATCGAAGCTGATCCGGTCATAGCGGACGGCGTCGGGGTGGAGCGCCGGGTCGGCGTTGTAGACCCCGTCGACCTTGGTGGCCTTGAAAATGATCTCGACGCCCATTTCGGCCCCGCGCAGCGCTGCCGCGGTGTCGGTGGTGAAGAACGGATTGCCGGTGCCGGCAGCGAAAATCACCACCTTGCCTTCTTCGAGATACCGCAGCGCCTTGGGCCGGATGTAGGGCTCGACCACCTGCTCGATCTTGAGGGCCGACTGCACGCGCGCCACCACACCGACCTGGCGCATCGCGTCCTGCAGGGCCAGCGAGTTCATGACGGTGGCGAGCATGCCCATGTAGTCGGCGGTGGCGCGATCCATGCCGGAGGCGCCGGGCGCTACGCCACGGAAGATGTTCCCGCCACCGATCACGATGGCCAACTCGACGCCCATCGCGCTGACACCGGCGATCTCGCGGACCATGCGGTCGATGGTCTGGCGGTTGATGCCGTAGGTGTCGTCGCCCATCAGCGCTTCGCCCGACAGCTTGAGCAGGACGCGCCGGTAGGCGGCAGGACGAGCCAGGTGGTGCTGCTCGTTGGAACTGCTGTTCGACACTGTGCTCACCGAACGCCTCCCGTCGCAAACCCGCCAGCCCGGCGGCTGGCGCGGTTCATCACGCTGCCCGCGATTATCGCGGAAATCAACGGGCCGCGGCCGCGGCCGCCTGCGCGGCGACTTCGGCGGCGAAGTCGTTGGCCTTCTTCTCGATGCCCTCGCCCACCACATACAGCGCAAACGCGCCGATGCTGGCCTGGCGCTGCTTGAGCAACTGCTCGACGGTGAGCTTGTCGTCCTTGACGAAGGGCTGACCCAGCAGCGTGACTTCCTTCAGGAACTTGTTGACCGATCCTTCGATCATCTTGGCGACGATCTCCGGCGACTTGGGCGCACGACCCTCGGCAGCCGCCTTCTGCTGCTCTTCCGCCGCCTTCATTTCGGCAATCGAGCGCTCGCGGGCGATGTCCGATTCCAGGACGTCGTCGCGCGACAGGCCCTTGGGCTTGCTCGCCGCGATGTGCATGGCCAGGTCGCGCGCCAGGGTCTCGTCGCCACCGACCAGGTCGAGCAGCACGCCGATGCGGGCGCCGCCGTGAATGTAGCTGGCCAGCCGGCCGGCGGTCACGAAGCGGCGGAAGCGCCGGATGCTCAGGTTCTCGCCGATCTTGCCGATCAGCGCGGTGCGCACCGCTTCGACGGTTTGTCCGCCGTAAGGCAGGGCCGACAGCGCCGCGACATCGGCCGGGTCATGGTCGGCGATGAGCCGCGACAGCCCACTGACGAGCGCCAGAAAGTCATCGTTGCGGGCGACGAAATCGGTCTCGCAGTTGAGCTCGAGGATGGCGCCGACCTTGGCATCGGGGGCGATGTAGATGCCGACCACGCCTTCAGCGGTCACCCGGGAGGCGGCTTTGGACGCCTTGCTGCCCAGCTTGACCCGCAGCAGCTCTTCGGCCTTGCCCATGTCGCCACCGGCTTCGGTCAGCGCCCGTTTGCATTCCATCATCGGCGCGTCGGTCTTCTCGCGCAGTTCCTTGACCATGCTTGCGGTGATTTCCGCCATGTTCAGCTCCATTCTTGTGTTGCCGGTGGGCGCTCTCGCACACCGAGTCGGGCAGGCCGCAGCCTGCGCAATGCAGCGCCGGCCTGGCCGGTCACTGCCCAGATATGAAAAGGGGCTGTCATCGACAGCCCCCGTCACGCCGATCCGCGCCCGGGCCGCCGGCCCGTCGCGACCACCGGCGTGCCGGTGCGTCAGGCCTGGCCGGCGGCGACTTCGACGAACTCTTCGCCGGTGTCGCCCTTGGCGATTTCCTGCAGCGAGGCGCTGCGACCCTCGATCACCGCGTCAGCTGCACCGCGCGCGTACAGACGGATCGCCTTGCCCGAGTCGTCGTTGCCCGGAATGATGTAGTCGATGCCTTCGGGCGAATGGTTGGTGTCCACCACCGCGACCACCGGGATGCCCAGCTTGTTGGCTTCGGTGATGGCGATCTTGTGATAGCCGACGTCGATCACGAACAGCGCGTCAGGCAGGCCGACCATGTCCTTGATGCCACCCAGACTCTGGTGCAGTTTCGTCATTTCGCGCTGGAAGGTCAGCCCTTCCTTCTTGGACATGCGCTCGAGACCACCGTCAGCGGCGATCGCTTCCATGTCCTTCAGACGCTTGATGGATCCCTTGACCGTCTTGAAGTTGGTGAGCATGCCGCCCAGCCAGCGCTGGTCAACAAAGGGCATGCCGGCGCGCGCCGCTTCCTCGGCCAGGATCTCGCGAGCCTGCCGCTTGGTGCCGACAAACAGCACATTGCCGCGGTTGGCCGACAACTGGCGCAAGTACTTGATCGCATCCTGGTACATGACCAGGGTCTTCTCGAGGTTGACGATGTGGATCTTGTTGCGATGGCCGAAAATGTACGGGGCCATCTTGGGGTTCCAGAAGCGGGTCTGGTGGCCAAAATGGACACCGGCTTCCAGCATTTCACGCATGGTGACGGACATGTTGAGACTCCTGTCAGGGTTTGGACTGACGCATCGCCGTGGCTGAAGAAAGCGGCGGTCGCGGCCCTTTCGGCCACGCCGCCGCCCTCTGGCCCTGCCCCCAACCGACATCGGCTGAAAGGACCCTGTGCGGAGATGCGTGCGATTTTCGTCTGGCCGACCAACCGGCCAGACGTTTCAAGCCCGGGATCTGCCGCTGACCGGTGGCCAGCGTTTCTTCCCAAGCTAACCTATAATATTAGCATGGCAATCACCCTGAAAACACCCCAAGAGATCGAGTCGATGCGTGTGGCCGGCCGGCTGGCCGCCGAAGTGCTCGACTACATCACACCCTTCGTCAAGCCTGGCGTCACCACCGGCGAGCTCGACCGCCTGTGCCACGACTTCATGGTCGGCGTCCAGGGCACCATTCCGGCGCCGCTGAACTACGCGCCACCTGGCTACCAGCCCTACCCCAAATCGATCTGCACCTCGGTCAATCACCAGGTCTGTCATGGCATCCCGGGCGAGAAGGTCCTGAAGGGCGGCGACATCGTCAATCTGGACATCACGGTGATCAAGGACGGCTTCCACGGCGACACCAGTCGCATGTTCACCGTCGGTGAGGCCTCGATCGGCGCGCGCCGCCTGTGCGAGATCACCCATGAGTGCATGTGGATCGGCATCGAACAGGTGCGACCCGGCGCCACCATCGGCGACATCGGGCACGCCATTCAGCGCCACGCCGAGGCGGCCGGCTTCTCGATCGTGCGCGAATTCTGCGGTCACGGCATCGGTCGGCGCTTCCACGAAGAGCCGCAGATCCTGCATTACGGTCGTCCCGGCGTGGGGGAGCGGCTCGAGGCTGGCATGATCTTCACCATCGAACCGATGGTCAATGCGGGGCGGCGCGAAATTCGCGAGCTCTCCGATGGCTGGACGATCGTCACCAAGGACCACAGCCTGTCAGCCCAGTGGGAGCACACGGTGCTGGTGACCGGCGAGGGATTCGAGGTGCTGACGGTTTCCGAACGGATGCCGGCACGCCCGCCGCTCACCGCACGAGCCGCCTGACCGGCCCGCGGTCATGACCGATTCGCCTCGGCCAGCCACCGGCACCGGCGCGCCAGTCGTCATCACCCGGGACGATGTCGCCGCCGACCCGGTGGTCGGTGCCCTCTTGCCGCTCACGATCCCACCGGTTCAGCTGGCCGATGTTCGGCAGCGGTTCAGGGCCCGCCGAGACGCGGCGATTGAGCGGTTTCGCGCGGCGCGCAAGCCGGCGCCGCTGCTGTCTCGCCTGACTGCCGCCACCGATGCCTGCGTGCGCGAGCTCTGGCAGCAGGCCGGTCTTCCCCCGACGGCGATCCTGGCGGCGGTCGGCGGTTATGGCCGCTCGGAGCTCTATCCGCACTCCGACATCGACCTGCTCATCCTGACGCCGGCGACCGGATGCGATCCCGCCACCGGCGCGGCCATCGAGGCGTTCGTGGGCGGGTGCTGGGATGTCGGACTGGTCATCGGTCACAGCGTGCGCTCGCCCGATGAATGTCTGTCGGAAGCGGCGGCCGACATCACGGTCCAGACCAGCCTGATTGAAGCGCGCTGGCTGGCCGGCGACCCAGCCGGCTTCGATGCGGTGATCGCGCGGCTGGCCGGACAACGCGATCCCGTCGCCTTCTTCCAGGAGAAGCTGCTCGAGATGCATCAGCGGCATGTCAAGTTCGAGGACACGCCCTACAGTCTCGAGCCCAACGTCAAGGAGAGCCCCGGCGGCCTGCGCGACCTCCACATCGTGCTCTGGGCGGCGCGCGCCGCAGGCTTCGGGCGCTGCTGGCGAGACCTCGTCCGCGCGGGCCTGGCCACCGATCAGGAAGCGCGCACCCTGGCCCGCAACGAGCATGTCCTGCAGGCGATCCGCATCACGCTGCACATCGTGGCCGGACGCCGGGAAGACCGGCTGGTGTTCGATCTCCAGGCCCAGGTGGCGGCGGCGCTCGGGCGCGGCAGCGACGACCCGCGCCGCGCCTCCGAGGAACTGATGCAGCGTTACTTCTGGGCCGCCAAGACGGTCACCCAGATGAACTCGATCCTGCTTCAGAACCTGGAGCTGGCGCTTTTTCCGCAACCCGATGCCCAGCCCGAGCCGATCGATCTCGAATTCCAGAACCGGCGCGGTCTGCTGGACGCGATCGCGCCCGACCTGTTCCAGCGCGACCCCTCGGCGATCCTGCGGGCCTTCCTCACGCTGGCACGCCATGCCGAACTCACCGGCATCTCGGCACCGACCCTGCGCGCGATCTGGCACGCCCGCACCCGGATCGACGCAGCCTTCCGGCGCGATGCCACCAATCGCGCCCTGTTCCTGAGCCTGCTCCAGGAGCCGCGCGGCATTACCCGGGTGCTGCGACGGATGAACCAGTGGTCGGTGCTCGGGCGCTACCTGCCCGCATTCCGGCGCATCGTCGGGCGCATGCAGCATGACCTCTTTCATGTCTACACCGTCGATCAGCACATCCTGATGGTGGTGCGCAACCTGCGCCGCTTCGCGATGGACGAGCACGCGCACGAGTACCCGTTCTGCAGCCAGCTGATGGCCGAGTTCCCCGACCCCTGGCGCCTGTACATCGCCGCGCTGTTCCACGACATCGCGAAGGGGCGCGGTGGCGATCACTCCGATCTCGGCCGCGTCGACGCGGCCCGGTTCTGCCGCGCGCACGGGCTCTCGCGCGAGGACACCGCGCTGATCGTGTTCCTGGTCGAGCACCACCTGACGATGTCGTCGGTTGCCCAGAAACAGGACCTGACCGATCCGGAGGTCATCGTGCGATTCGCGCGGATGGTCGGCAGCCAGGAGCGCCTGACCGCGCTGTACCTGCTCACCGTCGCCGACATCCGCGGGACCAGTCCGAAAGTCTGGAATGCCTGGAAGGGCAAGTTGCTGCAGGACCTGTATCACGCCGCCAAGCGGGCGCTCTCGGGCGAGGCGCCGCAGCCGGGGCCGATGCTCGATGCGCTGCGCCGGGAAGCCCGGCGCATCCTCAACCTCTACGCGCTCTCCGAGGACCGCTACGAGGCTTTCTGGTCGCAGCTCGACGTGGCCTATTTCCTGCGCAGCGACGCGGCCGATGTGGCCTGGCACACGCGGGTGCTGCACGGCCATGTGAACGCCGATGAACCGGTGGTGCGCACGCGACTGGCGCCGATCGGCGAAGGGTTTCAGGTCGTGGTGTACATGCCCGACCAACCGGAGCTGTTCGCCCGGATCTGCGGCTTCTTCGACAGCCGCAACCTGTCGGTGCTCGATGCCCGGATCCACACCACCCGCCATGGCTACGCGCTGGACAGCTTCCTGGTGGTCGATCCGACGGCGAGCGGCCAGTACCGCGACATCCTGCCCCTGATCGAAGCCGAACTGAGCGCCCGGTTGAAGAACCAGGCGCCGCTGGCGCCACCGGTGCGCGGCCGGATCTCGCGCCGTTCGCGCTACTTTCCGATCCAGCCGACGGTCGACCTGCGCCCCGATGAGCGCGGCCAGCATTATCTGGTGGCGATCACCGCCAACGACCGCACCGGCCTGCTCTACAGCGTGGCGCGGGTGCTGGCCGACCATCGGATCAACCTGTACACCGCCCGCGTCTCCACGTTGGGTGAGCGGGTCGAGGACATGTTTCTGGTCGACGGGCCGTCGCTGGCCCGGTCGCGCGAACAGATCGCGCTGGAGACCGACCTGCTGGCCGCGCTTCGGGCCTAGCGGCTGGGCGGCACCGACAGCCGCATGAATTCGGCAAGGATCCGATGGACTCGCGCCATCGCCCCTTCGAGCACCGCGCCGATCGCCTCCAGCGAGATCGCATCGCGGCTGTCGCCCTTGCCCGCGGCGTGATTGGCGACCACCGCCAGCGCTGCGTAAGGGATCGCCAGTTCGCGCGCCAGCACCGCTTCGGGCATGCCGGTCATGCCGACCAGATCACAGCCGTCGCGCTCCATGCGGCGGATCTCGGCGGCGGTCTCCAGACGCGGGCCCTGGGTGCACCCGTAGGTTCCCACCAGCGAGAGCGGCTCGGCCAGGTTGGCTGCCGCCTTGGCCAGTCGGTCGCGCACCCGATCGTCGTAGGGAACGGTCAGGTCGACGTGGGTGACCGGCTGGTCCGGGCCTTCGAAGAAGGTGCTGCGGCGCCCCCAGCTGTAATCGATGATCTGGTCGGGCAGCACCAGCACACCGGGGCCGTACTCGGGGCGGATGCCACCGACGGTCGCCACCGAGACGATCCCGTCGACGCCGGCGCTGTGCAGTGCCCAGACGTTGGCGCGATAGTTGATCTCGTGCGGTGCGATGGTGTGACCGTAACCGTGGCGCGCCAGGAAGACCAGCTCGACGCCGTTGAGGCTGCCATGGGTGAGCGGACCCGACGGATCGCCGTAGGGGGTACGCACCACCTGGCGGCGCCCCTGTTCCAGGCCGGGCAACTGGGTGAGGCCGCTGCCTCCGATGATCGCGAACTTCATGATGGATTGCCGGGCCCGGAGGCCCCCTGTGTGGAGGAAAGAAGCGCCTGCAGCGCGGCCTCGTCGATGATGGTGACGCCCAGTTCGGTCGCCTTCTGAAGCTTGCTGCCCGCTGCTTCACCGGCGACCAGATAGTGCGTCCGGCGTGAAACGGACGCCACTACCGAGCCGCCGGCGGCGCGGATGCGGTCGGCTGCCTGATCGCGGCTGAGCGTGGGCAGCGTGCCGGTCAGGACAAAATTCAAACCGGCCAGCGGCGCTGCCGCTGGCGTGATTCGATCGTCGGTGGCGCGGGTGGGCGCCGCCGGCACCACCCCAGCCGCCAGCAGTTCCGCGATCACGGCGCGGTTGTGCGGCTCGGAAAAAAACCGCTGAAGGCTGTCGATGATTTCGGGCCCGATCCCTTCGAGCGGAACGGGTGACAGCGCTTCGCCGCGGGGACGCCGGCGTGCGTTCTCCTTCTGGATCTCGGCCTTGCCGGCCTGAACCGCCGGCCAGTCCTCGGCCATCAGCCGATCGAGATCGCGGTAGTCGTCGGCGAGTTGGCGCGCCACTTCCTCGCCCACGTGGCGGATGCCCAGCGCGAACAGGAATCGGGCCAGCGTGGTCTGACGCGAGCGGTCGATCGCGGCCAGCAGATTGGTCGCCGAGCGCGCGCCCATGCGCTCCAGGCCGGCCAGTTCGTCGGCGGTGAGCCGATACAGATCCGCGGGCGAGCGAACCCGGTCGGCATCGACCAGTTGCTCGACCAGCTTGTCGCCCAGACCCTCGATGTCCATTGCACGGCGTTGCGCGAAATGCAGCAGTGCCTGTTTTCGCTGCGCCGAGCAGAACAGCCCTGCACCGCAGCGCCACGCCGACTCCCCGGTCTCGCGGACCGCGGCCGAACCGCAGACCGGGCAGACGGCCGGCATGGTGAACGAACGGTAGCGGGCGGCGAATCCGGCCGGATCGGTCTGCTCGGACGGCTCGCGGCGCTCGGGCAGCGCCCGAACCACCTCGGGGATCACGTCGCCGGCCCGGCGAACCACCACCTGGTCGCCGATGAGCAGCCCCTTGCGGCGAATCTCGTCCTCGTTGTGCAAGGTGGCGTTCGAGACGGTCGTGCCGCCGACGAAGACCGGACGCAAACGGGCCACCGGTGTCAGCGAGCCGGTCCGGCCGACCTGGATCTCGATGTCGAGCAATTCGGTCACCGCCTCTTCGGCAGGGAACTTGTGCGCGACCGCGAAGCGCGGCGCGCGCGCGACATGGCCGATCCGCCCGTACCAGTCGCGCCGGTCGACCTTGTAGACCACGCCGTCAATTTCGTAAGGCAGCGCGGCGCGTCGCTCGAGCATGCGGCGGTAGTAGTCGAGCAGCGCCTGGGGGTCGGCCAGTTTCTCGCGCGCCGGCCCGACCGGCAGACCCAGTGCCTGAAGCCAGTCGAGCAATTGCGAATGGGTCGCGGGTTCGGCCGCGCCGCTCAGTTCGCCGATGCCGTAGGCGAAAAAGCGCAGCGGCCGGCGCGCAGTGGTGGCCGGGTCGAGCTGGCGCAGCGCGCCGGCCGCCGCGTTGCGCGGGTTGACAAACTCGCGCTCACCGGCCTCACGCTGCTGCTGGTTCATGCGATCGAAATCAGCCCGGAACATCAGCACTTCGCCGCGAACCTCGAGCACCGCCGGCATTTCGCCCGTCGGGCGCAGGCGCAGGGGAATGGCCCGGACCGTGCGGATGTTCGCGGTGACGTTCTCGCCGCGGCTGCCATCGCCGCGGGTCGCGCCCAGCACCAGCACACCGTTCTCGTAGCGCAGGCTGACCGCCAGACCGTCGTACTTGAGCTCGCCGGTGTATGCGACCGGCTCATCGGCGCCGATGGCGCCGCCCAGCGCCTCGCGCACCCGCCGATCGAAGCCGATCACATCGGCGTCCTCGAACGCATTGGAGAGCGAGAGCATCGGCACGGTGTGGCGGACCTCGCCGAATCCGCTGGCCGGCGCAGCCCCTACCCGCTGGGTGGGCGAAGTCGCCGAGCGCAGGTCGGGGAAGCGGGTCTCGAGGGCCTGCAATTCGCCGAACAGACGGTCGTACTCTGCATCGGGCACGCTGGGCGCATCGAGGACGTAGTACTCGTGGTTGTAGCGGTCCAGGAGCGATCGCAGCTCGATCACCCGCTCAGCGACACGCGGATCGGGCGGCGCGGCTGCGCCCGGCAGTGATGGCTGCATGTCCTCGTCCCTGCAGGGGCCGGTCTGCCGGCTCAGTTGAACACGCGCAGGGCCAGCGTCGAACCCGGCTGCAGACCTGCTTCGACCAGTGCCTGCTGGCGCTCACGCAACTGCTCGGCGATGCGCTCGAGCGCGGTGTCGCTCAGCTCGCGTCCCTGGTCGTCGATCAGCCGCCCGCCCAGCCGCTGCGCGCAATGCCGCGCGCAGGCGACCATTTCCTCCCAGGGGTGGGCATCGATCGGCGCACGCGGCACATCGAGCAGCAGCGACAGCCGGTCCGGCGCATCGCTCAGGCTGAGCGAGAACAGCAAATCGCCTTGTGCCGTCAGCCGGGCATGGCGATTGTTGCCGCGTTCGACACAACCCGTCTCCTGGGCAAGGCGCGCCAGATCCGTCAGACCCAGCGGGTCGGGCGCCGCGACATTCAGACCGATCTGGCCGTCGAGCCCGGCGAAGGTCTCGTCGAGGCTGCGGGCCCGTTGCAGCACCAGTGGCATGTCGGGCGTGTCGCCCAGCAGCGAGAGCTGCTCGGCGACCGACTGCACACCGGTGACGAATTCGGAATACTCCATCGCGTTGAGCGGGCCGTGACGGTTGGCCAGCAGAACCCCGACCCGAACCCGGAACAGGCGCTGACGAGCCGCGATCGCTGCCCATTCGGGCGGTGCCGGATCGTCGGCATGCACCGGGCTGCCTTCGAGGATGACCGGCTTGCCGCCCACCCGCCGAAAGGCGTGTGCGATCGGCAGCAGACGATCGGACATGACTGCATCATCGAGATGGAACTCGACGATGCAGTCGGTGAAGGGATGCAGGCGGCCCTGCGTGGGCGACTCCTCGGTCGTCGCAGCGGGATCGGCCGGACTGTCCGCGCCGGTGTCGGCGCCCGATCCGGAAAACCCGGCAGCCAGCGACTCGGCAGCGCCAGAAGCACCGGTGCCGGCGGCCCCGCGGGCCTCGCCCAGCGACGGCTCGCCGCGTCCGCCCCCCGCCTTGCCGGCGGCGCCCGCAGTCGGCACGGCGCCGCTGCCCCGACCGGCGGCCAGCGTCTCACGCCGCGGCGCGCCCCGCTTGCGCGCCACCCAGGCGTTGTAGGCAAAGACCGCGAGAACCGCGGCCAGTGCCAGCAGAATCAGGCTGACCGACAATGAGCTGGCAAACAGACGCTCGATCATGCTGCCTGCACCATCTGGCCGGCCGACTCGAGATCGACCGCGACGATGCGCGAGACACCGCGCTCCTGCATGGTGACGCCGACCAGTTGCTGCGCAAGTTCCATGGCAATCTTGTTGTGAGTGATGAACAGGAATTGGGTATTGTCGGACATCCGGCGGACCATGTCGCAGTAGCGCTCCGTGTTGGCGTCGTCGAGTGGCGCATCAACCTCATCGAGCAGGCAGAACGGCGCCGGGTTGAGCTGGAACATTGCAAAGACCAGTGCGATCGCGGTCAGGGCCTTCTCGCCGCCCGACAACAGATGGATGGTGCTGTTGCGCTTGCCCGGCGGCTGAGCCATCACCTGGATGCCGGCGTCGAGGATCTCATCGCCGGTGAGGATCAGTTTCGCTTCGCCACCGCCGAACAATTCAGGAAACAGCTGGCCGAACCCCTTGTTGACCACCTCGTAGGTCTGCTGAAGCAGCTCCCGGGTCTCGCGGTCGATGCGCCGGATGGCGTCGTCCAGGGTGGCGATCGCCTCTTCCAGATCGGCTGACTGGGCGTCGAGGAAGGCCTTGCGCTCGCTGGCCACCGCCAGTTCGTCGAGTGCGGCCAGATTGACTGCGCCAAGCGCCGTGATGGCGGCAGCCAGGCGGGTGAGTTCGGTCTGCAGCCAGACCGCCTTGGGTGGCTGCCCCGCCTTCAGTCGCACCGCGGCTTCGTCGACCGATTGCTCCTCGAGCAGTGTGCTGAACTGCTCGACGCTGAGCCGGGCAGCCTGCTCCTTGAGCTGCAGTTCCGCGACCCGGGTGCGTTGCGGGTCAAGCCGGCGCTCGATCAGCAGGCGCTGCTCATCGCTCGACTTCAGCGACTGCGTGAGCGACTCGAGCGTCTGGCGGGCCGCCGCCAGCTGCTGCTCGGACTGCAGTCGCTCGGCGAGCGCGGCGTCCAGCGATTGCCGGGCGGGGGCGTCGGACAGTTCGGCCAGCCGGGCCTGCTGGACGAGCCGCTCGTCGCGACTTTGCTGCTCGAGACGGCCGGCCTGCCCGATGCGGGCGTCGAGCCGTTCGATCTTGGTGGCGATTTCGCGGGTGGCGAACGAGGCTTCCTGGGCGTCGCGCTCGGACTGACGGACCTGGTCGCGATGGCGGCCCAGCTGCCGTTCGCCTTCCTCGGCGACCATCGAGGCGTCTTCCGCCGCCTGCTGGCGATCGGCCAGTTCCAGATCGAGACCTTCGAAGGCAGCGGCCTCCTCCTCGACGGTCATGCGCGCCGACTCGACCACGGCGGCCACCTCGGCCAGGTCGTGCTCGATGCGCTCGCGCGACTGGCGCGCCCGATCGAGCTGCTGCTCGAGCCGCTGGGCCGCCAGCCGAAGCGCCGACAGCTCCCGCACCGCGCGGCTGCCGGCCTCCCGGGCGGCGCCCTGGCGCTGGCTGGCCTCGGCCGCGAGCGCCTCGACCCGGGTGGCAGCGGCCCGGGCCTCATCGACGATCAGATGCTGGGCGCGCAGTTCGCGGCCCAGGCTGTCGAGTTCGTGCTGGCGGACCAGCAGTCCTTCCTGCTCGGAGTCGGCCGCGTAAAACTGCAGCGACGAGACGCCCACCACATGCCCCTGCCGCGTGACGAACCGACCGCCGGGGGGCAGTTGCGCGCGGTGGGCGAGCGCCTCATCGAGCGACTGCGCCGCCCACCAGCCGCCCAGCCAGTCGCCCAGCAGTGGCTGCAGGGCCGACTCGGTGGCGCGCACCACTTCCTGCAGGCTGCGCCAGCCCGGCAAGTGCCCGGGCAACGCCACCGGTTCGGCGGGCGGGGCCAGTGCCGCACCGCGCGGGGAGAAGAAGCTCACCTTGGCCGGCGCCGCATCGCCAGCCAGCGCCGCGACGGTCTCCAGGCGTCCGATCTCGATCGCCTCGACCCGCTCGCGCAGCACCGATTCGAGCGCCGTTTCCCAGCCCTCCTCGATCCGCAGACGCTGCCAGAGGCGGGAAAGTGACTGCAGTTCATGGCGTTTCAGCCAGGGGCCGATGCGGCTCTGGCTCTGCGCCCGCTCCTGCAACTGGCGCAGCGCGGTGATGCGCGCTTCGATCCGGGTGAGCGCCGCCTCGGCCGCCCGCCACTGCTGCTGGGCGGGCGCGCGGGCGGCATCGGCCTCGCGCCAGGCGGTCTCGGCCGCCTGCTGCGCCTGCCCGGCCGCCAGCTCGACCTCCTCGGCCACCGCGACCGATTCCCGCATCCCCTCGATCTCGTCGGCGGGCGGCGCCGTCACCTGGCCGAGTTCGGCGGTGAGCCGATCGCCCCGCCGCTGCGCATCCTCGAGCGTGCGGCTGGCGGCGCGTTGCCGGGTCGCCGACAGCTCGATCGCCTGCCGTGTCTGCAGGGCCGCGGCACGCGCCGCGTCCTGGCTCAGGCGCGCGGCGCGACTCGCCGCCTCCAGCGCCGGCATCTGGTCGGTCATGGCGAAGACCCGCTCCGCGAGCTCGTCGGCCCGCCCCTGCGCTTCTTCGCGGGCGGCACGCGCCTGCTCCAGATCGCGCAAGGCCTGTTCGCCCTCCTCGCGCGAGCGCGACTCCTGGAAGGTGAGCGCGCCGATCCGCTCGGCGAGCTGACCCTGCGACTCGAGGACATGACGGATCTCGGATTCGAGCCGAGCCACCTGTGCGTTGCCCTCGTAGAACCGGGCCTGGGCGGTGTGCACCGCATCGCCTGCCGCGTAGTGGGCGCTGCGCAGGGTCTCGATCGCCGCTTCCAGCGCGCGAAGCTCGGCGAGCGCCGCCTCCAGATCATTGGTCGCGCCCCCCGCCTGCGCGCCCCAGCGCTGCTGCTCGGCCAGCGCCTCGTCGCGGCGCACCAGCCACAGCAAGTGCTGACTGTGCTCGCGATCGGCTTCGAGTTGCCGGTACTGGCGGGCCACCTCGGCCTGGCGGGCCAGCTTCTCGATCTGGGCCTCGAGCTCGCGGCGGATGTCCTCGACGCGGGTGAGGTTCTCGCGGGTGTCCGACAGGCGGCTCTCGGTCTCGCGCCGCCGTTCCTTGTAGCGCGAGATCCCGGCCGCCTCCTCCAGGAACACGCGCAGGTCTTCCGGGCGCGCCTCGATGATCCGGGAAATCATGCCCTGACCGATGATCGCGTAGGCCCGCGGCCCCAGTCCGGTGCCCATAAAGAGATCGTGGACGTCCTTGCGCCGCACCACCTGGTTGTTGATGAAGTAGCTCGACTGCCCGTCACGGGTCAGGATGCGCTTGACCGCAAGTTCGGCGAAGGTGCCCCAGCTGCCGCCGATGCGGCCCAGGGAATTGTCGAAGACCAGTTCAACCGAGGCGCGCGACGCGGGTTTGCGATCCACCGATCCGGAGAAGATCACGTCCTGCATCGACTCGCCGCGCAGTTCCGAGGCCTTGGATTCGCCCAGGACCCAGCGCACCGCATCGATGATGTTCGATTTGCCGCAGCCGTTGGGTCCGACCACACCCACCCGCTGGCCCGGCACCTCGAATGCGGTGGGGTCGACGAAGGACTTGAATCCGGAAAGTTTGATCTGCTTGAGTCGCACGCGCAGCAACCTTCGGCGATGGGCAGGACAGCGGTGGAGTGCTCAAAAAGCGAAAAGCCGCGAGCGCGGCTTCGTCCCGCCTATAATACCACCCGTCCAAGAGCGCCCCGCCGGTCCGTCCCGGACCCCGCGCGGGGCGTTTGACTTTCGGCGCCGACGCGTCAATCCCGTGTTTTGCGGCATCCACGCGCCGCACCAGCGCCCGGCGAAGCCTCGCCGGGCCGACCCGCAACCCGATCCGACCATGCCATCTCAGCCTGCCCAGACCCTGGAGACCTTCCCGAACCCCAACCCCGAGCGCGACTATCTCGTGCACCTCGAGGTACCGGAGTTCACCTGCCTTTGCCCGCTGACCGGACAGCCCGACTTCGCCACCTTCGTGATCGACTATGTGCCCGACAAGCGCAACGTCGAACTCAAGAGCCTCAAGCAGTACATGTGGTCCTACCGGAACGAAGGCGCCTTCCACGAGGCGGTGACCAACCGCATCCTGGGTGACCTGGTCAAGGCGACCTCGCCGCGCTACATGAAGGTCACCGCCCGCTGGTATGTGCGGGGTGGCATCTTCACCAATGTGGTGGTCGACCACCGCAAGCGCAACTGGAAACCGGCTCCCAGAGTCGACCTCGACACCTTCGAAAACAACTCTAACTTCAAGTAATTAAATCAATAAAAACAGTTATTTGGAGATTTTTTTGAATCCAAGACTTGAGCTTTTGCAGGCCTACCCCTTCGAGCGCCTCAGGGGCCTGCTGACGGAGGTTCAGCCCGATGCCTCGATGTCGGCGCTCAATTTGTCGATCGGGGAGCCCAAGCACCCGACCCCGGCGCTGATCACCGATGCGTACGCCGCCGCACTCGGCGGCCTGTCCCACTACCCCGCCACCACTGGCAGCGAGGCCCTGCGCGAGTCGATCGCCGCCTGGTTGTCCCGCCGGCACGGCCTGCCGGCGCTCTCGCCGCGCACCCAGGTGCTGCCGATCAACGGCAGCCGCGAGGCCTTGTTCGCCTTCGCGCAGACGGTCATCGATCCGTCGGCCGACGCGCTGGTGGTCTGCCCGAATCCGTTCTATCAGATCTATGAAGGGGCGGCGATCCTGGCCGGCGCCACCCCCTGGTACATCGACCAGAGCCCGGCCAACGAGTATCGCTGCGACTGGGCCGCGGTGCCCGACGCCGTCTGGCAGCGCACTCAACTCCTCTATGTCTGCTCGCCCGGCAACCCGACCGGCTCGGTGATGTCGCAGTCCGAATGGGACCGGCTCTTTGCGCTGTCGGATCGCTACGGCTTCTGCATCGCTTCGGACGAGTGCTACTCCGAGATCTTCTTCGACGAATCCGATCCGCCGCTGGGCGCCCTGGCGGCGGCCCGGGCGGCCGGCAGGGACGATTTCCGCCGGCTGGTGGTCTTCGGCAGCCTGTCCAAACGCTCGAACGTGCCGGGCATGCGCTCGGGCTACGCGGCGGGTGACGCCAGCCTGCTGGCCGCTTTCCTGCTCTACCGCACCTATCACGGCAGCGCGATGAGCCCGCCGGTGCAGCAGGCCTCGATCGCCGCCTGGGGCGACGAGGTTCACGTCATCGACAACCGGCGCCAGTACCGCGAGAAATTCGACGCGCTGCTGCCCATCCTCGCGCCGGTACTGGGCGTGACGCGGCCGCAGGCCGGCTTCTATTTCTGGGCGGCGGTGCCCGGTGGCGACGATGCCGGGTTCGTGCGCGAGCTCTACCGTCACTGCAATGTCCTGAGCCTGCCGGGCAGCTACCTGGCTCGCGACAGCGTCAATGGCAGCAACCCCGGCCGCGGCCATGTCCGACTGGCGCTGGTCGAACCGCTGCAGCCCTGCATCGAGGCGGCCCACCGCCTTGCGCGGTTCGCCGCCGGCTGGCCCGGCACGGCCGGCTGATCCATTCCTCTTTCCTGAAACCAACCGAGAGCCATTCCCGATGAACGCACTTCAACAGACGATCGAACAGGCCTGGGAGCAACGCACCGAGCTCTCCCCCCAATCGGCGCCGGCCGCGATCCGCGAGGCGGTCGGCCATGTGCTGGCCGAACTCGACGCCGGCCGCCTGCGCGTGGCCGAAAAGCGCGATGGCGACTGGACGGTCCATCAATGGCTCAAGAAGGCAGTCCTGCTGTCGTTCCGCCTCGAGGACAATCATCCGGTCCAGTCGGGCGGCCTGCAGTTCTACGACAAGGTCCCCACGAAATTCGCCGACTTCACCGCCGAGGACTTTGCCCGTGGCGGTTACCGCGTCGTTCCGCCGGCTGTGGCCCGCCGGGGCGCGTTCATCGGACGCAACGTGGTCCTGATGCCCTCGTATGTGAACATCGGTGCCTATGTCGATGAAGGCACGATGGTCGACACCTGGGCCACCGTCGGATCCTGTGCCCAGATCGGCCGCAATGTGCATCTGTCGGGGGGCGTGGGTATCGGCGGTGTGCTGGAACCCCTGCAGGCCAATCCGACCATCATCGAAGACAACTGCTTCATCGGCGCCCGTTCAGAGGTCGTCGAGGGCGTGATTGTCGAAGAAAATTCGGTGCTGTCGATGGGCGTGTTCATCGGCCAGAGCACCAAGATCTACGAGCGTACCACCGGGCAGGTGTTGTACGGGCGGGTGCCGTCGGGTTCGGTGGTCGTGCCGGGCTCACTGCCCTCGGCCGACGGACGGGTCAGTCTGTATTGCGCCGTGATCGTCAAGCGCGTCGATGCCCAGACGCGCGCGAAGACCGGCATCAACGAACTGCTGCGCGGCGACTGAAACGCCGGGCGGCGCACGGGAGAGTGACGATGGAGATGGAAAAGCTGTTCAGGATGCTGGCCGAAAAGCGGGCCTCGGACCTGTTTCTGTCTCCTGGGTCGCCCCCGAACATCAAGATCAACGGCACCAGCGTGCCGATCAATCAGCACAAGCTCGACCCGGCATCGGTGAACACGCTGGTGCGTGAAGTCCTGACCGAGCGGCAATGGCAGGAGTTCGAGGACCGGCGCGAGCTGAACATCGGCTACAGCCTGCAAGGCGTCGGCAGCTTCCGGATCAGTGTGTTTCGCCAGCGCGGATCGACTTCATGCGTGGTGCGTCACATTCCCGGGGACATCCCGCGCTTCGAGCAACTCGGCCTGCCCAGCACGCTGCAAAGCCTGGTGGTCGAGCGGCGCGGTCTGGTGCTGGTGGTCGGTTCGACCGGTTCGGGCAAGTCGACGACGCTGGCCTCGATGCTCGACTACCGCAACGAGAACCGGACCGGCCACATCCTCACCTTCGAGGATCCGATCGAATTCACTTTCCGCAACAAGCGCTCGATCGTCAACCAGCGCCAGATCGGCACCGACACCGACTCGCTGCAGACCGGTCTGAAGAACGCGATGCGTCAGGCGCCCGACTGCATCCTGATCGGCGAAATCCGGGACATGGAAACCATGTCGGCGGCGATCGCCTACGCCCAGTCGGGCCACCTGGTGCTCTCGACGCTGCACGCGAACAATGCGTACAGCGCGCTCAACCGCATCGTCAACTTCTACTCGCCCGACAGCCGCCGGGTGATGCTGCTCGACCTGGCGGCGACGCTCAAGGCAGTCATCTCCCAGCGGCTCATTCGCGGCAAGGACGGCGGGCGCGTGCCGGCGGTCGAAATGCTGCTGAACACCCGCCATGTGTCGGAGCTGATCGAACAGGGTCACCTGGGTGACATCAAGGATGCGATGGAAAAGAGCCTCACGCCGGGCTCGCAGACCTTCGAACAGGCGCTGGTGGCGATGGTCAACAGCGGCGCGATCACCCGCGAGGACGCGCTGCTCAACGCCGATTCGCCCACCAACCTGCTCTGGCTGCTCGAGAACTCCGAGCGGCCCGAAGCCCATTCCAAGGCTGCGCAGCCGCTGGCAACCCCCGAGGTCGACGGCGCATCCTTCTCGGAATTTCTTCTCAACATCTGACGCACTTCATGCCGGTCGTGCTCCACGGAATCGACAACTGCGACCAGTGCCGCAAGGCGCGCCACTGGCTGCAGGCGCGAGGTCTGAGCGTGCGATTGCATGACCTGCGCCGCGACGGACTGGATCGGCGGATGCTCGAGCGATGGCTGTCGCACCTGCCCTGGGATGCGCTGGTCAACCGGCGGGGACAGTCATGGCGCAAGCTGGACGAGTCTCAGCGGCGCGCGATCGTCGACCGCGAGAGCCTGATCGAACTGCTGCTGGCCGAGCCCCTGCTGGTCAAGCGACCCGTGCTCGAGGCGGGCGATCGTCTGCTGCTCGGTTTCTCGGAGGCGGCCTATGATTCGGCTTTTCCCGCCACCGCATCCGACGGGTATCCTGCCGCCTGAAGCCGCCCATTGGGCGATGTCAGCTGCTTGTGGCAGCCCTGCAGTGCTCAATCCGGTCAACGATTCCCGTGCCCTCACCGACTCCCGACACCCCTTCCGAGCCCTCCCGGCACGCCGCCACGGCCCTTGCATCCACGGCTTTCATCCGGCGCCTTCCGCCGTCGGCCGACGAGGCGGCTGCGGGCCTGAACACCCTTCGTGACCTCATCCGCTGGGCCTGCACGCGCCTGAACGCGGCCGGCGCGGTGTTCGGGCACGGCACCGAGAACGCCCAGGACGAGGCCACCTGGCTAGCCCTGTGGGCGCTTCATCTGCCACTCGACCGTCCGGAGCCCTTCCTCGATGCGACGCTGCTGCCCAGCGAACGGGCTGCCATCGCACGGCTGATCGAGCGCCGCTGCGACGAACGCGTGCCGGCCGCCTATCTGACCGGTGAAGCCTGGCTGCGCGGCATGCGCTTCCTGGCGGATCCGCGCGCGCTGGTGCCCCGCTCGCTGCTGGTGGAGATGCTCGAAGAAGGCCTCGACAGCTGGCTGCCTGACACACCCGTGCAAACCGTGCTGGACCTGTGCACCGGTTCGGCCAGCATCGCGATTGCCGCCGCCCTGCACTTCGGGCATGCCCACGTCGATGCCTGTGATCTGTCCGACCCGGCGTTGGCATTGGCCGGCGACAACCGCGCGCTCTACCATCTGGAAGATCGCCTGACCCTGCTGCAGGGCGACCTCTACGAACCGCTGGGTGAGCGGCGCTACGACCTGATCCTGTCCAACCCGCCCTATGTCAACGCGGCCTCGATGGCCCTGCTGCCGGCCGAATTCCGGCAGGAGCCGGTCGGCGCGCTGGCCGGCGGGACCGACGGCATGGACCTGGTGGAGCGGATCCTGCGAGGGGCACCGCCGCACCTGAACCCCGAGGGCCTGCTCGTGATCGAGATCGGCCATGAAGCCGCTCATTTCGAAGCCGCTTTCGCCCGCCTGGAATTCGCCTATGTGCCAGTCTCGGCGGGCGAGCGGATGATCGTAGCGATCACCCGTGAAGCCCTTTCCGACTGGGTGGGGCCGTGATCCGTCTGCGCCGGCTGACGCTGTCGCGCGGTGCCAGGCCCCTGATCGAAAATGCCGATGCCGCCATTGCGCCCGGCGAGCGGATCGCGCTGATCGGTCCCAACGGCTGCGGCAAGTCGACCCTGCTGGGCGCGCTGCTGGGGGAAGTGACCCTGGATGCCGGCGACATCGATGCCCCGGCGATGCGAACGGTGCGACTCGAACAGCAGGTGCCGGGCGGGCCCACGCCGGCCTGGCAGTTCGTCGAGATGGCCGACACCGCCCTGCAGCGGGCGCGCACGCAACTCGCGGCGGCGCGGGAGGCTGACGACGGCATGGCCCTCGCCCACGCCCATGAAGCGCTGGAAATGGCGGGCGATGCCGGTGCCCACGCCCGGGTCAAGGAATTGCTGGCCGGGCTGGGCTTCAGCGAACAGGCGGCCAGCCAGCCGGTCGACGCGCTGTCAGGCGGCTGGCGGATGCGGCTGAACCTGGCGCGTGCGCTCTTCGTCCCCAGCGACCTGCTGCTGCTCGACGAGCCGACCAACCACCTCGATCTGGATGCGATCGTCTGGTTCGAGCGCTGGCTGACCCGCTACCCGGGCACGGTGATCGCGGTGTCGCACGACCGCGATTTCCTGGACCGGATCGCGCAGGCGACCCTGTCGTTCGAGAACCGCAGCCTGGTGCGCTATGCGGGCGGCTACTCGGCCTGTGAACTGCAGCGCGCCCAGCGCCAGGCCCAGCAGCAGCGCCAGCAGGCCGATCAGCAGGCGCGGGTCGCGCACCTGTCAGCCTTCATCGACCGGTTCCGGGCCCAGGCGACCAAGGCGCGTCAGGTGCAAAGCCGGATCAAGGCGCTGGAGCGGCTGGCCGAAATCGCCCCGATCCGCATGGAACGGGCCGCCAGCTTCACCCTGCCCGACCCCGGTGATTCGCCCGATCCGCTCATCCTGGCGCGCGATCTGCGGGTCGGCTATCCCGGAGCCACCATCCTCGACGGCGTGTCGCTCACCATCGAACGGGGGGCGCGGATCGGGCTGCTCGGACGCAACGGCGCGGGCAAGAGCACCCTGGTGCGCACGCTGGTGGGGGAACTGACGGCGCTCGAGGGCGACTGCCGGCTCGCGCGCTCGCTGCGGATCGGCTATTTCGCGCAACACGGTGTCGACGACCTGCACGACGACGACTCCCCGCTGTCGTTCTTCCAGCGCGAAAGCCCGCAGGCCCGCGAATCGGCCCTGCGCGACGAACTCGGCCGCTTCGGCTTCTCGGGCGAGGACGCGGTGCGCCCGATCGGCCCGATGTCGGGCGGCGAGAAGGCCCGGCTGGTGCTGGCCTCGATCGTACGCACCCGCCCTCACCTGCTGGTGCTCGATGAGCCCACCAACCACCTTGATGCGGCCACCCGCGACGCGCTGACCGATGCGCTCGCCGATTTCGATGGCGCGCTGCTGCTGGTGTCGCACGACCGGTACCTGCTGCGCTCCAGCGTCGACCGCTTCCTGCTGGTCCACGACGGGCGAGCCGACGAGTTCGACGGCGATCTCGACGACTACCTCGCCTGGCTGCAGAAGAATGCCGCCGCCGAGCGCGCGAACGCCTCGAACACCGCCGGCGCCGACGCCGCGCCCGGGGCGGCCCGGATCGACCGCAAGGAAGAGCGGCGCGTGGCGGCGAAACGGCGCCAGGAGATCTTCGAACTGCTGCGCCCCCTCGATCGCCAGCTCAAGGCGGCCGAACAGCGCTTGCAGGCGATCGACACGCGTCTGGCCGAGATCGAAGGCGAACTCTCCGATCCGCTGGTCTACCGGGATGCGCAGCGCCCGGTCACGCTGGGACGAGAACGCGCGGCGCTGTCCGGCGAGAAGGAAACGCTCGAGCTGCAATGGCTGGAGTGGGCCGATCAGCGCGAGCAACTGCAGCGCGAATCGGCCTGATCAGAGGGGCGCCCAGCCCTGAAGAGGATCGCGTGAACCCGACGAAACCCGCGCCGGGCGCTTATTTCATGCTGGCGCGCAGTTCCTGATTCGCCTTGCGGTCGGCGTTGACCCGCACCATCGAGGGCCGCGCCCCCATGGTCTTCAGATACTCGCGCACCGGCAGACCGGCGAGCAGGTCCTCGCCATAGATCGCCTTGGTCGCCATCCCGACGGTGGGCAGGCAAACCAGCGCCGAGCAGTCGGCGATCGTGAAGGTGTCGCCGCCGACATAGGGCGAGAAGCGCGCCAGCCGCGCGAAGGCCGGGATGTTGCGGTCGAGTTCCTGGCGGACTTCGGCCTTGGTGTCGTCGCTGACCTTGCCGCCGAAGAACGCCTCCTTGTAGAGCCGGCGGGCCACCAGCTCGAGGTAGAGCTCGATGTAGGTGACGAGTTCACGGGTCTTGGCAGCGGCATAGGGGTCGGCGGGAATCAGCGGATGGGCCGGGAATGCCTGCTCGAGATAGTCGACGATGACCTGCGATTCGCTCAACGGGCCCTGCGGGGTCTCGATGAACGGCACCTTGCCCAGCGGGCTGCGCGCCAGGGTGGCTTCGTCCTTGGCCGCCCAGTTGAGTTCCTCGGTGAACTCGACGCCCTTCTCGAGCAGCGCGATCTTCACCTTGTTGTAGTAGTTGCTAACAGCAAAACCGACCAGATTGATCATTGTCATGTCTCCAGGCGATGGAATGCCGGAACATCCGGTTTCGTCCATTGCGACGAGCACTTTAGCCCAAGGGTTGCGCAGCCGACTCGGGCGCCGCGTGGGGTCCATTACAATCGAAGTCAAAACGACACTCCCAAACGGATCCCCCACATGAACTCTCCCTTCTCTCGAATCGGCGTCGTCGGCGCCGGCGCCATGGGCCGCGGCATCGTGCAGCTGTTTGCCCAGGCCGGTGTGCCGGTGGTGCTGCACGACACACAGCCCAGCGCGGTCGAAGCCGCCATGGGACACCTGCGCGACACCTTTGCGCGCCTGGTCGAGAAGGGCAAGGTCAGCGCCGATGCCGCCCAGGCGACGCTGGCCCGTGTTTCATCAGGCGAAAATCTATCGGCCTTCGCCGGTTGCGACCTGGTGATCGAAGCGATCGTCGAGCGGCTCGACATCAAGCAGACCCTGTTTCGGGCACTGGAAGACGTCCTGAGTCCCGATGCGGTGATCGCCACCAACACTTCCTCGCTGTCGGTGACCGCGATCGCCGCGGCCGTGCGGCACCCGCAGCGGGTGGCCGGCTATCACTTCTTCAACCCGGTGCCGCTGATGCGCATCGTTGAAGTCATCGGCGGTCCGCGCACCGAGCCCTCGGTCCTCACCCGACTGAGCGAACTCGCCCGCCAGTCCGGCCATGTGCCGGTGGTCTGCCAGGACACGCCAGGCTTCATCGTCAATCACGCCGGTCGCGCTTTCGGTCCCGAGTCCCTCAAGGCACTGGGCGAAGGCGTGACCGGTTATGCCGACATCGACCGGATCCTGCGCGAGCAGGTCCAGATCGGCGGCCAGGGATTCAAGCTCGGTCCCTTCGAACTGCTCGACCTGACCGGCCTCGACGTCTCGCATCCGGTGATGGAATCCATCTATCACCAGTACTACGAAGAAGCCCGCTACAAGCCCTCGGTCATCGGCGCCCAGCGCCTGGCCGCCGGACTGCTCGGGCGCAAGGTCGGCGAAGGCTTCTACCGCTACGCCGCCGGCAGCGTGGTGGCCGACCCGGCGCTGGCCGAATCGCCGGCCCCGGCCGCGCCCACCGGCGTTCGCGCCTGGGTGGCGCGCGGTCCGCAGCAGGCGGACGTCCGGGCGCTGCTCGAAGGCCTTGGCGCCACGCTGGACACCGGCGCGCAGCCCTCGCCCGACTCGCTGATCGTGCTCACGCCCCTGGGGATCGATGCGACCGAGGCCGCGCGCGGTCTGGATGCGCGGCGCGCGGTCGCGCTCGACACGCTGATGCCCTTCGGGCTGCGCGCCTGCAAGCGCCGGGTGATGATGACCACGCCGGCCACCGGTGCCGAGTGGCGTGACCGGGCCCATGGCCTGCTCGCCGCCGATGGTGCGCGGGTCAGCGTGCTGCGTGACAGCGCCGGATTCATCGCCCAGCGCGTGCTGGCGATGATCGTCTCGGTGGGCTGCGAGATCGCCCAGCAGCGGGTGGCCAGTCCGTCGGACATCGACACCGCGGTGCGGCTGGGCTTGGGCTATCCGGCCGGCCCGCTCAGCATGGGCGATGCGATCGGCCCGGCGCGGGTGCTCGAAATCCTCGAAGGCATGCACCGCGTCACCGCGGATCCGCGCTACCGCCCGAGCGCCTGGCTGCGCCGCCGTGCGCTGCTCGGTCTGTCGCTGCTCAACGATGACTGAGCCATCCCCTTCGGTGGGCGCCACTACGCTCCCCTCATCCCCTTTCATTCGCAGGAGGTTTCTTGTCTGACTCGGCGCAACAATTCGCGGGAACCATGCCGGTTCCCGAGCGGCATCTGTTCGACATCGCGGCGCTGCAGGCCTATCTCGAGAAGCAGATGCCCGACTTCCGGGGCCCGCTGTCGGTCGAATCCTTCAAGGGCGGCCAGTCCAATCCCACGTTCAAGCTGAACACGCCCACCCGCAGCTATGTGATGCGCTCCAAGCCCGGGCCGGTCGCGCGACTGCTGCCCTCGGCTCATGCCATCGAGCGCGAGTACCGGGTGATCGGCGCGCTGGGCAAGGCCGACCTCCCGGTGCCCGAGGTCTATTGCCTGTGCGAGGACGAATCGGTGATCGGCCGGGCGTTCTATGTCATGGAGTGCATCGAAGGCCGGGTGCTGTGGGATCAGGGGCTGGCCGGGATGATGCCGGCCGAGCGCACCGCGATCTACGACGAGATGAACCGGGTGATCGCCGCCCTGCACAAGGTCGACTATCCGGCGGTCGGCCTGGCCGACTTCGGGCGGCCCGGGAATTATTTCTCGCGCCAGATCTCGCGCTGGACCAAGCAGTATCTGGCCTCCGAGACCGAGCACATCGAGGAAATGCATCGGCTGATCGCGTGCCTGCCCGGGGCGATTCCGACCAGCGAGGAAGCCTCGGTCGTGCACGGCGACTACCGGCTCGACAACCTGATGTTCCACCCCACCGAGCCGCGCATCCTTGCGATCCTCGACTGGGAGCTGTCGACCATCGGTCACCCGCTGGCTGATTTCTCGTATCACTGCATGTCCTGGCACATCGAGCCTGGCAGTTTCCGCGGTATCGCCGGCCTGGATCTGGCGGCGCTCGGCATCCCCAGCGAACGTGACTACATCCGCCGCTACTGCGAACGCACCGGACGCGATCTCGACGCGGTGCTGCAGCACTGGGATTTCTACCTCGCCTACAACCTGTTCCGGCTCGCCGGCATCCTGCAGGGCATCATGAAACGGCATGTGGATGGCACTGCTGCCAGCGCCCACGCGGCCGACGCCGGCCAGCGTGCCAAGGCGCTGGCCGAGATCGGCTGGCGCTACGCGCAGCGCTTTGCCTGAACGATCCTGACGATTTCCCCCTCGACTCACCGGAGAGACAGATGGACTTCAACTACACCCCCAAGGTTCAGGAAATGCGCCAGCGCCTGCTGTCGTTCATGGACCAGCACATCTATCCGAACGAGCAGCGCTTTCATGACGAGATCGAAGCCAATCGTCATGCCGGCAATGCCTGGGTGCCCACCCAGGTGGTCGAGGAACTCAAGCCCAAGGCGCGCGCAGCGGGGCTGTGGAACCTGTTCCTGCCGCACTCGGCGCGGGTGCCCGAAGGCCTGTCGAATCTGGAATACGCGCCGTTGTGCGAAATCATGGGACGGGTCCATTTCGCCTCCGAGGTGTTCAACTGCTCGGCGCCCGACACCGGCAACATGGAGACGCTCGAGCGCTACGCGGCCGAGCACCTGAAACGCGAATGGCTCGACCCCCTGCTGCGCGGCGAGATCCGCTCGGCCTTCGCGATGACCGAGCCTGCGGTGGCCTCGTCGGACGCCACCAACATCGCCTCGCGCATCGAACGCCAGGGCGACAACTATGTGATCAACGGCCGCAAGTGGTGGACTTCGGGTGCGGGAGATCCGCGCTGCAAGGTCTACATCTTCATGGGCAAGACCAACCCGGAAGCCGGCCGCCATGAGCAGCAGTCGATGATCGTCGTCCCCGCCGACACACCGGGGATCACCATCGTGCGCAACCTGAGCGTCTTCGGCTACGACGACGCGCCGCACGGTCACAGCGAGGTGATCTTCAAGGATGTGAAGGTACCGGTCGAGAACGTGCTGCTGGGTGAAGGCCGCGGATTCGAGATCGCCCAGGGCCGTCTCGGACCGGGTCGGATCCACCACTGCATGCGCAGCATCGGCGTGGCCGAGCGCTCGCTCGAGTTCATGTGCCGCCGGCTCTCGAGCCGGATCGCGTTCGGCAAGCCGGTTGCCAGCCAGTCGGTCTGGCATGAGCGCATCGCCGAGGCCCGCTGCATGATCGACCAGGCCCGTCTGATGACCCTGAAGGCGGCCCACATGATGGACACCGTCGGCAACAAGATCGCCAAGGCGGAAATCGCGATGATCAAGGTGATCGCGCCCAACATGGCCTGCCAGATCACCGACTGGGCCATCCAGGCGCATGGCGGCGGCGGCGTGTCCGGCGACTTCCCGGTGGCCAGTTTCTATGCGCACCAGCGCACGCTGCGCCTGGCCGACGGTCCGGACGAAGTGCATCGCAACGCCATCGCCAAGCTCGAACTGGCCAAGTACCTCGACATCCCGGGCGCGGCCGAAAAGGTCGAGATGCCGATCACCCGCGGAGCCTGAAGCAGGCTCGCTCCCAGCCGGTACCCGGAGTCGATCGAAACGGGTACCGGCTGCGGCATCGGGGTCGCCCCTGGCCCCGTCGAAAGACACTCCCTCATGGACGGCACCCGTCAAACCCGGCTCGACGGCCTGGCCATCGCCCTGATCGTGGGCTGCTGCCTGATCTGGGGGCTCAACCAGGTGGTGGTCAAGGTCACCCTGCCCCTCGTGCCCGCGCTGATGCAGGGCGCACTGCGCTCGGCCTTCGCCGCCCTGCTGGTTGGCCTGTGGGCTCGCCACCGCGGCATCGCGCTGTTCAGCGCCGATGGCACGAACGCCGCCGGCCTGGTCGCCGGCCTGCTGTTCGCACTGGAATTCTGCTGCATCTACTGGGGGCTGCAATACACGAGCGCGTCCCGGGCGATCCTGTTCCTGTACCTGGCGCCCTTCGTGGTGGCCCTGGGGATGCCGTTCATCTCGCACAGCGAGCGCCTGCGACCGCCCCAGATGGCGGGCATGACGCTGGCCTTCGGTGGCCTGGCCTATGCGTTCCAGGACGGGCTGGCGACCGGTGCTTCGTCACAACAGTGGCTGGGTGACCTGCTGTCAGCCTGCGGGGCGGTGCTCTGGGGCCTGACGACACTGTGGATCCGGGCGACGCCGCTGGCACGGGCCGCGCCGGAGCGCACCCTGTTCGCGCAGCTGGCGGTGTCGGCGCCGGTCATGGCCCTGGCGTCGCTCGTCGCCGGCGAGCCGATGCCCCGCCTCGATGTGGCGCTGGCCTGGGGCTCGCTGGCCTATCAGTCGGTGGTGATCGCGTTCGCCAGCTATCTGACCTGGTTCTGGCTGCTGCGCCACTACCCGGCGACGCGCGTATCGGCCTTCACCTTCCTCACGCCGGTGCTCGGCCTGGCGGCCGGTGTGGTGCTGCTGGGCGAACCGCTGTCGGGCGCGATGATCGCCGGACTCGGCGGGGTGGCTGTCGGCCTGTGGCTGGTCAACCGCCGCTGAACCGGGACCGGGACCGGCTCGATCGGCCCCGCCGGACTCAGCCCCACCGGACTCAGCCCCACCGGACTCAGCCCCGCAAGGCCCCTGCCCGCTTGGGCCACAGACCGGCCAGCAGGATCACCGCGGCGGCGAGCGCAAAGCCGGTCGACAGCGTGCTGTGAAGGAAGATCATGGGATCGCCGTCGGAGATCGACAGCGCCTGTCGAACCGAGCGCTCGAAGATCGGACCGAGCACGAAGGCCAGGATGACAATGCCCAGATCGAAGCCCTGGCGGCGCAGGAAGTAACCAACGAAGCCGAAGACCACCGCGACCAGCACATCGGCCGGATTGCCGCTGTTGGAGTAGACCCCCACCAGGCAGACCACCAGGATCATGGGCGTCAGGTAGACGCGCGGAATGTCGAGAATGCGCACGAACAGGCCGATCAGCGGCAGGTTCAGTATCAGCAGCATGATGTTGCCGATGTACATGCTGGCCACCACGCCCCAGAAAACCTCCGGCTGGCGCTCGAGGATCGTCGGCCCCGGGGTCACGCCGTGGATCATGAACGCGCCCAGCAACAGGGCGGTGATCGCATTGGCGGGGATGCCCATGCACAGCAGCGGCACGAAGGCGCCGGTGGTCCCGGCATTGTTGGCCGCCTCCGGTCCGGCCAGACCTTCGACAGCGCCCTTGCCGAATTCTTCCGGATGGCGCGAGAGTTTTCGTTCGACCGCGTACGACAGGAAAGACGCGATCACCGCACCGCCCCCCGGGAGCAGGCCGACCAGAAAACCCAGTACCGTGCCGCGCCCGATCGGACCGACCGAACGGCGAGCCTCCTCTCGGGTCGGCATGAAGCCCATCATCCCTTTGGGGGGCGCGAGGATTTTCATCTCCTCTGCACCACGCCGCGCCATGAACAGCACCTCGGACAGACCGAACAGCCCGATTGCCAGCGGCACCAGACTCACGCCGTCGCCCAGCGCCATCACGCCGAAGGTCAGGCGCGGCGTCATGTTCATCGGATCGGCGCCGACGAGGCCGAGCAGCAGCCCGAACGCCGCCATCAGCAGGGCACGTGGCAGCGAACCGCCCGACATGTAGGTGACCATCGCCAGGCCGGCCAGCATCAGCATCGCGTATTCGGCCGGCCCGAAGGCCAGCACCATGCGGGCCAGCGGGGGCGACAGGAAGGTGATCGCGATCACGCCGGCGGTGCCGGCCACGAAGGAGCCGAGGGCAGCAATGCACAGCGCCGCGCCGCCGCGTCCCTTGCGCGCCATCTCGTAGCCGTCCAGACAGGTGACCACCGAGGACGCTTCGCCGGGAATGCGCATCAGCACCGACGTGACGGTGCCGCCGTAGGCTACGCCGTAATAGATGCCCGACAGCATGATGATCGCCGAGGTGACATCCATCTTGAAGGTGATCGGCAGCAGGATCGCGATGGTGGTCAGCGGCCCGAGCCCGGGCAGGATACCGACCACTGTGCCCAGGAAGGCGCCGATGAAGCAGTACAGCAGGTTGGCCGGCGTCAGGACGATGGCGAAACCGTTCAGCAGGGCGTCCATCAGGAAAGGCTCCGGCAGCTATCGAACAAGTGAGAAGAAGGCGCGCTCGATGGGTCCGGCCGGCAGGTCGACCCGCAGCAGCCAGCCGAAACCGACCAGACCGATCGCCGCGCAGGCCAGGCCGTAGACGAACGCCGCCAGCCACGATCGCCCCTCGGCGAATCGCACGATCAGCACCGATACCGCCACCGAGGTAAGGGTGAAACCCGCCACCGCCGAGCCACCGGCCAGCACCAGCAGGCTCATCGAATAGAGCCCGAAACGCGAACGGGTCTCGCGCGCCGTCCGGGCATCGATGGTGTCGGTATCGCCCTCTTCGGTTTCCCCGGCGCGTCCGGGCCAGATGAGCACGACCAGGGCGAGGGCGACGAACATCAGCGCGACCATCAGTGGCCAGAGCCCCGGCCCCGGTCCTTCGATGCTCCAGCGCTCGAGCCGGCTGGCTTGCCAGAGGCCGACCAGCGCGACCGCCAGGAGCCCCAGCACCGCGATCCGCGATCCGGTCAGCCAGACGGTCGAGCGGCTGCGCGACTGATCGGCCAGGCTCATGTGCGCTTCTTGGCCATGCCGGTTTCGTTCAGGATCGGCAGCAGCTCGCCTTCGATCTTCTTCAGGAAGGCCTTGTAGTCGGCACCGTTGCGATAGATCGGGACGATCCCGAGGGCGGCGATCTGCGCCTGTACCGCCTTGTCGGCCATCACGTCGGCGATCGCCGCTTCCATGCGCTGCCGGATCGCCGAATCGACGCCGACCGGGTACGCATAGCCGAAGGGTCCGTTGCTGGTGGCATCGAAGCCCGCCTCGCGCAGGGTGCGCACCGTGGGATAGTCGGGCCAGCGCTCGGGCCCGGCAGCGGCGATAAAGCGCAGCTTGCCGCCGTCGATCTGCGGGCGCATCTCGGCCACTGTCTGGATGACCGCATCGACGTGGCCGCCCACCGCCTGGGCCACCGATTCGACGCCGCCGGTGAACACCACCCAGCGGAACTTCGCACCCGAGAGTTTCGCGAGCTGGTACATCGCGACCACGTTGGTGACGTTGTTCGATCCGTAGGTCACCAGCCGCTGCTTGCCAGTGGCGATCAGGTCTTCGAGCGTCTTGATCGGCGAATTGATGCCGACGCCGATGCCGTAGCGCAGTGCCGCAACCTGCCCGAGGACATCGAACGCCTCCCAGGGGTTGTACTTGACGTCCATCATGGCCGGGACGGTGACGTGGCTGGAAATCGCCACCAGCCCCATGGTGTAGCCATCGGGCGCCGCCGCGGCCAACGTCGAGGGGCCCAGCGCGCCGGCGCCGCCGACCACGTTCTTGACGATCACGGTGGCCTGCAGACGCTTCTCGAGCGCCTGGGCAATCAGCCGCGCGGTGAGGTCGGTCGAGGCGCCCGGCGCATTCGGATTGATCAGGGTGATTTCACGGCTGGGCCACTTGGCCGGCTGTGCGCGCGCCGGAGCGCTGGCGACGGCGGCGAGTGCACCGCCCGCGAGAATGACTTGTCTGCGATCCATGGTGTGTCTCCTGCAGCCTTGCTCCGGTTCGGGCGGGCCGCGATATTGTGTGAACGGATCGCGAGCTTACAGGCACGTTTGCACCTCGGGCAACGCCGACGTCGAAGCAAGGTTCCGGAGACAAAACCGCGATCGCTCCGACAGCGAATGACAGAGGCTGTGCCGTGCAGGACAGCGATTGAAACCACGCCGGTGTCAGTGGAATGCGCCGGGCCGTGGCAGTGCCGAGACCCGCCTATTGAACCGGGCCCTTGGCGGCGTCAGGCATCGGAAATGCCAGCACTTCGATGCCTTCGTCGGCCAGCGCCTCGCTCTCGCGCGCGGTGGCCACCCCGCGGATGCCCCGGGCGGGTGCTTCCTGGTAGTGGATGCGTCGGGCTTCCTCCGCGAAACGCTCGCCGACGTCCTCGGTGTTTTCTCGGATGTGGCGGGCCATCTGCGCCCAGAGCTGCTGCACGCGCTGCGGCGACAGCGCATCGTTCTTCGAGGCGGCGGGGGTCGAGAGGTTCAGCCGGGGCGCCGACAGCTTGCGGGTGACCGACGCATTGCCGCAAACCGGGCACTCGACCAGCCCCCGCGACTGCTGGGACTCGAACCCTTCGGTCGAATCGAACCAGCCTTCGAAGGCATGGCCGTGCTCACAGGCGAGATCGAAGACCTTCATGCGATTGATTGTACGTCGATCGGCCTTGTCCGCCCGCACCGAGCCCATTCGGGCATCCGTGCGCCACCGACTACAATCGGGCTCCAGTCATTCCTCTTCTTGCCGCCATTCCCCCTCCCTCTGCCGCTTCCCCGCCCGCCGCCGTGACCGCCAAGCCCCGCGACGCCCAGAGCGTCAGCATCGATCAGGCGATCGAGTCGCTCGATCGCTACAGCGCGATCATCGATGCCCGCAGCCCGGGCGAGTTCGCGCTCGACCACCTGCCCGGCGCCATCAACCTGCCGGTGCTCGACGACGCGCAGCGCGCCCACATCGGCACCCTGAACCGGCACAGCGGCTCCTTCGAGGCCAAGCGCGCCGGCGCCGCGCTGGTCTCGCGCAACATCGCCGACCTGCTCGAAGGCGCGCTCGCCGACAAACCCCGCGACTGGCAGCCGCTGGTCTACTGCTGGCGCGGGGGCAACCGGTCCGGCTCGCTGGCCACGATCCTCGCGCGCATCGGCTGGCGGGTGCAGGTGATCGAGGGCGGATATCGGGCGTTTCGGCGTCAGGTCATCAGCGATCTGGCGATCTGGCCCGCCGGACGCCGGTTTCGGGTCGTGGCCGGACGAACCGGCAGCGGCAAGAGCCTGCTGCTCGAGGAACTCGCCCGACAAGGGGCGCAGGTGCTCGATCTCGAGGCGCTCGCCCGGCATCGCGGCTCGGTGCTCGGTCACCTGCCCGACGAGGCGCAGCCCTCGCAAAAACATTTCGAGACCCTGCTCTGGGACTTCCTGCGACGCAGCGATCCGGCGCGACCGATCTACGTCGAGTCGGAAAGCCGCAAGGTCGGGCAGTGTCAGGTCCCCGAAGCACTGATCGCCGCGGTGCGGGGGGCGACCGGCGTGCACATCCAGGCCGCCGATGCGGTGCGCTGCGAATTGCTGATGCGCGACTACCAGCACTTCATCCGTGACCCGGAGCGGCTGATCGGCCGCCTGCAAGCCCTGATCCCCCACCACGGCCACGCCCGGGTGGGCGAATGGGCGCAGATGGCGCAGACCGGCCAGTGGTCGACACTCGTCCTGGGCCTGCTGTCGGGTCACTACGATCCGGCTTACGAGGGGTCGATGCGGCGCAATTTCGCCGCGCTGGCGCAATTCACGCCAGTGACGCTGGCCGGTGCCGACACTGCGGCACTGGCCGATGCCGCAGCCCGCATCCTGGCGTCGGACCTGACGCCTACAGACCCGACCGACTCACCTGCGAGCGTCTGAACGCGCCCCGCGCGTCAGCGCGCCGGATCGGTCTTTTCGATCACCTTCGTGTCGAAGCGCGTGATCTTGGCGCGGCTCTTCAGCGATTCCAGGTAGGTGGTGAAATCCTGCTGGGAGATCACCTGCAGCAGTTGTGATTCGTACTGAGCGCGCTGTTTGGCGATCAGCTCATCGGCCGGCGGCGTGGCTTTGAGCACCTGATAGAGCCCATAACCGCCGTCCGACAACGTCACCCCGACCCAGCCCGGCAACTTGTCGGCGGGCAGCCGATACACCGGTTCCAGCGCGTCGGACGCAATCTGCGGCGGACCGTTTCGTGCGACCGTCACGACATCCGACAGCCCGGCCGGTGCGGCGCCGCCCGCCTGCAGCGCCTTCAGGCGCTCCTCGCCCGCCTCGCGAGCCAGTTGCCGTGCCTGCGACTCGGTCAGCTTGGCCAGCACATCGGCACGCACCGAGTCGAAGGGCTTCTTCTGCGCCGGCCGGTGCTCGACGATGCGCGCCGACACCAGCGTGTTGCCCCCGAGCTCGACCGCCTCGGTATTGCGCCGGCTCTTGACCGATTCCGGGGCAAACAGCGCGGTGAGCAGCTTCGGGTGGGTGAGCGGCTTGGGAACCGCCGTGCCGCTGGGCAGTCGCTCGAGCGTGTCCAGCGTCTGGATCTTGAGCTTGAATCGCTCGGCCGCCGGCTTGAGGCTGTCGGACTGCTCATAGACCAGGTTGGTGAACGCCTCGGCCGCTTCGGCGAAGCGCTTGCCGGCCTGCTGGCGACGGATCTCGCTCTCGAGCGTCGCCTTGACCGCCTCGAAGGGCCTCTCGCCACCCGGCTGAATGGCGGTGAGCTTGATCACGTGAAGACCGAACTCCGATTCGACGATCTCGCTGATCGCGCCCACCTTCATCGCGAACGCCGCGTCGGCGAACGGCTTGACCATGGAGTCGCGGGCGAACAGGCCCAGATCGCCGCCCTGCTGCGCCGACCCCGGATCCTGTGACTGTGCCTTGGCCAGCGCTGCGAAGTCGGCTCCGCCACGCACCTGCGCCAGCAGCGCCGCCGCACGGGCCGTCGCCGCCTTGCGTTGCGCCTCGGTGGCGCCGTTCTCGAGCTTGATCAGGATGTGGCTGGCCTGGCGCTGCTCGGGCGTCACATAGCGGGCCTTGTTCTGGGCGTAGTAGGCCCGCAGTTCGTCTTCGGTGACGCTCACCGCCTGGGCGAGTTCATCCGCGCTGAGCACCAGGTACTCCACCTTTGCCGACTCGCGGGTCTCGAAATCGCGGGTGTTGTCGTCATAGAACTTGCGCAACTGTTCGTCGGTGACCTGGACCTTGTCCTTGAACGCGGCAGCGCCCAGCAGCAGCGAACGAACCTCGCGGGTCTCCTCCTGGAGCGCGATGATCCGCGTGACCACCGTCTTTGGAACGAAGGCCGACTGGGTCGCGGCCTCCGGCAGAATCTGCAGCGACAGATCACGGCGCATCTGGCTCTCGAACATTGCCTCGTTGAGGCCCTGTGCCTTGAGCAGCGTCTGATAGCGCTCCCTGTCAAAGCTGCCATCGGGCTTCTTGAGCCCCGGAATCTCGAGAATGGTGGTGCGCAGCCGGGCATCGCTCACGCCCAGGTGACGGGCCGTCGATTCGGTCTGGAGGACGCGCTGGGCGATCAGTCCGTCGAGCACTTCCTTGCGGGCGGCCGGGCTGTCGAGCAGCCGCGCATCGACCTGGTTGCCGAGCACCTGGCGCATCTGGTCGAGTTGTCGGCTCATCGACTGATCGAACTCCTGGCGCGTGATCTTCACGCCATCGACCTTGGCCACGCTGTCGTCATTGGACAGAAAGCCGTCATAACCGGAAACGCCGAAGAAAACGAAGGCCGGGAAGATCAGCAGCAGCAGGATGAACTGGAGAACCCGCTGGTGTTTGCGAATGGAATCGAACATGGCGCGTGTCGAGCCTTTGACCGTGCGGTGCCCGCAGCCGGCGTGGCCACGCCCTCACCGGCATGAAGCGCGCCATATTACAGCAGGGCCCGCGGTGCGAGCGTCAGCGCTGCGTGGTCTGTCGGGGAACCGCGCTTCGAGTACATTGACAACGTCAATCACCCGAACATGAGGCCACTCCCGATGAGCACTTCCCCCACCGGCAGCAACCGCGGCAACGGCCGCCTACAAGGCAAGGTGGCGATCGTCACCGGCGCAGCCAGCGGCATCGGTGCAGCCAGCGCGCGGCACCTGGCTCGGGAGGGTGCCCGCGTGGTCTGCACGGACACGGACGAGGCAAGCGGCCAGGCTGTCGCGGCCCAGGTGGTGCAGGCCGGTGGCGACGCCTTCTTCATCGCCCATGACGTGGTCGAGGAGAACCAGTGGGAACGGGTCATCCAGGCCACGCTGGCGCGCTACGGCGGGCTGCATGTGCTGGTGAACAACGCCGGAATCGGCCCCGCCGGCGGCGCCGGTCCGATCGAAACCAAGAGCCTGGCGAACTGGCGGCGCACGCTGTCGGTGGACCTGGACAGCGTCTTCCTGGGGTGCAAGCACGGCATCGCCGCCATCCGTGACACCACCCGCGAGTCCGGCAGCGGATCGATCATCAACGTGTCCTCGATCGCCGGCTTGATCGGGCTGCCCAACGCCGCCGACTACAGCGCCGCCAAGGGCGGCGTGCGCCTGCTCACCAAGGCGGCCGCGCTCGAATGCGCCGCGGCTGGCTACCGGATCCGGGTCAACTCGGTGCATCCCGGCTACATCGACACGCCCATGGTGCGCGGCGGGCTCGAGCGCCGCGCCGCGATCAGCGGCGTAGACCCCGCTCAGGCCGAGACGGCGCTGATCGCCCTGCATCCGATCGGCCGCCTTGGCGTCGCCGACGAAATCGCCCAGACCATCCTGTTTCTGGCGTCGGACGAATCCTCGTTCACCACCGGCGCCGAAATGGTGGTCGACGGCGGCTATTGCGCGCGCTGAGGCAGCGTCGAGGACCTCGAGAGGGCGTCGGTCGACAGGGCATCGAGGCAATGATGCGGCAGCACGATGCCCTGTGACAGGTCCTCCAGCGCCAGGGTCCTGATGACCGGTGGATCGGCCTTCACGCCCCCGAAGATGGTGGCGAACGCCACATCGGCGGCGTCGCGGCCGGTGCCGAAGCGCACCAGCCCCATCGGGATGGCAGTCCCCGACGGGTCGAAGAGATACCAGCGGTCGCCGAGATAGGCTTCGACGTAAGCATGGAAGTCCGGCGGCCCCAGGGCGGGATCGGCACCAAAATCCGTCCCGGTGGTGAAACGGGCCGGGATGCTCAGGGCACGGCACAGGGCAATCATCAGGTGGGAAAAATCGCGGCAAACGCCGACCTGGGCAATCAGCGTGTCGATCGCCGACGTGGCTGATGTTGAGGTATTGGGCCGAAAGCTCACCCGACGATTCACCCAGTCGCGGATCGCCTGCACCCGGCCATGCCCCTGCCAGAGACCACCGAACTCGGTGATCGCGAACTTGCCAAGCCGATCCGACTCGCAATAGCGGCTGGGATAGATGTAGGGAAAGGCTTCCAGCGGCAGCAGACGCACCGCCACTTCCGGCAGACGGGCTGGATCCGCCCGGTGGTGGGCGATGTCAATCAGGGCTGAGTACGACACCCGCAATTCACCCGGTCCGGCCCGCAGTCGCATGAAACGGTTACCGGTCGCGGGATCCGTGTCGATCTGAGGGGTCACCGGCTGGTTCAACCAGACCCGCTCCTGGCTGACCGACTGGCAGGCCGTCTGCGCGGCATGGATGTTGAAGATGAAGTCAGCGCCGTGGCTGTCGACCTCGTAGCGCAAATCCACCTGGAGTTCGATCCGGATCATCGGTCACCCGATGCACCAAGCAATCGACTCGAAAGAGTGTCAGCAGCGCTCATGGGATGAGTATGCACTGATGGCTGCAGCGCAATGCCGCCAATGACATCGAGATCACGCAAAAAAAACCGCTGCGTGTCAGAGACAGGCAACGGCTTTTTCCTACAGCTTGGCGGAGTGGACGGGACTCGAACCCGCGACCCCCGGCGTGACAGGCCGGTATTCTAACCGACTGAACTACCACTCCTGATTCAGTACTGATCTGACTCAGTTTCTATCGCTACGTTTGCTGCTCTGGTGGGTGCTGAGAGGTTCGAACTCCCGACCTACGCCTTGTAAGGGCGCCGCTCTACCAGCTGAGCTAAGCACCCTTCGGTAAGAGTCAACAACCGTGTCACTAGCGAAGACCACGATTATACATGTTTCCCGACAAACGCCAAATCAGCTGACTGGCGATGTCAGTTCAGCGCATCTTTCAGCCCTTTGCCCGGACGGAACTTGGGCACCTTGGCAGACTTGATCTTGATGGCAGCACCAGTGCGCGGATTGCGACCGGTTCGTGCGGCTCGCTTGCCGACCACGAAGGTGCCGAACCCGACCAGCGTGACCGTGCCACCTTTTTTCAGGGTGGTCTTGATCGCCCCCACCAGCGCGTCGAGCGCTCGACCGGCTGCCGCCTTCGAGATGTCGGCCTGCTGATGGATGTGGTCGATCAGGTCGGTTTTATTCACAGGAACCCCCTCGGTTCATTTTCTGGACGTCAAAAACAAAGCCGCGCGGTTCATGCCGCGCGGATCCTGGATATTTTAAGGCAGAGACGGAGGCCAAAGAAACACCTGACCTGCCGGTTATTAAATCGCCCGGAAAGCCTTGTGTCAAGCGGCTTTCCGGGCGATTGACCCCTTCAGGCGGACGGGCCGCCGGGGTGCTGTGGCAAGGCCAATGGCCTCACATGCAGTGACCTGCCATCAATGCGCCACGATCTCGCCGGCGGCACCGGGCACTGCCGGCTTGACCGCTGCGGCCGGCTCGGCGGGCGCTGCCTTCACCTCGACCACCTCCTCGTCGGGCAAGGCCACCGGCAAACGCTCGAGCGCCACTTCGAAGACCCGGTCAATCCATTTCACCGGGACGATCTCCAGACGGTTTTTCACATTGTCCGGAATGTCGGCGAGATCCTTCACGTTCTCCTCGGGAATGATCACCGTCTTGATCGCGCCACGGTGCGCCGCCAGGAGCTTTTCCTTCAGGCCACCGATCGGCAGGACCTCGCCGCGAAGCGTGATCTCGCCGGTCATCGCGACATCGGCCCGCACCGGGATGCCGGTGAGCACCGACACCAGCGCGGTCGTCATCGCGATACCCGCGCTCGGACCGTCCTTGGGGGTCGCCCCTTCCGGCACGTGGATGTGGATGTCACGCTTCTCGTGGAAATCACCCTTGATGCCGAGTCGCTGGGCGCGACGGCGAACCACCGTCATGGCCGCCTTGATCGACTCCATCATCACATCGCCCAGCTTGCCGGTGCAGGTGGTCGTGCCTTTGCCGGGCACCGCCACCGCCTCGATGGTGAGCAGTTCGCCCCCCACCTCGGTCCATGCCAGACCGGTGACCTGGCCCACCTGGTTCTCCTTCTCGGCCATGCCATAGCTGAACCGGCGCACGCCCAGGAACTTGTCGAGGTTCTTGGTGCTGACCGCGACCTTCTTCTCGGTCTTCTTGAGCAGCAGGGTCTTGACCACCTTGCGGCAGATCTTGCTGATCTCGCGTTCCAGCGATCGCACGCCGGCTTCCCGCGTGTAGAAACGGATGATGTCGCGCAGCGCGCCCTCGGCCACCGAGATCTCCTCGATCTTCAGGCCGTTGTTCTTGATCTGCTTGGGCAGCAGATAGCGTTGGGCGATGTTGACCTTCTCGTCCTCGGTGTAGCCGGACAAACGGATCACTTCCATCCGGTCGAGCAGCGCAGGCGGGATGTTCAGCGTGTTGGCCGTCGCCACGAACATCACATCCGACAGATCGTATTCGACCTCGATGTAGTGGTCGGTGAAGCTGTGGTTCTGTTCGGGGTCCAGGACCTCAAGCAGCGCGCTGGCCGGATCGCCGCGGAAGTCGGTACCCAGCTTGTCGACCTCGTCGAGCAGGAACAGCGGATTGCGCACGCCCACCTTGGCAAGGTTCTGCAGGATCTTGCCCGGCATCGAGCCAATGTAGGTGCGACGGTGGCCGCGGATCTCGGCCTCGTCGCGCACCCCGCCCAGCGCCATCCGCACGAACTTGCGGTTCGTGGCTCGAGCGATGGACTGGCCCAGCGAGGTCTTGCCCACACCGGGGGGGCCGACCAGGCACAGGATCGGCGCCTTCAGCTTGTCGACCCGCTGCTGCACCGCGAGATACTCGAGGATGCGCTCCTTGACCTTCTCCAGCCCGTAGTGGTCCTCGTCGAGAACCGTCTGCGCGTTGGTGAGGTCATTGTTGATCTTGCTTTTCTTGCGCCAGGGCAGATTCACCAGGGTGTCGATGAAGTTGCGCACCACCGTCGCTTCGGCTGACATCGGCGACATGAGCTTGAGCTTCTTCAGCTCGGAGTCGGCTTTCTTCTTGGCTTCCTTGGGCAGGTGCGCAGACTTGATGCGCTTCTCGAGTTCCTCGAGATCGGCACCGTCCTCGCCCTCACCCAGTTCCTTCTGGATCGCCTTGACCTGCTCGTTGAGGTAATACTCGCGCTGGCTCTTTTCCATCTGGCGCTTGACGCGGCCCCGGATGCGCTTTTCGACCTGCAGAATGTCGAGTTCAGTCTCGATCTGCGCGAGCAGCTTTTCGAGGCGCTCGGAGACCGGGATCGTTTCCAGGATGCCCTGCTTCTGCTCGATCTTGATCGGCAGGTGCGCGGCGACCGTGTCGGCCAGGCGGCCGGCATCATCGATGCCGTTGAGCGAGGCGAGGATCTCGGGCGGGATCTTCTTGTTCAGCTTCACATACTGGTCGAACTGCGCCAGGATCGCGCGGCGCAGCGCCTCGTTTTCCGACGAGGAATCGTCGGCGAGCTCGACCGGCACCAGATCACAGCTGAAATGGGATTCGCCGTCGGTGATGGACGTGATGCGGGCACGCTGCGAGCCTTCGACCAGCACCTTGACGGTGCCATCGGGCAGCTTGAGCATCTGCAGGATGTTGGAGACGCAGCCGATCTCGTAGATGTCGCCCGGCGAGGGCTCATCCTTGGAGGCGTTCTTCTGGGCGACCAGCATGATGCTCTTGCCCACCTCCATCGCCGCCTCGAGGGCCTTGATGGACTTGGGACGCCCCACGAAAAGGGGAATCACCATGTGAGGAAAAACGACCACGTCGCGCAGCGGCAGCAGCGGCAGCGTCTGGGGAGTGGTGCTCACGGTTTCTGGCATCAGATTCTCCGGGTTGGGGCCAAGCATGGGACATGGGGCCCGGTGGCGAGCAATTCAAGAAGGATACGCCCATTCATTCGGACGCAAAGTCCGAAGAAGGCCGGGAAAAGGGGGTATCGGATGGCCTGGAGCGGCCACTGATGGGCGGGCAGGATGCCGCGAAAGGGATCCTGGAACCTGGCGAAGCGGACCGCTTCAGTGTCCGCCAGCAACCTTCGGTGCGTCGGCGTAGATCACCAGGGGCTGACCGTCGCCAGTGACCGAGTTCTCGTCGACCACCACCTTGTGCACGTTCTGCAGGCTGGGCAGGTCGTACATCAGGTCGAGCAGGACCTGCTCGAGAATCGAGCGCAGACCGCGCGCGCCGGTCTTGCGCTTGAGCGCCTTGCGGGCGATCGCCTGCAGGGCCGCGGGGCGCAGTTCCAGCTCGACCCCTTCCATGGCGAAAAGCTTGTGGTATTGCTTGACCAGTGCGTTCTTGGGCTCGATCAGGATCTCGACCAGTGCCGCTTCATCGAGCTCGTCCAACGTGGCGACCACCGGAAGGCGACCCACCAGTTCGGGGATGAGGCCGAACTTGATCAGGTCTTCCGGCTCGCATTCGCGCAGCACCTCGCCCACCGGCCGCTCGGAGGCGGACCGGACCTCGGCACCGAAGCCGATGCCGGAGCGCTCGGAGCGACTGCGAATGACTTTTTCGAGACCGTCGAACGCGCCACCGCAGATGAACAGGATGTTGGTCGTGTCGATCTGGACGAAGTCCTGGTTCGGATGTTTTCGGCCACCCTGCGGCGGGACCGACGCCACCGTGCCTTCGATGAGCTTGAGCAGGGCCTGCTGCACACCCTCCCCCGACACATCGCGGGTGATCGACGGGTTGTCCGACTTGCGCGAGATCTTGTCGATCTCGTCGATGTAGACGATTCCGCTCTGGGCCTTCTCGACTTCGTAATTGCAGTTCTGAAGCAGCTTCTGGATGATGTTCTCGACATCCTCCCCGACATAGCCGGCTTCGGTCAGCGTGGTGGCATCAGCGATCACGAAGGGGACGTTGAGCAGCCGGGCCAGTGTCTGGGCCAGCAGCGTCTTGCCCGAGCCGGTGGGGCCGACGAGCAGGATGTTGCTCTTGGCCAGCTCGATGTCGTCCTTCTTGCCTTTGTGACGCAGACGCTTGTAGTGGTTGTAGACCGCCACTGACAGGATTCGCTTGGCCTTGCGTTGGCCGATGACGTACTGGTCGAGGATGGCCGCGATCTCGGCCGGTGTGGGCAGCCCCGCCTTGACGCCGGTGGTCTGCTGGTCGGCCTGGATCTCATCACGGATGATGTCGTTGCACAGCTCGATGCATTCGTCGCAGATGAAGACCGACGGACCGGCGATCAGCTTGCGAACCTCGTGCTGGCTTTTGCCGCAGAAGGAGCAATACAGGAGCTTCTCGCTGGAGCCCTTCTTGTCGGACATCATTGCGTCTTTCGAACCTTGGAGGAGAGAGGCGGGAAGGCGCTTATGCCGACTCGGTCCGACGCGCCATCACCTTGTCGATGAGGCCGTAGCTTACCGCATCTTCCGGCGCCATGAAGTTGTCGCGATCGGTGTCCTTGGCGATCCGCTCGATGTCCTGGCCGGTGTTTTCGGCGAGGATCCGATTGAGCCGCTCACGCAAGTACAGGATCTCGCGGGCCTGGATTTCAATGTCCGATGCCTGGCCGTGAGCACCGCCCGAGGGCTGGTGAATCATGATGCGGGCGTTGGGCAGTGCAAAGCGCTTTCCCTTGGCACCGGCGGCCAGCAGGAACGCACCCATGCTGGCGGCGATGCCCATGCACAGGGTGCTGACGTCGGGCTTGATGAACTGCATCGTGTCGTACATCGCCAGGCCGGCCGAGACCGAGCCGCCGGGCGAGTTGATGTAGAACGAAATGTCTTTGTCCGGGTTCTCGGATTCGAGGAACAGGAACTGCGCCACCACCAGGTTGGCCGCCTGATCCATGACCGGACCGACCAGGAAGACCACCCGTTCCTTGAGCAGACGGGAATAGATGTCGTAGGCGCGCTCACCGCGGCCGCTCTGCTCGATGACCATCGGCACCATGCCCAGGCCCTGGGGGTCCTGGCGCTGGCTCAGTTGGGCGTTGACCAGGTCTTCGACGATGCTGTTGAAGGTCATGGGTAATCTCCGTGGGGGGTGCGAAACCGGTCCGGCCTCAGCCGGCCGCCATCAGTTCGTCGAAGGCAAGCGCGCGGTCGACGATGCGCGCGGCGGACAGCACCCAGTCGACGACGTTCTGCTCGACGACGATGGCCTCGACCTCGGCCAGGCGGGTGCGATCGCTGAAGTAGTAGCGGATCAGTTCGCCAGGGTTCTCGTAGGACTGGGCAAACTCCTCGACCTGCTTGCGCAGCTGGTCGGGCTTGGCTTGCAGCGACTTGCCGCGAACCAGTTCGGCCACCAGCAGGCCCAGGCGAACCCGGGTCTGTGCCTGTTCCTTGAAGGTGTCGGGCGGAATCGGGGGCATCTTGTCGATGTCCATGCCACGCTGCTTGAGGTCGGCTCGGGCGCGTTCACCCAGCGACTCGGCCTCGGCGCCCACCAGTGCGGAAGGCAGCTCGAAACTGGCGAGGCCGGGCAAGGCCAGCATCACCGCCGATTTGGTGCGGGCGCGCAGGCGCTGGGCGACTTCGCGCTCGAGGTTGGCGCGGACATCGGCGCGCAGTTTCTCGATCGAGCCGTCGGCGACACCGAGTGCCTTGGCGAATTCCTCGTCGAGGGCGGGCGGCTGTTGCTCTTCGACCTGGACGACCTTGGTGTCGAAATGGGCGGTCTTGCCGGCGAGTTCAGCGGCGCCGTAGTCGGCGGGGAAACCGACCGGGAAGCCGGGCGTGTCGCCGGCGCTGGCGCCGCGCAGACCGGCCTCGAAGTCGGGCAGCATCCGGCCCTGGCCGAGCACGACCTGGAAGCCTTCCGCTGCACCGCCTTCAAACGGCGTGCCGTCCAGCGTGCCCTTGAAATCGATGGTGACGCGGTCGCCATCGGCGGCGGGACGGGTGACCGCCACCCAGGGGGCGCGCTGCTTGCGCAGGATGTCCAGCGTCTTGTCGACCTCATCTTCGCCGACGGCACAGGTGAAGCGCTCGACTTCGAGCGTCGCCACATCGCCGACGGCGATCTCGGGATAGACCTCGAAGGTTGCGGTGAAACCGAGCTCGCCTTCGGCCGCGTCTTCCCGGCGATCGATCTGCGGCTGGCCGGCGACCCGCACGCCATGTTCGGCGATCGCGTCGCTGAAGGCCTTGGAAACCGCATCACCCAGGACTTCCGACTGGATCTGGGCGCCGTAGGACTGCTCGATCATGCGCATCGGCACCTTGCCGGGCCGAAAGCCGGGCATCTTGGTCGTTCGCGCGAGCTTGCGCAGCCGGTCACCGACCTCGCGCTCGATGTCCGACAGCGTCACCGCCATGGAAAGCCTGCGCCCGAGGGCATCCACTGATTCGAGTTGAGTTGCCATGCTTTATCCAGATCTGTTGTCGACGAAGTGCCGCGTAGCGGCTGGTGCGGCCGAAAGGACTCGAACCTTCACGCTCAAAGAGCGCCAGGACCTAAACCTGGTGCGTCTACCAATTCCGCCACGGCCGCAAAACCCGCGATTGTATCGGATCACGATCGGCCATCGGCGCGCCACCCGGAAAAACCGGCGGCCGGTCATCGCGACTGCCTACAATGGCGCCCATGACCGAGGCCGATTCCCGAACCGTCACCCCCAAAAGCGCCGCCCCTCGCAGTGCGCCCGATACCGACGCCAGCGCCGGCATGCCCTGGCACGGAGTGGCGCATTACGAGAATTTTCCGGTGGCGTCGTGGCTGGTGCCGTCGGCGATGCGCCCGGCCGTGACAGCACTATACCGATTCGCCCGTTACGCCGACGACGTCGCCGATGAAGGCGAGCACCCGGCGGGAGACCGCCTGGCAGAACTCGACCGGCTCGAACACGCGCTCGACGAGCCGGCTCCCCGGCACCCGCTGGTGGCGCCGCTGATGCCCCACCTGGCCGCCCAGCCGCAGGCGCGCGATGAATGCCGAGCCCTGCTATCGGCCTTTCGGCAGGATGTGAGCGTGACCCGCCACGCCGATTTCGCCGCCCTGCAGGACTATTGCTCGCGCTCGGCGGCACCGGTCGGACGGCTGATGCTGGGCCTGTTCGGTTGCCGTCGCGAGGCGCTGCTCGCGCCGTCCGATGCCATCTGCACGGCCTTGCAGCTGATCAATTTTCTTCAGGACATGGCCATCGACTGGACCCGCGGACGGCTCTACATCGCGCTCGATGAATTGAGCGACGCGGGCCTGAGCGAGGACGACATCGACCGGGCGGTACGCGCTGGCCGGGCCGACGCGCCCCTGCGTCGACTGGTGGCGTCTCAGGCGCGACGCTGCGCCGCGCTGCTGGAGGCCGGCGCGCCGATGGTGTCGCAAGTGCCGTGGCGGCTCGGACTGGAACTGCGCGGTGTGCTTGCCGGCGGACGGTGCATCCTCGAAAAGCTCGCCCGCGACGGCTACGATCCGTTCGCCCGCCGTCCCCGGATCCGCGCGAGCGACGTTCCCACCCTGCTGCGCCTGGCGTTCTCGCCTGCCCGGCTTTGAATCCCGCATCGCAGACGACATGACGCCCGACCAGTATTGCCAGGAAAAAGCCGCCCGAAGCGGCTCGAGCTTCTACTACAGCTTTCTGTTCCTGCCGCCGCCGCAGCGGCGCGCGATCATCGCGCTGTACGCGTTCTGCCGCGAGGTCGACGACACCGTCGACGAAAGCACCGATGACGGTGTCGCGCGGACCCGGCTGGCGTGGTGGCGTGACGAGATCGGCCGCCTGTTCGAGGGTGCGCCCGGTCACCCGGTCACGCGGGCGCTGCAACCCGCTCTGGCGTCATTCGGAATCGACCGGGCTCGGCTGATCGAGATCATCGACGGCATGCAGATGGACCTGGATCAGAGCCGCTACCTCGACTTCACCAACCTGCGCCTTTACTGCCACCGGGTTGCCGGCGTGGTCGGCACGCTGTCGGCCGGGATTTTTTCTCCCGGGCGCGGCGATCTCGATGAGTATGCCGACTCGTTGGGGCTGGCCCTGCAGCTGACCAACATCATCCGCGATGTCGGTGAGGACGCCCGGCGCGGGCGCATCTACCTGCCGATCGAGGACCTGCAGCAATTCGAGGTACCGGCCCACCAGATCCTGTCGGCGCAATACTCCGAGCGCTTCAGCGCGCTGATGCGTTTCCAGGCCGAGCGCGCGCGCAGCTTCTATCGCCAGGCCTTCGCGGCACTGCCGCCGGACACCCGGCGGGAGCAGCGTACCGGGCTGATCATGGCCGACATCTATGCCACGCTGCTGGCCGAGATCGAGCGCGATGACTTCCAGGTGCTTCACCAGCGCGTGTCGCTCACGCCGCTGCGAAAGTTCTGGCTCGCCTGGCGCACGTTCGTGGCTGCGCGGGTGCCGCGCATCCCCGATGCCGCCTGAGTCACCGACGCGGCCGCGCGCACGGGCGGGCACGGCCGCGACATCCCCGATCGTGGTCGTCGGCGCCGGCTGGGCCGGTCTGGCTGCGGCGGTGACGCTCGCCCAGGCGGGACGGGCCGTCACCGTGCTCGAAGCGTCGGCGCAGCCCGGGGGGCGCGCGCGCGCGATCACCCTGACGATGGCCGGGCGAACGCTCGCGCTGGACAACGGGCAGCACCTGATCGTGGGCGCCTACCGGGACAGCCTGGCACTGATGAAACAGGTCGGCATGCCGGCCGACGCCCTGCGGCGCCGGCCGATGCGCCTGCGCTCGGTCGACGGGCTGGCGATCGACTCGGCCCCGCTGCCCGCGCCCCTGCACCTGCTGGCCGGGCTGCTGCGTGCGGGCGGTCTGAGCTGGCGCGATCGCTGGGCACTGACGCGACTGCTGGGCGGGCTGCGGCTGGCCGGGTGGCCGGCACCGCCGGCGGGCGAGACCGTCGAGGCCTGGCTGGCCCGCGGCACGCAACCGGCAGCGCTGATTCGCCGGTTCTGGGAGCCGCTGTGCGTGGCGACACTGAACACCGCACCGCACCAGGCCTGCGCGGCCACTTTCATCCGGGTGCTGCACGACACCCTGGGCGCCGGGCGTTCGGCGAGCGACTTCCTGCTGCCTTCCTCGACCCTGGGCGCGGTGCTGCCGGAACCGGCCGCAGCCCATCTGGCGCGGATCGGCGCGCCATTGCGCTGGCGCTGCCCGGCCCGCGGACTGCGCCGGGCAGCGCACGCAGGCGGCTGGTTGATCGACACCCCGGAGGGCGAGATCGAGTCGAGCGCGGTCGTTCTGGCCGTTCCGCCGGCGGTGCAGGTGCGCCTGTTGCAGACGCTGCCCCCACAGCCGCAGGCCGAGCGGCTGATCTCGCGACTGAGCGATTTCGAGTACGACGCGATCGCGACGGTGTACCTCGCCTGGGATGCGTCGGTATCGTCCCGGCTGCCCGAGACGGTGATGCTGGCGGAGGCCCCCGAGCGGGGTGAGTTCGGACAGTGGCTGTTCAGGCGCGACCCGCAGCAGGGCCTGGCACTGGCGGCAGTGGTGGTAAGCGCGCGCGGGCGCCTTGCCGAGGACGCGTCCGTCCTCACCGCCGGGATCGCCCGCCAGGTATCCCGGCAACTGAACTTGCCTGACCCGATCGCCGCCAGAGCCGTCACGGAAAAGCGCGCGACCTTTCGCTGCACGCCGCAGCGCCCGCGTGTGGGACCGCGCACCATCGATGGCGCCCCCCTGCCCTGGGCGGACCTGTGGCTGGCCGGCGACCATGTCTGGCCGGACTACCCGGCCACGCTCGAGGGCGCGGTGCGCAGCGGCCTGACGGCGGCGCGCGAACTGCTGGCCGGCTGAGCCGGGCAGCTGACGGGGTCCGTCGGCCAATGCAGCCGCCGTCTATGCAGCCGCCGTCTATGCACCCACCGGTCAATGCACCCACCGGACAGGCTCCAGCCCGGGTCAGCGCTCGACCGGCTTGATCCAGTGCGGATAAAGGCGGGTCACCATCTCGCCATCAGCAGCCCAGGCGCGGCAGCCGTTCAGAAAGCCCTTCGGATCACCGGTCACCCGCACGGGCGCATCACCGCCGTCATCGGCCGGCCAGCCCTGGATCGTCTGAAAGGCGACAGTGGCCATCGGGAACAGCAGTTCGCGAACATGGGTGCAGCCCGCCACACCACCCACGCACGACTGCACGGTCTTGCGCCAGCCCGGGCCGATGCTTTTCCCCACCAGTCCCTGGAAGGCCGGTGGCGCGCCCAGACAGGCACCATAGGGATGCGCCGCCATCTCGATCTCGATGCCACGCACGACCATCTGCGCGTCGATGGTCAGGCGAACCACCATGTCGTGGACCGGCGCGCCCACTTCGCGCGTGCCGCGCTCGGGTTCCCGATACCGGTAGGCCTTGGTGTCGAGGATCCGGGCTTCGATGTCCCAGAGGCCGTCTTCACGCAGGAAACCGTCGCAGACGATGCGACGGGTGTGCAGGAGACGCCGCGGCGCCGGTGCTGACAAAGCCATCGTGTTCATTCCTCCCAGGCGGCGCCGAGCGCCTCGTCGATTCGATCCAGGCCGATCGTGACCATGCCCTCGATCGGTTTCTTGGGCAGGTTCGCCCGGGGCACCAGTGCCCGTGAAAACCCGAGCTTGGCCGCCTCACGCAGGCGCTCCTGCCCCCGGGGCGCGGGCCGGATCTCGCCGGCCAGGCCGACCTCGCCGAACACCGCCAGGCCGCGCGGCAAGGGTCGCCCCTTGAGCGACGACGCCACCGCCAGCACCACCGCAAGGTCGGCGGCGGGCTCGCCGATCCGCACCCCGCCAACCGCGTTCACGAAGACATCCTGGTCGAACAGCGCCATGCCGGCGTGCCGGTGCAGCACTGCGAGCAGCAGCGCCAGACGATTGTTCTCCAGCCCCACCGACAGGCGTCGCGGGTTGGGCACATGGGCGGTGTCGACCAGCGCCTGAACCTCGACCAGCAGCGGCCGGCTGCCCTCCTGGGTGATCAGCACGCAGGCGCCCGGCACCGGCTGCGCGTGCTGGGACAGGAACAGGGCCGATGGATTCGACACCCCGCGCAGTCCGCGATCGGTCATGGCGAAAACACCGAGCTCATTGACAGCGCCGAATCGGTTCTTGAAGGCACGCACCAGCCGAAACGACGAGTGGGTATCGCCCTCGAAATAGAGCACCGAGTCGACCATGTGCTCGAGCACCCGGGGACCGGCCAGCGTGCCCTCCTTGGTGACGTGGCCGATCATCACGATCGCGCAGCCCAGCTGCTTGGACAGCCGGGTCAGCTGCGCGGCGCACTCGCGGACCTGCGAGACCGAGCCCGGCGCGGCGGTCAGTGCTTCGGAATAAAGCGTCTGGATGGAATCGATCACCACCACCGCCGGACGGGTGGATTCGAGCACCGGCACGATCCGCTCGAGCGCGATCTCGGTCAGCAGCGGCATGGCTTCAGCGGCCAGACCCAGCCGGCGCGCCCGCAGCGCGATCTGTCCGGCCGACTCCTCGCCGGAAACGTAGAGCACCGGGTGCGCCGCGCACAGATGGGCCAGCGCCTGCAGCAGCAGCGTCGACTTGCCGATGCCCGGATCCCCGCCGATCAGCACCACCGACCCGACCACCAGGCCGCCGCCCAGCACCCGGTCGAACTCGTCGCTGCCGGTCCCCAGACGGGCGATCGACTCGGTGGCCACCGAGCCCAGCGTCTGCACGCCGGCGGTCGGTGCGAGGCTGGCGAAGCGGTTGCGGCTGCCTGCCCGGTCATCGGCCACCGACTCCTGCAAGGTATTCCAGGCGGTGCAATGGGGGCACTGGCCCGACCATTTCGGCGAAATGCCGGCGCAATCGGTGCAGACGTACTGGGTCTTGGCCTTGGCCATGGATTCTCGACAATGCCTGCGGGTTCAGTCTTCGACGAGCACCGCGACCCGAGGGGCGATCGCGCACATCAGTTCATAGCCGATGGTACCGGCCCAGGCCGCCACCTCGTCGATCGGGATTTGCGCACCCCACAGCTCGACCGGATCGCCCGGCCCCGCATCGGGTACCGGCGTGAGATCGACGGTCAGCATGTCCATCGACACCCGCCCGACCGTGCGGGTGCGCACGCCCGCCACCGCCACCGGCGCGCCAGTCCCGGCATGGCGGGGGTAGCCATCGGCATAGCCGCAGGCGACCACCCCGATGCGCATCGGCCTGTCAGCCACGAAGCTGCTGCCGTAACCCACTGCATCGCCGGTCGCCAGCGATTGCACTCCGATCAGGCGCGATTCGAAATGCATCGCCGGTTGCAGGCCGAGCGCGCTCGCCGAGCGGCCGGCAAAAGGGCTGGCCCCGTAGAGCATGATGCCCGGGCGCACCCAGTCCGCGTGGGTGAGCGGGTGATCCAGGATCGCCGCGGAGTTGGCCAGCGAACAGGGCACCGGGGCGTGCGGCAGGGCGTGGCGGAATCGCGCCAGCGGTACGGCCACACCGGGCGGGCCGTCAGCGTCGGCAAAGTGGGTCATCCAGGTGACGCTTCGCACCGTGGGCAGGATCGCCAGCCGCGCTGCGGCAGCGGCGCTCTCGCCCAGCGGGAAACCCAGCCGGTTCATGCCGGTGTTGATCTTGAGGAAGACATCGATCCGGGAATCGGCCGAGTGGTCGCTCGCACCGTCGCTGCCTGCGTCACCGGACCGGGCGAGCCAGTCGATCTGGCGCGGTTCATGAACCACCAGCGACAGGCCCGCGGACCGGGCCAGCGTCACGTCGGCGGCATCGAACGCGCCCTCGAGCATCAGCAGGGGCCGCGTCCACCCCAGCCGGCGCAAGGCGAGCGCATGGTCGAACTCGACCAGGGCCAGACCGTCGGCGCGGGCGAATCCCTGCAGCGCCGCCGCCAGCCCATGGCCGTAGGCGTTGGCCTTGACCACCGCCCAGATCCGGCTGTTCGGCGCAAGGCGGCCGACCTGCGACAGATTGTGCTGCAGCGCGGAAACTCGGATACGGATGCGGGTGGGTCGGGTCATGGCGCTCGGACACGGGGAACTATACCCCCGGACCCAGGCCGGCCGGCCGGCAACTCGGCGGAAGCTTCATGGTATAAACCCGGCGCCCTCTGTTGGGGGACACGACAGGGGATTCATGAAACGCGGCTTTTACACGATCATGGCAGCGCAGTTCTTCTCGTCGCTTGCCGACAACGCGCTGCTGATCGCCGCGATCGCGCTGCTGGTCGAGTTGCACGCGCCCGACTGGATGAAGCCGCTCCTGAAGCTGTTCTTCACCATTTCCTACGTCGTGCTCGCGCCGTTCGTGGGCGCCCTGGCCGACTCGATGCCCAAGGGCCGGGTGATGTTCATCACCAACACGATCAAGGTCGTTGGCTGTCTGCTGATGTTCTTCAGCCTGCATCCGCTGCTGGCCTATGCGGTGGTGGGTTTCGGCGCGGCGGCCTACTCCCCGGCCAAGTACGGCATCCTCACCGAACTGCTCCCGCCCGAGAAACTCGTTGCCGCCAATGGCTGGATCGAGGGCACCACCGTCGGCTCGATCATCCTGGGCACCGTCCTGGGTGGGGCACTGATCAGTCCGGCGATCTCCTCGACGCTGCTGGCTGCCGACCTGCCAGGCATGGACACCGGCATCGACACGCCCGCCGAGGCCGCCATCCTGGTGATCGCGGTGGTCTACTTCATCGCGGCGATGTTCAACCTGCGGATTCCCGATACCGGCGCCCACTACCCTCACCAGGAGCGCAACCCGTTCAAGCTGGTGAGCGAGTTCGGACACTGCTGCGTGGTGCTCTGGAAGGACCGCCTTGGACAGATCTCGCTCGCGGTGACCACCCTGTTCTGGGGAGCGGGTGCGACGCTGCAGTTCATCGTGCTGGAGTGGGCGCGAACCGCGCTGGGGATGCCGCTGAGCCGGGCTGCGGTGCTGCAGGGCGTGGTCGCCGTCGGAATCGCGCTGGGCGCGGTGCTGGCGGCGCGCTGGATTCCGCTGCGCGGCGCGCTGCGGGTGCTGCCGGTGGGCGTGGGCATGGGGCTGCTGGTGCCGCTGATGACGCTCGTCTCCACCCAGGAAGCGGCCTATCCGCTGCTGGTGATCGTGGGTGCGCTGGCCGGTTTCTTCGTCGTGCCGATGAACGCGCTGCTGCAGCACCGCGGCCATGTGCTGATGAGCGCCGGCCATTCGATCGCGGTCCAGAACTTCAACGAGAACCTGAACATCCTGCTGATGCTGGGCCTGTACGCGCTGCTCATCAGTTCGAAGGTCCACATCAGCTACATCATCATTGCGTTCGGTCTCTTTGTGGCGGTGATGATGACCGGGGTGATCCTGCTGCATCGGCGCAACCAGCGCGAATTCGACTCGGAAGCCACCCTGCCCAGCGCGGGCGGGCACTGATCCGCGGCGATCAGCCGTCCGAACCGGGTCCGAAATGGTCCCGGGCCAGGCACAGGTCGGCCCAGGCCAGGGCCTTGACGGCCGAATGGCGCAGCAGATATTCCGGATGGAAGGTGACCACCGCCGGCACGCGCACGCCATCGATCTCGCACTCGTGAACCCGGCCACGCAGCGCAGAGATGCGTTCCTCGTCGCCGCCCAGCAGCGCTTGCGCGGCGAACCGACCCATCAGCAGCAGGCCCCGAGGCGCCTGCTGCGTGACCTGCTGGCGCAGGAAAGGCAAACACCGCGAGATCTCTTGCGCGGTCGGGTGGCGATTCTCGGGCGGATGGCATTTCAGGGCATTGGTGATGAACACATCGCGCTCACGGGTCAGTCCGAGCGCCTGCAGCATGTGCGTCAGAAGCTGCCCGGACGGCCCCACGAACGGCTCGCCGCTCGCGTCCTCCTGCGCCCCGGGCGCATCGCCGACGATCATCCAGCGGGCGCTCGTCGGGCCGCTGCCGAAGACGGTACGGCTTCGCGATTGGCAGAGCTCGCAGCGGGTGCACCGGGCGACTTCGCTGCGCAATTCTGCCAAGCGCACGTCGGCGGCCGGCGCCGGGACGGCCACTGGATCGCGCGCGTCGATCGCAGGACTGACGGCGAGCGCGGACGCATCGCTGGGCATCGGCCGGTTCGACCAGCGCGGCCCCAGTTCCAGAGCCGCCCACGCCCGACGCTGCGACGGATTCATGACGGCTCGTCACCCGGACTGGCGGGCTCGGCAGCGCTTTCCAGATTCAGCATGCGCCGCATCACCAGGGCGTCTTCACGGGTTTCGTTGAAAGAGGGGTAATACCGTTTGCGCACCCCGACCGTCGCGAAACCGCAGCTCTCGTAGAGCCGGCGAGCCCGGTCATTGGATGGACGAACCTCGAGCAGCATCGCACGGGCGCCGCGCCGCGCGGTGCTGTCACACAGCCAGCCGAGCAAGCGGCGGCCAATGCCCTGCCCTTGCCAACCGGCCGCGATGCTCAGATTCAGCAGGTGCACTTCGTCGGGAATCCACATCACCACCGAATAGCCGATGAGCACGCCGTCGGCGATCAACGCCCAGGCGTCGTAACCGGCGATCAGCGAATCGGTGAAGTTGCCGTCGGTCCAGGGAAACGGATAGATCTCGCGCTCGATCGCCATCACCGCGGGAACATCGCCCGGCTGCAGGCGCCGGACCTGCCAGGGCGCCAGCGCTGCGTGGTCGACCGCCGGGATCATCGCGCCAAATCCCTGGCCGCGCGCAACGCACGCTGCTCATCGACATCGAGCGCGACCTTGTCGCGAACATAGAACGGCGCGACCTGATCGGCGGGCACTGCCAGGCCGCGCGACCACGCCCGGTGCGCGAGTTCGGCGATCACGTCGCCGCGCGGAAAATCCGCCGGGAACACGCTGGCGCCCAGCGCCAGGGCCTGCTCGGCCAGCGCCGGATAGCGCAGGAAGGCATCACCGGCAGCAACCCAGCGCACCCGTGCGGCAGTGGCGCTGTCTTCGGGTGCAGCGCTGCTACCGGCGGCGGAGCGGATCCCGTCAGCCGGTCGGCGGTCCCCGGGCGGCGACTGTGCGGCCGCAAAGGCTGCCATCACCGCTTCCAATCGGGCCGGCGGACCGACGGCGAGGCCGCCCTCGTCCGGCGCATCCACAACCAGCGCCGACGAGGCGGACCAACTCGCGAAGTAGACCTCCCCCATCCGGGCATCGGTGGCGCTGATCACCGCACAGCCGCGATGCACCCACGCCAGCGCCTGCAGGCCCGACACCGCAACCACCGGACAGCCGATCCCCAGGGCAAGCCCTTGCGCCAGCCCGCACCCGATCCGCAGACCGGTGAAGCTTCCCGGTCCGGCATCGAAACCGATCAGACCGACATCGGCCAGCGTGAGCCCGGCCTGCGCGAGCAGGGCATGCGCCATCGGCAGCAGACGCTGCGAGTGCGTCTGACCCGCGGGCTCACTGGCGCAGGCAGTGCGCAGCGCGGCTGCCGAGCCAGCGCCACGATCATGCCAGCGCAGCCCGACCGAGCACCACGGCCCGGAGGTGGCCAGCGCCAGCACGGGCGGTGCGACAGGCGCATCGGGATTCAGCCGGAAGTCGAAGGAGGAAGTCACCCGCCGATTTTACCTCCGACCCTGCATGAGCCTCCTGCGCCGGCTTGAAACGCTCCCCGGGTGGCGGATCCGACTCGTCAGCGGGACTCGGCCGGCAGCGGATTTCGCCAGCGGTGCCGGTCTTCGTGCAACTGGCGCCGAAGCTGGCGGCGCTCTTCCAGTGACAGTCGGGGGGCGCCGTGCTCGCCCCGCCGATCGGACGCGAACCCGTCCCGCGCAGGCACCGGGGCCGGCGCACTGACGTCAGCCGCACCGGCGGCACCCGCTGGCGTCTGCATCACCGGGAGCGCCAGCGGAGGGGACTCGACGCCGACGTGCCCCGCTTGACCCGGCGGCGGGCCGTAGCCGCCCCAGCCGCCAAAAGCGCCGCCGGGTAAAACGCGATGACGATGCGACGGCGGTTCCGCCATCGGGCCGCCCCAGGCCTGCTGACGAAGCTCGTGACGCAACCGCGCCCGCTCCTGGGGCTCGAGACGCTCCGGGGGCGAGTGCGCGAACGCCGACAGCCCGAACGACAGGAGCAGCAGACCGGCCAGCCAACGCGCACGACCCGGACGATCGACGCAACGCGCCAGCCGGGTCAGACTCGAAGGATGAATCGTTTGCCACATGCCGACATTGTAAGCAGGCGTCCGCTTGCGCCGCGATCAGTGTCGTTCGGCGTTGTAACAAGGGGTAAGCGGGTGCCCGCGCGCAGCGAGGGGCTTCGAGCGACTGGTTATGATTCGTGCATGAGCGCTTCCGGCAAGCACCTCCTGGTCGTCGACGACGACGTCAAACTTCGCGATCTGCTGCGCCGCTATTTGTCCGAGAACCAGTTCGAGGTCACCCTCGCGCAGGATTCCACCTCGATGGCGCGCCTGATGCAGCGCCAGCCCTTTGACCTGATCGTCCTCGACCTGATGCTGCCCGGCGAGGACGGCCTGTCGATCGTGCGTCGGCTGCGCGGTGCCGGCGACCAGACACCAGTGATCATGCTGACCGCCAAGGGCGACGACGTGGATCGGATCATCGGCCTGGAAATGGGCGCCGACGATTACATTCCCAAACCATTCAATCCCCGCGAGCTGCTCGCGCGGATTCACGCGGTGCTGCGCCGCCAGCCTGCGCCCGAAGCCCCCGGCGCGCCGAGTGCCGAGCCCGCCGAGGTGAGCTTCGGCGAGTTCCGGCTCGATCTCGCCTTGCGCGCCCTCTACCGAAACGGCGAACCGGTGCAGCTCACCAGCGGCGAGTTCGCGGTGCTCAAGGCCTTCGCCCGCCATCCCCGCCAGCCGCTGTCGCGCGAGAAGCTGATGCTGCTGGCGCGCGGACGCGAATACGGCGCGTTCGACCGCAGCCTCGATGTCCAGATTTCGCGGCTGCGCAAACTCATCGAAACCGACCCGCAGCACCCGCGCTACCTCCAGACCGTCTGGGGCGTGGGCTATGTGTTCGTGCCCGACGCCCGCTAGTCGCCGCGCCGGACCCGACGCAGGCTGCGGTTCGCCCCTTGTTCATGCCGCTCAGTCTCTTCTGGCGCACCTTTCTGCTGATCGCCGCGCTGGTGGTGGCCTGCCTGATGCTGATGATCCAGCTGATCAGGGTGTTCGACCCCGCCCCGCCGGAACAGAAGCTCGCCTGGGAAGTGGCCTCGGTGGTGAACCTCACCCGATCGGCGCTGGTCAGCGCCCAGACCGACCGACGCCGCCAGTTGCTGGCCGTCCTGGCGCGCGAAGAGGGCGTTCGGGTGGCCCCGCTGGAAACCAGCGACCGCACCGAGCCGCTCACGCCGGCCGCCCGCGCGCAGGCCCTCACTTCCCGGCTGGATGCCCTTCTCGGCGCCGGTACCCGGATCGCCGCGGCGGTCAACGGCGAGCCGGGGCTGTGGGTGAGCTTCGACATCGATGACGACCCCTATTGGCTGGGCCTGTCGGTCAGTCGCTTCGAACGACATTTCGGCCCCCCCTGGTGGGCCCTGCTGGCGCTGGCCGCCCTGTTGGGCCTGCTGGGGGCGCTGGCCGTGTCGGCGCCGCTGAACACGCCGCTGGCCAAACTGGCGGCCTCGCTCGGACGGGTCAGCCGCGGCGAGAACGCCGCCCCGCTGCCCGAGACAGGTCCGACCGAGATCGCCACCCTGAACCGACGCTTCAACCGGATGGTCGCCGACCTGCGGGAGCTGGAGACCGACCGGGCGGTGGCGCTGGCCGGGATCTCACACGACATTCGCACGCCGCTGACCCGCTTGCGAATGGAGATCGAGCTGTCGGGTCTGCCGCCGGCCGACAAGGATTCGATGAGCGAGGACATTGCGCGGATCGACGCCATCGTCGGCAAGTTCATGGAATATGCCCGCGCCGCCGCCGGCGATCGTCAACCGATGCGCCTGCAGACGGTGTCGCTCGCGGAGGCGATCGCCGCCATGAGAACCCGTTACCAGCCGCGACTGGACACCGCCGAACTGACGCTGGTGGTCGATGTCGATCCGTCGCTGCAATGGCGAGGCGATCCGCTCGACCTCAGCCGGATCCTGGGCAATCTGATTGAAAATGCCCTGCTGCACGGGCGCACCCTGAACACCGGCACGGCCGATGTCCGGATCGATGCCGCGCGGCAGGCCGGTGGCTGCGTGCTCACCGTCACCGACCGGGGGCCCGGCGTGCCGGCCAGTGAGCGGGAGCGACTGCTGCGACCGTTTTCACGACTCGACAGCGAACGCAGCGAACGCGGCGGCAGCGGGCTCGGGCTGGCGATCGTCACGCGCATCGCCGAACGCTACGGCGGGCGCTGCCTGCTCGATTCGGGACCCAGCGCCGGCGGCCAGACCACCGGGTCGCCCGCCGACAGCGGGCTGCGGGTACGGGTGTTTCTGCCCGACGCGCCGTCGCCCTGAGCAGCCGGGTCCGCGCCGCTCGCTGAAGTCGCCCCGATCGCGGTGATGTCAACTTGATGATAGTCAATGACAATCGAGTGGATTTGAAGGATCAATTAGATTTTGTGCCGACGCCTTTGTACTATCCGCCTTAGTCGACTGATGCGCTGTCCAAAGCGTCGTCATCCCGACCCTCCGAATCACCCCCTCAGCTTCACTGGAGACCCAAATGCCGTCATTGAAGGGCACCAAGACGCACGACAACCTGAAAGCCGCCTTCGCAGGCGAGAGCCAGGCCAATCGTCGTTACCTGTATTTCGCGAACAAGGCCGACGTTGAAGGCCACACGGAAGTCGCTGCACTGTTCCGCTCGACCGCGGAAGGCGAGACCGGCCATGCGCACGGTCACCTGGACTATCTGGCCGAAGTGGGCGACCCCGCGACGGATCTGCCGATCGGCGAGTCCTCGCTGAACCTGAAGGCCGCCGTGGCCGGCGAAACGCACGAGTACACCGACATGTACCCGGGCATGGCCAAATCGGCTCGTGACGAAGGCTTCGACGAGATCGCCGACTGGTTCGAGACCCTGGCCAAGGCCGAGCGCTCGCACGCCAACAAGTTTGCCAAGGCGCTCGACGCCCTGGTCTGAAGCAGCGGTGGCGACATCGGGCGGGCCGCCTCAGGGCGACCGCCCGGCCATCGTGATCCGAGGGAGCGCCGACCGTGCTCCCTTTTTATTTGTCTGAGAGAACGTCATGACTGCACGCGAAGGTTCGCTCGAGGCGCCGACCCGCCACCCGCTCGACTGGAAGAACCCCGACTTCTACGACCCGGACAAGGCGCTGGACGAGATGGAGCGGGTGTTCGACATCTGCCACGGCTGCCGCCGCTGCGTGAGCCTGTGCAATGCGTTCCCGACCCTGTTCGACCTGGTGGACGAGAGTTCGACACTCGAGGTCGACGGCGTCGACCGCAAGGACTACTGGAAGGTGGTCGACCAGTGCTACCTGTGCGACGTCTGCTACATGACGAAGTGCCCCTATGTGCCGCCGCACCCGTGGAACCTCGATTTTCCGCACCTGATGCTGCGCGCCAAGGCGATCCAGTTCAAGGAAGGCACCCCGACGCAGTTTCGCGACAGCGCGCTGTCGTCGACCGACCGCAACGGCAAGCTGGCCGGTATCCCGGTGGTCGTGCAGCTGGTCAACAAGGCCAAGGAAAACCCGACCCTGCGCAAGCTCGGCGAAGACGTGATGGGCGTGCACCGCGACGCCTGGCTGCCCGACTTCACCGCCAAACAGTTCCGGCGCAACGCCGAAGCCTCCGCGCCGCACCCGGTGCGCGACGGCGAGCGCACGCCCGGCAAGGTGGCGGTCTACGCAACCTGCTATGTGAACTACAACGAACCCGGCATCGGTCACGACCTGCTCAAAGTGCTGGACCACAACCGGATCCCCTACACGCTGGTCGACAAGGAAGCCTGCTGCGGCATGCCCAAGCTGGAGCTGGGTGATCTGGACGCGGTGGCGGCCCTGAAGGAAAAGAACATTCCGGCGCTGGCGAAGCTGGCGCGTGACGGCTGGGCGATCCTCGCGCCGATCCCGTCGTGCGGGCTGATGTTCAAGCAGGAACTGCCGCTGATGTTCCCCGATGACGCGGATGTCCAGGCGGTCAAGGCGGCGATGTTCGACCCCTTCGAGTACCTGGTGGCGCGCAGCAAGGACGGAATGCTGGCGACCGACTTCGCCCAGCCGCTGGGCAATGTGTCGTACCACGTCGCCTGTCACCTGCGGGTGCAGAACGTGGGCCAGAAGACGCGCGAAACCCTGCAGATGGTCCCCGGCACGCAGGTGAACACGATCGAGCGATGCTCCGGTCACGCGGGCACCTGGGGGGTCAAGAAGGAATTCCATGAAACCGCGCTGAAGATCGGGCGACCGGTCTTTCGCCAGATGGCCGAACACCCTGGCGGCGAACCCGACTGGATCGCTTCCGACTGCCAGCTGGCCGGCCACCACATCGAGCAGGGAATGGAGATGGCGGGCAAGTCCACCGAGGGCAAGCTCGCGCACCCGATCACCCTGCTTCGCATTGCCTATGGATTGAAGGAGTAACCGATGATGGCCAAAGTGACCCGTGAATCGCTGATGACCCTGGAGGCCTACTCGAAGGCCCGCCCCGAGATGCGCAAGCAGGTGATCGGCCACAAGAAGCACCGCTCGGTGCGGCTTGGCGACTACATCACCATCCTGTTCGAAGATGAGATCACCGTGCGCTACCAGATCCAGGAGATGCTGCGCATCGAGAAGATCTTCGAGGAGGACGGCATCCTGCACGAGCTGGAGTCGTACAACCCGCTGGTACCCGACGGGCGCAACTTCAAGGCGACGATGATGATCGAGTACCCCGAGGTGGAGATGCGCCGTCAGGAGCTCGCGCGCCTGATCGGGGTCGAAGACCGCGTCTGGGTGCAGGTCGAGGGGTCGCCGAAGGTTTATGCGCTGGCCGACGAGGACCTGGAGCGTGAGAACGCGGTGAAGACATCGGCGGTGCACTTCCTTCGGTTCGAGCTGACCGACGACATGGCGGCGGCGCTGAAGTACGGCGTCTCGCTGGCGGTCGGGGTCGATCACCCCAACTACACCGCTGACGTCTCGCCGGTGGCCAACGAGACGCGAACCGCGCTGCTGGCCGACCTGGGCTGAACGCAGCGGCCGCCCGGACACCCCGCCGCGGCGCTCCGGCGCAAGGCCAGAGCACCGGCCGGGCGGTCTACCAGCCGCCGAATCGCGGCCACCGGGCGGTGACGGTTCCGTCCTGCCCCAGTACCTGATAGCCCTCGTGCTGCGCGCCCGTGGCGCAGGCGTGATTGGGCAGGATCCGCAGCATCGTCCCCACCGGCACGTCGAGGTATCGACCGGGATCGCCGTTGCGGTGCGCAATGCTGCCGTGCTCCTGGTTCACCGCGGTCACGATGAAGTCGGGCAGCACGCGGCCCTGGGCATCGCAGACCAGGCCGTAGCCCTGGTCGACCGGCTGACTGGCGGTACCGCGGTCACGCGACAGCGCCATCCAGCCCGCATCGCACAGGGTCACCCCCTTGTCGCGCTGATGACCGATCACGCTGGTCAGCACCGACAGCGCGATGTCGTGCGGCGTGCACACGCCGACCCCGGCCATGACCAGATCGAAGAAGACGAACACACCGGCCCGCACTTCGGTCACGCCGCTGAGGTCCCGGGCGGTCAGCGCCGTCGGCGTGGAACCGATGCTGACCACCGGTGCCGGGTAACCGGCGGCGCGCAGCCGCTGCGCGGCCAGCACCGCACCGGCCCGCTCCTGCTCGGCCATGGCCTCGAGCGCGCCAGTCGAGCGGCAGTTGTACGACTCGCCCGCGTGCGTAAGCACGCCCTGCAGGCGCACCGACGGCGAGCGCAGCGCGTCGGCCACCACCAGCAGTTCGGGGGCGGCCGGGGCGATTCCCCCGCGATGCCCGTCGGTGTCGATCTCGATCAGCACATCGAGACGTTCGGGGCGGCCCTGCATGAAAGCGGTCAGTGCCGAGGCCGCCTCCACCGAGTCGAGAATGACCGACAACTGCACGCCGCTGGCCAGCAGCGCCATCGCATGGGTCAGCTTGTTCGGGGAAATGCCCACCGCATAGACGATGTCGCGAAAGCCGGCCTGCGCGAACCGGTCGGCCTCTCGCAGCGTGGACACGGTGATCGGGCCCGGGACCCCGCCGCTCATGGCCAGGGCCACCTCGAGGCACTTGGCGGTCTTCACATGCGGTCGCAGGAACGGGCCTGGCGCGGGCAGGCGATCGCGCAGGCGCGTGATGTTCGCGTGCATGCGCGCTTCGTCAAGCAGGAGCGCCGGGGTCTCCAGCGCAGTCAGTTCGATCGCCATCGGCGTGCTCAGGCCTGACGGGCGAAGCGGTAGGGCCCGCCCACCGCCAGCGCACGCTGATAGGCCGGGCGCGACTGGATGCGGGTCAGGAAGGCGTCCATGTTCGGATAGTCGGACAGCGGGCCGCGCAGGCTGCCCGCTTCGAACACGAAGGACATCTGGATGTCGGCGCCGGTGAGCGCGTCACCGACGAAATACTCGCGACCCTGCAGCGCGGCCTCGATGTAGGCGAAATGATTGTGCAGTTCGCCCTCGATCCGGGGCGCCAGCGGTGCGCCGGCCTCGCCGAGCCGCCCGACATAGAGCTTGAGCATCAGCGGCAGCATCGCCGAGCCTTCGGCGAAATGCAGCCAGTGCTGGTAGGCGACGAAATCGGGCGAAGCCATGTCGGACGCCGGCGCGAAGCGGCCGTCGCCGTGACGGCGGATCAGGTAGTCGATGATCAGGCCCGATTCGGCCACCACCAGCCCGTCGTCGGTGATCACCGGCGACTTGCCCAGCGGATGCACCGCCTTGAGCGCCGGCGGCGCGAGATTGGTGACGGCATCGCGCTGGTAGTTGACCACCTCGTAAGGCTTGCCGATTTCCTCGAGCAGCCAGAGCACGCGCTGCGAGCGGGAGTGATTCAGGTGATGCAGGGTGATCATGGCGCGGCCTCGGGAAAAAACCGCAGGTTGCCACAAGGGCGCCAGCGCGCCAAAGGCGCCGTCGTCCGAGCGGACCGCTCAGGCAGCGCCGAGTTGACCGGTCAGGCGGCGCCGAGCACCCCCGGTCAAGCGGCGCCGAGCACCCCCAGTCAAGCGGCGCCGAGCACCCCGAGCAGCCAGCGGTTCAGATCGACGATCTCGTCCTGGCACACGCTGTGCTCGATCGGGTACTCATGCCAGTCCACCGGATAGCCGAGCGCGCGCAGGCGATCGCGCGAGCTGCAGGCGCGTGCGAGCACCACCATCGGGTCGAACAGGCCGTGCGCCATGAACACCGGCACGCCGGCATTGGCGGGATGCGCCTCGGCCTCGGTCGTGGCGGCCAGCGGCAGATAGCCCGACAGGGCCACGATGCCGGCCAGGCGCTGCGGATGGCGCAGCCCGGTCATCAGCGCCATCGCGCAGCCCTGCGAGAACCCGGCGAGCACGATCCGCTGCGCGGGCACCCCGCGCTCGATTTCGCGCTCGATCAGACCCTGCACCGTCGCCTGCGACGCCCGCAGCCCAGCCTCGTCCTCGCGCCGCACGCCGCCGGGCGACGGCTGCGAGATGTCGTACCAGGCGCGCATCACATGGCCGGCATTGAGCGACACCGGGCGCGGCGGTGCGCTCGGGAACACGAACCGAACCGCACCGGCGGCCGACAGGTCGAGCTCCTCGCAGATCGGCACGAAATCATGGCCATCGGCACCCAGCCCGTGCAGCACGATCAGGCTGGCCCGCGGATCGGGAGCGGATTCGAATTCGATGATTTCGAGCGACATGACAAGGCCTGCGGCAGTGATGGAGCGCCGATGGTAACCGCGCCCGCAGGCATACTGGCGCCTTCGTTCACCCGCCGGACCGTTCACCATGAAACTGTCTCCCGACGCCCGCGGCGTCTATGCGATCGCCCCCACGCCGTTCGCCTCCGACGGCGCGATCGACCACGACTCGCTGCACCGGATGTGCGACTTCTATCTGAAGGCGGGGGTCACCGGGATCACCGTGCTCGGCCAGCTCGGCGAGGCCCCGAAGCTGGAGGCCGCCGAAAGCCTGACGATCGTCGCCGAGGTGGTCCGGCGCATGCCGGTGCCGGTGGTCGTCGGCGTCACCGCGCCCGGGTTTGCGGCGATGCGGGCGCTGGCGCGCGATTCGATGGCCGCCGGGGCAGCCGGGGTGATGATCGCCCCGCCCAACACCCTGCGCACCGATGACCAGATCGTGGGCTACTACCGCCAGGCGGTCGAGGCGATCGGGGCCGACATCCCGTTCGTGATCCAGGACTACCCGCTGACCTTCAGCGTGGTGATGAGCCCGGGTGTGATCGGGCGCATCATCACCGAGAACCCGTCGTGCGTGATGCTCAAGCACGAGGACTGGCCGGGGCTGGAGAAGATCTCGGCGCTGCGCGCCCGCGAGCGCGAGGGCACGCTGCGCCATGTGTCGATCCTGTGCGGCAATGGCGGGCTGTTCCTCGACTTCGAAACCGAGCGCGGCGCCGACGGCGCGATGACCGGCTACTGCTTCCCCGAGATGCTGGTCGGGGTGGCCGAGCTGACTGCCGCCGGGCAGCGCGACGCGGCGCATGACCTGTTCGATGCGCACCTGCCGCTGGTTCGCTACGAGCAGCAGCCCGGCGTCGGTCTGGCGGTGCGCAAGTACGTGATGATGCGGCGCGGCGTGCTGGCCAGCGATGCCCAGCGGCGCCCGGCCGCCCCCCTGACCCCGGCCACCCGGACCGAGGTCGATTACCTGCTCGATCGCCTGGAAAAGCGCTACCCGTGGAAACACTCGACAGTGTGGTGATCGGGGCCGGCGCGGTCGGTCTGGCGGTGGCGCGCGCGCTGGCGCGCAGCGGCCGCGAGGTGGTCATTCTCGAGGCGGCCGACGCCTTCGGCACCGAGACCAGCTCGCGCAACAGCGAGGTCATCCACGCCGGCATCTACTATCCGGCAGGCTCGCTGAAGGCGCGCCTGTGCGTGCAGGGGCGCCGCCAGCTCTACGCCTATTGCGAAGAGCGCGGCATCGCCCATCGGCGCTGCGGCAAGCTGATCGTGGCCAACGGCGACGCGCAGATCGCGCAGCTGGCGGGCATCGAACGCCACGCCCTGGCCAATGGGGTGGAGGAACTGCAGATGCTCGACGCCGGGCAGGCGCGCGCGCTGGAGCCCGCCCTGCGCTGCGACGCGGCCCTGCTCTCCCCGGTCACCGGCATCATCGACAGTCACTCGCTGATGCTCGCGCTGCTGGGCGATGCCCAGGACCACGGCGCGATGCTGGCCCTGCGCAGTCCGCTGCTGGGCGCGCGCGCGGTACCCGGCGGGTTCGTGCTGCGGGTGGGCGGCGACGAGCCGATGGAGCTCACCGCGCGCGAGCTCATCAACAGCGCCGGTCTGCACGCGCCGGCCCTGGCCGCGCGGATCGAGGGGCTGCCTGCGGCCAGTCTGCCCACCGGACGGCTGTGCAAGGGCAACTATTTCACGCTGGCCGGCCGTCCGCCCTTTTCGCGGCTGATCTATCCGGTGCCCGAAAGCGCCGGACTGGGCGTTCACCTGACGCTGGACCTGGCAGGCCAGGGACGCTTCGGGCCGGATGTGCAGTGGATCGACGAGATCGACTATGCGGTCGACCCACGGCGCAGCGAGGGCTTCGAGCAGGCGATCCGCAGTTACTGGCCGGGACTGCCCGACGGCGCGCTGGCGCCCGACTACAGCGGGATCCGACCCAAGATCAACGGCCCGACGGAAGCGGCGGCCGATTTCGCGATCCAGTCGAGCGCGGACCATTGCCTGCCGGGCCTGGTGAACCTGTTCGGCATCGAGTCGCCCGGCCTGACTTCCTGTCTGGCGATCGGCGCGGAAGTCCTCGCCCGGCTCGATGACCACCGCCCATCGGCTGCCCGCTGAACACCCGGCGCCCGCTGACCATCCACCACTCCTGAAAGAGCCGATGGCCGCTGCCTCGCCGACCACCCGCGCACCGGCCTCACCGGCCGGCGTCGCCGCGCCACCGACGCTGACGCTGCGTCATGGGATCGAACTGCTGCTGCTGTCGCTGATCTGGGGCGCGGCCTACCTGTTCACCCGGTCAGCGGTGCCGGACTTCGGACCGGTCACCCTGATCACGCTGCGGATGGGGATCGCCGCGGCATTGCTGCTGCCGATCCTGATGATGCGCGGCGGCCTGCCGCTGCTGCGCGAGCACGCCGCCCTGTTCGCGATTCAGGGCACCGCGTTCACCGCGCTGTCGTTCGTGCTGATCGCCTGGTCGGCGCTCACGCTGAGCGCGGGACTGACCGCGATCCTCAACGCCACCGCCCCGATGTTCGGCGCGGTGGTTGCCTGGGTGTGGCTGCGCGAGCGCATCGGCCCCTGGCGCGTGGTCGGCCTGATGGTGGGCATGGCCGGGGTGGCGGTGCTGTTCTGGGGCAAGGTTTCGCTGCGCCTGGATGCGTCGTCGCTCACGCTGAGCCTGGCGGTGCTGGCCGGGCTCGGATCGTCGCTGGTCTGGGGGATGGCGGCGAACTTCTCGCGGGTGCGGATGGCGGGCATCGACCCGCTGGCGGTCACCACCGGCACGATGCTGGCCGCGTCGCTCGCGCTGGCGCCGCTGGCCTGGGCGGAGTGGCATGGCGCGTGGGGCCCGGTGCGCACCCAGGTGCCGGGCTTGCGTGCCTGGCTCGAGGCGCTGTTCCTGGGCGTGTTCAGCTCCGGTCTGGGGATGCTGATGTATTTCCGGCTGCTGCGCGAAGTGGGCACCGTGCCGACGATGTCGGTGACCTTCCTGAACCCGGTGGTGGCGATCGTCTCGGGCGCCCTCTACCTGGGCGAAGCGATCACGCTCCAGATGATGATCGGCTGCGCGATCGTGCTGACCGGCACCGCGCTGGCGGTCGGGCTGGTGCCGCGACGCGCTGCGCAACTCAGCTGAGCAGGCCGGTCACCTCGGGGTGGCGCCGCGCCCAGGCCCGGACATAGGAGCACAAGGGCGTCACCGTGAGGCCGGCTGCGCCAGCGTGGTCGAACACCGCCCGGACCAGCACCGAGGCCAGACCACGGCCTTCGAGCGCCGGCGGCACTTCGGTGTGGTGGACGACCATCGCGCGCCCCACCATCCGGTAGTCGGCCCGGCACAGCCGGCCTTCCACCCGCAGCTCGAAGCAGTGGCGCTGCGGATCATGGCGCACATCCGCCGGTGACGGTGACGCGGGCACTGCGGCGGGCGGGTGCTCAGACATGATCGAGTCCAATCAGCAGCACCACCGCCTGCGCCGCGATGCCTTCGGCGCGCCCCTCGAAGCCCAGGCGCTCGTTGGTCTTGGCCTTGACATTGACCAGGCCGGGCGCGACCGCCAGGTCGGCGGCGATGTTGGCCACCATCGCCGGAATGTGCGGTGCCATCCGCGGCGCCTGCGCGATGACGGTGCAATCGAGATTGTTCACCGCCCAGCCGGCGGTACGCACCAGCGCCAGGGTCGCGCGCAGCAGGTGGCGGCTGTCGGCCCCGCGCCAGCGCTCGTCGGTGTCCGGAAAATGCCGGCCGATGTCGCCCAGTCCCGCTGCGCCAAGCAGCGCATCGGTGATCGCGTGCAGCAGCACATCGGCATCCGAGTGGCCCAGCAGACCGCGCGGATGGGGAATGGTCACCCCGCCCACGATCAGCTGGCGCCCGGGCACCAGCGCATGCACGTCGTAGCCCTGTCCGATTCGAAACATCATTCGCTCCTGCCTTGCGCAGGCCCCGCGAAGGGCCTCGCGGCGGTGCCCTCGGCACCGTGATCGCCGTCGACAGCACCGCCGTCGCCACCCTCGGCCAGCGCCGACAGCCATGCACCCATCAGGCGCAGGTCATCGGCGGTGGTGACCTTGAAATTGTGCCGCTCGCCCTCGATCAGGCGCGGCACATGGCCGGCCGCCTCCATCGCCCCCGCCTCGTCGGTGACGCCGGGGTGGTCCGTCAGCGCCGCCAGCAACAGGCCATGGCGGAACATCTGCGGGGTCTGGGCCAGCCACAGCCCCTCGCGCGAGACGGTGCGCTCGACCCGCGGCTGGCCAGCCGGCGCCTGCTTGACGGTATCGCTCACCGGAAGCGCGAGCAGTCCGCCCACCGGATCGTCCTGCAGCCCGGCGCGCAGGCGGTTCAGCGCCGCCAGGCTCAGGGCCGGACGGGCCGCATCATGCACCAGCACCCAGTCACCGGGCTGCCAGCCGGCACCGGCCGCCCGCAGTCCCGCCAGCACCGAATCGCGGCGGCTGGCACCGCCCACCGCGTGCACCTGGACGCGCGGCCAGTGCCCGACCAGTTCACCGGCGAGCGTGTCGCCGGGAGCGACCACCACCACCACCGTCTCGATGAACGGGGCCGTCAGCAGCGCCCGCACCGACCACTGCAGCAGCGAGCGGCCGGCGAGTTCGAGGTACTGCTTGGGCACGGCGGCGCCGACCCGGGCGCCGATACCGGCGGCGGGGACCACTGCATGAAAACGATCGTAAGAGGCCATCGGATAGAATTCTATCTTTGCTGCCCCCGCGCAGCCTCGAGCACCGCCGCCCCTTGACCACCGCTGTCCCGCTGCCGGGTGCCCTGCTGGTTCCCGAAGACGCCCTCCCGCCGATCCCGACCCAGCCCCGGCCAGGCACCACGTTCGCCCTGGACGCCACTGCCGGTGTCGCAGACGCGCTGCTGCTCGCGCTGCTCGCGCGACGGCTCAATGCGCCTGCCCCTGCCGGCAAGGCCGACGGCGCGGTCGCCAGCATCCGCGTGCTGGCGGTACTGGCCGCCGGCGCCACCGATGCCCAGCGCCTGGCCATCGAGATCGCCTACTTCGATCCCGGCCTGCGGGTGCGGCTGCTGCCCGACTGGGAGACCCTGCCCTACGACAATTTCTCGCCGCACCAGGACCTGATCTCCGAGCGGCTGGACACGCTCTACAGCCTGCAGCAGGGCCACTGCGACGTGGTGGTGCTGGCCGCCACCTCGGCCTTGCAGCGCCTGGCGCCGGCCAGCTTCCTGGCCTCGCACACCTTCTTTTTCCAGAAGGGCCAGCGTCTGGACGAGGCGCAGCTGCGTGCGCAACTGGTGCTGGCGGGCTACGACCATGTCTCGCAAGTGGTCCGCCCGGGTGAATACAGCGTGCGCGGCGGCCTCATCGACCTGTTCCCGATGGGCGCCACCCTGCCCTACCGGCTCGACCTGTTCGGCGACGAGGTCGAATCGATCCGCACCTTCGACCCCGACACCCAGCGCAGCCTGTACCCGATCGACCGGGTTCGGCTGCTGCCCGGACGCGAATTTCCAATGGACGAGGCGGCCCGCACCGAGTTCCGCGGACGCTGGCGCGAGCGCTTCGAAGGCGACCCCTCCCGATCGTCGGTGTACAAGGATGTCGGCAATGGCATCGCGCCGGCTGGCATCGAATACTGGCTGCCGCTCTTCTTCGAGGCCACCGCCACCTTCTTCGACTACCTGACCGAGGGGTCGGTGGTGCTCACCCACGGCGACGTACAGGAAGCGGTGCAGCGCTTCGGCCAGGAAACCGTGCAGCGCCACAAGTTCCTGGCCCACGACAATGAACGGCCGCTGCTGCGCCCCGATGAACTCTTCCTGTCGGGTGAACAGCTGTTCGTGCAGGCCTCCCGCTTCGGCCGTTTCAGCCTGTCCGGGGCGCGCGGGCGCGGCTGGGCACGGCCCCTGCCCGAGGTGGTGGTCAACCGGCGCGCCGAGCAGCCGCTGGCGGCGCTCGAGCGCCACCTGCTCGAATCGCCGCGGCGCAAGCTGATCGTCGCCGAGTCGCCCGGCCGGCGTGAAACGCTCTCGCAGATGTTCGCCGAGTACCAGCTGCTCGGTGGCATGGGTGCCAACCTGCCGATGATCGACGACTGGGCGGGATTCGCCCGCGGCGATGTCGAGATCGCGCTGGGCGTGGGGCCGCTGCACGACGGCTTCGTGCTCGAGGCCGCCGGCATCGACATCATCACTGAGGCCGAGCTGTTCGCCGGCGTCGCCCGGCGCACCGGTCGCGGCCGGCGCGAGGTGCAAAGCGATGTCGACGCGATCATCCGCGATCTCTCCGAGCTCAAGGTCGGCGATCCGGTGGTCCATGCGCATCACGGCATCGGCCGCTACCAGGGGCTGGTGAACCTCGATCTGGGCGATGGGCCGACCGAATTCCTGCACCTGGTCTACGCCAGCGACAGCACCCTCTATGTGCCGGTCTCGCAGCTGCATGTGATCGGCCGCTACAGCGGCGCCTCGCCCGAAGACGCGCCACTGCACCAGCTCGGCTCCGGTCAGTGGGAAAAGGCGCGCCGGCGCGCGGCCCAGCAGGCCCGCGATGCCGCCGCCGAACTGCTCAACCTGTACGCACGCCGCGCGCTGCGCGAAGGACACGCCTTCCGGTTCAAGGCGCAGGACTACGAAGCCTTCGCCGAAGGCTTCGGCTTCGAGGAAACCCCCGATCAGCTGGCCGCCATCCACGCGGTGATGCAGGACATGGTGTCCGGCAAGCCGATGGACCGGCTGGTGTGCGGCGACGTCGGCTTCGGCAAGACCGAGGTCGCGCTGCGGGCCGCGTTCGTCGCGGCAGCCGACAGCCGCCAGGTGGCGGTGCTGGCGCCAACCACGCTGCTGGCCGAGCAGCATTTCCAGACCTTCTCCGACCGCTTCTCGAACTGGCCGATCCGCATCGCCGAGCTGTCGCGCTTCAAGTCGACCAAGGAAATCAAGTCGGCGATCGAAGGCATCAACGACGGTCGGGTCGACATCGTGATCGGCACCCACAAGCTGCTGTCGGCCGATGTGAAGTTCTCGCGGCTCGGACTGGTCATCATCGACGAGGAGCACCGCTTCGGCGTGAAGCAGAAAGAGGCGCTGAAAGCCCTGCGCGCCGAGGTCGACGTGCTCACCCTGACCGCCACGCCGATCCCCCGCACGCTGGCCATGAGCCTGGAAGGCATCCGTGATTTCTCGGTGATCGCCACCGCGCCGCAAAAGCGCCTGGCGATCAAGACCTTCGTGCGGCGTGAGACCGAAGGCACGATCCGCGAGGCGCTGCTGCGCGAGCTCAAGCGCGGCGGCCAGGTCTATTTCCTGCACAACGAGGTCGACACCATCCAGAACCGGCGCCAGATGCTCGAGGCGCTGGTGCCCGAGGCGCGAATCGCGGTGGCCCACGGCCAGATGCCCGAGCGCGAGCTCGAACGGGTGATGCGCGACTTCCACCAGCAGCGCTTCAACATCCTGCTGTGCACCACCATCATCGAGACCGGCATCGACGTGCCCAGCGCCAACACCATCGTGATGCACCGCGCCGACCGCTTCGGCCTGGCGCAGCTGCACCAGCTGCGCGGACGGGTCGGACGCTCGCACCACCAGGCCTACGCCTACCTGCTGATCCCCGACGAGACCGCGATCACCAAGGACGCCACCAAGCGGCTCGAGGCGATCCAGATGATGGAAGAGCTCGGTTCGGGCTTCTACCTCGCGATGCACGACCTGGAAATCCGTGGTGCCGGCCAGGTGCTGGGCGACGATCAGTCGGGCGAGATGCAGGAGGTCGGCTTCGCGCTCTACACCGAGATGCTCAACGAGGCGGTGCGATCGCTGAAGGCCGGACGCGAGCCCGATCTTTCGTCGCCGCTGGGGGCCACCACCGAGATCAAGCTGCACCTGCCGGCCCTGCTGCCGGCCGACTACTGCGGCGATGTGCACGAGCGGCTCACGCTGTACAAGCGGCTGGCCAGCTGCGAACGCGCCGACGCGCTCGAAGCGGTGCAGGAGGAACTCGTCGATCGCTTCGGCAAGCTGCCGGACCCGGCCCGCGCGCTGCTCGAAACGCACCGGCTGCGCATCCAGAGCCAGCCGATGGGCATCATGCGCATCGACGCGGCGGCCGAGGCCATCCAGTTCCAGTTCGTGCCGAAACCGCCGATTCCGCCCGAGCGAATCATCCGCTTCATCCAGAGCCGGCGCGATGCCAAGCTGGCCGGACCCGACCGGCTGCGGCTGACCGTCGCCTCCACTGATCTCGCTTCGCGGCTGCAGCGCATCCGCGAAGTGCTCAAGGCCTTGTCATGAATCTCGTCATCCAGCATCCGGCCCTCGCGGCGACCACCATCGCGGCGGTGGCTGCCGACCTCGGCGAGCAGCCCATCCGCACATCGGCGCACAGCGCCTGGTTTGCGGCACCCGCGTCATTCGATCGCGCGCGCCTGGACGCACTGCGCAGCGCGCACCCGGTCGACGCCGCGCTGGTGCCAGACGGCCGGCGGCTGTCCGACTACCGGCTGCTCGCGTTCGACATGGACTCGACGCTGATCAACATCGAATGCGTCGACGAGATCGCCGACTTCGCCGGGCGCAAGGCCGAGGTCGCGGCGATCACCGAGGCCGCGATGCGCGGCGAGATCACCGACTATGCCGAGAGCCTGCGCCGACGGGTCGCGCTGCTGGCGGGGCTGCCCGAGCGCGCCCTGCTCGAGGTCTACGAGAAGCGCCTGCAGATCACCCCGGGCGCGCCGGCCCTCATCGACCGGGCGCACGCCGCGGGGCTGAAGGTGCTGCTGGTGTCCGGCGGATTCACCTTCTTCACCGAGCGGCTGCGCCCGCGGCTGTCGCTCGATTTCACCCGGGCCAACCAGCTGGTGGTGGCCAACGGCTGCCTCACCGGCGAGTTGTCCGGACCGATCGTCGATGCCAGCGTCAAGCAGGCCACCGTCGAGGCCCTGTGCGCCGAGCTCGGCTGCGCGCCGGCGCAGGCGATCGTGGTGGGCGACGGCGCCAACGACCTGAAGATGATGGCGATCGCCGGCGTCTCGGTCGCCTATCGGGCCAAGCCGGTGGTGCGCGCGCAGACCACCCACGCGCTCGACCACTGCGGACTCGACGCGCTGCTGAACTGTTTCGAGGACAGTTGCGGCGCGGCGGTATCGGCCCCCTGACATGATCGGCGCGCCCCGCGCTGCCCTGGCCGGCATGGCCGCGCTGGCGCTGGGCATGGGCATCGGGCGCTTCGCCTACACGCCGCTGCTGCCGGCCCTGATGCAGGAAACAGGGCTGTCGCTGCAGGTGGCCGGCTATCTCGCCTCGGCCAACTTCGCCGGTTACCTGATCGGCGCGCTGGCCTCGATGCGCCTGCCGCGCGCGCGCCGACGCACCGCTTTCGTCACCGCCATCGCGCTCTCGGTCCTCACCACCCTGTCGATGGCGGTGCTCACCCAGCCCTGGCCACTGGCCCTGTCGCGACTGCTGTCCGGGGCCGCCAGCGCCTTCATCATGGTGCAGGGTTCGGCCATGGTGCTCGATGTGCTGACCGCGCATCGCCGGCCGCAGCTGTTTGCCGCCCTCTACGCCGGCGTCGGGGCCGGGATCGCGCTCACCGCGCTGGCCATCGAGATCCTGTCGCGGGCCGGCGTCCCGGGCGCCACCGCCTGGGCCGCGCTGGGCGCCCTGTCGGCCCTGCTCGCGATCCCGGCGCTCGGCTTGAGCGACGCCGGCCTGCCCGTCACCCGGCCTACTGACAGCGCGAGCGCTTCGCAGCCGCCCGCCGCTGCCCGAGCGAAGGCGCTGCGCGCCCTGACGCTGGCCTACGGCGGACTGGGCTTCGGCTATGTGATCACCGCCACCTTCATCGTGGTGATGGTGCGCTCACGCGCCGACTGGCGGGCCTGGGAGATGATGGTCTGGTGCCTGGTCGGCCTGGCAGCGGTGCCGTCGAACTGGCTGTGGCAGCGCGCCGCCCGGCGCTTCGGGCCGTGGCGGGCGATGATCGCGGCCTATCTCCTGGAGGCCTTCGGCGTGGCGGTGGCGGCGGCCGGCCAGCACCTGGTGCTGGTGATGCTGGGCGCTGCGCTGCTGGGCGGGACCTTCATGGCGATCACCGCGCTCGGGCTCACCACCGCGCGCAGCCTCACGGACACCGACAGCGCGCGCGTGGTCGGCCGGATGACCGCGGCCTTCGGTCTGGGCCAGATCCTGGGGCCGGCGGCGGGCGGCTGGCTGGCCGAGCACAGCGGCTCGTTCATCGCACCCTCAGCCCTCGCCGGCGCGGTGCTGGTGGCCAGTGCCCTGCTGCTGGCAGTGGCCGCCCGCCGTCTCGCCGATCAGACCGGCGGCGCCATCGTCGGATTGCGCTGATCGATGATGTCCTGCATGCGGGTGCGGATCAGCTCGAGCAGGAAAGGCTGCGCAGGCACGATGTAATAGCGATCCTCCAGGATGGCCTGCGCGACTGCGTCGGCCACCTGCGAGGGCTCGTAGCCGCCGGCCAGCGCGCTGCGAAAGCCGCTCGCCCAGGCCTGCACATCCGGGGCCAGCGCGCCCAGATCGGTGGCCGGACCGAACTCGACCGGCCGGTTGCGCTCGGCGTCCAGGATGCCGGTCTTGATCAGCCCCGGGCACAGCACCGATGCCGACACCCGCGCGCCCAGCGTTCTCAGGTCCTTGTACAAGCCCTCGGTGAGACACGACACCGCGTGCTTGGACACGTGATAGGGATTGGCGCCGGTCAGCAGACCGGCCACCGACGCGGTGTTCACGATGTGTCCCTCATCGCCGGCCGCCAGCATCCGGGGGACGAACGCCCGAACCCCGTGCAGCACGCCCATGAAGTTCACGTTGTGAATCCACTGCCAGTCGGCGATGGTCGACTCCCAGGCGCGGGTGCGCAGGGCCGGCGCCGCCACACCGGCGTTGTTGCACACCACATGAACCGCGCCGAAGCGCGCGTAAGCCGCGTCGGCGAGTTCGCCGACCTGGGCCTCGGACATCACATCGACCTTCATCGCCATCGCCTGCGCGCCGGTGGCAAGAATCTCGTCGCGCGCGCGGTTCAGCGGCGCCTCCTCGATGTCGGCCAGCACCATGTGCATGCCGGCGCCGGCAAAGCGCCGCGCCATCGCCAGCCCGATGCCGCTGGCTGCGCCGGTGACCACCGCCACCCGTCCCTGAAGCTGTTTCATCCCGTCTCCCTGTTTGTCCGGCGACAGTCTGCCAGATCGTGCAGATCCCTTCGGTGCGCTGATGGCGCACGACCCGGGGCTGGTGTAGATCGCCCCGCATCCCGCACCCTCGTTCTGGAAATTCCATGCGCAAGCTCACCGTGAATGGCCGCATCGTCGATGTCGATGCAGATGACAACACACCGCTGCTGTGGGCCCTGCGCGAGCAACTCGGACTGACCGGCACCAAGTACGGATGCGGCGTGGCCCAGTGCGGCGCGTGCACCATCCATCTGGACGGCGCGCCGGTGCGCGCCTGCGTGCTGCCGCTGAGCGCAGTCGGCCCGAACCAGAAGATCGTGACCATCGAAGGGCTGTCGCCCAACGGCTCGCACCCGGTCCAGAAGGCCTGGCTCGCACTCGACGTACCCCAGTGTGGCTACTGCCAGGCGGGCATGATCATGAGCGCGGCTGCCCTGCTGGCCGAGAAGCCCAAACCCACCGACGCCGACATCGACGCGGGCATCACCAACATCTGCCGCTGCGGCACCTACAACAAGGTGCGGGCTGCGATCCATCAGGTGGCCGGCAGCACCACCGGGCGCAAAGCCTGAGCCCCGCGGAGCCCGACATGCGCACCCCCTCGATGAACCGCCAGACTGCCCCCCAAGACGGCCGCACGCGAACCCTGAAGACGGGCCGACGCCGCTTCCTCGTCGACACCGCCGCCACCGTCGGCGCGATGAGCCTTGGCTTTCACATCCCCATGGCCGGCGCGCAGCCGGTGGGCCAGCCGCCGGAAATCAACGCCTGGGTGGTGATCCGCCCCGACGAGACGGTGGTGATCCGGATCGCGCGCTCGGAAATGGGCCAGGGCACGCTGACCGGCCTGGCCCAACTGGTGGCCGAGGAGCTCGAATGCGACTGGGCGCGGGTCACCACCGAATACCCGACGCCCGGGCAGAACCTGGCCCGCAATCGGGTCTGGGGCAATTTCTCGACCGGCGGCAGCCGCGGCATCCGGGAGTCGCAGGAATACGTGCGCAAGGGCGGCGCCGCGGCCCGGATGATGCTGGTCCAGGCCGCTGCCAATGAATGGCAGGTCGCCGCGAGCGATTGCTCGGTGGCCAACGGTGTGATCCGTCACGCCGCCAGCGGACGCACGCTGAGCTACGGCAAGGTGGCCGGCGCCGCCGGCTTGCTCACCCCGCCCAAGGACATCCCGCTCAAGGACCCCTCGACCTGGAAGATCGCCGGCAAGTCGATGAAGCGGCTGGACACGGCCGACAAGCTCACCGGCCGGCTGGTCTACGGCATCGACCTGCAACTGCCCGGCATGCTCAATGCCGCCATCCGCGACTGCCCGGTGTTCGGCGGCAAACTGGTGAGTTTCGACGCCGCGCGGGTGAGTTCGATGCCCGGCGTGAAGGCGGTGCTGCGTGTCGACGCGAGCACCGTCGCTGTTGTAGCCGGTACCTGGTGGCAGGCGAAGACCGCACTGGATGCGCTGCCGATCGTCTGGGACGAAGGTCAGCACGCCAAGGCCTCGAGTGCCGGCTTCGCCGAAATCCTCAAAGCCGGCCTGGACGCGCCCGACGCCTTCGTCGGCAACAAGGTCGGTGACGCCGCCGCCGCCATCGCAGGCGCCGCGCGCCGTGTCGAAGCGGTGTATGCCTACCCGCACCAGAACCACGCCACGATGGAGCCGATGAACGCGACGGTGCGCTTCACGCCCGAGCGCTGCGAGGTGTGGACGCCGACCCAGAATGGCGAGGCGGCGCTGGCCGCGACGGCCGCGGCCAGCGGCTTGCCGCCAAGCCGCTGCGAGGTCTACAAGCTGCCCCTGGGCGGCGGCTTCGGCCGGCGCGGCGCGGTTCACGACTGGGTCCGTCAGGCGGTGCAGATCGCGCGCCAGTTGCCCGGCACGCCGGTCAAGCTCATCTGGTCGCGTGAAGAAGACATGATGCACGGGCTCTATCACCCGAACACCCAGGCCCGCCTGGTCGCCGGGCTCGATGCCGCCGGCAAGGTCACCGGTCTGCACATGCGGATCTCGGGTCAGTCGATCCTGGCCAGCGTGGCGCCGCAGAACCTGCAGAAAGGGGCGGATCCGGTCGCCTTCCAGGGTCTGACCGCCTCGGGCGACGGCGAAATCGGCTACACCATCCCGAACCTGCTGGTCGATCACGCGATCCGCAACCCCCACGTGCCGGCGGGTTTCTGGCGCGGGGTGAATCACAACCAGAACGCGGTCTATCTCGAGTGCTTCATCGATGAACTGGCCCATGCAGCGGGCAAGGATCCGCTGGCGTTTCGGCGCGAGATGATGAGCCGGCATCCGAAGCACCTGGCGGTCCTCGAGGCGGCTGCCCGGCGGGCCGGCTGGGGCACCCCGGCGCCCAAAGGCGTCTTCCGCGGTCTGGCCCAGCACAAGGGCTTCGGCAGCTTCACCGCGGCGGTGGCGGAAGTCTCGGTCAGCGCCGCCGGCGAACTGAAGATCCATCGCATCGTGGCCGCCACCGATCCCGGGCATGCGGTCAATCCCACCCAGATCGCCCATCAGATCGAGGGCTCGTTCGCCTACGGCCTGTCGGCCTGTCTGTTCGGCGAATGCACGGTCAAGGACGGGCGCATCGAGCAGCGCAACTTCGACACGTATCCGGTGGTGCGGATGGTCGACATGCCGGCGGTCGAATCGATCGTGATGCCTTCGGGTGGCTTCTGGGGCGGCGTTGGTGAACCGACGATCGCAGTGGCGGCGCCGGCGGTGCTCAATGCCGTCTTTGCGGCCACCGGCAAGCGCGTGCGCACCCTGCCGCTGAAACACACCGACCTGCGCAGGACCTGAGCATGGCGGGGCTGGGCGGGCGGCTGGCGCTGGGCGGCTGCGCCGTGCTGCTGGCGACCACCGCTCCGGCGCAGGCATCGGGCGCCGACCGCCTCGAGACGCCGCTCACGCAAACCGCGGCGGATGCAGCGCGCGGTCGGGCGATCGTTGCCAATCGGCAAAAGGGTCTGTGCCTGCTGTGCCACAGCGCACCCATCCCCGAGGAGCGCTTCCAGGGCAACATCGCGCCCGACCTGGCGGGGGTCGGCGCGCGGCTGGACGCGGCGCAGCTGCGACTGCGGCTGGTCGACCCACAGCGCCTCAATCCCGACACCATCATGCCCTCGTACCGGCGCACCGAATCGCTGCGGCAGGTGGCGCCTGCCTGGAAGGGGCGTCCGATCCTGAGCGATACCGAGATCGAGGACGTGATCGCCTACCTGGGCAGCCTGGGCGAACCCGCCAGCCGCAATGTCGCCGGGCCTGGACGATGAGCGCCCGAACGAAGCCGGGCTCGGCGACGGACGTCTTGACGCCGGGCGATGCGTCGCCGCTCGACGGCCGACGACGCTGGCTGGGCCGGTGCGGCGCGCTCGCCTGGCTGGTGATCGCCAGGCCGTTGCTGGCCACGCCGGCCAGCCTGCAGGCCGAGATCGACCGCTTCACCGGCGGCGCCGTGGCGCGGACCGGACAGGTTCAGATCGATCTTCCCGAAATCGTGGAGAACGGAAATTCGGTGCCGGTGACGGTGCTGGTTCCCAGCCCGATGTCCGAACGCGAGCATGTCAGACGGATCGCGGTCTTCACCGAGAAGAATCCCTCGCCGAATGTGCTGATCGCCCGCTTCGGGCCAGCGGCCGGCCTGGCTCGCCTCTCTTTCCGGATGCGCATGGCCGATTCACAGGCCATTGTGGCAGTGGCGGAATTGAGCGATGGCAGTTTCTGGTCCGGCAAGGTCGATGTCATCGTCGCCCTGGCGGCCTGTCTGGAATGAGTCGCCGATGACCCAGGCACTGCTCAGCCTGCCCAGCCGGGTGCGGCCCGGCGAGATCGTCGAGGTGCGGGCCCTGATCGCGCATCCGATGGAGACGGGGCTGCGCACCGCCGATGCGGGCGGCCGGGTGCCGCGCCACATCATCGAGCAGTTCCACTGCACCTACAACGGCGTCGATGTCTGCCGCATCGAGCTCTTCATCGCGATCACCGCCAACCCGTATCTGGCGTTTCATCTGCGAGCGGGCGACAGCGGACTCGTCGAATGCACCTGGACCGATGACCGGGGCGCGCGCCAGCGCGCAAGCGCGCGCCTGACCGTCGGATGACGACGGCGACGGCCCGGGGACGCAGGGCGGGCAACGCAGCGACCGCTGCACCCGCTGCATCCGCTGCTCTCCCTGCACCCGCCACACCCGCCGCACCCGCTGCCCCCCTCACCGTGCCCGCCCGCGCCCTGCTGCTGAGCGGCCTGCTCGTCTGGGCGATCCTGATCGTCAGCGCACCGGCGCGTGCCGCGCCCGATCACGCCCGGCCTGAGAATACCCGGCCCGATCAGGCCCGGCCTGAGAACGCCCTGCCCGACCGCCCCGGCGCCGATCGCGGCGCGACCATCGGCAGGAGCGACCCGAGCGCTGGTGACACGCGCCGCTCCGGCTTCGCCGACATGCGCCCCGACAGCCAGGCGATGCAGCGCGACGACGATGCCAATCCCGGCATGCTCGGGGTCATGGCCGGCGCGGCACTGTGGGCCGCCCCCGCCGGTACAGCCAATCGTTCCTGCGCCGACTGCCACGGCGAGCCCGCCCGGCTGCGCGGTGTCGCGGCGCGCTATCCGGCCGTCGATTCGCGCACGCGCAGCCCCATCGGCCTCGAGCAGCGGATCAACGCCTGCCGGATCGATCACCAGCGGGCCGCGCCGCTGGGCCGGGAGAGCGGCGATCTGCTCTCGCTGACCGCACTCGTCGCGCACCAGTCGCGCGGCCTGCCGATCGCGCCACGCGACGACCCCCGCCTGGCCGACCTGCGCGCGCGCGGCCAGGCGCGGTTCGAACAGCGGATCGGGCAGCTGAACTTCTCCTGCCGCGACTGTCACGACACACTCGCCGGCCGGCGTCTGGCGGGCAGCACGATCCCGCAGGGCCACCCGACCGGCTATCCGATCTACCGGCTCGAATGGCAGGGCCTGGGCTCGTTGCAAAGGCGCCTGCGCAACTGCATGACTGGCGTGCGCGCCGAGCCCTTCGCCTACGGCGCGCCGGAATACCTCGAACTCGAGGCCTACCTGCAGTGGCGCGCGCGCGGGATGGTGCTGGAAACGCCCGCTGTGCGGCCCTGAACGGTGCCGGCGCCCGCCGCTCGGCGCGCACCCGGCGACGATGCATTCCCCTCCCCGGCCCCGGCGCGGGTTACCCTTGCGCCCTTCTTGAAAGGAAACCCGATGACCCTCGCCATCGCCTGCATTATCGTGGCCGGCCTTCTGCCCATCGTCAGTGCCGGCATCGCCAAAGCCGGCTTCCGCGGCTATGACAACCGCAATCCGCGGGAATGGCTTGCCCGGCAGACCGGATTCCGGGCGCGCGCCAATGCCGCCCAGGCCAATGCCTGGGAAGCGTTTCCGTTCTTTGCGGCGGGCGTGCTGGCTGCGCAGTGGATGGGCGCGCCCCAGGACCGGATCGACCAGCTGGCCGTCCTCTTCATCGCCGCACGGCTCGCCTATCTGGGCCTTTACCTGGCCGACAAGGCGACGCTGCGCAGCGTGGTCTGGGCGGTGGGCCTGGGCGCGAGCATCGCGCTGTATCTGGCCAAGTCCTTCTGACGGTGACCTGACGGGCCCGTCACCGCGGCCTGGGCCTGCGCCCGGGCCAGACCCGGTTTCAGCGGGTCACCGACCCGTAGAGATCGTGTTCGTCGGCACGGGTGATCCGCACGCGGGAAAACTCGCCCACCCGCAGCGACGCGTGGGGGCGCACGATCACGCGACCATCGATCTCGGGGGCGTCGGCGGCGCTGCGGCCCACCGCCTGCACCAGCGATCCGTCATCGGCCACGTGAATCTCGTCGATCAGCACATCGATCGTGCGCTTGACGAAGCGCCGGATACGCCGGCGGCTGATCTCGGCCTGCACCTGCATGAATCGGTCACGCCGCTCTTCACGGACCTCGACCGGCAGCGCCCCGGGCAGCTCGTTGGCGCTCGCACCGTCCACCGGCGAGTAAGCGAAGCAGCCGACCCGGTCGAGCTCCGCCTCGCGCAGAAAGTCGAGCAGATACTCGAACTCGGCCTCGGTCTCGCCCGGGAAGCCGGCGATGAAGGTACTGCGGATCGTAAGGTCGGGACAGGCCTCGCGCCACGCGCGGATGCGCTCGATGTTGCGCTCGCCGGAGGCCGGCCGCTTCATCGCCTTGAGGACCCGCGGATGGGCGTGCTGGAAGGGCACGTCCAGGTACGGCAGCACCTTGCCTTGCGCCATCAGGCCGATCACCTCGTCGACGCTGGGATAGGGATACACGTAGTGCAGCCGGATCCACACGCCGAGCTCGCCCAGCTCGCGTGCGAGTTCAACCATGCGGGTACGAACCGGACGGCCGTTGACGAAGTCGGTCCGGTACTTCAGGTCCACGCCATAGGCACTGGTGTCCTGCGAGATCACCAGCAGCTCACGGGCGCCACCATTGACCAGCGCCTCGGCCTCGCGCATCACCTCGCCGATCGGCCGGCTGACCAGATCACCGCGCATCGAGGGAATGATGCAGAAAGCGCAGCGGTGATTGCAGCCCTCCGAGATCTTCAGGTAGGCGTAGTGCCGGGGCGTGAGCTTCACGCCGGCCTCGGGCACCAGATCGGTGAAGGGATCGTGGGGCTTGGGCAAGTGATGGTGGACATGACCCATCACTTCCTCGAGCGCGTGCGGCCCGGTGACCGCCAGCACCTTGGGATGAATCGAGGCGACCAGATTCCCGCCGTCACCGCCCGTCTTGGCGCCCAGGCAGCCGGTGACGATCACCTTGCCGTTATCGGCCAGCGCTTCGCCGATCGCGTCCAGCGACTCGGCGACCGCGTCGTCGATGAACCCGCAGGTGTTCACCACCACCAGATCCGAGTCCGCGTAGCTCGGCGAGATGTCGTAGCCCTCGGCCCGCAGCTGGGTGATGATGCGCTCGGAATCGACCAGCGCCTTGGGGCAGCCGAGCGAGACGAAGCCCACGCGGGGGGCGCGCGTTGCACCGGCAGGAAGGCGGCGCAGCGGCATGATGCTTTTCTGGGTCATGTGAAAACGCCGCCCGGAGGCGGCGCGAAATCGTTCAGGAGGCCGGATTCTATCGGTCGCGCTACTTCTTGTCGCCCGGATTTCCCGGGAACGGGAAGGTCTGGAACATCGAGCGGGCCTGCGACTGCATCTGATCCTGCATCTGCACGAACAGATTCTTGCTCTGCTCGATGTAGTTGCTCATCATCGTCTGCATCATCGGCGTCTGCACCGACATGAACTGGGTCCACATCTCGGGACTGGGCAGCCCTTTGGCGTCATAGAAGGTCTTGGACTGATCCTGCATCTTGCCCTGGATCTCGACGAACGCACCCATCGTCTTCTCGAGATACGAGCCCATCATGCCCTGCATGGCGTGCCCGTAGAAGCGGATGATCTGCGACAGCATGACCGATGAAAAAAGCGGCGCACCGCCCGCCTCCTCCTCGAGGATGATCTGCAACAGGATGCTGCGGGTCAGATCCTCCCCGCTCTTGGCGTCGAGAACCTTGAACTCCTCGGTCTCGAGCACCAGAAGCTTGACGTCGGCCAGCGTGATGTACGCGCTGGTCTGGGTGTCGTAGAGACGCCGGTTCGGATATTTCTTGATCAGCCGTGTGGTACTCGCCATAAGCCGTGTCTCCGCTTGCGCTGTCGTTGTTCGGTGGCTGCTTCGCCCGCTCTGCGCTCAGTACTGTGCCGCTCGGTTCCGTGACGCTCAACCCATGTGCAGGCCGCCGTTGCAGGAGAAGTCCGCGCCGGTGGTGAAGCCGGCATCCGCGGTGGTCAGCCATCCGCAGATCGACCCGATCTCCTCGGCCCGGCCCAGTCGGCGAACCGGGATCGTCTGGATGATCTTCTCGCGCACGTCCTCGCGCACCGCCATCACCATGTCGGTGCCGATGTAGCCCGGCGACACCGTGTTCACCGTCACGCCCTTGCTCGCCACTTCCTGCGCCAGGGCCATGGTGAAGCCGTGCATGCCGGCCTTGGCGGCGGAGTAGTTGGTCTGACCGAACTGGCCCTTTTCGCCGTTGACCGAGGAGATGTTGATGATGCGCCCCCAGCCGGCGTCGAGCATCCCGTCAATCACCTGCTTGGTGACGTTGAACAGGGAGTTCAGATTGGTGTTGATGACCGCGTTCCAGTCATCCAGCGACATCTTGCGAAACACGCCGTCGCGGGTGATGCCGGCGTTGTTCACCAGGATCGAGGGGATACCCAGTTCGCCGCGGATCTTCTCGAAGGCGGCGCGGGTCGACTCCCAGTCGGCCACGTTGCCCACCGAGGCGTGAAAGTGATAACCCTCGGCTTTCTGCTCACCCAGCCATTTGGCGTGATCGCGGGTCGGGCCGCAGCCGGCCACCACGGTGTATCCCATGTCATGGAACTTGCGGCAGATCGCGGTACCGATGCCACCCATTCCACCCGTCACATATGCCAGTTTGCTGTCCATCTGATCGTCTCCTCCATTGATTGAATCGTTTGATCGCCAGGGCGCCGCGCGCGAACCGGTCGATGATGCAGGGCGGGACCTCCGCCTTCACTCACTCTGGCGCACGCGCCTTCACATAGCTCCCCGGTGCGGGTTCGAGAACCGGATGGTGGCGGCTGCCCAGTTTCGCGGGCGCCGGCTTGTCGGGACCGCGGTGTTCCTGCAACCAGGCCGACCAGTCGCGCCACCAGCTGCCCGGCTGTTCGGTCGCGGTGTCGAACCAGGCCTGCGGATCGGCGGGGTAGTCGCCCTGCCCCACCCAGTAGCTGCGGCGATTCTTGGAGACCGGATTGATCGCCCCCGCAATGTGACCACTGGCGCCGAGCACGAAGCGCACCGGTCCGGCGAGTGCCTGCGTGTTCGCGTAGGCAGCGCGCCACGGCACGATGTGGTCTTCACGCGCACCGAACACGAAGGTCGGTACCGCGATGCGGTGCAGGTCGACCGGCTGACCCGCGCAGGTCAGGCGATCGGGAATCACCAGTTCGTTCTGCAGGTACATGTGACGCAGATACCAGCAGTACATCGGACCGGGCAGGTTCGTGCTGTCGGCGTTCCAGTAGAGCAGATCGAACGCCGGCGGGCGATCCCCCTTCAGGTAGTTGCTCACCACGTAGTTCCAGACCAGATCGTTGGGTCGCAGGAACGAAAAAGTGGTGGCGAGCTCCTGGCCTTTGAGGATGCCGCCCTTGCCCATCGACTGTTCGCGATACTGGACGAAGGCCTCATCGACGAAGATGCCGAGCACGCCGGGCTCGGCGAAATCGAGCAGCGTGGTCATCAGGGTCAGCGACTGCACCGGCCGCTCGCCGCGCGCGGCCAGCACCGCCAGCGCGCACGCCAGCAGGGTTCCGCCAACGCAAAAGCCCAGCGCATTGATCGTCGGGGCACCGGTGATCTCGCGCACCACGCGGATGCACTCGAAGACCCCCTGCTCGAGGTAGTCGTCCCATCCCAGCTGGCTCGACTCGGCGCCGACATTGCGCCAGCTGAGCATGAACACCGTGTGGCCCTGCGACACCGCGTAGGCCACCAGCGAGTTGTCCGGCTGCAGGTCCATGATGTAGAACTTGTTGATGCACGGCGGCACCAGCAGCAGCGGACGCGCGCCAACCGTGGGCGTCGACGGCTCGTACTGGATCAGCTGCACCAGCTCGTTCTGGAACACCACCGACCCGGGGCTGGTGGCGACATTGCGGCCGACCTCGAACGCCGCTTCATCGGTCTGCGAGATGCGGCCTTTGCCCAGATCCGACATCAGATTCTCGATCCCCACCCGCAGGCTCTCGCCGCCGGTCTCGATCATTTTGCGTTGCGCTTCGGGATTGGTGCCCAGGAAGTTCGACGGCGAGAGCATGTCGACCCATTGCTGGGTGGCGAAACGGATGCGCTCGCGGGTCCGGTCGTCGGACTGGACCGAATCGGCCATCTTCTGCAGGAACTCGGCGTTGAGCAGATAAAGCGCCGCCGTCCACGAGAAAGGGTTGTTGCCCTGCCAGCTCTCATGGCCGAAGCGGCGATCGTTCAGGGGCGGTGCGGACTGATGACCGGCTGACGACAGCAGCGTCTGCCACCGCTCGGCATACTCGGCCTGCAGTTCGGCGAGCCGTTCGGGGGAGATTCGGGCGTCGGGCAGATCGGGCGGCTTGCCGCCGGGCAGCGTGAACGAGGGCTGTGCGAACGGCAGTTGTGCAAACGCCTGAGCAAACGGGGATGTCGCCGGATCCGGCTTGGCGGACGGGGGAACGGTCGATGCCTTCGCGGTCGATGCCTTCGCGGTCGATGCCTTCGCGGTCGATGCCTTTTCGGCTGCTGGCATCGGGGCAGATCGCCTGGCCGATGTCCGCCGGGCCGCCGGCGACGCAGCGGATGCCGGACCCGACGACGCGGACTTGACGACCGACGGGGATGACACCGCACGGCCGACGGCGGCGACCGCGGGCTTCGTCGAGCTTGCGGCGACCGCGGGCTTCGTCGAGCGTTCGGCCACGGGGGGCTTCTTCGAGCGTGCGGCCACCGGCGGCTTCGCCTGCCCGGCTCCTTTGGCGGTTGCCATGATTCCCCTTCCTCTGAAGCGCCCATCGGGCGCTGCCGAAATGCTTGTTAGACTCGTTTCATTCTGCACCGCGCATGCGTTTTGTCAAACCATCATCCGCCGCCGGATCGGGGCACTTTCCGGCCGGATCTGCAGTGCATGACGCAACTTACGTGCTCCCCCTTACTTCCTGCTTTCGTCTCCCATCGGATTGCCGAACGCCATGTACATTGTTGCCATCGCCTGGCTCTACGTGCTGATGCTGGTCTCGATCATGCAGCCCACCGTCTTTCGCGGCGTGGTCACCTTCCTGGGTGCGGGGCTTCTGCCGCTGGCCCTGCTGCTGTATCTGATGGGAACCCCGCAGCGCCGGCGCGTGCGCGCGCTCGCCGAGCAGGCGGAACCACCAGCCCAGTCGCCGGCACCCGGCATCGTCACGCCGCCGTCGGACGAATCCAGATAAGGCTGGCGAGCCGCCCGGTGGTTCGGTCGCGGCGGTAGGAATAGAGGCGGTACGGATTGGATACCGTGCAGATCCCGCCGCCATGAATCTGTGCCACGCCCGCCTGCGTCAGGCGGCGTCGGGCGAGCCCGAACAGATCGGCCTGCCATTTGCCCGCCACCGCGCCCGGCACAAAAAACACGCTTGCGCCCGGGTCGATCCGCTCGAAAGCGTCCAGCACGTCCTCGCCGACTTCGAACGCGGCCGGTCCGATCGCCGGTCCGAGCCAGGCCATCCACTCCGTCGCCCCGGGCGACAGTCGGCGCGCGGCGGCCACCGCGTTTTCGATGACACCGCCCGCCAGCCCGCGCCAGCCGGCATGAACCGCTGCGACGACGCTGGCTTGCCGATTCGTCAGCAGGACCGGCAGGCAATCGGCCGACAGCACCGCCAGCACCACGCCGGGTTGCGCCGTCACCGCGGCGTCGGCCACCGGCGGCACTGCGCCGGGCACCGCAGGTCCTTCGACCGCCTGGACCCGAACGCCATGGACCTGATCGAGCCAGAGCGGCTCGGCGGGCAGATGCGCCGCGAGTCGGGCGCGATTCACCCCGACCGCGGCGGGATCGTCACCGCAGGCCGCGCCCAGATTCAGGCCGCCATCCGCGCCCTCCCCCCTGCCGCCTTCACCGCGGACCGCCACTGCGCCGCCAGGCGCGCCCCAGGGCCCCCGGCTGACCCCACCGCCGCGCAGCGTGTGCCCGGCCACCACGCCCGGCGGGGCCGGCCAGTCGGCTGGCTGCCAGCTCGACCAGTCGGCCAGCGTCATGGCGTTTTCGCCTGCTCGAAGGCCAGCGCGGCGTCGATGCCGCAGGCCTGAACCGCAGCCACGAAATCGGCCGCCGGCTCGGTGGTCCATTCGACCGCCTCGCCCGTCGCCGGATGCCGGAAAGCCAGGCGCCAAGCGTGCAGCGCCTGACGGTCGATCGTTCCGCCCGCGCCACCATAGATCGGATCACCGAGCAGGGGCTGGCCGACATGGCCGAGGTGCACGCGAATCTGGTGGGTGCGGCCGGACTCGAGCCGACACTCGACCAGGGTCATCGGCGAACCGCGCGCCATGCCATAGGCCAACGGCCGGACATGGGTGCGCGCCGGCTTGCCCTGCGCAGCCGACACGACCGCCATGCGGGTGCGCACCCGCGGATCGCGACCGATCGGGGCGTCGATGGTGATCGGCGCCTCGAGATGCCCACCGGCCAGGGCCAGATAACGCCGCGACATCGAGCGATCGGCCAGTTGGGCGGACAGGCTGGCCAGCGCGCGCTCGCTGGTTGCCACGACGAGCAACCCGCTGGTGTCCTTGTCCAGGCGGTGGACGATACCGGCCCGCGGCAGGGCGGCAAGCGCCGGGCGATGGTGCAGCAGGCCGTTGAGCAGGGTGTGGCGCCAGTTCCCCGGCGCGGGATGCGCCACCAGACCGACGTGCTTGTCGATGACGATCACATCATCGTCCTCGTGCAGGATGACGAGCGGCACCGGATCGGGCTCGAAGCTGCGGTCAGCCTCACGGGGCAGCACCTGGACATTGATGGTCTCGAATCCGCCCAGGCGGGTGGCCGGCAGCAGCGCGCGCTCGTCGCTCCAGACCGCGCCCAGCGCAAGCCAGTGCTGCAGACGCGTGCGCGACACGCCCGGCACGCGGCCGGCCAGCGCCGTCGCCAGGAACCGATCGACCCGCTGTCCGGCGCCAGCCGCCGCCGCAATGCGCAGCGTCGGCTCCGGCGCAGCATCGTCCAGATCGGGCGTCGGCACCCCTTGGCTATAATCGGTGTCGCTCATGGTCGAACAGGCCGGCCGACCGCCGCCTGACGGGAAACCGGCAGCACACCGCAACGCCGTCGCGGCGGATTCATCGAAAGAAGATCGCAATGCACCGGACAGGCAGCCTGATAGGCAAATGGATGCGCAACGCACTGATGCGCGGAGTGGCGACGGGTTTCGCCGCGTTGGCTCTGCTGGTGTCGGGATGCACCACCACCGAGAAACGCGATCCCACCCTGGGGTGGTCAGCCGAAAAATTATACGCGGACGCCAAGGACGAGATGAGTTCGGGGCGCTACGGCGCCGCGATCAAGGTGCTCGAGCGGCTCGAGGCCCGTTATCCGTTCGGCCGCTGGGCCCAGCAGGCCCAGATCGACACCGCCTATGCGCAGTACAAGGACAACGACCGCGCCCTCGCGCTGGCCACCACCGACCGATTCCTGAAGCAGTTTCCCGCCCACGCCTCGCTCGACTACATCTACTACCTGCGCGGCCTGATCAACTTCAACGAACAACAGGGCTGGCTCGCCAGCCTTGGCGGTCAGGACCTCTCGGAGCGGGATCTGCAGGCGGCGCGCGAGGCCTTCGACGCCTTTCGCGAGGTCGTCACCCGGTTCCCGGAGAGCAAGTACGCGCCCGATGCCGAAGCGCGGATGAAGTACCTGGTCAACTCGATGGCCGCCGGCGAAGTGCACATCGCCCGTTACTACTTCAAGCGCGGTGCCTATGTCGCAGCGATCAACCGTGCGCAGGCGGCGGTGCGCCAGTACCAGCAGGCGCCGGCCATCGAGGAGGCGCTGTACATCATGCTGATGTCCTACGAGAAGCTCGGGTTGACCGATCTGCGCGGCGACACCGAACGGGTGATGCGCGCCAATTTTCCGCGCAGCGACCTGCTCAGCCGGGGCTATCAGTCGGCGGATCGGCGCTGGTGGCAGGTGTGGAAATGAGCGCGACCTGATCGTCGAGCGAGTGCACGAAGGCCAGCGCCTGTTCGCCTGAGCGGGTGCGGCTGAACGGCGGCAGGCTGCGCAGGAGCTGGCGGCCGTACGGCTTGTCGGCGAGCCGGGAATCGCACACCACCAACAGGCCGCGATCGGTCTCCGAACGAATCATCCGGCCCGCTCCCTGCTTGAGCGCCATCGCGGCTGCCGGCATCTGCAGCTGACGAAAGGGATCGACGCCCTCGCGGCGGGCCGCCTCGATCCGGGCCCGCAGCACCGGGTCGTCGGGCGGCGCGAACGGCAGCTTGTCGATGACCACCAGCGACAACTGACGGCCGCGGACATCCACACCCTCCCAGAAACTGGCGCTGCCCACCAGCACCGGGGCGGGGGCCGCCCGGAAGCGCTCGAGCAGTTCGGCGCGCGGCGCCGTGCCCTGAACCAGCAGGGTGATCGGACTGGCGTGGGCTTCGATGCGCGCGCTCAGGCTGCGCGCCAGCTGTTCGACCATGCGCAGGGTCGTGCACAGCACGAAGGCGCGGCCGTGGTTGGCCGCCAGCAGCGGCCAGATCGTCTCGTGCACCCGCTGCGCGAAGTCGCTGCCCGACGGCTCGCCAATGCCCTGGGGCACATAGAGCAACCCGTTCGCGGCAAAGTCGAACGGGCTTTCCCAGGCGTGGGTGACCGCGTCCTCCATGCCGATCGCCCGCGCGAAGTGGTTGAAGGTACCGCTGACCGCCAGAGTCGCCGAGACGAAGACCCAGGCGCGCGGACGCTGGGCACGATGCCGGCGGAAGGTGCCCGCCACCGACAGCGGCGTGGCGTGCAGCGTGACGCCGTGGCTGCTGATCTCGGCCCAGGCGACCCGCAGCCCGTCGCCGGCGGTTTCTTCCAGGGCGGCCGCGGAAACGCCGATCAGCGCGCCCCCGGTGTCCGGATCGGCGACCGCCGGCGGGCCGCTGACAACGGGTACCGCGGGACGGTTCGGCTCGCCGTAGGCATCCTCGCCGCAGACGTCCGGGTCGGCGGCCAGCGCGATCGCGCGGGTGCCGGGTGCGCGTTCGAGCACCGCATCGAGCCAGCGCTCGATCTGCAGGACGAGCTCGGCGGCCCGCAGCGCACAGCGGGCGATCTCGCGTCCCCGCTCGGCCGCGCCGGCGAGCTGCAGCCCGGTCTGCGTCAGGATGTCGGCGCAACGGGCCACTGCATCGAGCAGCGGCTGGCGCCCGCGCAGCGCGCCCGCGTCGAGCCGTGAGGGCTCGCCGGCGTGCAGTCGCAGTTCGCGGATCGCCTGCTCGAGCTCGCGCGACACCGTCGTCCAGTCGGCCGCATCGCGTGCCTCGGCCAGACCGGCGCGCAGCACATCGCGGGCGAACTCGACGAGTCGACGGGTCGCGATCGAGCTGCCGAAGAAGGCGGTGGCCACTTCGGGCAGCTGGTGGGCCTCGTCGAAGATCAGCGCGTCGGCGGTGGGCAGCAGGTCGGCCACACCCTCGTCGCGCAGGGCCAGATCGGCACAGAAGAGATGGTGGTTGACGACGATGACGTCGGCGCGCTGCGCGGCCTGGCGCGCCTTCACCACGAAGCAGTCGCCATAGTCGGCGCACTCCTGACCGAGGCAGTTCTCGCGAGTCGAGGTGGCGAGAATCCAGGCGGGCGCGTCCTCGGAGACATCCGGCGCCCCGGCGCGATCACCGCTTCGGGTGACCGACGCGTAGCGATCGATGCGGCGCAGGTCGACGATGTCCTCGCGCCGGGCGAACCGGCCGTCCGCGAGGTTGCGCCGCAGATGATGGCGGCAGATGTAGTTGGAGCGACCCTTGAGCAGCGCGCACTCGGCCCGCACGCCCAGCGCGCGCACCACTTCCGGCAGATCGCGATCGAACAGCTGATCCTGCAGGGTGCGGGTGCCGGTGGAAATGATGACCCGCCCGCCCGACAGCAGGGCCGGGGTCAGATAGGCGAAGGTCTTGCCGGTGCCGGTGCCCGCCTCGGCGATGAGGGCGCCGCGCGATTCGATCGCGCCGGCGATCGCGCGGGCCAGCCCGAGCTGGCCTTCCCGGGTACGGTAGCCCTCATGGGCGCGGGCGAACGGTCCCTCGGGTCCGAGCGCCTGGATCGCCGCCTGCGCCAGCACGCCGTCTTCGGCCGGTTGCGTCACGGGTCAGGCGGGCAGATCGGGCATGAGCTGCATCTGCAGCAGCGTGATCGAGTCCTTGATCTGAAGCTTGCGCTTTTTCAGGCGACGCAGCTGCAACTCATCGAACCGGGTCTGCTGAGCAATCGCCTCGATCATGGCGTCGAGCCCTCGGTGCTCGAGCTGCAGTTCAGAAAGCCGGCGCTGGATCGCTTCGAGGTCGGTCATTGTCGGGTGGGGTCCGCCACGCGGGGCGCGACTGGGAGAGCAGTGATCACAGCCCGGCATCATAGTCTTGGACCTGCTGCGGGTACAGTGCAACGAAAGGATCGGCCATTTGGCCGGCCGTGGCACGGGTCCGGCAGGGGTCTGCCGGGTGCACATCAGCGCCAGTCTCAGCGGGACGGCCGATCCTTGCCGGCGTTCGGCGGCGCGACCGGCGCGACCGGCGTGACCGGCGCGACCGGCGCGACCGGCGTGCCCAGGCGCTCATCGCGAGCCCGCACCCGCTCATCGTACCGGGCCCGGTTGGCGGGCGCCGCCTGCTCGCGGGCCTGCGCGTCGCGTTCGCGCTGCTCGCGCTCGGCCTGGCGATCGCGCTCCCGCTGGCGCGCCGCGCTCTCGCGTTGCGGCGCCTGCGTGGCCCGTTCGCGCTGATCGCGCTCGCGCTGCGCCTGTTCCTCGGCCCGCTGCCGGTTGCGGTCCTCCCGGATAACTTCATCGGCCTTGCGCTCGAGCCCGTTCAGACGCTGTGTCGCGAGTCGAAACTGCCGCTGGACATCGTCGCTGCAGCGATTGACAAGGAAGCGGGTCGCGCACTCGGCCAGCGCCGCACGCTGGCGGGATTCGAGCTGTCCCCTGGCCTGCCGGGACTGCAGCAGCACCGACTGGGCTTGCGCCGCGTCGGCGATGCCCTCTGGCGGCGGCAGATCGGTCAGGACCTGTGCGAGCGGCTGCGCCCGGGCCGGCTCCGCCCACATCAGCGCGCCAGCAGCCGCCGCCAGCCAGAGCCCCACCAGCCACCCGGTGGCCGTTCGAGGTCTGCCGGCGGCAGACCTCGCCTGGCGCCGTCGCGGCAGGCCCGCAGGCTGATCTCCTCTCATCACGCCCCCCCTGCAGAAGGAAAATACAGGTCGGTCAGCCGCGAGCTGTGCACCGGGGAATCCTCCTGTCCATGCCGGCCGTGTCGGCGCCAGTCACGAACCCAGAAGACGTCGTCGCAGACCCGGCTCATGCCAATGGTCTGCCGATCGCCGATCAGCACCCCCTGGATGCGCAGGCCGATGGCGGTGCGCTGCGCCTGCAGGCGCGCCAGCAAGGCCGCCGGCACACCGAACTCGCCGTCGGAGGCCACCAGCAGATCGGCCTGCCGCCAGAGCGCCTGATCGAGATCGTCCAGCACGCGTTCGAAGAGGTCGGCGACATCGGTGCCGCCATGGAAGCTGGCCGCCAGAAAACCGGCGATCTCGAACAAACCGTCTTCGTCGCCGAGCACCCGTCGCGCCAGATTGCCGGGGCCGCTCCAGGCGTACAGCAGGCAGGCCCGCTGCTCGGCCCGCGCCACTCGCGCGGCTTCCAGGACGATGGCCTTGGCGACCTGTTCGGGGGCGCCTGCCATCGAGGCCGAGGTGTCCACACAAACGATCAGCGGGCCGCGGACCAGCCGCGGCTGCGCTCTGGGCTGCGACGCCTGGGGAACGCCAGGCTGGCGCACCCAGGCGGTCTCGGTGGTGAACTGCCGGAAGTGGTAGGTCAGCAGCGTCTGCTCGGCCAGACGCGCCGCCAGAAGGCGTCGGCGGCCGCGCCACTGCACCAGCTCGCTGGACAGCAGGCGGGCGAGTTCGCCGGAACGTCTGACCCCCTCGGTCTCGATCGGCACACCCGGGGTCTCGACCGACCGCACCCGGCGCACCCAGCGCGGCGTCGGCTGCGCCGTGTCGGGACGGCGCGCGGTGTCCTGCAGCACCGCTTCGTCGAGCGGGCGGCTGCGGCCCAGGCGCTCGATGAGCGCGGCCAGCCCGGGCATGCCGGCGATGCGCTCGCGGGCGCGCAGCATCGCCTGCCAGCCCTCCGAGCGCAACAGCCCGCTGATCTCGCTCCAGCGGGCGAAATTGACCACGCCGTCGAGCGATTCGAACAGCCGCAACACCTGGCGAAGCTCCTCGCCGCGCAACAGCCAGTCATCGCGAAACGCCTGCGCGCCCGCCGCCACCGCCCGCTCGCGCCCCATCGTGCCAGCCATGCCTGCCAGCCGATCCAGGTGCCAGAGCACCGTGCGCTGGACCTGCTCGGCGATGCCTGCCTGCGCCCGCGCAATCGACACCAGCCCGAGCTGCTCGAAGACCCGGTTGAAGGCCTCGGCGACGTCGGCCCCCGGCCAACCATCGGCGGCGTCCAGACGGGCATCGCCCGCCAGCAGCCGCACGCGCCACTGCGCCAGCGCCGCCACCCGGGCCAGCACCGCGCCTTCGGAGTTGACGATCGCGGGTAGCCACAGTCCGCGGCCGAGCGCGTCCAGCGGCTGCAGGCGACGCTCGATCTCGGCGCTGTCGAAGCCCGCGCCGATGCCCTGCGTGCGGTTCTCAGCGCCCATCGACCGCCATCGGATCGGGCACCCGCCCGTCGTCGGTCGGCGCGCGCGGCAGCGCATCGATCGCTGCCCGCACCCGCCGCAACTGGGCCTGCAGCAACGCCACCCGGTCGCGGTTCAGGGTCATCACCTCGAGCACCCGCCGCGCGAAATCCGGTGGCACCCAGAGGTTCGCGGCCAGGTCACCGGCCACCGCTTCCCGATGGGCCGAGCCTCGGGCCAGGAAATCATCGACCTCGGCGATCACGCCGTCGATCTGGGCCAACCGGGCCGCGAGGTGGGTTGCGCTGTAGTGGCGACGTCGGCTGAACGCCGACAGCCGGGGCGCCGAACCCGGCATCGCCTGCTCATCGGCGCCGCCCAGGTTGCGCATCAGGGCCAGCTTGCCCGAGTCATCGAAGGCGACCTCCGCCGCGCTGGCCTCCAGTTCGATCTGCTTGTCGAACGCCTGGACGACCCGCCCCAGCCATTGCGGATCGACCGCATCGCGCCCGCCCAGCAACCCGGCCACCCAGTCGCGAACCACCACCACCTGCTCGTCGCGCTCGCACACCATGAAGGGCAGCACGAACAGGTCGGTGAGCGACACCTCGGCGCGCTGATTGGCCCAGGCCGCCACCCGCAGCGCCCGCACGATGCGCACCCAGCGTCGGTCGGACACGGTGATCGAGGCATCCGCCAGCACCGCGCGCAGGACCAGCAGCGCCGAGACGATGCCGCCGGGCACCACGACCGCCCTCGCCTGCGCCTGGGACACCGCGAGCTGCTCCGGTGTGAACCCCGGGGGCGCCGGCGTGTCGCAGGGCTCGCTGGCGAGCAGCGCCACGAAAGCGGCCTCGGACACCGGCGCCACCGGACAGCGCAGCAGGAAGCGATCGTAGAAGGCCAGCAGCGCCTCGTCGTCGGGCACCTCGTTGCTGGCCGCCACCACCGAGATCAGCGGGGTCTTCAGGCGGATCGCGCCCTGATCGAACTCGCGCTCGTGCAAGAGGGTGAGCAGCGCATTGAGGATCGCGGAATTCGCCTTGAACACCTCGTCGAGGAAGGCGATCGTCGCGGTGGGCAGATAGCCTTGAACATCACGCTCGTAGCGGCCCTGATCGAGCGCGGCCAGCGACAGGGGGCCGAACAGTTCCTCGGGCACGGTGAAGCGGGTGAGCAGGCGCTCGAAGAACAGGCCGCCGGCCACCGAGTGGAGACGACGCGCGAGCTCGCTCTTGGCAGTGCCGGGCGGCCCGATGAACAGCGCGTGTTCGCCGCAAAGCACCGCGAGCACCAGGCATCGCGCCTGGGCGTCCCGCTCGACGAGCCCGGCGTGCACATGGTCGATGATGTCGCGCAGTCGCGACCGGTCGATCGCGGCAGCGGCCAACCCGGCTCGGACACTGGTCATGAATCTATCTTACGTCAGCGCGCCCGCCGCACCGCGCCGCGGCGCATCCAGGTACTCGCGCGACTGCATCTCGACGATCCGGCTCACGGTGCGGTGAAACTCGCCGGCCATCGCGCCCGCGGTGTAGAGCTCCTCGGGCGGGCACTGCGCCGACATCAGCAGCTTCACCCGCTGGTCATAGAGCACGTCGATCAGCCACACGAAACGCCGCGCCTCCGAGGCCATGCCCGCGCTCATCCGGGGAATGTCGGAGAGGATGACGGTGTGGAACTGCTGGGACAGCTCCAGGTAGTCGTTCTGGGACCGCGGACCGCCGCACAGCGTGCGGAAGTCGAACCAGACGACGCCGCCGGCGCGACGCAGCGCCCGGATCTCCCGGTTCTCGATCATCAGCCGGGGCTCATCCTCGCGGGTGTCGGCCAGCGCCTCGAATGCACCGCGCAACGCGGCATCGGCCGGCGCGCCCAACGGGCAGTGATAGGCCTGCACCTGTTCCATCGAGCGACGGCGGTAGTCGATCCCGACGTCGACCGAGAGCACATCAAGCTCGGTTTGCAGGAGGTCGATGGCCGGCAGCATGCGGTCGCGATGCAGCCCGTCGGGATACAACGCCGAGGGCGCGTAGTTCGAGGTGATGACGAAGGTCACCCCATGGGCGAAGAGGCCGCGCATCAGGCGCTCGAGAATCATCGCGTCGGCGATGTCCGAGACATGGAATTCATCGAAGCACAGCAGCCGGTAGCGCCGCGCGATGCGCCGCGCCACTTCATCGAGGGGGTTGGCGGCGCCCTTGATGTCGTCGAGTTCGCGGTGCACGCCGCGCATGAACTCATGGAAGTGGACGCGGTTCTTTCGCACCACCGGCACCGCGGCATAGAAGCAGTCCATCAGGAAGCTCTTGCCGCGACCCACACCGCCGTGCAGCCACACGCCGCGCGGCACCGACGGTCGCCGGATCATCTTCAGGAACGCGTTCGAGCGGCTGGCCTTGAAGGCCACCAGCTCATCGTGCATGCGCTGCAAGCGCTCGACGGCAGCGGTCTGGGCGCTGTCGGACTCGTAGCCGCGCTCAGCGAGCGCGGCCTGGTAGGCCTGGCGTACGTCCAATCCGCTGCTCCGGCTCACATGTTCAGCGCGCGCCGGTCGGTGGCGAGCGCCGCCTCGCGCATTACCTCCGACATCGACGGGTGCGGGTGACAAACCCGCGCGATGTCCTCGGCCGACGCCTTGAACTCCATCGCCACCGCGGCCTCGGCGATCAGGTCGGACGCCGTGGCGGCGATGATGTGCACCCCCAGCACCTCATCGGTGCGGGCATCGGCAAGCACCTTCACGAAGCCCTCGGTCGCCTGCATGCCCAGCGCCCGCCCATTGGCGGCGAAGGGGAACTGGCCGGTCTTGTACTCGCGACCCTCGGCCTTGAGCTGCTGTTCGGTACGCCCCACCCACGCGATTTCGGGCGAGGTGTAGATGACCCAGGGAATGCAGTTGTAGTCGATGTGCGGCTGCTGGCCGGCGATCAGTTCGGCCACCATCACGCCTTCGTCCTCGCCCTTGTGGGCGAGCATCGGGCCGCGGACCACATCGCCGATCGCGAACACGCCGGGCAGACGGGTTCGGCAATGGTCGTCGACCTCGATGAAACCGCGCTCATCGGGCACGAGTCCGAGGGTCTCCAGTCCCAGGTCGGTGGTGTTGGGCACGCGCCCGACAGAGACGATCAGCCGATCGACCTCCAGGACGGCGGCCGCCCCCTTGGCATCGACATAGGGCAGCTTGATGGTGGTGCCCGAGGTGTCCACTTCGCCGATCTTGACGCCGAGCTGGATGTCGAGCCCCTGACGCGTGAAGATCTTCCAGCATTCCTTGGCGACCGCCTCGTCGCAGGCCGCCAGGAAGCCGGGCATCGCCTCGAGCACCGTCACCCGCGAGCCCAGGCGCCGCCAGACCGAGCCAAGCTCCAGTCCGATCACGCCGGCGCCGATCACACCCAGTCGCGCCGGCACCTCGGTGAAGGCCAGCGCACCCTCGTTGTCGCAGATCCGCTGGTTGTCCACCGGCAGCGCAGGAAGGTGGCGCGCCTTGGAACCGGTCGCGATGATCAGGTTGCGGGTCTCGCTGACCTCGACCTCGGCGGGCGCGGACCCGGTGACTTCCACCCGGTACCAGCCATCGGCAGAACCGGCCACGCGTCCGTGACCCTTGAGCCAGGTGATCTTGTTCTTGCGGAACAGGAACTCGATTCCCTTGGTCATCTTGGACACGATGCCGTCCTTGCGGGCCACCATCCGGGCCACATCGACCGACACGCCCTGCACGGTGATGCCGTGCTCGTGCAGGTGATGCGACGCCTTGTCGAACTCTTCCGAGGAAGCGAGCAGGGCCTTGGACGGAATGCAGCCGACGTTCAGGCAGGTACCACCCAGCGCAGGCTCGCCGGCGGGCGAGATCCACTTCTCGACGCAGGCGACCTTGAAACCGAGCTGCGCCGCCCGGATCGCGGCAATGTAGCCGGCCGGTCCCGCGCCGATCACGATCACGTCATAACGTTGGCTCATGGGTTCTCCCGGGATCAGAGATCGAGCAGGAGGCGAGCCGGATCTTCCAGCACCTCCTTGATGGCGACCAGGAACAGCACCGCCTCGCGGCCATCGATGATCCGATGGTCATACGACAGCGCCAGGTAGTTGATCGGTCGGACCACCACCTGCCCGTTCTCGACCACCGCCCGATCCTTGGTGGCATGCACCCCGAGAATCGCCGACTGCGGCGGATTGATGATCGGGGTCGAGAGCATCGATCCGAAGACACCGCCGTTGGAAATGGAGAAGGTGCCGCCGGTGAGGTCCTCGAGTCCGAGCTTGCCTTCCGAGGCCCGCTTGCCGTACTCGGCGATCTGCTTTTCGACCTGGGCGAAGTTCATCTGGTCGGCGTTGCGGACCACCGGCACCACCAGGCCGCGCGGCGAACCGACCGCGACACCGATGTCGAAGTAGCCGTGATAGACGATGTCGGTCCCGTCGACCGAGGCATTGACCACCGGGAACTTCTTGAGCGCGTGCACCGCCGCCTTCACGAAGAAGGACATGAAGCCCAGGCGCGCGCCATGCTCCTTCTCGAAGCGCTCGAGATACTTCTTGCGCAGGTCCATGACCGGCTGCATGTTCACTTCGTTGAAGGTGGTGAGGATCGCGTTGCTGGCCTGCGACTGCAGCAGCCGCTCGGCGACCCGCTGGCGCAGTCGCGACATCGCGACCCGCTGCTCGGGGCGGCCCTGCAGCAGCTTGCCGGCATCGATCGGCGCACGAACCTGCGGCAGGCTCGGTGCGGCCGATGCGGCCGGGATCGGCGCGGGCGCCACCGACACCGCCGGCGCACGCGCGCCTGCCTCGAGTGCCGACAGCACGTCGCCCTTGGTGATGCGCCCGTCGCGACCGGTGCCCTGCACCTGGGCGGTGCCCAGGCTGTTCTCGGCCATCAGCTTGGCCGCTGACGGCATCGCGATGTCGCCCTTCAGGCCGGACGGCGCGGGAGCGGGGGCCGCCAGCGAACCCGGGGAAGCCTGCGCCGGGGCAGGCGCCGGCACGGGCGCCGCGGCGGGCGCGGCGGCGACTGCACCGGCCGACGCCTCGGTGTCGATGATCGCGATCACTTCACCGGCGACCACGGTGGCACCGTCAGGGCGCACCAGGCGGGCGATCACGCCGGCCTCGGGGGCCGGCAGCTCCAGCACCACTTTGTCAGTCTCGATGTCGATCAGGTTCTCGTCGCGGGCCACGGCGTCGCCGGGTTTCTTGTGCCACTGCAGCAGGGTCGCCTCGGCGACGGATTCCGACAGTTGCGGAACCTTTACTTCAATCAATGCCATGGTTGACTCCGAATCGTTTGGTGCGTGTTCAGTGATCGGACGGACCGACGCCGGGCGCCGTGCGCCCGCTCAGGTCCGAGCGGATTAAATGCGGGTTCGCGGATGCTCGCCGCCGGGGAAACCTGGGAGGCGACCGCGCGGCCGTGCAGCCCGCGCAGGCATCGCCCTCCCCGTTCAGGCCTTCCGGGTACGCGGCTTGAGCTCGCCCAGTGCCGCAGCAATCAGTTCCTTCTGCTGCGCATAGTGCTTGTCGTAGTAACCCACCGCCGGCGAGGCCGAGGCGGGACGACCCGCGTATGACAGCTTCTGGCCCTCTTTGAGCGCCTCCTGGATGTGGTGCTGAACGTAGAACCAGCAACCCTGGTTCTGCGGCTCGTCCTGGCACCACACCACCTGAGTGATGTTGGGGTAGCGCTTGAGCTCGTTCTCGAAGGTCTTGTGCGCGAACGGGTAGATCTGTTCCAGGCGCAGCAGGACCACATCGTCGAGCTCGCGCTCGCGGCGCGCCGCCAGCAGGTCGTAGTAGACCTTGCCGGTGCACAGCACCATCTTGCGGATCTTCTTGGGGTCGCTGACGGGCTGCGACTCACCGATGATGGTCTGGAAGCCGCCGCGGGAGAACTCCTCCAGGCTGGAGGTGGCCTCCTTGTTGCGCAGCAGCGATTTCGGCGTGAGGATCACCAGCGGCTTGCGGAACAGCCGGATCATCTGGCGACGCAGCAGGTGGAAGATCTGGGCCGGCGTGGTGGGCTGGCAGACCTGCATGTTGTGCTCGGCGCACAGTTGCAGGAAACGCTCGACGCGGGCCGACGAATGCTCGGGTCCCTGCCCTTCATAGCCGTGAGGCAGCATCATCGTCAGGCCGGACACCCGGCCCCACTTGGTCTCGCCGGAACTGATGAACTGATCGATCACCACCTGGGCGCCGTTGACGAAGTCGCCGAACTGCGCCTCCCAGATCACCAGCACATTGGGCTCGGCGGTCGCGTACCCGTACTCGAAGCCCAGCACCGCCTCTTCCGAGAGCACCGAGTCGATGACGGTGAACTGCCCCTGGTTGTCCGCGACGTGCTCCAGCGGCACGTAGTAGCCGGAGTCCCACTTCTCGCGGTTCTGGTCGTGCAGCACCGCGTGGCGGTGGGTGAAGGTGCCGCGCCCGGAGTCCTGCCCCGACAGGCGCACCCCGTAACCGGAGGACAGCAGCGTGGCGAACGCCAGGTGTTCGCCCATCCCCCAGTCGAGCGGCAGGTCGCCCGCGGCCATCGCCCGGCGGTCGGCCAGGACCTTTTCGACCAGCGGATGGATCTTCAGGGTGGCCGGCACGCTGGTGATGCGGGCGGCGATGCGCTTGAGCTCGGCCTTGGGCACCGCGGTGTCGGCGGCGTCGGTCCACTTGCGGTTCAGGAAGGGCATCCAGTCGACCGCGAACTTGCTCTTGAAGTTCGAGAGCACCGGGTCGGAGGTGTGGCGCCCCTCGTCCATGGCGGCGCGGAAACGCCGGACCAGTTCATCACCGAAGTCGGCGGGAATCAGGCCCTGCGCGGCGAGCTTGTCGGCGTAGAGCTTGCGGGTACCCGGGTGCTGGGCGATCTTCTTGTACATCAGCGGCTGGGTGACGGCCGGCGTGTCCTGCTCGTTGTGGCCGAGCTTGCGGAAACAGATGATGTCGACCACCACGTCCTTGGCGAACTTCTGGCGGAACTCCAGCGCGATCTTGGTCGCGTAGACCACCGCGTCGGGATCGTCGCCGTTCACATGCAGCACCGGCGCCTCGATCATCTTGACCACGTCCGAGCAGTAGGTGGTCGAGCCCTTGTCGCGCGGATCGGAGGTGGTGAAGCCGATCTGGTTGTTGATGACGATGTGGACGGTGCCGAAGGTGCCGTAACCGCGCGTCTGCGCCAGGTTCAGGGTCTCCATGACCACACCCTGGCCGGCAAAGGCGGCGTCGCCGTGCACGATCACCGGAAGGACTTCGCTGCCGTTCTTGTCGCCGCGGCGGTCCATCCGCGCCTTGCACGATCCCTCGACCACCGGGTTGACGATCTCGAGGTGCGAGGGGTTGAACGCCAGCGACAGGTGAACCGGGCCGCCCGGCGTCGAGATGTCGCTGGAGAATCCCTGGTGGTACTTGACGTCACCGGCCGGCAGGTCGTCGGCATGACGGCCTTCGAATTCCGCGAACAGGTCGGCGGGCATCTTGCCCAGCGTGTTGACCAGCACGTTAAGCCGGCCCCGGTGGGCCATGCCGATCACGATTTCCTGGATGCCCGACTCGCCGGCGCGCTGGATGAGGTCGTCCATCGCGGCAATGAAGCTCTCGCCGCCTTCCAGCGAAAAGCGCTTCTGGCCGACGTACTTGGTGTGCAGGTATTTCTCGATGCCCTCGGCGGCGGTCAGGCGATCGAGGATGCGACGGCGCTTCTCGGGGGTGAAGGCGGGACGCGCCCGCGTCGATTCGAGCTGCTCCTGGAGCCAGCGCTTTTGCGCGGGGTCGGAGATGTACATGAACTCGGCGCCGATGGTGCCGCAGTAGGTTTCGCGCAGCGCCCGCAGGATGTCGCGCAGCGTGGCCTGCTCGAAGCCGAAATAGGTGTTGCTGGCGGAGTAGAGGTTGGCGTGATCGCCTTCGCTGAAATCATAGAAGGTGGGCTCGAGCTCGGGGATCTGCGGGCGCTCCTGGCGCTTGAGCGGGTCGAGGTCGGCCCACAGCGAGCCCATGAACCGGTAGGCCGCGACCAGCTGCTGGACGTAGACCTGCTTGCGCGCGGTGGTCGCGTCGCCGCCGATCACCTGCGGCAGCAGCCGGCCGTCCTTGGCGCGTTCGGCGAAGCTCTGGACGATCGGCGCGTGGGCGACGTCGCGGGTCTGCGGATTGCCGTCGGACGCCGGGACATGCTGCAGGTTGTCGAAGTATTCGCGCCAGCGCTCGGGAACCGAGCCGGGGTTGTTGAGATAACTCTCGTAGAGTTCCTCGACGTAGGGGGCGTTGCCCCCAAAGAGGTAGGAATTCGCCTCGAAGGACTTCATCATGATGTCAGTTTCCTTTCCCGACGAGTTTCTCGTCGAAGGGGCTTGAACGCCCGCCGGGCGATACCCGGTTCGAAGACGCTCGGCCACCGCTTTCCGGCTTCCGGACAGGCGGCTTTTTCTCCCGGCGCGACACGCTTGAAACGCGCCGGAAAACCCCCTGATTCTACCATCCGGGCCTGCCCGCCAAAGGCCGCTCATCAGCTTGCCGCGATGCAGCAACACAGCGGCTGCCCCCTGCTTGCCATTCCAACAATCGCCCGAAGCGACGATCGACTCGCGCCCACTGCTTTCGCCGCTGGGTCGAGCAGGCTAGACTCACCGAAGAGCTGGGCCAAGAGACCTGCCCCATACCCGCGCCATCAGGCACTGGAGGAGATTCGTTGCACGCCACCGATATCCGCAATCCCGACTATTTCCACAAGGTCGTCGATTGCCAATGGGCCTGCCCGGCCCACACCCCCGTTCCCGAGTACATCCGCATGATCGCCGCCGGGCGTTATTCGGACGCCTACATGGTGAACTGGAAGTCCAATGTGTTTCCCGGCGTGCTCGGACGCACCTGCGACCGGCCCTGCGAACCCGCCTGTCGGCGCGGTCGTGTCGAAGAGGAGCAGGCCGACAAGCCCGAACCGGTGGCGATCTGCCGCCTGAAACGGGTCACCGCCGACTTCAAGGACGACATCACCCACCTGCTGCCGCGGCCTGCCCTGCAGAAGAACGGCCGGCGCATCGCCTGCATCGGAGCCGGGCCCGCCTCGCTCACCGTGGCCCGCGATCTCGCCCCCCTGGGCTATGAGGTGACGGTCTTCGATCGCGACGCCCGCGCCGGCGGCTTTATCCGGTCCCAGATTCCACGGTTTCGCCTCCCAGAGGAAGTCATCGACGAGGAAACCGGCTACATCCTGAAGCTGGGCGTCGACTTCCGCGGCGGGGTCGAGATCACCTCGATGAACGCACTGCTCGCCCAGGGCTTCGACGCGGTCTTCGTCGGATCCGGCGCGCCGCGCGGACGCGACCTCGACCTGCCCGGACGCCAGGAGGGCAGCGCCAACATCAAGGTCGGCATCGACTGGCTTTCGTCGGTGTCGTTCGGCCATGTCGAGAAGATCGGCCGGCGCGTGATCGTGCTGGGCGGGGGCAACACCGCGATGGACTGCTGCCGCACCGCCATGCGCCTGGGCGGCGAGGATGTGAAGGTCGTGGTGCGCTCCGGCTTCGAGGAAATGAAGGCCTCGCCGTGGGAGAAGGAGGACGCCGTCCACGAGGGCATCCCGATCCTGAACTACCTGGTGCCCAAGGCATTCCTGCACACCGACGGTCGCCTGAGCGCGATGGCGTTCGAAAAGGTCAAGGCGGTCTACGACGACCAGGGCCGGCGCAGCCTGGTCTCCACCGGCGAGCCCGATCAGATCCTGGAATGCGACGATGTGCTGATCGCGGTCGGCCAGGAAAACGCCTTCCCCTGGATCGAAGCCGACAGCGGCATCGACTTCGACAAGTGGGGCATGCCGGTTCTGGACAAGGTCACCCTGCAATCGACCCAGCCGCGCGTGTTCTTCGGCGGCGATTCGGCGCTCGGTCCCAAGAACATCATCTGGGCGGTCGCCCACGGTCACGATGCCGCGGTGTCGATCGACAAGTTCCTCAATGGCGAGGACATCCGCCAGCGGCCGGCCCCCGGGGTCAACCTCGTGTCCCAGAAGATGGGCATCCACGAGTGGAGCTACGACAACGAGGTGGCGCCGGACGCCCGCAACAAGGTGCCCTGGCGGGATGTGAACAAGGCGCTGCGCGACATCAAGATCGAAGTGGAACTGGGCTTCGATGTCGCCACCGCCTGGAAGGAAGCGCAGCGCTGCCTGAACTGCGACATCCAGACGGTGTTCAACTCGGCCCAGTGCATCGAGTGCGATGCCTGCGTCGACATCTGTCCGACCGACTGCATCACCTTCACCGCCAACGCAGACGAGCCCGAACTGCGCCAGCATCTGCGCGCGCCGGCCACCAACCTCACCCAGGACCTGTATGTGTCCACCACCCTGAAGACCGGGCGGGTGATGGTCAAGGACGAAGACGTCTGCCTGCACTGCGGCCTGTGCGCCGAGCGCTGCCCGACCGGCGCCTGGGACATGCACAAGTTCCTGCTCAACGTGACCCATGCGGGGCCCGCCGCGCGCAGCCCCCAGCGAAAGGCCGCCTGACCCATGAGCGCCACCGCCCAGAGCCGCGTGAGCGGCCTCAATGATTTCGTCATCAAGTTCGCCAACGTCAACGGGTCGGGCTCGGCCTCGGCCAACGAGATGTTCGCCAAGAGCTTCCTGCGCATGGGCGTGCCGGTCAGCCCGCGCAACATCTTTCCCTCGAACATCCAGGGGCTGCCGACCTGGTACGAGGTCCGGGTCACCGAACAGGGCTACCTGGGACGGCGCGGCGGCGTCGACCTGATGGTCGCGATGAACCCCCAGACCTGGGATAAGGACATCGCCGAGATCGAGCACGGCGGCTACCTGCTGTACGACAGCAGCAAGCCGCTGGCGCCTGGCCGGGTGCGCCCCGACATTCACCTGATCGGCGTGCCGCTCACCGAGATGTGCGCCGCCGCCTACCAGGATCCGCGGGAACGGCAGCTGCTCAAGAACATCATGTACGTCGGGGCGCTCGCGGCAATGCTCGGGATCGAGCCGGAAGTGGTGCCCCAGCTGCTGGGCGAGCAGTACAAGGGCAAGCAGAAGCTGATGGCGCCCAACCTGGACGCCTACCAGAAGGGTTATGACTATGCCCGCCAGCACCTGGCCGACGCCTGCGACCTGAAGGTGCGCCGCGCCGACAACGTCGGCGATCGCATCTTCATCGACGGCAACGCCGCTGCCGCGCTGGGTTGCGTCTACGGCGGCGCAAGCGTCTGCGCCTGGTATCCGATCACGCCCTCGTCCTCGGTGGCCGAAGCCTTCCAGAACTACTGCTCGCAACTGCGGGTCGACCGCGAAACCGGCGAGAACCGGTTTGCGATCGTCCAGGCCGAAGACGAGCTCGCCTCGGTGGGCATGGTGGTCGGTGCCGGATGGAACGGCGCACGCGCCTTTACCGCCACCTCGGGCCCCGGCATCTCGCTGATGACCGAGTTCATCGGACTGGCCTACTTTGCCGAGATCCCGATCACCATCATCGATGTGCAGCGCGGCGGGCCCTCCACCGGCATGCCGACGCGCACCCAGCAGGCCGACCTGTTCGCCTGCGCCTATGCCTCGCACGGCGACACCAAGCATGTGCTGCTGTTGCCGGAAGATCCGCACGAGTGCTTCGAGTTCTCGGCGCAGGCACTCGATCTTGCCGATCGCCTGCAGACCCCGGTCTTCGTGATGACCGACCTGGACATCGGCATGAACCAGCGCCTGAGCCAGCCGTTCGACTGGGACGATTCGCGCCAGTACGACCGCGGCAAGGTGATGACCGCCGAGCAATTGGAGGCCGGACGCGACTTCGGCCGCTACAACGATGTGGACGGCGACGGCATCGCCTACCGGACCTATCCCGGCACGCACGCCACCAAGGGCGCTTACTTCACCCGGGGGACCACCAAGGACCGTTACGCCCGCTACTCCGAGGCCGGACCCGACTATGTCGAGAACGTCACCCGGCTGCTGCGCAAGTTCGAGACCGCCCGCACGCTGGTGCCGCCGTCGATCCTGCGCGCCGCGCCGCAAAAGACCCGCTTCGGCGTGATCTATTTCGGGTCGACCAGCCCGGCGATGGGCGAGGCCAGCGATGTGTTCGAGCGCAGCGACATCAACGCCGACACGCTGCGGGTTCGGGCTTTCCCCTTCGATGCGGCCGTCGAGCGCTTCATCGCGGACCACGACACGGTGTTCGTGGTCGAGCAGAACCGCGACGGGCAGTTGCGCTCGATGCTGATCAACGAGCTCGACGCCTCGCCCTCACAGCTGGTCGCGATCCTGCACTTCGACGGCACGCCGATCACCGCGCGCTTCATCGTGCGTGAAATCGGTGATCGCATCCGCGGCAGCAATGTCGCGCCGCTCCAGCGCGGCAAGGCCGCCTGAGTCCCGAACGCCCGCAGCGCACCTGAAAGTTCGAGCGATGACCTACATCACCAAACCGAAACTGCACCACCCCACCCTGCCGCTGAACGCGCTGGGCTACACGCGGCGCGACTATGAGGGGAAAGTCTCGACCCTGTGCGCCGGCTGCGGCCACGACTCGATCTCGGCGGCCATCATCCAGGCCTGCTGGGACCTGAGCATCGAGCCCCATCGCGTGGCCAAGCTGTCGGGCATCGGCTGCTCGTCCAAGACGCCCGACTACTTCCTGGGCAACTCGCACGGCTTCAACACGGTGCACGGGCGCATGCCCTCGGTGCTCACCGGCGCGAACCTGGCCAATCGTGAACTCATCTATCTCGGGGTCTCGGGCGACGGCGACTCGGCCTCCATCGGCATGGGGCAGTTCGCCCATGTGATGCGTCGCGGGGTCAACATGACCTACATCGTCGAGAACAACGGCGTCTATGGTCTGACCAAGGGCCAGTTCTCGGCGACCGCCGACCAGGGTTCGAAATCCAAGCGGGGCGCGGTCAACAACGACACCGCCATCGACATGGTGTCGATCGCCCTGCAGCTCGGCGCGACCTTCGTCGGTCGTGGCTTCTCGGGCGACAAGGATCAGCTGGTGCCGCTGATCAAGGCAGCGCTGGCGCATCCGGGCGCTGCGTTCCTGGATGTGGTGAGCCCGTGCGTGGCCTTCAACAACCACCCCGGCAGCACCAAGAGCTACGACTATGTCCGCGAGCACAACGAAGCGGTCAACCGCATCGACTTCATGCCCCGGCAAAGCGAAATCACCGCCCAGTACGCGCCGGGCGAGGTGACCGAGATCGCGCAGCCCGATGGCACGCTGATGCGCCTGCGCAAGATCGCCGCCGACTACGATGCCACCAACCGGCTGGCTGCCATGTCCTTCATCCAGTCCCATCAGGCACGCGGCGAAGTCGTGACCGGCCTGCTGTATGTCGACAACGATGCCGCCGACATGCACGAGCACCTCGGCACACCGAAGCAGCCGTTCAACACCATGGGCGCTGCGCAACTGTGCCCGGGGTCCGCGGCGCTGGCGAAGATCAACGCATCGCTGCGCTGATCCGTTTGCGACACCCCAAGAAAAAGGCGCCTTGCGGCGCCTTTTTTCATGCCGTGCGAACCCGGTCTCAGCGATTGCCGATCGGCTTCACGTCGCGGCGCACCGGACCGCTGAACAGCTGGCGCGGGCGGCCGATCTTCTGGTCCGGCTCGGAGATCATCTCGTTCCACTGCGCGATCCAGCCGACGGTGCGGGCCAGCGCGAAGATGCAGGTGAACATCGAGGTCGGGATCCCGAGCGCCTTTTGCACGATGCCCGAGTAGAAGTCGACGTTCGGGTAGAGCTTGCGCTGCACGAAATAGTCGTCCTCAAGGGCGATTTTCTCCAGGGCCATCGCCAGCGCGAACGACGGATCATTCTCCAGACCGAGTTCCGCCAGAACCTCGTAGCAGGTCTCGCGCATCAACTTGGCGCGGGGATCGTAGTTCTTGTAGACCCGGTGTCCGAAACCCATCAGCTTCACGCTGGAGTTCTTGTCTTTCACCTGGGCGACAAACTCGCCGATCTTGGCAACACCGCCGCGCGCCTGGATGCCGTCGAGCATCTGCAGGCAGGCTTCGTTGGCGCCACCGTGCGCCGGGCCCCACAGCGTGGCGATGCCGGCGGCGATGCAGGCGAACGGATTCGCACCCGAGGATCCGGCCAGGCGAACCGTCGAGGTCGAGGCGTTCTGCTCATGGTCGGCGTGCAGGATCAGGATGCGATCGAGCGCGCGCACCAGCACCTCGTTCGGCTTGTATTCCTCGCAGGGCGTGCCGAACATCATCCGCATGAAATTGGCGGAATACGACAGGTCGTTCTTCGGATACATGAAGGGCTGACCGGCCGAGTACTTGTAGGCCATCGCCACCAGGGTCGGCATCTTGGCGACCAGCCGGATGGCGGAGATGAAGCGGTGCTCGGGGTTCTGGATGTCGAGGGAGTCGTGATAGAAGGCCGACAGCGCGCCGACGCAACCGACCAGGATCGCCATCGGATGCGCATCGCGACGGAAGCCTTGGAAGAAGCGCGACATCTGCTCGTGCACCATGGTGTGCATGGTCACCCGGTGCTCGAAGTCCTTCTTCTGCGACGGGTTCGGCAGGTCGCCGTTGAGCAGCAGGTAGCAGCTTTCCAGGTAATCGCAGTTCACCGCGATCTGCTCGATCGGGTACCCGCGATAGAGCAGTTCGCCCACATCGCCATCGATGTAGGTGATCTTCGATTCGCAGGCGGCAGTCGACAGGAAACCGGGGTCGAAGGTGAACTTGCCGCTGGCACCGTAAAGCTTGCGGATGTCGACCACATCGGGCCCGATCGTGCCCTTGTAGACCGGAAAATCGACGGAAGGGGTGCCGTCGGAGAACGACATCGTGGCCTTGTGCGGCGTTGTCATCTTGCTGATCCTTGTGTTCGGTCGTTGAGAAGGGCCTGCGGGGCTCAGACCTGCCGCAGCATCGCGAGCACACGGGCGGCAGCCGCCGTATCGGCTGCCCCCTGCAACTGCACGCGATCGAGAATGAGATCGAGAAGTTCGTTGTCCTGGGCCTCGAGCAACTGATCGAGACCCACCACATCATCGTCGGAAAGCGTGTCCTCGTGGCGATCGAGAAAACGGGTGAGAAGCAGGTCGTTTTCAAGAAGACCGCGCCGCGAGCGCCAGCGCAGGCGCCGCCGGCGCGCCGGATCGGACTGATGCGCCAGCGCGACGGCGTCGGGAGAACCGGACACAGGGGTGTTCATGGTCAGACGGAGCGACGCACCATCAGTTCCTTGATCTTGCCGATCGCCCGGGTCGGGTTCAGTCCCTTCGGGCACACATCGACGCAATTCATGATGGTGTGGCAGCGGAACAGGCGATAGGGATCCTCGAGATCATCGAGCCGCTCGCTGGTGGCCTGGTCGCGACTGTCGGCGATGAAGCGATACGCCTGCAACAGACCGGCCGGACCGACGAACTTGTCGGGGTTCCACCAGAACGACGGGCAGGAGGTCGAGCAGCAGGCGCACAGGATGCACTCGTACAGCCCGTCGAGTTCCTCGCGCTCTTCCGGGCTTTGCAGCCGCTCTTTTTCCGGCGGGGGCGAATCGTTGATCAGGAAGGGCTTGATCGAGTGGTACTGCTTGAAGAACTGGGTCATGTCGACGATCAAGTCGCGCACCACCGGCAGACCGGGCAAGGGCTTGAGCACGATCGGCTGCTTCAGGTCACGCAGGTTCGTGATGCAGGCCAGCCCGTTCTTGCCGTTGATGTTCATCGCGTCCGACCCGCAGACGCCTTCGCGGCAGGAGCGACGATAGGCGATGGAGTCGTCGGTGGTCTGCTTGATGCGCATCAGCGCGTCGAGCAGCATCTTGTCGGTGGGCAGCAGCTCCACCTCGAGATCCTGCATGTAGGGCCGCGCATCCTTGTCCGGATCGTAGCGATAGATCGAGAACTTCACGACCTGGCGGACGGCTGCGGCCGAGGTCGGGGGCGAGACGGTGGATTCGATGGTTGCGCTCATGACTTCTCCGTGACACCTGTATCAGAACGTGCGGACTTTGGGCTCGAAGGAATCGACCGTCAGCGGCTTCAGGTTGACCGACTTGTAGTCGAGGCGATTGCCTTCGGAGTACCACAACGAGTGCTTGATCCACTGGACATCGTCGCGCTCCGGGAAGTCGCGGTGCGCGTGGGCGCCGCGGCTTTCCTTGCGCGCTTCGGCCGACACGATGGTGGCCTTGGCGGTTTCGGTGAGATTGGCCAGTTCCAGCGCCTCGACCCGGGCGGTGTTGAACACCTTGCTCTTGTCCTTGATGTGAACATCAAGGCTGCGCTTGTCGAGCTCCATGATCTGCGAGACACCCTCCTTGAGCAGATCCGCGGTGCGGAACACGCCGCAGTGCGCCTGCATCGAGCGGCGGATGTCGTTGGCGATTTCCTGGGTATTCTCGCCGCTGGTCGACCCATCGAGGCGTGCCAGGCGCGCGAGCGTGGCGTCACCGGTGTTGTCGGGAAGACGCTTGTGGCCTTCATCCTTGAACCGGCTGGCAATGATGTGGTTGCCGGCCGCACGACCGAAGACGATCAGGTCGAGCAGCGAATTGGTGCCCAGACGGTTCGCGCCGTGCACCGACACGCAGGCGCACTCGCCGATGGCGTACAGACCGCTGACCACCGAGTTCGAGTTGCCGTTCTTGGGAACGACCACCTGGCCATGGAAGTTGGTCGGAATGCCGCCCATCTGGTAGTGGATCGTCGGCACAACCGGGATCGGATCCTTGATCGGGTCGACGTTGGAGAACTTGATCGCGATCTCGCGGATCGAGGGCAGCCGCTTCATGATCGTTTCAGCGCCCAGGTGGTCAAGCTTGAGCAGCACGTAGTCGCCATCGGGACCGGCGCCGCGCCCTTCCTTGATCTCCTGATCCATGCAGCGCGACACGAAGTCGCGCGGGGCGAGGTCCTTGAGCGTCGGGGCATAGCGCTCCATGAAACGCTCGCCGTGCTTGTTCAGCAGGATGCCGCCTTCGCCGCGCACCCCCTCGGTGATCAGCACACCCGCGCCGGCCACGCCGGTCGGGTGGAACTGCCAGAACTCCATGTCCTCGAGCGGAATGCCCGCCCGCGCGGCGATGCCCATGCCGTCGCCGGTGTTGATGAAGGCATTGGTCGAGGCGGCCCAGATGCGCCCGGCCCCGCCGGTGGCGAACACGGTGACCTTGGCCTCGAGGATCATCACCTCGCCGGTTTCCATCTCGAGCGCGATCACACCAACGCAATCGCCATCGGCATTGCGCAGGATGTCCAGCGCCATCCACTCGACAAAGAACTGGGTGCGGGCCCGCACATTGCGCTGGTAGAGCGTGTGCAGCAGCGCGTGCCCGGTCCGGTCGGCCGCCGCGCAGGCGCGCTGAACGGGCTTCTCGCCGAAGTTCGCGGTGTGGCCACCGAAGGGACGCTGATAGATCGTGCCGTCGGGGTTTCGGTCGAACGGCATACCGAAGTGCTCGAGCTCGTACACGACCTTGGGCGCCTCGCGGCACATGAACTCGATCGCGTCCTGGTCGCCCAGGTAATCCGACCCCTTGACGGTGTCGAACATGTGCCAGTACCAGTTGTCCTCGCTCATGTTGCCCAGCGAGGCGCCGATCCCGCCCTGGGCGGCGACGGTGTGCGAACGGGTGGGAAAGACCTTGGACAGGACGGCGACGTTGTAGCCCGCCTCGGCGAGCTGCAACGAGCATCGCATGCCGGCGCCACCGGCGCCGATGATCACCGCGTCGAACTTGCGGCGCGGCAGGTTGTTAGCCAGATGGTTGAGGATATCGGCCATCTCAGACCCTCCAGAGAATGATAACCGCCCAGCAGGCGTATGCGATCAGCGCGACGATGGTGCAGACCTGCAGCAGCAGGCGCAGCCCCGTGGCCTTGACGTAATCCATGAAGATGTCGCGCACGCCGATCCAGGCGTGATACGTGAGCGAGAGGATGGCCATCAGCGTGAGGACCTTCATCCAGCTGCTGGCGAACAGACCCGCCCAGGTGCCGTAGGTGAGCTGAGGCGTGAGCAGCAGCGACACCAGCAGCACCAGTGTGTAGATGGCCAGCAGCACCGCGCTCACGCGCTGGGCGAGCCAGTCGCGCATGCCGTAGTGCGCGCCGACGACGATTCGCTTGGTGGTCATGTCAGAACGCTCCGAAAAGCTTCAGGGCGATGAGCGCAGTCAGGGTCAGGCTGACCCCGAGCACCACACCGGCCGAGGATTTGGCCTGGTCCTTGTCGGTGCCGACATGGATGTCGAGCAGCAGGTAGCGGATGCCGGCGCAGAAGTGATGCAGATAGGCCCAGATGAACACCAGCAGGACCAGCTTGCCCAGCGGCGAACCGACCACCGCGCGATAGCTGTCGAAACTGAGTTCGGAGGTGATGCTCTGCTGAAACAGGTAGAGCATGAAGGGCAAACCGAACAGGAACATCAGCGCGCCGCTGACCCGGTGCAGGATCGACACCACACCGGCCAGGGGAAGGCGGTAGTGAAGGATCTGGGAAACGTGGATGTTGCGGTGCTGGGGTCGGACGCGCGGTCCGGATTTCAAAGCAGGATCAGCCATGTGTGCCTCTGCGGCGTGGGTTCACTCGGAGCGATGGAAAACGGACGCATTCTGAATCATTTTGGCGCGGCGCACCAATGCACCCACGGGCACATGGGTCCATATGCGCTACCCCAGTTCATTGAAGTAATGGAACTGTTCGGTCACGTAGAGACCGCGCCGAACTTCGACCGGCCGGTCTTCGTAGGTGAAGGTGACGCGCTCGACCTGCAGCAGGGGTCGGCCCGGTATCACCGACAGACGCACGGCCACCTCCGGGTCGGCCGCGACCGCGCGAATGCTTTCGCTGGCCCGGATCATCCGCACACCGAACTCGGATTCGAACAGTCCATAGAGCGGGCCCACCGATGCCGCCAGCCGCTCGGCGGTCAGGCCCCGAAACAGCGCACCCGGCAGCCAGATGTCGTCGAGCACCGTCGGACGGCTCTCGAAGGAGAGCAGGCGACGGATGAAGACCACCGCCTCGCCGGCGCGCAACTGCAGCAGGCGGGCGACCTCGACCGGGGCGCGCAGTCGACGGCATTCCAGAATCCGGCTGTCCATCGGACCGGGATCGCCACCGCCATCGCGGCGCAGACGCAGAAAGCGGAACTGGGCGCGCTCCTCGTGATGGGTGGCGACGAAGGTGCCACGGCCCTGCCGACGAACCACCAGGTTCTCGGCCGCCAGTTCATCGATCGCCTTGCGAACCGTTCCCTGGCTGACCCCGAAGCGTGCCGCGAGCTCGGTCTCACTGGGAATCGCCTCACCGGGCTTCCAGTCGCCCGCCTGCAGACCGCGGGTGATCAGGCCCTTGATCTGGCGATACAGGGGGCTGAAGGTCGGCGCATCGCCGCGGGTCGGGTCGGCATCTCGGCCGTTGTCGTTCATTCTCGAATTGAATCACGGCCCCCGACCTTCTGGCAATAACTTATGTCTTATATAAGATAGCTTTTCGGTTTGACATGAAGCACTGCCGCCGACTAGACTTTCCCGATGGTCGGGCGACCTTGGCCGCCTCGACGCTTTCCGGATTCAACCGTCAACCACTCACAAGGTTTTCCAGATGACCAAACCCGTCAAGCGCGTCGCCATCACCGGCGCAGCAGGCCAGATCGGCTACAGCCTCCTGTTCCGCATCGCCAATGGCGACATGCTCGGCAAGGACCAGCCCGTCATCCTGCAACTGCTCGACATCACCGCCGCGCTGCCGGCGGTGCGCGGTGTCGTGATGGAGCTCGAAGACTGCGCCTTCCCGCTGCTGGCCGGCGTGGTGGTCACCGACGACCCCAAGACCGCCTTCCGCGACGCCGATTGTGCGGTGCTGGTCGGCGCCCGTCCCCGCAGCAAGGGCATGGAGCGCAAGGATCTTCTGGAAGCCAACGGTGCGATCTTCACCGTCCAGGGCCGGGCGCTTGACGAGGCGGCCAGCCGCGACTGCCGCATCCTGGTCGTCGGCAACCCGGCGAACACGAACGCCTACATCGCGATGAAATCGGCGCCGGGGCTGCCCCGCAAGAACTTCACCGCGATGCTGCGGCTGGACCACAACCGCGCCCTGTCGCAGATCGCGGCCAAGACCGGCAAACCGGTGAGCAGCATCCAGAAGCTGGCGGTGTGGGGCAATCACTCGCCCACCATGTACGCCGACTACCGGTTCGCCACGATCGACGGCCAGTCGGTCAAGACCCTGATCAACGACGAAGCCTGGAACCGCGACGTGTTCCTGCCCACCGTGGGCAAGCGCGGCGCCGCGATCATCGAGGCTCGCGGCCTGTCGTCGGCCGCCTCGGCGGCCAACGCCGCGATCGATCACATGCACGACTGGATGCTCGGCACCGACGGGCGCTGGGTCACCATGGGCCTGCCGTCCGACGGCGCCTACGGGATTCCGCAGGATGTGATGTTCGGCTACCCGGTCACCTGCGCCAACGGCGAGTACAGCCTGGTGCAGGGCCTGGAGATCGACGAGTTCTCGCGCTCGCGGATCGACATCACCCTCAAGGAGCTTCTTGAGGAGCGTGAGGGCGTCAAGCACCTGCTGGGCTGAGCGTCGCCACCGCCCGTCTGATGCACAAGGTGCACCCTGCCCTTGCCCTGGCCCCGGCAGCCCTCGCTGCCCCCAGGGCGCTGGCGGCCGGTCTCAACCGGATGAGCGCGCCGTCCACCAGGCATTCTTCGCCACGGACACCGACCCGACAATAAGGACATCGCCATGACACCCGGACAGAGATTTCGCGCCGCCCTCGCCGAGGAACTGCCCCTGCAGATCCCCGGCGCCATCAACGCCAATCACGCGCTGCTGGCCAGGCGCGCCGGTTTCAAGGCGATCTACCTGTCGGGCGGCGGCGTCGCTGCCGGCTCGCTGGGCTTGCCCGACCTGGGCATCTCCGGGCTCGAGGACGTGCTGATCGACGTGCGTCGCATCACCGACGTCTGCGACCTGCCGCTGCTGGTCGATGTCGACACCGGCTTTGGCGCCTCGGCCTTCAACGTCGCCCGCACCACGCGCTCGTTGATCAAGGCCGGCGCCGCGGCGATGCACATCGAAGACCAGGTCGGCGCCAAGCGCTGCGGACATCGGCCGAACAAGGAAATCGTCTCGCGCGACGAGATGGCCGACCGCATCAAGGCGGCGGTTGATGCCCGCACCGATGACGCCTTCTTCGTGATGGCGCGCACCGACGCGCTCGCGGTCGAGGGCCTGGACTCGGCGATCGAACGGGCGGTCGCCTGCGTCGAGGCCGGGGCCGATGCGATCTTTCCCGAGGCAATGACCGACCTGTCGATGTACCGTCGCTTCGTCGACGCAGTCAAGGTGCCGGTGCTGGCCAACCTGACCGAGTTCGGCCAGACGCCGCTGTTCACCGTCGAGGAACTGCGTACCGTCGACATCGCGATGGCGCTCTATCCGCTGTCGGCCTTCCGGGCCATGAACAAGGCCGCCCAGTCGGTATACGAAACCGTGCGCCGCGAGGGCACCCAGGCCAGCGTCGTGCCGATGATGCAGACCCGCCAGGAGCTATACGACGCGATCGGCTACTGGGACTACGAGAACAAGCTCGACAATCTGTTCGCCCAGACACGAAAGGGCTGACGCCGCCGGTCCGGGGACTGTCCGCAGCCCCTGTGATCCCACGGTGCGCCGGCGACATCGCACCGCATCCGCCAGACGACCACCACCGAGCCTGCCCGCCGTGCCAGAGCGCCACGCCACCGAGCCGCTGCCCACCCCTGCTCCGCGCATTGCCCGGCTCAGTGGCGCGCGCGTCTCGCTGGGTCCCTGGGAGGCACCCGACCTGGCCGCTTTCGCGGCGCTCAACGCCGACACCGAGACCATGCGCTGGTTTCCCTCGGTGCTCGATCGCCGGCAGTCCGACGACGCGGCGCACCGGATGGCGCACGAGTTGCAGACCCGCGGCTGGGGGCTTTGGGCCGCCCGGCTGGACGACGGCGCCTTCATCGGATTCGTCGGTCTGGCGATCCCGAAGTTCGAAGCCCGGTTCACCCCCACAGTGGAAATCGCCTGGCGCCTGGGCCGTCACTTCTGGGGACATGGCTACGCGACCGAGGCCGCCCGGCTGGCGCTGGACCACGCTTTCGGCGAACTCGCGCTGCCCGAGGTCGTTGCCCTCACCGCCACCGGCAACGAGCGATCGCGGCGCGTGATGGACCGGCTGGGCATGACCCGCGACCCGGCCGATGATTTCGACCACCCGGCGCTCACGATCGACAGCCCGCTGCGCCGGCATGTGCTTTACCGGATCCGGCGCCCTGACCGCCTGGACAAGACCACCGAATCTGCTGAACGATCTCCTGAAAGGAAGGACACCCGATGAGCCAAGAAACCGCTGCCCCCACCGGCCCCAAGCCCAAGAAATCCGTCGCCCTGTCCGGCGTGACCGCCGGCAACACCGCCTTGTGCACCGTCGGGCGCACCGGCAATGACCTGCACTACCGCGGCTACGACATCCTCGAATTCGCCGACAAGGCCGAGTTCGAGGAGATCGCGCATCTGCTGGTCCACGGCAAGCTGCCCAACATGGCCGAACTGCGGGCCTACAAGACGCGGCTGCGCGCGATGCGCGGACTGCCCGCCAACGTGAAGGCAGTGCTGGAGTGTCTGCCGGCCAGCACGCACGCGATGGACGTGATGCGCACCGGCGCCTCGGCGCTGGGCTGCCAGTTGCCGGAAAAGGACGACCACAACGCCCCCGGCGCGCGTGACATCGCCGATCGGCTGATGGCTTCATTCGGCTCGATGCTGCTGTACTGGTATCACTTCAGTACCAATGGCCGGCGCGTCGATGTCGAGACCGACGACGACACCATCGGCGGCCATTTCCTGCACCTGCTGCACGGCAAGCCCCCCTCGGAGGCCTGGGTCAAGGCGATGCACATCTCGCTGATCCTCTACGCCGAGCATGAGTTCAACGCGTCGACCTTCGCGGCCCGCGTCATCGCCGGTACCGGCGCCGACATGCATTCGGCCATCACCGGTGCGATCGGCGCGCTGCGCGGTCCCAAGCACGGCGGTGCCAACGAGATGGCCTTCGAAATCCAGAAGCGCTACGAGACGCCGGACGAGGCCGAGGCCGATGTGCGCCGCCGGGTCGAGAACAAGGAAGTGGTGATCGGTTTCGGACACCCCGTCTACACCACCGGCGACCCGCGCAACAAGGTCATCAAGGAAGTCGCCCGCGACCTGTCGATCCAGGCGGGCAGCACCCGCATGTTCGACATCGCCGAGCGCCTCGAGACGGTGATGTGGGACGCGAAGAAGATGTTCCCGAACCTGGACTGGTTCAGCGCCGTCAGCTATCACATGCTCGACGTCCCGACCGCGATGTTCACCCCGCTGTTCGTGATCTCGCGCACCTCGGGCTGGGCAGCCCACATCATCGAGCAGCGCATCGACAACAAGATCATTCGTCCGAGCGCGAACTATGTCGGGCCGGAGAACCTGTCGTATGTCGCGCTGAAGGATCGTCCCTGAACGCGGCGCCCGCGCCGCAGGCCGACGGCATGCGCACATCGCCAGTCCCGACCCGACGCGCCGGCCGTTGGCTGCCGCTGCTGTCGGCCCTGGTGCTGACCGCCTGTGCGGGGCCGGCTCCTTCCGGCACCGACGCGCCCGCGGCGACCCGGCCGGCGACGGGCGTGGCGGCCCCGACCGCGAGCGTGCCAGTTACCGCGCCGGGGCCCTCGCCAACGCCAGCGCCAACGGCAGCCCCAACACCAGCGCCAGCCCGACCGGCATCGGTCGCCACGCCGGTTGCCGAACCGCCCGCAGTACTGCCTGGCCCGCCCTTCGCGGCGGGCGGCAGCCTCATCCTCGAGCCGGGACTGTACCGATGCGAACTCAATCGCCGGGTGGTGCTGCGCCGCATTGCCCCCGACGGTCAGTCACTGGTCATCAACTGGCTGGGCAAGGACGCCACGCTGCAGGCGGTCCAGGCCCGCACCGGCGCGCTGCGCTTCGAGAGCCCGCCCGCCGGGCTGGTGTGGCTGGTGATCGTGGGCAAGTCGATGCTGCTCGACTCGCGTCAGGGCCGGACCCTGGCCAATGAATGCCGGCTTTGACCGCCCTGCCACGGCTCCTGGCGATCGCGACCCTGGTGGCGCCGCTCATGGCCACCGCCCAGCCCGCTTCGCCGCCATCGGGCGGCACGGGTGCGGTACCGGCCAGCACCGCGCCGTTTCCGAAGCGGCGCACCGGGCTGTGGGAAATCCGCAGCGTCGGTTCGCAGGCTGCCGGCCTGCCGGCGATGCAGCTGTGCGTCGGCGAGCTCACCGATACCGCGGCTTCTCACCTGGACCGAACGCCTGGCGTGCGCGGCGCCTGCACGCTGGGCGCCTTCCAGCGGGCTGGCGAGGCGTGGCTGTCGGAGTCGGTCTGTCGCGAGGCCCGCACCACGGTCGCCAGCCGCGCGATCGCCACCGGCAACTTCGACACCGACTACCGGATCGACACCCTCGTGACCTATGATCCACCGCTGGGCGGCATCCGTCGCGAGGACAAGGACGCCGTCGCCGCCCGCTGGATTGGCGCCTGCGCCAGTACCCAGCGACCCGGCGACATGATCGTGCCCGGCATGGGCACCCTGAACATGTCGGACGGCCACTTCAGGCCCGAGCCCGAAGCGCGTCCGGTACGCGGGCGCGCCGGCGTCGCGCCCCGGACCCCCGGACCCTGACCCGACGCGTCGCACCGAACCACCTTTCCCTCCCACACGAACCAACCCGACCCCTCAAGAGGCCCTCATGACAAACAATCCGTTCAAGACGCTCAAGGATTTCACCCTCGCTTCGGGCAAGACCGGCAAGCTGCATTCGCTGCCGGCACTGGCCCGCCGCTTCCCCAACGTCAAGCGCCTGCCGGTGTCGATCCGGATCGTCCTGGAATCGGTGCTGCGCAACTGCGACGGCAAGAAGGTCACCGCCGAGCACGTCGAGCAACTGGCCAACTGGCAGGCGGTGGGCGAACGCACCGCCGAGATTCCCTTCGTGGTCGCCCGCGTGGTGCTGCAGGACTTCACCGGCGTGCCCCTGCTGGCCGACCTCGCGGCGATGCGCACGGTGGCGCGCGGCATGGGCAAGGATCCCAAGACGATCGAGCCGCTGGTGCCGGTCGACCTGGTGGTCGATCACTCGGTGATGATCGATCACTACGGGTCGGCCAAGGCGCTCGACCTGAACATGAAGCTGGAGTTCTCGCGCAACCAGGAACGCTACCAGTTCATGAAATGGGGCATGCAGGCCTTCGACACCTTCGGCGTCGTGCCCCCGGGCTTCGGGATCGTGCACCAGGTGAACCTGGAGTACCTGGCGCGCGGCGTGCACAAGGGCAAGGACGGCATCAGCTACCCCGACACCCTGGTGGGCACCGACAGCCACACCACGATGATCAATGGCATCGGCGTGGTCGGCTGGGGCGTGGGCGGCATCGAAGCCGAGGCCGGCATGCTCGGCCAGCCGGTGTACTTCCTGACCCCCGATGTGGTTGGCGTCGAGCTGACCGGGCGGCTGCGTGAAGGCGTCACCGCAACCGACCTGGTCCTGACCATCACCGAGATGCTGCGCAAGGAAAAGGTCGTCGGCAAGTTCGTCGAGTTCTTCGGCGAAGGCACCAGCAGCCTCGCCCTGCCCGACCGCGCCACCATCGCCAACATGGCGCCCGAGTACGGCGCGACCATGGGCTTCTTCCCGGTCGACGACCGCACCATCGACTACTTCGAGGGCACCGGCCGCACCAAGGGCGAGATCGACGCGTTCGCTTCCTACTTCAAGGCGCAGGGCCTGTACGGCGTGCCCAAGTCCGGATCGATCGACTACACCACCGTGGTCAAGCTCGACCTGGGCTCGGTGGCCCCGTCGCTCGCCGGCCCGAAGCGCCCGCAGGACCGCATCGAGATCGGCAATGTGCGGGCCACCTTCACCGACCTGTTCTCCAAGCCGATCGCCGACAACGGTTTCAACCAGCCGGCCGACAAGCTCGAGCCGGCGGTCACCACCGCCAGCGGTCTGGAACTGCGCAACGGCGATGTGCTGATCGCGGCCATCACCTCGTGCACCAACACCTCGAACCCGGGCGTGCTGCTGGCCGCCGGGCTGCTGGCCAAGAAGGCGGTCGAGGCCGGTCTGAAGATGCGCAAGCACATCAAGACCTCGCTGGCCCCCGGATCGCGCGTGGTCACCGAGTACCTCGAGAAGGCGGGTCTGCTGCCCTACCTCGAGAAGCTCGGCTTCACCGTGGCCGCCTACGGCTGCACCACCTGCATCGGCAACGCGGGCGACCTCACGAACGAGATCAACGAGGCGATCGCCGCCAATGACCTGATCTGCGCCGCCGTGCTGTCGGGCAACCGCAACTTCGAAGCCCGCATCCACCCGAACCTGAAGGCCAACTTCCTGGCCTCGCCCCCGCTGGTGGTCGCCTATGCGCTGGCCGGCAATGTCATGGTCGACCTGATGACCCAGCCGATCGGCAAGGGCAAGGGCGGCAAGGACATCTGGATCGGCGACATCTGGCCGAGCTCGGACGAGGTCTACAAGCTGATGAAGTTCGCGATGAACCCCAAGGTGTTCAAGGCGAACTACGCGCAAGTCGAGAGCAATCCCGGCAAGCTCTGGGAAAAGGTCAAGGGCACCAAGGGTCAGGTCTACGACTGGCCGACCTCGACCTACATCGCCGAGCCGCCGTTCTTCAATGACTTCTCGATGCAACCGCCGGCCAGCAGCGGCTCGATCAGCGGCGCCCGTGCGCTGGGGGTTTTCGGCGATTCGATCACCACCGACCACATCTCGCCGGCCGGCTCGATCAAGGACAGCTCGCCCGCCGGCAAATGGCTGCTGGCCAACGGCGTGATCAAGGCCGACTTCAACAGCTACGGCTCGCGCCGCGGCAACCATGAAGTGATGATGCGCGGCACCTTCGCCAATGTGCGGATCAAGAACCTGATGATCCCGCCGACGGCCGACGGTTCGCGCATCGAGGGCGGCATCACCATTCACCAGCCCAGCGGCGAGGAAATGGCGATCTACGACGCGGCGATGAAATACGTCGCCGACGGCGTGCCCACCATCATCTTCGGTGGCGAGGAGTACGGCACCGGTTCGTCGCGCGACTGGGCGGCCAAGGGCACGCAGCTGTTGGGCGTCAAAGCGGTCGTGGCCCGCAGCTTCGAGCGGATCCACCGCTCGAACCTGGTGGGCATGGGCGTGCTGCCGCTGCAGTTCAAGAACGGCGACAGCGCGGTCAGCCTGGCGATCACCGGCAGCGAGACCTTCGGCATCGAAGGCCTCGATGGCGAGATCAAGCCGCAGCAGGACGTCACGCTGGTGATCCACCGCGCCGACGGCACCGCCACCCGCGCGGCGGTGCTGCTGCGCATCGACACCGCGATCGAGGTCGACTACTTCCGCCACGGCGGCATCCTGCCCTTCGTGCTGCGTCAGCTGATGGCCGCCTGACAACGGCCCCGGCGGCCTGGCCGCCCTCGTCCGGAAAGGCGCCCTGCGGGGCGCCTTTTTTCTGGGAATGCCGCCCGGATGAAGTGCCGGCCGTTCAACTGCCGGCCGTCAGGCGGTCGATGACGGGCGACGGTCCGCTCCCCTTCTGCCGGACGATCCTTTAAACTGACTTTTGTCACATTTTTCCACCAGATCACCCTTGCAGCCCTCCCCGCCCGCCACCGACAACCACCTGCCTACCACCGTGCGGGCTGTGCTCATCGTCGCGGGAACCTTCCTGTTCTGCGTGATCGCCCGCCTGCTTGCTTTCGACAGCCCGGTTCAACTGCTGATCTGGCCGGCCGGGGCAGCCGCGCTGGCCTGCGGCTGGCGTTATGGCGTTGCCTGGGTGCTGCCGGCGGCCATCGGCGCCGCGGCGTGGGCCTTCTTCGAATTCGGCGGTCTGCGATTCGCGATCACCGCCTTCCTGTGCAGTGCCGCCGGTCCGGCCATCGCGATCGCCGCGATGCGGCGCCTGAACGCCTGGAAGCCGGCTGACTACCGGATGGAAGCGGTGCTTCGGTTCATGATGATGGCAGCGCTGGTCGCGGCGCCGATCGATGCCGCGATCGCCGCCGTGGGACTGTGGGCAGCCGACTTCATGCCGGTGGTGCATGGCGGCCACCTGTTCGTCGCCTGGTGGCTGATCGATGCGCTCGGAATGCTGCTGCTCGCGCCCGCGCTGCTGGCCTGGGCGCGCGATGGGCTCTCGCAGCTGGAGCCCAATGCCGAACCTGCCCGCGCCAGCGTCGATCTGACCGCGGTGATCCTGACGCTCGGCGTCGTCGCCGGCAGCCTGCTGCTGACCAGCGTCGGACAGCGCGAGTACGGCATGGCGCTGCTGTTTCTGTTCTTTCCGATCGCCGCCTGGACCTCGGTGCGCATGCCCGAGCGCACCACCGCGATCACCCTGTTCATCACCGCCTCGCTGCTGCTGTCGGCACGTGCCTTCGAGATCGGCGATGCCAGCGACAAGGTGGCACCCGCACTGGAGGGCACGATCCTGGTGCTGTGCGCGGTGGTGGTCGGTTTGCTGATGCAGGCGGTGGCCACCGATCGTCGGCAGGCGCTCGCCCGCGTCGCCATGCAGGCTCGCCAGGACATGACCACCGGACTGCTCAACGACCGCGGCCTGCTGGCCGAGCTGGCCGAGCGGCTGGTGGCGGCCGATCGCGAGGGTTATGGTCTGGTGGGCATCAACATCGCCAACTTCGACACCATCAACGACCTGTGCGGGCCGATCCAGGCGCTACACCTGGAACAGAGCACCGCCATGCTGCTGATGCGTCAGCCTGGCGCGGTGCAGGCAGCCCGTCTGTCGTCGGGCCGCTTCGCGCTGCTGGTGTCGGCCGACACGGTGACGGCGGTGCGGGCGATGGCGCGCGACATCTACGCGCTGCTCAACGGACAGGTCTACAAGGCCAGCCACGGCAGCATCCGCCTGCAGGCCAGCGTGGGCGGCCTGCTGATCGACCCGGGTGTGATGATCGACAGCGAGGACTGCCTGCTGTCGCTCTCCGATGCCATGGCGATCGCCGCCAGCGTGCGCGATCCGCAGTTGTTCGTGGAGCCGCTCTCGCAGACGATGATCGAGGCGCGCCGCTCGCATCAGGGCAAGCTCGAGCATGTGCGAGAAGCCATCCGCACCAAGCAGCTCGAGGTCTACGCGCAACCGATGATCGATCCGGATGCCCCGCTGGACATGGTTGCCTACGAGGTGCTGACGCGCCTGCGCGACCCGCAGGGCCGGCTGGTCCGCCCGCCCGAGTTCCTGCCGCTCGCGGTGCAGGCGCAGATGACGGTGGCGCTGGACCGGGGCGTGATTGAAAAGGTTTTTGCCTGGCTGTCCGAGCGGCCGGATGCGTTGGCGCGCACCTGGAAATGCTCGATCAACCTGTCGGGCATGTCGATGAGCGACAGCATGATTGCCGGCTTCATCCGCGAGCAGCGCGCGCTGTACGACATACCTGCCGCCAAGATCGTGTTCGAGATCACCGAGAGCGAGGCGATCCGCAACCCGGGTGCCGCCTCGCGTCTGGTCGACGAACTGCGTGCGGACGGATTCGGCATCGCGCTGGACGATTTCGGTACCGGACTGGCCACCTTCGAATACCTGAAGCGTTTCCCGATCGACTACCTGAAGATCGACGGCTCGTTCATCCGCAACCTGGTGAACAATCCGATCGACGAGGAAATCGTGCTGTCGACGGTGCGGGTGGCGCGTCACCTGAACATCAAGACCATTGCCGAACACGTCCACAATCAGGCGATCTACGACCGCCTGAAGATCCTGGGCGTCGAGTATGTCCAGGGCGAGCTGGTCGGCATGGCCCTGCCGATCGCTGAAGTGTTCGAACAGGCGGCGCAGTTCCATGTGCGCAATGCCGAAGTGCTCGACAAGGCGCGGCGCGAGATCGACGCGCTGGCCCTGGGATTGCGCGAGCGCCAGATCAGCGAAAGCCGCTGAAGCCGGCTGATCTCAGCCGCCGACCGCGTCTTGGCCGACCGGGCCCCCGCGGCCCGGGTTCTCCCCGGTCTGCCCCCGTGCAGCCGACGTCTGCCGATCCCGCCAGTCCAGAAACCGCTGCCAGTCGGCGGGCTCGTCCACATCCCAGATCCGCGGCAGTTCGGCGACCGACAGGCCCGACTGACCAGCCCTTTCGCGCGTCTGCGCCATGACGCGATCGGTGCTCCAGTCGATCGCGCTGAAGATCGGGCCGGCATCGGTGCGCGCGCCGACCAGCGCATAGCCGCCGTCCTCGGTGGGCGCGAAGACGAGGTCGCGGTCGCGCAGTGCATCGAAGGCGGCGCGCAGCAACGGCGCGTCGATCGGCGGGCTGTCGCAGCCGATCAGCACGGCCCGCCGGCCGCGCGCCAGGCAATCGCGCAGCGCCACCCGCATCCGCCAGCCCAGATCGCCTGGCGCCTGCCGGCTCAGCCGCATCCGGTGGCGGCTCGCCAGCCGCTCCCCCTCCCCTTGGGGATCCTCGCCACTCAGGCACAGCCACCGGGTCACGCCCGTACAGGCGCTGGCCTGCGCCAGTGCATGGTCCAGCAACTCGCGATAGGCCGCGAGCGCGCCCTCGGCGCCCAGCCCGGCCGCCAGGCGCGTCTTGACCTCGCCCAGCCGGGGGATGCGCGCGAAGACGATCAGGTGCTCGTCCCGGGTGTCGTCAGGCGTGGGGGATTCATCGGGCGGGTGTCGAGAAATGGATGTCATGCGCGGGCGAACGGCAGGATCGGGAGGCGGCGGGCTTCACGGCCGCCGGTAATAGCGCTGATGCAGACTGTCCGGCGACTCACCGAGAAAGTAGCGCAACCGAAGGCTCCACATCGTCCAGATGGTGCGCCAGACGCCGTGTGACTCCCAGCGGCGCGCGCTCACCCGCACCGGACCGCGCAGCGCCGCGGGCGCGCCGGCACAACGCTTGAGCCGGGCGCTGATCTCGACGTCCTCCATCAGGCGGATCGACGGATAGCCGCCGCTGTCACGCCAGGCGGCCGCGCGGATGAAGATCGCCTGGTCACCGGTGCAGATGCCGCTCAGGCGCGAGCGCAGGTTCATCATCGCGCCCACCACCGCGAGCAGCGGGTGCTCAGACTGCAGCCGGACATCGAAACGGCCCCAGGCGGCACCCGCGTGCAGGGCCTCGCGAACCGAGTCGGCCCAGTCGGGCGGCAGACGGGTGTCGGCGTGCAGGAACAGCACCGCCTGCCAGCCGGGCGCCAGCGCGTCCGCGCCGGCGTTCATCTGCAGCGCGCGCCCGCGGGGGCTGCGTACCACCGTCGCGCCGGCAGCGGTCGCGATCGCAACGCTGTCGTCGGTGCTGCCGCCATCGACCACCACCACCTGGCAGGCGTGCCCGAGGACGGTGGCCAGCGCTTCTTCCAGCCGTCGCGCCTCGTCGAGCACCGGCATCACCACCGCAATGGCGAGCGGCTTGAGTGACGGTTCAGCAGCGATCGCACAGGCTCCTGATCTGATGATCCATCGCCATCACAACTGCCAGCGGTGATAACGCCGCAACCAGCCCAGCACCCGCTGCGGCGCGTGCGCGCGCTTCCATTCGCCCGCCACGTACTTGTTCGCTTCAGCCATCGTCGGATAGATGTGCATGGTGCCCAGCACCCGGTTCAGTCCGATCCGGTTCTTCATGACCGCGACATACTCGGCGATCAGGTCGCCCGCGTGCTCGCCCACGATCGTGACGCCCAATACCCGGTCGCTGCCCGGCACGGTCAGCACCTTGATGAAGCCATGCGCCGCCTCGTCGGCGATGGCGCGGTCGAGGTCGTCGATGCCGTACCGGGTCACCTCGACCGCAATGCCGGCGGCCTTCGCCTCGGTCTCGTTCAGGCCGACCCGCGCCACCTCCGGATCGGTGAAGGTGCACCAGGGCACCACCGACCAGTCGACCGGAAAGCGCCGCCAGCGCCCGAACAGCGCGTTGACCGCGGCATACCAGGCCATGTGCGCAGCGGTGTGGGTGAACTGGTAGGGCCCGGCCACATCGCCGCAGGCGAAGATGTTCGGATAGCGGGTGCGCAGGAAACCGTCGACCTCGACGGTGCGCGCCGCGGTGGTGGCGATGCCCAGTTCCTCGAGACCGAAACCGGTGGTGTTCGGGCTGCGGCCCAGCGCCAGCAGCACGGTGTCGAATTCGATGGCCAGCGACGCGCCGTCGTGCTCGGCGATCAGTTGCTGGTGGCCGTCCTGGATCTCGAATCGCAGCGCGGTGTGGCCCAGGCGCAGATCGATGCCTTCGGCCGCGAAATCACCCGCGATCAGCGCCGACACCTCGGGGTCCTCGCGCATCAGCAGGCGCGGCGCCCGCTCGACCAGCGTCACCCGCGAACCGAAGCGGGCGAAACACTGCGCCAGCTCACAGCCGATCGGCCCGCCGCCCAGCACCAGCAGGCGCTGGGGGAGCTCACGAATCCCCCAGACGGTGTCCGAGGTGAGATAGCCCACCGTGTCGAGTCCGGGAATCGGCGGCACCAGCGGGCGCGCACCGGTGGCGATCACGATGTTGCGGGCACTGATCACCCGGCGGGTCGCGGGCTCGCCGGCGCGCGCGGGCGGTTCGGTGACCTCCACTTCCCAGGGAGAGATCAGCCGGGCGTCACCCGCGACGCAATCGACCCCCAGGTCGCGATAACGGGCGACCGAGTCGTGCGGCTCGATGGTGGTGATCACCCGCTGCACCCGCTCCATGACCTGCGCGAAGTCGAAGCTCACCTGCATCTCGCGGATGCCGTAGGCCTGCGAGCGGCGCGCCTGGTGCAGCAGCCTGGCCGAGCGGATCAACGCCTTGGACGGCACGCAGCCGGTATTCAGGCAGTCGCCGCCCATCCGGTGGCGCTCGATCAGGGTGACGCTCGCCTTGACCGCTGCGGCGATGTAGGCGGTGACCAGTCCGGCACTGCCGGCGCCGATCACCACCAGGTTGCGATCGAAGCGGGCCGGCCGGCGCGCGCGCCACGGCGCATAGACCTTGCGCTGGCCGATCGCCGTCGCCACCCGGCGCGCCACCAGTGGCAGCAGCCCCAGGGCGACGAAGGACGCCAGCAGACCCGGCGACAGGATGCCTTGCAGCGAATCGACCCGGGCCAGTTGCGTGCCCACGTTCACGTACACCACCGTGCCCAGGAACATGCCGAGCTGGCTGACGAAGTAAAAGGTGCGAGTGGGCACCGGCGTGAGCCCCATCAGCAGGTTCACCAGGAAGAACGGGAACACCGGCACCAGCCGCAGCGTGAACAGATAGAAAGCGCCGTCGCGCTGCACGCCCCGGTTGATGGCCGCCAGCCGATCCCCGAAGCGCGACTGCACGAGATCGCGAAACAGGAAGCGGCTGGCCAGAAAGCCCAGCGTGGCGCCCAGGCTCGAGGCAAAGGACACGATCACCGTGCCCCAGAGCACGCCGAAGATCGCCCCCGCCAGCACGGTGAGCATCACCGCCCCGGGCAAGGACAACGCCGCCATCGCCAGGTAGGCGGCGAAGAAGCCGCCTGCGACCAGCCAGGGCTCGTGCTCGAAGAGCGCCTGCAGTTGCCCCTGGCGCGATTTCACCTCGGCCAGCGTGAAGTAGCGATGCAGGCCGAGCGTGAAGAAAGCCGTGACGCCGGCGGCGAGCACCAGCAGCAGCAGCCAGCGGCGGCGCGTCATGCGCGCGCCTGCTGCACGCCGGACCGCTGTACGCCCGGCTGCACGTCCGGCTGCACGCCCGGCTGCTCCGCCGGCGCCGGCTGCGCCAGCACCGGCCGCGCGACGAAGCCACCGCGCGCTGCCGCCTCTGGCTGCAGTGCCGTGCCCTGCACCGCCCGCTCGCGATACGAACGGGCCGCCTCGCTGTCGGCGGGCCATTGCGCATCGAAGCAGGCCAGCCAGGCCGCCCGATCGAAATCGATGGCCAGCGCGGAGATCCGCGTCTCGCCCACCCGCGCCGCGTAGAGCTCACGCGCGCCGGGCGGCAGACCCAGGTCATGGCGCGCGATGCGCGTGACCAGCCCTGCGTGCGAGCCAGCGAAGTTCGCCAGCCCCGCCGCGCCGTTGTTGATCGCCGCCAGCACGCGCCCGCGGTCCTCGAGCGTGTCGGCCACCGCCAGACAGGTGTGGCTGCTGGCCATCACCTGCGCGTCGAGGTCGTGCAGGCATTGCGCCAGCCCGGTACCCCAGCTCTCGCCCAGCCGGTCATTGGCCAGCCGCCAACCCGCCAGCGACTCCTCGTCGCCATGGGTGATCGCCACGCCGACGCCGGCCACACGGACCCGGGCGACCATCGGCAGCGCGCCGAGCGCGGCGGCATGCCGGCCCGCCCGCGCGGTGTCGCGCAGTCGGGCCAGAATCCGGTTGGAGCGCTCGACCACGCCGTCGTCGACATCGTCCGGATAGGCGCAGCCGCAACCGGCGTCATCGGCCGAGTCACCGGCCAGCGGCGCGCGGGCGAGCTCGGTTTCGACGTTGCCGCGCAGCCGGCGGTGCGGCGCCGTCAGTCGCTCGATGCGTTGGAACTGCGCGGGGTCGATGTCGAACCAGTGGAAGTCGCCATTGAAGACCAGCGCCGGCCGGTCGGCCGCTTCGCTGGCGTACAGCGCCAGCAGGGCATCCAGGGCGAGCGTGTTGCCGTACAGGCCACCGGCCACATACAGGCAGTCGCTCTCGAACTCGGGTTGGGCGAGGAAGGCGCGGGCCCCGAGGCGATAATCGGCGGGACAGAAACGGCCGGGTTCGGGTGGGGACGGCTCGAGTGCAGAAGGCCCCGGCGCAGCCGGTTCGGGCGCACACGGCTCGGCCACGGGCATCACAGCGTCACGAAACGCGCTCACCGCACGCTCAGGCCGACGCAAGCGCGCCGCCGCAGGAACTGCCCTGCCCGGCGGTGCAGCCGTAGCAATGGTCGCGAACCACCACCGGGTTGCCCCGGAGGTCCTGACCGATCAGGTCGCTGATGTGCGAACGCGCCCGCTCGGGCCGGCGCAGCGGCAGCCCCAGCATCTGGTTGAAGTCGCAGTCATAAACGTAACCCTGCCAGTCGATGCTGATCAGGTCCCGGCACATGATCGACTCGAGATTCTCATCCCGATGGGCCTGCTTGAGCAGTTGCAGATAGCCGGCGAAGCTGCCCTTGGAGACCAGCGTGGAGCCGAAGCGCTGGATCGGCATGTTCGCCAGGGTGAACAGGTGATTGAAGACGATGCCGAAGCGCTCGCCCAGGAACTGCCGGTAATCGGCCTCGAGCGCGGCCTGCGGCGGCGGCAGGACCGGGCCCTGCGGATTGAACACCAGGTTCAGCAGCAAGCCCGAACCTTCACGGCCATAGCCCAGCGCGTTCAGGGTCTGCAGCCCGCGGATGCTGGCATCGAAGACGCCCTTGCCGCGCTGGGCATCGACGTTTTCTTCCAGGTAACACGGCAGCGACGCGGTGATCTCGACCCCCTGCTCGGCCAGGAACGCGGCCAGCGTCTCGTGGCCCGGCTCGAACAGCACGGTGAGATTGCAGCGATCGATCAGCCGCAGACCCATTGCCCGGGCGCGCTCGACCAGCAAACGAAAGTGCGGATTGAGCTCCGGCGCACCGCCGGTCACATCGAGCGTCTCGATGCCCGCCTGCCGGGCCATCGCCAGGATCTGTTCGATGGTCTCGAGGCTCATCTCCTCGGTGCGGTGCGGGCCGGCGTTGACGTGGCAATGCAGGCAACTCTGGTTGCAGCGATAGCCCAGGTTGATCTGGAAAGTGGTGAGCCGGCGGCGCGTGACCGCGGGGAAATCGGACTTGCTGATCAGGGGGATGACGTCGTGCATCAGGCTCTTTCGGCGCGGTGTTTTGCGGGAAGGTACACCAGCGGGATGGTACTGCGGGGGACGGGGAACTGGAGATGCCTGCGAACCGGGCCATTGCCGAGGAGGCAGCCATTGCTCCCGGTTTCGTCGTGGTGCGCCCGGCTTTCATGCACCCGGGTTCCTGTTCGTTCAGAAACGACAAAGGGTTAGCCCCTTGTGAGAGCTAACCCTTTGATCTTCAAACAGAACTTTTGGTCGGGACGGCGGGATTCGAACTCGCGACCCCTTGCACCCCATGCAGTGAAACAGCCCCGAAGCACCTGACGCGCAGAGATAACAAACGTTATATATCAATCACTTAGGACAAACACAGAGTTGCCTGGACACCACAAGACCGGTTAAGATCGACCCCGAATGGTGAACGTAATGGTGAACGTGAAACCCTGAAAAGGCGGACCGATGGCCGAGAACCTGCTGACCGATGCGGAAGTCCGCTCGGCGACTCCACGGCTCGATGGCAAGCCGCGATACCTGCCTGACGGCGGCGGCCTCAGGATCCGCGTCCTACCCGCCAGCAGCCGCAACCCCAAAGGCGCCCGCCTGGCGGAGTTCAACTTCAAATTGAAGACGGCGACGGGGTACCGGTCTTCGGCCATCGTGCTCGGGACAATCGGGGAGCCCTTCGCCGACTCTGACGGCACTGTTCGTCCATTTACACTTGCCGCCGCCCGCAGGGCCCGCGACACGGCGCGCTTCCAAGTCAAGAAGGGAATCGACCCCAACCAGGCGCGTCACCTTCACCGCCTGGAGGCGATCGAGACCCACCAGGCGCGCTTGGAGGGATTGCAGGCGCGTCGCACCGTCCGCGAGGCGTTCGGCCGCTGGGAGGAGTTGTACCTCGACAAGCACCGCAAGGACGGCGGCGCAGAGGTGCGTGCGCTGTTCGAACGGCATGTCTTTCCGCAACTCGGCGACCGCGTGCTGGAGTCGTTGCGCAGGGCCGACATCACTGACTTGATCGACCACATCGTCAGCGGCGGCAAGACCGGCCGCACCGCCAACCGCCGGACCGCAAACATGGCGTTGGCGCTCGTACGCCAGTTCGTGCGCTGGTGCGCAATCCGGGAGTGGATCGAACGTGACCCAACCTTGGGTATTTCGAGGAAGGATGCAGGCGGGCGTGAAGAATCAAGAGACCGCAACCTGTCAGACTTGGAGATCATCGAACTGCGCGACCGGATGCCGTCAGCGAAGCTGACCGAGCGCACGACAGAAGCTCTTTGGCTGCTCCTGGCAACCGGCGCACGGGTCGGCGAGTTGTCCGGCGCCCCAGTGGCTGAGTTTGCGCTCGACGTCGCCGAATGGCGCATCCCCGGCGAGCGCACGAAAAACGGCGACCGGCACGTCGTGCATCTCTCGGCGTTCGCCCTGGCGCGCGTTCAGCGGCTGATCGCGTTGGGTAACGGATCGAAATGGCTCCTGCCCGGCCGCGCGCCGGCGGACGCCGACCCGGATGTCACCCAGCCCGTGTCGCCGAAGTACCTTGCCAAGCAAGTCAACGACCGACAGCGCACCGAGCCACTGAAACGCCGGTCCAAGGCCACAGGCAGCCTGCTGCTGGCTCAGGGCGACTGGACCCCACACGACCTACGCCGCACCATGGCCTCGCGCATGGGCGACCTCGGGGTCAGGCCGGATGTCATCGAGCGTTGCCTGAACCACCGAGCTGAAGGCATCGCGGCCGTGTACCAGCGCGCCGATCTGCTGCCCGAGCGCCGCGCTGCGTTCAGTGCCTGGGGAGCAAAGCTGGAAGCGCTGTTGCAGGCGACGACCACGAACGTCACACCGCTCAGGATTCAAGAGGCGCAGCACGCTGGCGTGCTACTCAGGAGGCGCGCGCTTGCCTAGGAAGAGCGCGCAACCGGCACACAGCATGGTTGCACGCTTGCTTGCCGAACCTTGCAGCCGCTGGGAGCCCGGCGAAGTGCTCGACCTGGCGGCTGTAATGCTCATGTCGCGGCACTGGCCCGAGCCCGCACGCCAGATCGGGGGAAGCATCGCCTTGCGCTTTCTGAACAGCCGCAGCGGTCGTGGGCAGTGCGCCAGGCACCTCGCCCTCCTGGGCTCTAGCCCCGACATGCACGATTTGCTCAAGTTCGCCAAGTGGCACCGGCGACCAAGCAAGGACACCACCGCGCCGCTCACCCGGCGGGTTGCCAATACGGTCATGATGGAGGCGATTCGGGCATTCGCCACCGTTTGCTGCGCAGCGGATAACACCAGTGACGACACCGATGAGCGGCGATCCGACGCAGACAATCACGCCGACCAGGTCATGAGAGTGGTCCTTCGCCGAATACAGTCGCCACTGTATCGAAGCACGCGGGGGCGAAAAATGCTCGGCCCGAGTTTCACGCTTGCCGATGTCGAGGCGGCACGGGCGTCGCTCATTCCGCGGATGGGGGCTCGCGTGACCTATTCCCAGCTTGCCGACGAGATTCTCCAGCGCATGGTGGAGACACCCAGGAAGAACCGGCCGAAAAAGCGCACGGTCATCAACCGGATCAGCCTGTTGTCCTCCCGGAACGTGATCGAAGATCACGCACTGAGCCATCAAACACCTCAAGTCCTAGGTCTACCGGCGGAAGCGAGCGCCCAGCCGATCCGGCTGCCATTGCGCCCGGGCCTCATTGAATCGGCGATGACGGCTGGCCGGGACGCAATGCGCCGGTAACATGATTTACGCGGTCAGTTCCTTCGGACTTCAATGAGGCCGGGGCGCAATGCCCCGGATAACGCTGGCCGAGGCGCGCCAGTCGACGTTCGCCCGCTGGCTTCAATGAGGCCGGGGCGCAATGCCCCGGATAACCCGCCAACGACCACCATTCGCCGTCCCACCAGCGCAGGCTTCAATGAGGCCGGGGCGCAATGCCCCGGATAACCAGCGGCGGCGGCGGGTGGGCTGTCACCATTCCCGCGCTTCAATGAGGCCGGGGCGCAATGCCCCGGATAACGGCAGTGCTGGCAAAGCGGGAAGCGCAAAGGCAAAAAGCTTCAATGAGGCCGGGGCGCAATGCCCCGGATAACCCGAAGTGCGCGTGACCGATATCGACGCAATCCTGCGAGCTTCAATGAGGCCGGGGCGCAATGCCCCGGATAACGTCAAGGACCGTGCCGCCGCCCCGGAAGAAGTAGCAGCTTCAATGAGGCCGGGGCGCAATGCCCCGGATAACCGTCGCAGTCGTCTGCGACCAGCGCCATGAGCCGCCCGCTTCAATGAGGCCGGGGCGCAATGCCCCGGATAACGCACATCGCGTACATCGCCCGCGTCAGCAACCCTGAGCTTCAATGAGGCCGGGGCGCAATGCCCCGGATAACACCAGACAAACGTCGGCGGATACGCCGCCGCCGATGCTTCACTGAGGCCGGGGCGCAATGCCCCGGATAACGCGAGGAGGATCGGCACGAAGATCACGACGACCCCTAGCTTCAATGAGGC
>CAIZNI010000017.1 GCA_903934295.1 uncultured beta proteobacterium
CAACAGCATCATCGCCGCCCTGGAGGACGAGCGGCCGGACATCTACCCCCATTGGTCCGTCATGGAGTTCGAAGGCCGGGAGTTCGATGACGCCGAGGGTTGGGCCTGGGGCTTCGTACAGGGCGTGGACCTCTGCCGTGCGGACTGGCAACCGTTGCTGGAGACGGTTCAGGGCCGGGCCTGGTACCGACCGATCGGACTGCTGGGAGAGGACGACTTCGGACCCGAACAGGACGCGCTCACGCGCACGCCGGCACAGCGGGCCGAGCTGGCCTTGGAGATCCCCGAAGCCGTCCTGGGCATGCACGCCCACTGGCTACCCCTGCGCCTGGCCGTTCACGAACGAACGGTGGCCCGGACGCTGCAGGCGAAGGTGGGCCGCAACGAACCGTGCCCCTGCGGTAGCGGCAAGAAGTTCAAGAAGTGCTGCGGAGCGCCGGCAGACTTGCACTGAACCCCAAGGCACCGAGAGCACGTCCCTCAACTGTGGGCGCCAGGCTGGGCGCCCGTAGCAAGCTCGAATCCCTCGTCCAGCCAGCCAGTGATGCCACCGGCCATGATCTTCACGGGGCGGCCGAGCTTGGCCAAGCGCCATGCGCCGCGCGCCGCGCCGTTGCAGTGCGGGCCTGCGCAGTAAGTCACGAAGAGAGTTTCGGGCGGCCAACCCGCCAGCTTGCTTTCGACGATCTTTCCGTGAGGCATGTGTAGGGCGCCGGGTACGTGCCCCTGCTGATAGAGCTCAGCCGAGCGCACGTCGAACAACACGAAGTCTGCGCAGTGAGCGAGGGCGTCGTGTACGTCCCAGCAGTCGGTCTCGAAGGTGAACTCAGCGGCGAAGTGGGCCTCGGCGAGCGAGGACGGAGCAGCGGGGATGGCAGTGACGGCGGAGGGCATGCGAGGCGCCATGAATGGGGTTTCGTCATGGTGCGGATGGAAGTCGTCGATCACAATTGGCGAACAAGACAGTTATCGACAAATTTACGCCAATCCATGACCGCCCCTGATTCGACCCACGGGATACCGCTGAGCGGCCCTCTCGTGGTGGCACTCGTCCACGACGGGCTCTGCACCTTTGAGTTCGCGATCGTGGCCGAGGTCTTCGGCCTCGCACGTCCTGAAATGGGTCCCAACTGGTATCGCTACGCCAGTGCGGCGATCGAGCCGGGCCCCCTGCGCGCACACGGCGGGCTCGCGGTAATGCCGTCTGCGGGAATGGAGCTGCTGGAGCAGGCCGACCTGATCGTGGCGGCGGGATGGAAGGGGCCGGGCGTACCGGTGCCGGCTGCGCTGACCGAGGCACTGTGCCGCGCCTGGGCCCGCGGCGCGCGTCTAGCCTCGATTTGCTCCGGGGCTTTCGTGCTGGCAGCGACGGGGCTGCTCGCGGGCGGACGGGCGGCGACGCACTGGCGTTACGCTGCTCACCTGCAGGCGCTGCACCCGGAAATCACCGTCGATGCGGACGTCCTCTATGTTGAGGAAGAACGCCTCTACACCTCGGCCGGTAGTGCGGCTGGCATCGACCTGATGCTGCACATCGTGCGCCAGGACTTCGGCCAGGAGGCAGCCAACCGTGTTGCGCGCCGCCTCGTGATGCCGCCACACCGCGCAGGAGGGCAGGCCCAGTTCATCGAGCGGCCAGTACCGGCGGATCCCGATCACCGAGTGTCAGGCGTTCTGGAGGCGGTGCGAGCGTCACTGGACGAGCCATGGACCGTGCAGCGCATGGCGGTCGAGGCGGCAATGAGCCCCCGTACCTTTCTTCGCCGGGTCACTGAGGCGACCTCGCTCGCCCCCGCGCAATGGCTGATCGCCCAGCGCGTGACGGAGGCGCAGAGACTGCTGGAGTCTGGGCAGGCCTCGGTAGAGCGTATCGCTGCGGCGGCCGGCTTCGGTAGCGTGCAGGCATTGCGATACCACTTTCAGGCACGGTTGGGCGTGTCGCCGCGGGAGTACCGGCGCACTTTCTTCCGCGACAGCGAAGTCAATGGCGAGGCTGGGGCTTCACTCCCCAGGGCGAGGGACTGACCGAGGGGCGGTCCTTCCCAACCCTTCCGGGGACAGGCTGGGGGGCCACCCGTCGGGAACAGTCGCAAAGCACGCGCGGCGGCGAATCTCCAGCTCGGAACGCTTGTCAACGCGCCTGCCCTCACGTCCCTGGACTGGATCGGCAGCCTCCAGCCTTCAGACGAATAGCACAGTGGATTTCAGCAAGACGGCAAAGTGATTCTCACGCGGATTGAAGAGTGAGTCCAAGCGGACGACCCAATCCTTGCCGAAACGCATCGAGCCCTGGAGCGCGGGGGTACGACCTGACTTCAGACCCGGTCGCCTAATTTTTCCGAGCCACGATGACCCAAGGCGCCGAGGCGGGGCGTCCCATCAGCTGCCGCTCGGCGAGAACTATCGCGTGAGATACGGCGACACGTCGCACCGGGTGCGCGATGCTCGTCTCGCCCTGCGCGATGGCTGGCTATCTGCGCCAGTGATCGGAGCTGAGAGCCCGACCTCAAGGCAGATCACTTGCGGTCCTTCGGCGGGTAGGGGTCATTGCCATAGGAGTCGCGCGAACGGATACGACCGTCCTGCCCGTGGATCAGCAATTCGCCCTGACCCTGGCGGGCCATCTGGCGCCCCGCGTGGATAGCCTGGGCCTGCGTGTCGAACACTTGGTTTGCGCGCCGTCCACCCTCGCGCAGCGTGCCCCAGCCGTTGTCTCGTTGAACAACATGGACGTTTTTCCGGTTGACCATCACGAACCTCTACTTCCAAGAAGTTGACGCCCGGTAGTTTACAAGCGAGAATCTTAATCAGCAATATGTAAACATACAGCCGCGGAGAAGACCATGATTGGAAGCCGACTCAAGAGGGCGCGGGAGGCACTTGGGTTGTCGTTGCGCGAACTGGAGGCCGCGATCCAGGGGCAGGTCTCGGCTCAAGCCATCGGCAAGTACGAGAGAGACGAGATGATGCCGGGTTCCACGATCCTGCTGGCCATGGCAAGAGCTCTACAGGTCTCCCCCGAGTACCTGCTCAGCGAACGGCAGATCCAGCTGGCCGGTGTCGACTTCCGGAAGGCTCCGCATGCTGGTGCCAAGGAGGAGCGCGCCGTGGAAGCCACCGTGCTAGACCAAGTCGAGCGATATCTCGAACTTGAAGAACTTCTGCCCGGCGTGGAGCAGTCCTGGGACGCGCCGGACGACCACGCATTCGACATTGGCAGCATCGAGGACGCCGAACAGGCCGCGGATGCGCTCCGCCGGCTCTGGGAACTGGGTGTTGACCCTATCCCGCTGATGGCCGAATTGCTTGAAGACAAGGGGGTGAAGGTAATCGCCCTCGACCTGCCGGAGAACGTGTCGGGCTCGAAAGCGTTCGTGCAGCGCCCTCATCACCACGACGTGCCAGTGATCGTTGTGAATCAAGGACACAACGGCGAACGCCAACGGTTCACGTTGGCCCACGAGCTGGCCCACCTGGTATTGCGATTCAGCGGACTCAGCGACGCGGAGCAGGAGAAGGCGGCCGACCGGTTCGCGGGCGCGTTCCTGATGGCCAAGGACATGGTCCTTCGGCTGCTGGGACCGCACCGGACGTCGATATCGCTGGGGGAACTGGCCGAGCTGAAGAAGCTCTTCAAGGTAAGCATCGCGTCACTGGTGGTGCGATGCTCTCAGCTGGGCATCATCTCCAAGGTGGTCTATCGCCGCCTCTGGGCCCAGATCAAGGCCTTGGGTTGGAACGGTCAGGCCTCCAGAGAGCCCTGGATGCTTGAGCCAGAGGTGCCACAACGAATGGAGCGACTGTGCCTTCGTGCGGTAGCCGAGGGCGCCATTTCCGAGGCCCGCGCCGCCGAGCTGCTCACCATCAGCGTACGAGAGTTGGATCAACGTCTGATGGGCCAGTTCGCCTGATCGGTCATGATCATCCTGGTCTCGGACACATCCGTCCTGATTGATCTGGAGCGCGGGGGTCTCCTGGAGCAGGCATTCGCTTGTGGCCTGACGATGGTGGTGCCCGATCTGCTCTATGCGCGAGAACTGGAGGCCGACAACGGGCCCTTGCTACGAAAGTTAGGCCTGGGCGTCGTCGCTTTGAGCCCTGACGAGGTCGAATTCGCGCAGCATGTTCGCAAGCAGCGCCCGGGGCTGTCATTGCCTGATTGCTTCGCACTGAGCTGCGCGCGGCGACAGGATCACGCCCTGGTCTCCGGCGACAAGCTGCTGCGCAGCGAAGCGCAAGCACACCATTGCCAAGTTTTCGGATTGCTATGGATCCTCGATCAGATGGAGGCTTCCGGAATGATCGGGACCAACATGCTCCACGAGGGACTGTCGCGCATCTGGAGCCACCCACGAAGACGGCTGCCGAAGATCGATGTCATGGAGCGTCTTGTGCGCTGGACGCCCGCCTGAAAGTTCGTCGGCCAGGCTAGCGGCAGTCCCTACGGACTGCCCGACCAACCTGGGAAGAGCGTGCGCTGTACTGCAACACCCGTCGAGCGGGTCGCTAGATCTGCGCGCCGAAAAATCAGTCCCTCCCCCAAGCCCCGATTCCCCCTGACGCCGCCGCCCGCGCTTCCTACGATGCCTCCACCGTCGACGCACCCCCGCGTCGCGGACCCATCGATGCACAGGAGGCCCCATCGCACGCAGCGCGCTCTCGACGACGAGCAGTCCGCCCCGGCGCGGCGCGATGGCGCTGTCTGCACTGGCCGGGCTGCTCGTCGCGGCGCCATCCTGGGCCTGCTGGGATGAGGCGGCTGCCCGCTACGGGCTCAGCAGCCACCTGCTCTACGCGATCGCGCGAACCGAATCGGGGCTGAACCCGGCGGCCGTCGGCCGCAACCGCGACGGCTCGCGCGACATCGGGCTCATGCAGATCAACTCCTCGTGGCTGCCCACGCTGGCCAGCCACGGGATCGCCGAGCACCACCTGTTCGATGCCTGCACGAGCATCCACGTGGGCGCCTGGATCCTCGCCGGCAACGTCTCCCGCCTGGGCTACACGTGGGAGGCCGTCGGCGCCTACAACGCGCGCAGCGCACCGCTGCGCCGGGCCTACGCCCACAAGGTGCACCGCGAGCTGATGGCGACCGCCGCCAGCAGTGCCCGCCGTGCTGCATCGAACGATTCCCCCGAACGCCTCGCGTCTGCCACCCCTCCCGGGCAGGCGCGGGGTCTCCACGCGCAGTGAGGGCGCGCGAGCCCTCCACCCCACCCGCCAACCTCACTGCCCTGGAGACACCCTTGAACCGTTCCGTTCGCCTGACCTCTC
>CAIZNI010000018.1 GCA_903934295.1 uncultured beta proteobacterium
AGGCGCAGGCTCGAGAACCCGACCCCCAGGGCCTGCGCCTGGCGGTGGCAGTGTTCGGGCCAGTCGTCGGCGGCGCTTTGCAGGCCGTGGTGCACATGAGCGGCGTAAAGGCGCGACGCGGGCACGCAGGCGGCCAACGCGTGGAGCAGAACGGTGGAGTCGAGGCCGCCGCTGAAGGCGACGAGGAGGGGGGCGGCGGGGGACGGTTCCCCGGCGGGCGCCTGTGTCGCGGCCAGGTCCGCCAGCGCGCCGCTCAGCGCGCTGCGGAGGGCTGCACCGGCAGCCGTGTCGGCGTCAGGCGCCGATCTCCTTGAACTTGCCATAACCCATGATCCGTTCATGTCGTTGACGGACCAGATCGGCCGGCTTCATGTCCTGGAACTGGCGCAGCGAGTCGCCCAGCGCGCGCCGCAGCAGCTGCGCCATCTGGGCCGGGTCGCGGTGCGCGCCACCGACCGGCTCGCTGATGATGCGATCGATCAGGCCCAGCGCCTTCAGGCGATGCGCGGTGATGCCCAGGATCTCGGCCGCCTCGGGCGCCTTGGCCGCGCTCTTCCAGAGGATGGCCGCGCAGCCCTCGGGCGAGATGACCGAATAGATCGAGTACTGGAGCATCTGGACGCAGTCGCCCACCGCCAGCGCCAGCGCGCCGCCCGAGCCGCCCTCGCCGATGATGGTGGCGATGATGGGCACGCGCAGCGCCGCCATCTCGAACAGGTTGCGGCCGATGGCTTCGGACTGTCCGCGCTCTTCGGCGCCGATGCCGGGGAACGCGCCCGGCGTGTCGACGAAGGTGAACACCGGCAGGCCGAACTTCTCGGCCAGCTTCATCAGGCGCAGGGCCTTGCGATAGCCCTCCGGCTTGGGCATGCCGAAGTTGCGGTAGCCGCGCTCGCGGGTGTCGCGGCCCTTCTGGTGGCCGATCACCATCACCGGCTGGCCATTGAAGCGGGCCATGCCGCCCACGATCGCGGGGTCGTCGGCGAAATGGCGGTCGCCGTGCAGTTCATGCCAGTCGGTGAACAGCGCGGCGATGTAGTCCAGCGTGTAGGGGCGCTGGGGGTGGCGGGCGACCTGCGCGACCTGCCAGGACGACAGCTTGCTGTAGGTGTCCTTGACCAGCGTCAGGCTCTTTTTCTGGAGCCGCTCGATCTCCTCGGCGATGTCCACCGCCGAGTCGTCGCGAACGAAGCGCAGCGAATCGATCTTTTGCTCGAGATCGGCGATCGGCTGTTCGAATTCGAGGAAGGTTGTCTTCATGTGTGTGTGTCTGCCTAGTATTCCACCGCGACCGGATCGAGGCTTCGCCAAAGGTACCAGGTGGCCACCGAGCGCCACGGCCGCCAGTTCTCACCCAACGCCTGCGCCCGCACCCGATTGCGCCGGTGACGCGCGGCGGTGCCGGCATCGTCATCGGGTCCGTCGGCGACCGGGTAATGCAGCGCCACCGCCCGCAGCAGACCGATGTCATCGAGCGGCAGCACATCGGGGCGCTGCAGATTAAAGATCAAAAACATCTCGGCTGTCCAGCGGCCGATGCCGCGCACCCGGGTGAGCTCGGTGATCACCGCCTCGTCATCGAGCGCCGGCCAGGCCGACGGATCGAGTTCGCCGCTCAGGAAACCGCGCGCCAGGTCGCGCAGGTAATAGACCTTGCGCACCGACAGACCGCAGCCGGTGAGCGTGCTCGCGCGCATGCGCGAGACCCGGTCCGGGTGGACCTGTCCGCAGGCTTTCTCGAAGCGGTTCCAGATGGCCTGGGCGGCCGCCACCGAAATCTGCTGGCCCACCACCGAGCGGGCCAGAGTGAGGAAGGGATCGCCGCGCGGCACCAGGCCCTGCGGGCCGCAGGCGCGGATCACCTCGCCCAGTACCGGGTCGCTGCGCGTGAGGTCGGCGCAGGCGTTGGCCCAGAAGGTGGGGGCTGCGGGAGGCGCGAGCGCAGGGGCCGCAGGCGCAGGGGGCGCCACGGTGGGCACCGGCGCAGCGGGGCGGCTCAAGCGAGACCCGTCAAGCGCGCCGCCAGGCCGTGCCGGCGGCGGTGTCTTCGAGCAGCACGCCCTGGGCGAGGAGCTCGGCGCGCAACTGGTCGGCGGTGGCGAAGTCACGCGCCTTCTTGGCGGCGGCGCGCCGGGCGATCAGCGCTTCGATGGCGGCATCGTCGTGGACCGCGCCGGGCGCATCGGCACGCCCGCGCAGGCCACCGCGGCGCACCTCGGCCAGCGGGCGCTGCAGCAGGCCCAGCACGCCGGCCAGCGCGCGCAACTGGCCCTCGAGCGCCGGGTCGCGGTGGCGGTTCAGTTCGGTGGCCAGGTCGTAGAGGGCGGCCATCGCCTCGGGGGTGTTGAAGTCGTCGTCCATCGCCTCGCGAAAGCGCGCGGCGAAGGGTCCCGACCAGTCGATCACGGACGGATCGGTCGGCCCGGCGAAGCCTTCGGTGAGCGCGTTGTAGAGGCGCAGCAGCGAGGAGCGCGCGTCTTCCAGATGGACATCGGAATAATTGATCGGGCTGCGGTACTGGGCGCGCACGATGAACAGGCGCACCACCTCGGCATCGAAGCGCTGCAGCACGTCGCGGATGGTGAAGAAGTTGCCCAGCGACTTGGACATCTTCACATCATCGATGCGCACGAAGCCGTTGTGCAGCCAGTAGCGCGCGAAGGTGCCGCCATGGGCGCCTTCGCTCTGGGCGATCTCGTTCTCGTGGTGGGGGAACTGCAGATCGGCGCCGCCGCCGTGGATGTCGAGCGTGTTGCCCAGCAGCGCGGTCGACATCGCCGAGCATGCGATGTGCCAGCCCGGGCGCCCGAACCCATAGGGCGAGGGCCATTTGACGTCGGCCGGCTCGTCCTCGCGGGCGGCCTTCCAGAGCACGAAATCGAGCGGGTCTTTCTTGGCGTCGTCCACGCTGACGCGCTCGCCGGCGCGCAGGTCGTCGAGCGACTTGCCCGACAGGCGGCCATAGCCGGCGAAGCGACGCACCGAGTAATTGACGTCGCCGTCGGAGGCCTGGTAGGCATAGCCGTTGCGCTCGAGCGCGTCGATGATGCCCAGCATCTGGGGCACGTACTGGGTGGCGCGCGGCTCGTGTTCGGGGCGCTGCACGCCGAGCGCGTCGGTGTCCTCGTGCATCGCGGCGATGAAGCGGTTGGTGACGGCCGAGATGGTCTCGTTGTTCTCGACCGCGCGGCGGATGATCTTGTCGTCGATGTCGGTGATGTTGCGGACATAGGTGACGCGATAGCCGCTGGCGCGCAGCCAGCGCTGCACCACATCGAAGGCGACCAGCATGCGGGCATGGCCGACGTGGCAATAGTCGTAGACCGTCATGCCGCAGACGTATAGACGGACCACACCGGGTTCGAGAGGAACGAAGTCCTCCTTGCGACGCGTGAGCGAGTTGTGCAGACGAAGCATGTGGACTGGGGCCGCGCAACCGGAAAAACCGGTGAATGCCGTGCCCCGCGGGGCGGCGCACGCGGTGGTCTGGCGCGCGGTTGCTAGAATGGTGGGATGCATTCGAGTATAGCACCGGGGTCGCGGCCGACTGGCGACGCGACCGGGCCTTCGCGGGCGTCGTTCTCCCTCTGGAAACCGCTGTCGGCGACGCTGTTCGCGGCGGTGCTGGGCGCGGTGTTGGCGATCGGCGCAAGCCCGGCCGGCGCGCAGTCCACGCCCGGGGTGCGCCCGGCCACGCCGGACCCGGTCGGACCCGTCGGGCCCGCCGGCGCGAACGGACTGCGCAGCGATCCGCGCGCCGCCAACACCGCGGTCGAGCAGGCCTCGCGGCTCTTGCGCGAGGGCCAGACGGCGCTGGCGCTGACGAGCCTCGAAGAGTCGCTCAAGCGGCACCCGCGCGATGCGCAACTGCGCTTTCTGTACGGCGTGGTGCTGGCCGGCAATGGGCGCGCCGACGACGCCATCCTGGTCTTCGAGCAGCTCACCCAGGAATTCCCCGAACTGCCCGAACCGCACAACAACCTCGCGGTGATGCTGGCCGGTCGCGGCGACCTCGACCGCGCGCGCGCCGCGCTGGAAAACGCGGTGCGCGCCCTGCCCGGCTACGCGCTGGCCCAGGAGAACCTGGGTGATGTCTATCTGCGCATGGCGGCGCGCGCCTATGAGCGTGCCGGACAACTCGACGCGGCCAACAGCGCGAGCCGCGAGAAGCTGACACTGGCGCGCGAGCTGATGGCGCGGATCGCGCCTCGGGCGGCGGCGGGTGCGCCGGCCGCTGGGGCCGCGCGTGCGCCTGCGGGTGCGGGTGCTGCGCCTGCGGGTGCGGCTGCTGC
>CAIZNI010000019.1 GCA_903934295.1 uncultured beta proteobacterium
CCTGCGCGGCCTGCTCACCACCTTCATCAGCGACCGGCGCGTCTCCGAGGTCTCGAAAGGCTATGCCATCGAGCTTCAGTACGCGGGCGGCCGGATCTTCCTGAAGACCTTCCGCGAGACCACTCCCAATGACCCCCTCGAGCTCCAGACCCGATCCGGCGCGGCTTCCTCTGCACCCGCTGAACCCACAGCACCGGCGTCCGATGCGCCCACGCCTTCCGCTGCACCTGCTGTGCCTGCTGGCGCCCCTGCTCGCTGAGCCCGCGCTCGCGCAGCAGGTCGTGGATGCCCGCGACGGCGCCACCGTGCTGGCCCGGGTCTCGCGTCAGGAAGTCACCCGCATCGCGTTCGAGCGTTCGCGGGTGCGCCGGGTCACCGGCAACGCCAACGAGTTCGTGCTGGAGAAGGACGACGAGCGCGGCCAGGTCTTCATCCGGCCTGCCGATCCGCAATCCACCAAGCCGATCAACCTCTTCGTGAGCAGCGACCGGGGCACGGTGTCGCTGCTGCTTCAGCCGGTAGACGTGCCCGGCGACTCGATCGTGATCCGCGAGCCGCGCGCCACGGCAGATGCGCCGCCGCGCCTGGAAGCCAGCAGCCGCCACGTGCGCACCCTGAAGAACCTGCTGGTGGCGCTCGCCGACGACAGCCTCCCGGAGGACATGGAGGTACGCGAGCCCGGGCGCGACATCGCGCTCTGGACCGGAACCCGGCTCACGCTGGAGCGCGTGCTGTTGGGCACCCACCTGGTGGCCGAGAAGTACCGCCTGGCCAACACTGGCGCCGCTGCGCTGACTCTGCACGAGCCCGACCTGCACAAGCGCGGCGTGATGGCCGTGAGCGTGGAGCGCGCAAGCCTGCAGCCTGGCGAGGCCACGCCCGTCTTCGTGATCCGGGAGCGCCGCAGCGATGACTGAGCAACCTCTGCCGCCCGGCAATGTCGACGCACCCGCAGGTGCGAGCGCCGAGCGCATCAAGCGCCGCCAGTACCTGCTGCTGGCCGGGATCGCCGGGGTGATCGTCGCCGGCACCGTCGTGTCGGTGTCTCTTACCGGATCGGGCACCAGCAGCGAGCCCGCCCCTCGGCCCAAGTCCACCAACATTCTCTCGCCCGGCGCCCAGGTCGATCCACGGGATGCTTGGCGCGGCCAGGCCGATGCGCAGCTGCGCTCCATCGAGCAGCGCTCGCGCGAACTCACGCAGCGCGGGAGCGAGCTCGAAGGCCAGAGCCGCGACATGATGGAGCGGCTCAAGCGGCTGGAAGCGGGCAACGCGGGCACCCCGGCAGGCCGCGCCGACACCGGTGGCCTCACACCGCTGCCCCCGCCGCCGCTGCCCGCGCCCGCGGCTCGGCCGAACTTCGGCCCGGATCCGGTGGCGACACCGCCTGCGGCCAACCCGGCGCAGAGGCTTCCGCCTCCGCCGACGCCCGCCACCCTGCCAGCTCCTGCGGCCCCGCGCACCGGTCTGCCCGGTGGCCCCGGCGCCGCGCCGTCCGGCCTGGGCTCCGGTGGCATCGTCAGCATCACGCTGGCCGACCCGGCCGCCGTGCGCACCGGCGCCTCATCCGGTGCACCAGGATCGACCGACGCCACCGGCAAGCCTGCCTCGCCTTCTCGCGATACCCGCCGGTACCTGCCCAGCGGCAGCTTCACCCGCGCCCTGCTGCTCGGCGGGCTCGACGCGCCCACGGGCGGCCAGGCCCAGCGCAATCCGCAGCCGGTGCTGCTGCGCCTGCTCGATCACGCGGTGCTGCCGAACCAGTTCCGCGGCCGCATCAAGGAGTGCTTCGTGGTCGGCGCCGGCTACGGCGACGTGAGCGCCGAGCGCGCCTACATCCGCACCGAGTCGCTGTCCTGCGTCACACGCGACGGCAACGCGATCGACGTGCCGATCCGCGGCTATGTGGCCGGTGAGGACGGCAAGGCCGGCATGCGCGGGCGTCTGGTCTCCAAGCAGGGGCAGATCCTCGCCAACGCCCTGCTGGCCGGTGTGGCCAGCGGCATCGGCACCGCGTTCCAGCAGAGCGCCACCACGGTCTCGGTCTCGCCGCTGGGCACCACCGGCACGGTGGACCCGGGCAAGCAGTTGCAGGCAGGCCTGGGAACCGGCGTGGGCCGCGCCCTCGACCGGCTCGCCCAGTACTACATCACGCTGGCCGAGAAGGTCTTCCCGGTGATCGAGATCGATGCAGGCCGCACTGTGGACGTGGTCCTCACCCAGGGCATCGCGCTCGGGCAGTCGCTGGACGGCACCCGCCCCGATGGCGCGAACGCCAACGCGAACACCGACCCCGACCGCGACGCCTTCCCGCACCTCGCGCGCCGCACCCCCACCGCACGGAGAACCACCGATGAAGACGACGAAGACTGACCTGGCCGCGCGCACCCCCAACCGCGCCCGCCATGCCGCCACGCTCGCGACCGCGCTGGCCACGACCCTGGCGGCCAGCCTGTACGCCAACCCGCTCGCCGCCCAACCCGCCGCCTCGCCAAAGACCGGTGCCGCGACGGCCACCCGCGCCGCGCCGACAGGACAGGCGCAGGCCGGCTCGCCCGCCCAGGCTCAAGCGGCGTCAGCCACCCAAGGCGTAGTTCGATCGACCGGCACGCCGATCGGATCCGAACCGGCCGACGCCAGCACCCTCGTCGAGCGCCTGCAGGCGCTCTACCCCTCCACCCGCTTCGGCGCGATCCACCCCACGGCCTGGCCCGGCGTCTTCGAGGTGGCGATGGGCGCCAACCTCGCCTACGTCGATGCGACCGGCCGCTACTTCCTGTTCGGCCACCTCTACGACATGCGCCAGCAGCGCGACCTCACGGCCGAGCGCAAGGATGCGATGGCCCGCATCGATTTCGGGAGCCTGCCGCTGGCCGATGCGCTGACCGAGGTCCGGGGCAAGGGCACGCGCAGGCTGGCGATCTTCAGCGACCCGGACTGCCCCTACTGCCGCCGGCTGGAAGCCGAACTGCGCGGCCTGAACGACATCACGATCCACACCTTCCTGATGCCGCTGGCCTCGCTGCACCCGGCCGCGCGCGGGAAGGCCATGTCGGTGTGGTGCGCGAGCGACCGCCTCGCCACCTGGCAGGCGCTGATGCTGCGCGATGCGATGCCGCCCAAGGCGGACTGCCCGCACCCGGTGGATCGCAACGTGGCGCTGGGTGAGCAACTCGGGATCAACGGCACACCGACCCTGATCGCGGGCGACGGTCGCGTCCTCGCGGGTGCCGCCAGCAGGGATCAGATCGAGGCCTGGCTGTCGCGCCCCGGGGCGGATGCCCCCAACGCAGCGGCGGGGAGTAGCGCCCGATGAAGGGCGCGCACCTGGCGGCCAACTGCCGACCATCTCCCCGAGCGCTGCGCCTTACCGCTCTCCTCGCAGGCACCGCCGTGCTGGGTCTGAGCGGCTGTGCCTCGAACCTGTCGGGCGTCGGCGGCACCCCGACCTATGCCTGCAAGGCCCCGGCAGGCGCGCAGTGCACTTCGGTGTCCGGTGTCTACGCCAACGTCGGACAAGGCGCCCGGCAATTGCTCGGATCGGATGCGCCGCGCGCGGTTGGATCCGGAGCGCTGGGGACGCCCGTCGCCGACGCGACGTCCCACGGCCCGGTGGTTCGCAGCGGCGCTGGCGCACCTGCCCCCAAGGCATCCCCCGCTGAGACCCGGCCTGCGCCCGCGCCGGCAAGCGGCGCGACCACAGTTGCCCCGACCGCACCTTCCGGTGCGGTGCCCGCCCAATCCACCGCCGCCCTGCGCACCGCCCCCCGCGTCCTGCGCCTTTGGATCGCTCCCTGGGAAGACAGCGACGGCGACCTGCACGAAGCCTCCACCGTCCACGTGCTGATCGATCGCGGCCGCTGGCTGATCGAGCGGGTCCGCCCCGCACCGCGTGGACCGCGCATGGGCGTCACCCCGCCCTCCGCTCCCAGCACTGCGCCGACGAGCGCACCACCTGGCAGTCAGGCGTCCGGCATCAGCCCCCGCGCCAACCCATCCCTCGACCAACCCGAGCCCTGAGCCATGCTGCGCACCCTGATCGACGACCTGGACGGTGCACTGCGCGCCACGCGCATCGGCGAGTTGCTGCGCCCGCCCAGTGCCGGGCCGCTGCCGCGCAACGACGCCGACTCCTTCTCCCACTGGCTGCCCTACCGCGCCTGGCTCGAGGACCGGCAGGTCTTCGTCAACCGCGACGCCCTGGGCTTCTGCCTGGAGCTGCGCCCGCAGTCCGGGGCGGACGAGGAGATGTCGCGCATCCTCACGTCCCTTTATGAGGCCGCACCGGCCGGAACCGGCATCCAGTTCCACTTGCTCGCTAGCCCCGACATCCGTGGTCCGCTCGGCGCCTACGCCGACCTGCGCGTGCCCGACGAATTCATCCCCGAACTGAACGAGCGCGGCCGGCTGGGCCGGCACACCAACATCCACCGCACGCTGGCCCGCCGCCGGGTCGGGCACTACCTGCGCGGCGCTCGCCAGTCCCTGCTGCCCAACCAGAGCTACCTGCTGCGGCGCTTCCGGCTGGTGGCCAGCGTCTGCCTGCCCGGCAGCCCGGAGAACCTCGGGCGCATCGACGAACTCCTGCTCCTGCGCGACGGTATGCGCGCCACGCTGCACGCCGCCGGCTTCCCTTCCCGCCCGTGGACGGCCGGTGACCTCATCAACTGGGTCTCCGCCCTGCTCGATCCCCACCGGCAGGTGGGTGACGGCCTGCCGCTCACCTACGACGCCGGGCGCGAACTGCGCGATCAGGTGCTCGACCCGGCGACGATGCTGGTGATCCGACCCGGCGGCATCACGCTGGCCAATCCGGTGGCCGAGGCTCAGGAAATGCGGCTGCTGTCGGTGCGCTCGTTCCCGCCACGCTTTGCGCTGTGGAACATGGGCAGCCTGATCGGCGACCTCTACCAGGCGACGCTGCAGTACCCCTGCCCCTTCATGATCACGCTCGGCGTGCACGTGCTGGACGCCGAGGCCACCCGCAACTGGGCGTATCTGAAGGCCGCCCGCGCCACCACCAACGCCACCAGCTACATGGCGCGCTTCCTGCCCGACATGCAGGAGCGCAAGGCCGACTGGGACATCGTGCTCAAGGCCCTGGACGACGGCCAGCAGCTGGTGGACCTGCAGCACCAGGTGGCGCTCTTCGCTGCGCCCGAGGCGATGGCCCGCGCCGAGCAGGCCGCCCGATCGATCTTCCGGGCGCGCGGCTTCGAGCTGTCGCGGGACACGATGATGATGGCCCAGGGGCTGATCGGCTCACTCCCCATGACGCTGTCGCCGCCCTTCCACGGCGATCTCTCGCGCATGAAGCGGGTGAGCACCAAGACCTCGGCCAACGCGGTGCACCTGGCACCGCTGGTGGCCGAGTGGCAAGGCACCGGCACCCCGGTGCTGATGCTGGGCGGCCGGCGCGGCCAGCTCATGCCGCTGGACGTGTACGACAACCCGGCCGGCAACTACAACGTGGCGATCGCCGGCACCTCGGGCTCGGGCAAGTCGCTGCTGCTGAACGAGATCGCCATGTCGTATCTCGGCACCGGCGCCCGGGTCTGGATCATCGACGTCGGCCGCTCCTACGAGAAGGCCTGCCGCAACGTCGGCGGCAGCTTCATCGAGTTCACCGAGAGCGCCGGGATCTCGCTCAACCCCTTCAGCTTCGTCGAGGACATCGACGAGGACATGGAGCTGCTGCAGCCGCTGCTCGCCCAGATGGTCTCGCCGCGCGAGGCGCTGGATGGCTTTCGGTACTCGACGCTGGGTGCGGCCATCAAGAAGGTCTGGAAGGCCAAGGGCCGCGCAATGACGATCACCGACATCCACGCGCTCCTGGCCACCGGCCGTCTGGACGACGACGCCAATGCGGAGGCCGAAGGCGACCGCCGGCTCAAGGACCTGGCCGCGATGCTGGCGCCGTACGCGCGCGAAGGCACCTACGGCAAGTACTTCGACCGCGAGGCGAGCATCGACTTCTCGAGCGACTTCATCGTGCTCGAACTCGAGGAGCTCAAAGCCAAGAAGGATCTGCAGACGGTGGTGCTGCTGATCGTCATGTACCGCATCACCCGCGAGATGTACTTCACCCGCGATCGCAAGAAGATCGTGATCATCGACGAGGCCTGGGACCTGCTCTCGGGCGGGGCGACGGCCGAGTTCATCGAAGCCGGCTACCGCCGGGCGCGCAAGTACAAGGGCGCCTTCATGTCGGCCACCCAGGGCGTGGACGACTACTACCGCAACCCGGCGGCCAAGGCGGCACTGGACAACTCCGACTGGATGTTCCTGCTGCGCCAGAAGCCTGAGTCCATCGAGATGATGGACAAGCTCGGCCAGCTCACCATGGACGACGCCATGAAGCGGCTGCTGCAGTCGCTGCGGACCGAGCATGGCGCGTATTCGGAGGTCTTCATCCACTCGCCGGCTGGCAACGGGGTCGGGCGCCTGATCGTCGACCCCTACAGCCTGCTGCTCTTCTCCAGCCGGGCGGAAGACTTCAGCGCGATCAACGCGAAGCGCTCCGAAGGCCTGTCGGTATCGCAGGCCATCGACGCGGTGCTGGCCGAGCGGGGGCAGGCGTGAGCCGCAGCGAACTCGCCCTGATCGTCGGGCTCAACGCCGCGCTGAGCCTCGCGCTGGTGGCGGCCGCTTCCTGGCTGCTGCCGGCTTCCGGGCAGCGCCTGGCCACCGTGGACATCGCCTCGCTCTACCGCGCCAAGGAAGGCCAGGTCACCGCGCAACTGCTGCGCCGGGATGCCAGCGACACCGACCGCGCCGCCGCCCTGCGCGAGGCTGCCGCCTTCGGTGAGCAGCTCGACCGGCTGGTGGCAAGGCTGCCGGCCGAGTGCCGTTGCCTCGTCTTCACCCAGGGCGCACTGATCGGGTCTGGTGCCGGCAGCCGCATCGCCGACCTCACACCACAGCTTCGCCGGCAACTCGGACTGGAGGAATCGCGATGAGCCCGACCCCGATCACGCGAACGCTGCGTTTCGGGCTGGAACCACGCGCCCTTCTGGCAGCGACATGGGCGCGCTTCGACGCCGCTCAGTTCCGCATCCGAACCGCAGCGCACCTGCGCCGCTGGGGCCTCGCCTACGCCGCCGCCCTGGCAGGCGCGTTCTGGTTCCACACCCACTACGCGCTCGGCCTGAACGCCACGCACAGCCTGCCGGGGACGCTGTACCTGATCGAGCGTGGCGCGCCTCCGCAGCGCGGCGAGCACGTCGCCTTCCGCTGGGCGGGGGGTGGCCCCTACCCGGCCGGCGTCACCTTCATCAAGGTGATGGCCGGACAGCCGGGCGACACGGTAGCCCGCGACGGCGTCACCTTCGTCGTTGCCGGCACCGCGCTCGGCCAGGCCAAGCCGACGAGCCGTCGCGGCGAGCCGCTCGAACCCGGCCCCACCGGCACCCTGCCCGAGGGTCGCTACTTCGTCTTCGCGCCGCACCCCGACAGCCTGGATTCGCGCTACGCGCTGACCAGCTGGATCGCACGCGAGCAGATCATCGGACGGGCCCGTGCGATTTTCTGATCGAGCCCGCTTCGCAGCGCTGCTGCTCGCGGCCGCAACCGCGGCAATCTACCCCTCGGCCCACGCCCAGCACCTGGGCGTGATCGGCCCGGTGTATCCGATCGCCGAGCCAAGCCTGCTCGCGCTCATCCAGTCCAAGCTGCGCGAACTCACCGCCAACGGTGGACTGGAGCGCCTGCAGCGCGAAAGCCAGGCGCGGATCCGCCGCCAGATCGAAGATCCCGCTCCGGTAGCGGGCCTCACCCGGACGGCGACCGCCCGGACCTTTCACTTCGACCCGAGCATCGAAGTGCCGTACCCGATCAGCGATGCGGACGGCCGCCTGATCGTGGCGCCGGGCACGCGCGTGAACCCGCTGGACGTGGTCTCGCTGTCGCGTCCGCTCTTCTTCTTCGACGCCAGAGATGCCGAGCAGGTCGAGCGTGCCCGCCGCGAGCTTGCCGAGCAACGCGGCCAGGTGAAGCTGATCCTCATCGGCGGCTCCTATCTCGACCTGATGCGCCGCTGGAAGCAGACCGTCTACTACGACCAGCAGGGCCTGCTCACCACGCGGCTGGGCATCCGCCAGGTACCCGCCCGCGTCACCCAGGACGGCCGAAGGCTGCGCATCGATGAACTGCGCTGACCTCCGTGCCCGGCTGCTGGCCCTGCTTCTGCTGGTCAGCATGCTGCTCACCCCCGCGCACGCTGCCGTGCCCACCGGCGGCGCCACCTGCCACGGGCGCTTCGCCAACCCGATCACCGACATCTGCTGGAGCTGCCTTTTTCCGCTCACGATCGGCGGCATCGGCATCGTCTCCGACGGCCAGCCCGATATCGGCAACCCGTCCTCGCCCGTCTGCTTCTGCAACAACCCGCCCCGATTGGGGATCTCCATCGGCTTCTGGGAGCCGGTGCGCATGGTGGACGTCACCCGCACGCCGTTCTGCATGGTCGGGCTGGGTGGCCTGTCGCTGGACCCCGGCATCGGTGCACCACGCGGCGCGCAGGTCGGGCATGACTCGCAGACCCGCAACAGCTTCTATCAGGTGCACTGGTACGCGAACCCCATCCTCGCCTGGCTGGAGGTGCTGCTGGACTTCCCCTGTCTGGAGCAGGGTTCGCTCGATCTGGCCTACCTGACCGAGGTGGACCCGCTGTGGTCCGACGACGAGCTCTCGGCCATCCTCAACCCCGAGGCGGTGCTCTTCGCCAACCCGGTGGCCAAGGCCGCCTGCGCGGCCGACTGCGTGGCGGCGAGCGCGGGTTTTCCGGTGGCCAGCCTCTTCTGGTGCGCTGGCTGCCAGGGCTCGATCTACCCGATGACCGGCCACGTCACCACCCATATCGGCGGCGTGCAGGCCTCGGTACTGCTCACCCAGCGCATGACCGCCAAGATGCACCGGCAGCTCACCACCTTCGCCACGGCTGGCTCGCGGGGCCTGTGCGGCCCCTACCCGCTGCCCATCTTCGACAAGACCCACTACAAGCTGCAGATGACCTACCCGGTGCCTGCCACCGCGAAGGTCGCCGGCCAGTGCTGCCAGCCCTACGGGCGCACCACCATGATCTGGGGCTCGGGCAAGTCCTTCCCCGTCAGCGGCGAAGACTTCAGCTACCAGATCTTCCGCAAGAGGAACTGCTGTGTCGGCGCCTGGTGATCAGCGGGCGCAGCGGCACCCCATCGCATGCATCCAGCAGGCCGCATGCCTCGCAGCGTCGAGCGTCATCGCATTGCTTGCGGTCGACGCCTTTGCCCAGGAGCAACCGACCGCCCCCCGCTGGCCCACCGCGCAGGAGATCGAGCGCACCAAAGCCGAGCGTCCGCTTCCTGCATCAGATGCCCCGATCCCGGCACCGCGCGCCCTGCCCCGCATCGGCCCAGGCTCCGGCGAGGGACCGGGCGCAGCTCAGCGCCCTCCCGCAAGCGGCGCCGGCATCGACATCGGCGTCCTGGCCCGTCAGGGCAGCCAGATTGGCGGCGCCATGAGCCCCGGAGCCCTCCCACCCCAGGAGCCCGCGCTTCGCATCTTCGTCACCCTGGACATGCCCCAGGGCAGCCTGCGCCGCCTCGTCGACCAAGCCGAGCGCTCCGGCGCGGTTCTCGTGCTGCGCGGCTTGAAGAACCAGTCGATGCGCCAGACGGTCGCTGCTGTCAGCGAGCTGCTCGGCCAGCGCAAAGCCGGATGGGTGATCGACCCCGAGGCCTTCGAGCGGCACGGCGTCGAGGCCGCGCCCACCTTCCTGCTGACCATCGGCGAGGACGCCCCGCCCTGCAGCGCCACCACCTGCACCGTGCCGCGCCCCTTCATCTCGGTGTCGGGTGACGTGAGCCTGGACTACGCGCTGGAGCACATGGTCCGCCGCCATCCCGGCGCCGGTGCGGTCGCCGGCCCCTACCTCTCCCGGCTGCGCTCCCGATGAAGAACCCACGCCCGGCACCTGTCCGACCGCGGTTTCCAACTGCGACCGCCCGCGGCGTGCTCGCACGAGTCGCAGGAACAGCAAGAACAGCAGCCGTCGCAGCAATAGCAGCCGCCGTAATGCTCTGCCTGTCCACGCAGCCCGCCCAGGCCCAATCCCTCTCCGACGCCTTCAACCAGGGCGCAGCCATGGGCCGTTCCGGCAATGCCGCCGCCCGCACCCAGATCAACCCGACCACCGCCCAGGGCACGGTGCTCGGCTACACCACCAGTCCGCCGCAAGCCTCCTACTTCGGCAGTGCCGGGCTGGGCTCGCAGGCAGCCGCTGCCACCAGCGCCTGCGCGGCAGCCGGTAACGGCAACACCACCGGCGCGCAAGCCTGCAACGCGGTGAACTTCTCGCAGACCAACCCGACCCGCCGGCCCACCTTCAGCATCGCGCCGAACGATCCGCTGCTCACGCGAGCCCGAACCATCACCGCCGACCCGCAGAGCATCGCGGGAAACATCGCCGGCACCTACAGCGGCTGCAGCGTGCAGACCACCACCACGCCCGACCGCTTCGAGACGGCGTTGTGCCACCAGTACCGCACCGCCGAGACGCTCACCTGCGACAAGGTGCTCATCGTCACGCCGGTGCTCACGCCTGGCTGCAGCGACGGCGAATTCCTCACCCGCGTCACCGCCGACCCCTGCCCGGCCTGCATCGATTACCTGGCCTTCGACTTCAGCTGTGCGGTCAACAGCTACCGGATGCACGCCTTCACCATCGACAAGGGCAGCGGCGAGGTCTACATGGACCTCGGCAGCCAGAACGTGCCCGGCGCGCTCAACACCCAGATCCCGAAGACGCCCGGCCCGAGCCGCACCGACGGCTTCTACTGCTACCAGACCTTCTACAGCCAGTCGTGCAGCGGCGCGAATTGCAGCATCGGCGCCTGGTTCGCCAACCCCTGCCAGGGCACGAGCTTCGAGGGGGTGAGCACCTTCGCCATGCCCACCCGCGTGAGCTTCACCGACACCTGGGACAACCAGTGCAGCGCACTGGAGGCGCGCGCCCGATGAAGCTGCTTCGCCTCGCCCTCGCTGCCGTAGCAGCCCTAGCAGCAATAGCAACCTCGCCCGCCATCGCCGCGGACTGCGTCAAGGAGGCCGAGGTCTGCGTGGAAGGCCCCGCCACACGCATCATCAGCGGGCACCCGGTCTACCGCGACTGCTGGCGGACGACCTCGTCCTACAGCTGCCTCTCCGCCCGCAGCAACGACGACTGCCAGCCGCTGCGCGACCGTGGCTGCAGCCAGGTCGGCTCCGCCTGCGTGGAGACCACCCCACATGGCCTGTGCACCGTGTTCGAGCAGTCCTGGCAGTGCAAGACCGCCAGCGGCACCAGCAGCACCGTCACGAACTGCGGCGACCGGCGCTTCTGCCTGAACGGCAACTGCTTCGACACGTCGCACACGCCCGACCCGGACTTCGCCCGCGCTGTCGCCGGCCTGGAGATCCAGCGCGAGGCCGGTCGCTACGTCGACCCCGACACGCTCGAAGTCTTCAAGGGCTTCGACAACCGCTGCCGCAAGAAGCTCTTCGGCCTGGTGAACTGCTGCAAGGGCGGCGGTGCCAGCGGCTCGCTCTTCAGCACGATGGCGCTGATCTCCGGTGCCGGTGGCCAGGCCATCGGTGCCGTAGGTTCGAGCTACACCTACGACGCGCTCTTCGCGGCTGACGCGCCGGACATGGTGATCGCCGGCTTCGAGGCGCTCTTCGGCGCGGGTGGCGGCAGCTCGGCGCTGGCAGGACTGATCGCGGGCGAACTGTCAGTGGGCTCGTTCATGACCTCGCTGGTGCCCGGCCCGTGGACGATCGCCATGCTCGCCATCCAACTCTCGGGGCTGCTGTCCTGCGAGCAGGCCGAGCAGGTGCTGGCGATGAAGAACGACAACCGCCTGTGCCACAGCGTCGGCAGCTACTGCTCGCGCAAGGTGCCGGTCCTCGGCACCTGCCTGGAGACCACCCAGAGCTACTGCTGCTTCAACTCGCGCCTGGCCCGCGTGATCAACGAGCAGGGTCGAGCGCAGCTCGGCCGCGGCTGGGGCGGCGCCAAGAACCCCGACTGCGCGGGGTTCAGCCTCGCGCAACTGCAGACGCTCGACTTCTCGCGCATGGACCTCACCGAGTTCTACGCCGAGATCGCCCCAACGCTGCCCGACGTCGGCGCGCTGGCCAACAAGGCGCGCAGCCGCGTGAACGGCGTCGTCGGGCCCTGAGGACAAGCGATGAGATTCCTCCCCACACTGGTCCTGGCTGCGGCCTTGCCACTGGCGCTCTGCACCGCCCATGCGGCCGGCCCCGCAGAGACCACCCCACGCCAGGCCGTCACCGACCTCAAGCCCCTGCTCGCCCGCGCCGCCGCCGAGGGCACCGCCCGCGGCACGCTCACCGGCGCTGGCGCGCAGGCCATCGCGCGCCGCTTCCAGACCGATGCCCCGATCGAGATCGACGTGCGCCGCATCCAGCGCCTGCCCCAGCCCGGCTGCGGCCGGCTGGAGGTGACCACCCGGCAGCGCGACGTGACCCAAGCGGGCAAGCGTGGCGACCAGGAGATGGTCTACCAGATCAGCTACTGCGCCGACGGCCGCTTCCCGGAGGAACGGTGAGCGCTTTCCGATCCGTCCTGACCTTTCTGCTCGCCCTGCTCACCGCCCTCCCCGCGATCGCGGCCCACGCCGCCGAACCGGCCACGGCGCAGCCCCCTGACCCGGCCGAGACTGCCACCGTCTACTGGCAGCAGCACCGCGAAGGCTGGTTCTGGTACCGCGACCCGCCGCCCCCGAGAGCCCGCCCCGCCCCGAGGGCGCCAGCCACCCCATCAAGGCCCCGCGAACTCGCCGACTTCGAGGCCATGCAGCAGCGACTGGAGATGCTCAAGCGCGTGGCCGTGATGAACCCCACCGACGACAACCTGATGGCCTACATGCGCTTCCAGCGCATGGTGATGGACCGCTCCCAGGCCTTCGCCGACCGCTGGCAGCGCCTGGTCTGGCGCGAGCCCAGCCTCGACTACGCATCCGACGGTCGCCCCACCAACACCCTGGCCATCGCCGCCTTCGACGAGCGCCAGCGCGAGCGGGATACCGCCGCCGTGCGGCACCTGGCCGCCACCCACGGCCTGGTCTTCGTCTTCCGCGGCGACTGCCCGTTCTGCCACCGCTTCGCGCCCGTGCTCAAGCGCTTCGCCCAGACCCATGGGCTGACGGTACTGGCCGTGAGCCTGGACGGCGGGACCCTGCCCGAGTACCCCGACGCCCGCCCCGACAACGGCATCGCCGCGCGCCTGAACGCTCGCGCCGTGCCGGCGCTCTACCTCACCCAGCCCAGCCGCCGCGAGTTCCGGCCGGTGGGCTTCGGCCTGATGTCGGACACCGACCTGCTGGAGCGCATCGCCGCACTGGCCCGCGAAGCCGACCCGGCCACGCCCCCCAACGCATCGAGGACCACGCCATGACGCAACCCAGACGAGCCCTGGCAGCACTGCTGGCAACCACCATCGCCATCGGCCCCGCCCCTGCCCTGCCCGCCGACCTGAACACCGAGATGCAGACGATGTTCAACGACCTGGGGGCCATCGGCAACGTCACGAGCCCGGGCGCCTTCCGGGGCCAGGCGATGAACCTCTACACCGGCGGCAGCCTGATGATGCGCGCTCCGGGGCGCAACTACCCGCTCGTCCAGGCCCAGCTGCCCAGCCTGAAGGCCGGCTGCGGTGGCATCGACATCTACGGCGGCGCCTTCTCCTTCATCAACAAGCAGCAGTTCGTGGCCCTGCTGCAGAACATCGGCTCCAACGCCGTGGGCTACGCCTTCAAGCTGGCCCTGCAGTCGATCTCCCCCGACATCGACAAGTTGCTCACCGAGCTGCAGGACCAGCTCAACAAGATCAACGCCATGAACATCAACTCCTGCGAGGCGGCGCAGGCGCTGGTCAACGGCGTGGTGGGCGAGTACGACCAGTCGGTGCAAAGCGGCTGCGCGAACATCGCCCAGTACCTGGGCTCGGTCAGCGACCGCGCCGAGGCGCGCCTGACCTGCGCCTCCAACGCCCCGTCAGTGGTGCGTACCGCGGCGAACAGCGCCGACCCCAACGTGCGCAACGCCACCTTCGCCAAGGGCAACGTCACCTGGAACGCGCTCAACCAGGTGGGCGGCAGCATCAGCCGCGAGGAGAAGGAACTGATCATGAGCCTGATCGGCACCGTGATCGTCACCCCGCCCGCCGACGATGGCAGCGGCGCCGGCCCCCGGATGCTGGAGCCCACGCTCACCGGCATCCGGGATCTGCTGCTGGGTAAGGCCGACTCCGCCACCGCTGGCCTGGTGGATGTGGACGTCTACGTCTGCGACGAGACCGTCGAGTGCCTGAACCCCAGCCGCGCCACCGTGTCGGTCAAGCCCTTCACGAGGCTGGTGGCCGAGCGCCTGAAGCGCATCTCGGACAACATCGCCACGCGCAGCGCCCAGAGCCCGGCCGACATCGGCTTCATCAACCAGACCAGCGAGCCGGTCTACCGGATGCTGGCCGTGGCCAACGCGGTACCGGGCTCGGGCACCGCCGAGACGCTGATCGAAACCTACAAGGACGTGATCGCGCTCGACTACGCGCAGACCTTCCTCGCCAGGGCCCTCGCCCAGGCCAGCACGGCACTCTCGCAAGCCTTGCGCCGCAGCGAAGTCGAGCATCGCTACCTGGACGAACTGCGCGCCCACGCCCGCGAGGCGCAGATGCAGATCCTCATCGAGAAGCAGGCCGCCTACGCCAAGGTGCGCTCGGTATCCTCGATGACCCAGGACCTGCAGAGCCTGGAGCGCCAGCTCTGGGCTGCCATGCCTCCCGCAGTGAAGGCCATGCTGGACTTCAGCGCCAACGCCGGCCAGCGCGGCTCCTGATCCCGAAACCAAGGCACAGACAGCCGGCATGTTCGAGATCTACGCCTACGGCAACGTCGACACCCTGACCGGGGTCTTCAACGCCATCGCCGCCATCATGGGCGGCGCGGGGTATCTGGCCCTCATCAAGACCATGGCCGTCACCGGCGTGCTGGTGGCTGCTGCTGCTGGCCTCTTCACCCCCGGGCGCTTCCACGGCTGGGGCTGGCTGATGGGCCTGCTGCTGGTCTACCACGCCATGTTCCTGCCCAAGGCGGATGTCGCCATCGTCGACAAGCTCGGCAGCCAGCCCCCCGCGGTGGTGGGAAACGTACCCATCGGCGTGGCCTTCTTCGGCCATGCCACGAGCCTGGTGGGCGACGTGATGACGCGATTCTTCGAGACCGCCTTCCAGGTGATCCCGGACACCAACGCCCAATTGCCTGAGGCGCTGGCCTACCAGAAGAACGGCGTCATGTTCGGCAACCGCCTGATCCAGGCCAGCCGTGCCGCCAACGTGGCCGACCCGCAACTGCGCGCCGACATGATCGCCTTCGTGCACAACTGCACCGTCTACGACCTGCAGGACGGCACGATCGACCCGGCGGCGTTCGCCCAGAGCACCGACATCTGGGCGCTGATGGGCACACCCAACCCGGGGCGCTTCTCCACATGGGGCAACCCGGTGCAGGTGGACACCTGCCCAGTCATCTACACCCGCCTCAACAGCCGCTTGCCCGCCGAGATTGCACGGGCCCGGGCCACACTCGCCCTGCAGATGAACCCGACGCTGGACCCCAGCATCGCCGCCGGTGTCATCGACGGTCAGCTCGAGCAGGCCTACACCAAGACCCGCATCGCCACCGCCGCTCAGGGCGCCGCCGACCTGCTGCGCCAGAACATCCTGATCAACCTCGTGCAGGACACCAACACCCTGGCCGGCCTGCGCCTGAACGACCCTGCCGCGACCATGCTGGCCACGGCAAGGGCGAACGCCACGGCTTCCACCAATGCGTCCTTCATCACCATGGGTCGCATCGCCGCGCAGGCCCTGCCGATGATCCGCAACGTGATCGAGGCTGTGATCTACGCGGTCTTCCCCTTCGTGCTGCTGCTCTTCCTGCTGGCCCAGGGCAAGGGGCTGGCCCTGGCCATCAAGAGCTTCGTCATGAGCCTGGTCTGGATCCAGCTCTGGCCCCCGCTCTACGCCATCCTCAACTACGTCGGCACGCTGGCCAGCGCGAAGAACCTCGCCGCTGCCGCGAGCCTCGGCTCAAACACCCGCGGCCTGACGTTGGACACCGCCGCCGGCATCTACCAGGGGGCGATCTCCGATCAGGCGATCGCCGGCTACCTGGTGGCCGCCATCCCGCTCATCGCCACCGCCATCATCAAGGGCGGCGAGGTCGCCTTCCAGGCCGTCACCGCCAGCAGCGCCATCCAGTCGGCCGCATCAAGCGAAGCTGCCGCAACCAGCAAGGGCCTGATCAGCCAGAACAGCGTCAGCCTCGACCAGCAGCAACTCGGCCCTACCCGCACCTCGGCCTTCATGGGCACCACCACCGAGGCCCACGGCACCACCATCCAGGGCATCGGCCCCGAGGCCGGCGTCTTCCGCTACCAGGCCACCATGAGCCGGCTGGCCAGCACCTTCACGATCAGCGAGCGGCAGGCCACCGCCATCGGCGAGAGCGCGAGACAGGCCGAGACTCTGGCCACCAGCGAGCGCGAAGCGATGCAGCGCAGCCAGGCGACGGCGCTGACCCGGGCGCTCAGCATTCAGGAGGGCTTCGAGCGATCCAACCAGCGCACCGGCGGCTCCAACACCAGCAACGGCGGCTCCACCAGCACACAATTCCAGACGCTGAACTCGATCGCGAAAGACGTGAACCGCAGGCTGGGGCTGAGCGACGACTCTACAGTTGGAAAATCGGTTGTCGCTGCCGCATCCGTCGGCGCATCCATCCCGTTGACGCAGATCGGTGCGCAGGCGCGCGCCGAAGGCCGACAAACGGACCAGCAGACATTGCAAAGCTCCTACGATTTCGCTCGACGTGCAGTCGAGACCGCGCAACTCACAGAGGCGTCAAGCCTCGTTCGAGAGTTTCGCGCTTCCGACGCTTACCAGTGGGCACGCGGCAATCGGACAACGTCCGCCGAGGCCTACGACTCCTCCTCACGGGACGCTATGGAACGCAACATTGCGAGTGAACGTGCGTTCTCCGAAGCACGTGAATTGAGTCGCACGGCACAGTTCATGCGCGAATGGGGTAGCGGCACACAAACGGATTTCACCAATTACGCAGCTCGCCGCCTCGCGGAGCGCAGGCTCCTGCGCGAGGAAGACCCGATCACGCTGCAGCGCGCCGTGACCGAGATCGCTCACTCCTATGCCCGCGGTGGAAATTCGGCGACCGGCTACGTCCCCAGCGACAGTCCGCTCGGTCCGTCGCGGCCGTTACTGGAAACCATGGGCTGGCCCGATTCAACACTCAGGGAGCAGTACGACGCCAACCGGCGCCCGGCGGACGGCGCTGCACTCGGCCAACAGACCTCGGCAAATGAATCCGAGATCCGCGCTCGCCAGACTCGGCAGCGCGCTGTACCCGGCCAAGTAGTGGGCAACGACCTGGGGAGGCGCGTCGGAGCCAGCGAAGCCGACACGAAGGCCAAGATCGACAAGGGCCGCACGCAAGTCTCGCAGGTCGCCGGAACTCTCAGCGAGAACTACAAGGCCTCGGTTCGCATCGGCAAGATCAGTCCCAACCACGGCGGCAACCGAGCGGTCTGGGATACGGTAGGCGCCAACGGGAGCGAGCCCAACCTCGGCACTGCGCCCAAGGTCGAACCGATCGGCGAATGGCACTTCTACAAAGACGGCGTTCCGGTCGCAGGCGCCAAGCCACAACTGGCAGCACCGCCCCCGAAACCCGGAACCGACGATCCGCTTGACATAGCGAAATCGGATCGAGGTGGCAACACGAGCGAACGGTGAACTACTCGTCGATTCGCGTCTTGCCGGCGCCGATCTCGAGGCTACCGAGACCGTTTCGCGTCATGCGGCCAGCTGCCTCATCCCACACAAGTGCTTCTAACGGACCGGGCGTCAGTTCGCACGCGTCAGGCCGAAGTACTTCCGCGCCGTCTTCGGCGGCGATGCCGACGTGGATGGCAGCCCGCACTTGGGTCGCGATACTCGCCATAAAGCTCGACAGCTTGCCGATTCCCGACATTTACCAAACCGCTCGATTCTTGGAAGCCACGCGAGCAATCCTACGCTCGCCGATGATTTGAAACCGTGAGGTTTTTGAACACGTACCTGCAGCAAGGGCGCGCGGCCTGGGCATCGGGTGGCTGCCTCCTCACGCAGCGGCGACCAGCAGAGTGATTTGCATCGGCGGGGAAAAGCGCTGCGGCAGGTCGACGCGCGGCGCTTCCTGAACTGAGACTACAAAGCGACCCACCAGAATACTGTATGCGAATACAGTTCGCTGGTTGCTGCCGCCGGGGAAAAGCAGGGGAAATCTTGCACCGATGTGGTGTAAAGTGGTGCAACTACGGTACAACACTGGGTACGTCCGATGGCACTGGCAGCAAAACAAAGCGCCCCTGCAAAGGAAGGCACGCGCGCTTCGGTGACCTTTCCGGCAGATCTTTACGCCGAGCTGGAACGCATCGCCGAAGAGAAGAAGGTGTCCGTCGCCTGGGTCGTCCGTGACGCCGTCGAAAAGTACGTCGAGGCGCAGTACCCGCTGTTCCGCCGTGAGCAGTGAATGCGGCCATGCAGAACCCGAGAAGGTCCCGCCCCATGATCAATGAGCCTGTACAGGAAGGTGTCGCCCTGTGACCAAGACTGCACGCGCTATTCGCCAGAAAATCGTCCGCCTGCAGGCGGGGGGCAAGCCTCGGGTACTTGATCTGTTCGCCGGCTGCGGCGGGATCTCGCTCGGCTTTTCGGCCGCGGGCTTCAGCATTGCAGGCGCTGTCGAGTTCGACCCGGAGGCCGCGGCCTCCCATGGCCGCAACTTCCACGGTGGCAACGCGGCGCACTCGCAGGCCCGCGACATCACGAAGACCAGCCCAGACCAGCTCGCAAAAGATCTGCAAGCCGGGGCCACCGCAGATGCGTTCGACGTGCTCGTCGGCGGCCCGCCGTGCCAGGCCTTCGCTCGAGTCGGACGGCCGAAGCTGCGCGAGGTGGACAACCACGCCGAAGCCTTTAAGCACGACCCGCGCGCTCAGCTCTACATCGACTATCTGCGCTACGTTGAAGCCTTCGCGCCGCTCGCCGTCGTAGTTGAAAACGTCCCCGACGTGCTGAACCACGGCGGCCAGAACGTCGCCGAGGAGATCGCCGAAGTCCTGGAAAGCAAGGGCTACATCTGCCGCTACACGCTGCTCAACGCCGCCTTCTATGGCGTGCCGCAGATGCGCGAGCGGATGATTCTGATCGCGTACCGGCGCGAGGTCGCCGACGCGGTGACATTCCCGGAGCCGACGCACTTCATCGATCTCCCGCCAGGCTATGAGGGCACCCGGTCTGTTGCCCTCAAGTTCCTCAACAACGAGATCGCCGACGACGCGCACCACTACATCGGCGCGCCGAAGGCCGCACGCTCTCTACCACCCGCCATCACCGCGGAAGATGCGCTCGGCGATCTTCCCGCCATCGACGCTCGCAAGCTGCTGAAGAGCGGTGAACTGCGCCGCGGCGCTCGGCGGTTCGACGCGCCCATGCCATACGGCAAGGATCCTCATACGGCCTATGCCAGGCTGATGCGGACATGGCCGGGCTTCGAGGCGCCGAAGGCCCTGACCGACCACGTCATCCGCTACCTGCCGCGCGACTATCCGCTGTTCGCCCGCATGAATCCCGGCGACCAGTACCCGCAGGCCCACGAGCACGCCATGGAAATGTTCGAGCAGCACCTGGATCTGCTGGCGAAACAAGGTATCAAGGTCAAGCCCGGCTCGCGGGAGTACGAAGAGATCAAGGCATCGATCGTGCCGCCGTACGACGTGGGCAAGTTCCCGAACAAGTGGCGCAAGATGTGGCGCGATCAGCCGGCGCGCACGCTGATGGCGCACCTTGGCAAGGACAGCTACAGCCACATCCACTACGACAGCAAGCAGGCCCGCACGATCTCTGTGCGCGAGGCCGCGCGTCTGCACTCGTTTCCCGACGGCTTCGTCTTCTGCGGAACGATGAACCCGGCCTTCCGCCAGATCGGCAATGCCGTCCCGCCGTTGCTGGCGAAGGCGGTGGCCATGCAGATCATGAAGACGCTCAAACAAGCAGAGAGGGAGACGGCTGATGAGCCTGCAAGAGCGGCAGCGGCAGTTTGAGGCGAAAGTCGCGTCGTCTCCGGGCATCAGCCCGGAAGCACGCATCGCCCGCAACTTCGGTTTTTCCAACAGCGCCCGGATCATCGAAGGCGGACTGTTCGCGTGCACCAACAATCTTGAGGCTTACTCGGAAAAGCTGGCCGCTGGAACCACGCAGCCGCTGACGCAGTTCATCTTCCTGTGCGTCCTCACCTTCCCGCCGCAGGACGAGGTCTATTTCGCAATCACGGTCAGCGGCGACGCCGACCGGGTTAACACCGGACTGGTCAAGCTCTACAAGGAAGGCAAGCAGCGCAACGACGAGCTGATCGCGGCCGGCAAGAAGCCTGGCAGCATCAGCAATAACGTCAAGTTCTACATCACGTCGGACAGCCGCATCTACTTCCACAACAACGACTTTCAGGAAACCCTGCGGCCGGAGCCCGGCAAGGCCCCGCTCGACGAACAGTGCATGGCGCGGATCGACTCCGTGCTCTTCGCCATCTGGCCGCCATCGGCGTCGGCGCGCCGCAGCCTGCTGGCGCGTGAGTTCGTCGGCTACCTCGGCAACCAGGTCGGACGCGAGAAGGTCCACGAGCTGCCTGTCTGGACGGACGCTGAGACGCTTGGCGCGTCGATGCGCCGCATGCCGGCCACCATCCCCGTTGCAGACATCGAAGCGGCTGTCGCGAAGCTCGGCGGTCACTACCCGAACGGCGAAGTGCGGCGCTTCCATGCCGCGCTCAACTTCCTCAGCCACAAGCACTTCGTGATCCTGTCGGGCCTGTCTGGCACTGGCAAGACGCAGCTGGCGCTGAAGTACGCCCGCGCCGTCCACGGCCTCACGAACGACGCGGCCGATCCGCTGCTGTTCGTCTGCCCCGTGCGACCGGAATGGACCGACCCGACGGGGCTGACGGGCTACAACGACGTGCTGACAAGCCGCTACGTCGTGCCGACTTTCCTTGCCGCGGTGCTGGTGGCGACGGCGCACCGGGACTCCCCGGTTTTTGTCGTGCTCGATGAGATGAACCTAGCGCGCGTCGAGTATTACTTCTCCGACGTGCTCTCCTGCATCGAGACGGGCAGCGCGCTGCAGCTGCACTCCAACGACGTGCCGCTGGAAGGCACTACAGGAACGGTAATCCGCGGCGAGCTGCCGCTGCCGCCCAATCTCTTCATCATCGGCACAATCAACGTCGACGATACGACCAACCCGGTCAGCGACAAGGTGCTGGACCGGGCCTCGGTAATCGACATGTCAGCCGACGATGTGCCCGGGTTCCTCGCCTCGCTGGAGACGCGCTTTGCGGACCTGAAGGACGCGCGGGCAGCCGCGGGCGCGAAGCTGACGGAGATCCACGGCCTGATGCAGGCCCACAACCTCGGCTTCGGCTATCGCGTCATCGAAGAGTGCCTGCGCTATCACGCTTTCGACGCGCAGCATCTTAAGAACGACGCGGCAGACGTAACCGACCAGTTGCTGGTCCAGAAGATTCTGATCAAGCTGCGCGGCGCCGAACGCCAACGTGCGCTGCTCACCGAGCTCGACAAGGCCTGCGACGGCATGCCCCGGTCGCGGGCCTTTGTTCGCCGGCTGCTGAGCGACCTCGACGAGTTCGGCTCCTTCCAGGCGATGCGGTGAACCGTGACGGCACTCTTCATCCGGGCGGAAGGCGGCGGACCTGCATGGCAGGTGTGGCCCATGCCGGATGCGGTGCCGCCGGGTGTCGTGCGGGAAGGGGCCTCCTACCTCTTTGAGCTCCGCGACAGCGACGATGCGTTCGCCGCCGACCTGCTGATCGACGACGTGCCGGCCGAAGCGCTGCGCTCGCGTGAGCCCCGCATGGCCCGCTGGCGCTGGCAGCCTGGCTTTCATGCCGGCATGGTCGAGGCCGCGCTGCGCGTGCCCGGGACCGGAACGCGACGCTTCGAGATCACGACCGATCCAGACCTGCGCAAGCTGACTCGCGGCGACTTCGACGCGATGGTCCGCGAGGTGCTGGAGGACACCTTCGCGCTCTTCTCGCTGAGCGCGTTCCGCAAGGGGATCGCGCGGCAGCCGGGCAATCGGCCACCTCCGCTGGCGCGCCTGGAGTTTCTGCGGTCACGGGCCGGCGAGATTGCCGAAACCATCGCGGCGATCGGCCGGGCACCGCGCCACTTCCTTCGCGCGGAGGAAATGACCGTGCCTGCGCATCGTGCCACACGCGCGACTGGCGCCGAGATCATCAAGTCCTTCCGGTCGGGTGCGATCCGCCATGAGACCGTTAGCCCGTCGCGTCTGCCGCCGGCCCTGGGCGGCCGGCTCCCCGCGCAGATCACGCTGCGCCAGCGCCGCAACAGCTTGGACATTCCCGAGCATCGGCAGATGAAGGCCTGCCTGCAATCCTGGTCGGCCTGGCTGGGCGGCGTGGCCGAAGTGCTGGCGCGCACGGGCGTGGCGGACGATCCTGAGACTACGACCATGGCCGGCGCCTGGGCCGTCCGGACGCGGCAGGTCGCTCGGCGCCTCGGCGAGGCCGCGGCGACGCCGTTCCTGGCCGAAGCGGGCGAGGGGCTGCCCCAGCTCCACATGTCGTCGCTGTTCCGCCGCGATCCCACCTACCGGCGCTTCTACCGGCTCTGGCAGGACATGAATCTCGGCTTGGCGGCGCTGTTCGGCGACTTCCTCAACATGCCGCTGGCCCGCACCTACGAGCTGTACGAACTGTGGTGCTTCCTGCGCCTGCTGCGCGCCGCGTCCGAGGAGTACGGGCCCGCGGGCGTTGACTTGAGTAGCCTGTTCCTCAGCGATGCCGCGGGCGGCGTGACTGTCGCGGCGGGCGCAGTGACCGTGCCGGTCGGCGGCAGCAACGTGCTGTGCTTTCAGCGGCAGTACCGCGAATACTGGATCGAGCCCGACGGCCAGGGCAGCTTCAGCCGCACGATGGTCCCCGATGTCGTGTTCGCCGGCGATGCCCCGGACGGCGCCGGCCGCCGCGTCATCGTGCTGGACGCGAAGTACCGCATCAACGACGGGCTCAACGACGCGCTGAACTCGATCCACACCTACCGCGACGCGCTGGTGCGGGAGGTGGGCGGAAACGACACCGAAGGCATCGTCACGGCAGCCTATCTTCTCACTCCGCACATGCCGGACCTGGCTGCCGACTTCAAGGCGACGCCCGTCCCCGGGCGCCTGTTCCATCCGCAGTACCGCGAGAAGTTCCGCTTCGGTGCCGTCACGCTGCGCCCCGGCATGAGCCTAGCCGAGCTGCGGGCCTGCCTGAAAACCATCGTCGCCGACGCGGCCGGTGCGCCATGACCGATGTGCTCACCGCGGCCCAGCGCCAGCTCAACATGAGCCGCATCCGCTGGCGCGATACCAAGCCCGAAATGCTGGTCCGCCAGGGGCTGCATGCGCGCGGCATGCGCTATCGGCTGCATGACCGGAAGCTGCCCGGCCGCCCCGATCTCGTATTCCCGCGCTATGGTGCCGTCGTCTTCGTTCACGGGTGCTTCTGGCATGCGCATGGCTGCGCTCTGTCCAAGGTGCCGGCCACTCGCCGGGACTTCTGGAAGCAGAAACTGGAAGGCAACGCCGCGCGCGATCGGAACGCAGTTGCTGCCCTGCGCGCAGACGGCTGGCGGGTCCTGGTGATCTGGGAGTGCGCGCTGCGCGGGCCCGCCCGGTGGGCCGAAATCGAAGTCCTGAATATGGCCAGCTCATGGATTCGGCACGCATCGCCTGGCCCGTTGGAGATCGCGGGCAAGAATGCTAGAAGAACGGACAGGGACAACGAGTAAACGATGACCTCAGGCACGCTCCACCCGCTACGCGCGCGAAGTCACCTCCTGCAGCTGCTTGGGGAAGAGCTGATCGGCGACGACCGGCTGGCCATCTTCGAGCTGGTCAAGAACGGGTATGACGCGGATGCCAATGAGGTCGAGATCACCGTAAGCCTCGCGGCGCGCGCGCAGAAGTCAATCGTCGTCCAGGACGCAGGTACCGGCATGACGCTGGACGACATCACCGGCAAGTGGCTCGAGCTGGCGACCGACTCCAGGCGAAGAGATCGCGCCGTCAGGACGAAGCGGTTCCGCCGCCTTGCGCTTGGCGAGAAAGGTGTGGGGCGCATCGCCTCGTTCAAGCTTGGACGCTATGTGACGCTCACGACCCGCTCGGCCGGGCACCCTGAGTACGAAGCGACGATTGACTGGGACAAGCTGCTTGAGCAGGGCCCGTATCTTGAGGACCTGCACGTGCGGGTCCGCGAGAACGAGGAACCGAAGTTTTTCTCCGGAAGGGCCACGGGCACACGCATCGCTATCTCCGGTCTGCGGCGGGAGCAGTGGACGCGCGGCGACCTGCGCAAGCTGTACCGGCTGGTCACGTCGCTGGCGAGCCCCTTCAAGACGCCCGATCAGTTCGTGGTCAAGTTCAATGCGCCGGGTCGGGAAGGTGACCTGAAGGACCTCATCGCTCCGAACAACTTCCTGGAGCTCGCCGTCTGGAAGTTCGCCTTCAGCCTGGATGGGCAGACTTTCAGCTGGAACTACACCTTCAACCCGCCACATTGGAAAAGCGTCAAACCGCGCACCGACGAAAACAAGAAGGACCGCCTTCTGCTGACGCCGGCCGTTGATCCGGACGGCATTAAGCGCCGGCCTTCAGCGGCGCCGGAAACGCTGTTAATGACGGGGGACGAACTGGATGGAATCGGCCCGATCGAAGGCCGCATCTACGCCTACTACCGACGCTCCGAAGTGTTGAATGCCACGGGCAGCTCAACGCAGGTCAGGTCGTGGCTCGACGATCAGACCGGGGTTCGGGTGTACCGCGATGGCGTCCGCGTGTTCACTTACGGTGAGCGGAACGATGACTGGCTGGGCCTCAATGTGCGGCGTATCAACACGCCGGCGGGCAAGCTGGGAACGAACTCCGTCGTGTCCGCAATCCACCTTGAACTGGACGAAAGCAGCGGTCTGCGCGAAAAGACCAACCGCGAGGGCTTCGATCAGAACGGCGCCTATGAACGTCTGCGGCGGGTGATCCTCAGCGTCTTTGAGCATCTGGAACGGCTGCATGCCGACGATCGCAAGATGCTCGACGATGTCATTAAGGGCACGGTCGATGAACAGCCGATGCGTTTCACCGAGGCCATGGATCACCTACGCACCGGCTTGAAATCGAAGAAGCTCGATCAGAGCTTCGCCAAGGACATTGACGCCATCGAACGCGAATTCGTGCAACTGCGCGACGTGATGACTAACGCCGGCGTTGCCGGCCTGAATCTGGCAGTCATCTTCCATGAAGTCGAGCGGGAGGTTGACTCTCTTGCGACCGCGCTGGATCGCGGTCTGGACCAGGAACGCCTGCGTGAGCAGATTGAGCACCTACATCAGCTGCTTCAGGGCTTCGCCCCGTTGCTGCGCAAGAACACGACGCGGTCGATCTTCGCCAGCGGCGTGGTCCGCGCAGCGCTGATGACGCGCGAGCCGCGCTACAAGCACCACAAGGTGACCCTGTCGGCGCCGATCCTGCAGAAGGAGCAACCTGACTTCAAGATTCGTGGCGCGTCTAACCTCATCGCTGGTGCGCTCGGCAATCTGCTGGACAACGCCCAGTTCTGGGCCCGATACAGAAAGGAACGCGATGAACGCCCGGCGCCTGCGTCGGTGCTCGTCGCCACGGACTGGGACGACAAGTCGAACTCCGGCTTCATCGCCGTCGTTGACAACGGTCCGGGCTTCTCGATCCCGCTGGATCGCGCGGCCGAAGCTTTCCACACGACCAGGCCGGGAGGCATGGGGCTCGGGCTTTACTTCGCGAAACACGTCATGGATCAGTGCGGCGGCGAGCTGACGATTCACTCCGCCGACGAGCTCCGCGACGAGATCGATATTCCGAAGGCGTTCGACGGTGCCGCCGTCGTCCTGCGGTTTGGGGAGAGCAAATAGTGTTCGGTCCAATAAGGGCAGTCGCGGTAGACGATGAGCCTGGCCATCTTCTCTCGATCACAACCGGCCTATCGACCATCGGCATCCCCTGCATGGGGTACTGGTACGACCGCGACACCAGCGAGCTGCGCCCGCCGCCGCCAGACGGCGGGTTGCCCCACCTTCGGCTTCTGTTCACCGATCTGAACCTTGCCGAGCTTGGCGGCGTTCCAGATACCTCAGTTCTTTGGGCCGCCGTGGTCAGCGTGCTCAAGCAGATCGTGTCGAAGGACAGCGGTCCTTACCTTCTCGTGTTCTGGACCCGTGTCGGCGCGAAGGCGGCCGAGGTCAAGGAAATGCTGTACGCGCGCGCGGAGCAGCTTGAAGGTGTCCCGTGCCCGATTGATGTCCTTGAGATGTCGAAGGCGCAGTTCCTTGTCGAGCCTCCGAGAGGCAAGGACTTCGACGAAGGCCTGCGCGAGTTCTACGCGGCGCTGCACGCGAACATTGACAGGCTGAAGGAAGCGGTGGGCGCCGCTGTCGCGACCAATGCGACCCTGAACGCCGTCTCGGCATGGGAGACGCGCGCCGCTGAAGCGGCAGCCCTGGCGGTGAACGAGGTTCACAGGTGCGCTAGCACCGATGAGCAGGACCCGGCGAAGATCGGCGAGTCACTGACGCGAGTCGTGGCAAAGATCGCAGCCGCTGCGGCCGGCGGCGCTGCAGCGCAGGCCGAACCGGCGCGTGCCGTCGATGCGGGGATGCTTGACATCCTGGTGGACCAGTTCGGTTCTTCAGTCGATGCGCCGGAATACAAGGCAATGGTTGCCGCCGCCATCGGACCGACGCTCGACGGCGAAATCACGTTCGGCGACAACGTTGCAATGCACGCCGAGCTGAATACCTTCTTCCACGTAGACCGGCAGATTGCGACGGCCAGATCATGGGACCGGGGGGTCGTCGTCCCTGCACGGCCGCCAATGAACGGCAACGTACTCGGCTTCAATGCTCGCGAGCTGCTGGGCAGCGAGTTCCTGTTTCCGCCGGAGTTGTTTCCGGAAGCCGAGCGCGATGGCGTCCGGGCGCTGCTGCAGCAGTTCAGGCTGGCTGCGGAGGTCGTGCTGATCGAGTTGGGCGCGGACTGTGACCACGCGCAGGATCACGACAGGACGCGGCGCTATCTTGTGGGGCTTGAGGTTCCTCAACAGTTCATACGCCTCGCGAAGGCCCCCGACAACGGCGGTCTTCGAAACGGAGCGCTGGAAATGCTGGGGCCCTGGAAGATCAACGATGTTCCGACCTACCTGCTTGTCTCATGCCGGCGGTTCTGGACCTGGCAGCGCCGGGAGCCGCCGCTCGTGGACGCAGTTCGATACCGGCTGCGTGCCTCCGTGGTGGACAAGCTGCTTCACCGCTATTCGGCCTGGAGCAGTCGTCCCGGCATCATCGAATTCAGATGAATTGATCCGCCATGGAGCTGCCGAAAGAGAACGGGCCTGCGACCACGAAGCCAGCTGCCGCTCCCGCCATCTATCACCTCGCCATAGACCGCTTTCGCGGCATCAAGAGCCTGCGCTGGGCGCCGGCACCGGGCGTAAATGTCATCCTTGGCGGCGGCGACGTCGGGAAGACAACCATCCTCGACGCCATCGGCCTGCTGCTCAGTCCGACCAATGCCACGGTCGTATCGGATACGGACTACTACCTGCGCAGGGACGAAGATGAGTTCGTCATCGAAGCCATCATCGCGTTGCCGCCCGGCAGCGGCATCAGTCAGTTGACCAGGCCAGCATGGCCCTGGAACTGGGACGGCACGCAGGCGCTGGTTCCCGACCACAGTGACGATGGTGCACCGGCGGGCGAGCCTGTCTACCGGCTGCGGGTCCGCGGAACCAGTGACCTTGAATTGACCTATGAAATTGTCCAGCCCAATGGTTCGCCGGACAGCCTGCCTGTTGCGCTGCGCAGGGCTATAGGTCTTGTCCGGCTAAGCGGCGATGATCGCAACGACCGCGATCTTCGTCTGGTCCAGGGATCGGCTCTCGACCGGCTGCTCTCTGACAAGGGGCTGCGCTCAAGGATGGCCAGTGAGCTCGCGAAGAGCGACGTGCGCAGCGAACTGGGTGAGGAGGCGCGGATAGCGCTCGGTGCGCTGGACACTGTATTCAAGCTGGAGAAGCTTCCGGGCGACCTGGACATCGCCATCACCGGCGGTCAGGGTGCGTCGGTTGCATCGCTCGTGGGCCTGACGGCCAAGCGGGAAACGGTTCAGCTGCCGCTGGCCAGCTGGGGCGCCGGCACACGCCGGCTGTCTGCGCTGACCATCGCTGAACAGATTCAGGGTGAAGCACCAGTCACCCTGGTCGATGAAGTCGAGAGGGGCCTGGAGCCATACCGGCAGCGTCTGCTCATGGCGAAGCTGCAAGCTGGCTCATCTCAGGTTTTCATCACCACGCACAGCCCGGCCGCAGTGTCGGCGGCATCGCTGGCCCGGCTCTGGTACGTCGACCATGCCGGCGCAATTGGTCCGCTGGACGGGAAGAAGGTCGACGCCCTGCGCGCCGATGACCCGGAGGCGTTTCTTGCGCGCCTGACGATCGTCGCGGAAGGTGCAACGGAGGTCGGCTTCGTCAGTGTTCTGCTTGAGCGGGCACTGGGAACGTCACTGCAGGCGCACGGAATCCACATAGCCGATGGCGACGGGCACGAGTCAACTATCGGAATACTCGAAGCTCTGGCCGACGGTGGTTTGAGCTTCGGGGGTTTCGCCGACGACGAACAGAAGCACCCCGACCGCTGGGCAGCGCTGCACAGGCGCCTAGGCACACTGCTCTTCCGGTGGAAGTCCGGCGACATCGAATCCAACATCATTGGGGCAGTCGCCGAGCACCAGCTGGAGAGATTGCTTAGCGACCCGGCTGGCGAAAAGACCGGGTACCGTCTTCGCACGCTTGCGGACCGGCTGGGCATTTCTGAGAAGGAGTTCGCGCAGCTGCAGGCCAGGGCCGGCGAGGGGTTCCGCGCCCTGATGATCGAGGCGGCACACGGTAACGTACCCGTTGGCAAGGACGCTCTGAAGAAGGAGTACAAGAATCACGCCAAGACGTGGTTCAAGAGCGTGGCCGGCGGGCGGGAGATCGCGGACAAGGTCTTTACGCTCGGGCTGTGGCCGGAACTGAAGGCAGACCTTCTGCCGTTCTGCAATGCAGTGCGAACTGCCGCGCAGCTAGAGCCGCTTGACGACCTCGCGCCGTGAGCGACGATAGTGTCAGCGCGGCCTTGCGGTCGGACGCGCAGCTTGTCGTCGTTGAGGCCCCGGCGGGTTGCGGCAAGACGCACCAGGGCGCGGACTATGCGCGCGAAATCGCTCTTGCGGCTCGTTCGGACCGACCAACTGCATTACGTCACCCGAGCGCAGGCACGATTGGATATCGTCGACTGGATCGAGGGCTTCTACAATCGATTCAGACGGCATTCCTCGATCGGCTATCAGACGTCGGTAGGCAGGGAACTCGGCCACAAGGCCCCGTAGGCAGGTGTACGCGGAATCGAGGCAAGGTCAAAGCCTGGCTGCTTGCTCTGACGACCAGAGAGTTCGAGGAGTGGGTTTCGTCGGAGATCGAGAAGTGGTTCGAGTCTCCGCCCGACTGGGCATTCGAAGACGACTACCTTCCGCAGAGCGGTACGGCGCAAGGTGCCGCCATGGAGTTCTTCCAGTCGATGGATGTCGACCAGCTTGAGACGCTCGGCGTCGAGGTGGTCGAGGGCGAACACCCCGGCAGCACGTACTACGCTGCGGAGCTGCGAAACGACATCGACCAGGCAAACCGAGCAGCACAACAAGCCGGGATATCCGTTCGATTCGTCGCTGCCAAGAACTGACCTGACCCATCCCGCCGGGCGCCCGCGCTTATCCACGGCCGCGCGATCGGCGCCTCTCACGCAAGACTCGCGCGGCGGTGGGTAAGCCGCCTGAGTCTGCCCTCACCCGTGTCGTCAGCACTGCTGACGACCAACGCACCCGGGGTCAGCCTGACCGCCGCCACTGCGGTTGCAGCCTGAACACACCTGGCGCAGCATCCCGCCCATCAACCGCTGGCTGAGTCAGCCCGCTTGATGCCCGTCACCGCATCGCCCAGCCCGCTTCGGCGGGTGCCCCCGCCGGCCTGATCTCCTGCAACCCGGCAGCCGCAAGGCCTGGAGATACGCGTCCGAGGTCGGCCTCGCCGACATCCCCTGCCCCAGCCTGGCCGAACAGCCCTGCGTGCGTTACCTGCCCCAACAGGGCGGCGACTTGCGCGCCACGGCCGGCATCGCGCCCTGCTGCAACCTTGGCGGCGCCCTGCCGCGACCTGCTGCGCCAACCGACAGCGTCGTCACTACGCGGCTCCAGCCGGTAGTGACGACGCGCACGCAGCCCCAGCACGCCCCGGCGTACCCGGGCAATCGCCGGGCTGTCGCAAGTGACGGACCCGCGTGACGGGCTCCGCCGCGCCCTCCCCGGCCCGCGAAAGCGGCCACCGGAGCGACGTTGACGGTCGCCGACGACCGCCAGCCGCCTGCGCCAGCAGGCACCGTCGACCTGCGCACCGCCCTGCGGTGCATCCCCTGAGCCCAGGGCATGGGCTCGAGCCGACGGACCGACTTGCCGCAGCAAGCGCCGTCGGGGCCAACGCCGCGTGCCGCGGCGGCCAGCAGCAAGAACTCGGCACAAGACGGGAGTGGTGTCCCGTGTCCCTCGTGGTTCCCGTTGCGCTCAGGCGCTCGGGACGGACAGAAACACTTACCAGACCGACTTCACACCAGCGACAGCGAACCCGCCCGCCCCCCAGGGGCAACCAACCGATCCGACAACGGAGACCGCCAGCAGCAACCGGATGCGCGACCTGAACTACCAGCTCAAGCAGCTCTGCCACCGCAACCGCGACGGCAGCTTCGCCACGCAGCGCGACCGCGAGCGTGTGCTCGACCTCGTGGCCAACCAGCTCCAGGAGGCGGGCTTCCGACACCTGGGCGCCACGAGCCTGAAGCCCAAGCATGTGGACGGCCTGGTGGCGCGCTGGCAGGCCGAGGGCCTGGCCATCGGCACCATCAAGAACCGCATGGCCGAGTTGCGCTGGTGGGCCGAGAAGATCGGCAAGAGCAACGTCATCGCCCGCGACAACCACCACTACGGCATCGGCAACCGGCAGCACGTCACCAACGTCAGCAAGGCGCGGGAACTTCAGGGCAGCGACCTCGCCCGGGTGACCGACCCGTACACCGCGATGTCGCTGCGGCTGCAGGCCGCCTTCGGGCTACGGCGCGAGGAGTCCATCAAGATCCGTCCGGAATGGGCTGACCGGGGCAACGTGCTAGCACTGAAGGAAACCTGGACCAAGGGCGGTCGAGCGCGCGAGGTACCTGTCCGCAATGCGGAGCAGCGGCAACTGCTCGATGAGGCGAAGGCTCTGGCCGGCAAGGGCAGCCTCATCCCGGCGGACAAGACCTACGCCGAGCAGTTGCGCCGCTTCGAGCACCAGTGCGCCGCCGCCGGCATCCACCGGGTGCACGGGTTCCGGCACCAGTATGCGCAGCTGCGTTACCGTGAATTGACGGGTTGGGCAGCACCTGCAGCCGGCGGGCCGCGGTCACGGGAGCTGACGGCCGCGCAGAAGGCGATTGATCGGGAGGCCCGGCTTACGATCAGCGCGGAGCTGGGGCATGAGAGGGAGCAGGTGACGGCGGTTTACTTGGGGCGATGACTGCAATCGACCCATAGCTGAAGTTCAGCAGCCTTGACAGCTGCCTTTCGGCCCTCCGCCATTTCCGCCTGGAGCTTGATCTCAACGCAAGAAGGCCGACTATGACGCTGCGCGTACGTTGCTGCCTCGCCATGGATGGCAATGCTGCGCCAGAGCCGAGCCAGCCCGGTACGGCAAGGCGCTGGCAACACAGGAGCGACTCCGCCACGATCCTGTTGGCAAGGAAGCAGTCGTTCCTGCTTGCGTCGATGCAGACCTGTGCTTGCAGGTCGAAGGGCGGCAGCACACGCCCCCTTGGAATCACCCGCGTGACTGGGAATCGGAGTCATGGCTTCCGGGGTCATCTTGCAAATGCGCATCCGTTATCATTAAGCGCATCGCACAAGGGCCTCGGCACTTGTCTCGTCTCTTTCCACTTTCGATCTGCCGAGGTTCCCCCGTGAAACGCTCCACACGCGCCGCGCTGCTTTTCTGCTCAGCAGTCCCAACGGCCCATCCAGCCTTCGCCCAGGATACGAACCCAGGCGCGCGGCTGGAGGCTGTCACCGTTACCGGCACGCGCCAGGCCTATCAAGGCGACTTCAATCGCCTGGAAACACCGCAAGCCGAACAGTCCATCGATGCGGAGACGCTGCGCGCCTCGGGCGCGGTCAACCTCTCCCAAGCCTTGGACCTGTCGGCCTCAGTGGCCCGGCAGAACAACTTCGGCGGGCTGTGGAACGCCTTCGCCTTGCGTGGCTTCGTGGGCGACGAAAACCTGCCCAGCAACTACCTCGTGAACGGTTTCAATGCCGGCCGGGGCTTCGGTGGGCCGCGGGATCTGTCAGGCATCGAGTCGGTCGAGGTGCTCAAAGGCCCGCGCGCGGCGCTGTTCGGGCGCGGCGAGCCCGGCGGCACGGTCAACCTGGTGACCAAGCGTCCCACGTTCAAGACGGCTGGCGAGCTCCGCCTGTCCGCCGGCAGCTTCGAGACCTACCGAGCCGATGCCGACTGGACGACCCCGCTGTCCGATGCCGTCGCCGTCCGCCTGGTCGGCTTCGCCGAAGACGCCGGCAGCTTCCGCGACACGGTCGAAACCCGCAAGTACGGCATGAGCCCGTCGCTGGCGTGGCGCATCAGCCCGCAAAGCAGGCTGGTCTATGAACTGGAGCTCAGCCATCAGGAGATCCCGTTCGATCGCGGTGTCCTGGCCATCAATGGCCAACTCGGCCGAATCCCGCAGAGCCGCTTTCTGGGCGAGTCAGGCGACGGTCCGCTGAAGGCCGACGTGCAGGGCCATCAATTCGAGTTCCAGCACGACTTCAGCAAGGACTGGAGCGCCCTGGTGGGCTTCACCACGCGCAAGACCTCGCTCGAAGGCTTCTCGACCGAAGCGGAGTTGGCCGCCAACCGCCAGCGCTTGCTGGTGGACGGCCGGACGCTGACCCGGCAACGCCGGTTCCGCGACTACGACGCGTCCTACCAGGTGATTCGCGGTGAAATCAATGGCCGCTTCCAACTGGCCGGGCTTCAGCACCGGTTGATCTTCGGTGTCGATGCCGACCGTTTCGAAAACGACCAGGTCTTCCTGCGCGCCCGCGCGCCCACGCTGGCCAGCAATCCGACGCCGGCCCAACAGCAGGCCATCGACATTTTCAATCCGGTCTACGGCAGCTACACCCTGCCCACGCCGACACCGCTCACCAACCGCGTGGAGACGCAAAAGTCGGTGGGCGTGTTCGCGCAAGACCAGATCAACCTGAGCGAGCGTCTGCAACTGCGCCTGGGAGCGCGCTTCGATGACTACAGGCAGACCCTTGAGGATCGGGCGGCCAGCCGGGTGTCGACGCAGAAGGAAACGCGCGTCAGCCGGCAGCTCGGCGTCGTGTACCGGGCGGGGGATGCACTCTCGCTCTATGCCACGTACGGCGAGAACTTCCGCCCGCTGTCCGGTGCGGATGCCCAGGGCAATGGCTTCGAACCCAACCAGTCCACTTCGGTAGAGGCCGGCGCGAAGTTTTCGCTGGGCGGCATCGACGGCACGGTGGCCGTGTTCCAGGTTAAGCAGAAGAACATCCTCGTGGCCGCCGATGCCAGCGCAGCAACCCAGCTGGCCATCGGCCAGGCACGAAGCCAGGGCTTGGAGATCGACCTGCAAGGCGAGATCACCAAGGACTTGAGCCTGTGGGCCTCGTACGCCTATGTCGACGCGAAGACCTCCAACACCTTCAACGACCCCAACTTCGGCGTTGCGGTGCCCGCAGGCTCGCGCTTGCTCAACGTGCCCAAGCACACGTTGAGCCTGCAACTGGTGAATTCCATGGCCGTGGCCGGGCGAGGCCTGCAGTTCGGCGGCGGCCTCCTTTACGTGGGCCAGCGTTCGGGCGAGTTCACCACGAACTTCAAGCTGCCGGCCTATACCGTGGCGCGGGCCTTCGCGGCCTATGGGCTGACGAAGTCAACGACCTTGCGCCTGGACGTCGACAACCTGTTCAACGAGACCTACTACACCAACTCGTTCTCGGCCCTGTGGGTGCAACCGGGCACACCGCGCAGCGCGCGGGTGTCGGCGGCATTCAAGTTCTGAAGTGGCGGACCTGATGAGACTGCAGGCCGAGAAGCTGCGCGTGCTGCGCGGCGGCAAGGAGGTGCTTTCAGACGTTAGCTTTGCCGTGGCCCGCGGCGAGGTCTACGGCCTGCTGGGCGGCAACGGCGCGGGCAAGTCCACGACGCTGTCCACCTTTCTGGGCTTTGTGCCCGCCGCCAGCGGCCGGGTGCTCGTGGGCGGCCTCGATGTCGGCACCGATGTGGCGGCCGCCCGCCGAGCCATGGCCTATCTGCCAGAGGCCGCATCCTTGTACGAACACCTGGATGCACGCGAGAACCTGCACTACTTTCTGCAGCTGGCGGGGGTGCAAAGCAGTGCGGCCGACATCGACGCGGCGCTCGACCGCGTGTCGCTGGCTGCTGCAGCGCGCGGCCTCCATCTGCGCGCTTACTCCAAAGGCATGCGCCAGAAGGTGGCCATCGCGCTGGCCATCCTGCGCGACACCGACATCCTGCTGCTCGATGAGCCGACATCCGGGCTGGACCCCACGGCCATCGACGAATTCCACGACCTGGTGCGCGGGCTGGCTGATGCCGGCAAGTCCATCCTGATGGTGACGCACGACGTGTACGGCGCCTGCCAAGTGGCTGACCGCATCGGCCTTCTGCGCGACGGGCAGTTGGTGGACCAGTTCGAAGCGCCCGCCAGTGGCCGCATCGACACCGAGACCGTGCACCGGGCCTTCTCTGCGAAAGCGGTCGGGTGAAGCGCCTGTTCACCATCGTCGGCGCCGAGTGGCGCTACTGGCAACGTTCACGCCTGGCGCTCGGTGGGGCCCTGCTGCTGGCAGGGCTGCTGATCGCGACCACGGTGCTGACCACGTTGCGCATGCAGGGCGAAGCTGCGGATCGCGCGCACCACCAAGCCGAGGCCGAAGCGGTCTTCCTCTCGCAACCCGCCCGCCATCCGCACCGCATGGTGCACTACGGACACTATGTCTTCCGCACGCCGACTCCCTTGTCCTTGTTCGATCCCGGGCTGGACGCGGTCACGGGCCAGTCGATCTTTCTCGAAGGCCATCGGCAGAACACCGCCATGTTCGCGGCGTCAGGCGCAGGCGCCGACCTGGGCGGCTTCAGCTGGCTGAGCCCGGCGATGGTCTACCAGCTGTTCGCCCCGCTGCTGGTGATCCTGCTGGGGCATGGCCTGATCGCCCGCGAACGCGAGGCGGCGACGCTGGCGACCCTGCTTGCGCAAGGCACGCCCGGCCGGGTGCTTCTGGCGGGCAAGGCACTGGCGCTGCTGTCCGTCGTGGTGTTGCTGCTGGTGCCGCTGGCGATCAGTGCAGGCCTGGCCGTCCGTGCGGGCGAGCAGGCGCTGGCTGCCTGGGCCTTGTTCGGCGCGTATCTGCTGTACCTGGTCATCTGGGCCGCGCTGGCCTTGCTGGCTTCTGCACTGCTGCGCCGCCGCTCGGCCGCGCTGGCGACCCTGGTGACGCTGTGGATCGCACTGAATCTGGTGCTACCTGCAGTGGCGGCCAGTTGGGCGTCGAACGCCGCCCCGATGGCGGGTAAGCTCGAGACCGACCTGGCGATGCTGTCGGACCTGCGCAAGCTGGGCGACGGCCACAACGCCAACGATCCGGCCTTCGCCCAGCTGCGCGCCGACCTGCTGGCCAAGCACGGCGTGCAACGAGTCGAAGACCTGCCGGTGAATCTGCGCGGCGTTGTGGCGCAGTTCGGCGAGCAAAAGCTCACCGAGACGCTGAACCGCTACGCCCGCGCACAAGCGGCGGCAGAAACCCGACAGGCGGCCGTGCTGGCCAACCAGGGCTGGTTCACCCCGTTCCTCGCGGTGGCCGAGGCTTCACGCGCCGTGGTCGGCACCGATCTCGCGCACCACCACCGGTTCCTTCAGGAGGCCGAGGCTCTGCGCTACGCCTTCGTGCAGGGCCTGAACAAGGTACACGCCGAGAAGCTGGCCTACAGCGACGATGTCCGCCGCAGCGGCGATGCGTCAGCCGAGGAGCGAACCCGCGTGGACGCTACGAACTGGCAGCTGCTGGATCGCTTTCGTTTCGAACCCGACGCGGCAGGCAGCCGCATCGCCCGGGCGGGTCCGCAGTGGCTGATGCTGTGCGCCTGGTGCGTCATCCTGGTCGGCACTGGGTTCTGGGCTGGCGGAAGGCTCAAGCCATGAGCCCGCCGGGCCGCCCCAAGGGCGAATACCGAAGTGCGCAGCACGAAGGTACTTCAGTGAGTGCGCCGTCGGCTTCCGTAGGCACGTGGCCCGCTGTCCGCCACGAGACCGCTTTCCTGGCCCGCGACCGGTCGGTATGGGCCTGGTGGCTGGTCGTGCTGTGCCTGTCGGTGCTGGCCGTGTCGGCGGGGCTGTCCGAGATCCGCCAGCAGAAGGCCACGATCGAACGCTTGGTCGAAGCCGACCGCGCCGATCGCCTGAATGTCTTGAAGACGCAGAAGGACTGGGGCGGGGCCGCGTACTACAGCTTCCACCTCACCTTCGACCCGCCGTCGGACTTCGCATTCGCGGCGCTGGGTCGGCGCGATGACGCGGCCTGGAAACACCGCGTGAGGATGCTGGCACTGGAAGGTCAGATTCATGAGCGCGATGCCGGTCATCCCTTGCTGGCCCTGATCGGCCGGTTCGACTTCGCTTTCCTCGCGGCTTTCGTGTTGCCGCTGGTGCTGATCGTGCTGCTGCATGACCTGCGGGCCAGCGAGCGCGTGGCCGGACGTCATGACCTGCTGGTGGCCACCGCAGGGCACTCGGCACGGCTGTGGCAGCTGCGTGCCGGGCTGCGCGCCAGCGGTGTGTTCGTGTGTGCCGCGCTCCCGTTGGTGGTGGCTGCCGGCCTGAGCGGCAGCGCCGCGCCGACACTGCTGGCGGCCTGCGCGCTGCTGCTGGGCTACGTGCTGTTCTGGACCGCGGTCTGCGCGGCTGTGGCGGCCTGGCAGCAAACGGGCGAAGTGATCCTGGCCACGCTGGTCGCGCTGTGGATCCTGCTGGGTGTCGTGGTCCCGGCCGCCGGCCGCATGGCCATCGACCGTGCGGTGCCCATACCATCGGGCGCGGACATCATCATGACCCAGCGCGAGGCGGTGAACGATGCCTGGGACCTGCCCAAGGCCACGACGATGACGGCCTTCGTCGAACGCCATCCGCAGTGGGCGGCCCATGCCGCTGTCGAACGTCCGTTCGAGTGGAAGTGGTACTACGCCTTCCAGCAGGTGGGTGACCAGAAAGCGCAGGCGCTGTCAGAGGCTTACACCGCAGGCCGCATGACGCGTGACAGGCTGGCCGGCTGGCTGGCCTTCATCGCGCCGCCCGTGCTGCTGGAGCGTTCGCTGCAGGCGCTGGCGGGAACCGATGTACGGGCGTCGCTGGCGTACGAGGCCAGGGTACGGGACTTTCATGCCGCGTTGCGAGCGTTCTACTACCCGCGGCTCTTTCTTGACGAGCGCTTCGATCCGGCAGCGTTCGACGCCTTGCCACACTTCACGGTTCGGTCCGCTGCCGACTCCCGCATCCGGTAACCTCGATGCATGGAACGCAACACTCGCCAGCGCAGCGCCATCCGCGACGCCATCGCCCAGGCCGACCGCCCGCTGCTGCCGCAAGAGGTGCTGGAAGCGGCCCAGCACGACGTGCCAGGGCTGGGCATCGCGACGGTCTACCGCAACCTCAAGGCATTGGTGCAGGAAGGCGAGTTGCAGCCGGTGAACCTGCCCGGCGAGAACCCGCGCTTCGAGTTGGTGGGGCATCAGCACCATCACCACTTCCAGTGCCGGCAGTGCCAGCGCGTGTTCGATGTGCACGCCTGCCCGGGCGACCTGGGACGCCTGGCACCACAAGGCTTCACGGTGGACGACCACGACCTGACCCTGTACGGACGTTGCAAGGACTGCGTGGCGCCTGCGGACAAATCAGTCAAACGCAAGGCGTCCGATTCAGGCACCCACAACCACGCCAGCACGCACACCCACCGGCATCGCAGCTGAAGCTGCGGGGGCGGCCGTGCTGAGCGCCAGCGCCGGTGTGCGCCTGCTGCTGGCCAGCGCCGTCGTGGGCGTTTTGTGGCTGGCGGTGGCCTGGGCGCTGACATGAACGCTGCCAGCACCCCGGCCGTTACCTTGCGCGACCTCACGGTGTCCTACCGCGGGCATCCGGCTGTACATCACCTCAGCGGCGCGTTCGCTGCCGGCATGTTGACGGCCGTGGTCGGCCCCAATGGTGCGGGCAAGAGCACGCTGCTGGGCGCGCTGGGCGGCACGATCCGCGACTTCAAAGGCCGCATCGAGCGCGACCTGTCACAACGCGTGGCCTACCTGCCGCAGGCCTCGGCGCTGGACCGCAGCTTTCCGGTGCGCGTGCACGAGATGGTGGCCATGGGCTTGTGGTCGCGCATCGGCAGCTTCGCCGGCCTGCGGCCAGAAGACCGCAGCGGTGTCGACCAGGCGCTGGCCGCCGTGGGCCTGAGCGGGTTCGGGGCTCGCTGGCTGGGCGAGTTGTCGGCCGGCCAGGCGCAACGTGTGCTGTTCGCGCGCGTGCTGTTGCAAGACGCCGGCTTGATCCTGTTGGACGAGCCCTTCAACGCCATCGACGCGCGCACCACGGCCGACTTGCTGGCGCTGCTCCATCGCTGGAAGCAGGAGGCGCGCACCGTGATCGCCGTGCTGCATGACATTGAACAGGTGCGCGAGCACTTCGAGCAGGTGCTGCTGCTGGCCCGCGAACGTGTGGCCTGGGGGCCGACGGCCGAGGTGCTCAAGGCCGAGCATCTGTTCAAGGCGCGGCAGATGGCCGAGGCCTGGGACGAGGCGGCGCCGCGCTGCGAGGTGTCGGCATGAGCGTGGCTTTCGCGTCCTTGCTGGAACCGTTCATCGAGTTCCCGTTCATGCGCCGGGCGTTGGTAGCCACCCTGGCGTTGTCGCTGGGGTGCGCACCGATCGGCTGCGTGCTGGTGCTGCGTCGCATGAGCCTGGTGGGCGACGCAATGGCGCACGCTGTGCTGCCGGGCGCAGCTGCCGGCTTCCTGCTGGCAGGCCTGTCGCTACCCGCCATGAGCCTGGGCGGCTTCGTTGCCGCGCTGGCCGTGGCGCTGGCGGCCGGCTTCGTCACCCGCAGCACGCCGCAGCGGGAAGACGCCAGCTTCGCGGCCTTCTACCTGATCGCTCTGGCGCTGGGCGTGCTGCTGGTGTCCTTGCGCGGCAGCCAGGTCGACCTGATGCACATGCTGTTCGGCAGCGTGCTGGCGGTGGACGACACGGCGCTGCTGCAGATCGCCGTGGTGGCCAGCGTCACGCTGTGGACGCTGGCGCTGATGTACCGGCCGCTGGTGCTGGAAAGCTTTGACCCCGGCTTCCTGCGCAGCGTGGGCGGGCCCGGGGCGCGCGCGCACATGCTGCTGCTGGTACTGCTGGTAGCCAACCTGGTCAGCGCCTTCCAGGCCCTGGGCACGCTGATGGCTGTGGGGCTGATGATGCTGCCGGCCGCCGCCGCGCGGTTCTGGGTGGCGAGCCTGCCGGCGATGGCTGCGCTGTCGGTGGCCATCGGCGCGGTGTCCGGCGCCGCCGGACTGCTGCTGAGCTACCACGCCGAGTTGCCATCCGGCCCCTGCATCGTGCTGGTTTGCGGTGGTGCCTACATCGCCTCGGTTCTGTTCGGCGCTCGTGACGGCATCGTCACGCGACGCTTTCTGGCTGCGTCCCACCTCACCCGTTGAAAACCATGACTCTGAACCGTCGTCAAACCCTCCAGCTCGGCAGTGTCGCCTTGGCCGCGCTGCATCCCCTGGCGACCCGCGCGCAAGCCTCGGCACCCCGCGTCGTCGCCAGCTTTTCCCTGCTTGCCGACATGGCGCAGGAACTGGCGCCCGTCGGTGTGCAGGTCACCGCGCTGGTCGGGCCCAACGCGGACGCTCATGTCTACGAGCCCAGCCCTGCCGACGGCAAACGCCTCGCCCAGGCCGACCTGGTGTTGATCAACGGCCTGGGCTTCGAGGGCTGGATCGAGCGCATGGTGAAGGTGTCGGGCTACCGCGGCACGGTCGCTGTGGCCAGCCAGGGCATCCGCGCACGAACCGGCGGTCACCACGATACCGATCCCCATGCCTGGCAAGACTTGACGCTGGCGCGGCGCTACGCCACGAACATCAGCGCCGCCTTCACGCAGCGCTGGCCTGCGCAGCGCGACGAGATCGCCCGGCGCGGCGCGGACTACTTGGCCCGCATCGATGGCCTGGACAAGCAGGTGCGCGAGTGGCTGGGTGCGGTGCCGCGCGCCCAGCGCCGTGTCATCACCTCGCACGACGCCTTCAACTACTTCGGTGCCGCCTACGGGGTGGACTTCCTGGCGCCGCAAGGCTGGAACACGCACAGCGAACCTTCAGCCGCCGCCGTGGCGCGCCTGATCCGGCAGATCAAGAAGGACGGCGTGCGCGCGATCTTCATCGAAAACATCAGCGACCCGCGGCTGGTCGAGCGCATCGCCCGCGAAGGCGGTGTGCGCATCGGCGGAACCCTGTACTCCGACGCCCTGTCCAAACCCGACGGGCCTGCGCCGACCTACCTGCGCTTGATCGAACACAACGCGCGCAGCCTGGCTGCCGCGCTGCAGGCCTGAATCACCACTGCCACCCACCTGAGGAGATCCGATGAACCGACCGACCCTTGTTTTGTGCATGACTTGCCTGGCCTTCGCTGCGGCCCCAGCCTGGTCGGCGGGCAAGGCGCACGAACACGGCGCGCTGAAGCTCGACGTGGCGATCGAAGGCAACAAGCTCACGATCGCGATGGAAGCGCCGCTGGACAACCTGCTCGGGTTCGAGCGCGCGCCGCGCACCGATGCCGAGCGCAAGGCGGCCGCCGAGGTACTGGCCCGGCTGCGCAGCCCGACCCAGGGCAAGGCGCTGTTCAGCGCAGACGCCGCCGCGCAATGCACGCTGAGCAAGGCCGAAGTGAATGCGCCAGTGATCGAGCCCGGCGCCAAGCCGGCAACGAAGGACGAACATGCCGACCTTGATGCCAGCTACGAGTTCAGCTGTGCGCAGCCTGCCGAACTGCGCAGCCTGGACGTCGGGCTTTTCGACGCCTACAAACGCATCCAGCGCATCGACGTGCAGGTGGCGGGGGCGAAGTCCCAGTCGAAGGTGACCTTGAAGCGGCCAGCGCGCAGTGTCAAGCTGGTGCGGTGACCAGGGACATCGTAACTGGCTCGCCGGCATGGCGGCGAACGGCAGCTAACTGGAGCAAGCCTGAACGGCTGGAATTGGCCGGGGGCGGACATAGCAGGCTGCGGATCCGAATGACCGAGATCAGTCTGTAGCCGTCGCCCCGGCGTATCGGATAGCCCCAGCGCGATAGACGCTCATCTACAACGAACGGCAGCGCCCCATCACACCGGCGCCGCCGTCGTCACCACCTTCATGCTCGGCGGCAACAGCGTCGGCGTATGGCTATCCCCCGCCACCCACGCATCGATCATGTCCGCCCACTCCTGCAGCATGTGGCGCCGCTGCTCGGCGTACTCGGCCTTGTTGTAGACCCCGCGCGATGAGCGGCCGTCCTCGTGGGCAAGGCATTTCTCGATCCAGTCGCCGTTGAAGCCCAGCTCGTTCAGGATGGTCGACCCCGTGCGCCGCAGGTCGTGCACGGTGAACGGCGCCAGCGGCAGGTTCGACTCCTTGGCCTTCTCGGCGATCACCTGGGTCACTCGGTTGAGCGTGGCCTTCGACATGCAGCGATCGGCGTCGTAGCGCGAAGGCAGGACGAACTTCGACCCGGCCGCGCAGGTGTGCAGCGCGATGAAGATGTCGAGCGCCTGCTGCGACAGGTAGACGTTGTGCGGCTTGCCCGTCTTCATCCGCGACTTCGGGATCGACCAGACTGCGTTCTCGAAGTCGATCTCGTCCCAGGTCGCCTCGATCAGTTCGCTCTTGCGTACCAGCGTGAGCAGCACAAGGCGCAGGGCCAGCCGAATGGTCGGCAGCGTCGCTGTCGTCTCCAGCAGGCGGTGCATCAGCCGGATCTCGGAGGGCGACAGCGCCCTATCTTTCGGCACGAAGGTGGCGATCGACGAAGGCCCGACCTCGTCGGCAGGGTTCGGCGCCTTCTCGCCGTGCATGGCCGCGTAGGCGAACACGAGCTTGACGATCTCGCGGGCGATGACGGCCGTGGCCGGCGCACCGCGCCCCTTGATCTTGGCGCACAGGGCGCGCAGGTCCTCGGGCCCGATCTCGGCCATGCGGCGGTTCTGGAAGACCGGAAGGATGTCCCGGTCGATGATCGTCTTGCGCATGGCCTTGGTGCTGTCCGCCATGCGGTGCTCGGCCAGCCAGCGCTTGGTGTATTCGCCGAAGGTCTGGGCCTCGGCCTGGCGGCTCTTCTCGCGCTGCTTTTCCTGCGCGGGCGAGATGCCCTGCGCGATGGCCTTGCGCGCCTCCATGCAGCGCTCCCGAGCCATCAGCAGGGAGATCCCGTCCTTCGTGCCGTAGCGACCGATGGTGAGCGTCTCGCGCCGCCCGTTCAGGCGGTAGTCCATCCGAAAGCTGATGGTGCCGCGCGGGGTGACGACCACGTAGAGCCCGTCACGGTCGGCGACCTTGTAGAGCGAAGCCTGCGACTTCAGCCCTCGCAGCGTGCCATCTGACAGCATCGGCGATCCCTCCTTGGCGGAGAATTCTACCGTCAGCCGAAAGAAGCGGCTACATCTACGCTAAGTGCTTGTCCCAAATGACATTTCTTGTCTTTTCTATACCGTCACGACTTGATCCGGTGTGACGGTAGAAATTTCGGGGACCCTAGCCACTCAGGATCTACCGCCAGAACTACCGTCAATCTGAACCTCATCCCCCCGATAGTCCCTGATAGATCACGACAGACTTATACCCATGCATATCAACAACTTACGACTGTTTTTCGACTGTCCTCGATAGTCCCCGAAAGACGTCGAATCATTCCCACTCGATCGTCGCCGGCGGCTTCCCCGAAATGTCGTAAACCACCCGGTTGATCCCGCGCACTTCATTGATGATCCGGTTCGACACCCGCCCCAGCAGTTCATGCGGCAGGTGCGCCCAGTGCGCGGTCATGAAGTCCTGCGTCTGCACCGCCCGCAGCGCCACCACATGTTCGTAGGTTCGCCCGTCGCCCATCACCCCGACCGAACGCACCGGCAGAAACACCGCGAACGCCTGTGAGGTCAGGTCATACCAGCTGGTGCCGGCCTCGCCCTCGCCTGCCAGCCCGGCCGCCACGTCGCGCTCGGTGGCGAGCGTGGCGCGCAGTTCGTCGATGAAGATCGCGTCGGCGCGGCGCAGCAGATCGGCGAAGTCGCGGCGCACCTCGCCCAGGATTCGCACGCCCAGTCCGGGGCCGGGGAAGGGATGACGGTAGACCATCTCGCGCGGCAGGCCCAGGGCCACGCCCAGTTCACGCACCTCGTCCTTGAACAGGTCGCGAAGGGGTTCGAGCAGCTTGAGCCGCATCGACGCCGGCAGGCCGCCCACGTTGTGATGCGACTTGATGGTGTGCGCCTTCTTCTTGGCGCCGGCCGACTCGATCACGTCCGGGTAGATGGTGCCCTGCGCCAGCCACCGGGCGTCCTTGAGCTGGTCGGACTGGTGCTGGAAGACTTCGACGAACTCGGCCCCGATGACCTTGCGCTTGGCTTCCGGATCGCTGACACCGGCCAGCTTGCCCATGAAGGCCTCGGTCGCGTCCACATGGATGACGCGCACGCCCAGATGCCGGGCAAAGGTGCTCATCACCTGCTCGGCCTCGTTCAGGCGCAGCAGACCGTGGTCGACGAACACGCAGGTGAGCTGCGCGCCGATCGCACGATGAATGAGCGCTGCCGCCACAGAGGAATCGACGCCGCCAGAAAGCCCAAGAATGACCTGATCGGAACCTACCTGGGTGCGGATGCGTGACACCGCTTCCTCGATGAAGCCCGGCATCGTCCAGTCGCCATGCGCCCCGCACAGATCGAGCACGAAGCGGCGCAGGATCGCCTTGCCCTGACGGGTGTGGGTGACCTCGCTGTGCCACTGCACCCCGTACCAGCCGCGCGCCTCGTCGGCCATCGCGGCGATCGGGCAGCTCTCGGTCGAGGCCATCAGCTTGAAGCCCTCGGGCATGCGAACGACCTTGTCGCCGTGGCTCATCCACACGTCGAGCAGGCCATGGCCCTCGGGGGTTCGGTGATCCTCGATGCCGTCGAGCAGCCGGGTGTGGCCGCGCGCGCGCACCTGGGCGTGGCCGAACTCGCGAACGGTGCCGGCCTGGACCTCGCCGCCGAGTTGCTCGGTCATGGTCTGCATGCCGTAGCAGATGCCCAGGATCGGGACGCCCGCCTCGAACACCGCCTGCGGCGCCCGCGGCGAACCCGTCTCGGTGACCGAACTGGGTCCGCCCGACAGTACGATTCCCTTGAGCGAGCCCTCGGCCCGCCAGGCGGCGAGCACCGGCTCGGCCTCGTCGAAGGCGTGGATTTCGCAATAAACGCGCGACTCGCGCACGCGACGGGCAATCAGCTGCGTGACCTGCGAGCCGAAGTCGATGATCAGGATCTTGTCGTGCATGCCCCAGGCTCAGTCGATGTGATAGTTGGGGGCTTCCTGCGTGATCTGGACGTCGTGCACATGCGATTCGCGCATGCCCGCCGAGGTGATCTCGACGAACTGGGTGCGCGTTCGCATCTGCTCGATGTCGGCGCAGCCGCAGTAACCCATGCTGGCGCGCAGTCCGCCGCACAACTGGTAGACGATGGCCACCACCGAGCCCTTGTAGGGCACCCGACCCTCGATGCCCTCGGGCACCAGCTTGTCGGCGTTGGAGGCCGGATCCTGGAAGTAACGGTCGGCCGCGCCTTCCTGCATGGCACCCAGCGACCCCATGCCCCGATAGCTCTTGTACGAGCGACCGTGCAGCAGCACGACTTCGCCCGGCGCCTCTTCGGTACCGGCGAACAGCGAGCCCATCATGACGGTGTTGGCACCAGCGGCGACCGCCTTGGCTACGTCGCCGGAGTAGCGAACGCCGCCATCGGCGATCATCGGCACGTCGGTGTCGCGCAGCGCGCCGGACACCTCGCTGATCGCGGTGATCTGGGGCACGCCCACGCCCGCCACGATCCGGGTGGTGCAGATCGAACCCGGTCCGATGCCGACCTTGACGCCGTCGGCACCCGCCTCGACCAGCGCGCGGGCCGCCTCGGCGGTGGCGATGTTGCCCCCGATCACATCGACCTGCGGATACTGGCGCTTGATGTCGCGGATCCGGTCGATGACACCGCGGGTGTGGCCGTGGGCGGTATCGACCACCAGCACGTCGACGCCGGCCTTGACCAGCCGCTCGACCCGCTCGTCGCTGTCGGCACCCACCCCGACGGCCGCGCCCACCCGCAGCTTGCCCTTGCTGTCCTTGGCGGCGTTCGGGTGCTCGGTGGCTTTCAGGATGTCCTTGACGGTGACCAGACCGCGCAGCTGGAAGTCATCGTTGATGACCAGCACGCGCTCCAGGCGATGCTGGTGCATGAGCGCCTGCGCCTCGTCCAGCGATGCGCCCTCGCGGATGGTGATCAGGCGCTCGCGCGGGGTCATGATCGAGCTGACCGGCTCGTCCAGACGGGTCTCGAAGCGCAGGTCGCGGTTGGTGACGATGCCCACGATGCGGCCGTCGGCCAGCACCGGCAGCCCGGAGATCCGGTGCTGGCGGGTAAGCGCGATCACGTCACGCACACGCATGTCGGGAGTGATCGTGATGGGATCCGAGAGCACGCCGGACTCGTATCGCTTGACCCTGAGGACCTCCGCCGCCTGAGCGGCCGGAGACAGGTTCTTGTGCACGATGCCGATTCCGCCTTCCTGGGCCATGGCGATCGCCAGTGGCGCTTCGGTCACCGTGTCCATCGCCGCCGACAGCAGCGGGATGTTCAGACCGATCCGACGCGTGAGGCGCGTCTTCAGGGAGGTGTCGCGAGGAAGAATGTCGGAATATGCGGGAACTAGCAGGACGTCGTCGAACGTCAGCGCCTTCTTGGTCAGTCGCATGGCTTCCCGAGTCGCAAAACCGTGATTATACCTGCGCTGTCCTGGCGGGACCCGCCGGCGCGCTGAAGCCGGCCGCTCATCGGACCGGTCGGGCGTTGGCTCCCGCGCGGCGGAACAATCGGGAATGCCGTTGTTGAGAACCGCCATGAACCATGGGACCCGCCTGCTGGGGATGCTGATCGTTGCGCTGGCGAGCGCAGCGACGCCGGCTTTCGCGCAATACAAATGGATCGATGACAGCGGTCAGGTGGTCTACTCGGACCAGCCTCCGCTCAAGGCCCGGTCGGGTGTGCAGGTGATGCGCGGCTCGGTCGCGGTGCCCTTTGCATCAGCGGGACCGGCTGCGGTGCCCGCCCCCGCCGCGCCGACCGTGGCGGGCGCTTCGCCCTCCGATTCGTCGTCCGCACCCCGCCCATCCGGATCGGGGGATGCCGCCGTTGCCCCTGCATCCGACAAGCCCGCCGCACAGACCACTGCCGATCGAGAGCTCGCGTTTCGCCGTCGCCAGCAGGAGCGTCAGGAGGCCGAGCGCAAGCAGGCCGAGGAAGCGCAGAAGGCAGCCCGGCTGACACGGGTCTGCGCCGACATGCGCGCCGACCTGCGGGCGCTGGCCAGCGGCACGCGCATCAGCCGGATCGATGACAACGGCGAACGCCGGTACCTCGAGGAGGGCGAGGTCGCCCAGCGCGTGGAGAGCGTTCGCAAGTCGCTGACCGAGGAATGCTCGCGCGGCTGAGTGGTCAGCGGCGCAGGATGGCAGCGCGGCTGAACGCCGGACGGCAAGCGCGCTAGCGACCCTGCGGACGCCAACGGCTGCGCGTCTCGGCCGCGCGCCGATGCGCGACGCGTCGCTCGCGCGCCACCTTTGGATCGACCAGCAGCGCACCGGTGAGTTCGATCCGGTCGCCCTCGGCCAGCGGATGATCCGGACCGCGCAAGCGCCCGAACACCGACACCGACACTGTATGGGCCGGCGGCAGCGTGACCTGCAGGCGCGCCGCCTCGATGGCCTCGCCCACACGGGTCCCGGAACTCACGGCCAGCGCATGCCGATGGATCTGCCCGTCGGCGGCCCAGGCGATCTCGATCGACCACACGGCCGGTACCGGCGCAGCGCTGGCTTGCGAGCTCACGGCGCCGAGTAGACCTGGTCGGCGCGCCGCACGAAGGCATCGACGAACGAGCGCGCGATGTAGTCAAACACCGGCACCAGCGTCTGGCCCAGCAGCCCGCTCTTGAACGCGTAGTCGAGGCTGAACTCGACCTTGCAGGCGTCGGCGCGCAGGGGGTGAAAACGCCAGAGGCCGTCCAGTGACGAGAACGGCCCGTCGCGCAGCGTCATGCCGATGCGATGCGGCGACTGCAGCGCATTCTCGGTGCTGAATGCCTGGCGGATGCCCCGGAATTCGATGCCCAGCGTGGCGACCATGCGCACCGCATCGCGCTCGTGCACGGTCGCGGTCGAACACCACGGCAGGAACACCGGATAGTTCTCGACATCGTGCACCAGCGAGTACATCTGCTCGGCGCTGTAGGGCAGCAGGACCGTCTTGTGAACCGAAGGCATCGTAAGATGAGTGGAAGAACACCTGTCAAAGGCACCGGATTGTATCCTCCCCCTCCATGAGCATCGTCGAAAACAGAAAAGCACGACACGACTACTCGATCGAAGAGCGCTACGAGGCCGGGCTGGTGCTCGAAGGCTGGGAGGTCAAGGCGATCCGCGCCGGACGCTCGCAGCTCAAGGAAGCCTATGTGATCGTGCGCCGCGCCGAGCTCTTCCTGATCGGCGCCCACATCACGCCGCTGCCCGAAGCCTCGACCCACATCACGCCCGACGCGGTGCGCACCCGCAAGCTGCTGCTGCGCGCCGAGGAAATCAGCAAGCTGATCGGCAAGGTCGAGCGCGCCGGCTACACGCTGGTCCCGCTGGATCTGCACTATGTCCGCGGCCGGGTGAAGCTGGCGGTCGGGCTGGCCAAGGGCAAGAAACAGCACGACAAGCGCGAGGCCGAGAAGGAACGGGAGTGGCAGCGCGAGAAGCAGCGCATCATCAAGGCGACGCGCTGAGAGGCCAGTGCCGGCTCAGGCGCCCGGGCCCCTCAGGCGCCCAGCCAGCGGGCCTGGCGGCACAGGGTCTGTAGCGGCGCGAACGCCCGCTCGCCGGGCGGCACATCGGCCAGCAGGCGCTGCAGCAGCATCGCGCTGGCCAGTGCATCGGCGACCGCGTGGTGGCGCTGCTCGACCTCGATCCCGAAGCGGGTCAGCCATTCATCGAGGGTTTGCGCCGGACAGCGCGGATGCAGGGCTGGTGCGAGTTGCGCCAGATCCAGCCAGGGATTGGTCAGTTCGACGCCGCCGTGAACACGCACGAAGCGCTGCAGGAAGGCGCGATCGAAGTCGGCCTGAAACGCCACCAGCGGCGCGTCCGCGATGAAGGCCAGCAGGTTCGCGCAGGCCTCGCCGGGATCGGCGCCGTCGCGCTGCGCCTGTGCACCCAGGCCATGCACCAGGATGTTCGAGCGGCTGCTGACCTGTTCGGGGCGCACCACCGTCTCGAGGCTGTCGGCCACCACGATCCGATGGGCGCTGAGCGCCACCGCGCCGATCGCCAGCAGCGCGTCGCGGCCGGGATCCAGGCCGCTCGTCTCCAGGTCGAGCACCACCCAGCGCGCGCAATCGCCGCGCCGGGCGCTGCCAACCCCCGGCAGCCGGCCGATGAAGCGGGCCAGCCGCGCCCGCAGCGACCCACCCTCCCCTGCGTTCGGGTGCGCGGCCATCATCGGTCGTTGCGCCAGGCCATCGCCATCGGTGTGCAGCCCGTCAGCCGGGGTAGTCCATCGCCAGGCGGTCCTGCAGCTTGCGGGCCTGGCGCACGGCCTCCTTCAGGATCCGCCGATCGAGTTCCGACAGTTCGCGCGGATCGATGACGTTGGCCTGCGTGAGGTCCGCACTGCGGCGCTCCTGGGCGCGCAGTCGCAATGCCTGGAGGAACTGGAAGGCGTCGATCCAGTTGCGCACCTCGGTGGCCGGCAGCACCCCCGCCGCCGCCAGCGCGTCGAGGCGTTCGGCAGTGCCGGTCTGGCCGATGCCATTGGCCAGGGCCAGCACCCGGGCCGCATCGACGAAAATCATGGTGCCGTGGCGCTTGAGATCGAATGCCGCGGGCTCGCGGCCGAGCAGCTGCGCCAGCGGATTGCCCGACCACAGGGCCAGCGGGCGATTTTGCAGCGCGTTGTCACTCATCTGCTTCAGAAAGCGTGGGTTGGCGCGGGCCCGCGCCAGCACCTGCGTCGACAGGTCCGCCGCCAGCGTGGCGTCGCCGGCCAGCGCCCGGAAATCGAAGAAGATGCTGGCGTTGAGCAGGCTGCCCGGGTCGCCGCGTTCGATCCAGTGCTCGAACAGATCCGCCCACTGCGGCGCGCGCAGGCACCACGCCGGGTTGCCGGCCATGATGCCGCCCCGGCACAACGGATAGCCGCAGGCGTCGAGCGCGTGATTGACCGCATCGGCAAAGGCCAGCAGATCGGCCATCGGTGTCCGACACCGCGGTCCGATGATCAGGCCGTTGTCCTGGTCGGTGGCGATGGTCTGCTCCTCGCGCCCCTCGCTGCCCAGCGCGAGCCAGCACAGGTCGCGCAGGTCGATGCCGCGCGCCTCGGCGATCGTTTCGAGCAGCCGCGCGGTCAGCTGATCGTTCAGACGGCTGATCAGTCGGGTGATGAAGCCGGGCGCGACGCCCTGCGCGACCAGGTTGTGCGACCACTCGCGGATGTCGGCCGCGACCAGTCCCAGGCTCGCCGGATCGCGCGCCCGGCGGATCGAATCGCCGATCTGGCGCAGGCTGCGCCGCTGCAGCACGAACAGGTCGCGCTCGCTCACCACCCCGATCAACTCGCCGTCGCGCGTCACCGGCAGGTGCCGCACGCTGCGCTGCGCCATCTGCAGCATCGCGTCCGCGCCAGTGTCCTCGGCACGGGCGCACAGCACCGGCGTGGTCATGACCGCCGAGACCGGCGTGTCCAGTGACAGGCCGGGCAGCACCACTCGCCCGATCACATCCTGGCGGGTGAGGATGCCGGCGACCGGCGGGCGGCCCGTCGTGACCGTCTGCGTCACCACCACCGACCCGACACCCTGCGCCTCCATCGCCTCGAAGACCGCCCGCAGGCTTTCGTCGGGCCGACAGGTCACCGCCGGCCCGCGCAGCAGGTCCGCCAGCGGCTGACTCATCGCACGCCATTGGGTGGCCTGCGCCGCCTGGCTCGCCTGCAGGGCCTGGCGCGACAGGTCGAGCAGTGCGGCCATCCGGCGCCGGCAGAAATCGAGGAACACCGGGCTGCGGTGCGTCAGTGCCCGGAAATCGTCGAGCGACAGCCGCCAGCAGAACGTGTCGCCAACCGCTCGATAGGTGTTCGTCACCGCGCGCTCAGCCAGCAGGGCACCCACCGGAAAGATTTCGCCCGGTGCGAGGTGCACCACCGCCGATGGTCGCGCATCGGACCCGGATGAACGCGGTGTCGATTCGTCGGGCGCAACCGTTCCCGCCAGCGCCAGCCCTTCGACCGTCCCCTGCCGGACGATCCAGCACGCCTCGGGAGTGCCCGCCGCCGGTGAGAGCAGGATTTCGCCGTCGGCGAAGTAGACCAATGTCAGACGCTGGGCCAGGAAATCGAGATCGGCCGGCGCCATCTGCGCGAATGGCGGATGCGCCTGCAGCAGGCGCCGGACGGTCGCGATCAGCGTCGCCGAAGCCATGGGCGCGTTCGTGCCCTCAGGCCGAGCGCCCGCTGGAGATGGGGGTCACCGGCGTCTTGATGATCTGGGTAGCGGAGGCGAGCAGACTGGCCACATCGCCCAGGTTGGCCGGCACGATCATGGTGTTGTTCGTCTTGGCCAGGCCCGAGAACGCGTCGACATAGCGTTCGGCCACCTTCATGTTCACTGCCTCGATGCCGCCGGGCAGCCGGATTGACGCGGCGATTCGCTCGATCGCCTTCGCGGTGGCGTCGGCCACCGTTGAGATGGCCGCTGCTTCGCCAAGCGCTCGATTGACCTCGGCCTGGCGCTGCCCCTCCGAGCGCTGGATCTGGGACTCGCGCTCGCCGGTGGCGATGTTGATCTGCTCCTGCTTGCGGCCTTCCGAGGCGGCGATCAGCGCGCGCTTCTCGCGTTCGGCGGTGATCTGCGCCTGCATCGAGCGCAGGATCTCCTGCGGCGGCGTGAGGTCCTTGATCTCGTAGCGCAGCACCTTCACCCCCCAGTTCAGCGCCGCCTCATCCAGTGAGGACACGATGCTCGCATTGATGTAATCGCGTCCCTCGAAGGTACGGTCCAGTTCGAGCTTGCCGATGACCGAGCGCAAGGTCGTCTGCGCCAGTTGCGTGATCGCCACCACATAGTTGGACGAACCGTAGGAGGCCCGCACCGGGTCGGTCACCTGAAAATAGAGCACGCCATCGACGGTGAGCTGGGTGTTGTCCTTGGAGATGCACACCTGGCTGGGTACATCGAGCGGGATCTCCTTGAGGGAGTGCTTGTAGGCCACCCGATCGACGAAGGGGATGAGGAAGTTCAGGCCCGGCGTCAGAGTGCGGTCGTATTTGCCCAGGCGCTCGATCACCCAGGCGTGCTGGTGCGGCACCTGCTTGACCGACTTGAAGATGAACAGCGCGGCGAAAGCCAGAAAGAACAGCGAGAAAAACAGATTACCGAACATGGTGGGCTCCGGAATAGGCTGGGAATGACTCAGTCGGGTAGGCCGAGCACCAGACGGTTGCCGTCGAGCGCGCGGATCACATAGTCGCCCGGCTGCGGCGGCTGGGCCGCGCCGTGCTCGATGACCGCCTCCCACGAGGCGCCGCGGTACTGGACTCGCGCGGTTCCTCCCGCCTGCCAGTGCTCGACCCGCACGCGGGAGCCGACATCGAGGAAGACCGCCGGATCGGCTTGAATGGACGACTGGCGCCGCCGCGGTTGCAGCCGCCGGATCAGCAGCCAGCCCAGCAGCGCGATCAGGGCGGCGCACAGGATCTGGGCCACCGGCCCTGCGCCGAAGAAGGCCGCAGCACCGCCGCTGGCCGCCCCCAGCGCCAGGACCAGCAGATACAGCGTCGCGGTGGTCAGCTCGAACGCCGCCAGCGCCACTGCCACGCCCCACCACCACCAATGTGCGCCCATCGTGCTTCTCCGGTTGTGCTGGATCGTACCGCAAGCCTTCCCCCCTGATGGCGGAGAGGCGATGATTGCCGGCGACCGTGAATCGGGCTAGCATCCGCGCCGCACTGCAGCCCTCAGCGAACGCGCTGCCGGCGCCTTGCAGACCCCAACAAGCCAATCGAGGAGTGACCCTGATGAATCTCAAACTGATCAGTTTCGCGGTGGCTGCGGCTTTTGCCGTCGGCAACGCCGGCGCCCAGACCGTGGTGAAAATCGGCCATGTGGCCCCCCTGACCGGCTCGATCGCGCACCTGGGCAAGGACAACGAGGCGGGCGCCAAGCTGGCCATCGAGGACCTGAACGCGAAGAAAATCAAGATCGGCGGCAAGGAGATCACTTTCGAACTGGTGTCGGAAGACGACGCGGCCGACCCGAAGCAAGGCACCGCCGCCGCCCAGAAGCTGGTCGATGCGAAGGTTTCCGGTGTCATCGGCCACCTGAACTCGGGCACCACCATCCCGGCCTCCAAGCTTTACAACGATGCCGGCATCGCGCAGATCTCGCCCTCGGCGACCAACCCGAAGTACACGACGCAGGGCTTCAAGACCGCCTTCCGCGTGGTGGCCCATGACGGCCAGCTCGGCGGCACGCTCGGCAAGCTCGCGGTCAAGGAAGTCAAGGCCAAGTCGATCGCCATCATCGACGACCGCACCGCCTACGGGCAGGGCGTGGCCGATGAGTTCGCCAAGGCCGTCAAGGCCGCCGGCGGCAAGGTGATCGGGCGTGAATACACCAACGACAAGGCCACCGATTTCAACGCGGTGCTGACCAAGCTGAAGGGCGCCAAGCCGGACCTGGTGTTCTTCGGCGGCATGGATGCGGTCGCCGGCCCGATGCTGCGCCAGATGAAGCAGCTGGGCATCCAGGCGAAGTTCATGGGCGGCGACGGGATCTGCACCGCCGAGCTGGCCAAGCTCGCAGGTGACTCGATGGGCGATGGCCAGGTCATCTGCGCCGAAGCCGGTGGCGTGACCCCGGACAAGGTCAAGGACATGGAAGCGTTCAAGACCCGTTTCAAGGCCAAGTTCAACGCGGATGTTCAGATCTACGCCCCCTACGTCTATGACGCGACGATGGTGATGGTGTCGGCGATGCAGAAGGCCAACTCCACCGATCCGAAGAAATACCTGCCCGAACTCGCAAAGGCGAATTACAACGGCGTGACCGGCAAGATCGTTTTCGATCCCAAGGGCGACATCAAGGATGGCGCGCTGACCCTGTACACCTACAAGGCCGGGGCGCGCGAGCTGATGCGCGTGGTCAAGTAAGCGGGGTGAATCTGCGCGGACCCGGCCGACAGCGGTCGGGGCCTCGCGACTCCCGGACGCGGCGCTTGCCGCGTTTTTTTTCGCCCGCGTTTCGGCACCGGGCCCTTGCGTCCGCATGCCGGCGGCGGGCCGTGCGTCCGACCGGTATCGGCAAGCCTGGAATTGCGCTGGATTGCCCCCGCTGATCTCGCGCTGGCGAGGCCCCTTTCCAGGGTCCAATGCCCACGGGAGATTTGCAGTCGCGCGAGACGGCTGACGATGACCGATCCCGCCAAACCCGAATCGAGGGCAGCTCCATGCGTGTCAACCTGCCGGTTACCCAGAACGAATACATCCTGCGCGATGACGACCTGATCGTGTCGCGAACCGACACCAAGGGCCGGATCACCTACATCAATCCGATCTTCTTGCGCACCAGCGGCTTCGACGCCGAAGATCTGCTCGGCAAGGCGCACAACGTGGTTCGCCACCCGGACATGCCGCCGCAGGCCTACGCGGACATGTGGACCGACCTGAAGGCCGGGCGCCCCTGGTCGGGCATGGTGAAGAACCGCTGCAAGAACGGCGATTTCTACTGGGTCAGGGCCAATGTGACGCCGGTACGTGAAGGCGGCGAGATCACCGGCTACATGTCGGTCCGGACCAAGCCCGCCCGAGAAGAGATCATCGCCGCCGATGAAGCCTATCGGCGCTTGCGCGAAAACGAGGACAGCCGGCTGGCCGTCGAACACGGCAAAGCCATCCGCCGCGGCGTGGTGCACAGCGTCAAGAAGATCCTGCGACTGCCCGCCTCGCTGCGCATGGCCCTGCACACCGGGGTCGGTGCCGCCTTCATGGTGGCGAGCGCCGCGGCCGGCCTGCTGGGCGCCTCGCCGGTGGCGGTTGTGGCCCTGCCCCTGGTGGGCAGCCTCTGGTTGATCGGGGGCTGGCTGTGGCTGCAGCGCACCTGGCTGCGCCCGCTCCAGACGGCCCGTCACGCCGCCGAGATGGCCGCTTCCGGCGACCTGATCAGCGCCCATTTCGACGAATCCGCCGACCCGGAAGTCTCGGAGGTGATGCGGGCGATCGAGCAGATGAAGGTGAACCTGCGCGCGGTGATCAACGATGTGCGCCACAGCGTCGAGGAAGTGCGCGACGCGATCGAACGGATTTCACAGGGCAACGCCAACCTGTCGGATCGGACCCAGGCGCAGTCGGCTGCACTCGAGGAGAGCTCGGCGAGCCTGGAGCAGTTGTCGGCCACCGTACGCCAGAGCGCCGACCATGCCCGCGACGCGAGCAGCGCCGCCGCCGACGCCTCGCAGCGCATGGCCGCCGGCAGCGAGGCGGTGCGCCGCGTCGTCTCCACCATGGAGAGCATCGGGTCGTCATCCTCGCGCATCCGCAGCATTGTCGGGGTGATCGACAACATCGCCTTCCAGACCAACATCCTGGCGCTCAACGCGGCGGTCGAGGCCGCACGAGCCGGTGACCAGGGCCGCGGTTTCGCGGTCGTGGCCGGCGAGGTGAGGAGCCTCGCCCAGCGGGCTGCGTCGGCGGCCGGCGAGATCCGGACCCTGATCGATGAATCGCTCAAGCGCATCGACGAAGGCCAGCAGGCGGTGATTGATGCCAACGGCACCATCTCGGGCGTGGAGCAGCATGTGGGCCGGGTGAGCGACCTGGTGCGCGAAATCTCGCAGAGTGCCCGCGAGCAGGACCAGGGGTTGGCCCAGATCAACGAGGCAGTGGCCTCGCTGGACAATGTCACCCAGGAAAATGCCTCGCTGGTCGATGCCACCGCCGACTATGCGCGGCGCCTCGAAACCGAAGCAGCCGGACTGGTGTCGACCGTCTCGGCCTTCCGCGCCACCTGAACCTCGGGCCTTAAGGACAGCGATGAAAGGCCGGCGCGAGCCGGCCTTTCGCATGGGGCCTCAGGCAGCCAGATCGCCGCGCGGCGGCGCCATCGCCAGCTGCCTCCAGGTCGAGACCACCGTGTCCGGATTGAGCGAGATCGAGTCGATGCCCTGCTGCATCAGCCACTCGGCCAGATCGGGATGGTCGGACGGACCCTGACCGCAGATGCCCACGTACTTGCCAGCCTTGTTGCAGGCGACGATCGCGCGCTCGAGCAGGGCGCGCACCGCCGGATCGCGTTCGTCGAAGCCCTCGGCCACCAGCCCCGAGTCCCGATCCAGCCCCAGGGTGAGCTGGGTGAGGTCGTTGGAGCCGATCGAGAACCCGTCGAAGTACTCGAGGAAGTCCTCGGCCAGGATCGCGTTCGAGGGGAGCTCGCACATCATGATGATTCGCAGACCGTTCTCGCCGCGGCGCAGCCCGTTGCGCGCCAGCAGTTCGATCACGCCCTTGGCTTCCTTGACGGTGCGAACGAACGGAACCATCAGCTCGACGTTGGTGAGCCCCATGTCATCGCGCACCCGCTTCATCGCCCGGCACTCCATCTCGAAGCACTCGCGAAAATCCGGCGAGAGGTACCGCGAGGCGCCGCGGAAACCGAGCATCGGGTTCTCTTCCTCGGGCTCGTAGCGGGCGCCGCCGATCAGCTTGCGGTATTCGTTGGACTTGAAGTCGGACAGGCGCACGATGACCGTTCGGGGGTAGAAGGCGGCCGCGATGGTCGCGACGCCCTCGGTCAGGCGCTCGATGTAGAACGCCCGGGGCGTGCTGTGGCCGCGGGCCACGCCTTCGACCGCCTTGCGCAGTTCGGCATCGACATTCGGGTAATCGAGGATCGCCTTCGGATGAATGCCGATGTGGTTGTTGATGATGAATTCCAGGCGTGCCAGCCCGACGCCGTGGTTGGGCAGCTGGCAGAACTCGAAGGCGAGCTGCGGGTTGCCCACGTTCATCATGATCTTGACGCCGATCTCGGGCATGGTGCCGGCCTCGACCTCGGTCACCTCGGTCTCGAGCAGGCCCTCGTAGATGTAGCCGGTGTCGCCCTGCGCGCAGGAGACGGTCACGAAAGCACCGTCCTTGAGGTGGTCGGTGGCGTCGCCACAGCCCACCACCGCCGGAATGCCGAGCTCGCGCGCGATGATCGCGGCGTGACAGGTGCGCCCCCCCCGGTTGGTGACGATCGCCGACGCCCGCTTCATCACCGGCTCCCAGTTCGGGTCGGTCATGTCGGTCACCAGCACATCACCCGGCTGGACGCGATCCATCTGCGAGGAATCGGTGACCACCCGAACCGGCCCGGCGCCGACCTTCTGGCCGATCGCCCGCCCGGAGGCCAGCACATCGGACGATCCCTTGAGCCGAAAGCGCAGCTGGCGCGTCGAGCCGGCCTGCGACTTCACCGTCTCCGGTCGGGCCTGCAGGATGTAGAGCTTGCCGTCGAGCCCGTCCTTGCCCCATTCGATGTCCATCGGCCGACCGTAGTGGCGCTCGATCTCGACTGCGTAACGGGCCAGCTCGATCACTTCGTCGTCGGTCAGCGAATAGCGGTAGCGCAGCTCGTCGGAAGTGGCCACGGTGCGCACGGTGCGCCCGACCGAACTTTCCGATGCCTCGGGCTCGGTGCCGTCGGCGAACTCCATGCGGATCAGCTTGCTGCCCAGCTGGCGGCGGATGATCGGGTACTTGCCGGCGGCCAGGATCGGCTTGTGGACATAGAACTCGTCGGGGTTCACCGCCCCTTGCACCACCGTCTCGCCCAGACCGTAGGAACTGGTGATCAGCACCGCATCGGGATAGCCGGATTCGGTGTCGATGGTGAACATCACGCCCGACGAGGCGAGATCGCTGCGCACCATGCGCTGCACCCCGGCCGACAGCGCGACATCGCCATGCGCGAAGCCTTTGTGGACCCGGTAGGAGATCGCGCGATCGTTGTAGAGCGAGGCGAACACATGCAGGATGCGCTCGAGCACCGACTCGATGCCCAGCACGTTCAGATAGGTCTCCTGCTGGCCGGCGAACGAGGCGTCGGGCAGGTCTTCGGCGGTCGCCGACGAGCGCACCGCCACCGAGATCGGCGCACCTGCCTCCTTGACCATCAGCGCGTAGTGTTCGCGGATATCGGCCTCGAGGCGGGCCGGCAGCGGGCTGGCGATGACCCAGGACCGGATCTCGGCACCGCAGGCCGCCAGCGCATTGACGTCCTCGGTGTTCAGGCCGGCCAGGCGGGCGGCAATCCGCTCGGTGAGGTGGTTCTCGGCGAGAAACTCGCGAAACGCCTGGGCGGTGGTGGCAAAGCCACCGGGCACCCGTACGCCGGAGGCCGAGAGCTGGCTGATCAGTTCACCGAGCGAGGCATTCTTGCCGCCGACCGATTCGACATCGGTCATGCGAAGCGCCTCGAAGGCAACGACGGATCGCCCTTCGAAATGAGTCATGGAAAAGTCCTGGCATGTTGGGAAGACGGGGGCGATGCAGGCCGGACAGGCAGCGGCTAAACGGCTTGGCGGCGGCGCAAAGCGCTGTAGTCGGGCTCATCCCCGGCGGCCAGGGACGGTCGGCGTGGGGGTTGGGCGCGGCTGCAGCACTCAGGCAGGGACCGCCGGATTCTACTTCGGGGGAGGCCCGCCCGCACGCGAATTAGCGCACCCCGCCTGGCGGGCGGGATCGGCGCGTTTGCACACTACACTGTCGCTGTCACAGCGCACGAGAGGCAATTCATGGTCGATCTGCTCCGAGGTCCTTACGACCGATCGGTTTTCTATGTGTCCGACGGTACCGGCATCACGGCCGAGACCTTCGGACACTCGCTGCTCACGCAGTTCGAAAGCATCACGCTGCGCGAGATCCGGCTGCCCTTCATCGACACGATGGACAAGGCACAGGAGGCGCTCGCCCGGATCCGCCTGCAGGCCTCGATCGACGGCAAGCGGCCGATCGTCTTCAGCACGCTGGTGAACCCCGATATCAATCAGGTGGTGCGCCAGGCCGAGGTCATGTTCATCGACCTGTTCGCCACCTTTGTCGAACCGCTGGAGGCCGAGCTGGGCGTGCGCTCGAACCACACGATCGGCCGCTCGCACGCCGCCGCCGATTCGGCGCAGTATCAACGCCGCATCGAGGCGATCAACTTCTCGCTCGCCCACGACGACGGTCAGTTGCACAAGGGGCTGGAGGATGCCGATGTGATCCTGGTCGGCGTGTCGCGGTGCGGCAAGACGCCCACCAGCCTGTACCTGGCCATGCAGCACGGCATCAAGGCGGCCAACTATCCGCTGATTCCCGAGGATTTCGACCGCGGCCGACTGCCCGAGGCGCTCTACGGGCATCGCAGCAAGCTGTTCGGGCTGTCGATCACGCCCGAGCGGCTCTCGCAGGTGCGCTTCGAGCGCCGGCCCAACAGCCGGTATGCCTCGATCGAGAACTGCCGCAGCGAGGTGCTCGATGCCGAGGCGATGATGCGCCGGGAAGGCATCCGCTGGCTCTCGAGCACCACCAAGTCGATCGAGGAGATCGCGGCCACGGTGCTCCAGACGCTGGAGCTGCACTGAGCCCAGGGCATCCTGCCCCCGGGGCGGCCCGGTGACCTCAGCCGGGTTGCGAACGCTGGCGCAGCTGCTCGAACAGGCACACCGCCGCTGCGACCGCCACATTGAGCGACTCGACCGCCGGGCGCTGCGGCAGACTCACCCAGTGCATGCCGGGCCCACTGCGCGCGGGGTTCAGCCCGCTGCCTTCGGCCCCGAACAGCCACAGCCGAGGCGCGCTCAGGTCGGCTGCCCAGACGGTGCGATCGGCCTGCGGCGCGGTCGCCATCACCGGCACGCGCAGCAGCGGCGCGAGCTGATCCCAGCCGATCGATTCATGAATCGCGAGCGCGAAATGCGCCCCCATGCCTGCGCGCAGCACCTTGGGCGACCAGCACCAGGCGGTGCCCGGCGCGGTGATCACCCGTGAGACCCCGACCGCCGCGCAGGTGCGCAGAATGGTTCCGACATTGCCCGGGTCCTGGAGGCCATCGAGATAGACGCAGTCGTCGTCGATGACCGACGGCATGACCGCTACCGGCGTGTCGATGACGTACGCGATGCCGATTCCGTGCTCGACCTGACTCAGCTCGCCGAACAGCCCGTCGCCGAGCTCGATGCAATGCCCGCCGGGCAGGCCTGACGTCTCGACAGACAGGGGCGAGTTCAGTGCCTGCTCGATCAGCACGCGCGCTTCCGGGTGCTGGCTGGCCTGTGCGGTGTGGATGACCTGTCGCGGCGCGCCGAAGCGGGCGCGGTAGCTCTGGCACAGGTGCACGCCCTCGATGAAGCTCACCGCCAGCTGGCGACGCTCGCGCGCCGAGGTGGTGATGCGCAGCAGCTGGCGAAACACCGGATTCTCGCGCGAGCTGATCCGGCGGCTCATGCGGGGGAACCAGGGACCGCGAGTCGTCCGGCAGAGGCGTTCAGCGTCGGCAGCACGCCCGACTCGATGACCGCACGCACCGGGCCGAAGCTGCGCCGATGGTGCTCGCAGGGACCGACGCGCCGCAGCGCCTCGAGATGCACCGGCGATGGGTAGCCCTTGTGCCGATCGAATCCGTAGGCGGGATGAATCCGGTGCAACTCGAGCATCAGCGCGTCGCGGCCGGTCTTGGCCAGGATGGATGCGGCGGAGATCGCCGGGTCGAGCGCATCGCCACCGACCAACGTCTGGACCGCGCAAGCCAGTCGCGGCGCGCGGTTGCCGTCGATGCGCGCCAGCGTCGGCACGGGCGTCAGTGCCTCGACCGCGCGGCGCATGGCCAGCAGGGTCGCCTGCAGGATGTTGAGTTCATCGATCTCGGCCACGCTGGCCTGCGCCACCGCCCAGCCCAGCGCGCACTCGCGGATCTGATCGGCGAGCGCTTCGCGGCGCGCGGCCGACAGCTGCTTGGAGTCGCGCAGTCCGGCGATCGGTCGTGCGGGGTCCAGGATGACGGCAGCCGCGAAGACCGGTCCGGCCAGCGGTCCGCGTCCGGCCTCGTCCACTCCGCACACCCGGGTGTGATCGGCTTCGATCCATCCGGGCTGCCGCTCGTCAAACCGGGCGCGGGTTGCCATCTCAGCGGGGCCGATCGGCCAGTTCCAGCAGCACTTCGGCGGCGCGATCGGCGCAGCCCCGGCGCAGCTGTCCGTGCAGATCGGCAAACCGGGCGCTGATGCGCTCGCGCAGCGCCGGGTCGTCGAGTTGCGCCAGCAGCGCCTGACCCATCGCCGGTGCGCTGGCTGCCCGCTGGATGAATTCAGGGACGACCCAGTCGTTGCACAGGATGTTGGGCAGTCCGACCCACGGAAGATAGCCCATCTTGCGCATGAGGAGGTAACTGATCGGCGCCATCCGGTAGGCGATCACCATCGGTCGGCGGAACAGCGCGGCCTCGAGCGTCGCGGTGCCGCTGGCCACCAGGGCGACATCGCAGGCGGCCAGCGCCTCGTGCGAGCGGCCCTGGGTGAGCAGGATCGACGCTCGGGTGTTGCTGCGCGCCAGACGCGCTCGCAGGGCCTCGTACTGGCGCTCGCCGGCCGCGGGCAGCACGAAGCGCAGTTCCGGCCGGCGCGCCGCCAGCCAGTCGGCGGTCGCGATGAAGTCATCGGCCATGTAGCGGATCTCGGCCGGGCGGCTGCCGGGCAGCAGCGCGACCACGGTGGCGTCCGGGGACAGCCCCAGCGCCTGCCGGACCGATGCCCGGTCGACGGTATCGGGGATGGTGTCGGCCATCGGATGGCCGACATACGTCGCGGGAATCCCCGCCTCGGCATAGAGCGGCGGCTCGAAGGGAAACACCAGCAGCATGTGATCGACCGCCTCGCGGATGCGCGCCAGCCGCTCGCGCCGCCAGGCCCAGACCGACGGACCGATGAAATGCGCCACCCGCATCCCCTGCCCGCGCAAGGCGATCTCCAGGTCGAGGTTGAAGTCGGGCGCGTCGACCCCCAGAAAGAGGTCGGCACGCCAGTCGAGCACCCGTTCACGCAGCGTGTTGCGCATCCGGCGCAGACGCGGATATTCGCGAAGCACCTCGACATAGCCGCGCACCGAGAGCTCATCGATCGACCACCAGGCGTCGAAGCCCTGCCCGCCCATGGCCGGGCCGCCGATGCCGCAGGCGGTGAGCTTTCGATCAGGACCGCAGCGCGCGGCCAGGCCTTCGAGCACACTGGCCGCCAGCAGATCGCCGGAGGCCTCGGCGGCCACCACCGCCAGCTTCCTGTCGCCTGAGGGCATCAGGGATCAGCGAACGATGCCGCGGGTCACGCGATCGAGGAATCCGGCCATCAGGTCGAGATCGGCGCCCGCTTCCCCGTCGGGATCGATCGAAGGATCACGCCCGGCCCCCAGGGCCGCGCGCGCCTGCGCCATCGTCAGGCCGTCTCGGTAGAGCACCCGGTAGGCGCGCCGAATCGCATTGACCCGCGCGGGCGAAAAGCCGCGCCGGCGCAGGCCCTCGGTGTTGATGCCGTGGGCGCTCGCGGTGTTGCCCGCAATCATCACGAACGGCGGCACATCGTGGAGGACCACCGACCCGACCGAGGCCATCGCATGCGCGCCGATCTTGCAGAACTGATGCACACCGCAGGCGCCGCCCAGGATCACCCAGTCACCGATCTCGACATGGCCGCCCAGGTTGGTGCTGTTGGCGAAGATGGTGTGATCGCCGATCACGCAGTCGTGCGCCACGTGCACATACGCCATGATCCAGTTGTCGTCCCCGATCCGGGTCACGCCCTGGTCCTGGACCGTGCCGCGGTTCAAGGTCACGCTCTCGCGGATGGTGTTGCCGTTGCCCACTTCCAGGCGGGTCGGCTCGTCGCGGTATTTCTTGTCCTGCGGCGCCGCCCCGAGCGAGGCGAACGGATAGACCCGGTTGTCGCGGCCCAGCCGGGTGTGTCCGTCGATCACCACATGCGGCCCGATCACCGTGCCGGCGTCGATCTGCACATGGGGCCCGATCACGCTGAAGGCGCCGACCTGAACGCTGGAGTCGAGCTGCGCGCCCGGCTCGATCAGGGCGCTCGGGTGGATCCGGCTCATGGCGTTGCGCCTGCCACCGGGTCGATGTCGCGCAGGGTGCACATCAGGTCGGCCTGCGCGGCCACCTGTCCGTCGACCAGCGCACGACCCGCGTATTTCCAGAGCGATCGCGCGACCCGGACGATCTCGACCTCGAGGCGCAACTGGTCACCCGGCACCACCGGCCGTTTGAAGCGGGCGTTGTCGATGCCTACGAAGTAGTAGACGGATGCGTTGTCGGTGACCCGGCCCATCGTCTGAAACGACAGGATGCCTGCGGCCTGCGCCAGCGCCTCGATCTGGAGCACGCCGGGCATGACCGGCAGGTGCGGGAAATGGCCGGTGAAATAGGGTTCGTTGATGGTGACGTTCTTGATCGCCACGATCCGCTTGCCCTTCTCGATCTCGAGCACCCGGTCGACCAGCAGAAACGGGTAGCGGTGGGGGATATGTTCCAGGATGGCGCGGATATCCAGCTGGCTCATGGAGATTCCTTGGGATCAGGGCCCGAAGCGCCTGGTGAACCGGGCGCTTCGGTCGATTCGGAGAGGGACTGTTCGAGTTGCCGCACCCGGTCGCGCAGGGCCGGCAGACGCTTGAGCGCCACCGCGGCTCGCTCCCAGTCGGCGTTGGGCATCAGGGGGAAGACGCCGGTGTGGAGCCCCGGCTCGCTGATCGATCGGGTGACCAGGCTCATCGCGGAGATGACCGCACCGTCACAGACGGTGAGGTGGCCGAGAATGCCGGCGCCGCCGCCGATCATGCAACCGCGCCCGATGATGGCGCTGCCGGCGATGCCCACGCAACCGGCGATGGCGGTGTGCTCGCCGATCCGCACGTTGTGGCCGACCTGGATGAGGTTGTCGAGCTTGCAGCCATTGCCGATGACCGTGTCTTCGAGGGCTCCCCGATCGATCGCGCAGTTGGCGCCGATCTCGACATCGTCGCCAATGCTGACGCGACCGAGCTGCGCGATCTTGGACCAGCGACCGCCCTCATGCGCAAAACCGAATCCGTCGGCGCCGATCACGGTGCCGGCGTGGATGATGCAGCGCGCGCCGACCGAGCAGTCGGGGTAGAGCACTACCCGCGGGTGCAGCACCGAATCGTCGCCGATGCACGCGGATTCGCCGATCACGGTGTGGGCACCCAGGCTCACCCGCGCGCCGATCACGCTGAACGCGCCGATCACGCAGCCCGGCCCGATGCGCGCGGAGGCATCGACCTGCGCCTGCGGGTCGACACAGGCACTCGGGTGGATCGCCGGGCCGGTGAGCGCCGGGCGGGCGCGCGCCGCCAGCCAGCGCGACACCGCGGCATAGCAGGCATAGGGATCGTCGACCACCAGACCGGCCGCGGTGGCGGGCAGTGCATCGGCAAGCGCAGCCGAGACGATGATGAGGGACGCCCGGCTGGCAGCAGCGTTGCGTCGATGGCGCGCCGCCGCGAGGAAGGAAAGGTCGCCCGGTTGTGCGTGTTCGAGGGAGGCCAGGCGGTTCAGTGTCAGATCAGCGTCGGCCCGCAGCAGCGTCCCGCCCACCAGGCCCACCAGGTCGCCGGCGCGAAACCGTTCCGGGCTGTTTCGTGCCATGCCCGGATCTACTTCGGATTGCCCAGCGCCCGCAGGACCTTCTCGGTGATGTCGATCCGAGGACTCCAGTAGACGGCGTCCTGCACGATGAGATCGTATTTTTCCTGTTCGGCGATCTGCTTGATGATCCGGTTCGCCCGATCGATCAGCTGCTGGACCTCATCGTTCTGGCGCTGGTTGAGGTCCTCGCGGAATTCGCGCTGCTTGCGCTGAAAATCCTTCTCGAGCTCAGCGAATTCACGCTGGCGGCGCTGTCGCTCGGTCTCGGACATGACCGCCGCATCGCGCTCGATGCGTTCGTTGAGGCTCTTGAGCTTCGCGGTCATCTCCTGAAGCTCTTTGTCGCGTTTGCCGAACTCGCCTTCGATCTTGCGCTGGGCGACCTTGGCAGGATCGGCATCGCGCAGGATGCGCTGCGTGTTCACGAATCCGATGCGCACTTCCTGGGCGAAGGCGCCGTGGACCAGCAGCGCCAGCGGCAGCGCAAACAGGGTTTTGTGCCAGAACTTCATCGGAAAATGTCCTCGGGACGGGCTTCGCGAGCCTCGGATTGTCTCATACATCAAAGTTCAGAATCCCGACCCGACCTGGAACTGAACGCGTTGTACCCGGTCGCCCGTCATCGAGCGCACGGGGAAGCCCATGCTGATCTTCATCGGACCGATCGGACTTGCCCAGTTCAGGCCCAGGCCGGTGCCCGCCCGCATCGCCCCCAGGTCGATGCTGCCCACCGGATAGACATTGCCGACGTCGAAGAAGACGAAGCTGCGGAAACTGCGGTCGCTGCCGGTGCCGGGGAGCGGAAAGATGAACTCGGCGCTGCCGACGATCCGGGTCTGACCACCGAGCGGCACGTTGTCGACCGGGTCGCGCGGACCCAGGGACGACTGGGTGAACCCGCGCACCGTGCCGATGCCGCCGGCGTAGAAGTTCTTGAACAGCGGATAGACCTTCCCGCCAAAGCCGCGCCCGACCCCGAAGTCGGCATTCAGCGCCAGCGTGTAGTCGCGCGACAGCGGCAGGAACAGCTGGTGGTTGTAGGTGGCGCGGTAGTACCGCAGGTCGCCGGCGGGCAGGGTTGCCTCGAAGGTGACCGAGTTCAGCCGCCCGCGCGACGGCGCAAACGCACTGTCACGCGAGTCACGGCGCCAGCTCATCTGCGCCAGCAGGGCCGTGCTGCTTTCGCCGAAGGCGCCGACATAGTCCTTGAAGCGCTGCGGCGCGTTGTCCCCCAGGAACAGCGTGTTGTTCTCGATCGACAGACCGCCCGAAATCCGATCGACCTCGGTGTAGGGGATGCCGAAGCGAAGGCCAGCGCCCGTGGTCCGCCAACGGTAATCGCCCAGGTTCAGCGCCGAGGCATTGAAGGTGCGGGTGAAAAGATCGAAGGTGCGGCTGACGCCCTCCGGCGTGTAATAAGGGTCGGTGAACGACAGATTGATGGTGCGGCTGAGACGGCTGGTGTTCACATCCAGACCCAGCGCCTTGCCCGACCCCATGAAATTCTGCTGATTGAGCGACCCCGAAAGAATGATCTTTTCGGCGCTGGAGATGCCGGCACCGAAGGTGATCGCGCCCGAAGGCTGCTCCTTCAGAACCAGGCTCAGGTCGATCTGCTCGGCGGACTCGGGAACCGGCACGGTCTCGATCCGCACATCGGTGAAGTAGCCCAGACGGCCGATCCGCTCGCGCGACAGGCGGACCTTGTCGGCGTCGTACCAGGCGTCTTCGAACTGGCGCAGTTCGCGGCGGATGACCTCGTCGCGCGTTCGTGCGTTGCCGACGATGTTGATGCGCCGGACGTAGACCCGGCGGCCAGGATCGACCAGGACCTCGAAGCTGACTTCCCGTTTCTCGCGATCGATCTGCGGAACCGCATTCACATTGGAGAACGCGTAGCCCAGCCCACCGAGGCGGTCGCTGATCGCCTTTTGGGAGTCGGCGAGCTTCTTGCCGGAAAAAGTGTCGCCCGGCTTGAGCTGCATGAGGGCCGCAAACTCGGCTTCGCGCCCCAGCAGTTCACCCGAGAACTTCAGCCCGCTGACCCGGTAGACGCCACCCTCGGTGATTCCCAGCGTGATGTGGACCGACTCCTTGTCGGGCGCGATCGAGACCTGGGTGGAATCGACCGAGAACTCGAGATAGCCGCGATCGAGGTAGAACGAGCGCAGCGATTCGAGGTCACCGGAGAGCTTCTCGCGGGCGTACTGGTCGGTTTTGGTGTACCAGGACAGCCAGGTCGGGGTCGAGAGCTTGAACTGGTCGAGCAGAACCGACTCGGAAAATGCCTTGTTGCCGACAAGGCTGATGGTCTGGATGCGGGCGGTCTCGCCCTCTTCCACCGCCAGCGTGATGCCGACCCGGTTGCGCTCGAGCGGGGTGACGGTGGAGGTGACCCGTGCCGCGTACTTGCCGCGCGACAGGTACTGTCGCTTGAGCTCCTGCTCGGCCCGTTCGAGCAGGCTGCGATCGAAGACGCGGCTTTCGGCCAGTCCGGTGTCGCGCAGCGCACGCTTGATGGTTTCCTTGTCGAATTCCTTGGTGCCGGTGATGTCGATCGTGGCCACCGCCGGACGCTCTTCCAGCACCACCACCAGGACATCGCCGTCGGCCTCTAGCCGCACATCCTTGAAGAATCCGGTGGCAAACAGCGCCCGGGTGGCTGCGATCGCCTTGTCGTCATTGAATGTTTCGCCGACCTTGACCGGCAGATAGCCGAACACGGTACCGGGCTCGGTACGCTGGATGCCTTCGATGCGGATGTCGCGCACCACGAACGGCTGAACAGCCAGCGCAGCGTGGGCCAGGAGTAAGGCTGCGAGACCGGCCGCGCCCTTGAACACAAGGGACGAACGTTCGCCGCGCCGGTTGCGCGGAAATCGCATCACGATCCGATCAGGCGGGTGAGGTCGTTGAACAGGGCCACCACCATCATCGCGCCGATGAGCGCCAGCCCTGCCTTTTGGGTAAGTTCCATGAAGCGATCGGAGAGCGGACGCCCGCGGATCGCTTCGAGTCCGTAATATACCAAATGGCCTCCGTCGAGCACCGGGATCGGCAGCAGGTTGAGCACCCCGAGACTGATCGAAATGAGGGCCAGGAAGGCGACATAGGCGTACCAGCCGACCCGCGAACTCTGACCGGCGTAATCGGCGATCGCGACGGGTCCGCTCAGGTTACGCCAGCTCAGTTCACCGACCACCATCTTGCCCAGCATGCGCAGCGAAAAGATCGACATGTCCCAGGTCTGGCTCATCGCGCGGCCGACCGACTCGATCGGGCCGTAACGCACCTCGATCATCGCCACCCGGCCCGAGATGCCGGCGCCGATGCGCCCGACCGCGCGTCCCGCCTCGCCGGGACGATCGGACGCAGCGCTGTCGGGCCGCACCTCGATTTGCAGGTTGTCCGAGCCCCGTTGAATCTCAAGAAAGAGCGGCAATCCAGGATGGGCGCGGATGCGCTCGATCAGTTCGCTGGGCCGGCCCACCGGCTTGCCGCCGACGCCGGTGACCTGATCGCCCGCTTGCAGGCCGGCACGAGCGGCGGCCGACTCGGGTGACACGCTGGCGATGACGACCCGCCCCCCACCCAATTCAAGCCCAAGCGTGCGCAGGAAGTCGCGTTCCAGTTCGCCCGGCGGCAAGCCGTCGGTGGGCAGGGTCAGCGTGACCGGCGCGCCGCCGCGCTCCACCCCGACGGCAATCGGACGGCGTTCGATCAGCCCGTCGATCATGCGCAGACGAACTTCGTTCCACGAGCGGATGTCGTGGCCGTCGATGCTCACCACCTTGTCACCGGCACTCACGCCGGCACCCGCAGCGGCGGTTTGCGCGGGCGGCGCGCCAACCACCGGCAGGGGCTCCTCGACCCCGATGATGTTCAGCGTGAAGTACAGGCCGATGGCCAGCAGGAAATTGGCCATCGGGCCGGCGATGACGATCGCCGATCGACGGGCGAGCGACTGGCGGGAAAAGGCGCGCGGCAGATCCGCCGCGGGTATCGCACTGGTGCCCTGCTCGCGCTCGTCGAGCATCTTGACGTAGCCGCCCAGCGGGATCGCTGCGATCGTCCACTCGGTGCGGTCGGGTCCGACCGTCCAGGTGTACAGCGGCTTGCCGAAGCCGATCGAAAACCGCAGCACCTTGACCCCGCACCAGCGGGCCACCAGGTAGTGACCGAGCTCGTGGACGAAAACCAGCAGGGTGAGCGCGGCGAGGAAGGAAAGCAGAGTCTGGATCATGCAACGGTTCCGGGTGGGATCGCGTGGAAGCTCAAAAGGGGGCGAAGGGCATCAGGCAGCGTGCGCGAGGACTTGGGCGCCAGCCCGTTCGCGCGCCTGCGCATCGAGCCCCAGCGCGGCCTCGATCGACAGGCACGCCGATGAGCCGCCCAGCACCTGCAGGGTCTGATCGACCACCTCGGCGATGCGGGTGAAACCGATGCGGCCCTCGAGAAAGGCCGCGACCGCGATCTCGTTGGCGGCGTTGAGCACGCAAGCCGCACCCGAGCCGGCCTCGAGGGCCTCGCGCGCCAGGCGCAGGCAGGGAAAACGCACCGGATCCGGCGGCTCGAAATCGAGGCGGCCCAGGCGGGTGAGATCGAGCGATTCGACGCCGCTGTCGCAGCGCTCGGGATAGGCCAGCGCGTGGGCGATCGGGGTTCTCATGTCGGGGTTGCCCAGCTGCGCGAGCATGGATCCGTCGAGGTACTCGACCAGCGAATGAATGATGCTTTGCGGATGAACGACGACATCGAGCCGTTGCGAAGGCAGACCGAAGAGGTAATGGGCCTCGATGATTTCGAGCCCCTTGTTCATCATGGTCGCGGAGTCGACGGAAATCTTTCGACCCATGCTCCAGTTCGGATGGGCGCACGCATCGGCGGGCGTGACCTCCTTCATCTGCGCCAGGGTGTGTCGGCGGAACGGTCCGCCGGACGCGGTCAGCAGGATGCGCCGCACGCCGCTCTGGGCGAGCGGCGTGCGCCCGC